>JBKBHR010000001.1:0-437857 GCA_046297575.1 Erythrobacter cryptus
CCGTCACCATCGCGTGGTTGAGCAGCGCGGTGTTGGCAAAGACGTGGAAGAAGGGGAGCGCCCCCATGAACACCTCGCCCGCCGGATCGCCAAACGGGTTCAATGCGGCGACCTGCTGGGCATTCACCGAAAGCTGGTCATGCCCCAGCATCGCCCCTTTGGGCCGACCGGTGGTGCCGCCGGTATATTGGAGGAGGGCAAGGTCGGCCGCCGTAACCTCGGGCAGCGGCGGCGCCTTGCCTGCCTGCCATTCCGCCCAGCTCCACGGCGCCTGCACCTCGGCCCAGGCCCTGACCGAAGGGCCGTAGGCAACCTCGGCGATCTGGCTGCGTTTGAGCAGCCTGAGCGCCAGGCCCTTGTGCCACGGCAATTGCTCGGCGAGGCTGGCGACCACCAGCGTCTCGAGCGCCGAGCCCTCGAGCACCTTGTGCGCGGTGGCATAGAGTTCGGGCACGTCGAGCGTCACCAGCAGGCGGGTGCCGCTGTCGCCCACCTGCCAGGCCAGTTCCTCGACCGAATAGAGCGGCGAGAAATTGACCACCACCGCGCCCGCCATCATCGCCCCGTAATAGGCGGCGGCATAGATCGGGACATTGGGGAGGAACAGGCCCACCCGCTCGCCCTTGGCAATGCCCATCGCCATCAGGCCGTGGGCAAAGGCATTGGCCTCAGCAAAGATCTGCCGGTAGCTGTAGCTGCGCCCGAGGAAGTGCAGGAAGGGGGCATCGCCGCGGCGCGCGACCGTTTCGGCGAGCAGCGCCGGCAGGCTTGCCGGGGCAAAGCGCGTGTCGGCGGGAACCGGATGGTGATAGGCCGCCGGGGCCGGCGCAAGGCTACTGACAGTCATGTCAGTAATTGTGGCGCAAGCCGCCCCGGCCCGCAAGCCAAATGGCGGATTTTTCCTGGGGCTTGGGCGGCCCCATGCCCGGCGGCCCCGCCCCCTCCGGGAGCGGCGGGCGGCGGGTGCGGTTCAGCCGATCAGAGGAACCCGCCTTCCGGCTCGCTGCCCGCGCCGGCGGCCTCGGCCTCGCGCTTGCGGGCGAGCCAGGCCTCGGCCTCGGCCTCCTGCGCGGCCTGGGCGGCGGCCTTGGCCTGGGCCTCGCGCTCGGCGCGCAGCTCCTCGATCAGCTTCTCGCGGTCATCGCGGCGCGGGGCGGCCTCGCCCTCGCCCTCCGCTGCGGTTCCGGCGCGCCTCGCGGCCTTGGCCACCATCGCGTCAAGCTCGCGCTGCGAGCACAGGCCGAGCGTCACCGGGTCCTTGGGGGTGATGTTCTGGATGTTCCAGTGGGTGCGCTCGCGGATCGCGGTGATGGTGTTGCGGGTGGTGCCGATCAGCTTGGAGATCTGCGCGTCGGAAAGTTCGGGATGGTTGCGCAGCAGCCAGGCGATGCCATCGGGCTTGTCCTGGCGCTTGGACACGGGGGTGTAGCGCGGGCCCTTGGTGCGCGTCACCTCGAGCGGGGGCTTGTGCATCTTGAGCACATAATTGGGATCGGCCTGGCCGCGCTCGATCTCGGCCTGGGTGAGCTCGCCCGCGTGCACCGGATCGCGCCCGGTGTATTTGCTCCCGGCAAGGTCATCGGCCATGGCCTGCACCTCGAGAATGTGCAGCCCGCAGAAATTGGCAATCTGCTCGAAGGAGAGCGAGGTGTTGTCCACCAGCCAGGTGGCGGTGGCATGGGGCATCAGCGGCTTGGGCTGATCCTTGACGGCCATGGGAAATCTCCGTGCAAATAACAAGGGCCGCCCCTTGCCGGAGCGGCCGCCTTGCCGCCTCTTATAGGGCGAAGGGCGCCGATCGGCAAGCGCGCCCTTGCGCGCCCGCGCGATCAGAAGGCCGGGGCGGCCTGGAGCGAGACCGCCTGCTCCTCCTCGAGCGCCACCAGCCCGGCGAGGAACTGGCGCGTCGCCGCCTCCCAGCTGAAGCTCGCGCCATGGCGCGCGCAGGCGGCCCGGTCGCAATAGCGCGCCGCATCGATCGCGCGGGTGAGATCCTCCGACAGCGCCCCGACCTTGTCGGTGACGATGTCGAGCGGCCCCGGCACGGGGAAGGCGGCGACCGGGGTGCCGCAGGCCAGCGCCTCGATCATCACGAGGCCGAAGGTGTCGGTGCGGCTCGGGAAAACAAAGACATCCGCCCCGGCATAGCAGCCGGCCAGCTCCGCCCCGGTCTTCTTGCCGAGAAAGCGCGCCGCGGGAAAGCGCGCCGCGAGCGCGGCGCGCGCCGGGCCATCGCCCACCACCACCTTGGTGCCGGGATAGTCGCAGGCAAGGAAGGCTTCGATGTTCTTCTCCACCGCCACGCGCCCGACATAGAGCAGGATCGGCCGCGCGAGCCCGGCAAATTCGGGCGGTGGCGGGGCCGCGGGGGAAAAGCAGGCAAGATCGACCCCGCGGCTCCAGTGGGTGAGCTGGGTGAGGCCCTGCGCGCGCAATTGCGCCCGGATCGTGGCGGTTGCCACCATGATTCGCCGGGCCGGGCGGTGGAACCAGCGGATATAGGGCCAGAAGGCGCGCGCCGGCAGGCCGGTGCGGCGCGCCAGGTAATCAGGAAACTGGGTGTGATAGGCGGTGGTGAAGGGCACCTTGCGGCTGAGGCAATAGCGCCGCGCGGCAAGGCCGAGCGGGCCCTCGGTGGCGATGTGCACCGCCTCGGGTGCGATCCGCGCCAGCCGCCGCCCGACCGCGCCCGGCAGGGTGAGCGCGAGGCGGATCTCGGGATAGGTGGGCGCGGGCAGCGAGGGATAGCCCTCGGGCGAGATCACGCTGACCGCGATCCCCCAGCGCTCGAGCAGGGCGCAGGTGGTCGACAGCGTGCGCACCACGCCATTGGTCTGCGGGTGCCAGGCATCGGTGATGATCGCGATCGAGGAGGGCACCTCGCGCGGGGGGGCAAGCGGCGGCCCGGGCGCCGGATCGGGCGAGAGCCGCACCGGACGGTTCACGCCGCCTCCCGGTCCTTGCCCGCAGCCGATGCGGTGGGGGCGGGGGCATCGCCCGCGGCCTCGTCGGCGCGGCGGCGGATCTCCTCGGGCCAGTGGAGGATTTCCATGCGCCCGTCGTGATGCTCGACCAGGGCGTTGCAGCCTTCCACCCAATCGCCATCGTTCCAATATTCGATCATCCGGCCATCGTGCGCGAAGCGCCGGAACTCGGCGGTGTGGATATGGCCGCATACCACCCCGTCGACCCCGCGCTCGCCCGCGGCGCGGGCGACCACTTCCTCATACTTGCCGATGAACTCGACCGCGTTCTTGACCTTGTGCTTGGCCGCCTTGGAGAGCGACCAATAGGGCTTGCCCATCCAGCGCCGCACGGTGTTGACCGCGATGTTGAGCCGCATCATCAGGTGATAGGCATGATCGCCGACGAAGGCGAGCCAGCGGTGCGAGAGCATCACCACGTCGAACTCGTCACCATGCAGCACCATCAGCCGGCGGCCATCGGCGGTGGTGTGAAAGGCGGCGCGGCGGATCTCGATCCCGCCGAAATTGAGCCCGGTGAACTGGCGGAACATCTCGTCGTGGTTGCCGGGGATGTAGATGATGCGGGTGCCGCGCTTGGCGCGCTTGAGGATGCGCCAGACGATATCGTTGTGCGCCGCCGGCCAGTAGAAGCGCTTCTTGAGCCGCCAGCCATCGATGATGTCGCCGACGAGATACATGGTCTCGCTGTCGACGCTGTCGAGAAAGTCGATCAACAGGTCGGCATTGCAACCCCGGGTGCCGAGGTGCACGTCGCTGATCCAGATGGTGCGGTATTGCCGCCGCGCGCGCCCCTCGGGCTCGGGGATGCGCGGGGCGGAAAGCGGGAAACTGGCGATGTTGTCGGCGATGAGGTCGGAAAGGTCGGCGCCGGTCATGCGAAATCCCTAGCGTGTCACGTCTCGCTTGGCCCTCCCATGACAGGCAAATGTTACAGCCGACTCACAGCCGCATGACGGTTTCGCGTCATTCCACAGGCTGGGGCCCGCAGAGCGGCGCCCGCGAGGCGCGCGGGCGCGGGAGAGTTTATGACCGGATTGCGACAAATCAAGCGGGTTGCGAGGCGGCCAAGCCTGCCGTCCGGTCAATCCATCGCCACGAAGCGCGGCAGGCTCTGCACCCGCGCAATCCAGCGGCAAATCGCCCGGTAATCGCCAAGGCCAAAACCGCCTTCCTCGGCGACATGGGTATAGGCGAACAAGGCGATATCCGCCAGCGTCACGGCAGCGCCGCAAAAGAAGTCATGGTTCGCCAAGTGCTTGTCCATCAGCTCGAGCGCCGCCGCGCCCGCCATGCGCTTGGGCATGATCTGGGCGCGCTGCTCGGCCGAGAGCCGCGCCTCGCCGACAAAGCGCAGCCAGAAGCGCAGCGTGGCGATGTTGGGTTCGTGGCTGTATTGCTCGAAGAACATCCAGCGCAGCATATCCGCCTGGGCAAAGCGATCCGTCGGCACCAGCGCGCTGCCATGGGCGAGATACCAGCAGGCGGCATTGCTTTCGGGCAGGAAGCGCGCCTCGGCGCCATGGCCGATCTGAAGCACTGGGATGCGGCCGTTGGCGTTCACCGTGGCGAGAAATTCCGGCGTGCGCGTCTCGCCCTTCATGATGTCATAACGGCGGGTGGCGAGTTGCAGGCCGAGCAGCGCAGCGGTGAGCCTGATCTTGTAGCAATTCCCGCTGCGGGGGTCTTGGTGGAGGGTCAGGGCCTCAGCCACCCGCCACCTCGAGCACGATCTTGCCGATATGCGCCCCCGCCTCCATCCGCGCGTGGGCGGCGGCGGCCTCGGCGAGGGGGAAGCTCATGTCCATCACCGGGGCAAGTTCGCCCTCGGCAAACAGCGGCCAGGCATTGTCGGCGATCTCGTCCGCGAGCGCGGCCTTGAAGGCATCCGAACGCGGCCGCAAGGTCGATCCGGTCAAGGTCAGCCGGCGCACCATCACCTGCGCCATGTTGATCTCGGCCCTCGCCCCGCCGAGCACGGCGATGGTGACATGGCGGCCATCCTCGGCCAGGCACTTGAGATTGCGCGGCACGTAGTCGCCCGAGACCATGTCGAGCACGATATCAACGCCCCGCCCGCGGCTATGCGCCAGCACCGCCGCGACAAAATCCTCTTCGCGGTAGTTGATCGCAAGGTCCGCCCCGATGCGGGTGGCCGCGGCGCACTTGGCTGCATCACCGCAGGTGACGATCACCTCCAGCCCGAAGGCCTTGCCGAGCAGGATCGCCATGGTGCCGATGCCGCTGGTGCCGCCGTGCACCAGCACGCTCTCGCCATCGCGCGCCATGCCGCGCTCGAACAGGTTGTGCCACACGGTGAACAGGGTTTCGGGCAAGGCGGCGGCCTCGGAGAGCATCATGCCCTCGGGCACGGGCAGGCAGTGGCGCCAATGGGCGGCGCAATATTCGGCATAGCCCCCGCCCGCGGTGAGCGCGGCGACATGCTGCCCGATCATTTCGGGTGGCACCGCGGCGCCCACTGCCACCACTTCGCCCGCCACCTCGAGCCCGAGCAGCGGCGAGGCTCCCGGGGGCGGCGGATAGAGCCCGGCGCGCTGCAGGCAATCGGGGCGGTTGACCCCGGCATAGGCGACGCGGATCAGCACGTCCTCCGCGCGCAGCTGCGGCAGCGGCGCGCTGGCGAGGCGCAGCACCTCGGGCCCGCCGGGCGCGTCGAACCCGATCACCTGCATCACCTCGGGCAAGTCTGCGCCCGCGCCTGCGACCATCACCCCTTGTCCCCCCGTTACCCGGTGTTAACCACGTCCGCGAGCGCGCATAACCGTCTCGCCGATTGACAGCAAGGCGCTTGGGCATGATGCTGCGCTTCGTGATGGAAGAACCCGATCGCCCCCGGCCAGTAGGAGATGCGGCGAGTCGCCTCGCGCTCGAGGATCTTGCGCCCTATTCGCAGGCCGAGCTGGCCGAGCGGATCGCCCTGCTCGAGGCCGAGATCGCGCGGGTCAGGGCCCATCGCGATCGCGCGGCCGCGCACCGCGCCGCGGCCGAGGCGCTGTTTGCCAAGGGGGGCGGATGAGCCGCCGGCCAGATCGCTGCGCCTTGCCACCCGCGCCCTCGCAATCGGCGCCATCGCACCCATATTTCGGGAAACGGCGTCCCCCGCCCCTTCGCCAAGGGCACCCCAACCGCTGAAAAGGCCTCTCCCATGCCCAGCTTTGCCCAGAACCTCGAACGCACGCTGCACAACGCGCTCGGCAACGCGGCCGAGCGGCGGCACGAATATGCCACGCTCGAGCACCTGCTGCTGGCGCTGATCGATGACGAGGATGCCGCGCAGGTGATGGCCGCCTGCGGGGTGGACCTTGCCGAGCTGAGCGAGGTGGTGAAGCAATATCTCGACCAGGAATACCAGTCCCTGAAGACCGAGGAGGGCACCGATCCCCAGCCCACCGCCGGCTTCCAGCGGGTGATCCAGCGGGCGATCCTCCATGTCCAGTCCTCGGGCAAGGACACGGTGACGGGCGCCAATGTGCTGGTGGCGCTGTTTTCCGAGCGCGATTCCTACGCGGTCTATTTCCTCCAGCAGCAGGACATGAGCCGTCTGGATGCGGTGAGCTACATCAGCCACGGCATCGGCAAGGGCGGGCGCCAGATCGAGGCCAAGACCCCGCAGGGCACCGACAGGGCCGAGGAGACCGCCCAGCAGGGCAAGGAGCAGGGCGGGAGCAAGAAGGAAACCGCGCTCGACCAGTTCTGCGTCAACCTCAACGCCAAGGCCGAGGCCGGCAAGATCGATCCCTTGATCGGGCGCGGGCCGGAGGTGGATCGCACCATCCAGATCCTCTGCCGCCGCTCGAAGAACAACCCGCTCTATGTCGGCGATCCGGGCGTGGGCAAGACCGCGATCGCCGAGGGCCTCGCGCGCAAGATCGTCGAGGGCGATGTGCCCGAGGTGCTTGCCGATGCGGTGATCTATTCGCTCGACATGGGCGCGCTGCTCGCCGGCACGCGCTATCGCGGCGACTTCGAGGAGCGGCTGAAGCAGGTCGTTGCCGAGCTTGAACAGATGCCCCACGCGGTGCTGTTCATCGACGAGATCCACACCGTGATCGGCGCCGGGGCCACCAGCGGCGGGGCGATGGATGCCTCGAACCTGCTCAAGCCCGCGCTCTCCTCGGGCGCGATCCGCTGCATCGGCTCGACCACCTACAAGGAGTTCCGCAACCACTTCGAGAAGGACCGCGCGCTGCTGCGCCGCTTCCAGAAGATCGATGTCAACGAACCCAGCATCGAGGACACGGTCAAGATCCTGAAGGGTCTGCGCAGCGCCTTCGAGGAGCACCACAAGGTCAAATACACCCCCGATGCGATCCGCACCGCGGTGGAGCTTTCGGCGCGCTACATCAATGACCGCAAGCTGCCCGACAAGGCGATCGACGTGATCGACGAGGTCGGCGCGATGCAGATGCTGGTGCCCCCCAGCCGCCGCAAGAAGACCATCACCGCGCGCGAGATCGAGGCGGTGATCGCCACCATGGCGCGCATCCCGCCCAAGTCGGTGAGCAAGGACGACAAGAAGGCGCTGGAAAATCTCGAGCGCGATCTCAAGCAGGTGGTCTATGGCCAGGACGAGGCGATCACGCGGCTTGCCACGGCGATGAAATTGAGCCGTGCGGGCCTGCGCGATCCCGACAAGCCGATCGGCAGCTTCCTGTTCTCCGGCCCCACCGGCGTCGGCAAGACCGAGGTCGCCCGCCAGCTCGCCCAGATCATGGGGATCGAGCTCAAGCGCTTCGACATGAGCGAATATATGGAGCGCCACTCGGTCAGCCGCCTCATCGGCGCGCCCCCGGGCTATGTCGGCTATGACCAGGGCGGCCTGCTCACCGATGCGATCGACCAGAACCCGCATTGCGTGCTGCTCCTGGACGAGATCGAGAAGGCCCATCCTGACCTGTTCAACATCCTCCTCCAGGTGATGGACAATGGCCGGCTCACCGATCACCACGGCAAGACGGTCGATTTCCGCAACGTGGTCCTCATCATGACCACCAATGCCGGCGCGGCCGACATGGCGCGCCAGGGCATCGGCTTTGGCGATGTCTCCAAGGAGGATGCGGGCGATGAGGCGGTGAAGAAGATGTTCACGCCCGAGTTCCGCAACCGCCTCGATGCGATCGTGCCCTTCACCTATCTCGGCAAGCAGACCGTGGCGCGGGTGGTGGACAAGTTCATCCTCCAGCTCGAGCTGCAACTGGCGGAACAGAACGTCCACATCCAGTTCGACAGCGATGCGCGCGGCTGGCTCGCCGACAAGGGCTATGACAAGCTCTATGGCGCGCGGCCGATGGCGCGGCTCATCCAGGAGAAGATCAAGCAGCCGCTCGCCGACGAGCTCCTGTTCGGCAAGCTGGCCGATGGCGGCGAGGTGCATGTCAGCATCAAGGACGGCAAGCCCGCCTTCGAGATCACCCCGGCCCCGCCCAAGGCGAAGCCGGCGAAGAAGGTGAGCGCGAAGAAGAAGCCCGCCGCGAAGAACCCCGCGCCCGAGGCGGGCGAGGGGTGAGGGGGGCGCCCGCGCGCGTGGCGCTGGCGCGCGCTGCCGCGGCGCTCGCGCTCCTCGCCGCCCCGCTGGCCCCGGCAGCGGCGCAGCGCGACGCGGTGAGCCAAGGGCTGACCGCCAGGACCGCGGCCATGCGGCTGGTTGAGGTGGGCACCTGGCGCTTTGCCGCCAACGCGACTGACCGGCGCGGCAGGCCGCTGTGCCGCGAGGTGTGGCGCTTTGCCGCCGATGGCAAGGCCCGGGTGGAAAGCGGGCGCGAGCGGCGCACCAGGCGCTGGCGCACCCTGCCCGGGCCGGGCGGGCTGGTGCGGCTCGCCTGGCAATCCATCGCCAGCAACGGTGCGCCCGATTGCACCGGCACCGCCAGCGATCCCGCCGCGCTGCCCGGGCCGGAGCAGGATTTCGTGCTGCTCTTTCTCAATGATGGCAGCGCGCTCGCCTGCACGCCGCCGCCCGCCGCCGCCAATCCCGACAACAGCCTCGCGAGCGCACAGCTGGTGCGCGCCGCGGATTGCTGGGGCCGGATCGCGCCGGCGCCGCAAGGCTGAAGGCCGCGGAACCGGCCCGCAGGCTTGCGGGTTGGCAGGCTTGTGCGCGCAGCCTTCTCCTGGATCAGGCCCGAGCCCTGGGGCATCCACATCGTGCCGGCCGATGTCTGGGTCGATCCTGCCCGGGCGGTGCCGCGCGCGCTGGTCACCCACGGCCATGCCGATCACGCGCGCGCCGGTCACGGCGAGACCATCGCCACACCCGCAACGCTTGCGATCATGGCGCTGCGCTATGGCACCGGCGCAGGGGCCGTGCCGGCGGCCTATGGCGAGACCATCGCGCTCGGCGGCGGGGTTGCCGCCACCTTCCTCCCCGCCGGCCACGTGCTCGGCTCAGCGCAAATCCTGCTCGTGCACGCGGGCGAGCGGGTGATCATCACCGGGGATTACAAGCGCAGTGCCGATCCCACCTGCGCGCCCTTCGCCGTCACCCCGTGCGACCTCTTCATCACCGAGGCGACCTTTGGCCTGCCGGTCTTCACCCATCCGCCGATCGCCGGGGAAATCGCCAGGCTGCTCGCAGCGCGCGCGGCAAACCCCGATGGCTGCATCCTCGTGGGCGCCTATGCGCTGGGCAAGGCGCAGCGCCTGATCGCCGAGCTGCGCGCCGCGGGCCACGCGGACACGATCTGGCTGCATGGCGCCATGGCGGCGATGTGCCGGCTCTACGAGGAGCACGGCGTGGCGCTGGGCGACCTGCGCCTTGTCAGCGATGCGCCTTCGAGGGAAGCGCTGCGCGGCGCCATCGTCATCGCCCCGCCCTCCGCGCTCAACGACCGCTGGAGCCGCCGCCTGCCCGATCCCGTCACCGCCATGGCAAGCGGGTGGATGCGCGTGCGCCAGCGCGCCCGCCAGCGCGGGGTGGAGCTGCCGCTGGTGATTTCCGATCATGCCGATTGGGGCGAGCTCACCGGCACCATCGCCGAGGTGAGCCCGGCCGAGACCTGGATCACCCACGGGCGCGAGGAAGCGCTGCTGCGCTGGTGCGCGCTCAGCCAGCGCCGCGCCCGGGCGCTGGCGCTCGTCGGCTATGAGGACGAGGATGACTAGCACCCCCGCCCCCGTCACCGCCTCACGTGATCGCGGCCAGATCGGCGGCGATCCTGGCGAGCATTTCCTCGCTGATCAGCCCCTGCGAGAACGGCGCGAGCGCCTTGAGGCTGAGCGCCTTGAAATCATTGTAGAGCGGATGCTGGTCGATCCCCGGCAGGTGGCGCACCACCACCGCCTTGGCGCGCGCATCGGCCATCAGCGCCTCGATCGGGGTGTCGATGGTGAAGGAGGTCGCAGCGGGGGCCGGGGTGGCGGTGTCCTGCGCCAGCGCGGCGGCAGGGACGGTGACGGCGGCAAGGGCAAGGCCAAGGGCGGCAAGCGGGGCAAGGTGCATCGGCAAGGTTCCTGGTTGGCAAGGGGACTGACACGCGTGTCAGCACGCCGCTTTAGCGCCTCGGCCCGGCGGCACAAGGCAGCAATGCAGGCAAGCTGATGCAGCACTTTGCCGCGCTGCTCGATGCGCTCACCTACACCACCAGCCGCAAGCGCAAGCTGGCGCTGATCGCCGATTATCTGCGCGCCGCCCCTGACCCCGATCGCGGCTGGGCGCTCGGCGCGCTCACCGGCGCGCTCGATTTTCCCGCGGTCAAATCATCGACCATCCGCGCGCTGATGACGGAGCGCATCGATCCGGTGCTCTGGGCCCTGTCGCGCGACTTTGTCGGCGACACCGCCGAGACCGCGAGCCTGCTCTGGCCCGCCCCGCGGGGCGGCGCGAGCGCTCCGCCGCCGAGCCTGCATGAAGTGGTGCAAACCCTCTCCACCCTCACCCGCGCCAGCGCCCCCGCGGCCCTGGCCGGGCTGTTCGACCGGCTCGATGCGAGCGGGCGCTATGCCCTCATCAAGCTGGCGACGGGGGCGCTGCGGGCCGGGGTTTCGGCGCGCCTCGCCAAGACCGCCTTCGCGCAGGGCTTTGCCGTCCCGCTCGAGGAGGTGGAGGAATATTGGCACGCGCTCGCGCCGCCCTATGCGCCGCTGTTTGCCTGGGCGGCGGGCGGGCCAGCCCCGGTGCTCGCCGATCTGCCGCGCTTTCGCCCCTTCATGCTCGCCCATCCGCTCGAGGACGAGGCGGTTGACCTCAAGCACTACGCCGCCGAATGGAAGTGGGACGGGATCCGCGTGCAGCTGGTGCGCGCCGGCGGCACGGTGCGGGTCTATTCGCGATCGGGCGATGACATTTCGGCAAGCTTTCCCGAATTGCTGGGGGCGCTGCCCTTCGATGCCGTGCTCGATGGCGAATTGCTGGTGCGCGGCAGTGCGCAAGGGGGCGCGGCCGGGGGCGCAGCCAGCTTCAACGCGCTCCAGCAGCGGCTCGGGAGGAAAAGCGTCTCGGCCCGGATGCTGCGCGAATACCCGGCCTTCGTGCGGCTCTATGACGTGCTGCTGCTCGAGGGGCGTGACTGGCGCAGCGCGCCGTGGAAGTCGCGCCGCGCAACTCTCGAGGCGCTGATGGAGCGCCTGCCCAAAAGCCATTTCGACGTGTCGCCGCTGATCGCGGCGGCCGATTTTGCTGAACTTGCCCGCCTGCGCGAAGGCGCGCGCGACGCGGCGATCGAGGGGCTGATGCTCAAGCACCGGGCAAGCCCCTATGTCGCCGGGCGCAAGGCCGGGCTGTGGTTCAAGTGGAAGCGCGATCCGCTGCTTGTCGATTGCGTGGTGATGTATGCCCAGCGCGGCAGCGGCAAGCGCGCGAGCTTCTATTCGGATTACACCTTCGGCTGCTGGGACGGCGATCCCGAGGCGGGGGCCGAACTGCTCCCCGTGGGCAAGGCCTATTCGGGCTTCACCGATGCCGAGCTGAAGGCGCTCGACCGCTTCGTGCGCCAGCACACCATCGCGCGCTTCGGCCCGGTGCGCGAGCTGGAACGCAAGCTGGTGGTCGAGGTCGCCTTCGATTCGGTGCACGCCAGCAAGCGCCACAAGAGCGGGCTGGCCTTGCGCTTTCCCCGCATCCACCGCATCCGCTGGGACAAGCCCGCGCACGAGGCCGACCGGGTGGAGCGCCTGCGGGCGCTGGTGCGGGACTAGCGCCCCGCTGCCCTCGCCGCCGCCACCGCCGCGGCATGGGCCCTGGCGTTCTCGACATAGTGGGCCGTGCCCATCCGCATCCCGGCGATCGCGGCATCGGTCAGCTCGCGCAGCTTCGCCGCCGGGCGCCCGGCCCACAGCTCGCGCGGGCCCATCACCTTGCGCTCGGTCAGCATCGCCCCGGCGGCCAGCATCGCGTCCGAGCCGATCACCGCCTTGTTCATCACGATCGCCCCGAGGCCGACAAAGCCGCGATCATGGATGGTGCAGCCATGCACCATCGCCATGTGGCCGATCAGCACATCATCGCCGATCACCAGCGGCGAGCCATCGGGATCGCCGGGGCGCGGCGGATCGCAATGGAGCACGCTGCCATCCTGGACATTGCTGCGCGCCCCGATGCGGATGAAGGACACATCGGCGCGCAGCACGCAATTGTACCAGATCGAGGAATCCGGCCCGATCTCGATATCGCCGATCAGCACGCAGCCGGGGGCGATGAAGGCGGTGTCATGAAGCCGCGGCGTCTTGCCGTTGATGGGGATGATGGTGACGCCGGGGCGATCGGGATGGTGCATGGGTCAGGGCCTTGCGCTTGCTATGAACCGATGAGCGTGTTCCACCGAAAATGCGCCAGTGTCGAGGCATATTGATCGCTCCACACCGTATCGCTGGGCGGGGCGAGCGGCTGCCAGCGCGCTGCCCCGCTCGCCTGGGTGAGCGCCGCGAGCGTCTGCGGGCTGGGGCTGAGCACCACCCATTTCGACGGGGTGAGCGGGCCGTTGGCCGCGGGCCGGTCGAAGCGCACCGCCGCGGCCATCCCGGCATCGCGCGCCAGCGCGGCGAGCACCGGCTCCAGCTCGATGAAGCGGTTGGAGATGTGCACCACCACCAGCCCCTGCGGGCGGATCGCGCGGCGATAGGCAGCCAGCGCCTCGCGAGTGAGCAGGTGGAGCGGGATCGCATCGGAGGAGAAGGCATCCACCACCAGCACGTCATACTGGCCGGCCGGCTCCTCCTCGAGCTTGATCCGCGCATCGCCGATCACGGTCTCGCTCTCGGGCGCGCAATCGGCAAGGTAGGAAAAGCGCCCGGCGCGCGAGAAGGCGAGCACCGCCGGGTCGATCTCATAGAAGCGATAGGTCTGATCGTTCTGGCGGTAGCAGGCGAGCGTGCCGGCGCCGAGGCCGACGATCCCGAGATCAGCCCCGGGGCCAAACAGGCGCGCGGCATTGGCAAGCACCAGCCCCACCCCGGCGCTGCGCCCGTAATAGGTGGTCGGCTCGCGCCGCAGCGCCGGATCGAGCGCCTGGCGCCCGTGGAGCGTGGTGCCGTGGGTGAGCTGGCGCAGGCCGAGGTGCCTGAGTTCGGTGAGGGTATAGACCCCGAAATAGCTGCGCAGCCGCTCGCCCTGGGCATAGGCGCGGCCCTGCCCCGGGCCGCCGATGCCGATCATGATGAGCGCGAACACGGTGAGAAAGGCGAGGCGGTTGAACTTGAGCGCCGCCGCCAGCCCCGCCAGCGCGAGGAACAGCGCGAGGGCAAGAAGCTTGGCCTCGTTGGCGGTGGCAAGGAACAGGTGCCAGGCCAGCAACAGCGCAAGGCCCACCCCGCCCAGCACCCACAGCAGGCGCCGCGCCGGATCGCCGATGAGCCGCTGCTGCCAGGCCATCAGCCCGCCCACCGGCACCAGCGCCGCCGCGGCGAACACCAGCAGCGGGTGTTCCCACACCCAATCGAACAGCAGCGGCGCGATCAGCGCGGTGAACAGCCCGCCGAGCGCCCCGCCCGCCGACATCACCAGGTAGAACAGCGTCAGGCGCGCAGGTTCGGGGCGCGTCTCGTACATCCGCGTGTGCAGCGCCACCGCGACCACGAAGAGCAGCGTCACCGCCCCGAGCAGCAGGCCCACGCCGCCGATCGACTGCGAGACCATCGCCATCGCCCCGGCAAACAGCAGCACATAGGGCGCGGCGCGGCTGACGATCCGCGCCGGGGCGCGGTTCTCGGCAAAGGCGAGGCTGAAGCTCAGCAGATAGACCCCGAGCGGGATCACCCACAAGAGCGGCATGGCAAAGATGTCGGTGGTCAGGTGCGTGGTGGTCGAGAGCATCAGGCCCGAGGGCACCGCGGCGAGCGCCAGCCACAGCGCGATGCGCCGCGGGGTGATCGGCGCGCCTGCCGCCATGGCGCCATCTGCACCTTGTGCCGGCGCCGCAGCGGCCTGCGCTCCTGCGTTCCAGCGTGCGGACGCGACCAGCGCCAGCAGCACCAGCATCGCCCCGTAGCCGAGGCTCCAGATCAGGCTCTGCGCATCGAGCGGCAGGAACGGCTCGATCAGCAGCGGATAGCTCACCAGCCCGGCAAAGCTGCCGAGGTTGGAGGCGGCATAGAGCGGGTAGGGATCGCCCGCCTGCGGATCGGCGGCATACCAGCGCTGGATCAGCGGGGCCTGGGCCGAGATCAGGAAGAACACCGGCCCGACCGAGGCGAGCAGCAGCGCCGGCACCCAGAACACCTCCAGCCCCGCGCCAAAGGTGCCGATCTCGGCGAGCGTGAGCGGCAAGGTCAGCGCCGCGGCGGCAAGCAGCACGAGGTGCAGCGCCAGTTGGCGGCGCAGCGGCAGGCGGCCGATGGCATGGGCATAGGCATAGCCGCCCAAGAGCAGCGCCTGATAGACCAGCATGGCGCTGTTCCAGACATTGGGCGTGCCGCCCAGCCGCGGCAGCGCCAGCCGCGCCATCAGCGGCTGCACCAGGAACAACAGGAAACTGCCGACCAGGATGGCGGCGACGAACAGCGGACGGCGTGACACCGGCATCGAAAACCCCTCGCTTGGCCTTGTTACGCCACGGCCTAGGCGAACATGGTTAACATCCGGTCAGCGTGATCGGCGCGGGCGCTCAGGCGCCCATCAGCCGCGCGGCATGGGCGGCGTGGTAGGTGAGCACACCGCTCGCCCCGGCGCGCTTGAAGGCGAGCAGGGTTTCAAGCACCAGCGCATCGCGCTCGCCTGCCCCGGCGGCGGCGGCGGCCTCGATCATCGCATATTCGCCGCTCACCTGATAGGCAAAGACCGGCACGGCAAAGCGCGCCTTCACCCGCTGGACGATGTCGAGATAGGCAAGGCCGGGCTTGACCATCACGCTGTCGGCCCCTTCGGCCAGATCGAGCGCCACCTCGCGCAGCGCCTCTTCGGCATTGGCCGGGTCCATCTGGTAGGTCTTCTTGTCGCCCTTCAAGAGCCCGCCCGATCCCACCGCCTCGCGGAACGGGCCATAGAAGGCGCTGGCATATTTGGCGGCATAGCTCATGATCTGGACATTGACGTGCCCGCCCATCTCCAGCGCCCGGCGGATCGCGCCGATGCGCCCGTCCATCATGTCGGAAGGGGCGATGATATCAGCCCCGGCCGCGGCCTGGTTCATCGCCTGATCGACCAGCACCGCCACGGTTTCATCATTGATGACATAGCCCGCGGCATCGACGAGGCCGTCCTGCCCGTGGCTGGTATAGGGATCGAGCGCGACATCGGTGAGCACACCGAGCGCTTCGCCGCAGGCATCCTTGATCGCCCGGATCGCGCGGCACATCAGGTTGTCGGGGTTGAGCGCCTCGGCCCCGTCGGCGCTGCGCAGTTCGCGCGGGGTGTTGGGAAACAGCGCCACCACCGGAATGCCGAGCGCCACCGCCTCGCGCGCGCGCGCCACGATCCCATCGACCGACCAGCGCGCCACGCCCGGCAGGCTGGCGATCGGCTCTTCCACGCCGCTGCCCGCGGTGACGAACAGCGGCCAGATGAGATCGGTCGGGCTGAGCGCGGTCTCGCGGTGGAGCGCGCGGCTCCATGAGGCGGTGCGGGTGCGGCGAAGGCGGGTGGCGGGATAGTTTCCGATCGTCATGGGCATAAGGTCTGGCGCAATCGCAGGCGGGCGACAAGCGCTTCAGCGCATGCCCCGAGCGATATCGACCTTCTCGATCTCGCGCACCGGCGCCTTCACCTCGCCCGGCTGGGGTTCGAGATCCTTGAGCGCGGCGCCGACCTCGATCTCCTTCAAGCGGATGAGCTGGCGGCGGAAATCGATGAGCTCGGTGCCGGTCAGCTCGGCCCGGGTGACGAATTGCACGCTCGCCGGATTGATCGCCCGCCCGCCGCGATACATCTCGTAGTGGAGGTGCGGCCCGGTCGAAAGCCCGGTCGAGCCGACATAGCCGATCACCTGCCCGCGCCGCACGCTCATCCCCGGCGCCACGGCCATGCGGCTCATGTGGCAATAGCGGGTGGACAGCCCCCCGCCATGCTCGAGCCTGACGGCGATGCCGCAGCCACCGGCGCGGCCCGCGGCGCTCACCCGCCCATCGCTCACCGCCACGATCGGGGTGCCATAGGCGGCCTTGAAGTCGATGCCCTCGTGCATCCGGTGATAGCCGAGGATCGGGTGGCGCCGCATGCCAAAGCCCGAAGTCACCGCCCCCGGCACCGGGGCGAGCAGGCCGCGGCGCTGCTCGCCCACGCCCGAGGCCTCGTAGAAGCGCCCCTCCTTGCCCCAACGCATCAGCTGGGTGCGGGGGCGCCCGCCGCGGTCGATCCCGGCATAGAGCACCTGCCCGGCCTGGCGCTCGCCGGTGGCGGCACGGCGGTAGGCCAGAATGACGTCGAACTCGTCGGCGGGGCTGATCTCGCGCTCAAGATCGATCTGGGCATCGAGCGCGCGGATGAACTCCTGCGCCGCGCTGGCGGGCACCCCGGCGGCGCGCATCGAGCGGAACAGGCTGCTGCCCACCACCCCGCGCAGCCGCAGGGGCGTGTCATCCACCCGGATCGGCTTGCGCGCAAGCGCCAGCGGCCCGCTCGGGATCACCGGGGTGCCATCGGGATTGGTCTGCCCCACGCCCGGGCGGGCAAGCTCGAGCGCGAGATCGAAGCGCGCGCGGAAGGCGAGCCGATCGAGCGGGCGCGGCTCGCCCGGGGCCGGGCGGCGGCCGAGCACCACGTCGATCTGCGTGCCCGGGGCGATCTCGTCGAGCGGCACGGCCCCGCCCACCAGCGCCGCAGCGCGCGCGATATCGCCCGGCGCCACCCCGGCGCGGCGCAGCATCGCGGCAAAGCTGTCACCCGGTGCAAGGGTGGTCACCAGCGCGATCTGCGGGCGCTCGGGCGCGCTGGCCAGCGGGCGCACCGCCGCGGTCGGGCCCATGCGCCGCCCGCTGTCGGCCCCCAGCGCCAGCGGCACGATCATCTGGCTGCGCCATTCCTCGGCCACCGCGGGATCGCCGGGCATCACCGGGCGCGCCTCGAGCGGGGTGAGATCGGGCCAGAAGGCAAGCGCGGCGGCGCCCAGCGCCAGCATGGTGCCAAGCCCGCGAAACCAGCGGCGGCTGCCGATCGCCTCGGCAAGATCGGGGGCCAGATCGAGCCGCGCGATCCAGCGCCCGGCCGAAAGGCGCCATTCCTCGTAGCGCGCGCCCAGCCCGCCCACCCGGCGCGCCACCTGCCGCCGGGCCAGTTCAGCCTTCGACGGCGGGGCCAGCGCGCGCGACTTGCGCAGATAGGGCAGGAGTTCGCGCGCGGTTTCGGGCGGGAGCGGCACCACCTCGGGCCGTCGGAGCGCGGGCGGGCCGGGCGGATCGACGGGCGCGCCGGCGTGCGGTGCAAGGCCATCGTCCCAATCGCGCGCGTGCTTCAACATCCCAGCCCCATCTGCGGTGCCCCGGCGGGGCGGGCCTCCGGCAGCCCGGCGAGCGGCCCCTGCCGCCCTGTCCCTAGCCGCAGATGCCTGCCAGAACAAAGTAAAGGCGGCCTTAACCAGCGACCAGCAGAGCCTTGGGCACGATAAGGTGTTATGCGTAGGCCCGCGCGCCGCAGGCGCCTCGTTCCGGCCCGCGTGCGGGGAGGTCTTGCCGGCGCGGGCGCGGCCTGACACAAGCACCGCCATTGTGAGCGCCGCCCCCCTCGCCCGCCCCCTTCCCCCGCGCGGCCAGCGCGATGGCGCCCTTGCGGTGCGCGCCGTGCTGGGGCCGACCAACACCGGCAAGACCCACCTCGCGATCGAACGCATGTGCGGCCATTCGAGCGGGATGATGGGCTTTCCCCTGCGCCTGCTCGCCCGCGAGGTCTATGAGCGGGTGCGCGCGCTCAAGGGGGATCGCGCGGTCGCGCTCGTCACCGGGGAGGAGCGCATCGTCCCTCCGCAGGCGCGCTATTTCCTCTGCACCGCCGAGGCCATGCCGCGCAGCCAGGGCGAGGTCGCCTTCGTCGCGCTCGACGAGGCGCAACTCGGCGCCGATCCCGAGCGCGGGCACATCTTCACCGATCGCCTGCTCCATGCCCGCGGGCGCGAGGAGACCATGATCCTCGGCGCCGCCAGCCTCGCGCCGATGGTCAAGGCGCTGATCCCGGGCGCCGAGATCACCAGCCGCCCGCGCTTTTCGACGCTCAGCCACGTGGCCCCGGTCAAGCTCTCGCGCCTGCCGCGGCGCAGCGCCGTGGTCGCCTTCAGCATCGAGGAGGTCTATGCCCTCGCCGAGGCGCTGCGGCGGCTGCGCGGCGGGGCGGCGGTGGTGATGGGCGCGCTCTCGCCCGAAACCCGCAACCGCCAGGTGGAAATGTTCCAGGCGGGCGAGGTCGATGTGATCGTCGCCACCGATGCCATCGGCATGGGGCTCAACCTCGATTGCGATCATGTCGCCTTTGCCGCGCTCACCAAGTTCGACGGGCGGCGCCGGCGGCGGCTGAGCGCGGCGGAGATGGCGCAGATCGCCGGGCGCGCCGGGCGCCACCAGCGCGATGGCAGCTTCGGCACGCTGGCGGGCGCGGGCCGGGCCGGCGGCGCCCCGCTGGCCTTCACCGAGGAGGAGATCCACGCGATCGAGGCGCACAGCTTTGCCCCGCTCACCCAGCTCTATTGGCGCGAGGCCGAGCCTTCGTTCGATTCGCTTGAAAGCCTCATCGCCGATCTCGAGGCCCGGCCCAGCCACCCGGCGCTCGCCCCCGCCCCCGAGGCGATCGATCTTGCGGTGCTCAGGCGCCTGGCGCAGGAGCGCCTCGCCGAGGAGGTGCGCGGACCCGCGGCGGTGCGGCGCCTGTGGGAGGCCGCCTCGCTCCCCGATTTCCGCGGGCTCGGGGTCGAGGCCCATGCCCGCTTCGTCGCCCGGCTGTGGGCCGATCTCAAGGACGGCCACCTCGGCGCCGATTACGTCGCCGCGCGCATCGCCGAGCTTGACCGGATCGAGGGCGATATCGACACGCTCCAGGGGCGCATCGCGGCGATTCGCAGCTGGGCCTATGTCTGCCAGCGGCCCGATTGGGTGCTGGCGCGCGAGGAGATGGCGGCGCGCGCGCGCGCGGTCGAGGCGCGGCTGTCCGATGCGCTGCACGGGCGGCTGACCGAGAGATTCGTCAACCGGAGGACAAGGATCCTGATGAAGTCGCTGGGAGAGGAAGCGGGCGCGCTGCCGGTCGCGCTCGAGGCCGATGGGCACCTGACGGTGGAGGGCGAGAGCATCGGGCGGCTCGAGGGCTTCCGCTTCCACGTCGATCCCGCCGCCGGGGCGAGCGATCGGCGGATGCTGCTCGCCGCCGGGGAAAAGGCGCTGCCGGCGCTGCTCGCGCGGCGCGCCGATTGGCTGCTGAACGAAGGGCTTGGCGCGCTCGAGCTCGCCGCGGGCGAAATCCGCTGGCAGGGCCGGGCGCTGGCGACCATCACCTTTCCCGGCCAGCCCGGATCGGGCCAGTTCGGCACCCCGCGCCTGACGCTGACGCGCGAGGTGGCGCTGCTGCCCGAGGCCGCGCGGGCGCGGCTCGCCGCCGGGCTTGCCGCCTGGCTCGAGGCCGCGCTGGCCCCGCTCGAACCGCTCAGGCGCCTCGCCGAGGCGGCGCGCGATCCTGCGGCTGGATCGCAGGCGCGCGCGCTCGTCATCACCCTGATCGAGGCGCGCGGGGTGATCAGCCGGGCCGAGGCGGGCCTCGAAAACCTGCCCAAGGAGCTGCGCCCCTATCTGCGCCGGCTCGGCATCACCTTCGGCGCGCTCGACATCTTCGCTGCGCCCCTCATCAAGCCCGCGCCGCGGCGGCTGCTCCACGCGCTCGGGCTCGATCCGCGCCCGCTCGCCCCGGCGATGCCGCCGGTGCTGGGGCCGGAGGGCTGGCCCGCAGGGCGCCTGCCGGCGGGCTATCGCCCGGCGGGCACCCAGGCGATCCGGGTGGATCTGGCCGAGAAGATCCTGCGCGCCGCCTTTGCCGCCCGCGCCGCCGCGGCCGCACCCCGCCCGGGGGTGCGCCATCCCGCCTTCCGGCTCGATCTCGCGCTGGCGATCTCGATCGGGCTCGAGCAGGGCAATGCCCGGCGCCTGCTCGGCAGCGCCGGGTTCCGCTGGACGCCGGGCAAGGCCCTGCCCGAGGGCGCGCATGGCCCGCCCGCGCCCGATCGCTGGCACTGGCGCCCGCGCCGCGCCGAGGCCGCGCCGCCGCGCAAGGAGGGCAAGCCGGGCAAGGCGCATAAGGAGCGCAAGGCCGCGCCCGTGGCCAAGCGCAGCGCGCCGCATCCGCACCAGCAGCCGCGCCGCGCGGCCCGGCCCGTGCCCGATCCCGACCCGGCCCGCGCCGGCGGCGCCTTTGCGGGACTCGCGGACCTCTTGAAGCGATGAGCCAGGCCCAGGCGATCCGCATCGATCGGCTGCTCGTCTATCTGCGCCTTGCCCGCACCCGCTCGGTCGCTTCCGCCCTCATCGCAAGCCGCGCTTTGCGCCGTAACAGAAAGCATGTGCTGCGCGGCCGCGAGCTTGCGCGTATCGGCGATGTGCTGACCCTGGCTGTCGGCGGCAAGGTGCGGGTGATCGAGCTTCTCGCCCTGCCTTCGCGGCGCGGCTCGGCGGCCGAGGCGCGCACCCATTATCGTGAGGTTGACGGGCACGGGCTTGACCCTACATCGCAAATGCCCCTAGCAGCAGCGCCGCCCCCGCCGGGCCAGCCGTGCAAGGATCCTTGAAGACCTCTCGTGAAAGAGCCGCAATGACTTACGTCGTCACCGAAGACTGCATCAAGTGCAAGTACACCGACTGCGTGGAAGTGTGCCCGGTCGATTGCTTCTACGAAGGCGAGAACATGCTGGTGATCAACCCCAGCGAATGCATCGATTGCGGGGTGTGCGAGCCGGAATGTCCGGCCGAGGCGATTCTGCCCGACACCGAGGACGGGCTTGAAAAGTGGCTCGAGCTCAACACCAAATATTCGGCGATCTGGCCCAACATCACCAGCCAGAAGGCCCCGCCCCCCGATGCCGATCAGCACAAGGGCGAGAAGGGCAAGTTCGAGAAATATTTCAGCCCCGAACCGGGCGAGGGCGACTGACGGGCCTGCCAACCTGCAAGCCTGCGAGGCCTTGCAGGCATGTGCAATCTGCGACTCGCAATTTTGTTGCAAACCTGCTATAGGCTGCGCGCACCGCGCCGGTCCTTGCATCCCGGCGCAGGCGAGCGAACCAGAAAGGCCCGACACCAGCAGCCTCCAACCGGATGATCACGCAACCGGCGCCAAGCCTCTGCCAGTCAGGGTTGCGCCGAGGGCAGGGTTGTCCGCTCTCGTCCTGCCGGTGAGGCCCAGAGAAAGGAAAGTGCATGGCAAGCACCGCAACCGCATTCTCCGTCGGCGATTACGTGGTTTATCCCAAGCACGGCGTGGGCCGTGTGGTCGAGCTGCAGAGCGAGGAAATCGCCGGGATGCAGCTTGAGCTTTACGTGCTGCGCTTCGAGAAGGAGCGCATGACCTTGCGGGTGCCGGTGAGCAAGGTCGAGGCGATCGGAATGCGCAAGCTGTCGTCCGACAAGACCTTGAAGCAGGCGATGGAGACGCTCAAGGGCAAGCCCAGGATCAAGCGCACCATGTGGTCGCGCCGGGCGCAGGAATACGAGGCCAAGATCAATTCGGGCGATCTCGTCTCGATCGCCGAGGTGACCCGCGACCTGTTCCGCCCCGAGGACCAGCCCGAGCAGTCCTATTCCGAACGCCAGATCTTCGAGGCCGCCTCGAGCCGCCTCGCGCGCGAACTGGCGGCAATGGAGGACACCGACGAGGCCACCGCGCTCGAGAAGATCCTCCAGGTGCTGCGCGAACACGCCCCGCAATATTACGAGGGCACGCAGGAGGCCTGAGGCCCCCCGCAACCGCACGCACAAGATCACGCCATCAGGGCCGCCTCACACCGGGGCGGCCCTTTTGCCGTGCCCGCCGCGCTGGCGATGCATGGGGCCGCCGCGCGGGCCTTGTGCCGCGGCGGCAGGTGTCTTATCTCGGCAATACGCCAATCCCCGGGAGAGACCTTCATGCCCCGCTTCACCCCCCGCCCGCAGCCGCTGCGCCCTGCCCTTGCCGCGCTCGGCGCGCTCGCCCTGCCGCTGGCGCTGGCGGCTTGCGAGGGCGCGGATGTCCAGATCAACGGGCAGAAGGGCGTGCCGCTCTCCGAGATCGAACTGGCTGGCCCGCCGCCGGGCGAGGTGGTGCTGGCCTCGGGCGACATGGTGGTGATCAGCCCCGGCGAGCGCCTGGCGATCACCGTCGAGGGGGCGGGCACCGAGGGGCTGCGCTTCGTGCGCGATGACGAGGTGATCGGGATTTCCCGCGCGGAGGGCTGGAACGAGGGCGGCAAGGCCACGATCCGCATCACCATGCCCCCGCCGCGCACGCTGGTGGTGGCCGGCAGCGGCACGATCAAGACCGCCGCGCTGGCGCCGCGCGCCGAGGTCTCGATCGGCGGCAGCGGGATGATCGAATTCGGCACGGTCGCGGCGGAAAAGCTCGGCATCAATATCGGCGGGGCGGGCACGGTGCGCGGCGCGGGCAGCGCCCGGCGGCTCGAGATCAATATCGGCGGCAGCGGCGATGTCGAGCTTGCCGGGCTCAAGGCCGACAGCGCCGAGGTGACGATCGGCGGCAGCGGCGACGTTGCCTTTGCCTCGGACGGCAAGGTCGAGGCCAACATCGCCGGCTCGGGCGATGTCAAGGTGACGGGTGCCGCCCAGTGCACGGCCGAAACCTTCGGCGCGGGCACGCTCACTTGCGCGCCCGCACTCGGCGCCCCGGCGGCGTCCCCGGCGGCGCTGCCCGCCCCGGCGCCCAAGGCGGGCCAATAGCGATTGCCAGGCGCGCCGGGGCGCGGCAGGATGGCGGCGATGCGCCCCCGCCGGATCCTTCTTGCCGCGCTTGCCGCCATGCTGCTCTCGGGCTGCCTTGCGCGCGCCGCGGTTGACGTGGTGACCCTGCCGGTCGAGGTCGCGCGCCGCGGGGTCGATCTGGCCACCGAAAGCCAAGCGGAAGCCGACGAGAAGCGCGGGCGGGAAATCCGCAAGCGCGAGCAGCGCCTCGGCGCGCTCGCGCGCGATTACGCGCGGGCGATGGAGCGCTGCGGCGATGGCGATGATGCCGCCTGCGACAAGGCCCAGGCGATCCGCGCCGAGATGAAGGCGCTGAGCGCTCAGGTTCCGCCCGCGCCGGAGGCGGACTAGGCCGCGGCGCGGCGCAGCCGGTCATTGATCGCCCGGCCCAGCCCCTCATCGGGCACCGGGGCCACGGCGATGCGCGGCTCAGGGGCCAGCGCAGCGGCATGAAGGCAGGCATAGAGCCGCGCAGCGGCCTCGGCGAGATCGCCGCGGGCCGAAAGCGTCACCGCGCCCATGACCGGGCCAAAGCCGATCAGGAACTCATCCGCCGCAGCGCTCCTCGCCCCGAGCCGCACGGGCTTTCCCGGGGCATAGTGGCGCTGAAGCTGGCCCGGCGCCTCGATCGGCGCGTGGGCATCGCTTGCCCGGGCGGCATCGAGCGCGATCGGCCCGGGGCGCAGCTCGGCGAGGCTGCCATCGGCACGCACCGCGACGATGGTCGATTCGACCCCGCCGGGGCAGGCCCCGCCATCGAGCACCAGCTCGATCCGCCCACCCAGCGAGGCCAGCACGTGCGCGGGGCACGTGGGGCTGATGAAGCCCGAACGGTTGGCCGAGGGCGCGGCGAGCGGGAAGGGCACCGCACCCAGCAACGCCTGCATCACCGGATGGGCGGGCACGCGCAGCGCCAGCGTGGGCAGGCCGGCGCTCACCGCCGGGGCAAGCGCGGCCCCGTCGCGGCGCGGCAGCACCAGGGTGAGCGGCCCGGGCCAATGGGCCTTGGCCAGCGCACGCGCCGCAGGGGAGAAATGGGCAAGACGCTCGGCCGCAGCCAGATCGCCGAGATGCACGATCAGCGGGTTGAATGAGGGCCTGCCCTTGGCGGCATAGATGCGCGCCACCGCCTCGGCCTGGTCGGCCCGCGCGGCAAGGCCATAGACCGTCTCGGTCGGCACCGCCACCAGCCCGCCCGCTTCGAGGATGCGCGCGGCCTCGGCCAGGCCCTCCGGCCCGGCCCCCACCACCCGTGTAACCTTCTTGCCGCTCATGCCCCGGCGCTATATGCGAAAGCCCGCCCTGCCAAGGCCGGGCGCAATTTCCCACCTCGAGGACGCCCCCAAGTGACCGCCTTTGTCCCGCCCACCGCCGACCAGCTGCTTGCCATCCGCGTCAATGCCGGGATCGATCAGTTGGCCCAGCACGAACGCTTTGCCCATGCCGAGCCCGACCTCGTCGAGGCGATCGTCGCGGGCGTGGGGCAGTTTGCCGCGGGCGAGTTCGCCCCGCTCAACCGCATCGGCGATGTCGAGGGCGCGCGGCTCGAGAACGGCGTGGTGCGCTTGCCCGAGGGCTTTGCCGCGGCCTACCAGGCCTATGTCGAACAGGGCTGGAACGCGATTGCCAGCCCCACCGCCTTTGGCGGGCAGGGCCTGCCCTTCACCCTTGCCTGCAACGTGCTCGAAAACCTCGGCGCGGCCAACATGGCCTTCACCCTGCTGCCGATGCTCTCGGTGGGGGCGATCGAGGCGCTCGAACACCATGGCTCGCCCGCGCAGCAGGCGATGTATCTGCCCAACCTCGTCAGCGGCAAGTGGTCGGGGACGATGAACCTCACCGAGCCGGCCGCGGGCAGCGATGTCGGCGCGCTGCGCACCACCGCCACCCCGATCGAGACCGGCCCTCATGCCGGCAAGTATCTTGTCACCGGGCAGAAGATCTACATCACCTGGGGCGAGCATGACCTTGCCGAGAACATCATCCACCTGGTGCTCGCCCGCCTGCCCGGTGCGCCCGAAGGCTCGCGCGGCATCTCGCTCTTCGTGGTGCCCAAGTATCACGTCAACGCCGATGGCAGCCTCGGGCCGAGGAACGATCTGCGCTGTGTCAGCCTCGAGCACAAGCTCGGCATCAATGCCTCGCCCACCTGCGTGATGAGCTATGGCGACAATGGCGCATGCATCGGCGAGTTGGTGGGCGCGCCCAACCGCGGCCTTGCGGCGATGTTCACGATGATGAACAACGCCCGCATCAATGTCGGCAACCAGGGGGTGCAGATCGCCGAGCGCGCCACCCAGCAGGCCGCCGCCTATGCCCGCGACCGGGTGCAATCGGCCCGCGCCGGATCGCCCGACAAGACCCCGGTGGCGATCATCGAGCATCCCGATGTGCGCCGCATGATCCTCAGGATGAAGGCGCTCACCGAGGGGGTGCGCGCGCTGCTCTACTATTGCGCCGGGCAGGTCGATCGCGGCCACCTCGGCGATGAGGCCGCGCGCGCGCGTGCCGAGATCCTCGTGCCGCTGCTCAAGGCCTGGGGCACCGATGTCGGGGTCGAGGTGGCGAGCCTCGGCATCCAGGTGCATGGCGGGATGGGCTTCGTCGAGGAGACCGGCGCCGCCCAGCACTGGCGCGATGCGCGCATCGCCCCGATCTACGAGGGCACCAACGGCATCCAGGCGGCCGATCTCGTCACCCGCAAGCTCGGGCTCGAGGGCGGCGCGGCGATCCGCGCGCTGTTCGAGACGATCGAACGCGAGGCCGCCGGCGCGCCGGCGCTCGCCGCGCTCGCCCGCGATTGCGGCGCGGTGGCGCGCTGGATGCAGGACGAGGCCAGCCTCGATGATCGCCTCGCCGGCAGCGTGCCCTTCTGCACCATGGCCGCGGTGTGCGTGGCGGGCTGGCAATTGCTGCGCCAGGCCGAGGCGGTGGCCGCCGGGGCGGCTCCGGCGCTCGCGGCGACCAAGCCGGTGACCGCGCGCTTCTTCCTCGAGCGGATCGTGCCCGAGGCCGCGGGCCTCGGCGCCGGGGCCACCGCCGGGGCAGGGCTGCTCTATGCCCTGCCCACGGCGGCGCTGGTTGGCTGAAATGAACGACGACGCGCTCGCGCGGATCGCCGCGGCGCTCGAGCGGCTCGCCCCGCCGCCGGTCGCGCCGGTCGATTGGCGCAGCGCCCCGGCCTATTGGTGGGATGGCACGGGGGCGCGCGCGGTGCCGGTGCTCGAGGCCCTGCCGCTTGACCGCCTCCACGGGATCGAGGCGCAGAAAGTTGCGCTGCGCGACTTGTGCAAGCGCCTCGCCATCGGTGCGGCGGCGCATGACGTGCTGCTGTGGGGCGCGCGCGGCATGGGCAAATCGGCGCTGGTGCGCGCCTGCGTGGCTGAGGTTCAGGCCGCACAACCGGGCAGGCTGGCGCTGGTGCAGCTCGCCCCCGGCGCGCTCGCCAGCTTCCCCGCGCTGCTCGCCGAGCTCGCCGCCCAGCCCCGCGCCTTCCTGCTGTTGATCGACGATCTCGGCTTTGGCGCCGATGCGCGCGCCGACATGCTGGCGCTGCGCAGCCTGCTCGAAGGCGGGGTGATGCCGCGCCCGGCCCATGTGCGCGTGGCGGTGACCGCCAACCGCCGCGGCATCATCGCCCGCGAGGACTGGAGCGCGGCGATGCACGAGCGCGACGAGCGCGACGATGCCCTGGCGCTCGCCGATCGCTTTGGCCTGACGCTCGGCTTCCACCCGGCCGACAAGGACACCTATCTGGCCATGGTTGCGGCCCATGCCGACCCGGCGGGGCTGGCCTTCGATGCCGAGGAAGCCATGGCCTTCGCCCGCGCGCGCGGCAACCTTTCGGGCCGCACTGCGCGGCAATTCGTCACCGAGCTCGCCGGGCGGGCTGGCCGCGCGCTTTAGCGCCCCGCGCCCGCGCGCCGTGCCTTGGCGGCCTGCTGGCGCAGATATTCGGCCTCGCGCTCGGCTCTGGGATCGCGCAGCACCGTGGGCTTCAGGGATTCGCCCACAAGCGGGGTGATCGCCGGGGCGGGCGCGGCCTTGGGGTCGATCACCCGCCAGATGATCCCGGCGGTGTCGTCGGACACGAGCAGCGCCCCATCGCCCGCCCATTCCACCCAGGTTGGCCGCCCGCGGGTGGTGCCATCGCCCTTGAGAAAGCCGGTGAGCACCGCAATCGGCTTGCCGACAGGATTGCCGAGATCGTCGAAATCGACGAACACCACGTCATAGCCCGCGGGCGGCTTGCGGTTCCACGAGCCGTGGCGGGCGATGAAGGCGCCGCTGGCAAAGCGCGCGCCCATGCGGTGGCCGGGGGCGCTGAACACCAGCCCCAGCGCCGCGACATGGGGGCCGAGCGCATATTCGGGCTTGCGCACATATTCCATCAGGAAGCGCGGCATCGGCGCTTCCACCCGGCGGTCGATGTTGGTCTTGTAATAGACCCAGGGCCAGCCATACTGCGCCCCCACCGGCACGTTGGTGAGATAATCGGGCACGAGATCGCTGCCGAGCATGTCGCGCTCGTTCACCGTGGTCCACAATTCGCCCGTCCAGGGGCTGAAATCGAGGCCGTTGGGATTGCGCAGGCCCATGGCAAAGCGGCGCTGGCGGCGGGCGGGCAGATCATATTCCCAGATCATCGCCCGGCCTTCTTCGGCCTCCATGCCATTCTCGCCGATATTGCTGGCCGAGCCGACCGCGACATAGAGCGCGCGGCCATTTGGCGCCATTTCGATGTTGCGCATCCAGTGCCCGCCGCCGGGGGGCAGGTCCATCAGCTTGCGCGGCGCGCCCCCAACCTTGTCGCTCCCCAATTCATAGGGAAAGGCAAGCAGGGCATTGTGGTTGGCGACATAGAGCGTGCCTGCGCGCCAGGCGAGGCCCGAGGGCGAATCGAGGCCCTCGGCAAGGATCACCTTGCGCACTTCGGCGCGGCCATCGCCATCGCCATCGCGCAAGAGCACGATCTGGTTGGGCGATTGGCCGGTGGCCCCGGCCTTGCGCAGCAGCATGGCGGCGATCCAGCCCTTGATCCGCTCCATCAGCCCGGCCTTGCCCCCCTCCACCCGCGGGGCGCGGGTGAGCGCCACCAGCACATCGCCATTGGGCAGGGCATGGAGCACGCGCGGATGATCGAGCCCCTCGGCAAAGCGCTGCACGGCCAGCCCCGCGGCTGGCTCGGGCGCCTCACCCGCCTTCCAGCCCACCGGCGCGGCGATCACCACCGTGGGGATGGTCTGCGGGTCGGGCTCGGCCAGCACCGGATCGGTGCCCGTCACCTGCTCGAGCGAAAGTCCGGCGCTGTCGCCGCGGGTCAGCCACCACAGGCCCGCGCCGGCGAGCACCACCAGCAGGCCAAAGGCGATTGCGATTTTGCGCAAAGTGGTCATGGAGGCACGCCATAGGCCCGGGGCAAGGCCCGGGCAATGGGCGAGACAGCAGGACGCGCAGCCATGTATGATTTCAGGCCTGATCCCGCGCTGGGCACGCCGGCGCTCTACCGCGAGCTGGTCGCCGCGGCCGAGGCGCTGACCGCGGGCGAACCCGATCCGGTGGCCAACATGGCCAATTGCGCCGCGCTGCTGTGGGAGTTCCTGCCCGATCTCAACTGGGCCGGGTTCTACCGCATGGCGCCGCGGCGCGATGGGACGGGCGCGGAGCTGGTGCTCGGCCCCTTCATCGGCCGGCCGGCCTGCATCCGCATCGCGCTGGGCAGCGGGGTGTGCGGCACCGCGGCGGCGCGTGGCACCACCCAGCTCGTTGCCGATGTCCACGCCTTTCCCGGCCACATCGCCTGCGATGCAGCGAGCCGATCGGAACTGGTGGTGCCGGTGCGGCGCGCTGGCCAGGTGGTGGCGGTGATCGATCTCGACAGCCCGCGCCTCGCCCGCTTCACCCCCGAGGATGCCGCCGGGATCGAGGCCTTGGCCGAGGCCATCGCCGCGCGGATCTGAACGCGCGCGCCGCGCGCGAGCGGCCCGAAACGGGACAGGTGTTGCGCGGTGGCTTGGGACGCGGCGGCAGGCGGTGTTAAACGCTTTGCCAACCATTTGCCGCCGCAGCGGCGCCACGGGGGAATCGAGACATGCGCCTGCCGCTCCGCCTTCTTGCCAGCCTCGGCGTGGCCCTGCCCGCGCTCGCCCTGCCCGCGCTGGCAAAGGCACAGAATTACAGCGACCTGCCGCCGCTCACCCCGATGGGCGAGGCCGAGGTGCAGGCCCTGCCCGCCGACATGCGCAGCGCGCCCCTCCCGGCGCAGGTGGACGAGACCGTGACCGTGGTTGACGGGGTGGAGACCATCACCCGCACCCGCCGCATCGCCGCGCCGCGCCCGGCCGCGACCAGCGCGCCCGCCGCGGTGCCCCCCGCCGCGATGCCCCCCGCCGCGGTGCCCCATGCCGGCCCTGCCGCTTACCCCGGCGCCTATGCCCCGGGCACCTATGCCCCCGCCTACATGCCCGCCGCCGCCCCGGTGGTGTTCGAGCGCGAGCAGTGGCTCGCCGAATGCCGCCGTCGCACCAAGGGGATGGGGCGCGATGAGACCGGGCTCATCATCGGCGGGCTGCTCGGCGCGATCGCCGGGGGCGTGGCCGGTTACGAGATCGCCGGGGCAGGCGACCGGGTGCTCGGCACCGTGCTCGGCGCCGGGGGCGGCGGGCTCATCGGCGGATTGCTCGGCAGCCTGTTCGACCGCAACGACAAGCGCCGCTATGATTGCGAGGCGGCGCTTGATGCCTATCTCTCGCAACCGCCTGCGCGCATCGCCAGCCGCGAGATCGCCTATCCGGCCTATGGCGCCTATCCCGCCTATGCCTATGGCTATGCCCCGGCCTACACCTATGCCTATGCCCCGCCGCCGCAGATGGTGCTGGTGCCCGTGCGCAGCGAGGTGCCGCAGCAGGTGGTGGTGCGCGAGACCGTGCGCGAGGAGACCTATGCCGTGCCGGGCGCGGCGCGCGCAATCCCCACCCCGGCGCCCTCGCCCAAGATGATCAAGCTGCGCCGCGGGCGCTGACCCCCCGCCAGCGGCCCCGGCGCCCACGAGAGACAGCCGCCGGGCGCGCTTCGTCACCGCCGCGCCTCGCCGCTCCCCTCGGCCGCCGCCCCCAAGCGCGCCGGATGCGCTCAGATTTCTCCGCCGGTGAGGCGCTGGCACACCAGATCGAGCTGATCGAGCGTGGTGTAGCGGATGGTGACCGTGCCCTTGCGCGGATCGGCCTCGGGCCTGATCTTCACCGCAAGGCCCAGGAACTCCTCGAGGTGCTGCTGCACCGCGCGGATATCGGCATTCTCGCCGGTGGCGGCGGCCGCGCCCGGCGCGGCGGCCTCGGCCCGCGGGGCGGCGCCCTTGCGCGCCAGGGTCTCGACATCGCGCACCGAAAGCCCCTCGGCCACCGCGATCTCGGCCAGCGCCAGCGCATCGCCGTGGCCGATCAGCGCGCGGGCATGGCCCATCGAGAGCTTGCCCTGCTCGATGAGGTCGAGCACCTGGCCCGGCAGGCTCATCAGCCGCATCATGTTGGCCACGTGGCTGCGCGATTTCTCGACCAGCTTGGCGATATCGACCTGGAGCATCCCCTCCTCCTCGGAGAGGCGGTGATAGGCGCGCGCTTCCTCGACCGGATTGAGGTCCTCGCGCTGGAGGTTCTCGATCAGCGCGAGCGCCATCACCTCGCGGTCAGACAGGTCGCGCACCAGCGCCGGGATCTCGTGCAGCCGCGCCTTCTGCGCCGCGCGCCAGCGGCGCTCACCCGCGACCAGCTGATAACCCTCGCCATCGGGGTGCGGGCGCACGATGATCGGCTGGATCACCCCGCGCGCGGCGATCGAGGCGGCGAGTTCCTCGAGCGCGGCCTCGTCGAAATGCTTGCGCGGGTTGCCGGGGAGCGGACGGATGCTGGCGAGCGGCAGCATCCGCAAGGGCGAAGATGGCATGGCCGCGCCCGCCTCGGGCCCTGCTGCCGGCGCCGCCGCCTCAGCGCGCACCAGCGGCTCCTCGCGCCGGGTCTCGCCCAGAAGCGCCCCCAGCCCCTTGCCAAGGCGCCGCGGGCGCTCTGCCGATGCGCGGGAAACCACAGGAATATCAGTGATTTGATTGGTATTTTCGGTCATGCGGCCTGTCTTTCGGCGGGAAATCTTCCAATCAGTTCGCGCGCCAGCGCCATATAGGCGCGGCTGCCGCTGCAATGCTGGTCATAGACCAGCGCCGGCAGGCCGTGGCTCGGCGCCTCGGACAGGCGCACATTGCGCGGGATCACGGTTTCGAACACCAGCTTGCCGAGGCATTCGCGCACGTCCTCGGACACCTGGTCGGTCAGGCGGTTGCGCCGGTCGTGCATGGTCAGCGCCACCCCGATGATGCCGAGATCGGGGTTGAAGCGCTGCTGCACCTGATCGACCGTCTGGAGCAGCTGCGAGAGGCCCTCGAGCGCGAAGAACTCGCATTGCAGCGGCACCAGCAGCGTGTTGGCGGCGCACAGGGCGTTGAGGGTGAGCAGGCCGAGCGAGGGCGGGCAATCGATGAAGCACAGCTCGTGCCCGGCGTGCCCGGCGAGCGCCCGGGCAAGGCGGTGGGTGCGCCCTTCGAGCGCGACCAGCTCGACCTCGGCGCCCGAGAGATCGACCGTGGCGGGCACGATCTCGAGCCGGGGGATGCTGGTGGGCACGATCGCGCTGGCCAGCGGCACCTCATCGACCAGAAGATCATAGCTCGAGACCGCGCGCGCCGCGTTGCCGATACCCAGCCCGGTCGAGGCATTGCCCTGCGGGTCCATGTCGATGAGCAGGGTGCGCCAGCCGGTTGCCGCCATCGCGGTGGCGATGTTGATCGCGGTGGTGGTCTTGCCCACCCCGCCCTTCTGGTTGGCAATGGCGATGGTCAGCATGGGTGTCGTCCGTCCTTCCCCGGTGCCTTCTGCCCCCGTCAGGCCCTCACGATGATCCCGGCCTCGGGATCGGTCAAGGAATGTTTCACGTGAAACATTGCCCGAATCGCAGGATCAAGCCCTGCCAGTTCCTGCGCTGCCGAGCGGCCCTTGGGCAACAGATAGGCGGTCTGGTCTGTGGAGAAGGGTGCGGATAGCGCGAGGAGACGCGCCAGCGGCGCAAAGGCGCGTGCCGAAATGGCGCGCGCCGGAAAGGGGGGCACGCGTTCGAGCCGCCGCCCCTCGATGCGGCAATGCGGCAGATCGAGCGTGGCCACGGCGCGGCGCAGAAAGGCAGCGCGCAAGCCCCGCGCCTCGACCAGCACCACCGGCATGTCCGGGCACAGCGCGGCGATGACGAGGCCGGGAAAGCCCGGCCCGCTGCCGAGATCGAGCCACGGCCCCCCGGCCTGAGGCGCCAATGTTTCACGTGAAACATGGGTGATGAGCTGGGCCGAATCGGCGATGTGGCGCTGCCAGATCTGCGCCTCGCTGGCGCGGGCGATGAGGTTCTGCCGGCGATTCTCGGCAAGCACCAGCGCGGCGAGTCGCTCGAGCCGGGCCATGCCCGCGGCATCGGCAAGCCCTGCGACAAAGGCGCGCGCCGCCGCCTCGCTGGCGATCATGCCGCGCGGCTCGCGGCCAGCCGCCGCGCGTGCACCAGCAGCGCCGCCAGCGCCGCCGGGGTCACCCCCGGCACCCTTCCTGCCGCGGCAAGGCTGGTGGGGGCGGCGCGGGTGAGCCGCTCGACCATCTCGTTCGAGAGGCCCGGCACCGCGGCATAGGGAAAATCGGGCGGCAGCGGCAGGGCCTCGCTCGCGCGCAGCTCCCTAAGCTCGGCCTCCTGCCGGGCCAGATAGGGGGCATAGGCGGCATCCTCGGCCAGCTCCTCGGCCAGCTGCGGATCGCGCGCAGTGAGATCGCCCAGCCAGGGGCCAAGCGCCGCGGGCGTCACCCCGTCGAAGCGCAGCCATTCGGCGATGGTCTTGACCCCGTGGTCGCGCCGCACCGGCAGGCCGAGATCGGCAAGTTCGCGCGCGTGGATGCGCTCGGAATGTTTCACGTGAAACATTGCCCGCAATGCCTCGCGCCGCTCCCACCAGGCGCGCCGTTCGGCCCCGATGCACCCGGCGGCGATCCCCAGCGGGGTGAGGCGCGTGGCGGCATTGTTGGCGCGCAGGCGCAAGCGATATTCCGCCCGGGCGGTGAGCATGCGGTAAGGCTCTGTCACCCCTTGCAGGGTGAGATCGTCGATCATCACCGCAATGTAGGAATTGGCGCGGTCGAGCACCGGGGCGGCCTTGCCCAGCGCCGAAGCCGCTGCCTCGAGCCCGGCCACCAGCCCCTGCGCCGCGGCTTCCTCGTAGCCGGTGGTGCCGTTGATCTGCCCGGCGCAGTAGAGCCCGGGGATCGAGCGCAGCTGCAGATCGCGGCCCAGCGCCCGCGGATCGATATGGTCATATTCCACCGCATAGCCCGGCTGCACGATCACCGCCCGCGCGCAGCCCGGCATGGTCCGCACCACGATCTCCTGGACATCGGTGGGCAGCGAGGTGCTGATGCCATTGGGATAGACGAGGTGGGTATCCAGCCCCTCGGGCTCGAGGAAGACCTGGTGGCCATCGCGGTCGCCGAAGCGGTGGATCTTGTCCTCGATCGAGGGGCAATAGCGCGGCCCCGCCGCGGCGATGGCGCCGGAGAACAGCGGCGAGCGGTGGAGATTGGCGCGGATCGCCTCGTGCCCCGCCGCGGTGGTGCGGGTGATGGCGCAGAACACTTGCGGATTGGCGCGCCGCGGTGTGAGCGGCGACATGGTCCAGCCCTCGCCATCGGAGGGCTGCTCCTCGAGCACGGCCCAATCGATGCTGCGCCCATCGAGCCGCGGCGGGGTGCCGGTCTTGAGCCGGGCCATGGGCAGATCGGCATCGCGCAGCTGCGCGGCGAGGCGCTTGGCGGCATTCTCGCCGATGCGCCCGCCCTCGAAGCGCTCCTCGCCGCGGAACATCACCCCGCCGAGGAAGGTGCCGGTGCACAGCACCACATGTTTCACGTGAAACATCGTGCCATCGGCAAGTTCGAGCCCGGCGACCCGGCCACCTTCAAGCACCAGCGCCGCGGCCTCGCCAGCAACCAGAGTGAGATTGGCCTGTGCGCGCACCGCCGCCTGCACCGCGGCCCGGAAGCGCTTGCGATCGGCCTGCACCCGCGGGCCCCACACCGCGCTGCCCTTGGAGCGGTTGAGCATGCGGTAGTGGATCGCCCCGGCATCGGCAGCGCGCGCGATCACCCCGTCGAGCGCATCGACCTCGCGCACCAGGTGGCCCTTGCCCAGCCCGCCGATCGCGGGGTTGCAGCTCATCGCCCCGATCGCGCCAGGATCGAAGCTGATGAGCGCGGTGCGCGCGCCCATGCGCGCCGCGGCGCAGGCGGCCTCGACCCCGGCGTGCCCGCCGCCGACAACAATGACATCGAAGCTGTGCATGGGGGCGCGAGATAGGGCGCATGGCCGCGCGCGTCAAAGGCGATTCGCCTTGGGGCTGCACCCGGCTATGGCGGCAATGCTTGTGGCCGAGCCACAGCTTCGCTTCCACGTGAAACATGAACGGCACCGCCAACGCATGTTCGCGGCAAGGCAACAGGCCTGGGCGCCGCCGGCGATGCGCCCCTATTTGCCGATGCAGAAGCGGCCGAACAGCGCGTCGAGCATGTCCTCGGTGGTGGCGCGGCCGACCAGCCGATCGAAGGCGAGCCGGGCGCGGCGCAGCTCCTCGGCGATCAGCAGCGGATCGGCAAGGTGCTGCGCCGCCGCCAGTGCCGCGGCCGCTTCGCCGAGCCGCGCGTGCTGGCGGGCGTTGAGCGCGGCCTCGCCCGGCTTGGGCAGCGCCGCGCGCGCCGCTTCGACCAGCGCCTGCTTGAGGGCTTCCAGCCCCACGCCGCTCACCGCCGATAGCGTGGCCCGGGCGGCGCGCTTGGGGGTGAAATCGGGCCGATCGGCCTGCGCGGCGATTTCCCAGGCGCCGGGCGGGCCTTCGCCCTCGGGCCCGAGCCACAGCACCACATCGGCGCGCGCCAGCGCGGCGCGGGCACGGGCGATCCCGATCGCCTCGATTGCATCGGCCTCCGCGGTCGCGCGCAGCCCGGCGGTGTCGATGAAGGTGAAGGGCAGCCCGGCGATTGCCACGCTGCGCTCGAGCACGTCGCGGGTGGTGCCGGGAACCGGCGAGGTGATCGCCGCCTCGCTCTCGACCAGGGCATTGAACAAGGTGGACTTGCCGGCATTGGGCGGCCCGGCGAGCGCGACACGAAAGCCCTCGCCCAGCCGCTCGGCGCGCGGGCGGGCCAGCCAGGCGGCGATCTCGCGTTCGAGCGCGGCAATGTTCCACGTGAAACATTGCGGCAGATCGGCGGCGTCCTCCTCGTCGGAAAAGTCGAGCACCGCCTCGATCTCGGCCGACAGCGCGAGCAGGCGGGTGCGCCACTCCTCGACCGTGCGCGACAGCGCCCCCCCGGCCATGGCGAGCGCCGCGGCGCGGGCCAGCTCGGTCTCGGCGGCGAGCAGATCGGCAAGCCCTTCGGCCTCGGCCAGATCGATCCGTCCATGGGCAAAGGCCCGGCGGGTGAACTCGCCCGGCTCGGCCCGGCGCAGGCCCGGCATGGCGCCGAGCGCCGCCTCGATCGCAGCGATCACCGCGCGCCCGCCGTGGCAATGGACTTCGGCCATGTCCTCGCCAGTGGCGCTGCCCGGGCCGGGCAGCCACAGCACCAGCGCCTGATCGAGCAGCGCGCCCGCCGCGTCATGGAGGCGCCGCAGCACCGCCCGGCGCGGCGGTGGCAGCGGCCCGGCGAGCGCCGCCAGCGCCGCCCCTGCCGCAGGGCCGGAGATGCGGATCACCCCCACGCCCGCGGGCGGCGCCCCGCTCGAGAGCGCGAAGATCGTCCCGCTCATGCTGCAAGCCCCCGGCTCAATCGCCGCTGCGGCCCCCGTCGCTCCCGCGCTGGGCCGCCTTCATCGAGCCTTCGACAAGGCTCTGGAACAGCTTGAGGCCAATCTGCCCCATGGGCGCGAGCGCCTCGGCATAGGGGCGCAGCTGTTCGGGGCTGGTGGCGCCCTGCATCGCCTTGGTGATGGTGTCGACATAGGCGCTGTTGGCCGCGCTGACATCGGGCAGGCCAAGCAAGCTGCGCGCTTCTTCCGGGGTGCAATCGACTTCGATGGTGATCTTCACGGGGCCAGCCTCCTTCGCGCCTTGCGCGCGCGCTTCATTTGCGCTTGGCAGGCGCGCAAGGCAAGCGATAGAGCCTTGGCCCGCGCCAACAACCGAGGAGACAATCCCCATGAGCCTCAACGAAACCATCCCCACGCTCGAAGGCGATGCCAGCTTCGGCGCCTATCTCGCCCGGCCCGAGGGCACGCCGCGCGCGGCGATCATCGTCATCCAGGAGATCTTCGGGGTCAATCCCGGCATCCGCCGCAAGTGTGACAAGCTCGCCGCCGAGGGCTATCTCGCGCTCGCGCCCGATCTGTTCTGGCGGCTCCAGCCCGGCTTCGAGGCCGATCCCGATATCGAGGCCGAGTTCCAGACCGCGCTCGAGATGATGGGCCGCTTCGACCAGGACCTCGCCATCCGCGATCTCGAGGCCTGCATCCACCACATCCGCCGCACGCTCGGCATCGCCAAGGTCGGCTGCGTCGGCTATTGCCTCGGCGGGCGGCTCGCCTTCCTCGCCGCGGCGCGCACCGACATCGATGCGAGCGTGGGCTACTATGGCGTCGGCATCGATGGCCTCTTGGGTGAAAAACACGCCATCGCCAATCCGCTGCTGCTGCACATCCCCACCGCCGACGGCTTTGTTCCACGTGAAACACAAGCGGCGATGCATGCCGGGCTCGACGATCACCCCAAGGTGACGCTTTATGACTACGAGGGGCTCGATCACGGCTTTGCCACCGAGATGGGCAAGCGCCGAGTCGAGGAGGCGGCCCAGCTTGCCGACAGCCGCACCGCGGCCTTCTTCGCCGAGCATTTGGGATGAGCCGGGCGAATCTCGCGCGCTGGCACGCCTATATGGACGGCGGGTGCGATCCCGCCGTCCTTGCCGGTCTGCTTGCCGAAGACGCGGTGTTCCATTCCCCGGTGGTGCACACCCCGCAGAAGGGAAAGGCGGTGGTGATGGCCTATCTCCTCGCCGCCGCCAGGGTGCTGGGCAACGAGAGCTTCCGCTATGTCCGCGAGCTGGTGGACGGGGACGAGGCGATGCTCGAATTTCTCGCCGAGGTCGATGGCATCACCATCAACGGGGTTGATATCATCCGCTGGAACGAAGCTGGAACAATCAGCGATTTCAAGGTGATGGTGCGCCCCTTGAAGGCCATCAACAAGGTCTGGGAGCTGATGGCGGCCGAGCTTGCCGCAGCGCGCGCCTAGTTCAGCACCGCGAAATTGACGATCATCTTGCGCACCTCCGGATCAAGCCCTGCCGGCAGGTCGCGCTCGAGCATCTCGCGGCGGGCATCGATGCTCTCGGCGATCAGCACCCGCTTCATCGCCCAACCCGGGCAGGCGCGCGCGGCGATCGCGCGCTTGTCGAGCACCGAGACGCCCGAATGGCGCGGATCGGCGGTGATCACCTCCATCAGCGCGGCGACCTCGGCCTCCTCGCCCTCGAGCAGCTGAAGGAAATTGCGCCCGTTGAACAGCAGCAGCCCGGTGATCCCGCGCGCCGGGTTGTTGCGCGCGCTGGTGGCAAGGATCGCGTCCACCTCCTCGCGCGGCAAGGTCGGCGCGGTGCTGATATAGAGATACTGGCTGAGCACTGTTCCCGTCCGTCACTTCCGCCCCGATCCCCCGGGCGCGTCGCCTTTGGCTTGCCTATTGGTTCATGGTGGCGAAGAAGTCTTCGTTGGTCTTGGAATCCTTCATCTTGTCGAGCAGGAACTCCATCGCATCTACGGTGCCCATCTGCATCAGGATGCGGCGCAGCACCCACATCTTGGAAAGGTTGTCCTTGCCCACCAGCAGCTCCTCCTTGCGGGTGCCCGACTTGCCGACATCAAGCGCCGGGAAGATGCGCTTGTCGGCGACCTTGCGGTCGAGCACGATCTCGGAATTGCCGGTGCCCTTGAATTCCTCGAAGATCACCTCGTCCATGCGGCTGCCGGTGTCGATCAGCGCGGTGGCGATGATCGAGAGGCTGCCGCCTTCCTCGATGTTGCGTGCCGCGCCGAAGAAGCGCTTGGGCCGCTGCAGCGCATTGGCATCCACACCCCCGGTGAGCACCTTGCCCGACGAGGGCACCACGGTGTTGTAGGCGCGCCCCAGGCGGGTGATCGAATCCAAAAGGATCACCACGTCGTGCTTGTGCTCGACGAGGCGCTTGGCCTTCTCGATCACCATCTCGGCCACCTGCACGTGGCGGTTGGCCGGCTCGTCGAAGGTCGAGGAGATCACCTCGCCCTTCACCGAGCGCTGCATGTCGGTGACTTCCTCGGGGCGTTCATCGACGAGGAGCACGATCAGGAACACCTCGGGGTGGTTGTCGGTGATCGCCTTGGCGATGTTCTGCAGGAGCACGGTCTTGCCGGTGCGCGGCGGGGCGACGATCAGCGCGCGCTGGCCCTTGCCCTGCGGGGCGATGATGTCGATCACCCGCGCGCTCTTGTCCTTGACCGTGGGATCGAGCGTGTCGAGCCGCAGCTTCTCGTTGGGATAGAGCGGGGTGAGGTTGTCGAAATTGGTGCGCAGGCGCAGCGCCTCGGGATCGTCGAAATTGACTTTCACCAGGCTGGTGAGGGCAAAATAGCGCTCGCCATCGCGCGGGGCGCGGATCTCGCCCTCGACCGTGTCGCCCGTGCGCAAGCCCCATTTGCGCACCTGGTTGGGCGAGACATAGATGTCATCGGGCCCGGCGAGGTAATTGGCCTCAGGCGAGCGCAGGAAGCCGAAGCCCTCCTGCAGCACCTCGATCGTGCCGATGCCCATGATCGGCTCGTTGTAATCCTCATCCTCGGCCAGTTCGCGCAGGATCGAGAACAGCAGGTCCTGCCGCCGCATGGTCGAGGCGCCCTCGACGCCCAGTTCTTCGGCCATGGCCACCAGCTCGGCCGGGGTCTTTCGCTTGAGGTCTTTAAGGTGCATCTTCGTGGTGTTCCGATGGGTTTGGGCTTGGCCGGGTGGTCAGTGCCTCTGCCGGGCAGAGGTGCCCCGGTTGAAGGTGGGGCTGGGCTTGGAGAAAGCAGACCAGCCAAAGCCGCCAGGCGCGCTTTGGCAACCGGAAAAGACGAAACGGCGCATAGGCCCGCGCAGGCCCAAGGTCAATCGCGCAAATGCGCGCAAGGCGGGCCTCAGAAGGGCTTCAGGTAAACCAGCACCACCACGAGCACCAGGATCAGCCCCGGCACCTCGCCGATCATGCGCAGCTGCTTTTCGCTGAGCGGACGTGCGCCGCGGGCCATCTTCCTGGTCTGCGCCACCAGCCAGCCGTGAAAGCCGGTGAGCGCCAGCACCAGGGTGAGCTTGGCGTGCAGCCACCCATCGCTGAACCAGCCCCCGGCATAGGCGAGGCTCAGCCCCAGCACCCAGACGATGATGAGCGAGGGGGTGAGGATGATCTTGCGCAGTTTGCCCATGCGCTCGGCCCACTTGGCCTCGCCCGCAGAGCCCGGCGCATGATCGAGCATGTAGATGCACTGGCGCGGCAGCATGAACAGGCCAGCGAGCCAGAACACCATGAAGATCACGTGCCCGGCCTTGAGGAAGAGATAGATCGAGGACAGCGTTTCCTGCATCTTTCAGCCCCTCACCACGCCCAGCAGCGCCTCGACATGGGCGATCGGGGTGTGCTGGCCGATCCCGTGCCCGAGGTTGAAGACATGGGGCCGCTCGGCAAAGGCGGCGATGATCGCGCGCGCCCGCGTGGCGAGCGCCGGCCCCCCGGCCTCGAGCAGCAGCGGATCGAGATTGCCCTGCACCGGCATGCCTGCGGGCAGGCTCGCATGCGCCCAGGCCGGATCGAGCGTCTCGTCAAGCCCCACCGCATCGACCCCGGTCTCGCGCGCATAGGCCGGGAGCTTGGCGCCCGCACCCTTGGGAAAGCCGATCACCGGCACATGCGGGTGGCGCGCCTTCACCGCGGCGGTGATCGCGGCATTGGGGGCGATCACCCATTTCTCAAACGCGTCGGGCGCGAGACTCCCCGCCCAGGAATCGAACAGCTGCACCGCCTCGGCCCCGGCTTCGATCTGGCCGCAAAGATAGGTCACCGTCACCGCGATAATGGCATCGATGATCGCCTGCATCCGCGCCGGATCGCGATAGGCCAGCAGGCGCGCCGGGCCATGATCCTTCGAGCCTTCCCCGGCGATCATATAGGTCGCCACGGTCCACGGGCTCCCCGCAAAGCCCAGCATGGTCACCTCGCTCCCCAGCTGCGCGCGGGTGCGGCGCACCGTCTCATAGACCGGAGCGAAACGCTCGGGCGCCGGGGTGAAGTGAGCGAGATCGACCTCAAGGAGCGTGGGCGAAAGCTGCGGCCCCTCCCCGGCGGTGAAGGTGAGGCCCTGGCCCATGGCATGGGGGACGATCAGGATGTCGGAAAAGAGGATCGCCCCATCGAACCCGAAGCGGCGGATCGGCTGGAGCGTGATCTCGGCCGCCGCCGCGCTGTCATAGACCAGTTCGAGAAACCCGCCCTTCTCGGCGCGCAGAGCGCGGTATTCGGGGAGATAGCGCCCGGCCTGGCGCATCAGCCAGACGGGCGGACGGGGCTGACGCTCACCCTTGAGCGTGGCAAGAAGCGGACCGGGCATGGCTCTCCTTAGATCAAATCAAATCAGATTGTAAAAGGAGGGTTGAAGGGAAGTTGGCCTGTGGATTGCGGGAATTGCCGCAGCATTCACCGCCCCGCCCCGCCCGGCCCCCTGCCCCCGATCGCTTGCGACTCTGCACGCCGCGGTGGTCAAGCAGAGCTTATCCCCACTCTTCCCAGCCTGTCGAAAGCGCCCCCGGCCTGTGTGCAAGGCCCAAGAGAAATGCCCCGGCAGCGGGGAGGAAAATCGCTCCCCCGCTTGTGAGACCGGCCCTCCCGTGGTTTATGCCGGCATCTGTCCACAGGCCCGCACGGGGCAAAAGCCGGCCCGCGATGAACCCGCTCAATCTCCACCTCGTATCCGATTCGACCGGCGAGACGCTGGAGCTGATCGCCAAGGCCGCGCTCGCCCAGTTCGACAATCCCACCGTTGCCCGGCACTTCTGGCCGATGGTGCGCTCGCTCCAGCATCTTGACCGGATCGTGCCCGAGCTGGCCGCCCATCCGGGCCTGGTGCTCTACACCCTCGTCAATCCCGAGACCCGCCAGCGGCTCGAGGACCATTGCCGCCACCTCGGGCTTCCCGCGGTGGCGGTGCTCGATCAGGTCACCGCCGCGCTCGAGGCCCAGCTCGGCCAGGAGGCCCATGGCCGGCCCGGGCGCCAGCACATGATGGACGAGAGCTATTTCCGCCGGGTCGAGGCGATCCAATACACCATCGCCCATGATGATGGCCTGGGGCACGAGGATTGGGAGCAGGCCGACGTGCTGCTGGTGGGGGTGTCGCGCTCGTCCAAGACCCCGACCAGCATCTATCTGGCCAACCGCGGCTACAAGGTCGCCAATCTGCCGCTGGTGATCGAAAGCCCGCCCCCGCCGGCGCTGTTCGACCTGCGCCGCCCGCTGGTGGTGGGGCTGACCACCAGCCCCGAGCGCCTGATCCAGATCCGCCGCAACCGGCTCCTGTCGCTCAACGAGGCGACCGAGACCGCCTATATCGACAGCGAGCGGGTGCGCGCCGAGCTGCAATTTGCCCGGCGCATGTTTGCCGATCATGGCTGGCCGGTGATCGATGTCACCCGCCGCTCGATCGAGGAGACCGCTGCGGCGGTGATCCGCCTGCTCCAGGAACGCGCGCGCCGGGGCGAGGGCGAGGCCGGCGCCGGGGGGATCCTGTGAGCGCGGCGCGGCTGATCCTGGCGAGCGCCAGCGCCGCGCGCCGCGCGATGCTCGAAGCGGCCGGGGTGGCGCACGAATCGATCCCCGCGAAGATCGACGAGCGCGCGCTCGAGGCCCGGCTCGGGTCTGCGCCCCCCGCGGCAATCGCGCTGGCCCTCGCCGAGGCCAAGGCCGCCGCCATCAGCGCCGCGCACGCGGGCGCGCTGGTGCTGGGAAGCGATTCGCTGGTGCTGTGCAAGGGCCGCCGCTTCGACAAGCCCCAAAGCCGCGCGGAGGCCGCGCAGCACCTGCGCTTCTTTGCGGGGCGGGTGATGGAGCTGCATTCCGCCGCCGCGCTGGTGAAGGACGGGGTGTGCACCTGGCGCCAGGCCAGCCTCGCGCGGCTCCATGTGCGGCCCTTGTCCGAGGCCTTCATCGAAGACTACCTCGCCCGCGAATGGCCCGCGATCGGCCAGACCGTCGGCGCCTTCCGCATCGAGGGGCCGGGGGTGCAATTGTTCGAGGCCATCGAGGGCGATCACTTCACCGTGCTCGGGATGCCGCTCATCGCCGTGCTCGAGGCGCTGAGGGGCGAAGGGGTGCTGATCGCATGAGCCGCCGCACACCAGGAGCCTATGCCGAGGTGATCGGCGATCCCATCGCCCAGTCCAAGTCGCCCGCGATCCACGGCTTCTGGCTCGGCAAGCTCGGGATCGCAGCGGATTACCGCGCCTGCCATGTGCGCCCGGATGAGCTCGCTGCCTATCTCGCCGCGCGCCGCGCCGATCCGCTCTGGCGCGGCTGCAATGTCACCATGCCGCACAAGCAGGCGGTGATCGGCCTGATCGACGAAGTCGCGCCGCCCGCCGATGCGATCGGCGCGGTCAACACCATCGTGCCCGCGGGCGACGGGCGGCTGATCGGCACCAACACCGATGCGGCGGGCTTTCTCGAGCCGCTCGCGCACGCGCTGGCCCAAACGCACCTGTTTCGCATGGCGCGGATCATCGGCACCGGCGGGGCGGCGCGGGCGATCATCACCGCGCTGGGGCAACAAGGCTTCACTCTGGTGGTGGCGGGCCGCGATCCGGCCAAGGCGCGCGCCCTGCTCGATGAACTTGCGCCCACGGGCGAACACCACGCCATCGACCTTGCCCATTTTGCCGCGCCCACCGATTTTGCCTTCGATGACCGCGCGGGCATCCTCGATCTCGTGGTCAATGCCTCCAGCCTCGGGATGACCGGCCAGCCCCCGCTGGCCTTCGACTGGAGCCACGCGCCCCCCGGCGCGATTGCCTATGACATCGTCACCGCCCCGCGCGATACGCACTTCCTCAAGGCCGCGCGCGCGGGCGGGCACCCGACGATCGACGGCCTCGCCATGCTGATCGGGCAGGCCGCGATTGCCTTCGAACGTTTCTTCGGCGCGGCCCCACCGCGCCAGCACGACCACCAGTTGCGCGCGATCCTGAGCCAATGACCAGACCTCTCATCATCGGCCTGACCGGCTCCATCGGCATGGGCAAATCCACCGTTGCAGGCATGTTTGCCGAGGCCGGCATTCCGGTGTTCGATGCCGATGCCGAGGTGCGCGCGATGCAGGGGCCGGGGGGCGAACTCTTGCCCGCGATCGAGGCCGCCTTTCCCGGTTCGACCGGGCCAGAAGGCGTCAACCGCGAGAAGCTCGGCGCCGAGGTCTTTGCCGACAAGGCCGCGCTCGCCCGGCTCGAGGCGATCGTCCACCCGGCCCTCGCCGCCCGGCGCGCCGCCTTCCTCGCGCGCCACGCCGACAAGCCGGCGGTGGTGTTCGACATCCCCCTGCTGTTCGAGCGCGGCGGGGACGCGGCGGTCGATCTTGTCGTCGTCGTCTCCGCGCCGGCCGAGGTGCAGCGCGCAAGGGTGCTCGAGCGCCCGGGGATGACGCCTCAGAAGCTCGAGCACATCCTTGCGCTGCAACTGCCCGATGCCGAAAAGCGCGCCCGCGCGACCCACGTGATCGACACCGGCACCAGCCTTGCCGAGACCCGCGCTCAGGTCGCCGCGCTGATCGCCACGCTGCCCGCACGCTAGCTGCACGCAGCGCTTGCAAGCCGCCGCACATGGGAGGATAGTGGCGAGAATGCGGGAAGTGATCTTCGATACCGAAACCACCGGGCTTGATCCGCGAGGCGGTGATCGCATGGTGGAGATCGGCTGCATCGAGATGATCGACCGGGTCGAGACCGGGCGCACCTTCCACGCCTATTTCAACCCCGAGCGCGACATGCCCGCCGAGGCCGAGCAGGTGCACGGGCTTTCCAGCGCCTTTCTTGCCACCAAGCCGCGCTTTGCCGAGGTGGCCGAGGAATTGCTCGCCTTTCTCGGCGATGCGCCGCTGGTGGCGCACAATGCCGGGTTCGATTTCGGCTTTCTCAATGCCGAGCTGGAACGCGCGGGCCATGCCCCGATCGCGCTCGAGCGCATGGTCGATACCGTGGCGCTGGCCCGGCGCAAGCACCCCGGGGCCAAGCTCAGCCTCGATGCGCTGTGCACGCGCTACGGGATCGATCGCAGCCACCGGGTCAAGCACGGGGCGCTGCTCGATGCCGAACTGCTCGCCCAGGTCTATGTCGAGCTCACCGGCGGGTGCCAGATCGGCCTTGGCCTTGCCGAGACCGTGGCGAGCGCCAGCATCGCCGCGCTCACCCCCCATCCCACCAGCGGCAATGCGCCCTGGCATCGCCCCCCCGGCGATCGCCCGGTGCGCCCGCCGCGTCCGCACGTTGCCAGCCCGGAGGAGCTGGAACGCCACGCCGCCTTTGTCGCCGGGATCGAGAACGCGCTCTGGACCCGCTGACGCCTCGAGGTGGCTGCCCAAACTCATCCGGAAATCCTCAACCTTGGACGGGAGGACTGAACGATCATGGATATCCGCATTTCCGGCCACCAGATGGACACCGGCGCCGCGCTCCAGCAGCACGCCGCCGAGCGGCTCGGCGGCATTGTCGAGAAATATTTCGAGCGTGCGCTTTCGAGCCACGTCACCTTCGCCCGCGCGCCCGCCGGGGCCTTCACCTGCGACATCGTCACCCATGTGATGCAGGGGCTGATCCTCAAGGCGCAGGGCCAGGCCCATGATGCCCATGTCGCGCTCGATGACGCGGTGGCCAAGATCGACAAGCAGCTGCGCCGCTACAAGCGCCGGCTCAATGCCCGCCACGAGGCCGCCGATCATGCCCGCGCCGAGGAGGAGGCGGCCTACACCATCTTCGCCATCGAGGAGGACGAGGAGGAACAGGTGATCGCCGATGCCCCGGTGGTGATCGCCGAGACCCGGGTGGACATTCCCACCGCCACGGTGGCCGATGCGGTGATGCTGATGGACCTGCGCAACACCGGGGCGCTGTTCTTCAAAAATGCTGGCACCGGGCGGCATAATATGGTTTATCGGCGCGCCGATGGCTCGATCGGATGGGTCGAGCCGCGATAGGATCCAGAGAGGCTCGAGGCGCTCAGCCACAGCCCCGTGCCGCAAGCTGCCGGCACCAGGGTCCAGACGGCACGCAGGGGGGGCCACGCCCCAGCACGGCAGCGCCACCAACGCGGCGCCGTGCCGGATCTTCCCGCCCCCGGCGGGGCCACGCAATCGGGAATCGTGACAGGATGGATGTGAACCTTGCCCTATCGCCGCAGGCCATCGCTCTGGCGCGGCTCGATTCCAAGCCCAAGGTGCTCGCGCGCATGGCGCAGCTGTTGAGCGCGGCCTATGGGCTTGACGAGAGCGAGGTGCTCGAGGGGCTCGAGGCGCGCGAGGCCCTGGGCAGCACCGGCTTTGGTCGCGGCGTCGCCATCCCCCATTGCCGCAGCAAGGGGGTGCGCCGCCCCTCGCTTGCGGTCTTGCGGCTCGATCCGCCGATCGATTTTGCCGCGCTCGATGCCCAGCCGGTGGCGCTGGTCTGCGCCCTCGTCTCGCCCGAGAACGCCGGGGCCACCCACCTCCACGCGCTCGCCGCCATCTCGCGCCTCACCCGCGATGAGGCGATGGTGCAGATGCTCGCCGATGCCCCCGATGCCGAGGCGATCTATGCCCTCTTCACCAACCAGTTCCTGCGCGATGCGGCCTGATTCGTGCCGGGGCAGTGATGGCTGGAACTGACGAGGAGACGCCGGCGGCCGCGCCGCCAAGCGGGGCCGAGGAGCATTTCCGCGCGCTCGAGCGGCTCTATGCCGCAGCGCCGATCAACCGCAAGTTTGCCAGCCGGCTCGTCATTCCGGGTGAGGGCCTGGCGCGCTTGACCTTCACCGTCACGCCCGAGGATTACCATGCCGCCGGGGCGGCGCATGGCACCATCTATTTCAAGATGCTCGATGATGCCGCCTTCTATGCCGCCAACACCCTGGTGACCGATCGCTTCCTGCTCACCACCAGCTTCAACCTGCTCTTCACCCGCCCGGTGCGCGCCGGCACGGTGACGGCCGAGGGGCGCTGGGTCAATGGCCGGCGCCGGGTGTTCGTGGCCGAGGCGCGGCTGATCGATGCGAGCGGCGAGGAGATCGGGCGCGGCACCGGCACCTTCATGCGCTCGCGCATCCCGCTTTCGGGCCTTGCCGGCTATGCCGCGCCGGGCCTTGCCGGGGATTGAGGTGAGCGCGCGCCTGCCCGCGCGGCTCGAGGTCAGCGCGATTTTGCGCCTCGCCGAATCGCAGGGCGGCTTTGCCACGGTGCTCGCCCGGGGTGAGGCGGACGCCGGATCCATCCTGATCGTAACCCTGATGCGCGGCACGCACGCCGTGCTTTACGAAAGGATGCCGCAACCGAGCGGCGCCAGACCTTTTCTTGCTGCAAAGCGGCAAAGCGAGGAAAACCCGTCCGAATTCGAGGAATACCTGGCCCGCAGGCGGCGCCAGGACCCGGATGTGTGGCTGATCGAGGTGGATATCGCGGATCCGCCACGGTTCATCGCGCAATTGAACGATTGCGATTGACCGGCGGCGCAAGCGCCCTAGGTGCCCGCCGACTTGTGAGCGCAGGCTCGCCGCGCGGCATTCCGGCCGGGCGCCGGGCACGCCAGTCGGGGAACGGCCGGCAGGCCCCATCGAACCCGCGCAGCCCCGTGCAGGGCTGGCCCTGAGAGGTTCGCGCCTGCGTCGGTGCCCGTTCACCGCACGATCTGTCGGAATTGATGAGTCGCAAGACTGCCACTTTGGGCGCGCTTGCCGCGCTCGCCCTTGCCACCACCCTGTTTCCCAGCGGCCGCGATGCCGCCGCCCTTGCCGAAGCTGCCAGCCCCATCGAGGCCCCCGCGCCCGCTCCCGTGGAGCAGGTGCCCGCAGCGGCGCGCTTCGTCTCCGCGCCGGTGGAGCAGCCCCTGCCGCCGCAGGAGCGCGCTGCGCCCGCCCTGCCCGATGAAGCGGGCGAAGCCGGATCGCTCGAGCAGCTCGTTGCGATGATCGATCCCTCAGCGCCGCTCGAACCCGAGCTGCGCTGCCTTGCCGGGGCGGTCTATTTCGAGGCCCGGGGCGAGCCGCTCACCGGCCAGCTTGCGGTGGCCGAGGTGATCCTCAACCGCGCCGCCGATCCGCGCTTTCCCAAGACCTATTGCGGCGTGGTGCGGCAGAAGGGGCAGTTCTCCTTCATGCGCGCTGGGCAGATGCCGCCGATCCCCACCGCCTCACCTGCCTGGAAGCGCGCCCGCGCGATTGCCGAGATCGCCCATCGCGGCCTGTGGGAAAGCCGGGCGAGCGCGGCGATGTTCTTCCACGCGCGCCATGTCAGCCCGGCATGGCGCCATTCCAAGACCCGCCTCGCGCAGATCGACACGCATATCTTCTACCGCTGAAGGGCCTGTGGCTCAGGCCCTGATTTCGGCCCACACGGGGGCGTGGTCGCTCGCCTTCTCGCGCCCGCGATGGGCCTTGTCCACGCCCACGGCCACCAGCCGATCGGCACATTCGGGCGAAAGCAGGATGTGATCGATGCGAAAGCCGTGGTCGCGCGGCCAGGCCCCGGCCTGGTAGTCCCAATAGGTCCACACCCCGCCGCGCGGATTGTGGGTGCGCAGCGCATCGGTCCAGCCATCGGCGAGCAGCCGGGCATAGGCGGCGCGCGCCTCGGGCTGCATCAGCGCATCATCGGCCATGGCCGCAGGCGACCAGACATCATCATCATGGGGGATGACGTTGAAATCGCCGAGCACCACCGCCGGCACCTCCGCGGCCCAGATCGCCGCCATGCGCTGGCGCAGCGCCGCCATCCAGGCGAGCTTGTAGGTGAATTTGGGCCCCGGCTGGGGGTTGCCGTTGGGAAGGTAGAGGCAGGCGATGCGCAGGCCCGCGACATCGGCCTCAAGATAGCGCGCCTGCTCGCCCTCATCCTCCCCCGGCCCGGCCACACCAAGCCCGCGCTGCACCTCGGCGAGTGCGAGCCCGGCCCGCTCATCGGCGAGGATTGCAACCCCGTTGAAGCCCTTCTGCCCGTGCCAGATCGCCTTGTAGCCGAGCGCGGCGATATCGCCCTCGGGAAAGCCCTCATCCGCGGTCTTCAATTCCTGCAGGCAGGCGATCGCGGGCCGGGTTTCGCCGAGCCATTCGACCAGGCGCGGCAGGCGCGCCTTGATGCCGTTGATGTTGAAGGTGGCAATCCGCATGCGGCCCTGATGCCGCAAAGCGCGCGCCGCGTCTAACCTAAATCCCGAAGCTCGCCCCGCAGCCGCAGCCCGAGGCGGCTTGGGGGTTTTCCACCCGGAACGCCGCCCCGCCGAGCGTTTCGACGAAATCGACCGTGCTGCCGGCGATGAGATCGAGGCTGACGGGATCGACCACCAGCCTCACCCCGTCGGTCTCGCTCACGCTGTCATCGGGCGCGGGCGCATCGGCCAGCGCGAACTTGTATTGAAAGCCCGAACAGCCCCCGCCTTCCACCGCGAGGCGCAGGATCGGCGGGCGCGACTGGCGCGCGGCGATCGCGGCGACGCGCTTCGCCGCGGCAGGGGTGAGGGTGAGCGGTGCGGCACTCATGCCCATGATCTAGGGTGCCCGGGCCTGCCGCTCAAGGGTCAGCCCGCCTGAATGTAGTGACGCAGCGCCTCGGCCTCGTGCTGCACCTCGTCGATCTTGTGCTTGACGAGATCGCCGATCGAGATGAAGCCGACGAGCGCGCCGTCCTCGACCACCGGGAAGTGGCGGAAGCGGCGGCGCGTCATCATCCCCAGCGCCTCATCGACACTGGTCGAAGGGGCGACAGTGATCGCCGGCGAGGTCATGATCTCGCTCACCGGCTGGTCGAGGCACTCGCGCCCCTTTTCCGCGAGGCGATAGATCACGTCGCGTTCCGAGACGATGCCGACCACCCGGCCCTCGCGCAGCACCGGCAGGGCGCCGATGCGGCGGGTGGCAAGCATGGTGACCACCTCGCTCACCGGGGTGGCGCAATCGCAGGAAATGATCTCGACCTCCCCGCGCCGGGCAAGGATTCGGGCGATGGTCATGGCGGGCTTCCTCTCTCTCGTGGGCGCCAAGATTGCCACAATTGCGGCCAAAAGGCGAATCTGCGCCGCGCCGCGGGCACTTGCACCGCGGGCAAGCGCCCTTGCGCGCAAGGGGCGTTGCCAAGCGCCCCGGGGCGCGCCATGGCAGCGGGGTGACGCAGCGCAAGTCCCCGCTCGAGGATCCGGTCAATGCCGCCCATGCCTGGGCGCGCTATCGCCGCATCATGCGCTGGCTTCTGGCCGCCACGGTGCTCACCGTGGGGCTGGCCATGGGCCTGCTGTTTGCCTTCAACGGCATGGTCTCGGTGCATTTCTACATCGCCGTGGCGCTCGGCATCAGCTTCACCATGCTGCTCGGCGGGGGGCTCATGGGGCTGGTGTTCCTCTCCCACGGCACGGGGCACGACGAATCGGTCGACAATCACCTGCCCGCGCGTGACGAAGTGTGGCTGCCGCGCCAGGATTGATTGCCGCGCCTATGCGGGCGGGTTCAGGCGATACTCGGCCACCGGCACCCCGCCGATGAGGTGTTCCTCGATGATCCGCTCGAGCACTTCGGGGCTGCACGAATGGTAGAACACCCCATCGGGCCAGACCACGGCGATCGGCCCGGCGGCGCAGATCTGCAGGCAATCCACCTTGCTGCGCTGCACCCCGCCGCGCGCCGCCTGCCCGCCTTCTTCCCCGCGCCGCGGGCCGACGAGGCCCAGTTCCTTGAGGCGCGCCTTCAGGAACTGCCAGCTCTCCTCCCCGGCGGCGCGGGTGCAGCACTGCTGCTTTTCCGACAGGGCGCACAGCATGATGTGCCGGGTGATACGGGTGCCGCGCGCCGCATCGCCATAATGGCGCGCCAGCGCGGCGCGCGCGGCGGGCAGTTCCTGCCGGCTCACCGGCCCTTGTCCACCTTGAGCCAGCGGGCGAGCCAGGCGAACACCGTCTCGTGCCATTGCAGCGAGTTCTTCGCGCCCAGCACCCAGTGGTTCTCATCCGGGAAGACCAGCAATTGCGCCGGCACCCCGCGGAGCTTGAGCGCGGTGTAGGCGCCAAGGCCTTGGGTGTAGGGGACGCGGAAATCCTTCTCGCCCAGCACCACCAGCATCGGGGTCTGCCACTTGCTTACGTGATTGGCCGGGTTCCAGCGCTCATAGGTCTCGCGCGCGGCCTCGTAGGTGCCGCCGAAATCCCAGTGCGGGAACCACAATTCCTCGGTGGCATAGGCAAAGGCGCGGGTGTCGAACAGGCCGTTGTGGTTGACGAGGCAGGCAAAGCGATCGGGCCATTGCCCGGCGATCCAGTTGATCATGTAGCCGCCATAGCTCGCCCCCAGCGCGCAGGCGCGGCTGCCATCGATCTGCGGGTCGAGCGCCAGCGCCGCGTCGAGGCCCTTTTGCAGGTCCTCGAGCGGCTTGCCGCCCCAGTCCTCGCGGATCGCATCGGTGAAGGCCTGGCCATAGCCGGTCGAACCGTGGAAATCGATCGCAATCACCGCATAGCCCTGGCTGGCAAAGACGCGCGGGTTCCAGCGGGTTGACCAGGCATCGTTGAACGAACCTTGCGGCCCGCCGTGGATGAACAGCAGCGCCGGGATCGGCCCGGTCTGATCGGCAAGACGGGTGATCTGGCCCCACACCTCGGCCCCGCCCGCCCCGGCAAAGCGGAAGCGCCGGGTGATGATATTGGCCATCGCCCCCATGCGGGTGGTGGCAATATCGGTGAGCGGGCGCGCCTGGCGGGCGCCTTGCGCGAGGAACAGTTCCGCCGGATGCCCCAGCGAATCGCGGGTGAAGATCAGCCGCCCGCCGGGCAGCGCCGCCAGGTTGGCGATATGCGCTTCCACCCCGGCGATGAGATCGAGCTCTTCCACCTTGCCGCTGGCGATGTCGATGCGGAAAGCCGGGGTGTCGAGCACCTTTTGCGCGGTGGCGATCAGGCTCTTCCCATCGGCGCTCCAGGCAAGGCTGGCAAAGCTGAGATCGACCGCCTCGGTCAGCGCGCGCTGCCTGCCGGTCTCGAGATCGCGCAGTTGCACCACCTGCCGATCGGCTTCGTAACCGGGCCGCGCCATCGCCAGGAAGGCAAGGTGGCGCCCATCGGGGGAGACCACAGGGGCGGTGTCGCTCGCGCGGTTGGCGGCGGTGAGATTGCGCGGCGCGCCGCCGGAGAGATCGGAGACATAGATATCGAGATTGGTCGAAGTCGGCTCATCCGCATCGGCGCGCCGCGCGGTGAAATAGAGCGCGCTGCCATCGGCGGCAAAGGCGATTTCCTCACCCCCGCCGAAGGGCATGGTCGGGCTGTCGGCAGTGATGCCGCTTTCCGGATCGCGCCCATCGGCGGGCACGCCATCGCCCACGGCCACGCCCTCGGCCAGCCGATAGACGAAGATGCGGTTGTGGATCCCCGGGCTCGCCCAGCGATCCCAGTGGCGCACGAAGCCCGTGGTGCTGTCATAGAGCCGCCCGCTGCCCGGGCCGGGCAGGTGCGCAGGCGCCGTCTCGGGGCAGCCGAAGCGCGGGCAGGCGCGCGGCACCGCGCCCCACACCGCGATCGCCCGGCCATCGGGGGAGAGCTCGAAGCCCTCGACATCGGCCTCGACCTCAGGGGTCACCGGGGTGGGCGCGCCGCGCGTGCCGTCGCGGCCCACGGCCACCCGCCACACCCGGCTGCGTGGGGGCGCGCCGCTCTCGGCCCCCGGCAGGCTGCGGCTGGAGAGGAAATGGAGCGTGCCATCGGCGCCGAAGGCGAGGCTCGAAGCGCCGGGGCCGAGATCGAGCGCGATCGGGGCGCTGCCCGGGCGGGCAAGGTCGATGAGGTAATGCGCCTGGCTGCGTGCGAGGCTTGCAGGATCGGTGAGGGTGACGCTGAAGGCGGCCAGCGTGCCCTCGCGGTTGACCGCGGGGGCACCGAGCCGCGGCAGGGTGACGAGATCGCGCGCGCCCATCGGCGCGGCGGGCTGTTCTGCCGGCGCGGCGGGGGCGATGGTGTCCCCCGTCTCTGCGGCGAGCGGGGCGGGAAGGGCGAGGGCGGCGGCGACCAGCGCGCCGAAAGCGGTGATGTGACGCATGGGCGCGGGACTACTCCCCTCGCCCCGGCAATGCCAGAGCCTAGCGGCGCTTGCCGACGATCCGGGCGATCTCGGCCTGCACCAGGCGTTCCACCATGGCGGGCAGGTTGGCCTCGAGCCACTCGGCCAGCATCGGGCGCAGCAATTCGCGCGTCAGCCCTTCGAGCGAGGTTTCGCCCTGGCGCACGATCTGCGGGCGCGCGCCCGGCTCGGCCAGCATGGCGAGCGCGGCGAGGTTCTCCTGCATCGCGCCCACCACCGGCTCGGCGATCAGCGGGGCTTCCTCACCCTCGGCGAGCGGCATGGCCGGCACATCATGGCCCGCCTCCTCCTCCCCGGCATATTCCATGTCGGCAAGATCGAGCACTTCCTCGGCATCCTCCACGCGGTGCGGACGCGCCAGCGGCGCCGCCTCGCGCGCGACCTCCTCGGCCTGCAGCGCGCGCCGCCGCCGCGCCTCGAGCGCGCCGGCGCGGTTGTCGCGTGCGATCACCTTCTTGATCGATTCGAGGATTTCCTCGACCGAGGGTTCACTGTGCTGCGCCATGATCTGCCCCACCTGCCTGCACCTGCCCGCGACAAGGCCCTGTCCCGAATCGGGAAAGCCTATTCGCCGGGGGCGAGTTGCGGGCCGATCATTGCGTCGGGGGCAGGAATGTCAACGGTGCTGGTCGATTTCGCCGCGGGCCTGGGATCGCGGTCCCAGTCCCACAGCTTGCTGCTCACCCGCCGGGCGTTGACTTCGGGATCGTAGAGCACCCCGCCATCGAGGTTGAGATCGCGCGCCTCGGCCCGGCCCATCAGCGCCAGCAGCGAGAAGCCCGCGACATAGGCGTTGCGCCGCGCGGTCACCAGCTGCACCCGGGCCTGGAGCAGTTCCTGCTCGGCATTGAGCACGTCGAGCACGGTGCGGTTGCCGATCGAGTTTTCCGCGCGCACCCCTTCGAGGCTGAGCTCGGCCGCCTCGACCGCGGCCTGGGCGCTCTTGATCACCTGATTGGCGGCTTGCCAGTTGGCGAAGGTCGAGCGGGTCTCGGCAATCACCTGGCGTTCGGCAGCGATCACGTCCTCGAGCGCGGCGCTCTCGCGCGCCCCGGCCTGGCGCTGGCGCGCCGCGGGCAGCCCGCCCTGAAACAGCGGGATGGTGAGCCGCACCCCGGCGTTGGCGGTGGTCTCGCGCTGGACGAACTGCGCCGCCACCGGCCCGCCGAGCGTGCCGAAGAAGTCGCTGTATTGCCCGTTGACGAACAGGCCCAGCGTCGGCAGGCGTCCCGCGCCCGCAGCCTTGGTGTCGAACCCGGCGGCCTCGGCGCGCAGGCGTGCGGCCTCGAGATTGGGGTTGTGCGCGAGCGCCGCGGCAATCGCCTCCTCGAGCGTATCGGGCAGGCCGGGCAGCGGCGGGGGCGCCTCGAGCCCGCTCGCCGGGCGGCCGACGAGGCGGATATAGGTCTCGCGCGCGGCGATGAGGTTGGCCTCGGCCTGCCTCAAGTCCCCCTCGGCCACGGCAAGGCGCGCGCGCGACTGGGCGACATCGGTGATGGTGAGGTCACCGATCTGGAAACGGTCGCCGGCGGCCTCGAGATTGGTCTTGAGCACCGCGACGTTGTTGGCCGCGAGCATCGTCAGCGCCTCGGTGCGCAGCACGTCCATATAGGCGGCGACCACCTGGCTGAACACCACGCTCTCGGTGTTGCGCAGATCGGCCTGCCCGGCCTCGACCCGCTCCTTGGCTGCGGCGATGGCGTTGCGCACCGCGCCGCCCGAATAGATCGGCACCAGCGCCTGGGCCTGCACCCCGAGGTTGCGCTCGGGCGCGGTGAAGGCATTGGCCGACTGGCGGATGAATTCGGTATGCGTGGCGGTGAGATTGAGCGAGGGCAGGCCCTGGGCGCGGGCGATCGGCACGCCCTCGTCAATGGCGCGCTGGTTGGCGCGCGCGGCCTCGAGCGTGGGATTGGTGCCATAGGCGCTGGCGAGCGCCTCGCGCAGCGTCTCGCCCGCCGCCGGGCCGGCGCCGAGCGCGAGGGCGAGCGCCAGCGCGCCCGGCGCCGCGGCGCGCGCAAGGGAAGCGCTCGGCCGCCTCACGCGAAGGTCCAGCCCCGGGGCGCGTCGAAGGCGTGGAGCACCGGGATGCCGAGATCCTCGATCGGCTGGAGGCTCACCTGCCCGCCGATCCTGCGCCCCGAAGCAAGGCGGGTGACGCCGCGCAGCACCAGCCCGGTGACGATCCGCCCGCCCTCGGCGAGCGCCGCGGCAAGCCCGTCGGGCAGGCGCTCGATCGCCCCGTCGATGAGGATGAGATCATGGCGCCCCGCGACCGTGCCCCTGGCGGCTGCATCGGCGGGAATTTCGGCAAGGGTGCCGACCAGCGGGGCGAGCAGCGCGGCGAGATAGCCGGTGCCCCCGCTCACCACCAGCGCCGCATCCTTCGCGGTGGGCGCGGCCTCGCTGAGGAGCTTGCCATAGAACAGCGGCGCGGCCAGCACCCCGCCCTCGCCGAGCGCAATCGCGCGGTCGATATAGGCGAGCGCGGCCTTGTCTTCAGGCAGGAACGCCTCGCGCGGCACCGCCAGCATCCGCGCCAGCACATATTCCTCGTTGACCCCGCTGGTGCGCAGCTGGCTGTCAACCATGGCGCGCCGCGCGGTGGCAAAATCGGGCAGGGTGATGGTCATGGTCTCGATCATGTCTCCGGCTCGGCTGTATTATGTGCGCAATACAGCCCGTCAAGCCCTCCTTAAACCCGCCGCGGCGCGCTTCCAAGCGCTTTACGGCCCCGCGCCGTGGCCGCCCGGCGGGTGATTTCGCCCTTTGACCTTGGCGGCGCCGAGTGCTTAGGGGAGCGCAGCGACAAGCGCTGCGGTATTCGACTTAGCGAGGGATGGGTTCGATGAGCGACATGATGCGCGAGGACGGGGCGGTGCGGATCGAGACCGATTCGCTCGGCGAGGTGGCGGTGCCGGCGCATGTCCATTGGGGCGCGCAGACCCAGCGCTCGATCGTCAATTTCCCGATCGGCGGCGAGAAGATGCCCCCCGCCCTGATCCGCGCGCTGGGGGTGCAGAAGCTCGCCGCGGCGCGGGCCAACATGAAGCTCGGCGTGCTCGATCCGGCGCTCGGCGAGGCGATCGTCACCGCCGCGCGCGAGGTGATCGACGGGACGCTGGCTGACCAGTTCCCGCTGGTGGTGTGGCAGACCGGCAGCGGCACCCAGTCCAACATGAACGCCAACGAGGTGATCGCCAGCCGCGCCAACGAGATCCTCACCGGCAGGAAGGGCGGCAAGTCGCCCGTCCATCCCAACGACCATTGCAACATGGGCCAGTCCTCGAACGACACCTTCCCCACCGCGATGCACATTGCCGCGGCCTGCGAGGTGATCGATCACCTGCTGCCCGCCTTGCGCAAGCTCCACGGCGCGCTCGAGGCCAAGGCCGAGGAATTTGCGCCGATCGTCAAGATCGGCCGCACCCACCTGCAGGATGCCACCCCGATGACGCTGGGGCAGGAATTCTCGGGCTATGCCGCCCAGGTCGGCTACGGGATCAAGCGGATCGAGGCGGCGCTGCCGCGGGTGCTCGAGCTGGCGCAGGGCGGCACCGCGGTGGGCACCGGGATCAACGCCAAGGTGGGCTTCGATGTCGCCTTTGCCGCCGAGGTCGCGGCCGAGACCGGGCATGCCTTCGTCACCGCCCCCAACAAGTTCGAGGCGCTGGCCGCGCATGATGCCATGGTCGAGCTGTCGGGGGCATTGAACGTGCTCGCCGTCAGCCTGATGAAGATCGCCAACGACATCCGCCTGCTTGGCTCCGGCCCGCGCTCGGGCCTTGGCGAGCTGGTGCTGCCCGCCAACGAACCCGGCTCCTCGATCATGCCGGGCAAGGTCAACCCCACCCAGTGCGAGGCGATGACCATGGTCTGTGCCCAGGTGATGGGCAATCACGTGGCGGTGAGCGTCGCCGGATCGCACGGGCACCTCGAGCTCAACGTGTTCAAGCCGGTGATCATCTACAATGTGCTGCAATCGATCCGGCTGATCGGCGATGCCGCCCATGCCTTCACCGACAATTGCGTGGTCGGGATCGCGGCCAACACCACCCGCATCACCCAGCTCTTGAATGAAAGCCTGATGCTGGTCACCGCGCTCAATCCGCATATCGGCTATGACAATGCCGCGAAGATCGCCAAGAAGGCCCATGCCGAGGGCACCACGCTCAAGGCCGCGGCGCTGGCGCTGGGGCTGCTCACCGAGGAGCAGTTCGATGCCTGGGTGGTGCCGTCCGAGATGATCCGCCCGCGCGATTGACGCGCGCGCGGGTTTGGCCTGCGGCTTGGGGAGCGCCTGGCTGAACAGGCGTTCAGCTTTCGACCAAGGCGCAACCGCGCCCGACCACCGGCGCCGCCCGCCATGGCGCAGCGCCGGGCGCGGCGCTATCTGGCAGGGCCAGAATGATGGCTGATTCCCTTCCTGCGTCCGGCCCCGGCGAAAGCGCGCCGCGCGTGCCGCTGCGCGCGGTGCTGTTCTCCATGGTGGTGCTGTGGGCCACCTATTTCCTCCTCACCACGGTGCGCAGCCTGGTGATGGACATCGGCTTCCAGTTCGAGCTCGCTTGGCGGCGGCTGGTGGTGACCGCCATCGGCATCGCGCTGACGATGGTCCTGTGGCTGCTCTTGCGCCTGTTCGACAACCGCGCGCTGTGGATCAAGATTTCCGCCGCGATCGTGCTGGCGCTTCCCGTCGCCCTTGCGATCGGCCAGGTCAATTACTGGGTGTTCAAGGACATGTCCCCGGCGATCGAGCGCGCCTATGGGGAAAAGCTCAATCTCAACCTGCGCCGCGACGAGAGCGGCAACCTCCTCGTCGATGTGCCGCTGCAGGGGCCGGGGGGCACCGCGGCGGGCACGCAATCGGTGATCATCGAGCCGGCCGAGACGCTGGGGGATTTCTGGCGCAAGCTGCTCGATGTCGCGCTCGGGCGCTATTTCCTCCTGCTCGCCTGGGCCTCGACCTATTTCGCCCTGCTCGCCGGGGTGCAGGCGCGCAGCGCGCAGCGCCGCGAGGAGCAGTTCCGCTCTGCCGCCAAGGCCGCCGAGCTGCGCTCCTTGCGCTATCAGGTCAACCCGCATTTCCTGTTCAATACGCTCAATTCGCTCTCGGCGCTGGTGATGACCGGCAAGACCGAGGCGGCCGAGACGATGATCCAGACGATCAGCCGCTTCTATCGCCATTCGCTCGCCGCCGAGCCCACCGCCGATGTCGCGCTGCGCGACGAGTTCGATCTGCAAAGGCTCTATCTCGAGATCGAGGCGGTGCGCTTTCCCACCCGCCTCAAGGCCGTGTTCGACCTGCCCCAGGGGCTGGAGGATGCGCGCCTGCCGGGGATGATCCTCCAGCCGCTGGTGGAAAACTCGGTCAAGTACGCCGTCTCGCCGGTTTCGCGCCCGGTGACGATCACGCTCGCGGCGCGCGAGGAGTTCGACCGGCTGGTGATCAGTGTCAGCGACGATGGCCCGGGCGTGCCGCAGGGCGCGCAGCACGGCTTTGGCATCGGCCTTGCCAATGTGCGCGACCGGCTCGAGGCGCGCTTCGGCCCCGATATCGGCTTTGCCTCCGGCCCGGTGCCGGGCGGCTATCGCAGCGAGATCCGCATTCCCCTCGCCCGGATGAGTGGCCCCCATGCCTGAAACAAGCCATGCCTGAAGCAAGCCATGCCTGAAACAAGCGAGACCCAGCCCCAGGTGCTGCGCACCCTGATCGTCGATGACGAGCCGCTCGCGGTCGAGCGGGTGCAGGTGATCTGCGCCGAGATCCCCAGCGTTGCCGTGGTCGGCACCGCGAGCGACGGGGCCGCGGCGCTGCGCCTGGCCGAAAAGCTCCAGCCCGATCTGGTGCTGCTCGACATGACCATGCCCGAGCTTGACGGCCTTGGCGTGGCGCGCCGCTTTGCCGAGCAGGAAGCGGCCCCGGTGGTGATCTTCGTCACCGCGCATGATCACTTCGCGGTCGAGGCCTTCGATCTCGAAGCGGTGGACTATGTCTTGAAGCCCGTCTCGGCCGACCGGCTGGCCCGGGCGATCACCCGCGCGCGCGCGCGCCGCGGGCAGCGCCGGCCGCGCCAGGGCCGCTATCTCGAGGAGCTGTGGGTGCCGCACCGCTCCGAGCTGTTGCGGATCGCGGTGAGCGAGGTGTTCCGCATCGATGCCGAGCGCGATTATGTGCGCCTCCATGTCGGCACCGGGCCGGCGGCGCGCTCCTACCTGCTGCTCCAGACCATCGCCGGGCTCGAGGCGCGGCTCGATCCCGAACAGTTCATCCGCATCCACCGCTCCACCATCCTCAGGCGCGATCACATCCGCGGCCTCAGGCATGATGGCCTCGGGGTGTGGTCGGCCGAGCTGGTGAGCGGCGAGGCGCTGCGCATCGGGCGCACCTATCTGGCGCGGGTCAAGGCGATGGCGGGGCGCTGACGCGTTCCTTGCGCCCGCGCACCGGGCGCAAAAAAGACGGCCCGAACCCCAGGGACTGGAAGGGTTCGGGCCGTGGCAGCTGCGCGCAGCCTTTCGGGGGAGGTGCGCGCAGGATCGGGAGGGGACGAGGTCAGCCGCCCCGCCGGTCGGCGCGCACCAGCGCGGCAACCTGCTGGCGGGCCTCGGCACGGGCCTTGGCAAGGCAGGTCTTGACTTCCTGCGAGAGGATCCGCGAGCCGGTGGTCGGGCTGGTCACGCGGCACACCTGGCGCACCGCCTTTTCCACCCGCTGATCGAGCGCGCGCTGGCCCGCCGGCGTGGCAAGGTTGAGATCATCGGCGCTGACGGTCAGGCGCATCTGTTCCATCTGGCCAGCCTGGGCGGGGGTGAAAGCGGCCGCGGCAAGGCCGGCGGCGGCAACGCCATGGGTCATCAGTTTCGCAAGGGGTTTCATGGGCTTGTCCTTTCCTCTGCGGCGGCGCCGGGACCAGTCGGGGGCCGGTCGCGGGGGCTTTCGGCGCCGCTGCCGAAGCCGTGATAGCCGCCCCGCTGCGCCGGCGCAGCCGCGCCTCGACCAAAGCGGCGGCGCGCCTCGACCGGCGTGGGGGCGGGATGACGAAGCGCGCGCACCGGGCGATGAAGGGCGGTTTCCAATCGACCGGCGCCGCACCATATTGACAGGCATGGGCTGGGCGACATTTGCGATCTTCGTGCTGGGCATCGCCAATTTCGCGATGGGCAAGGCGGTGTTCGAAAGCGGCCACCCGCTGTTTGCGCGCCTGCCCCACTCGAGCCAGCTGCTCAGCCGCCGCGCCTCCTTCTTCACCGAATTCGTGGTGCTATGCCTTGCCCTGGCGCTTTCGGTCGAGGGCTGGCCGGGCCTTGCCCTTGCCTATGCCGGCTATACCGCCCTCAATGCGCTTGCCACCTGGCTTGTGCTCACCGGCAGGCTATAGGCAGGCGCGATGACCACCCGCCTGTTCCATATCAGCGATGTGCATTTCGGGGTCGAGGACAAGGCCGCGCTCGATGCGGTGGCGCGCGCCGTTGCCGATGAGCGGCCCGATGCCGTGGTGTGCACCGGCGATCTCACCCAGCGCGCCAAGCATTCGGAATATGCCGCGGCGGCGCGCTGGCTGGCGGGGCTCGGGGTGCCGGTGGTGCTCGAGCCGGGCAATCACGATCTGCCCTATTACAACCTGTGGGAGCGCTTTGCCGATCCCTTCCGCCGCTATCGCCGACTGCGCGCGGCGGTGCCGGGGGGCTTTGCCTCGGAAGATGTGGTGCTGGTGCCGCTGCGCACCACGGTGCGCGCCCAGCCGCGCTTTCCCTGGTCTGACGGGGTGGTGCGCCGCGCCGCCCTGCGCCAGACCCTCGCGGCGCTGGCGGGCTTGCGCGGCGATCCGCGCACCCGCATCGTGATCGCGCATCACCCGCTGCTCGGGCCCCCGGGCCAGCGCCGCAACCCCACCATCGGCGGTGACGCGGCCTTTGTCGCGCTCGCCGCGGCCGGGGCCCACGCGGTGATCTCGGGCCATGTCCACGTGCCCTTCGATCAGCTGCGCAGCCATGGCGGGCAGAGCCTGCGGATGATCGGCACCGGCACGCTTTCCACCCGGCTGCGCCGCGGCGTGCCGCCCTCCTTTCGGGTGATCACCTGCGCGCCGGGGGGTGAAATCCGCACCGAAATCCGCAGCGTGCCGGGTGCGGCGCGGTAACCTCGCGGGGGCGGGCCTTAACCCTTTTTCGAGGTTTGGCATTAAGGAATTGTTGATGGAATCTGCGCGCCGGTGGGGGTGGCGGCGCGCTGGCCTTGCCCCCGGCCCGGCACCCGCGGCGAAAAAGGCAAGCGAGCGAGGACAGGGTGATGGATTTCATCAAGGCGGCGAGTTTCGGCGCGGTGCTCTCGGCGATCATCGCGCTGGTGATCGGCTCGCAGGGCACCAGCGCCGGGCCACTGGCGATCCACGCGGTGGCGCTGGCCGAGACCAGGTTCTACTGGTCCTGGCCGATCTTCTTCTCCGGCAGCGGTCTCGCCTGGGGGCTGATGCTGCTGCAACGCTGAGCCCCGAGAGCCTTGCCCAAAGGGAAAGGGCGGCCCCCGCCTGGGGAGCCGCCCTTTTTCTGCTGCCCGCGATGGGCGCGCGGCTTAACGCTTCGAGAACTGGAAGCTGCGGCGGGCCTTGGCCTTGCCGTATTTCTTGCGCTCGACCACGCGGCTGTCACGGGTGAGGAAGCCGGCCGCCTTGACCACGGGGCGCAGCTCGGGCTCGTACTTGGTCAGCGCCTGGGCGATCCCGTGCTTGACCGCGCCGGCCTGGCCCGAAAGCCCGCCGCCGCGCACCGTGGCGATCACGTCATACTGCCCGGCACGATCGGTGATGGTGAAGGGCTGGTTGATGACGAGGCGCAGCGTCGGCCGGGCGAAATAGACTTCCTGATCACGCCCGTTGATGGTGATCTTGCCGGTGCCGGGCTTGACCCACACCCGCGCCACCGCATCCTTGCGGCGGCCGGTGGCATAGGAACGGCCCTGGGCATCGACTTCGCGCGCGCGCAGCGGGGCGGTGGTGCGGGCGATTTCGGCGGCATCGCCCTGCGGCACGGCGCCGGCAATGTCCTTGAGATCGGCCAGATCGGTGACGGTGGTGGTTTCAGCGGTCATTACGCGGTGACCTTGTTCTTGCGGTTAAGGGAAGCAACGTCGAGCACCTGGGGCTGCTGAGCGGCGTGGGGATGCTCGCTGCCGGCATAAAGATGCAGCGCCTTCATCTGCTTGCGGCCGAGCGGCCCGCGCGGGATCATCCGCTCGACCGCCTTTTCCAGCACCCGCTCGGGGAAGCGCCCGCCCAGCACCTTGGCCGGGGTGGTCTCCTTGATCCCGCCGGGGTGGCCGGTGTGCTTGTAATAGACCTTCTCGCCCATCTTGTTGCCGGTGAACTTCACCTTCTCGACATTGATGACGATCACGTGATCGCCGCAATCGACATGTGGGGTGTAGCTCGGCTTGTGCTTGCCGCGCAGGATGTTGGCGATGATCGCGGCGAGGCGGCCGACGACGAGGCCATCGGCATCGATGATGTGCCAGTTCTTCTCGACCTCGGCCGGCTTGATCGACCGGGTCTGCTTGCTGAGCGCCTTCATGGCATGTGTCCTTGCTGCTTCAAGAGGCTTGGCACGGGGCCTCGGGAAGGCCCCCTGCCGCCCGCCGGCCCCGCGCCCTGCCGGATTCGCCCCGGCACGGGCAGGCCGCGGAAAGTGCGGGGCCAATGTCGCCGACCTGTGCGAAAGTCAAGCAAAAGCGCGGCTTCACGATAGGGTAAAATGATACCGTAAGGGCGCTTCGGCCTCCCCCGGGCTAGAGATCGCCCATCCGCCACAGCTCCTCGCGGCGGCGTTCCTGCGCGCCGATGCGGGTGGTGATCACGCGCTCGGCCCAGCTGAGCCAAGGGGCATCGGGCTGCGCCGCGGCGCGGTATTCCAGAGTGAAGCTGCCGATCAGCCCGTCGGGCAGGGTGAGCGTCTCGCGCACCACACTCGGGACCCCGGTGGGAAAGAACAGATCGCCCGGCAGCTGTTCGAGCAGATCGGCCCCGACGGCATCGAGCCGGGCGAGATAGGCGCGCTGGAGCGCCCGCTGATCGGCCGGCCCCGGCCCGCGCGCGATCAGCGCCTCGGCCGCGTCGAGCGCCGCGGTGACCGCCGCGCTCACCCCTTGCGCGTCGGCCACCGGCAGGATCGCGCCATCGGCATCGAGCATCAGCGGGAACAGCCCGGTCTCGGTGCGCTGCTGCTCGATCCGGGCCAGCGCGGCAAGCTGCGGCGGGGCATTGACCTCGGCAAAGAGCTGGCGTCCGCTCACCGCGATCCCGCGGCCCTGGGGCGCAAACCACACCTCCCAGCCGCGCCTTACGCTGAGGGCGCTTTGCCCGCCGACGACGTGGGAGAGCACCCGCTCGAGCCGTTGCGGGCGCTGCGGCAGGCGGAGCGGCGCAGGCTGGCCCGCCGCCGCGCTGCGCCCCGCCGCGCCTGCTGCAAGCCCCGCGCCGAGGAGCGCGATGAGGCGGCGCCGGGTGATCGCAGTTTTCGCCATCCTCGCATCCCCTCACACAGGCGCCGGCGTCTTCCCGCCCCGCCGCTCAGCCCCGCGCCGCGTCCGGCGGCGCGCCGGTCGGCGGCGCGGGGCAGCTCGCCGCAAGCCAGGCCAGCGTGGCCGGGTGGGCAGCCTCTGCCTCCCACCCGATGATCGCCGGCGTGTCATAGGGGTGGAGCGCGCCCAAAAGGTTGACGAGTTCGGTCAAGCATTCCTTGCGCGTCTTCATCAGCACCCCGGCCTCGCTGGCGCTGCCGCGCGCGCCCTGCCAGGTGAAGTGCGATTCGATCGTGCCGATGATGTTGGCGCAGGCGATCAGCCGCTCATCGAGCAGCCGGGCCACCGCGGCGCGGGCGCTTTCGGCATCGGGAAAGGGGCACCAGACCAGCGCCGCGCCGCTCATTGTCGCTGTGCCCGGACCAGCGCATCGGCGTGGAGCGCCCGCGCGGTGGCCGCCACGGTGAGCGCGCCGACCAGCTGGTGCGCCGCGGCAATCCACAGCGACACCCCGCTCATCACCGTGGCAATGCCGAGCAGCACCATGGTGCCAAAGGCGCTGTGAACGGCAATGCTGGAAAAGCGGTCATGCCGGCGCACCCGCCGCGCCAGCCACACCAGCGCCGCCACCGCCACCCACGCCCACCAGCGGTGCAGGAATTGCAGCAGGAAGGGATCGTTGGCCAGCGTCCACAGCGCCCCGCGCGACCAATCGATCTCGGGCACGAGGCGCCCGTTCATCAGCGGCCAATCATAGGCGGCGTGCCCGGCATTGAGCCCGGCGACAAAGGCGCCGAGCAGCAGCTGCACCACGAGCACCGCGGCAATCAGCAGCCCGGCCGGGGTGGGAACCGCCGGGCGCGCGGCCGCATCGGCGGCAAGGCGCCTGAGGTCGCGCGCCGTCCAGATGAGGCCGCCGAGCAGGAACAGCGCGGTCAGAAGATGCGCGGCGAGGCGGAAATGGCTGACATCGGTGAGCTCGCTTGCGCCCACGCCCGAGGAGACCATGAACCAGCCGAGCGCCCCCTGCCCGCAGATCAGCGCAAACAGCGCTGCGAGCCGCCAGCCATAGCCCGCCGGAATCGCCCGGCGCAGCGCGAACACCACCAGCGGCACGAGGAAGGCCAGCCCGATCACCCGGCCAAGGATGCGGTGGAACCATTCCCAGAAGAAGATGAACTTGAAGGCGGCCAGATCCATCCCCGCCGGCCCGGCTTCATAGCGGAACTCGGCGGTTGCCTGATACTTGGCGAATTCGGCCTGCCAGGCCGCTTCGCTCAGCGGCGGGAGGATACCGCTCACCACGTTCCACTCGGTGATCGAAAGCCCGCTTTCGGTGAGCCGGGTGATCCCGCCGACCAGCACGATCAGCACCACCAGCCCTGCCACCAGCTCGAGCCAGCGCGCCAGCGCCAGCGGCCGGGCGCGGGTGGAGGGCGGGGCGGCGATCGGGTGCGGCGCGGGGGCGGCGGTGCTGGCCATGGCGGCTCTTTGTGCCGAGGGGCGCCTGAGCGCAAGCCCGTTTGGCGCAAGCACCCGTGCGGGGTGCGCACCGAATCGGGAACATGGGGCACGCGGACGGCGCGCAGAAAGGCACCATCGCGCCTTGCGCAATGTGACAACATTACATATGTGCAAGGGCGAGATGTGCCTTCCCGGTTTTTCCTTCGCGACTCGCAGCGCCCTGCGCCGCCGCCTCGACCAGGTGGGGCTTGGCCTTGCCGGGCTGTGCGCGCTGCACTGCATCGCCACGCTGGTGCTGGTCTCGGCGCTGGGGCTGGGCGGGCATTTCCTGATGGACGAGCAGATCCACCGCATCGGCCTTGTCCTCGCGCTCGGGGTGGCCGCGCTGGCGCTGGGCTGGGGGCTGCGGCGCCACCGGCGGCGCCTGCCCTTCGTGGTGGCGCTTGCGGGCCTGGCGCTGATGGCCGGCGCGCTGATGGTGCCGCATGGCCCGCGCGAATTCGCGCTCACGCTTGCCGGGGTGGGGATCGTCGGCGCGGCGCACTGGCTCAATCTGCGCGCTTCGCGCTGAGGAGCCACGCGCCGCCTCGTCAAAACGCGCGCTTGCAGGCCGGGCGCAAGGCCCTATGTCTCGCGCCATGATCAAGTCCTTCACCCTCAACGGCGCGCCGCACCGCTCGGCCGCTGCGACCCTTGCCGAGCTGGTGCGCGAACTCGAACTTGCGCCGGAAAAGGTGGCGGTGGAACGCAACGGCGAAATCGTGCCGCGCTCGACCCTTGGCGAAGCGCCGCTGGCCGAGGGCGACAAGCTCGAGATCGTCCATTTCGTCGGCGGCGGGGACCATGCGCGCCCGGCCGAGGATTGCTGGAGCGTCGCGGGGCGCAGCTTCCGCAGCCGGCTGATCGTGGGGACGGGCAAATACAAGAGCTTCGAACAGAACGCCGCCGCGGTCGAGGCAAGCGGGGCCGAAATCGTCACCGTGGCGGTGCGCCGGGTCAATATCTCCGACCGCAAGGCGCCGATGCTCACCGATTACATCGATCCCAGGAAGATCACCTATCTGCCCAACACCGCCGGGTGCTTCACCGCCGAGGAGGCGATCCGCACCCTGCGCCTCGCGCGCGAGGCGGGGGGCTGGGATCTCGTCAAGCTCGAGGTGCTGGGCGAGGCGCGCACGCTCTATCCCGACATGCGCGAGACCCTGCGCGCCACCGAGGTGCTGGCGAAGGAGGGCTTCCTGCCGATGGTCTATTGCGTCGATGACCCCATCGCCGCGCGCCAGCTGGAGGAGGCCGGGGCGGTGGCGATCATGCCGCTGGGCGCCCCGATCGGCTCGGGGCTTGGCATCCAGAACCGCGTGACCATCCGCCTGATCGTCGAGGGCGCGAAGGTGCCGGTGCTGGTCGATGCCGGAGTGGGCACCGCCTCGGACGCGGCGGTGGCGATGGAACTGGGCTGCGACGGAGTGCTGATGAACACCGCCATCGCCGAGGCCAAGGACCCGGTGCGCATGGCCCGGGCGATGAAGCTGGCGGTGGAGGCCGGGCGCGAGGCCTATCTTGCCGGGCGCATGGGCCGGCGGATGTATGCCGATCCCAGCTCGCCGCTTGCGGGGCTTATCTGACTGGGCCGCAAGCGCCGGTGCGCGCGTTCGCGCTTGCGGCCCGCCCGCCTATCGTCTCGACGCCAGCGGCGATTTTCATACCTAACCCTAAATTAACCATCTTGGGCGACGTTCTTCCGGCACGAAGGAGACGCTCCCATGCTGCTGTCGATTGCCGAGATGCGCGAATTTGCCGGATTTGCCCCGGCCGAACAGCGCTACATCAAGCGCAGCCTCGATATCGGGCTTGCCCGCACCGATGCCTTCCGCCGCTGGGGCCGCAGCGAGGCCGAGAACATCGCCATCCGCCGCCAATATGTCGCCTATCAGGATCTGAAGGCACTGCGCGGATTGATCCCGCAGGACGGCAGCGGCCAGGAGGTCGAGCGCTTCCTTGGCAAGCTGGTGCGCCTTGCCGCCTTCGATCTCGAGCAGGGGCGCCTAGCCAGCTTCTCGGCCTTCCGCTTCCTTTATGAACGCCTGCTCGGCGCCCGGGTGCGCCCCTTCCTGCCGGCGGCCTTCTGTGCGGCGAGCGCGCTGCCGCTGATCCCCCCGGCGCGGCGCAAGCTGCTGTTGCAATCGCTTTCCGAGGCGGCGGCCACCGCCCCCGGCTGGTCCGAGCGCGAGCCGGTGTTCTTCCCCGAATATGTGGACGACTTCGAGGCCGCCTAGCTGCTAGAGTGGGGCGCATGGCTGTGCCCTATCACCCCCCGGTCAAGCGCTCGCTCACCATCGCGGGCCATGCCACCTCGATCAGCCTCGAGCCGCTGTTCTGGGAGATGCTGCGCGCCGCGGCGGCGCGCGAGGGGCTGGCGGTGGCTGCGCTGGTCGCCCGCATCGATGCCGAGCGGATCAAGGCCCCCACCCCGCCGGGCCTCGCCAGCGCCATCAGGGTGTGGCTGGTGGCGAACCGCCCGACCTAGTCAACCAACCGGCCTAGTCATCCACCCGGGCGATATCCGCGCCGACCAGCTGGAGCTTTTCCTCGAGCCGCTCATAGCCGCGATCGAGGTGGTAGAGGCGGCGCACCGTGGTCTCGCCCTCGGCGGCGAGCCCGGCGATCACCAGGCTCATCGAGGCCCTGAGATCGGTGGCCATCACCTCGGCCCCGGTCAGCCGCTCCACGCCCTTGACCACCGCGGTGCGCCCCTCGGTGGTGATGTCGGCGCCCATGCGGCGCAATTCGGGCACGTGCATGAAGCGGTTCTCGAAGATCGTCTCCTTGAGCACGCTGGTGCCCTCGGCCCGGCACAAGAGCGCCATCAGCTGGGCCTGCATGTCGGTGGCAAGGCCGGGATAGGGGGCGGTGGTGAGGTCAACCGGTTTGAGCGCGCCATTGGCTGCCACCATCACCCCCTTGGCATCCCAATCGACATGGATGCCGATCGCCTGGAGCGCGTGGATGGTGGCCATCATGTCCTCGGCGCGCGCCCCCTCAAGCCGCACCGCGCCCCCGGTGATCGCCGCCGCGCAGGCGTATGATCCCGCCTCGATCCGGTCGGGCATCACCCGGTAGGTCGCCCCATGCAGGCGTTTGACGCCGTGGATGGTGAGGCTGGAGGTGCCGATCCCCTCGATCTCGGCCCCCATCGCCACGAGCAGATTGCACAGATCGACAATCTCCGGCTCGCGCGCGGCGTTGAACAACCGGCTGGTGCCCTTGGCCAGCACCGCGGCCATCACCGCGTTCTCGGTCGCCCCCACGCTCACCACCGGAAAATCGAAATCCCCGCCGGGCAGGCCGCCATCGGGCTGGTGCGCCTTGACATAGCCGGCAGCCAGCTCGATCCGCGCGCCGAAGGCCTCGAGCGCCTTCAGATGCAGGTCGATCGGGCGGTTGCCGATCGCGCAGCCGCCCGGCATCGACACCGTCGCCTCGCCGGCGCGCGCCAACATCGGCCCCAGCACCAGGATCGAGGCGCGCATCCGCCGCACCAGATCATAAGGCGCGACCGTCGAGGTGATGCGCGGCGCCTCGAGGCTCATCACCCGCCCGAAATCCTCGGGCCGCGTGCCCTGGATCACGGTGGTGACGCCGAACTGGTTCATCAGGTGCTGGAAGCCATCAATATCGGCCAGCCGCGGCAGGTTGCGCAGCGTCAGCGGCTCCTCGGTCAGCAGCGCGCAGGGGATGAGGGTGAGCGCGGCGTTCTTGGCGCCCGAAATCGGGATCGTGCCGGAAAGGCGCGTGCCGCCGTGAATGATGAGCTTGTCCATCCGCCCGCCTTAGCGAAAAGTGCCTCTGGCGCAACATGGCCGCGTGTCGGCGCAACAATGGTTGACCAGTGCGCCCGCGCGCGGCACGGGAGCCGGGCGCGGCCTGATCGCCGACATAATGTCACAACGGGGTTTCCCATGTCCGCCACGCCGAGCCGTCCCAAACCGATCAGGAAAGCGGTCTTTCCCGTTGCCGGCCTTGGCACCCGGTTCCTGCCCGCCACCAAGGTGGTGCCCAAGGAACTGCTCCCGGTGGTCGATCGCCCGCTCATCCAATATGCCGTGGACGAGGCGCGCGAGGCGGGGATCGAGCAGATGATCTTCGTCACCGGGCGCGGCAAGACGGGGATTGTCGAGCATTTCGACATCGCCTTCGAACTGGAAAAGACCATGGCCGAGCGCGGCAGGGACACCTCGGTGCTCGATTGCACCCGCGCCGTGCCGGGCGATGTCATCGCGGTGCGCCAGCAGGTGCCGCTCGGCCTTGGCCATGCGATCTGGTGTGCGCGCGCGATCGTGGGGGACGAGCCCTTCGCCATCCTTCTGCCCGATGAGCTGATGGTGGCACGCGCCGGCGGCAGCGGCTGCATGAAGCAGATGGTCGAGGCCTATGCAGAGGTTGGCGGCAATCTCGTGAGCGTGCTCGAGGTGCCGATCGCGCAGGTCTCGAGCTATGGGGTGATCGATCCGGGCGAGAGCCGCGGCAAGCTCACCGAGGTGCGCGGCCTCGTGGAAAAGCCGCCGGTGAGCGCGGCGCCCTCGAACAAGATCGTCTCGGGCCGCTACATCCTCCAGCCCGAGGTGATGCGCCTGCTCGAGACGCAGGAACGCGGCGCGGGTGGTGAAATCCAGCTCACCGATGCCATGGCCAGGCTGATCGGCACCCAGCCCTTCCACGCCGTCACCTTCGATGGCGCGCGCTACGATTGCGGCAGCAAGGTCGGCTTTGTCGAGGCAACCCTCGCTATCGCCCTTTCCCGCCCCGACATGGGCGCAGACGTGCGCGCGATCGCGCAGCGGCTGATCGGCTAGGCCGGGGTCACCCTGATCGGCAGGGTTTTCAGGCCACCCACGAAGGTGCTGCTCGCGCGCCTCGCCTCGCCCGCCGGTTCCACCGCGGCGACCCGATCGAGGATCGCCTCGAACAGGATCTTCATCTCCAGCCGGGCAAGGTGAAGGCCAAGGCACTGGTGCGCCCCGGCGCCGAAGGCGAGGTGGCGGTTGGGCGAACGGGCGGCATCGAACCGGCGCGGATCGGCAAATTGCGCCGGATCGTGGTTGGCCGCGACGTAATTGAGCATCAGCCAGTCGCCCGCCTTGATCGCCTGCCCGCCGATCTCGCAATCCTGCGCGGCGGTGCGCATGAAGTGCTGCACCGGGGTGGTCCAGCGGATCGCTTCCTCGACAATGCCGGGCAGCAGGCTGCGATCGGCGCGCACGCGGGCATATTGCTCGGGATCATTCGCCAGGGCCTGCATCGCCCCGGCGGTGCTGGCCGAGGTGGTGTCATGCCCGGCGGTGGCCACGATGATGTAATAGCCCGCCATGTCGCGCGGCGGCAGCGGCTGGCCATCGACGGTGGCATTGGCGATCACGCTCGCCACGTCATTGGTGGGGTGCTTGCGGCGATCCTCGGCGAGCGCGGCGAAATAGTCCTCGAAGCTGCGCACCGCCCCGGCGACGATCTGCACCACCTGATCGGGCGTCATGTTCTCCATGCCGGTGCCGGAAAGATCCTTGTCCTGCCCGCCGAACAATTGCTGGGTGAGCATCAGCATGCGCAGCTCATCCTCCGGCGGCACGCCGAGGATCTGCATCACCACCCGCAAGGGATAGGGGCCAGAGACCTCCTTGACGAAATCGACCTCGCCGCCCTGCTCGAGCATTTTTTCGACCATGCGCGCGGCCAGCGCCTTGAGCTCCGCCTCGAGCCGGGCAAGGCTCCTGGGCATGAACCATTCCTGCGTGAGCTTGCGATATTTGGGGTGGATCGGCGCATCGAACACCACCAGCGAATCGACCAGCATGTTCGATCCCGTGGCCGCGCGCGAGAAGGCGATCGCCTCGTTGAAGCTGAACACCACCGGGCGCGGATTGTTGAGGAAGCCGGCATTGTCCTTGGAGATGCGCATCACATCATCGTAGCGGGTGACGAGCCAGAAGGGATCGAACAGGCCTTCAGTCTCCGGCGCCACCAGCGCCACCGGGGTTTCGGCGCGGATGGCATCGAAGGTGTCGAGCAGCCCGTGCCAGCCGGCATAGGCGTGGGGGTCGATCACCTGGCGGGCGATCGGCCCGGGCAGCACCGCCGGCCCGCTCATGCCGCCGCCCCGGCTTCGGCCTCGGCCCGCGCCCTGGCGGCATATTCATCGCGCAGCTCGCGCTTGTAGAGCTTGCCATTGGCCTCGCGCGGCAGGGTGGGGCGGAAATCGAACAGCTTGGGCATCTTGATCCTGGCAAGCTGCGGGGCGAGGAATGCGCGCAGCTCGGCCTCGAGCGCCGGCCCGGCATCGGCCATGTCCTTGGGTTGCACCACCGCCACCACCTTTTCGCCCAGATCGGGGCAGGGCGCGCCGATCACCGCGGCATCCATCACCTTGGGATGGGTGATGAGCAGGTTCTCGATCTCCTGCGGATAGATGTTCACGCCCCCGCTGATGATCATGTGGCTCTTGCGGTCGGTGAGGAACAGGAAACCGTCCTCATCCACATGGCCGATGTCGCCCAGCGTCATCCAGCCCTTGGGGTGCAAGGCCTCGGCGGTCTTCTGCGGGTCGTTGTGATAGGTCGGGAGTTGGTCGTTCTCGAAGAAGATCAGCCCATCCTCGCCGGGGGGCAGTTCCTCGCCATCGGGGCCGCACACGTGCAGCTTGCCGTACACCGCCACGCCCACCGTGCCGGGCTTCTTCAGCCATTGCTCGGACTTGACCAGCGTCATGCCGATCATTTCCGAGCCGGCGTAATATTCGTTCACGATCGGCCCCCACCATTCGATCATCGCCTGCTTGATCGGCACCGGGCAGGGGGCGGCGGCGTGGATCGCGCGCTGGTGGCTGGAGAGGTCATATTTCGCGCGCACCTCCGGATCGAGCCGCAGCAGGCGCACGAAATGGGTCGGCACCCATTGGCTGTCGGTCACCTTGTAGCGCTCGATCGCCTTGAGCGCTTCCTCGGGATCGAACTTCTCCATCATCACCACCGTGCCGCCGAGGCGGTGAACCACCGAGCACCAGCCGATCGGCGCGGCGTGATAGAGCGGGGCGGGGGAGAGATAGACCATCGAGCCATCGGCCGGCATCCCCATGCCGAGCGTGGCCAGGCCGAGCAGCGGCACCGGCGCCTGGGGATCGGGATCTGCCGGAGGGGCCGGGCGGATGCCCTTGGGCCGCCCGGTGGTGCCCGAGGAATAGAGCATGAGCAGGCCCGCGCTCTGATCGGGGATCGAGGTCGTCGGCTGCGCGCCCAGCGCGGCGGCGAAATCCGCATCGCCCCCCGCATCCATCACCAGCACATCAAGCCCCGGGCACTCGGCGCGGATGCCGTCGAGCACCCCGGCAAAGGCGGCGCTGGTGATGAGCAGCTTTGCCTCGGAATCGCGGATGATATAGGCGGCCTCGGGCGCGGTCAGGCGCGAGGAGATCGGCACCATCATCGTGCCGGCGCGCTGCGAACCCCAGATCAGGGTGAAATATTCGATGCGGTTTTCGAGCAGCACCGCAAAGGCATCGCCCGGCCCGATCCCGCGGGCGCGCAGCAAATGGGCAAAGCGGTTCGATTCGGCGTCCATTTCGCCATAGGTGATCTGCTTGCCCGATCCGGTCATGATCACGGCGGGATGATCGGGGCGCTTCGCGGCGTGCGCGATCGGGTGCATCGACATGTCTCTCTCTCCCTTGCGGCCCCGCGCCAACACGACCGGGCCGGACTTGGCTCTCCGGAAGAAAAATCTAGCGCCCGCGGGAACGCCCGCAAGGAAAAAGAGTATCTGATTTGCTACCCAAAAGGCGCGTCACCCCGGTGGCGGGGTAGCCAAGGCCACAAGGCAAGAAAAAAGGCGGCGGGAAGACCCGCCGCCATGTTCGGACACCCTCTCCAATGTCCGGCCCGCATCCAGCGGGCAATCCTGCAAGTTCGGGCTGCCGATCACGGCCGCCCTCCCGGCTTTCCTATTCGCCGCCCTGCCCCGTCAAACGGGCATCTCGGACATAGGCAAGCTGGGCCTCGCTCTCCACCATATACGGAATCGGATTGACTGCAACCCCCTCGACGCGAACTTCGTAATGAAGGTGCGGGCCGGTCGACCGCCCGGTCGAGCCGACATAGCCGATGAGGTCGCCCTTCTTGACGCTGTCCCCCGCGGCCACGGCAAGGCGCGAGAGGTGGGCATAGCGCGTCTCCAGCGCGGCCCCGTGGTTGATGCTGATGAACAGCCCGTAGCTCGAATACCAGTCGGCCCGGCCGACGATCCCGTCCGCCGTGGCATAGACCGGGGTGCCGGTGGGGGCGGCCAGATCGATGCCGGCGTGGTGGCGGCGCCCGCCGAGCACCGGGTGGTTGCGCATGCCGAAGCTGCTGGTGAGCTGCGCGCCCTCGAGCGGCATGCGCGAGGGCACCGAAATGCCGCGCTGCGGCAGCGGCGAGGAATAGGCCGGAACCGCGACGCCGGCGCCCGGGCCGACCGGGGCGCCGAGCACCGGGGTGGTGCGCTCGATCGCGGTCCAGCTGGCAAACAGCGACTTGAAGCGCGGATCGCCCGCTTCGGCGATCTCGCCCTGGGCTTCGCGCACCGGCTCGAGCACGTCGGCGCTGGCATTGGCGGCATTGGCACTGTTGGCAAAGGCCGGTGCGGCAGCGGCAAGGATGGCAGTTCCGCCGACCGAGGCGGCGAGCCTGAGCACGTGACGCACGAGAAAATTCATAGCAGACCCGGTCCCCATCGCGGCACGCGCCGCAGGTGCATGTTCCCGGCACGTCTTGTGCGTGCCTGCGATGGGGGGGAGTTATCCGGGTGAGTCGTTAAGTGGCAATCGCCGCGTAAAAATCGCGCGACAAACCGGCTGCAAGACGGGCTGAGTCGTTGAACGGCGGCTTAACGGCACCGCGAAAATGCCGTTTCACCAAGTCTTGCCACAGGGATTCGGGCGCTGCCTGGGCCATTTCGGCACAGCGCAGAAAATGCTTGGTGCCGATCGCCACATGGCGGATTTCATCGTCAAGGATGCGATCGAGGATTCTTGCGCCATGGGCATCGCCGCTTGCCGCCACGCGCGCGCGGGTGGCGGGGGTGACATCGAGCCCGCGCGCCTCGAGCACCATCGGCACCACCGCAAGGCGCGCGGCGACATCGTGGCTGGTGGCCGCGGCCGCCTGCCACAGCCCGGCGTGCACCGGCAGCGCGCCATAATGGCTGCCGAGCGACGTGAGCTTGCGCGCCAGCAGGGCAAAATGCATCGCCTCGTCCGCGGCCACGCCGAGAAAATCGCTGACGAAGTCGCGCCCCATGCCTTTCCCGAAGCGCCCGGCCATGTCGAGCGCCAGGTCGATCGCGACGAATTCGATATGGGCGAGCGCGTGCCACAGGGCGATGCGCGCGCGGGGCGAGCCGCCGCGCCCGCGCTTGGGCATCTGGCCCGGCGGCAGGAACACCAGGGTTTCGGGCCAGGCCGGCGCCGCGGGCATGGGGACATCGAAATCCCATGCCAGTTCGCCGCGCCGCCAGGCGCGCACCAGCGCGCGGGTGGCAAGGCACTTGGCCCGCGGCTCGCCGGTGAGCAACGCGGCGCGGATGGCGCGGGCCAGGCTCGTCATCGCTGCGGCCCTAAAGCGCCTTGGCCGCTTCGAGCACTTCGGCGGCGTGGCCGGCGACCTTGACCTTGTCCCAGATGCGCGCGATCCGCCCCTCGGCATCGATGAGATAGGTGGCGCGCACCATCCCCATGTAGGTCTTGCCATACATCTGCTTTTCCGCCCACACCCCGAGCGCATCGGACAGGCCGCCCTCCTCGGCATCGGTGGCAAGCGGCGCGGCAAGGCCGTGCTTGGCGATGAACTTGGCGTGCTTGGCGGGCGGGTCCTTGCTCACCCCCAGCAGCTTGGTGCCGGCGGCTGCGAATGCGTCCTTGAGCGCGGAGAAATCCTTGTTCTCGGTGGTGCAGCCGGGCGTGTCATCCTTGGGATAGAAGAAGATCACCAGCTTGGAGCCACGGAAATCCGATGGCTTGATGCTGCCCCCATCCGGGGTCTGCATGGCAATATCGGGGATGGGATCGCCAACGCCGGGAAAGCTGCTCATTCGTCGTCCTCCTCAAGGGGCTTGTGATCGCCTGCCAGAATGTCCTCGCCGAAGATTTGTTTCCACACCCCGGCAACCTGGTGGCGTGCCTCGGCAAAGGCGGCAATCAGCGCCGGATAGCTCTCCTGCCCGCAGGCGCGCGCCAGCGCCCGCGCGCCCGAGGGGGGCGGTTCCTTGCCATCGGGGGCGAGCAGGCGCCCGGCCACCAGCATCCGCGTCATCAGCCGGTGCGCTTGGCCAAGCGCTTCCGGAACCAGCCCGGCCGCGGCGAGCGCTCCGAGCGCCACCTCGAGATCGGGCGCCATCGCCGCGGGCGCGGCCTGAGCGAGCGGGCGGCCATCGCCGGCCTCGCCCTTGAGCTGCAGGTAGTGGGCGAGAAACTCGATATCGACGAGCCCGCCGCGCATCAGCTTGGCATCGATCGGCCCGCTGGGGTGCTTGTGCCGCGCCATCTCGGCGCGCATGGCAAGCACCGCGCTGCGCAGCGCCGCCTTGTCGCGCCGGGCGTGGAGCACCTCGTCCAGCACCGCGCCAAGCTCTGCGCGCGCGCCGTCCGAGCCGAACAGCACCCGCGCGCGGGTGAGCGCCATGTGCTCCCAGGTCCAGGCGGCCTCGCGCTGATACTTGGCAAAGGCGGTGGTGCTCACCGCCAGCGGGCCCTGGTTGCCCTGCGGGCGCAGCCTTGTGTCGACCTCGTAGAGCGCCCCCTGCGCGGTCGGCACCGAGAGCGCCGCGCTGACCCGGCTGGCAAGGCGGTTGTAATAGGTGGTGGCGCCCAAGGGCCGCGGGCCATCGGACTGGGCGGCGAAATCGCCGGTGAACAGATAGACGATGTCAAGGTCGGAGGCGTGGGTGAGCGCCCCGCCCCCCAGCCGCCCGAGCCCGAGAATCACCAGCTCGCTGCCCGGCACGCGGCCATGGCGGGCGGCAAATTCGCCGATCGTCGCCGTTGCGGCCAGCTCCATCGCCGCCTCGGCGGTGCGCGAGAGCGCCCGGGCGATGGCGAGCGGATCGGCGAGGCCCTCGATCAGCTGGATGCCGAGGGCAAAGCGGATTTCCCCGGTGATCACCCGGATCGCATCGAGCAGCGCCTCGTAATCATCGCGCACCGCCGCGCCCTGCATCCGCGCCATGATCGCCGCCTTGTCGCCCGGCAGCTTCAGCGCGTCGCGATCGATCAGGGTGTCGAGCAGCTCGGGCTTGCGCGCCAGTTCGTCGGCCAGCACCGGGGCAAGGGTGAGCGCGGCGACCAGCCGCGAGAGCAGTTCGGGCCGGGCATCGAGCAGGCGGAAGGTGGTCACCAGGCTGCCGGCGCTTTCGATGATGCGCTGCCAGCGGGTGAGCGCGCGCGGCGGATCGTCGCTCCGCGCGATGGCCTCGATGAGCCGCGGGGCGAGCCGGTCCCAGGCGGTGATCGCCTGCGGGCTGCGGATCGCCGGATAGCGCCCGTCGCGCCAGCTTTCGATGCGTTCGGCGAGCGCCTCGGGCTCGGCGAGGCCCCAGGCGGAAAGCTGCCGGGCGAGCGCGCTTGCCGGCAGGGGGCTGGCGGGCGCCGGGGCGGCCGCGCCCGCGCCGATCAGTTCCTCATAGAGGCGCGCGCTGCGGGCGGTGATCCGCGTCAATTCATCCACCAGCGCCGCGCCATCGGCCAGCCCGTCGAGCCGCGCCACGGCGTCGAGCGCCGCGCCCTCGGGCAGGGTGTGGGTCTGGCGGTCGTGCACCATCTGCAGGCGGTGCTCGATCTGGCGCAGCCGGTCATAGGCCTCGCCGAGAATGCGCGCGGCCTCGGGCGCGATCCAGCCGCCCGCGGCAAGGGCATCGAGCCCGGCGCGGGTGCCGCGCACCCGCAGCGAGGCATCGCGCCCGCCGTGGATGAGCTGGTGGGTCTGGGCGTAGAACTCGATCTCGCGGATACCGCCGCGCGCGCGCTTGACATCAAAGCCGGGGCCGGGCGCGGCGGGGCCCTGGTATTCGCTGCGGATGCGCTGGGTGAGCGCGCGAATTTCCTCGATCGCGCCGAAATCGAGCTGGCTGCGCCAGACGAAGGGGCGGATCTGGGCGAGGAAGGCCTCGCCCGCGGCGACGTCTCCGGCGGCGGCGCGGGCGCGGGTGAAGGCCGCCCGTTCCCAGGCCAGTGCCTCGCCCTGGTAATGGGTGAGCGCGGTGCCGAGCGGCACGGCGAGCGGGCTGATCTCGCTTGCGGGCCTGAGCCTGAGGTCCACCCGCAGGGCATAGCCATCGGGCGTGTTTGCCGAAAGCAGCGCCACCACCCGCCGGGCATAGCGCTGCGCCGCCTCGCCCGGGTCCTCACCCGCGCGGCGCGCGAGGGTCTCGCGGTCATAGAGGAAGATGGGATCGATGTCGGAGGAATAGTTGAGCTCGCCCGCCCCCTGCTTGCCCAGCGCCAGGGCGATGAAGCCGTCGGTGCTGTCCGCGCCGGTGCGCTCGGCAATCGCGGTGCGGATCGCCCGGTCGAGCGCGCGGTCGGCAAAGGCGGTGAGCGCGCCCACCACCCGCCGGAGCGGGAAGGCGCCGGCAAGATCGCCGATCGCCAGCGCCGTGGCCAGCGCCAGCCGCTCGCGCCGCAGGGCGACTTCGGTGTCGGGATGCGCGCCTTGCGCGCGCGCCCAGGCGAGCGCGGCCTCGCCCTCGCCCGCCGCGAGCAGCGCGGCAAGCGCGTCCTGCCGTTCGAGCGCGCGGGCGAGGAAGGGCGCATGCGCGCGGGCGCGGCTTAGCGCGCTGTCCCAATCGGGCGTGCCGGTCTTCCCCATCGCCGCCCTGTGTGGCGCGCGGCGGGGCCGGGCGCAAGCTTGCATGGGCGGCGCGGCTCTGCAAAGGAAGCGCGGCTTCTCAAGACCTCAGAAAGCGCATCGCCATGGCCACCTTCCGCCCCCTTGCCCGTGCCGCCCTTGCTCTGGCCCCGCTGATGCTGGGTGCCTGCGACGCCTTGCCCGCGCCGGCAAGCGCCGATGCCGCGCTCGACATTCCCGAGGTCGAGGCCGGCGCCATCTCCGAGACGACGATCAAGGACGTCACCCGCCTGCTCGCCAGCGATGAATTCGAGGGGCGGATGCCGGGCACCATCGGCGAGGAGAAGACCATCGCGCTGCTGACCGAGCGCTTCAAGGCTGCGGGCCTCAAGCCCGGCAATGGCAATTCCTGGGTGCAGGAGGTGCCGCTCGTCGAGATCACCGGCAAGGATTACGCCCCGCTCACGCTCACCGGCAAGGGCGCGCCGATCGCGCTTCAGTTCGGCAAGGACTGGGTGGGCGTTACCTATCGCGAGGAAGCCAGGACCACGCTCGAAGGCAGCGAGCTGGTGTTCGTGGGCTACGGCATCAACGCGCCCGAAAAGGGCTGGAACGACTATGCCGGGCTCGATGTCCGGGGCAAGACGGTGGTGATCCTCGTCAACGATCCCGATTGGCAGGCCGAGGGGCTCGAGGGCCCCTTCGGCGGCAAGGCGATGACCTATTACGGGCGCTGGACCTACAAGTTCGAGGAGGCCGCGCGCCAGGGGGCGGCCGCGGCGCTGATCGTGCACCAGAGCGCGCCCGCCAGCTATGGCTGGAACGTGGTGGAAAGCTCATGGACCGGCCCCCAGGCCTATCCGCAATATGGCGCCAATCCCCCGCCGCGCACGCAGATGAACGGCTGGATCACCGAGGCCGCGGCGCGCAAGGTTCTGGCCGCTGCCGGGCAGGATCTCGATGCCTTGACCAGGGCGGCGCAGCTGAAGGGCTTCAGGCCGGTGCCCTTGGGCCTTGCGGCGGCCACCAGCTTTGCCAATGATCTGCGCCGCTTCACCTCGCACAATGTGATCGGCATTCTCCCCGGCAGCGAGGCGAGCGATGAATATGTGCTGCACACCGCGCATTGGGATCACCTCGGGCGCTGCACCCCGGCGCGCGACGGGGATGACATCTGCAACGGGGCGATCGACAATGCCACCGGCACCGCCGCGCTGGTGGCGCTGGCCGAGGCCCATGCCAAGGCCGGCCCGGCGCGCCGCAGCCTGGTGTTTCTTGCGGTAACCGCCGAGGAATCGGGCCTGCTCGGCGCCTATCACTATGCCGCCAATCCGATCTTCCCGCTGGCCCAGACGGTCGGCGGGATCAACATGGATGCGCTGCAGATGGCCGGGCCGGCGCGCGATGTCACCGCGATCGGGCTTGGCAAGTCGGCGCTCGACCGTTTCCTCGAAGCCGCGCTCAAACCCGATGGCCGCGTCATCACCCCCGATCCCAAGCCCGAGGCCGGCTATTACTACCGCTCGGACCATTTCGCCCTCGCCAAGCGCGGGGTGCCGATGCTCTATATCGACGGCGGGCAGGACCTCATCGCAGGTGGCCGCGCGGCAGGCGAGACCGTGGCCAGGGACTACACCGAAAACCGCTATCACGGCCCCAAGGACGAATATGACGAGGCCTGGGACTGGTCGGGGGTGATGGCCGATCTCCAGCTCTATTACCGGCTCGGGCGGATGCTGGCGATGAGCAGGAGCTGGCCGGGCTGGAACGAGGGCGACGAGTTCCGCGCCATCCGCGAGGAAGCCTGCAAGGCTGCCAGCAAGGGCTGCTGAGCGGCACCATGGGCGCGCTGATGCCCCCCGAATGGGCCCCGCAACAATGGCTGTGGATCGGCTTTCCGCACCTGGCTGAGGAGTGGCCCGGCTGGCTCGAGCCGGCTCAGCGCCAGATCGCCGCCTTTGCCAGCGCGGTGGCCGAGAGCGGGCAGGAGGTGCGGCTGCTGGTGCGCGACGAGGCCAATGCCGCGCGCGCCCGGGCGCTGGTGAGCGGCAAGGTGGCGCTCGAGCAGCGCGCCTATGGCGATATCTGGCTGCGCGACACCGGGCCGCTGGTGGTGCGCGAGACCGATGGTGGCCTCAGCGCCCGCTGCTTCGGCTTCAATGGCTGGGGCGGCAAGTATCTGATGCCGGGGGACAGCACCATCGGGGCCGAGCTGGCGCGCGATGCCGGGCTGGCGATCGCCCATGTGCCGATGATCCTTGAAGGCGGGGCGGTGGATGGCGATGGCACCGGGCTGGTCGTGACGACCGAACAATGCCTGCTCAACCCCAACCGCAACCCGCATCTGCGCCGCGCCGAAATCGAGGCCGAACTGGCCGCGCAACTCGGCTTTGCCCGGGTGCTGTGGCTGGGCGAGGGCCTCATCAACGACCATACCGACGGGCATGTCGACAATCTCGCCCGCTTTGTCGCGCCCAATCGGCTGGTCGTGCCCGCGGCCACCGGCGCGGACGATCCCAACGCCGCCATCTATGCCGATGCGGCGGCGCGCGCCGCGGAGGCCGGGGTGGAGGTGGTGCGCATCCCCTCGCCCGGGCGGATCGAGCGCGATGGCCGGATCGAGCCGGCCAGCTATGTCAACTTCGCCATCACCACCCACCTGGTGGTGGTGCCGACCTTTGGCAGCCCGCATGATGCCGATGGGGTGGCGGCGATCGCCGCGCTCTTCCCCGATCGCGACACCATCGGCCTTCCGGCCGAGGCGGTGCTTGCCGGCGGCGGCGGTTTTCACTGCGCCAGCCAGCAGATGCCGGCCTGAGGCGCCCCCGTTAACGCTTCCTTAGCACTTTGCCCCCAGTCTGCGGCGCATGGTTCGCGCCCTTGCCCTTCCGCTCACCGCTGGCAGCCGCCTCGATGCGGCCGGGCTGGCACGCCAGATCATCGTGCTTGCCTGTGCAGCCGCGCTGATCCTTGCCGGGCCGGTGCTGCCCTTCTGATACCAAAGCGCGATGAGCCTGACTTGCCGGGCTTTGGTTAAGCCCGTGCGGCGCTTGAGCATTTCCAAGGTTTGATTCGCCAGCATCTCAGGGCCTTGGTATGAGCCCTTGGGCAGCGGCCGCGTCGCACGAGCTCAAAGTGCCGGGCGCAGACCGCTAGGCGCTGGTGCTGCGCGGCCCCTGCGGGGGCAAGGTGCGGGCGGCGCGCTGGCTCGCCTAGAACAGCCGCGCCAGCGCGCCGAGCGCCGCCAGCCCGAGCACCAGCCCCACCGCGCTGCGCCAGGCGCTATCGCTGATCCTTCCTGAGACCATCATCCCCAGCCGGTTGCCGATCAGGATCACCGGCAGCAGAGCGAGCGCCAGCACCAGCAGATCACCCCGCAGCACCCCCTGCCACCAGGCCGCAGCGAGGCCGGCGAGCGCGGCGAGGGTGAAGATCAACAGCATCGAGGCCTTGATGGTGACGCGCGGCAGCGCGCGCCCGGCGTAATAGGGCACCACCGGCGGCCCCGGCATCCCGGCATAGCCGGTCATCAGCCCGCTCATCACCCCAGCCGCCCCTGTCACCCAGGCGCCCGGCACCGCCGCCGGGCGGGGCGGGAGCAGCATGGCGAGAAAGGCGCTGAAGGCGATGAGCGCGATCACCAGCCGCGCCGCATCCGGCCCGGTGAGGATCAGCGCCGCGAGCCCGAGCGGGGTGGTCAGCGCCACCAACGCGCTGATTGCCCAGGCCGATGGCTCGGCCGCGCGCACCAGCATCGGCACCTCGGTAAGGCCGATGAGCAGCGAGAGCGCATTGCCCAGCACCACCGCCTCGACCGGGGGGAGCGCCAGCGCCAGCACCGGCACCAGCAGGATCGCCATGCCAAAGCCGGTGAGCCCGCGCACGAAGCTGGCCCCCAGCGCCGCAAGCAGCGCCACCGCGATCTGGAGCGCGTCAAGCGCGCTGAAGATCGCCACGTGCAGCGCCTCAGCCCGCTGCGAGATCGGGCGGGGTGGCCTCGTCCTTGAGCATCGCGATCGCCTCGGGCAGAGCCATCACCTTCTGGTGCTCCGCGCCCAGGGTGCGCACCGCCACGGTGCCTTCCTCGGCCTCGCGCTTGCCCACCACCAACAGGTGGGGAACCTTGGCGAGCGCGTGTTCGCGCACCTTGTAGTTGATCTTCGCGTTGCGCGTGTCGGTTTCCACCCGGATGCCGGCGGCGCGCAATTGCGCGGCGACGTCCTCGGCATAAGCATCGGCATCCGAGACGATCGTGGCCACCACCGCCTGAACGGGCGCAAGCCAGGTCGGCAGCTTGCCCGCAAAATGCTCGATCAGGATGCCGATGAAGCGCTCATAGGAGCCGAAGATCGCCCGGTGCAGCATCACCGGGCGGTGCTTTTCGCCATCCTCGCCGATGTAATGGGCATCGAGCCGCTCGGGCAACACCCGGTCTGACTGGATGGTGCCGACCTGCCAGGTGCGCCCGATCGCATCGGTGAGGTGCCATTCGAGCTTGGGGGCATAAAAGGCGCCCTCGCCCGGCAGTTCCTCGCATTGCAGGCCATTGGCCGCCACCGCCGCGCGCAGCTCTGCCTCGGCCTTGTCCCAATCGGCATCCGAGCCGAAGCGCTTCTCCGGGCGCAGCGCGAGCTTGATCTCATAGGCAAAGCCGAAATCGCGATAGACGCTGTCCGCCAGCGCGATGAAGGCCTGCACCTCGCTGACCACCTGGTCTTCGGTGCAGAAGATATGGGCATCGTCCTGGGTGAATTGGCGCACCCGCATCAGCCCGTGGAGCGCCCCGTGCGGCTCGTTGCGGTGGCAGCAGCCCATTTCCGCAAGGCGCAGCGGCAGATCGCGGTAGCTGGTGATGCCCTGCTTGAACACCATCACATGCGCCGGGCAGTTCATCGGCTTGATCGCCATCCACGCCGCATCCGCGGCCACCTTGGGGGCGCTGGTGCCCGCCTCTTCGTCCACCTCGGGCACGATATCGGGCACGGCGAACATGTTCTGTGCATATTTGCCCCAATGGCCCGATTGCTGCCACTGGCGCACGTCCATCAGCTGCGGGGTCTTGATCTCGCGGTAGCCCGCGGCATCGAGCTTGCGGCGCATATAGGCCTCGAGCTCGCGCCAGATGCGATAGCCCTTGGGGTGCCAGAACACGCTGCCATGGGCCTCTTCCTGCAAGTGGAACAGGTCCATCTCGCGCCCGAGCTTGCGGTGATCGCGCCTGGCGGCTTCCTCGAGCCGGGTGAGGTGGGCGGCAAGCTGCTTCTTGTTGAGCCAGCCGGTGCCATAGATGCGGGTGAGCTGGGGGTTCTTGGGATCGCCGCGCCAATAGGCCCCGGCCACCCGGGTGAGCTTGAAGGCGTCCGGATCGAGCCGCCCGGTCGAGGGCAGGTGCGGGCCGCGGCACATGTCGAGCCAGTCATCGCCCGACCAATAGACGGTGAGCTCCTCGCCCTCGGGCAATTGCGCCGCCCATTCGGCCTTGAACACCTCGCCCTCGGCCTGCCACCGCGCGATCAGCGCCTCGCGGCTCCACACCTCGCGGCGCAGGGGTTTGTCGGCGCGGATGATCTCGCGCATCTTCTCCTCGATCGCGGGCAGATCGTCCATGCCAAAGGGCTCGCGCCCCTCGGGGGCCTTGACGTCGTAGTAGAAGCCATCATCGGTCGCCGGGCCAAAGGTGATCTGCGTGCCCGGCCACAAGGCCTGCACCGCCTCGGCCAGCACGTGGGCATAGTCGTGGCGGACCAGTTCGAGCGCCTCGGCTTCGTCGCGCGCGGTGATGAGGGCAAGCTCGGCATCGCCATCGAAGGGCCGGGCAAGATCGCGCAGCTCGCCATTGACCCGCGCTGCCAGCGCCGCCCTGGCAAGGCCGGGGCCGATCGCCGCGGCGACATCGGCCGGAGTGCTGCCTTGCGGCATCTCGCGCACCGAGCCATCGGGCAGGCTGATCTTGAACATGTCGGTCATCGCTTGTGGTCCGTCTGGTTTGGGCCGCCCTTAGGGCAAAGGGCAGGGCACCGGAAGAGCGGTGTTGCGGGAGACATCCGGTTCGGGAAGGACACCGCGCCGCCCCGATCCGGGCGGCGGGCCGGCAGGCCTCAACCCGCGCGCCGCCACCCCGGGATGGTGCGGGTGGGGGTGGTGCGGGTGGTGGCAGAGCGCATGGCCATGCCGGCGCGCATAGCCGCCCAGCCCGTCCCTGTCACGCCCGTGCCGAGCGATGGAAAGCGACCACGCCAATTTGGAAAGGTTGCTGGACATTATCCGCGCAAAACGAAAAGCAACCTTTACATTGTGATAAGGAGGCTTTGCATGACCCGCTTTGCTGAAGCCCTGCTGGCCGGCGGCCTGCTGATCGCGCTGGCGCTGCTGGCGATTCTCGAGGCGATCCCTGCCGAGGCGGCGCAGTTTGCCCCGCTCGCGCTGCTGCCGCTGCTGCTGCGCCGCCGCCGCGCCTGCGCCGGGGAGGCCCGCGCGTGACGGCCCGCACCCCTGCCCTGCGGCGCCATGTCCGCGTCCACCTCGCGCTCTCGGCGGCCTGCTGATCGCGCTGGCGCTGCTGGCGGCACTGGTGATCCCCGAGGGGGCTTGGCCAACCCCGGGCGTGACCCTCTTTGCCCTGCTGCCCGGCCTCGTGGTGCTGGGGTGGATCTGGAACATGGGCCGGCTGCTGGTGACGATGGAGGATGCGTAACCGCGCATGCTCGAGATGCGCAAGATGCTGTGGGCCTCGGCCATCACCCTGTCGATCTGCGGCGGCTGGGGGCTGATCGAGCTCTTGGCTGCGGTGCCGCGGCTGCCGGTGTTCTTCGTCTCTCCGATCTGGTGCGTGGGCCTCGCGCTCGGCCAGCTGATCGACCGCTTCACCCTTGGGGACGCAGGGAGCTGCGAATGAACAACCGCCTCAAGGTGCTGCGCGCCGAACGCGGCTGGAGCCAGCAGGATCTTGCCGAGCGGCTCGGCGTCTCGCGCCAGAGCGTCAATGCCATCGAGACCGGGCGCTACGACCCCTCGCTCCCGCTCGCCTTCACCATCGCCGAAGTGTTCGGCCTGCCGATCGAGGCGATCTTCTCACGCCACGAAGACGCAAAATGATTGTCACGCGCCTTTGCCGCTGGCTGATCGCCGCCTGCGCCGCGCTGCTTTTGCCCTTCACCGCCGCGCGGGTCGATCAGACGGCGAGGCGGCGCGCGCCCTTCTCGGCGGTGATCCGGCGGGTGGCGGCGAGTTGGGTCGCGCGCTGGCGGATGCCCGAAAGAAAGCGGAATTCGCTGCTGGCGCGCGCCGGGGTCAGCTCCACCAGCATGTAGCCACGCTGCGCCGTGTCGGCCCATTGGAGCTGGGGGTTTTCCGCCACCAGCGCGCGGGCCATGTCCTCGGGCTTGACGAAGGCAAGGTAGCTTTCAAACCCCGGCGAGGTGACCGAGCACACGCCCCATTCCACCCCCACGGGGGCGCCCTGGTGTGCAAGATCGAAGGCCCAGGCATTGTGGGTATCGCCCGCCAGCACCACGAGATTGGCATCGGCCCCGAGCGCCGCCTCGAACAGCCGCGCGCGGGCGGCGGGATAGCCGTCCCAGGCATCCATGTTGAGCGGCAGGCCCACGCCCGCGGCCAGGCTCGCTGCGGCCAGGCGCTGGCGGGCAAATTCGGGAAGGCCGGTGCCGAGCTGGTCGATGAGGCCGCGCGGGGCCTTGAGATTGCCGGTGAGCACCTGCTGCACCAGCACCTGCCAATGCGTGCCACTGGCGCGCGAGGCCTTGAGCGCTGCGGCAAGCCAGCTTTCCTGCGCTGCGCCGAGAAGCTGGCGATCAGGATTGGCCCAGGCGCCGTCCCTGAACCTCTCGAGCGCGCCGATCATCGCCTGCGGCTCTGTGAGCCCGGCGAGCACCGCGCCGAGATCGAGCTGCTGGTCGCGCCCCTCGATCCGGGTGTCGAGCCGGAACAGCGTGGCCAGATCGCCCACCTGATAGGCGGCATAGGGCGCATCGGACACCGGCATCCATTCGCGGTGCGCCCGGCGCGCGGCGGCCTTGCGCGCTTCCCAGCTGCCCTCGGTCTCGCTCTGGTGGTTCTCGGCCCCGCCCTTCCACGCATCATTGGCGGTTTCGTGATCGTCCCACACCACGATCATCGGCAGCACCTGGTGGAGGCGCTGGAGATCGGGATCGGCGCGGTAGGTGGCATAGCGCAGGCGATAATCGGCGAGCGCCACGATCTCGTTTGCAGGCGCAAGCATCCGCTCGGGATGGGCCTGGGGCGTGTCGGGATATTTGCCCGCCTCGTATTCATAGATATAGTCGCCCAGATGCACCGCCAGATCGGCATCATTGGCCGCGGCGGCATGGGCATAGGCGTTGAACCAGCCAAAGCCGTAATTGGCGCAAGAGAACACCGCGAGGCGGAAGGATGCGGTCGGCCCCTCGGGCAGGGTGCGGGTGCGGCCCACGGGCGAGGCGCTGCCATCGGGCGCGAGGAAGCGGTAGAAATACCAGCGTCCCGGGGCAAGGCCGGTGGCAAACGCCTTGGCGCACCAGTCGCGCTCGGGCTCGGCGCGGGCGCTGCCCTCGGCCAGCACGCGGGCAAAATCGGCGCTTTCGGCCACCTGCCAGACCAGCGCGCTGCCCGCTTCGGCGACAAAGCGAGTCCACAGCAGCACGCTTGTCGCCCCCGGTTCGCCGCTCGCCACGCCATGGGTGAAGCCGCGGCCAAGGCTCTGCGCGGCGAGCGGGGCCGCAGCCAGCGCGGCGCCTGCCCCGGCAAGGCCGATGAGGCCGCGGCGGGTGAGCGTGGCGGCGCGCGTGGCGCTGGCATTGCTGGGGGCGCTGGTGGCGACAGGGGCGGGCGGGGCGGGGGGCTCAGCGCTGGTCATGGCGCAGGCGCTAGCGGGCCTGCATTGCCGATCCGTGACAGAGGCGCCGGCACGCCCGCGCTTGCCCGGCCCTGCGCGGCGCGGCATGGAGCGCACATGGCCGAAATCCTCCATCATCGCCTTTATGACGGGCGCCGCATCGCCTTTCGCCTGACCCCGGGGCGGGGGCCCTGCCTCGTGTTCCTGCCGGGCTACATGTCCGACATGTCGGGCACCAAGGCGAGCGCGCTCTGCGCCGAGGCCGCGGCGCGCGGGCGCGCCTGCCTGCTGCTCGACTATTCGGGCTGCGGCCAGAGCGAGGGCAGCTTTGCCGAGGGCACACTCTCGCGCTGGCGCGACGAGGTGCTGGCGCTCGTGTCTTCCTATGTTGCCGGGCCGGTGCTGCTGGTCGGCTCGTCGATGGGCGGCTGGCTGATGCTGCTGGTGGCCGAAAGGCTGGGGCCGCGCTGTGCCGGGCTCATCGGCATTGCCCCTGCCCCCGATTTCACCCGCTGGGGCCTCAGCGCGGCCGAGCGCGCGGCGCTCGCCGCGGGCGAGACGATCCATCAGCCCAATCCCTATGGCCCCGCGCCGACCCCGATCCACCCGGGCTTTTTTGCCGATGCCGAAAATCACCTGCGGCTCGAAAGCGCGCTCGGGCTTTCCTGCCCGGTGCGGCTGATCCACGGCAAGAGGGACGATGATGTGCCATGGGAGATCTCGCTGCGGCTCAAGGCCGCGCTCGGGTCGGCTGATGTTCAGGTGAGCCTGGTAGAGGACGGCGATCACCGTCTCTCGCGCCCCGAGGACATTGCCCGCATCCTCGCCCTGGTCGGCGAATTCTACCCTTGAGGTATTGCTGATGCTGCTGCTCGCGCTTCTGCTCCAGGTCGGCCCCAATCCGCTCGCCGGGGGGCTTCCCGATGATGCGCTGGTGCGCGAGCGGCCCGCGCGCGGCGTGCGGGGCGAGACGCCGGGCGAGGCCGAGGGCGCGGCGAAGGGCGCGATCAATTCCACCAGCGCCTGGCTCGAAGACTGCTTCGACCAGATCGCCGCCGATCCCGCGCGCGCCCATGCCATGGCGCAGATCCGCCGCGCCGAGACGCGCGGGGCCGAGCGGGTGCTCGCCAACCACTGCCTCGGCACCGCCGCGGCCGAGCTCGGGCGCTGGGACGAGGCGCGCGGTGCCTTTGCCGCTGCGCGCGAAGAAACCCCGCCGGGCGAGCCGCGCCTGCGCGCCCGCTTCGGCGCGCTTTCGGGCAATGCCGCGCTCGCCGCGGGCGATGCCGAAGCGGCGCTTGCCCTGCTCGGCGCCGCCGAGGCCGATGCCCGCGCCGCCGCTGACCGGCTGCTCGAGGCGATCGCCGCCACCGACCGCGCCCGCGCGCTGGTGGCGCTGGGGCGCGAGGGTGAGGCGCTCGATGCGCTCGAGACCGCCACCACCCGCGCGCCCGAACGCGGCGAGGGCTGGCTGCTCAAGGCCACGCTGCTGCGCCGCCTTGCGCGGCTCGCCGAGGCCCAGGCGGCGATCGAGCAGGCCGCCGCGCTGAGCCCCGGCGATCCGCTGGTGGGTCTGGAAGCCGGGGTGATCGCCATGCTCGGCGGGCGCGAGGCGGCCGCGCGGGCAAGCTGGCAATCGGTGCTGGTCATTGCCGCCGATGGCCCCGCGGCCGAGACCGCGCGCGCCTATCTTGCCCAGCTCGGGCCGGAAGGCGACAATGGCCCCGCACCAACCGCGCCCGATTCCCAGCCCGAGGAGCGCCCAGAGCCATGACCTGCTTTTCCGTGCTTGATCTGGTGCCGGTGCGCGAGGGCGGCACCCTTGCCGAGGCCTTCGCCGCCACCACCGCGCTCGCCCGCGCGGCGGAAAGCCTCGGCTGCCACCGCTTCTGGGTGGCCGAACACCACGCCATGGAAGGCATCGCCGGCGGGGCAACCGCGGTGGTGCTCGCGCATGTCGGCAATGCCACCAGCCGCATCCGCATCGGCGCCGGCGGGATCATGCTGCCCAACCACACCCCGTTCCAGATCGCCGAACAGTTCGGCACGCTCGATGCGCTGTTCCCGGGGCGCATCGATCTCGGCCTCGGCCGCGCCCCCGGCGCCGGGCCGGAACTGCAACGCGCGCTGAGGAAGAACCTCCACCAGGCGGCAGAATATTTCCCGCAGGACGTGGTCGAGCTGCGCGCGCTTCTGACCGGCGACATTGACCTGCCGATCCGCGCCACCCCCGGCTTTGGCGCCAAGGTGGAGCTGTGGATGCTGGGATCGAGCCTGTTCGGCGCGCAGCTCGCGGCGCGGCTCGGCCTTCCTTACGCCTTTGCCGCCCATTTCGCCCCCGATCACCTCGATGCCGCGCTCGAGCTCTACCGCCGCGATTTCCAGCCCTCTGCCGCATGCGCGCGGCCCCATGTGATGGTGGCGATGAATGTCTTTGCCGCCCAGACCAGCGCCGAGGCGCAGCTCATCGCCTCGAGCCAGCAGCAAAGCTTCGTGCGGCTGCGCAGCGGCCAGCCGGGCAAGCTGCCCCCGCCGGTGGCCGGCTATGCCGAGCGCCTGCCCGCCCCGGCCCGGGCCATGCTCGATCACCTCGGGCAGGCCGCGGCGATCGGCACGCCCGCCGAGGTGCGCGAGCGGATCGCCGCGATGCAGGCGCGCACCGGGGCGGACGAGATCCTGCTGTGCGGGGCGACCTTCGATCCCGAGGCGCGTATCCGCAGCCTTGAACTCACGCGCGAGGCCTGCGCCGCAATGGTGGCGGCCTGAACCATCCCGCCAGCAATCGCGCTTGCCCGCGGCGGGCAATTCGGCCTATCGCGTGGCGACACGATAACAACAATCCGGCACAATTTTGTTGCGCGAAGCTGGTGCCGGATGCCGAGGAGGCCGGGAGCCGCCGATGAAGCCCAACACCACCCCCGCCGCCGCCCCCGACAAGCGGCTCGTCAAGGCGCTGCGCCAGCATTTGCAGGCCTCATTGCTTCCCGGCGAAGCGCCCCCGCCCAAGGGTGCGCTCGACGAGGCGGCGGCCTGGCTCATCGCCGCCGCGGCCACCCGCGCGCCTGGCGCGGCGCTGGTGGAGATCGAATCGGCCAGCGAGGGGCGCCGCCACTTGCGGATCGCGGTGGTCAATGACGACCAGCCGTTCCTCGTCGATTCGGTCGCGGCCACGCTCGCCCGCCTCGGGTTCCAGATCGATCTGCTGCTGCACCCGGTGATCGCGCTCGAACGCGACGCGGCGGGCCGCCTTGTCGCGATCCCGGCGCCGGGCAAGGCGGCGACGGGCGCGCGGCGCGAATCGCTCATCTATATCGAGACCCCGCGCGCCGATGCCCGCCAGCGGCGCGAACTCGCCGCGGCGCTGCGGCTGACGCTGGGCGATGTCCATGCCGCGGTGGCCGATTGGCCGGCGATGCAAGCGGCGCTCAGGCAAGACGCCGCGGCGATCGCGCCCGCCGATGGCGAGGCCGCCGCCCTGCTCGAATGGATGGCGGGGGGGATGCTCACCCAGCTCGGCCACCTCGTGCGCCGGCGCGATGGCCGCGCGGCAGAGCGGCGCGGGATCTGCCGCGCCTCGGCGCAGGAGTTGCTCGCCCCGGTCTCGCTCGAACGTGCCTTTGCCTGGTTCGATGCCGATCCCGCCCGGGCGCTCCTGGCGATCAAGTCCAATGTCGCCGCGCGCGTCCACCGCGACAGCCCGCTTGACCTGTTCATCACCGCGCGCCGCGATGCCAGCGGCAGGGCCGAAGCGCTTTCGATCCATGCCGGCCTGTGGACCAGCGCCGCGCTCAACGCCCGCCCGCAGGAGGTGCCGCGGCTGCGCCGGGTGCTGGCCGAACTGATGGCAGAGCTGGGCTTTGATCCGGCCGGGCACAATGGCAAGGCGCTGGTGCACGCCTTCACCGCCCTGCCCAAGGATCTGCTCACCGCCTTCGATCCGGCCTGCGTGGCCCAGCTTGCCACCGCCAAGATGGCGCTGGTCGATCGCCCGCGCCCGCGGGTGGTGATGGTGCGCGCCACGCTCGAACGCCATGTCTTTGCCTTTGTCTGGCTGCCGCGCGACCAGCTTTCCACCGAGGTGCGCCTGCAGATCCAGGCGATGCTGCTCGCCACCCCCGGCGCAGCGCTGCTCGACTGGAGCCTGACGGTCGAGGGCAGCACGCTCGCGCTCCTGCGCTTTCTCATCGATGTGCGCGCCTGCGGCGATCTGCCCGCCGACAGCGAGATCGAGGCGCGGCTCGTCGAGCTGCTGCGCGGCTGGAACGAGGCGGTGGCCACGCACCTTGCCGCGCACGAGGAAGAAGGCCGCGCGGCGACGCTGGCGGCACGCTATGCCCCGGCCTTTCCCACCGGCTATCGCCTGGCCTATGGCCCGGCCGAGGCCGCGCGCGACATCCTCAAGCTGCGCACCCTGGCGCTGGCCGAGGGCGGCGGGGCGGGCGAAAGGGCGGTGCGGCTTTACCGCCTGCCCGGCGATGAGACCGGGGCGCTCAGGCTCAAGGTCTATACCGTGCGCAGCCGGCTGGCCCTGTCCGATGCGGTGCCGGCGCTGGAGAACTTCGGCCTCAAGGTGATCGCCGAGGTGCCGACCTTCCTTGCCGATACCGAGTTGGGGGCGCTCCATGATTTCATTCTCGGCCTGCCGCCGGGGCTTGATGCCGAAGCGCTGCTCGAGCGCGCCGGGCTGATCGAGGCGGCGCTCGCCGCGGTGCTCAATGGCATCGGCGAGGACGATCCCTTCAACCGCCTCGTCGCCGCCACCGGGCTGGCCCCGGCCGAGGCCAATTGGCTGCGCGCGATCTATCGCTACCTGCGCCAGACCGGGGCGAGCTACACCATCTACAGCGTCGTCGATGCGCTGGCCGGCGCGCCGCAGGTGACGCGGGCGCTGGTGAGGCTCTTTGCCGCGCGCCACGATCCCGATTTTGCCGGAAGTCGCGCCGAGGCGATTGCCGCGGCCGAGGGTGCCTTTGCCCGCGGGCTTGCCCGGGTGAGCGCGATCAACGACGATCGCATCCTGCGGCTCTATCGCGGGGTGATCGATGCCTGCTTGCGCACCAATGCCTTTGCCCCCGCCGCGGCCGAGGCGCTGGCCTTCAAGCTCGATTCGGCGCGCGTGCCGGGCCTGCCCAGGCCGGTGCCCTGGCGCGAGATCTTCGTTTACAGCCCGCGGGTCGAGGGCATTCACCTGCGCGCCGGCAAGGTCGCGCGCGGGGGCCTCAGATGGTCTGACCGGCGCGATGATTTCCGCACCGAGATCCTGGGGCTGATGAAGGCCCAGAGGGTCAAGAACGCGGTGATCGTGCCCACCGGGGCCAAGGGCGGCTTTTATCCCAAGCAATTGCCCTCGCCCCTGCTGGACCGCGAGGGCTGGGCCGCCGAGGGCCGCGCCGCCTACCAGATCTTCATCCGCACCCTGCTCTCGGTCACCGACAACATCGTGGATGGCCGGGTGGTGCACCCCGAGGGCGTGGTGGTGCACGATGGCGAGGACCCCTATTTCGTGGTTGCCGCCGACAAGGGCACGGCGAGCTTCTCCGATCTTGCCAATGCCATCGCCGAGGAGCGCGGCTTCTGGCTTGGCGATGCCTTCGCCAGCGGCGGCTCCAACGGCTATGACCACAAGGCCATGGGCATCACCGCCCGCGGCGCCTGGGTGAGCGTGCAGCGCCACTTCCGCGAGATGGGGGTGGATGTGCAGCAGGACTCGATCACCGTGGTCGGCTGCGGCGACATGTCGGGCGATGTGTTCGGCAACGGGATGCTCCTGTCCAAGGCGATCCGGCTGGTCGCTGCCTTTGACCATCGCCATATCTTCATCGATCCCGCCCCCGATCCGCTGACGAGCTGGCAGGAAAGGAAGCGCCTGTTCCAATTGCCGCGCTCGAGCTGGGATGATTATGACAAGGCGCTGATTTCCAAGGGCGGCGGGGTGTTCCCGCGCGATGCCAAGCGCATCCGCCTTGCGCGCGAGGCCCAGCAAGTGCTGGGACTTGCCGAGAAGGAGATCGAGCCCGAGGCGCTGATTGCGGCGATCCTCAAGGCTCCGGTTGATCTCATCTGGTTCGGCGGGATCGGCACCTATGTGAAGGCCGCGCAGGAGAACAACATCGCGGTGGGCGATCCGGCCAATGACGCCTTGCGCGTCAATGCCGAGGACTTGCGCGCGCGCGTGATCGGCGAGGGCGCCAATCTCGGCGTGACGCAAGCCGGGCGCATCGCCTTTGCGCTGGCCGGGGGGCGGATCAACACCGATTTCATCGACAATTCGGCCGGGGTCGATTGCTCGGACAACGAGGTCAACATCAAGATCGCGCTCGCCGCCGCGGTCGCGTCGGGCAAGCTTTCCCCGAAGAAGCGCAACGCCCTGCTCGCCTCGATGACCGATGAGGTCGCCGCGCTCGTGCTCGAGGACAACCGCCTCCAGGCGCTCGCGCTCTCGATTGCCGAGCGCGCCGGGCCGGCGGCGAGCGCCGCCTATGTCCGGCTGATCGAGCGGCTCGAGGAGGCGGGCGAGCTTGACCGGCGCACCGAGGGTCTGGCCGAGGGCGAGGCGCTGCTGCGCCGCGCCGCCGATGGCCAGGGGCTCACCCGGCCCGAACTCGCGGTGCTGCTTTCCTCGGCCAAGCTGGCGCTGCAAGCGGCGATCGAGGCCAGCCCGCTCGCCGACGATCCGGCGCTCGCGCCGCTGCTGCTCGCCCGCTTCCCCGCGCCGATGCGCAAGGCCCATGCCGCGGCGATCCACGGCCACCGGCTGCGGCGCGAGATGATCGCCACCAGCCTTGCCAACCGCATCGTCAACCGCATCGGCATGATCCACCCCTTCGAGCTGGCCGAGGAGGAAGGGGTGGGCCTGGCTGAGGTTGCCGCTGCCTTTGTGGTCGCTGAAAGGCTGTTCGATCTCGACAGTCTGTGGGCCGAGCTTGACCATGCGCCCATGCCCGAGGCGGCCCGGCTGGCCCTGTTCGATCGGCTTGCCGCGGCGAGCGCCAACCTGATGAGCGACGTGCTGCGCAGCGCTGCGGGCAGGCTCGAGGCCGGGGCGCTCATCGCCCGGCTGGCCGATGGGGTGGCGATGCTGGTGGCCGCGCGCGAGGAATTGCTCACCGCCGAGCCGCGCGCCCGCTCGCAGGCGCTGCGGCAGGAGTTCATCGCTGCTGGGGCGCCGCAGGGCCTCGCCGCAAGGGTGGCCAGCCTGTTCGATTTCGACGGGGCCGTGGGCCTCGCCAAGGCCGCGGGCGAGGCCGGGATCGACCCCAGGCTCCTCACCCAGGCCTTCACCGATCTCGGCGCGCGGCTGGGGCTCGATTGGGCGCAGGCGCTGGCCGCGCACATGAACCCCTCGGACGTGTGGGAAAGGCTGCTGGTTGCGGGCGTGGCGCGCGATCTGCAACAGATGCGCATCGCCTTTCTTGCCCGCCTGCTCGGGGCCAAGGGGGCCAAGGCCGATCCGCGCGGCGCGCTTGGCCGCTGGGCTGCGGATCACGCCGCAGCGGTGGCGCAGCTGCGCGGCCTCATCGCTCGCGCCCAGGCGCGCGCGCCGGTCAGCCCGGCGATGCTCGCCCAGATCGCCGCCCAGGCGCGCAACCTGCTCGAACGCTGATGCTTGGGCGCCCCTGCCACTTGTGCGCGCTTGACCGGGGCGCGATTTGCCCCACATCAAGGCCCCGGTTGGGGCGCAGGGGCAGAACAGGACAATGACACAGAGCACCAGTCACGCCGATGTGGTGATCGTGGGCACCGGCCACGGCGGGGCGCAGGCGGCGATCGCGCTGCGCCAGCAGGGCTATGACGGCACCATCCTGATGATCGGGCGCGACCGCGCCCCACCCTATGAGCGCCCGCCCTTGTCCAAGGAATATCTCGCCGGGGACAAGGGCTTCGAGCGGATCATGATCCGCCCCGAAAGCTTCTGGGCCGACAAGCAGATCGGCCTGCGCCTCGGCGCGGCGGTCAGCGCGATCGATCCGGACGCGCACCGGCTGACCCTGGCCGATGGCGCCGCGGTGACCTATGGCACGCTGATCTGGTCGGCCGGAGGCGATCCGCGCCGCCTGCCGGTGCCCGGCGCGGTGCTGCCGCAGGTCTTCTATGTGCGCGACAAGGCCGATGCCGATGCGATGATGGCCGCGCTTGCCGCCGGGGCGCGGCGCGCGGTGGTGATCGGCGGGGGCTATATCGGGCTCGAGGCCGCCGCGGTGCTGCGAAAGCTCGGCTGCGCGGTGACGCTGGTCGAGCTGCTGCCCCGCCTGCTCGCGCGGGTGGCGGGCGAGGAGATCGCTGCCTTCTTCGCCGATGCCCACCGGCGCCACGGGGTTGACCTGCGGCTCGGGCAGGGCGTGCGCGCGGTGCTGGGCGAGGAGGCGGGCCGGGTCACCGGCGTCAGGCTCGACAGCGGCGAGGAAGTGGCCTGCGACATGGTGGTGGTGGGCATCGGCATCGTGCCCGCGGTGGCGCCGCTGATCGCCGCCGGGGCGGCGGGCACCAGCGGGGTGGATGTCGATCAATTCTGCCGCACCACGCTCGATGACATCTATGCCATCGGCGATTGTGCCGCCCACGCCAATCCCTTTGCCGATGGCGCGGTGATCCGGCTCGAATCGGTGCAGAACGCGCATGACATGGCGCTGGTGGCGGCCAAGGCGATCCTGGGCCGGCCGGAAGCCTATCACGCCCTGCCGTGGTTCTGGTCGAACCAGTATGACATCCGCCTCCAGACCGCCGGGCTGAGCCTTGGGTATGACCAGACCGTGGTGCGCGGCGATCCGGCGAGCGGCAAGTTCACGGTTGCCTATCTCAAGGCCGGCCGGCCGATCGCCTTCGATTGCGTCAACACCACCAAGGACTATGTCCAGGCGCGCAAGCTCTTGGAAAGCAGGGTGGGCCGGATCGATCCGGCGCTGCTGGCCGATCCCGAGGTGGCGCTCAAGGATCTCGCCTGAGCCGCGCGAGCGCCCAGCGCGCCGCCTCGGCCACCACCGCGTCGGGATCGGCGGTCAGCGCTTCGACCCGGGGGACAAGCGCCCGATCCCCGCTGTTGCCCGCGGCATAAAGGCAGTTGCGGATGAAGCGATCACGCCCGATGCGCTTGATCGGCGAGCCCGAAAAGAGCTGGCGGAAGCCCGCATCATCGAGCGCGAGCAGCTCGGCGAGGCGCGGGGCGACCAGTTCGGCGCGCGGCAGGAATTCGCGCATCGCCTGGGCTTGGCTGGCAAACTTGTTCCACGGGCACACCGCGAGGCAATCATCGCAGCCATAGATGCGGTTGCCCAGCAGCGCTCGCAGCGCTTCGTCCACCGGCCCCTTGTGCTCGATGGTGAGGTAGGAGATGCAGCGCCGCGCGTCGAGCCGGTAGGGCGCGGGGAAGGCCTGCGTCGGGCAGGCATCGAGGCAGGCGCGGCACGAACCGCACTGGTCGCGCTGCGGCGCGCTGGGGGCCAGATCGAGCGTGGTGTAGATCGCCCCCAGGAACAGCCAGCTGCCATGGCTGGGGCTGACGAGGTTGGTGTGCTTGCCCTGCCAGCCGATCCCGGCGGCCTCGCCCAGCGGCTTTTCCATCACCGGGGCGGTATCGACAAACACCTTGACTTCAGCCCCCGGCGCCTCGGCCACCAGCCAGCGGGCGAGCGCCTTGAGGCGCTTTTTCACCACATCGTGATAATCGCGCCCCTGGGCGTAAACCGAGATGCGCCCATGCGCGCGCGCGCCTTCGAGCGCCAGCGGATCGTGGGACGGGGCATAGCTCATGCCCAGCGCGATCACGCTTTGGGCCGCAGGCCACAGGCCCTGGGGCGCGGCGCGCTCGGCCAGGCGCCGGGCCATCCATTCCATCGTGCCGTGGTGGCCTTCCCCCACCCATTGGGCAAGGCGGGCGCTGCGCTGCGCGTCTGGCGCGGCCGTGGCGATCCCGCACACGGCAAAGCCTTGCGCGCGCGCCTCCTCGGCCAGTCTGGCGCCAAGGCTTGCGGCGGCGTTAACCATGCTTGGAGAGGCTCCCGTTCAATCCTGTCGGCTAACCGCCTAGGCCATGGACATGGCGGTTAGCAATTCTCTCGGCGCGGCGCATGGGGCCGCAGGCTTCACCGCCGTTCCCGCCGATGCGCGGCCTCTGGCGATCGAGGCGCGCGGCCTCGTCAAGAGCTTCGATGGCACCCGCGCGGTCGATGGGGTGGACATCACCGTCCCCGAAGGCGCGATCTACGGCATCCTCGGCCCCAATGGCGCGGGCAAGACCACCACCTTGCGGATGCTGCTGGGCATCATCGATCCCGATGCCGGCGTGCGCCGGGTGTTCGGGCATGACCGCCCGCATGATATCGGTCGGCTGATCGGCTATCTGCCCGAGGAGCGCGGGCTTTACCCGGCGATGAAGGCGATCGAGGCGATTGCCTTCATGGGGGCGCTGAGGGGCCTGCCGCTCAAGGAAGGGCGCAGGCGCGCGGCGGAACTGCTCGAACGCCACGGGCTGGCCCATGCGGCGCAGCGCCAGATCCGCCAGCTTTCCAAGGGCATGGCCCAGACCGTGCAGCTCTTGGGCACGCTCGTCCACCGCCCGCGGCTGGTGGTGCTCGACGAGCCCTTCTCGGGGCTCGATGCGATCAACCAGGGCAAGCTTGAACAATTGATCCGCGCGCTCGCCGAGGATGGGGTGACGGTGATCTTCTCCACCCATGTGATCCACCATGCCGAACGCCTGTGCGAGGGCGTGGCGATCATCGCCGGGGGCAGGGTGCCCTATGCCGGCTCTGTCGAGGCGGCGCGCGACCGCATCCCGGCGCAGGTGCGGCTCGAGACCCGCGCGCGCGAAGGCGCGTGGATGGCCGCGCTGCCGCCCGAAACCCGGCGCAACGGCGATTTCTTCCACTTCCCCCTGCCGGCCAGCGGGATCGAGCCGCTGCTGCGCTGCCTGATCGAGGGCGAGGCGGGGATCCGCTCGCTGGCGATCGAGCGGGCGGGCCTGCACGATGCCTTTGTCGCCATCGCCGGCGAGGCCGCCGCGCGCCAGATGCAGGCCGACAGCCAAGGGAGCCGCGCATGAGCACCAGCACCGATCTGCCCGCCCGCCCGCGCCTTTCCGCGCTCGCGGCCGCCTGGGTGATCGCCCGGCGCGATTTCCTCGCGGTGCTGATGAGCCGGGCCTTCCTGTTCTTCCTGCTCGGGCCGCTGTTCCCGGTGATCGTCGGCGCGCTCGCCGGCAGCATCGGCGGGCAGGTGCAGCGCGAGGCGGTGAGCATCGAGGTGGGCCTCGCCATGGCCCCGGCCGACAATGCCGCGATGCTGGCCGCGCGCGCGGGCCTCGCGCCCCAGCTTGGCGGGGCCCTGCCGCTGCTGGTCGAAGTGCCCGAGGCGAGGGGCAATCCCGGTTTCGATGCGCGCGCCTTCATGGAGGCGCGGCGCGGCCATTACGCCGCGATCCTCACCGGCACCCCGCAAGCTCCCCGGCTGGTGGGCACCGAAAGCCAGATCGCCCGCTGGCAGGGCCCGGTTGGCCTCATCGCCGGCAGCGCGCTCGCCGCGGCCCCGGCGCGCTTCCCCCCGGTTGCCGCAGAGGTGGTGGCCACCAGCGCGGCGGCCGAACGCTCCACCCGCATCCACACCGCCCAGATCGCGCAAATGGCGCTGTTCTTGCTCACCATGCTGCTGGCGGGCATGGTGCTCTCCAACCTCGTTGAGGAAAAGGCCAACAAGATCATCGAGATCCTCGCCGCTGCCATTCCCATGGACGCGGTTTTCATGGGCAAGCTCCTGGCCATGCTGGCGGTCTCCTTCGTCGGCATTGCCGTGTGGGCGGGCGTCGCCGGGGGCCTGTGGGCGCTGGGCGGGACGGCGATTGCCAGCGTCACCGGCTTCGATCCGGCATCCCTGCCCGCGCCCGCGGTGGGCTGGCCGCTCTTCATCCTCCTTGGGATCGTCTATTTCGCCATGGCCTATCTGCTGCTCGGGGCGCTGTTCCTGACCATCGGGGCGATGGCAACCACGGTGCGCGAGGTGCAGACCCTGTCGATGCCGGTGACGATGATGCAGCTGATGGTGTTCTTCCTGGCCGCCTACACCATCAAGCAGCCCGGATCGGGGCTGGAGCTGGCGGCGATCGCCTTCCCGCTGTCCTCGCCCTTTGCCATGCTGGCGCGCGCGGCGATGGAGCCGGCGCTGTGGACCCACGCGCTCGCGCTCGCCTGGCAGGGGCTGGCCGTGGTGGCGCTCATCAAGGCCGGATCGCTGCTGTTCCGCAAGCGGGTGATGAAATCGGGCGGGGCCGGGCGCGCGCCGCGCGGGCGCCGGGCCAAGGGCTGGAAGGCGGCCTGATCGGTCGCAAATCGCAACCCATATTGACATTGGTGTCAGTTGCGGCAGAGTGCGACTCGTCAAGGGAGCGGCCCACTCCAGAGGCTGCCCGACGGGAGAGAGACATGGCCACGATTGCCCCGCCCAGCCCGGTTCAGCGCCCGCAGGTGCGCCGCGCCCCCAGCGCTTATGAGGCGCTCAAGGCCCATTTCGCCGCCCATCCCGAGGAGCGGCTGCACCACTCCCATCCCTGGGACGTGAGCCGCTCGGACATCTATTTCGAGGACACCTGGCAGCCGATCTTTGCCGAGATGCGCAAGGCCGGGCCGCTCCACTACATCCCGGAAAGCCCCTATGGCCCCTATTGGGCGGTGGTCAGCCACAAGGCGATCCAGCATATCGAGGCCCTGCCCGAGACCTTCTCCTCGAGCTGGGAATATGGCGGGATCACCATCCTTGAACGCCCCGATGATGCCCAGCTCGCCGAGATGGGGCTGGAGCGGCGCGAGCTGCCGATGTTCATCGCCATGGACCGGCCCCAGCACACCGGCCAGCGCCGCACCGTGGCGCCCAAGTTCACCCCTTCGGCGGTGGCCGACATGGAGGCCGAGATCCGGGCGCGCACCGGCGAACTGCTCGATTCGCTCCCGCGCGGGGAAGTGTTCGACTGGGTTGACAAGGTCTCGATCGAACTCACCACGGGGATGCTGGCGATTCTTTTCGGCTTCCCCTGGGAAGACCGCCGCCTGCTGACCTTCTGGTCGGACTGGTCGGGCGATACCGAGCTTGCCACCGTGCGCGAGCTCGATGACCTGCGCTGGCAGATCCTCCACGAGATGGCGGCCTATTTCCAGTCGCTGTGGGCCGAGCGGACGATGGCCAAGCAGCCGGGCGATGATCTCATCTCGATGATGATCCACTCCCCGGCGATGAACCAGATGCGCCCTGAGGAATTCATGGGCAACCTGGTGCTGCTGATCGTCGGCGGCAATGACACCACCCGCAACACCATGAGCGGGATCATCCACGCGATGGATCGCTTCCCCGAGCAGCGCAAGCTGTTCGAGGAGCACCCCGAGCTCATCCCCAACGCGGTGCAGGAATGCCTGCGCTACCAGACCCCGCTGGCCCACATGCGCCGCACCGCTACCGAGGACACCGAGGTCTTCGGCCAGACCATCAAGAAGGGCGACAAGGTGGTGCTGTGGTATATCAGCGCCAACCGCGACGAGGAGGTGTTCGATCACCCCGACGTGCTCGACATCACCCGCGAGAACGCCCGGCGCCACCTGGCCTTCGGCTATGGCATCCACCGCTGTGTCGGCGCGCGCCTTGCCGAGCTGCAATTGCGCGTGCTGCTCGAGGAGCTGCACAAGCGGCGGATGCGCGTGCATGTCGCGGGTGAGGTCGAGCGGGTGCGCGCCAATTTCGTCCACGGCTTCCGCAAGCTCGAGGTTGAGATCACCCACTTTTGAGCCGGGGGTGAAACCTGCCGCGGGGCGCGGGCGTATCAGGGGGGCAGGGCCAGGCCTTGCCTCAAGGAGATCGTGATGCTGCCCCCACGCTTCAACCGCCGCCGCCTCATTGCCCTTGGCGCCGCCCTGCCGCTGCTGGGCGCGTGCAGCGCCGCCCCGGCCGCGGCCAAGAGCTTTCCCAAGGGCAGGAGCGAGGCCGAATGGCGGCGCGTGCTGACGGCCGAGCAGTTCTACGTGCTGCGCCGGGCCGGCACCGAGCGCGCCTTCACCTCGCCGCTCAACGCCGAGAAGCGCAAGGGCACCTTCGTGTGCGCCGGCTGCGCCAACCCGCTCTATTCATCCGCGCACAAATATGACAGCGGCACCGGCTGGCCGAGCTTCTGGCGCGCGATTGACGCCCAGGCGGTGGGCACCAGCACCGATTACCTGATCGGCTATCCGCGCACCGAGGTGCATTGCGCCGATTGCGGCGGGCACCTGGGGCACATCTTCGGCGATGGCCCGCCCCCCACCGGCAAGCGCCACTGCATCAACGGCGTCGCGCTCAGGTTCGTGCCGGCCTAGCCGGTGAGCAGTTCGGGCGCCTGGAGCCGCGCGGCGAGCCGGGCGAAATCGCCCAGGGTGAAGGTGTCGTCGAACACCACGCCATAATGCCGCGCGCGCCGCCAGCGCACCTTGGCACGCACCTGACGCGGCTTGCCCCCGGCATCGGGCAGTTCGAGCTGCACCGCCTGGTCGATCGCCAGCAGGCTCTCGCAGGCCAGCCTTGCGCCCTGCTGCGAGAGGTTCTCGACCCGCACGATCTGCTCGCCCGCCAAGCTGCGCAGCCGCACCGGCAGGCTGACCGACAGCCTGAGGCCGCGTTTGGGATAGTCGCTCGCCTCGTTGACCAGCGCCTCGACCGCGACCGGAGCGCACAGGAAGCGAAAGCCCGCCTCGTTGCCGCGGTGCCACACCCGGCCGATGGGATGGATCGCGCCGGCGGGCATGTGCAGTTCCAGCGCCTCGCCGGCGGGCAGATCGTGGAACAGCCTGACGCTCACCCCGGTCTCCGAGACATCGCGGATCACGCAGACAAATTCGCCGGCGCTCGAGACCAGCTTGGCGGCGCGGATCAGCAGCGTGACGCGCGGGGCGGCGCGCTGTTCTGCGCCCGCATTGCCGCCCGGCGCGCCCGCAGGCGCTGGGCAGGTTGCCGATGAAGCCGCCTTGTCCATGCCGTTTCGCCCCTCACCCGCCGCGCCGGGGTGCAGCGCCAGCGGGACGCGGTGATCCCATGCTCAACCCGGCACGATAGGGACAAAGTCGTTAAAGGCCGGCTAATCGCGCCCCCCTTGTTCCAGCGGGCGCAAATGCGTGGTGCGGGCGGCGGGACTCGAACCCGCACGAGCCAAGCTCAGGGGATTTTAAGTCCCCGGCGTCTGCCATTCCGCCACGCCCGCCGTTGCCCAGGCCCTTGCCACAGGTGGCACCGGGATGGCCAGCGCTTGCCAGCACCCGGGCGAGCCCCCATGTGGAGAGCGGCGGGCCGGCACGGGCCCATGCAGCGACAGGGGCAAAGAGGCAATGGCGGGCGCGGGCGATGAGGCAGGCCACGGGGTGCTCGCCACGATCGAGCCGGCCATCACCCTGCTTGGCCTTGGCATCCTTGCCGCGCTTGTCGCCCGGGCAGTGAGGCTCAATCCGATCGTCGGCTATCTCGGGCTGGGGCTGGCGCTGGCAAGCCTTGGCATGGCCGAGGATTTCCGCGGCCCGGTGGTCGCTGCCATGGCCGAGGCCGGGGTGATGTTCCTGCTGTTCAACCTTGGCCTGCATTTCTCGCTCGGGCGCATCCGCGCCGAGGCCGGCACGATCTTCGGCTTCGGGGCGTTGCAGATGCTGGTGGCGGGCGGAGCCTTTGCCCTGATCCTTGCCGCCTTCGGCCTGCCGGCGGGCTTTGCGGTGATCGCCGGCTTTGCCCTGGGCCTTTCTTCCACCGCGGTGGTGATCGGCCTCATCCGCGAGCGCGGGCAGGAGGATTGTCCGGTCGGGCGCGCGGCGCAGGCGATCCTGATCTTCCAGGATATCGCCGCGATCGGCCTGTTGGTGGCCGCCGGGGCGCTCGCCGAAGGGGGCCCGCTCGCCCCGGCGCTCGGCCTTGCCGCGGCCAAGGCGCTCGCGGCCTTCGGGATCGCGGTGCTCTTTGCCCGCTATCTCACCGAGCCGCTCTTTGCCCTGATCGCGCGGGCGGGGACCACCGAGGTCTATACCGCCACCGCGCTGTTCCTGGCGCTGGCGGCGGGCTGGGCCACCGGCATGGCCGGGCTGTCGCTCACTCTCGGCGCCTTTCTCGGCGGCATGGCGGTGGCCGATTCGCGCTACCGCATCCTGGTGCAGACCGAGATCGACGCCTTTCGCGGGCTGTTCCTCAGCTTCTTCTTCATTTCGGTCGGGCTCGGGATCGATCCGGCGCTGCTGGTCGCGGACTGGCCGCTGGTGCTGGCGATCACGCTGGGGCTGGTCCTCGTTAAATGCGCCGTCAATGTGATCGCCGCGCTGATGAACCGCTGGTCGGTGCCTGGCTCGATCCAGCTCGGCTTTCTCATCGCTCAGGGCAGCGAGTTCGCGCTGGTGCTCCTTGCGCTGCCGGCGGTGGCGGGGCTGGCCGAGCCGCGGCTGATCGCCGCGCTGGTGACCGCGATCGCGATCAGCCTTGCGGCGACCCCGCTGGTCTCGAACCTCGGGCGCAGGCTGGCCGGGCACCTGCGGCGCGGGCCGCCCGACAGCCCCCTTGCCGGTGAGGACGCGCCGGTGGTGATCATCGGCATGACCGCGGCCGGGCGCGCGCTCGCCGATGCGCTGGCCTTCAACCACATCGCCTATCTCGCGCTCGAGCCGGAGGAGGCGCGCTTCCGCATGGCGCTTGCCGATGGCTACCCCGTCCACCGCGCCAATCCCGCCGATCCGCGCAGCTGGGAGGCGATCGGGATGGCCCGGCGGCAGGTGCTGGTGGTGGCGACCGGAGCGACCGAACCGAGCCGTGCGCTCACCCCGCTGATCGCCGCGCGCGTGCCCGATCTGGTGCGGATCATCGCCGTGCCCGGCGCCGAGGCGGCGCGCGAGATGGACGCACTCGGGCTGGTGCCGGTGGACATGAGCCAGAGCGGCGGGCGCGAGAAGCTCATTGACCTCGTCTTTGCCGCGCTCGGGCATGAACGCGCCCTGCCGGTGCCGGGCCTCGCGCAGGACGGCACCCCGCAGCCGCTCGCCGCGTGAGACGCACGCGCGCCGCGCCAATGTTTCACGTGAAACATTGGCTCTTGCGGCCAGAGCGCGCCCGCCCGCCTGGCGGCGCGCGGCCTACTTGGCGTTCAGGCGCTCGCGGATTTCCTTGCCGGCCTTGAAATAGGGCACGCGCTTTTCGGGCACCGCCACGGCCTCACCCGTGCGCGGGTTGCGGCCCGTGCGCGCCTCGCGCGCGCGGGTGGAAAAGGCGCCAAAGCCGCGCAGCTCGACCCGGCCCCCTTCGGCGAGACGCTGGGCGATCTCGTCGAAGAAGATGTCCACCACCTGCTCGATTTCCTCGGCGCGCAGCTCGGGATTGTCCTTGTGGAGTTCCTGCAGCAATTCCGATCTGATCATCTCGATCTCCCGGCTCCTGCGTGCAGACATGCTGGCACGCAGGCGCCCTTGCGGGTTGCCCCTGTGGTCTTGTCCCCATGCGCCTGCGACCCTTGCGGCGCCCCCTCATCCTTGGCGGCAAAGCGCTGCGACCCTTCGCCCTGCCGACGCGCAAGATAGTGTCACACTTGGGCAATCGGCGCAACCTGCACAAATGTCAGCAATACGGGCCGATCACACCCTTTCGGCAAGGTCGGCCGGATCGAGTCCCAGGCGCCGCATCCGCCGCAGGATCTCGGGCCATTCCTCGCGCAGGAAAGCCTCGCGCTCGGCCGCGCGCAGGCGCTCGGCGGCGCCGCGCACCACATACATGCCCACCCCGCGCTGCACCGCGACGAGGCCATCGTTCTGGAACTGCTGATAGGCCTTGGCGACGGTCAGCGGATTGGCCCCCTGCTCGGCCGCGAGCGCGCGCACCGAGGGGAGCATCTCACCCTCGGCATAGAGCCCATCGATGATCGCTGCGGCGATCTGGTCACGCAGCTTGAGATAGACCGGGCGGTTGGCGCTCATCAGGTGCATCAGTGCCATAATACAGCCATGCGGGTCAAGGCGGCCACCCGGTTTCACCCGCAACAAAAGCTTCACAAGCGCGAGGCAGCCGTTAGGGTGCAGCGCCAGCGAAGCGCGGCCGGAGCGGCGCGCACAAGGGACAAGATTTTCGCATGGCCACTGCTGAACTTCCGCACGGGGACAGCGCCGGGACTTTCCTCGGCCATCCCAAGGGACTGTTCGTCCTGTTCTTCGCCGAGATGTGGGAGCGCTTTTCCTATTACGGGATGCGCGCCCTCCTGATCTTCTACCTCACGAAGCACTGGCTGTTTTCCGATGCCGAGGCGGGGGTGATCTACGGCGCCTACACCGCGCTCGTCTATATCACCCCGGTGCTCGGCGGCTATCTGGCTGACAAGTATCTGGGCCAGAGGAAGGCCGTGACCTATGGGGCGGTGCTCTTGACCTTCGGGCACTTCCTCATGGGCTTTGAAGGCAATGGCGGGCAGGATCCGGCCAGCCTCAACATCTTCTGGCTGGCGCTCGCCTTCATCATCGTCGGCTCAGGGTTCCTGAAAGCCAACATCTCGGTGATCGTCGGCCAGCTTTACCCCCGCACCGATGTGCGGCGCGACGGGGCCTACACGATCTTCTACATGGGCATCAATCTCGGCGCGGCGATCGGTTCGCTGCTGTGCGGCTACCTCGGCGAGACCTATGGCTGGGCCTATGGCTTCGGCGCGGCGGGCGTGGGGATGCTGCTTGGCCTCATCGTCTTTGTCGGGTTCAAGCCGCTGCTGCTCGGGCGCGGCGAGCCGCCGATCGCGCTTTCCAAGGGCACCGAATGGGGCCTTTATGCGCTCGGCATCCTCGCGGTGGGCGCGTGCTGGTGGATGGTGCAGAACCAGTCGATCGTGGGCACCCTGCTCGGCGCTGCCGGGGCGGTGCTGGTCGCCTATGTGCTGTTCATCGCGGTGGTGCGCCTGCCGGCGCATGATCGCGACCGCATCTTTGCCGCGCTGTTCCTGATCATCGGCTCGATCCTGTTCTGGGCGCTGTTCGAACAGGCCGGCTCCTCCCTCAACCTCTACACCGATCGCTATGTCGATCGCGGCGGGGTGCCGGCCTCGGTGTTCCAGTCGATCAACGCGATCTATATCGTGCTGCTCGCCCCGCTGTTTGCAGGCCTGTGGACCTGGCTCGGGCGCCGGGGGCTTGAACCTTCGGCCCCGGCCAAGTTTGGCCTCGCGCTGGTCCAGCTGGGCGCGGGCTTCCTCGTGCTGGTGGCGGGCGCGGCGACGGGCGACCTTACCCCGGTGCTGTTCATCTTCCTCATCTACCTGCTCCACACCACGGGTGAGCTGTGCCTTTCGCCCGTGGGCCTTTCGGCGATGAACCGCCTCGCGCCCGCGCACATGGCCAGCCTCATCATGGGCACCTGGTTCTTCGCCTCGGCCACCGGCAATTTCGTCGCGGGCCTCATCGCCGCGGCGACCGGATCGGAGCGGGCGAGCGGCGAGGGCGCGGGCCAGCAGGTGGTGCTCGACGTCTATTCGCAGATCGGCTGGATCGCGGTGGCGGTGGGCGTCGGCGTGCTGGTGGTCAGCCCGCTGATCAAGCGCCTGATGCATCTCGACACCCTGAGGGATGACAGCCCCGCCGCCGAGGCCGAGCGCGTCTTTGGCGATGGCGACCCGGCCGCGCGCCCGGCCGAGTAGGGCAAGCCGCCAACAGCAATCGACCAGCGGCATGGACAAGCCCCCCGCTTCCCGGCACAGCTGAACGCCGGGAAACGGGAGGGCTGGTGATGAGACCACACACACCGCGGCGCGCCCGCTGGGGCGCGCTTGTGATGCTGGCGGGCGCGCTCGCGCTCAGCCTTGGCGCCGGCGCGCTCGAAGCGCGCGAGAAGGACAAGAAGAAGGACAAGGACGCGGGCGACACGCCCACCCTCGTTGCCAAGAAGGAGGCCGAAGGCGTCTTCCCCTCGACCTACAGGCCCTATCCGGGGATTGCCACCGCGATCCGCGGCGCCACCATCTTTGATGGCCGCGGCGGGCAGATCGACAACGGTGTCGTCTTCATGTCGGGCGGCAAGATCGTCGCGGTGGGCGGGCCGGACACCCCGATCCCGGCGGACATTGCCGTCTTCGATGGCACGGGCAAGTTCGTCACCCCCGGGATCATCGACATCCATTCGCACCTTGGTGACTATCCCTCGCCCGCGGTGCAGGCCCATGCGGATGGCAACGAGGCGACCAGTCCCACCACCCCCGAGGTCTGGGCCGAACATTCGGTCTGGCCGCAAGACCCGGGCTTCACCCGCGCGCTCGCCAATGGCGGGGTCACCAGCTTGCAGATCCTGCCCGGTTCGGCCAACCTGATGGGCGGGCGCTCGGTCACGCTCAAGAACGTGCCCGCGCGCACGGTGCAGGGGATGAAGTTCCCCGGCGCGCCCTATGGCTTCAAGATGGCCTGCGGCGAAAACCCCAAGCGCGTCTATGGCAGCAAGGGGCGGATGCCTTCGACGCGGATGGGCAATTTCGCCGTCAACCGCAGCACCTGGCTCGCCGCGATCGACTATGCCAACAACAAGGAGGCCAAGCGCGATCTGGCCAAGGAGACGCTGGTGGGCGTGCTCAAGGGCGAAATCCTCGTCCACAACCATTGCTACCGCGCCGACGAGATGGCCCTGGTGCTCGATATGGCCAAGGAGATGGGCTACAAGGTTTCCACCTTCCACCACGCGGTCGAGGCCTACAAGATCGGCGATCTGTTGCGCGAAAACGACGTGTGCAGCGCGATCTGGGCCGATTGGTATGGCTTCAAGATGGAAAGCTATGACGGCATTCTCGAGAATGCCGCCTTCCTCCAGCGCGAGGGCGCCTGCGTGGTGATCCATTCGGACGATGCCAATGATATCCAGCGTTTGAACCAGGAAGCGCGCAAGGCGCAGAAGGCCGGGCAGCGGCTGGGGATCGACATTCCCGATGGCGTGGCGATCCAGTGGATCACCTACAACCCGGCCAAGGCCATGGGCATCGCCGCGATGACCGGCAGCCTCGAGCCGGGCAAGATGGCCGATGTGGTGCTGTGGAACGGCCACCCGCTCTCGGTCTATTCGCGGCCCGAAAAGGTGTGGATCGACGGGGCGCTGATGTTCGATGCCACCAACCCCAAAATGCGCCCGGTGAGCGATTTCGAGCTCGGCCAGCCCGGTGAAGGAGACGTGAAATGAAGCGCCTCCTTGCCGCTGCGCTGCGCTCTTGCGCGCTCGCGCTTGCCGCCGCCCCTGCCCTGGCGCAGGATGTGACCATCACCAACGCCCGGCTGGTGATCGGCGATGGTTCCGAGCCGATCGCGAACGGCACCGTGGTCGTGCGCGGCGGCAGCGTCGTCTATGCCGGGCCGGCGGGCGGCGCGCCCGGCGCGGGCGAGACGGTGGATGCCGCCGGCGCCTGGGTCACCCCGGGGCTGTTCGCCACGGTGACGACGCTCGGCCTTGCCGATGTCTCGGCGGTGGGCGAATCGAACGACATCACCGCCCGCACCGCGCCCTTCAGCGCCGCGCTCGATGCCGCGGCGATCATCAATCCCGCTTCGCAGCACATCCTTGTCCACCGCGCCGCAGGGATCACCCGCGCGGCCACCACCACCCTGCCCTCTGGCTCGATCTTCGCCGGCCAGGGGGCGATCATCGATCTTGACGGCGATGGGCAGGCGGTGATGCAGCCGCGCGCCTTCCAGATGGTGGCGCTGGGCGAGGGCGGGGCGGAACTCGCCGGTGGCAGCCGGGTCGCCGCCCACGTGCTGCTGCGCGCCGCGCTGCGCGAGGCCGAGGCGCTGGTCGGGCGCGCCGGCACCCCGCAGACCACCGAGATCGCCCGCGGCGATGACCTGTTCCTCGGCCGCTTCGATGCCGAGGCGCTGGTGCCGGTGGTGACCGGGCGGCAGAAGCTCTATGTCGCGGCCGAGCGGGCTGCCGATATCCGCGCGGTGCTGGCGATCAAGCGCGATTTTCCCAAGCTCGATCTGGTGCTGGTGGGGGCGAGCGAGGGCTGGCTGGTGGCCGATGCGATTGCCGCGGCCGGGTTGCCGGTGATCGCCAATGGCCTTACCGACCTGCCCGAGAGCTTCGAGCAACTGGGCGCCACCCAGTCCAATGCCGGGCGCCTCGCGCGCGCCGGGGTGAAGGTGGCGATCAATGCCGCCAGCCTCCAGGATCCGCGCCGGTTGCAGCAGGTGGCGGGCAATCTCGTCGCGCTCACCCGCGTGCCGGGGGCGAGCGGGATGAGCTGGGGCGCGGCCTTTGCCGCGATCAGTTCGGTCCCGGCCGAGATCAGCGGCCTGGGCGGCAAGGCGGGCGTGCTGAGGCCCGGGGCGCTCGGCGATGTGGTGATCTGGGACGGCGATCCGCTCGAGGTCGGCTCGGTGCCCACCAGGGTCTATATCGCGGGCGTCAGGCAGGATCTCACCAACCACCAGACCCGCCTGCGCGACCGCTATCTTGATCTCGACGAGAGCGATCGGCCCAAGGCCTTCGACTGGTAGGCAGGCGGGCGGCGCGTGCTATAAGGCCCCCCGGATCAAGTATCCGGGGGAGCATCAATGGACAGCGCCATCGCCAATCTGATCGCCGCCAACGTCGCCTTTGTCGGTTCGCACCTTGCCATGTCGCATCCCCTGCGCGGCGGGATGGTGAAGGCGCTGGGGGCGGGCGGGTTCCAGATCGGCTACAGCCTCGTCAGCCTCGCGGCGCTCGCCTGGGTCTATTTCGCCTTCATCGCCGCGCCGGGGGCCGATCTTCCCGGCTCGGGCGAGGCGGGCTGGGCGCTCGCCACGCTGCTCACCTGGCCGGCGATGGTGCTGCTCGCCGGCTCGCTCGCGGGCAATCCGGCGCTGCCCACGCCCCAGGCCGAGGCCCAGGCCCGTGCCGAGCCGACGGGCGTCTTGCGCGTCACCCGCCACCCGATGATGTGGGGGATCGGCCTGTGGGCGGCATCGCACCTGGTGCTGTTCTGGAGCACCCGCACGATGGTCACGGCGTTCGCCATGGGCTTTCTCGCGCTGGTGGGCGCGCACCTCCAGGATGCCAAGAAGGCCGCGCAGATGGGCGCGGCCTGGGAAGAATGGTCAAGGAAGACCAGCTATTGGCCGCGGCTCGGCCAGTTCCTGCGCGTGGGCGTGGTGCCGCTGGTGGCGGGCACGGTGCTGTGGCTGGGGGCAAGCTGGCTCCACCTGTGGCGCGCCGGCATCCCCGCGGGGGTGTGGAAGTGGTTGGGCTGACTACTCGCCCCTGAACACCGGCGCGCGTTTCTCGATCAGCGCCGCGACACCTTCGGCATGGTCGGCGGTGGTGTGCATCATCGCCTGGGTGTTGGCGGCAAGTTCGAGCGCGCTGTCATAGCTCATCTGCTGGCCCTGGCGCAGCAGGTTCTTGGTGTGGCGCAGCGCGTGGGGCGGCATGGCGGCGATCCTGGCGGCAAGCGCGCGGGCCTCGTCCATCAGCGCCTCGGCAGGCACGACGCGGCTGACAAGCCCCCAGTCCTTCGCGGTCGCGGCATCGATCACCTCGCCGGTGTAGAACAGCTCGGCCGCGCGGCTCATGCCGATCACCCGCGGCAGGATCCAGGTGCCGCCATCGCCGGGGATGATCCCGAGCTTGAGGAAGGTGACGCCGAAGCGTGCGCTTGTCGAAGCGATGCGGATATCGGCAAGGCAGGCGACATCGCACCCGAGGCCGATCGCCGGGCCGTTGACCGCCGCGATCACCGGCACGCGCAGGCCATGAAGCGCGCGCAGCATCTGGTGGATATTGTCGCGGTAGCCATCCGCAATCGCCGGGGTGGTGCCGCCAAAGGTGCCGCTCTTGTCGCGCATCGCCTTGATGTCGCCCCCGGCGCTGAAGGCCTTGCCGGCCCCGGTGAGGATCACCACCCGGCAGTCCATGTCGCGGTTGAGCGCCTGGGCCGCGGCGGCAAAGGCATCGCCATCGCCCGGCGCGCCGAGCGGGTTCATCGCCTCGGGGCGGTTGAAGGTGAGGATGGCGATCGGCCCTTCGCGGGCGATATCGAGCAGCGGGCTTGCGGTCATTGCGGGGGCCTTGCGCTTTGGCGGGACTTGCGCCAGCCTGCCTAGTGCGCAGGGGCACAAAGGGCAAGAATGGCGGCGTGCGTCAGGATCGGCCCTTGACCAGGGGAGCTTCTTGAGGAGGCCCATGCCGATGCTCGCGTTGATTGCCGCCGCGCCTGCGCTTCTCGCCGCACCGCCTGACCAGCCGCCACCCGCCGCGCCCGTGCCGGCAGACTGGAGCCTTGCCGCGGCGCAAGACACCGCGCCGGGCGCCGCCCCGCCCGAGGCGGCGGGCGAGGGCGCGCCGCCCGATCGTGAGATCGTGGTCGAAGGCGAATATGGCCCGCCCAAGCAGGATCCGATGATCGCCGTCAACGAGGAGAGCTACCGCATCTCCCAAGCGGTCGATCGCGCCGTGGTCGCGCCGGTGGCCCATGCCTGGCGCGACAACCTGCCGGGGCCGCTGCGCGATGGGCTTGGCAATGTGGTGAGGAACCTTGGCGAGCCCAGCAATGCATTGAACTTCCTGCTGCAGGGCAAGCTCGGCAAGACGTTCGAGACGCTTGCGCGCCTTGCGATCAATTCCACCCTCGGGCTTGGCGGGCTGATCGACATCGCGGCGAAGCCCGGGATCGGCCTGCCCTATCGCCGCAACGGCTTTGCCAACACCCTGGGGTTTTACGGGGTGGGGCCGGGGGCCTATCTCTATCTGCCGGTGACGGGCGCAACCACCGTGCGCGACCTCTTTGGCAGCACGCTCGATCAGGCGCTGCTGCCGTTGGGGGTGGGAAGGCCCTTCAACCGCCCGGCCTATGCGGCGGGCTATTTCGTCATCAACGGGCTCGACCAGCGGCTCGCCTTCGACGAGGAGCTGGCGATGATCGCCGCCTCGGACGATCCCTATACTGTGCGGCGCGAGACCTATCTTGCGAGGCGCGCGCGCGAGATCGCCGCGCTCAAGGGCGCGCCGGTGGCGGATGCGGAGGCGGGCGCTTCCGCCGCGCCGCTGCCGCCGCACAGCCGCTTGCGGCTGCCCGAGCGTCTGCAACTGACCGCACCCCCCGCGCGCGGCGAGGGGCGCTAGGCCCGCGCCTCGCCCGCCGCGCTCGTTTCCACGCCAGCGCTGTTGTGCTTCAGCGCCTTCAGGACCGTATCGACGATATGCGGCGCATTGAGGCCCGCCTGGTCATATTGCTTTACCGGATCGTCGTGGTCGATGAAGATGTCGGGCAGGCGCAGGGTGCGCAGCTTGAGCCCGGCATCGATGAGGCCGTGGTCGCTGGCATAGGTCAGCACATGGGCGCCAAGGCCCCCGATCGCCCCTTCCTCGACCGTGACGATCACCTCGTGGCTGCGCATTGCCCGGGCGATCAGCTCCTCATCGAGCGGCTTGGCAAAGCGCAGGTCGATCACCGTGGTCGAAAGCCCCTTGGCCTCGAGCGTATCGGCAGCCTTCAAGGCCTCGGCGAGCCTTGCCCCCAGGGAGAGGATCGCGACCTTGCTGCCCTCGCGGATCACCCGGCCCTTGCCGATCTCGAGCTTCATCGGCACTTCGGGCAGCGGCACCCCGACACCGTTGCCGCGCGGATAGCGGAAGGCGATCGGGCCATCATCATATTCGGCCGCTGTGTAGGTCATGTGCACCAGCTCGGCCTCGTCGGCGGCGGCCATGACGACCATGTTGGGCAGGGTGGCAAGATAGGTGATGTCGAAGGAGCCGGCATGGGTCGCCCCGTCGGCCCCCACCAGCCCGGCCCGGTCGATGGCAAAGCGCACGGGCAGGTTCTGGATGCACACATCGTGCACCACCTGGTCATAGGCGCGCTGGAGGAAGGTCGAATAGATCGCGGCAAAGGGCCGCATCCCCTGCGCGGCGAGGCCCGCGGCGAAGGTCACCGCGTGCTGCTCGGCAATCCCGACATCGAAGGCGCGGGCAGGGTGGGCCTTGGCGAACTTGTCCACCCCCGTGCCCGAGGGCATGGCGGCGGTGATGGCGCAGATGCGCTCATCGGTTTCGGCAAGCTTGGCCAGCGTGGTGCCGAACACGTCCTGATAGGCCGGGGCCGCGGGCGTGCTCTTGGCCTTCTCGCCGGTGACGACGTTGAACTTGGGCACGCCGTGATACTTGTCGGCGCTGTTCTCGGCCGGGGCATAGCCCTTGCCCTTTTCGGTCACGACATGGACGAGCACCGGCCCTTCGGAGGTGTCGCGCACGTTCTCGAGCACGGGCAGGAGATGGTCGAGATTGTGCCCGTCGATCGGGCCGACATAGTAGAAGCCCAGCTCCTCGAACAGGGTGCCGCCGGTCACCATCCCGCGGGTGAACTCCTCGGCCTTGCCGAGCGTGTCGTGCAGGCGGCGGCTCATCTTCTGGATCGCGCGGCTGGCGAGGCTGCGGATGCCGAGATATTCGGACGAGGAGACCATCCGTGCCAGATAGGCCGAAAGCCCGCCCACCGGCGGGGCGATCGACATGTCATTGTCGTTGAGGATCACGATCAGGCGGTTGCCGGCCTCGGCGGCGTTGTTCATCGCCTCATAGGCCATGCCGGCGCTCATCGCCCCATCGCCGATCACCGCGATCGCGCGCCCGGGCTTTCCCTGGAGCTTGTTGGCGATGGCAAAGCCCAGCGCCGCCGAGATCGAGGTGGAGGAATGGGCCGCGCCGAAGGGATCATATTCGCTTTCCGAGCGCTTGGTGAAGCCCGAAAGCCCGCCGCCCTGGCGCAGGGTGCGGATGCGGTTGCGCCGACCGGTGATGATCTTGTGCGGATAGCACTGGTGGCCGACGTCCCAGATCAGCTTGTCCTCGGGCGTGTTGAAGACATAGTGGATCGCCACGGTCAGCTCGACCACGCCGAGCCCCGATCCCAGGTGCCCGCCCGAAACGCTCACCGCATCGATCATTTCGGCGCGCAGTTCATCGGCGAGTTGGCGCAGCTGCTCGGGCTTGAGGCGGCGCAGATCGGCCGGCGTGTCAACCTGATCGAGCAGGGGGGTGTAAGGCGGTTGTGTCATGCCCCAGCCTTACACGGGGAAACCCGGTGTGTCGATGCGGGCTTGATCGGCGTCAATCGGGCGCGGGGCTGCCGCTCAGGCGCAGGAGCGGCAGAGCCCGCGGATCTCGATCACCGGGCGGCGCGCGGCGAACTGGCGCGCGGCGGCGATGGCGCGCACCGCCTCGCTCACCGGCTCGTCATCGACATGGGTGGCCTCGCCGCATTCGTCGCAGACGAGGAAGATGCAGTCATGCGCGCAGCCGGGGTGGCGATTGGCCAGATAGGCATTGGCGCTTTCGACCCGCATCGCAAGGTTGCTGGCCACGAACACATCGAGGATGCGATAGACCGAATTGGGCGCCACCCGCTTGCCCCGCGCGGCCGAGAGGTTCTCGGCAATGTCATAGGCGGACACCGGCCGCTCGTGCCGGGCAAGCTCGGTGAAGACCGCCTCGCGCATCGTCGTCCACTGCTCGCCCGCCGCGCGCAGCGCGCGCGCGGCCTCAGCCACCAGCTCCGGGCCGGTGTGCTCGCGGTGGGTGTGGGGATGCGGCGCGATCTCTCCCATGGCGCAGATATAGGCCCGTGCAGGCGCGCTCGCCAAGAGCCTAGGAGGCGTCCCTCAGGAAGCGCGCCCGGTAATGCTGCGGGAACATCGCCTTGAGCGCGGCAAGCTTGGGCGCGTCCCAGCGGCGGATATAGGCGTGGGTGGGGTTCTTGGCCATGAAGTCCTGGTGATGGCTTTCGGCCGGATAGAAGGCCCGGTAAGGCTCGATCGCGGTGACGATCGGCCTATTCCACAGCCCCGATTTGCCAAGCTGGGCCAGATAGGCCTTGGCCACCGCCGCCTGCTCGGCGCTGGTCGGCACGATGGCGCTGCGATATTGCGGGCCGACATCGGGGCCCTGGCGGTTCTTGAGCGTGGGATCGGCCACCACCGAGAAGAAGATCCGCAAAAGCTCGTCATAGCGCACCAGCGCCGGGTCATAGGTGATCTTCACCGCCTCGGCATGGTCGGTAAGGCCGCTCGAGACCACATCATAGCGGGCGCTTGCCGCATTGCCGCCGTGATAGCCCGAAACCGCGCCCTTGACGCCCTTGACATGGCTGAACACCCCCTCGACGCCCCAGAAGCACCCGCCGGCAAGGATCGCGGTCTTGAGGCCCTTGCTGCCCCCGGCGCCTTCCCTGGCGATGCGCGTTGCTGCCGGGGCATCGACGGGTTCTTCGGCAGCAACCGCCGGCCCGGCGCAGGCGCTGAGCGCGAGGCAGAGAGCGGCGAGCAGGGCCGCACAGGGCTTCATCGCAAGGCGTCCCTAAGGGGCGATCACGAAGTCCGCCGTGGGCGCGCTCGGGGCGATGCGCTCGGCCGCCTGGGCGGGCGAGGCGATCCCCTCGCCCGCATCCTGCGCCCGCGCCCCCACCACCAGCACTGCGCCCAGCGCAAAGCCGATGCCGAATTGGCGCACAAGGTCGGAGGAGAGGAATCGCATCGGGATAACTCGTGATTCGCTTGGCTTGCCGCCCGTCCATGGCCCGGGCCGAATTGCACCGGGATGAACGCAGCGGTCAGACGCGGTTAGGCTGCGCGCACCATGTGGTTACCGGGGCGCTGAAAAAACCTTGCGCCCGCCTGCAAGCCGCGCCGAGCCGTGCGCCGCTTGCGGCCAATGGCTGGCGGAAGGGGCATAGGCCTGGCCCTCAATGGCGGAAGTGGCGCATCCCGGTGAAGACCATGGCCAGCCCGGCCGCGTCGGCGGCGGCGATCACCTCGGCATCGCGGATCGATCCGCCCGGCTGGATCACCGCGGTGGCCCCGGCCTCGGCCGCGGCCAGTAGCCCATCGGCAAAGGGGAAGAAGGCATCCGAGGCCACCGCGCTGCCCACGGTGCGCGGCGCATCCCAGCCATGGGCCTCGGCCGCTTCCTTCGCCTTGATCGCGGCGATGCGGGCCGAATCGCGCCGGTTCATCTGCCCCGCGCCGATCCCGGCGGTGGCCCCGTCCTTGGCATAGACGATGGCGTTGGACTTGACGTGGCGGGCGACCGTCCAGGCGAACAGGCAGTCCTTGAGCTCCTGTTCGGTGGGGGCGCGTTTGGTGACCACCTTGAGATCATCGGCGCGGATCGCGCCATTGTCGCGCGACTGGATCAGCACACCGCCGGCGATGGTCTTCAGCGCAAGGCCGGCGCGGCGCGGATCGGGCAGGGCCCCGCATGCAAGCAGGCGCAGGTTCTTCTTGCGCGCGAAGATCGCGCGCGCTTCATCCGAGACGCTGGGGGCGATCACCACTTCGGTGAAGATGCTGGCGATGGCCTCGGCGGTGGGGCCATCGAGCATGGTGTTGACCGCCACGATCCCGCCGAAGGCCGAAACGCTGTCACAGGCGAGCGCGGCCTGCCAGGCTTCGATGAGGCTCGGCGCCTGGGCGACGCCGCAAGGATTGGCGTGCTTGACGATGACGACCGCGGGCGCGCCCCCGGCAAACTCCGCCGCCAGTTCGAGCGCGGCATCGGCATCGTTCAGATTGTTGTAGCTCAGCTCCTTGCCCTGAAGCTGGGTCGCCTGCGGCACCCCGGGGCTGGTGACGACCTGCGGGACATAGACCGCCGCGGCCTGGTGCGGGTTCTCGCCATAGCGCAAGCTGTCGGCGCGCTTGAGCGCGATCGGGAGCGTTTCGGGGAAGGGCGCGGCCTGGCCTTCGGGATCGGCAAAGGCAAACCAGCTGGCGATCGCCGCGTCATAGGCGGCGGTGCGGGCATAGGCCTTGGCCGCCATGCGGGTGCGGAAGGCCTGGCTGGTGGCGCCGCCCTCGGCATCCATTTCGGCAAGCAGCGCCGGATAATCGGTCGGATCGGTGATGATGGTGACAAAGCCGTGGTTCTTGGCGGCCGAGCGCACCATCGCCGGGCCGCCGATATCGATGTTCTCGATGATCTCGGCGCGGCTGGCGCCCTTGGCCACGGTGGCCTCGAAGGGATAGAGGTTGACGATCACGAGGTCGATCGGCCCGATCCCGTGGGCCTCCATCGCCGCGCGGTGCTCAGGGTTGTCGCGCAGCGCCAAAAGCCCGCCATGCACTCGGGGGTGCAGGGTCTTGACCCGCCCGTCCATCATCTCGGGAAAGCCGGTGAGCTCGGCAATGTCGCGCACCATGAGGCCCGCCGCGCGCAGCGCACTGGCGGTGCCGCCGGTGCTCACCAGTTCCACCCCGCGCGCCGCCAGCGCTGCGCCGAGTTCTGCCAAGCCGCTCTTGTCGGACACTGACAGCAGCGCCCGCCGGATCGCCTTGTCGCTCATCAAGGATGCCTACCCCGTCTTTTTCAGCAGCCAGGAGAAATGCCCCCCGCTGCGCCATGCCATGCCCTCGATCACCAGCTGCTCGGTGGCGTGCGGGCGGCCCTCGCCATCGACCCACAGGCTGTCCTCGATCGCAAGGGTGATCTCGCTCGCGCCCGCCCTATCCCCGCCGAGACGGAATTGCCAGAGCCTGCCATCGGGCAGCAGCAGGCTGGCGCCGCGCCGGTCGCCGGAAAGCTGCACCTCGACCCCGCGCCCGAGGTGGAAGCGGATGGCAAAGCCGATCTTGCCGCGCTTGCCGTTCTTGCTGGTGGGGATGAGCAGGTCCTCGCCGGCAAGCTCGGTGCCATCGCCCGAAAGCGTGAGGATGCGCTGGTGGGTGAGGCCGAAGCGGGCGGCATAGCCATCATGCGCGGCCTCGATGCGGGTGGCGCCGCGCCGCTCGCTGCCGAGGCTGCGGCGCTCGAGCGTGACGGTCTCCACCCCCTTGCCGAGCCGCCCGTGGAGCAGCACCGCGGTGGAATTGGCATTGTCGAGCACCAGGGTGGAAAAGGCCGCGGTGGTGCGCAGCGCCTGGCCGATGCGCGCCGGCACCTGCCCCCCGGCGAGCGCCGCCCCGCCGCAATTGACGATCAGCCGGGCCGGGCCATCGGAAAGTTCAAAGGCGAGCGTGGAGGCGCAGCCCACCCGGCTGTGGCGTGCGCGGGGCGGCGGGGCGGTGTCGAATTGCAGCAGCGTATCGCCCGCCTTCACCCGGGCATAGCCCCAGGTCTCGGGCACGGCGAGCGGGCGGGTGCGCACCCCGCTTGCGGCGATGACCGCGCTCACCCGCTCGGCGCTGATCGCGCCCTGCCCCTGCCAGCTGCCAAGGCCCCCATCGCCGTGGCGCAGCGCCAGCAGCGGCGGCACCAGCAGCTCGCGGATCGCCGCCAGCGCGGGGGGCGCCGTGACGCTGACCGCCGCGTAGCAGGCGATGAGCTCGGTGAGCAGGCGGATCGCCTCGAGCTGGGCTGCCGGGCAGCGCGCCAGCACCCCGCCATCCTCGCCCACCATGTCGCCGAGCGCCTTGATGAGGCCCGCCTCGCCATAGAGCCGGCGCGGGCGGCCCTGCGGCAGCAGCAGCCCGGCGGCCACCACCCCGGCCCAGGCCGCCACCGCGCCCAGCCCTGCCCCTTCGCGCGGGGCGCGCTTGTCGAGCCAGGTCGCGGTTGCGGCGATGGCGGCAAGCAGTCGGGTTTTGAGCGCCTTGTCGGTGCCGCCAAGAAGCAGCGGGGCGTGCACCAGCCAGTTGACCAGCCTGAGGCCCGCAAGTTCCGTCTCCCAGGCCGGGCCCTTGCCCACCTCGCGCTGGGCAGAAAGCCAGGCCCTGGCGATCCGTTCGGCCACCGGCGCGGCCTCGGGCCGCGGCGCGGCAGCGGCAAGATCGGCGAGCCAGGCAAAGCCGTGCACCACCCGTTCGACCGCGGGGGCGTGGCGCGCGGCGGGGCCGAAATCGAAACTCGCGATCGGCAGGCGCACGCCATTGATGAGGAAGTGCCCGGCGCGCAGCGCGATGCCGGCGGCGCGCTCGCCGCGGTTGGGGCTTTCCACCGTCGCCACCACCCGCACCGGCTGCGCCCGGCGGAAGGGCTGGGCGAGCGCATGGCCGGGGATGCCGAGGCGATAGGCGAGCCGGATCAGCGCCTCGCCGGGGCCCGATCGCACCGCGATCGCCTCGCTCAGCGCCAGGGCGCGCGCGGGCGGCGCGGCCGCGGGCGTGGCGGGGGACGCGGTGGCCTCGTCCGCCACGCCCGGCTCGGGCCCGCTCGGCAGCACCAACGCCTCGCGCTGTGCCGCGCGCGTGACCAGCGCCTCGGCGCGCGCGGCAGCCGGGGGGCGCAGCACGCTGGCCATCAGCGCGCGCCCCTGAGCGCCGCGATATTGGCGGCGTAGCGGTCTGGCCCGCCCTTGAAGCTCGCCGAACCGGCGACCAGCACATCGGCACCGGCCTCGACACACATGCGCGCGGTCTCGGCATTGACCCCGCCGTCAACCTCGAGATGGATGGCGCGGCCCGAACGGGTGATCATCGAGCGGATGCGGGCGATCTTTGCGAGCTGCGAGGGGATGAATGTCTGCCCGCCAAAGCCGGGATTGACGCTCATCACCAGGATGAGATCGGCAAGGTCCATGAGGTTGTCGAGCACCTCGACCGGGGTGCCGGGGTTGAGCACCACCCCGGCCTTCTTGCCCAGCGCCTTGATCGCCTGGAGCGAGCGGTGGATATGCGGCCCGGCCTCGGGATGGATGGTGATGATGTCGGCCCCGGCCTCGACAAAGGCACCAAGGTAGGGATCGACCGGGGCGATCATCAGGTGCACGTCAAAGGGCTTGGCGCTGTGGGGGCGCAGCGCCTTGATCACTTCGGGCCCGATGGTGATGTTGGGGACGAAATGGCCGTCCATCACGTCGATATGGATCCAGTCCGCCCCGGCGGCGTCGATCGCGCGCACCTCCTCGCCCAAGCGGGCGAAATCGGCCGAGAGGATCGAGGGCGAGATCAGCGGGGCGGGCATGGCGCTGGCAAGGCTCCCGGGTGGCGGGGATATCCGCGCCCAGCCATAAGGGAGCCGCGAATCGCGGCACAAGCGCGCTGCCTCGCCTTTTCCACCGCGGCGCGCCAGCGCCAAGGATTAAGCCGCAATTCAGGCATGCAGCGTCATAGGCGCGCCAAATCTTCAGGCCAAGTCCAGCCCGTCCGCCGGGCTGCGCCCCTCTCTCACCCTTGCCAAACCGAGACTTGCCATGATCGCCCCCGCTTCTGCCTTCACCCTTGCCCCGGCCCGCGCGCTGGCCGCCCTCGCCGCGCTTGGCCTTGCGCTCGGCCCGGCTGGCACTCCGGCGCTGGCGCAGGAAGGGGGCTATGCCCGCAAGGCGATGAACGACCTCAGCCTGTGCGCCCCCGGCAAGGGCCCGGCGGTCAGGGTGACGGTCAATGGGATCAAGTCCTCGAGCGGCTACCTGTTTGCCCGCATCTACCATGCCCGGGCGAGCGACTGGATGAAGTCCAAGCGCTATATCGTCAGGGTCGAGGCGAAGCCCCAGCCCGGCAGTGTGGTGATGTGCGTGCCCGTGCCCGGCCCGGGCGAATATGCGCTCACCATCCAGCACGATGTCAACGGCAACCGCGACACCGACATCTCCACCGACGGGGCGGGCATGTCGAACAACCCCAAGATCGGCCGCATCCTCGGCATCCCGCGCCCGCCGGGGCTCGACAAGACGCGCTTTGCCGCGGGCGAGGGCATCACCCGCCTGACGGTCACCATGCAATATCTCTAGCCCCCGGCCTCGCCGGCGCGGCGCTGGCGCTGGCGGTGGCGGTGGAGGTCCCAGAGCACCTGCGGCGCGGCGAGCAGCGGGAAGCGCTCGCGAAACGGAGTGATCGGCACCGCCATGCCGGTGTGGCGCTCGATCTTCCAGGCGGCATAGCGCGCCGCGCCCTCGAAGGTGGTGCTGGCCTTGACGAGGCGGATGAGATTGAGCGGCTGGCCGAGCCGCCGCCGCCGCCGCCACCAGGCAAGGATGCGCCGCCGCTCGGCCAGGGCAAGCTCGGGGGACAGCCGGTTGCCCTCCACCCCCGGGGCGATCCCCCCGGCGGCGAGCGCGAGGGGTAGCAGCCCATCGAAATGGGCCGCGTTATGGCCGAGAATGTCCTCCTCGCGGCCCTGCTTTTCCACCCTGAGTTCAGCCCGGTAGGTGGCGCGGAACAGCGCGCGCCAGTAATCGGCGGCGCTGCCGCTCGGCGGGCCGAGCGCGGCGGCAAGGCGCGCGGCGGTGATGGCTGCTGCGCCGAGCGCGGCGATCACCTCGCGGCGCGCGGCCTCATCCCTGCACCAGACAAGCGCGCTCGGCTGGACGAAGCGCGCCCAGATGGTGGTGTCGAGCGTGCGCCCCGCCGCGGCGCGGGCGAAGGTGGCAAGGCGCATGGTGGCAACCTTGGCGCGCAGCATCTGCCCGGCCTCTTCGCGCTCGTGATAGCTCACCTCGGGCCAGATCATCGCCTCGCGCCCGGCGGGCCGCAGCACGTAGAAATCGAGCACCCCCTCGCGCGCGCCGGTGCGCAGGTTGGAGCCATAGAACAGCACCGCGCGCGCATCCGCAGCTTCGCCCAGGGCCGCCGCAAAGGCGCGCACCGCCGGATCGACCGGCGCGCCGAGCCGCTCGGCAATCCGCGCGGCCAGCGCCGCCTCGGGCGCGCTCACGGCGTGACGAAGGCGAGTTCGGGCCCCTGTTCGATCCGGTATTCGCCCGCGGGGAAGGCCTCGCCATCGAGGATGAAGGGCGCATCGATCGCCAGCGTGAACTGGCTGGCGGCGAGCTGGTGGATGCCGCGTTCGCGCAGGCCCTTGCGGATATGGCCCATCAGGATCAGCGGGATGAGCGCGGTGGTGCGGCGGCTGACCTGGTCGAGCGCGACCAGCTTGAGCCCGCCCTTGAGCGGGCCGAAGGGGCGCAGGCCCGCGGGCAGGCGTTCGAGCGTGGTGGCAAACAGCACCTGGCGCATTTGTGGATCGCCGCGCCCGCTGTGCGCCATCGGCACCTCGGTGCTGCCGAGCCCGATGCGCATGCGCGCACCGCGGCGCCAGGGATTCCTGCGGCTGCCGAGCAGCGATTGCAGCAGCGCCCAGATCCCGGTGACTGCCACCACCGCGCTGTCGAAGGCGCCAAGCCGGTGCGCGCGCTGCCCCGCCTGGGTCGCCATGGTGAAGGCCCCGGCGCCGAGGACGAAGCCGGTGACCTGCGCGATCGCGCCGCCCGGGGCGCCGGGCGCGCTGCTGCGCGGGGTGATCACCATCGGCCGCCGCCACACCCGCCCGCCATGGTCGAGCGCGTCAATCGCGTCCTGCAGCGTCCAGCTTTCGGGGATGCCGAGATCGAAGGAGAGCGCGTTGGTCTTGCCCTTGGGCAGCACTGCGAGCGCCGGCCAATTGTCACCGAAGATCGCCTGCCCGCAGGTGAGCACGTCGCGCACCGTGCCATCGCCGCCGTTGATCACCAGAAGATCGATCCCGCGCGCGGCCAGCTCGGCCAGCGCCTGGGGCAGCTGGGCGCGGGCGCGCGGCTGGGCGATGTAGACATGCGGGCACACCCCGCAATCGAAATCGGCGCCGAGATTGCGGTGGCTGCGCGGGTTGTAGATCACCCCGACCGTGGGCGCCTCGCCGGCATCGCGCACCCGCCGCAGGCGCGCCTGGGGCGCGGCGGCGGGCTTCATCCGCGGCAATTGCGCAAATTCGTAGATCGAGGTCGCCATAGTGGTCCTATAGGTGTCGCAAAACCAACTTTCCACTGCAATCGTGAAACCGAAATGCAACATTGCCGGGCGCGCAGGGAGCGCCGATCGGCGCGCAAAGGCAAGCGCCGCGCGACAAAGCTCAGCCGCGGCGCGACGAGCGTCGTTCAAGGAGTTGCGATGCGGCAGGGGCGCGGGTCTTGGCGGAGGTGCCCGGAAAATCAGGCCAATGGCGCACCCGACAGGATTCGAACCTGTGACCTCTGCCTTCGGAGGGCAGCACTCTATCCAGCTGAGCTACGGGTGCATGGTGCCATGCGCGGCGCGCTGCCAATCGCGCGCAGGCGGGCGCTTAGCAAGTGGCGCGGCGCGGCGCCAGACAAATGTTCTCCTGCTGCGCCGCCCTGCGCCCCGGCGCGCCGCTGCCCCCGGCTCCGCGTTCCCTTTCGCGCCTTGCCGCGGGGGCAGGCTTAACCAATCGGCAAGCACGCCCGCCTAGGCTCGCCCCCATGGCCACGCTTCCGCCCGAGACGATTCTCCCGCCTGCCGCATCGCGGGAGGCCGAGGCCGAAGCGCTGCTCGGAGCGCTGGCGGCGCTCCAGGGCGAGGCGGCGCGCCTCGCGCTGCTCGCGCGCCTTGCTGCCGAGCCGGACGAGAGTGCCACCCGCTTTGCCCGGCTGATCGCTGCGGCCCGGCCCGGCCAGCGCCAGTTGCTCGCCCAGGCGATTGCGGATTGCCGGGCCATGCTCGCCGCCGGGCTTGCCGCGCTCGAGACGCTGTTGGCGCGCGGGCAGGATCCTTGTGCCCCGGCGTTGGCGCTGTGGCGCGAGCTTCACGCCGCGCGCGCCGCGATGCTGGCGCTGCTCGACGCCCCCGCCCCCGCCGCTGCCGCGGCAACCGCGCAGGCTTGACGAAGTTCATTGTTTGTTCCATCGGAGGCGCGATGCGTCCTGCACCCCCCGCCCCCGGCGATGGCTACAGCGATTCGCTGCGCCCTGGCGCTGCCGCGGTGGCGCGCGGCATTGCCCGGCTGTTTGCCCGCAACGACATCTGGTGCCTTGCCGAGGTGCCCCTGCCCAATGGCCGCCGGGCTGATCTGATGGGGATCGACGCGCGCGGACAGGTGCTGATCGTCGAGATCAAGGTCGCGCGCGCCGATCTGCTCGGCGATGCCAAGTGGGAGGACTATCTCGACTTCTGCGATCGCTTCTACTGGGGGCTTGCAATGGGGCTCGATCGCGCGCCCCTCGAACAGGCGGCCTTTCGTCCGGAGGTCTGCGGGCTGATCGTGGCTGATGCCTATGATGCGGAGATCCTGCGCCCCGCGGCGCTCAGGGCCATGGCCCCGGCGCGGCGCCGGGCCGAGACCACGAGCATTGCGCGCCTGGCGATGCGGCGGCACCTCACGCTGTGCGATCCGCAGGGCGCGGCGCTGCTTGCCGCGCAATGAGGCCGGCGCGCCTTTGCCCTGTCGCGGCCGGCGCATTTGCGGCATAGAGCGCAGCCATGTTGCCGCCTGACCTGCCCGTGCCGCTGGCGCTCTTGATCGTCAGCCTTGCCGTCACCGTTATCGTGGCGCTGCGCTACTTCGCCGCCAGCGGGCTGTTCGCGCTGCTGACCGCGCGGCTGCGCCCGGGGCTTTATGCCGGCAAGGCCGCGCAGATCAGGCGTGAGATCGGCTGGTCGCTGCTCTCCGCGGCGATCTATGGCGCCCCGGCGGGGATGGTGCTGTGGGCCTGGAACCACCTTGGCTGGACCAGGATCAGCGCCGATTGGGCGGCGCTGCCCTGGTGGTATCACCCGATCTCGGTGCTGATCTATCTCGCCGTGCAGGACACCTGCTTCTACTGGAGCCACCGCCTGATGCACCGCCCGCGCTGGTTCAGGCTTGCCCATGCGGTGCACCATGCCAGCCGCCCGCCCACCGCCTGGACAGCGATGAGCTTCCACCCGATCGAGGCAGTGACCGGCGCGGTGGTGGTGCCGCTCCTGGTGTTTATCGTCCCGATCCACGTGGCGATGCTGGGGCTGGTGCTGACCATCGCCACGGTGATGGGGGTAACGAACCACATGGGCTGGGAATGTTTTCCGCGCTGGCTGGTGCATTCGCCCCTGGGCGGCTGGCTCATCACCGCGAGCCACCACGAACGCCATCACGAGGATTACCAATGCAATTTCGGCCTCTATTTCCGCCTGTGGGATCGCCTGTGCGGCACCGACCGGGGCTTGTCGCGGCGCATCGTGGCGGCAGCCGGGCATGGCGCGGCCCGGCCGGAGGCAGCCTGATGGGGGCGCCCCTGCGGCTCGGGCTGGCGGGCAGCCTCGCGCTTCTGGCGGGGCTGCTCGGCGCGGGCGAGGCGCGCGCGGGCGAGGTGGTGATCACCGTCACCGATCTGCGCTCGACCAAGGGCGTGGTGCGCGCCTGCATGACCAGCCGCGCCGATATCTTCCCGCGCTGCATCAGGGATCCGGCCTCGCACCGCGTGGTGGTGCCCGCGGCCGCGCGGCTCGAGATTCGCTTCACCGGGGTGGCGCCGGGCGATTATGCGATCGCGCTGCTCCACGATGAGAACGGCAACGGCAAGGCCGATCGGGCGATGGGGATGATGCCGCGCGAAGGCTATGGCTTCTCGCGCGATGCCCCGGTCAAGATGGCGCCGCCCAAATTCGGCGATGCGGTGTTCCGCCAGGGCGAGGGCACCAGCCGCCTCACCATCAGGATGCGCTATTTCCTGTGAGGGCCTGCGCGGCCCTGCGCGCGGGCTTAACGCGATCTTTACCACATCTCGCCAAACCCTGCGGGCAAGACCTGCATGAAGGGGCGGATGACAGCCATGGACACTCTGCGCGGCAGCTTTGATCCCGAGGCCGACCGGGACTGGGACGCACCCGAGGACGAAAGCGCCGCACCTGCCGCGCGCCGCGACCTGCCGCCCGAGGCCATCGGCCAGGATGAGCGCCGCATGCAGGTGCGCGCCTACAACCACTGGGCGAGCCTCTTGGGCGAGCGCATGTTCCCACATATCGACGATCTCGATCCGGCGGGCCTTGGCGATTTCGGCCCCTATTCGGTGCTGCTCGACTTTTCCGAAGGGATCGAGGATCCCAAGGTGCGCTTCCTGGGCGAAAAGCTCGCCCAGGAATGCGGCAGCCAGGGGCCGATCCTGCGGCTTTCCGATGTGCCGCCGCGCTCGCTCCTCAGCCGCATCACCGATCACTATCTGCAAATCCTCGCCAACCAGGCGCCGATCGGGTTCGAGGCCGAATTCATCAACCAGCGCGGGGCGGCGATCCTCTATCGCGGCATCCTGCTGCCCTTCTCGCGCGATGATGCCACGATCGACTTCATCTACGGGGTGATCAACTGGAAGGAACTGGCCGATCAGATCACCGCGGACGAGCTGCTGCTCGAGATCGACCAGGTGCTCGACCTCGAGTCCGAACCCGCGCCCGCGCCCCGACCGGCCGAGCCGCTCACCGATTGGGCCGACTCCCCGGCGCACGAGAGCCTCGAGGTGGGAGGTGAGGCGCGCGAGGCCGACTTCTTCGACGATGACGGGTCGGAGGAGGCGGTGCTGCCCGATTTCAGCCGCTTTGATCTTGATGTGGAAGATTACGACGAGGACGAGGGCGAGGAGGACAGTGGCCCCTACAATTTCGCCTCGCTCGCCGATTATATCGAGGCCCCGGCCAAGAAGGCGATCAACCTGGCCGACTATCCGCCGGTGCCGCTCGAGGAAGCGGGGCCGCTCGCCGATTACGCCCCCGATTTCGCCCCGCGCGCCGACGAAAGCGAGGACGCGCCGGTCGGTGTCCCGCTGGCCGCGCGTGACGACATGGCTTCGCCGCCGGGCGAAGCGGTGGGGCTGCGCGCCTTTCTCGAGGCTGCGCAGAGCCTTGCCCGCAGTGCCGAGAGCAGCGAGGATCGCAGCCGCGCCGCGCTCTATGCCGCGGTCAGCCGCGCCTATGATTTCGCGCTCGCCGCCGCGGCCGCGCCCGAGGACTATGCCGCGCTCGTTGCCGAGGCCGGCATTGCCGTGCAGGAGCGCGCGCCGATGACCCCGGTGGTCAAGCTCGTCTTCGGCGCCGATTACGACAAGACCCGGCTCACCGAATATGCCGCGGTGCTCAGCCACGCCCGGCGGCTGGGGTTGGGCCATGGGCAGCTTGCCGATTTCCTCGCCGAGACCGAGGGCGGGATCAAGGCGGTGGTTCAGGCCGAACGCCGCCTGCGCCGCGAGGAGCAGGGGCGCGCCGATGAGGCCCCGCGCGTGCTGCGCGAGGCCATCGCCGCCCAGCTGCGCGCGCGCGCGGCCATCACGCTCGAGGATCTCGATGGGGCCGGGCCGGAATTCGCGCTGGTGCTGATCCGCCGTGACGAGGTGGGCTGTGCCGAGATTCTGGGCGAACTGCCCGAGGATATCGGCCAGATCGAAAGGGCGGCGCGCAAGCTTGGCGCCTGAGGCGCGCGCCCGCGCGCCACGCTTCAGATTGCGTTCAGGGCGAATCGCACTAGGCTTGGGGTGCATGCCCCGCCGCTTCCAGCCCCTTGCCCTTGCCTGCGCGCTGATCGCCAGCCTCGGCCTTGCGCTCGAGCCGCTCGCGGCCCAGTCGATCCTGCGCGACGCCGAGACCGAGCAATTGCTGCGCGACATGGCCGCCCCGCTGATCGAGGCGAGCGAGCTTGAGCCTGGCCATGTCGAGCTGGTGCTCATCAACGATCCCTCGATCAACGCCTTTGTTGCCGGCGGGCAGGCGATCTATGTCCACACCGGCCTCATCGAGGCTGCCGAAACCGCCGAGGAAGTGCAGGGCGTGCTCGCCCACGAGCTTGGCCATATCACCGCCGGGCACGCGGTGCGCACCGACGAGCGCACCCGGGCGGCGACCAATATCTCGCTGCTCTCGCTCCTGCTTGGCATCGGCGCGGCGATTGCCGGGGCGGGCGATGCGGCGATGGGGGTGATCGCCGCCGGGCAGCAGGCCGCGATCGGCAGCTTCCTGTCCTTCAACCGCGATCAGGAAGCCGCGACCGACCTTGCCGGGGCGCGCTATCTTTCGGGCGCGGGGATTTCGGGCCGGGGCATGATCCGCTTCTTCGAGCGGCTGCGCGGCAATGAGATCCGCGCCGGCTACAGCCAGGCCGACGAGGCCGCCTATGCCCGCACCCACCCGCTCACCGGGGATCGCATCCAGGTGCTGCGCGATCTGCTCGAGGAAGACCCGGCCTGGGATGCGCCCGCCGATCCCGAATTGCAGGCGCGTTTCGTGCGCGCCAAGGCCAAGCTGTTCGGCTATCTCGCCGAGCCGCAGCGAACCTTGCGCACCTATCCGCCCTCCGACACCAGCATCCCCGCGCGCTATGCCCGCGCCTATGCCTATCACAAGGAGGCGCGGGTCGATCTCGCGCTGGCCGAGGCCGAGGCGCTGATCGCGGCCGAGCCGGACAATCCCTGGTTTCTCGAACTCAAGGGCCAGGTGCTGCTCGAATCGGGGCGGGTGCGCGAGGCGCTGGCCCCGCTGCGCCGCGCCAGCGAGCTGACCCTTGCCCATCCGCTGATCGCGGCGATGCTCGGCCATGCCCTCATCGCCACCGAGGACAAGGCCAATTATGCCGAGGCCGAACAGGTGCTGCGCGCCTCGGTGCAGCGCGATCGCTACAACCCCTTTGCCTGGTATCAGCTCGGCGTGGTCTATGAGGCGCGCGGCGACATCCCCCGCGCCCGGCTTGCGAGCGCCGAGCAGCAGGTGATGCGCCGCCGCTATGCCGAAGCCTTGCAGAGCGCCCAGGCGGCCGAGGCCTATCTGCCCTATGGCTCGCCCGATTGGCTGCGCGCGCAGGATATTGCGCTCGAGGCGCGCGCCGAACTGGAACGCGCGCGCAACCGGCGCTAGGCATCACCGGCCAAGCCACAGACGTTCGAGGACATGCCCCAGGACCATCCCACCCCTGCCGCTGCGCCTTCCGGCCTGCGCGCCAGCCTGCTTGCCGCGCTCACCGCGCTGGTCTTCGGCTTTCTCGGCGCGGCGATCTGGGACTATTCCGGGCTGGGCGAGGCGCGCACCCGCGCCTTCCTGCTCGCCAATCCCGATCTCCTGCCGCAGATGGCCCAGGCCTATGAGGAACAGGAAGCCGCCAAGCGTCTCGCGGCGATGGGCGATGAGGTCTTCGCCCCCTTCCCCGGCGCGGTGCTCGGCAATCCCAAGGGCAGCCGGGTGCTGGTCGAGTTCACCGATTACAACTGCCCCTATTGCGAGGCCAGCCTCAAGGATGTGAACCGGCTGGTGGCCGAGGATCCTGATCTCAAGGTGGTGATCCGTGAATGGCCGATCTTCGAGGGCAGCGAGGCGGCCTCGCGCATGGCGCTCGCCGCCGCGCTCCAGGGCAAGTACCGCGCCTTCCACGATGCCATGTTCGCCACCGGCGATGTCGCCGCGGCGGCGCGTGCGGCGGGGCTCGACATGGCCCGGGCCGAGGCCGATGCCGCCTCGGAGGCGGTGAGCGGCGAGATCGCCCGCAATCTCGATTATGCCCGCGCGCTCGGCTTTACCGGCACCCCGGCCTGGATCGCCGGGCGCCGCCCGATCGGCGGGGCGGTGGGCTATGAGCGGCTCAAGGCCGCGCTGGCCGGAGAAAAGGCGGGGTGAAGGCGGCGCTGCTGCTGGCGGCCCTGCTGGCGGGGTGGGTGATGGCCCCGCCGCTCGCCGCCCAGGCGATCGACTATGCCGCTGAGCGCGCCGCGATTGCCCGCTTCCAGGAGGCCGATCAGCGCCTGCAGGACGTGGGCTGGCAATTGGCGCGCGGCAATGCCCCTTTCTGCCCGCGCAGCGTGCCGGCAATCGGGCTGCAACTCCAGGACATGGCGAGCTATGGCGCGCCCGACATTGCCCGGCGGGCGCTTGGCCTTGCCCGCGATTTCGCGGTCGAGACCGCCGCGCGCGGCTCGCCCGCTGCCGCCGCCGGGGTGTTTGCCCGCAACCGCGAGATCGCCCGGCTCGAGCGCTTCGATCCCAATGACTGGCCAGCCGGCGCGGGGATGGATTGGCAGCGGCTTGCCCGCGCACATGACCATATCGAGGCGATGCTCACCGAGCACGGCGGCATCACCATCACCTTTGCCGATGGGCAGAGCGCGCGGCTGGCCCCGGTCGAGGTCTGCGCCACCCGCTTCGAACTGATGGGCGAGGGCGAGAAGGCCGTGGCCGATGGCGCGCGCGTGGTGATCGGCATCGGCTTTCCCGCCTTTGCCTATGACGAGCCGGTGTTTGCCGCGCTGGTCGCGCATGAACTGGCGCACAACGTGCTCGGCCACCGGGCCTGGCTCGATCGCAACGGGCGCTCGCGCCGCCACGTGCGCCGCACCGAGCGCGAGGCCGACCGGCTGATCCCCTGGCTGCTCGCCAATGCCGGATATGATCCGGCCGCCGGGGTCACCTTCATGCGGCAATGGGGGGCGAAGCACGATGCCGGGATCTTCAGGCTGCGCAAGCACGATGGCTGGGACGAGCGTGCGCGCTTCATCGCTGCCGAATTGCCTCAGATCGCCGCGCTGATGGCGCGCGAGGGCCGGGCCGACTGGACGCGCCATTTCCGCCGCGAGATCGATCCCGCAGGCGGGCTGGCACCCGATCCACGGCGCTAGCGGCGCGCCGGAACGTGGCTGGAGCGCGGCGCAAACCCGCGCTTTTCCCATGCGGTGTGTGACAAAATCGGCTAGAGGACGCGCGACATGTCCGTGCTTCCGCTCCAGGCTGCGCCGTTCTTCGCCAGCAAGAACCGGGCGTTCTGGAACCTCCAGCTGGCCGGCTGGGGCGCCGCCTTCCTGCTGCGCGCGGTCTCGGCGCTCGCCAATGGCCAGCCGCCCGATCTCCTGGTGCTGATCCTGGTGACCACCATCACCGGCTTTTCGATCAGCCTCATCCTCTCGGTGATCTATCGCCAGCTGATCCGCCAGCGCCCGCTGGTGACCTGGGGGGTGACCGCGCTGGTGCTGGTGGTGGCGGTGCTGCTGCACGCCTCGATCGATGCCTGGGTGCAGGGCATCTATTACGCCGGCAGCCGCGAGACCACCTTCGTGCAGCGGCTGATCGGCCTTCTCTACTTGCCCTTGACGCTGCTGGGCGGGTGGAGCGCGCTCTATTATGCGATCAATTTCTTCCTCACCGTCGAGCAGCAGGCCGACCGGCTCGAGCGGCTCGAGGCCCAGGCGACCGCAGCGCAGCTGGCCATGCTGCGCTACCAATTGAACCCGCATTTCCTGTTCAACACCTTGAATTCGATCAGCACGCTGGTGCTCCTCAAACAGACCGAGCCGGCCAATGCCATGCTCACCCGGCTTTCGAGCTTCCTGCGCCACACGCTGATTGCCGAGCCGGGCAGCCAGGTCACCCTCGCTCAGGAGATCGAGACCCTGCAGCTCTATCTCGATATCGAGCGGATGCGCTTCGAGGAGCGGCTGCGCACCCATTTCGCCATCGAGGAAGCAGCCTTGAAGGCGCAGCTTCCGGCGATGCTGCTCCAGCCGCTGGTGGAAAACGCGATCAAATATGCCGTCAGCCCGCAGGAGGAGGGCGCGCGCATTTCGCTCAGCGCCCGCGTGATCGGGGATCGGCTGCGCCTGATGGTCGAGGATACCGGCCCGGGGGCGGACGATCCGGCGCGCTTCGGCCGCTCCGACAGCGGCGATCTGGCGTCCGGCCGCCCGGTTTCCACCGGGGTGGGCCTTGCCAATATCCGCAACCGGCTGATCCAGGCCTATGGCGAGAACCAGCGCTTCGAGACCTCCTCGCAGCCCGGCGGCGGCTTTACCGTGCTGATCGAAATCCCCTATGTCCCGGTCGCCTCGCCGGCCTCCGCTCCCGCCGGTGCCCCGGCACCCGGCCCGGCGGCGCAGGCGGGCAAGATCGTCCCCCTCAATCCCCCCCAACAAGCCATCGGAACTTCGGCATGACCATCAGAACCATCCTCGTCGATGACGAAAAGCTTGCGATCCAGGGCCTTGCCCACCGCCTGGCTGCCTTTGAGGATGTCGAGATCATCGACACCTGCGCCAACGGGCGCGAGGCGATCCGCAAGATCAAGACCGAAAAGCCCGATCTCGTGTTCCTCGATATCCAGATGCCCGGGTTTGACGGCTTTTCGGTGGTCAAGGGGGTGATGGATATCGAGCCGCCGCTGTTCGTCTTCGTCACCGCCTATGAGGAGCACGCGATCCGCGCCTTCGAGGCCAATGCCGTCAACTACCTGATGAAGCCGGTCGACGAGATCAAGCTTGCCGACACCATCGAGCGCGTGCGCCAGCGCCTTGCCGAGAAGAAATCGGCCGAGGATGCCGGGCAATTGCTCGACGTGCTCGCCGAGGTCGCGCCCGAGCGCGTCGCCGATTTCGTCGAGACCACCCAGGCGGTCGCCGAGAGCGAGGGGCGCTTCGAAAAGCTCATCAATGTCAAGGATCGCGGGCAGATCTTCCGCGTCGAGGTCGATACCATCGAGCATATCGAGGCCGCGGGCGATTACATGATCATCTCCACCGGCGACAATTCGCTGGTGCTGCGCGAGACGATGAAGGATCTGGAACGTCGGCTCGATCCGAGAAAGTTCCAGCGCGTCCACCGCTCCACCATCGTCAACCTCGATCTGGTGCGCCAGGTGCGCCCGCACACCAATGGCGAATGCTTCCTGGTGCTGGAATCGGGCGCTGAGGTGAAGGTGAGCCGCTCCTACCGCGACGTGGTGGCGCGCTTCGTGCATTGATGTGTTTTTGATGGCGAAGGCGCCGCCGCGCCCTCGTCCTCGGCGCTGTTCCTTCGCTCCGCGACGGGCGCCTGCGGTCGGGCGGTCGCCCTTGCGGAGCCTGCGGCTCCGTTTATGGTGCCTGGGCATGACCTCTTTCACCCTCCCCGGCTTCGACCTCGCCAAGTTCATCCGCGAAACGCTGGCCGAGGACCTGGGCGAAGGCCTGCCCGGGGGCGGCAGGGATGTCACCGCGGAAAGCGTGATCCCCGCCGCGGCGCGCTTTTCGGGCGTGATGGACAGCCGCGATGCGATCGTGGTGGCCGGGCTGCCGGTGGCGGCGGCCTTCTTCCGCCACCTCGATCCGGATTGCACCATCACCATGCTGGCACATGATGGCGAGAAGGTGCCCGCCGGCACCGATCTCATGCACATCGAGGGCGCGGCGCGCGCTCTCCTCACCGCCGAACGCAGCGCGCTTAACATCGTCCAGCACCTCTCCGGCATCGCCACGCTCACCCAGGCCTATGTCACCGCCATGCGCGGGCCCGGCGGCAATCCCGCCTGCACCCTGCTCGACACCCGCAAGACCCTGCCCGGGCTGCGGGCGCTGGAAAAATACGCCACCCGTCAGGGCGGGGCGCAGAACCACCGCATGGGCCTGTGGGATGCGGCGATGATCAAGGACAACCACATTGCCGTCGCCGGCAGCGTCGCCGAGGCGGTGCGCCGGGCGCGCGCGGCAGGCGTTGCGCGGATCATCTGCGAGGTTGACCGGCTCGAGCAGATCGAGCCCGCGCTCGCGGCGGGCGCGCATCACCTGCTGCTCGACAACATGGACGCTGCAACCCTTGCCGCGGCGGTGCGGCTGGTTGCGGGCCGGGTGCCGACCGAGGCGAGCGGTGGCATCAATCTCGACACCATCGCTGCCAAGGCGGCAAGCGGGGTCGATTACATCTCGGTCGGGCGGATCACCCAGAGCGCGCCCGCAGCCGATATCGGGCTTGATTTCGCCCCGCTATGATCCCGCTCGGCCGCCCGCGCCCGCTCGCCATCCGCATCTTTGCCGCCGCCTTCCTTGCCGCCGCGCTGCTGCGGCTGGCCTACGGCCTTGCCGATCTGCCCCTGGCCGAGACGGTCTATGCCGCCAATCTGCCGCTGATCGCCTGGGACCGCGAGGCCACGATCATCGCGCTGAGCGCCGAATTGACCATCGCGCTCATTCCGCTCGTGTGGATCTATCTCTTTGCCGCGCGCTTTGCCCGCTGGCTGGTGCTGGGCTTTGGCGCCTTGCGGCTTGTGCTGATCGATCCGGCGGGCCTTCCCGGCGCGCTGCTCATCGCTATTGCCATGGCCGCGCTGCTCACCCCGCAGGCCGCCCGCTGGTTTGCGCGCAGGCAGGAGATCGATCCTGCGGTGTTCGATTAGCCTTGTCGCCGTGCTGGCGCTCGGGGTGGCCCTGCCCGGCGCCGCCCGTGCCCAGGCCTATCAATGCCGCGCGCCGGTGGTTGCAGCCGTGCCCCGGATCGCGCCCGATGGCCCGCGCCGGGTGCTCCCCTTCTCCGGCTACACCCTGGCGCTGAGCTGGAGCCCCGAGTTCTGCCGCACCCGCACCAAGGCGCGCGCGCATCACCTGCAATGCAGCGGAGCTGCAGGGCGCTTTGGCCTCGTGGTGCACGGGCTGTGGCCCCAAAGCCAGCGCGGCTGGCCGCAATGGTGCCCGGCGCGCGCGGCCCCGAGCCCGGCCGAGCTGCGCGGTGCGCTGTGCCTGATGCCCTCGCCCAATCTGGTCGCGCGCCAATGGGCCAAGCATGGGGCCTGCATGACCCGCCGCCCGGGGCAATATCTCAAGGTCATCCGCATCCTGTGGGAGGGGCTGAGCCTGCCCGATTACGACCGCATCGCGCGCGAGGAAGGCCTCACCGCCGGGCGCATCCGCGCCGCCTTTGCCACGGCCAACCCCGGCTGGCCGGCAAGCGCGATCGCGGTCAGGCTGGGTCCGCGCGGCTGGCTCGAGGAAATCCGCCTGTGCTATGGCAAGACCTTCCGGCCCGCGCCCTGCCCGCCCGCGCGCCGCGGCGCCGGGGATGCGACCCCTGCCCGGATCTGGCGCGGGCTTTAGGCCGCGCCGCTCCGCCTCAGCGCCGGGCGGCGAAGAAGGCGCGCAAGAGTTCGGCGGCTTCCCCGGCCCCGATCCCGGCATAGACCTCGGGCTGGTGCAGGCACTGCGGCTGGTCGAACACCCGCGCGCCGTGCTCTACCGCGCCGCCCTTGGGGTCGCTCGCGGCATAGTAGAGCCGGGCGATGCGGGCATGGGCGATGGCCCCGGCGCACATCGCGCAGGGCTCGAGCGTCACCCACAATTCGCACCCGGAAAGGCGCTCATCGCCCAGCGCCTTGGCCGCGGCGCGGATGGCGAGGATTTCGGCATGGGCGGTGGGATCGTGCTGCGCGCGCGGGGCATTGTGCGCCGCGGCGATGATTGCGCCCTCGCGCACGACCACCGCGCCGATCGGCACTTCGCCTGCAAGCGCTGCCCGGCGCGCCTCGTCGAGCGCGCGTTGCATCGGCGGGGGAAGCGGCCAGCGGGTCATCAGCCGCGGGCTAGCCGCGGTGGCACGCGCTTGCAACGCGCTTGACGATTCGGGGTGGCACCGTTATGCGCGCCGCTTTCCCGGCTTAGACCTGCTTTCACGAGAAGAGACGAGACCATGTCGCGCATCTGCGAACTGACCGGCAAGGGCCGCCAGATCGGCCACAATGTCAGCCACGCCAACAACAAGACCAAGCGCGTCTTCCTGCCCAACCTGCAGAACGTGACGCTGATGAGCGAGAAGCTGGGCCGCAGCTTCAAGTTCCGGGTCTCGACCCACGCGCTGCGCTCGGTCGAGCACAATGGCGGGCTTGACAACTGGCTGCTCAAGACCAGCGACGACAAGCTCTCGGCCAATGCCCGCAAGGTCAAGCGCGAGCTGCTCAAGGCCGAGGCCGCGGCCTGATCGGCGCTGCACCCGTCGCGGGGGCGATGCCTGCCACATTGGCAAGTTGAAAGCCGAGGCGCCCGGCACCCCGGGCGCCTTTGCTTTGTCTGGCTCATGCCAGCGGATCGAACACCAGCTTCACCAGGAGCGTGCGCTGGAACACCGAGAAATTGTCGTCCGAGATCACCCACACATCGACCCGCCCATCATCGCGCGCCCGCAAGGCCAGGCCCTCGTAATTCTCGCGCGGCACCACCGCGTCGAGCCTCAGCACCAGGTGCGGGGCGAAGATCCCGCCCGGCCGCGGCGGTGGTGCGATCGCCAGCATGGCCGAAAAGGGTGGCCAGGCCTCGCGCCCGGGCCATTCGAGCCGCCGCAGCAGCACGAGGAGGCGGCCATCGGGCAGCTGCGCCGCGTCGGTTGCGACATAGCCCTTGCCCGGCAGGCGGAAACGGAAGCGCTGCGGCGTGCCGCCGGCGACCGGGTCGCGCGCAAAGATCAGCCCGGTGTCTCCGGCCTCGGGAATGATGACGAAGCGCCCGTCGGCGAGGCGCACCATCGCCTCGATCCCGACATTCTCGGGCCAGTCCACCAGATCCGCGAGCAGCCGCTCGCCAGCGGGCAGGCTGGCGATGGTGAAGCGCTGGATCGCATGGGTCTGCTCATAGCCGAGCCAATATTGGCCGCTCGCCGGATCGCGGGTGGCCGATTCGATGTCGGTGAGGTGGCGCGCAAGGCCGCGCACCGAAAGCTGGCGGTTCATGCTCCCGTCTGCATCGGGCAGGCCCGGCTCATCGAGGGTAAGGCGAAAGCTGCGGTCGGAAAAGGCGCGCAAGGATCCCGGGCGCAGCGCCAGCATCGCCGAAAAGCCGCCAAAGCGCAGCCCCGGCGCGCTGATCTGCCACACCCCTTCGCGCCGCCAGCCGGCAGCGCTGCTGACGGTCGCGGGCCCGGCGACGTGGGTGATGGTGACATGTTGCGGCGGACGCGCATCAACCGGCGCACGCAGCCATGTGCCCGGCGCGCAGGCCGCAGCCACGGCCAGCGCCGCGATCACCCGCCGCCAATTGCGCATCGGCGCGGCTATTGGCCCGGCTGGTCGAGCTGGAGCAGGCGGCGCGTGGCGATTTCACAGGACGCATAGGCCTCCTGCCGCTCGGCGCTCCAGTAACGCAGTTCAGCCAGCGGGATCGCCTCGCCCGTCACCGCGCAATAGACATGGGTGCCGGGCCGCAGCACCCGGAAGCTGGAGGGGCCGTAATAGAGCTTGGCGGCCTTGTCGGCAGGGGTCATCAGCATGGGACGGGTGATAGCAGAGCGGGCCTAGCCGAACAAATCCTCTTGCGCCCCCGTGTCGGGCTCGGGGCGGGCGGGGCGGCGCGGCGGCGTGCGGCTAATGGCGGGGCTTCCCGCAGGGACGGCATCGAGCGCGCCATCGGCAAATTGCAGCACCAGCCCCGGCTCGCCCGCCGCGGCAGCGCGGCTGGTGAGCGCGCGCCCGGCGCGGCTGCGCACGATCACATAGCCGCGCGCAAGCGGGCCTTCGGGGTGAAGCTGGCTCAACACCCGGGCAAGCGCGGCGAGGCGCTCGGCCCCGGTCTCGATGCGCCGCTCGACGAGCGCGGGGACGAGGCGCACCCCTTCGATCCGCCGCCGCGCTTCGGCCGCGCTGCGGGTGAGCAGGGCGGGCGAGAGCCGCGCCGCCACCCCGGCGAGCCGCTCGCGCCCCCGCATCGCCCGGTCAGCCAGGGCGCGGCGCAGGCGCTCGGCGAGATCGTCGAGCCTTTGCGCCTGCGGTTGGAGCAGGTTGTCCGGGCGCGGCAGCAGCCGCACGCGCGCCGCCAGCCGCTCACGCCCCAATTCGAGCGGGCGATAGACCGCGCGGCGCTGGCGGGCGGCAAGATCGGCCAGGGTGAGCATCAGATCGGCGCGCACCGGCACCGCCATTTCCGCCGCGGCGGTGGGGGTGGGGGCGCGCCGATCGGCAGCGAAATCAGCCAGCGTGGTGTCGGTCTCGTGCCCCACGGCGCTGATCACCGGGATGGGGCACTCGGCGATCGCGCGCACCACCGCTTCCTCGTTGAAGGCCCACAGGTCCTCGATCGATCCGCCCCCGCGGGCAACGATCACCACATCGGGGCGCGGCACGGGGCCGCCGGGCGCGATCGCGGCAAAGCCGCGCAGGGCCGCTGCCACCTGTGCCGCGGCGCCCTCGCCCTGCACCAGCACCGGCCAGACCAGCACGTGGCTGGGGAAGCGGTCGGCAAGGCGGTGGAGAATGTCGCGGATCACCGCGCCGGTGGGCGAGGTGACCACCCCGATCACCCGCGGCAGGAAGGGCAGGGGGCGCTTGCGCTGCGGCGCGAACAGGCCCTCGGCGGCGAGTCTTGCGCGGGTCTTCTCCAGCAGCGCGAGGAGCGCGCCCTCGCCGGCGAGCTCGAGGCTCTCGATCACGATCTGATATTTGGAGCGCCCGGGATAGGTGGTGAGCTTGCCGCTGGCGATTACCTCGAGCCCATCCTCAGGGCGGAAGGACAGGCGCGCCGCGGTGCCCTTCCACATCACCCCTTCGATCAACGCGCTCTCGTCCTTGAGGGCGCAATAGAGGTGGCCCGAGGCGGCGCGCTTCACCCCCGAAAGCTCGCCGCGCAGACGCACTAAGCCGAAGCGCTCCTCCACCGTGCGCTTGAGCAGCGCCGCCAGCGCGCTCACGCTCAGCGGCTCGGCGTTGTCGCCGGGCCATTGGCGCGCTACCAGCCCGGCGTTGCTGTCGGAAGTGGGCGGAGGTGCCATGAATATCCTGCTGGTCGGCTCGGGTGGGCGCGAACATGCGCTGGCCTGGAAGCTGGCGCAATCCCCTTCGCTCACCCGCCTTTACGCCGCCCCCGGAAATCCCGGCATTGCCGAGGAGGCCGAGATCGTGGAGCTCGACCTTGCCGATCACGCGGCGGTGGTGGGCTTTTGCGCGGATCGCGCCATCGGCCTTGTGGTGATCGGGCCGGAGGCGCCGCTGGTCGATGGCCTTTGCGATGCCCTGCGCGCGGCGGGCGTGCCGGTGTTCGGCCCCTCGCGCGCCGCGGCGCAACTCGAAGGCTCGAAGGGCTTCACCAAGGACCTGTGCGCCCGCGCCGGCATTCCCACCGCGGGATATGTGCGGACATCCTCAATGGAAGAGGCCCGCGCCGCGCTCGCCCGCTTCCAGCCGCCTTACGTGCTCAAGGCCGATGGGCTGGCCGCCGGCAAGGGCGTGGTGATCGCCCAGAGCCTTTCCGAGGCCGAGGCCGCGCTTGCCGAGATGTTCGGCGGGGCCTTTGGCAGCGCCGGGGCAGAGGTGGTGATCGAGGAGTTCCTCGAAGGCGAGGAAGCGAGCTTCTTCGCGCTCACCGATGGCACCCACATCATCCCCTTCGGCAGCGCGCAGGATCACAAGCGCGTGGGCGAGGGTGACACCGGCCCCAACACCGGCGGGATGGGCGCCTATTCCCCCGCGCCTGTTCTCACGCCCGCCTTGCAGGAGCGGGTGCTGGCCGAGATCGTCGCACCCACGATTGCCACCATGCGCGCAGAGGGCAACCCCTATCAGGGCGTGCTCTATGCCGGGCTGATGCTGACGGCCGAGGGGCCCAAGCTGATCGAATACAATGTCCGTTTTGGCGATCCCGAGGCCCAAGTGCTGATGATGCGGCTCGAAAGCGATCTCGTCGCTCTGATGCTCGCCTGCGCGCAAGGGCGGCTCGAGGGCATGCGCATCGCCTGGCGCGATCAGACCGCGCTCACCGTGGTGATGGCGGCCAGGGGCTATCCCGGCACGCCCGAAAAGGGCGGGAAAATCGCGCTCAACGATGCCGAGGCCGATGGGGCCAAGGTGTTCCACGCCGGCACTGCGATCAAGGACGGGGCGCTGGTGGCCAATGGCGGGCGGGTGCTCAATGTCACCGCGCTGGGGCGCAGCGTCACCGAGGCGCAAGCACGCGCCTATCAAGCGGTGGATAGGATCAGCTTCCCCACCGGCTTCTGCCGCCGGGACATCGGCTGGCGCGAAGTGGCGCGCGAACGCGGCTAGAACCGCGCGGCGCAGGTTACCCCGCCGCCGTGCAAATCGCCCCACGGCATCAGCACCGCCATGCGCCCGTCCCTGTCGGGCTTGTGGCGGGTGATCAGCAGCCCCGCCCCCGAGCCGAGCGCCGCGCCTGCCAGCACATCGTACCAGTGGTGCTTGTCCGCCTCGACCCGGGCAAGGCCGACCAGGCTCGCCAGCGCCAGCGCCGGGATGCCCTCGCCCGGGCCGCGGCGTTCGAGGATGCTGGTCGCCGCGGCAAAGGCAGTGGCGGTGTGGCCCGAAGGGAAGCTGTCAGCGCCACTGCCGTCGGGGCGCTGCTCGGGGAACACCTGCTTCAGCCCCTGCGCCGCGCCGAAACCGGCCGCGACCGAAGCCCCCGCCTGCACCGCGCCCTGCGTGTCGCCCTCTGCCGCAGGCACCCCAAGCGACCACAACACGAGGCCGCCGACCCCGATATCGCTGGCGGTTGCCCAGTCGTCCTGCGAGGCGGCACGAGCGCTTTGTCCTGCCAGCAGCACCGGCGCGGCGAAGGCGAGGCTCAAGCGGCGCAGGCGCAGCGTGGGGCGGGTAGGATACCTGGGGATCACGGGGCAGTCTCCTGGCGCATGGTGGTCAATCCTCCCCGCCGCTCCAACGCTTCAGCGCGCGCTTGGTTGCCAAGGGGCGCCGGGGCGCGGTTGCATATTTGATCCCGATCAAGGATTGCCGGGCAAACAGCAAGGATAAGGCCAGCATGACCCATCGCCTCGCCCGCATCGCCCCGCTCGCCTGCCTCGCGCTTGCCGCCTGCCAGGCCGCCCCGGGCAGCGACAAGCCGCCGCCGATGCTGGGCAAGCCGACCTCGCCCTCGCCCGATACCCGCGCCCCGGCCTTCATCGAGGCGGCCTGCGGCGGGTGCCATGCGGTCGAACCGCCCTTCCTCTCGCCCAATCCGGCCGCGCCCAGCTTTGCCGCGATCGCCAACCGCACGGGGCTGTCGCAAAGGTCGCTCGCCGACTGGCTTTCGCAAGCGCACAACTATCCCGAGCAGATGGACTTCACCCTCACCCGGCCGCAGATCAATGAGATCGCCGCCTACATGGTGACGCTGCGGCACGCGGGCTATGTGCCCGATGAATAGGCGCGCCTAGAGGCGTTCTTCCATCAGCTTGAGCATGTCGGCCTCGGGCCGCGGGCCATAGTGCGAGATCACTTCCGCGGCGCAGATCGCCCCGCGCTTCAGGCAGCGGGTGAGCGGCTCGCCCTTGACATAGCCCGAGAGGAACCCGGCGGCGAACTGGTCGCCCGCCCCGGTGGTATCGACCACCTTCATCACCGGCACCGCGGCGACCTCGGCGCGCTCGCCGTGGGCGATGGCCACCGCGCCTTTCTCCGAGCGGGTCGCCACCAGCACCGGCACCTTGTCCGCAACCGCGGCAAGGCCCGCCTCGAAATCCGCCTCGCCGGTGAGGGTGGCCAGTTCGCTTTCGTTGACGAACAGGATGTCGATCACGCCCTCATCGATCATGGCGAGGAAATCGTCGCGGTGGCGTTCGATCACGAAGCTTTCCGAGGCGGTGAAGGCCACCTTGCGCCCGGCCGCGCGCGCCACCTCGATCGCGCGGCGCATGGCGCGGCGCGGCTCTTGCGGATCCCACAGATAGCCTTCGAGATAGAGGATCGCGCCGCTCGCGATCAGGTCTTCATCGAGCGCGCTTGCCGGCAGATATTGCCCGGCACCGAGGAAGGTGTTCATCGTGCGCTCGCCATCGGGGGTGACGAAGATCAGCACGCGGCCCGTCGCCGGCTCGCCGGGGCGCGCCGGGGTGTCGAAATCGATGCCGGTGGCGCGCATGTCGTGGCGGAACACCTTGCCCAGCTGGTCGTCGGCGACCTGGCCGATGAAGGCACATTCGAGGCCGAGCATGGCAAGGCCCGCCAGTGTGTTGGCCGCCGAGCCGCCCGAGACCTCGCGCGCCGGGGGCATGGCCTCATAGAGCTCCTCGGCGCGGGCCTCGTCGATCAGGGTCATGCCGCCGCGGTTGAGCTGAAGCTCCTCGATCAGCTCCTCCTCGCACGCAGCGATCACGTCAACCACGGCATTGCCGATGGCGATGACATCATAGCGGGGCGGGGTGGGATTGGTCACGGGCGGTTCCTCGGGCTTGTGGCTTGGCGCCGCCTAGCCGCCTTCGCCCGCGCCGCCAAGCATCTCTTGTGCGCAGCGTGGCGCGCCTCTGGCGTTGACTTGGGCGCAGCCGATCCGCATCGGCTTGGGCCATGCCGCGCCGCCGTGCCCCTGTGCTCCTTGCCGCCTGCCTGATGGCGCTGGCGCTCAATGCCTGTGCCGGTGCGCCGCCACCGCGACCTGCCGCCGCCCCCGCGCCCGGCCCTGCGAGCGCGCGCAGCAGCATCGTGGTGGTGCCGCAGGTGATGCGCGGGGCCGGGCTCGACGGGGTGATCGGCGAAACCGGCGCCGCGCTCACCCGCCGCTTGGGCACCCCGCGGCTGACGCTTGCCGAGGGCGATGCGCGCAAGCTCCAGTTTGCCGGGCCCACCTGCGTGCTCGATATCTATCTCTATCCCTTGCGCGCCGGAGCCGAGCCCACCGCCACCCACCTTGCCGCGCGCCAGCGCCAGGGCGGCGCGCCGCGCGATCCGGCCGATTGCCTGCGCGAGCTCGAGCGGCGCTAACCCGGTCTTAAGCCTGTCTGTGCCATACCGCCCCGCGAACCTCGAGGGGACGCGCATGACCACGCAATTCATCGCCATTGCCAGGGCCGCGGCGGCCGAGGGGCGGCTTGCCGCCGACACCCTGCTGGCGCTGCGCCGCGAAGGCTGGGGCGACGGGCTCATCGCCCGGGCCGAGGCCGAGGCGCTGTTCGCGCTCAACGCCGCGCTTCACGAGCGCAGAGCGGAGTGGTGCGACTTCTTCGTCGAGGCGATCGGCGAATTCGTGCTCAACGGCTCCCCGCCGCGGTTGCAATGTTCCGAGGACGAGGCCGCATGGCTCATCGGCCAGGTCGATCATGATGGCGTGGTCGAGACCATGGCCGAGCTCGAATGCCTGGTGCGCATCCTCGAGCGCGCCGAGAACACCCCCGAGAGGCTCAAGCACTATGTGCTCGCCCAGGTCGAACGCGCGGTGCTCTCGGGCATCGGGCCGACGCGCTGCGGCGGCGAACTTGCCGCCACCCATATCACCGCGGCCGAATGCCGGATCGTGCGCCGGGTGGTGTTTGCCAGCGGCGGCCACGGCCCGGCGGCGGTGACGCGCCACGATGCCGAAATGCTCTTCCGCCTCAAGGATGCCACCCTCGCCGAGGAGAACGCGCCCGAGTGGGAGGCGCTGTTCCTTGATGGCGTTGCCAATTATCTCAGGGGCTTCACCCTTGCCCATGCGCAGCTAAGCCATGCCCGCCGGCGCGAGCTCGAAGCCTTCATCGCCGACAACCAGCCGCGCGTCGGGCGCTTCATGACCCGCCTGGCGCGCGAGGCGCCGCAGGTGATGAACCATTTCGGCAAGGTCTTCGGGCGCAAGCAGCCGGGCACGCCGGATTATGCCGCCCGCGCTGCCGCGGGGGGCGAGGTCACCCCTTTCGAGCAGGAATGGCTCGACCACATGATCGATGCCGATGGCGAGGTTGACGAGCTCGAAACCAAGTTGATCGCTCGGCTCGCCGCCGAAGTCTGAACCGCGCGCCGCGCGGATCAGACCATGAAGCTCTCCCCGCAACCGCAGGCGCCCTTGGCGTTGGGGTTGTCGAAGACGAAGCCGGCGCTGAAATCATCCTCGCGCCAGTCCATGGTGCTTCCCACGAGGTAGAGCACGCTCGCCCCGTCGATGTAGAAGGTGCCGCCCGGGGTTTCGATCTTCTCGTCGAAGCGGGCTTCCTCGGTGACGTAATCGACCGAATAGGCAAGGCCCGAGCAGCCGCGCCGCGGGGTGGAGAGCTTGACCCCGATCGCACCTTCGGGGGCCTTGGCCATCAGTGCGGCAATGCGCGCCTCGGCGCGCGGGGTGAGGGTGACGGCGGCCTTGGGAGCGGGGCGGGTGGTGGTGGGAGTGTCCGTCATCTCAGCCTCTTCTGCCAGAACAGCGCCTGCCCGGCGGCGGGATCGAGCTGGTAGTCGCCAAAGCCGCAGGCGGCATAAAGATGGCGCGCCGGATTGCCGCTCAGCACTTCCAATGTGATCTTGCACGCCCCGCGCTTCAAGGCCTCGGCCTCGATCGCGGCGATCAGCGCCCTGCCGATGCCCTTGCCGCGCTGGTGCGCCGCCACGGCCAGATCGTGGATATTGATGAGCGGGGCAGCGGCAAAGGTGGAATAGCCGAGGAAGCAATTGGCCAGCCCCACCGCCTCGCCCTCGCGCCAGGCCAGCAGCGAAAAGGCCTGGGGGTTGGCGGCAAGATCGCCCGGCAGCCGCGCCTTCACCGCCTCGGGCAGGGGCGCGCCCCCACCCATGGGATCGCGGGCATAGGCATCGAGCAGGGCCACCAGGGCCGCAGCATCGCGGGGGTTGCGATAATCGGCAAGGGCTATGGTGAGGGCCGGGGGCGGGCAGAGCATCGCGGTCACAGCATCCCCAGCTCGAGCCGGGCCTCATCGCTCATCTTGTGCGGGCCCCAGGGCGGATCCCAGACCAGGTTGACCTCGACATCGCGGATCCCCGGCACGCTGGCAACGCGCAGTTCCACCTCGCCCGGCATCGATTCGGCCACCGGGCAATGCGGGGTGGTGAGCGTCATGGTGATGGTGGCATCGGCATTCTCGTCCACCTCGACCCCATAGACCAGCCCGAGATCGTAGATATTGACCGGGATTTCCGGGTCATAGATCTCGCGCAGCGCCGCGATCACCGCTTCCTGCAGCGCGCTGCCCGGCCCGTGGGCGGCCTCTTCGGCGGGCTTGGCGGCAAGAAAGCCTTCGAGATAATCGCGCTGGCGCGGCGGGGGCGCAGGCTCGGGAGCGGCCGGGCTGGGGGCGGCGTCGGGATCGATCGCGTCCGAAACCCTGGCGCGGGGCGGCTTGCGGGGGGTGATGTCGGCGGCGCTGTCCATCATCTCATCCTCTGGCAAAGATCCGGCGGGTGCGCGCGATGCCCTCGACCAGCGCGGCAATATCGGCCTCGTGCGAATAGATCCCGAAGCTCGCCCGCGCGGTGGCAGGAACGCCAAGTGCGTCCATCAGCGGCTGGGCGCAGTGGTGCCCGGCGCGGATCGCCACATCGGCCTCATCAAGAATGGTGCCGAGATCGTGGGGGTGGATGCCCTCGATCACGAAGCTGACGATCCCGGCGCTGTCCTCGGGGCCAAACAGGCGCACATCATTCATCGCCCCAAGCGCGCGGCGCAGGCGGGCGACCAGCGCCTGTTCGTGCGCGTGGATGCGCGCCGTGCCGATGGCGCTGACATAGTCTACCGCCGCAGCAAAGGCGATCGCCTCGGCAATCGCCGGGGTGCCGGCCTCGAAGCGCTGCGGCGCGGGGGCATAGGTGGTGCGTTCAAAGGTCACCCGGTCGATCATCGCCCCGCCGCCCTGGTATGGGGGCATGGCCGCCAGCACCTCGCGGCGCGCCCACAAGGCCCCGATCCCGGTGGGGCCATAGAGCTTGTGCGCGGAAAAGACGAAGAAATCACACCCCAGCGCGGCAACATCAACGCCCATGTGCGGCGCGCTCTGGCACCCGTCGAGGAGCAGCCTTGCCCCCACCCTTTGCGCCAGCGCCGCCGCGCGCGGCACATCGAGCAGGGCGCCGGTGACATTGGAGACATGGGCAAACGCGATCAGCCGGTGCCGCTCGGTCAACATGGCTTCGGCCGCATCGAGATCGATGCGGTGATCGGGGGTGAGCGGGCACACGTCGATCACCGCGCCGGTGGCCTCGGCCACCATCTGCCAGGGCACGATGTTGGAATGGTGTTCAAGCTGCGAGAGCAGGATGCGCGTCCCCGGCTTGAGGTTCGCCCGGCCCCAGGTCTGCGCCACCAGGTTGATCGCCTCGGTCGCGCCGCGGGTGAAGACCAGCTCGTCCTCGGCGCCGCCGATGAAGCGCGCGACCTTGCGCCGCGCTGCCTCGTAGGCGAGCGTCATCTCGGCCGAGCGGGCATAGACCCCGCGGTGCACCGTGGCATAATCCGCGCCCAGCGCGCGGGCCATGGCCTCGATCACCGCGCGCGGCTTTTGCGCGGTGGCGGCGGTGTCGAGATAGTGCCAGGGCTTGCCGTCATGGGTGACCATGCCGGGGAAGTCCGCCGCGACATCGACCAGCGGGGCAAGGGTGGCGGCGGCGCTCACAGCCGCGCTCCTTCGAGCACGCCGAGCGCCGCATCGAGCAGGCGTTCGCGTTCGGCCTCGTCGGCAAGCGCGACGAAGGCATCGCCGATGAAGGCCTGGACCAGCAGGCGCCGGGCCATGGCCGGAGCGATCCCGCGCGCCATCATGTAGAAGCGCGCGGCCTCATCGAGCGCGCCCACGGTCGCGCCGTGCGCGCATTTCACATCATCGGCAAAGATCTCGAGCTGGGGGACGGCATTGGCGCTCGCGCCGGCCTCGAGCAGCAGGCCCTTGAAGTCCTGCGCCGCATCGGTCTTCTGCGCGTGGCGGGCAACCTTGATCTGCCCAAGGAAATTGCCGCTCGCTGTGCCCCAGTGGACGGCGCGCACCACCTGGTTGGAGCTGGCCTCGGGCTCGGCATGGATCACCGTGGTCACGAATTCGCGGGTTACGCCCGCCCCGCCGATGGTGACGCCGCCGAATTCGAAATGCGCGCCCCGGGCAAGGCGCACCTCCAGCTCCACGCGGGTGTAATCGCCGCCGCGGTTGACGATGAAGAAATCCGCGCGCGCGCCTGCTTCCAGCCCCACGCGCCAGCGCTGCACCTCCGGCGCATCCGAGCCGACCACGAGACAGCGCGTCAGGCTTGTCCCCGCGGGCACATCAAGCGCCTGCCACTGTGCGAGCGCCTCTGCGCCTAGCCGCGCCAGCGCCTCCATATCGGCATAGCGCCAGGCCTCGTCGCGGCGGGTGGGGAGGGTTGCGGCCTCAGCCATCACGCCAGCACCGCATCATAGCCCTCGGCCTCGAGCCTGAGGGCAAGCTCCGGCCCGCCGGTCTCGACGATCCGGCCATCGGCGAGTACGCTCACCTTGTCGGGCGCGACGACATCGAGCAGGCGCTGGTAGTGGGTGATGAGGAGCACCGCCTTGCCCGGCGCGCGCATGATCGCGTTGATCCCCGCGCCGACGATCCTGAGCGCGTCGATATCGAGGCCCGAGTCGGTCTCGTCGAGCACCGCGAAGGCGGGATCGAGAATGCCCATCTGCACCATCTCGGCGCGCTTCTTCTCGCCGCCCGAAAAGCCGACATTGACCTGCCTTTTCAGCATTTCCATGTCCATCTTGAGCAGCGCCGCCTGCTCGCGGGCGAGCTTCAGGAATTCGCCGCCCGAAAGCGGCTCTTCCCCGCGCGCCTTGCGCTGGGCGTTCAAGGCCTCGCGCAGGAACTGGACGTTGGAAACGCCCGGGATCTCGATCGGATATTGAAACCCGAGGAACAGGCCTTTGGCGGCGCGTTCGTGCGGTTCGAGCGCGAGCAGGTCTTCCCCGCAGAAGGTGATGCTGCCCCCCGTCACCGCATATCCGGGCTTGCCGCCGAGCACGTGGGCGAGGGTCGATTTGCCGGCGCCGTTGGGGCCCATGATCGCGTGCACCTCGCCCGCAGGGACGGAGAGGGTGAGGCCCTTGAGGATCGGCTTGTCGGCAACGCTGACGTGGAGGTTGGTGATTTCGAGCATCAATCTTTCCTTGGGGCGCGCGGCTTGGGGCGCGAATAGGTCTGCCTGGGGTTGGCCGCCCTGAGGGTGCGGGCGGCCTCTTTCTTGGCGGCGATGCGTTCGCGCATGGCGAGGGTGATGCGGGTGAGCACCGCGTCGATATCCTCGAGGATGTCCTTGGCCGCGATCCGCATCACCTTGATGCCGACGCTTTCAAGGCTCTTGTCGCGCCGCCTGGCGAGCGTGTCGTTCTGCCCTTCCTCGTCGATGGCGAGGGCAAGGCCGAGGTTGTGGCAGACGAAATCGACAATCGCGCTGCCCACCACCGCGTGGCGCTTGAAGGCGTAGCGGCCCATGTTGGCCGCGGCGAACCTGGCGGCGAGCGCCTTGTGTGCAGGGCTGGAATGCCGTCGCAGCTCGCGCGCCTGTTCGTGCAGCGCGTCGAGCCGCTTCGCCGAAATCTCCCACCCGCGGCCCTTCTTCTTGAGCGCAGGCGCGGCGTCGGTGGCTTCGGGCTTGAGGGCAAGGGTCTTGCGGGTGGTCACCCCACGCTCCCCTCAAGCGAGATCGCCAGCAGCTTCTGCGCCTCGACCGCAAACTCCATCGGCAGTTCCTTGAGCACGTCGCGGGCAAAGCCGTTGACGATCAGCGCCACCGCGTCTTCCTCGGCCAGCCCGCGCTGCATCGCGTAGAACAGCTGGTCCTCGCTGATCTTGCTGGTGGTCGCCTCGTGCTCGATCTGCGCGGTGGGGTTCTTGACCTCGATATAGGGCACGGTGTGCGCGCCGCATTGATCGCCCAAGAGCAGGCTGTCGCACTGCGTGAAATTGCGGACATTCTCGGCATTGGGCCCCACCCGCACGAGACCGCGATAGGTGTTGTTCGACCTGCCGGCGCTGATGCCCTTGGAAATGATGGTCGAGCGGCTGCCGCGGCCATTGTGGATCATCTTGGTGCCGGTGTCGGCCTGCTGGCGATTGTTGGTGACCGCGACCGAATAGAACTCGCCGACCGAATCCTCGCCGTTGAGCACGCAGGAGGGGTATTTCCAGGTGATGGCGCTGCCGGTTTCGACCTGCGTCCAGCTCACCTTGCTGCGCGCGCCCTGGCACAGCGCGCGCTTGGTGACGAAGTTGTAAATGCCGCCCCGCCCTTCGGCATCGCCGGGATACCAGTTCTGCACGGTCGAATACTTGATCTCGGCATCATCGAGCGCGACCAGTTCCACCACCGCGGCGTGGAGCTGGTTCTCATCGCGCATCGGCGCGGTGCAGCCTTCAAGATAGCTGACATAGGCGCCCTTGTCGGCCACGATCAGCGTGCGCTCGAACTGGCCGGTGTTCTCGGCATTGATGCGGAAATAGGTGGAAAGCTCCATCGGGCAGCGCACGCCCTCGGGCACATAGACGAAGGTGCCGTCGGAGAAGACCGCGCTGTTGAGGCAGGCAAAGAAATTGTCGTGCTGCGGCACCACCTTGCCGAGCCAGCGCCGCACCAGATCGGGATATTCGCGGATCGCCTCGGAAATCGAGAGGAAGATCACCCCGGCGCGCTTCAATTCCTCGCGGAAAGTGGTGGCCACCGACACGCTGTCGAACACCGCATCGACCGCGACCTTGCGCGCGCCTTCCACCCCGGCGAGCACTTCCTGCTCGGCCACCGGGATGCCCAGCCGGTCATAGACCGCCTTGATCTCGGGATCGAGTTCGTCGAGCGATTTGAGCGCCTGCTTCTTCTTGGGCGCGGCGTAGTAATAGGCGTCCTGATAGTCGATCGGCGGATAGCCGAGCCTGGCCCACTCGGGCTCTTTCATGCCCTGCCACAGGCGAAAGGCCCTGAGGCGCCAGTCGAGCATCCATTCGGGCTCGCCCTTCTTGGCGCTGATGAAGCGGATGGTGTCTTCATTGAGGCCCTTGGGGGCAAATTCGGTCTCGATATCGGCCGCCCAGCCATGTTCATATTCGGCCACCTTCGCGGCGGCCTCGCGGGCTTCCTTGTCGAGTTCGGCGCGGTCCTCGATTTCGATCTCGTCGCTCATGCCGGGTGGTCCTCTGCAAGCGCGGCGCGCGCCGCCAGCGCCGGGCCGCGCAGCTGGGCCAGGGTGACCCCGGCAAGCGCGGCGCGCAGCGCCTCGTTGATGATCGGCCAATGCGGCTTCATCGTGCAGCCGCTCTCGTAATCGCACATTGCATGATCGATGCAGGCGGTGAGCGCGATGCGCCCCTCGATCGCCTCGACAATATCGGCCACGGTGATCGCCGCCGCGGGCCGGCCGAGCTGCAACCCGCCATGCGCGCCGCGCACCGAGCGCAGCAGGCCCGCGGCGGTGAGCTTGGAAACGAGCTTCTGCACCGTGGGCACCGGCAGGCCGGTTTCCGCCGCCAGCTCGGCCGCGCTCACGCGCCCGCTGCCGCAGTGGAGCGCCGCCTGGCACATGGTGATCACGGCATAATCGGCAAGGTTGGACAGGCGCATTGCGAATGGTTCTCAAATCAGAGCGATTCGCTCCGATTTGGCAAATAGGAGCAATGTGCTCCGATTTCAACCGCGGCTTTGCCGGCGGGCGCCGTCCTCAGGGTTTGGCCGCGGCAATCGGGGCGGCGGCCTCGCCATGCGCGGCCGGATCGAGCAGGCCGCTCGAGATGAGATCGGGGTGAATCTGCGAGGGCGTGCGCCCGGTGTAGCGGCGGATGTCGCGGATGAGGTGGGCCTGATCGAAATAGCTTGCCAGCAATTGCGCGCGCACCTCCTCGCTCAGCGCCGGCTGGGCCAGCACCATCGCGGCGCGCAGCGCACGGAAGCGCTTGAGCACCTGCGCCGGCGGCACCCCGAAGAAGCGGCGGCAGATGCGCTGGAGCTGGCGCGGGGAGACATCGACGCTCGCCTGAAGCGCACCGAGCGAGGGCTCGAGCCCCTCGGCGAGCCAGGCGAGCACCGCCTCGACCACCCGCCGATGGCCGGGATTGAGCGCATGGCGCCGGGCCGCGACCAGCGCGACCAGCGGCTCGCACAGCGCCTCGGGCGGCGCCTTGCCCGCCGCGCAGGCGGCCGCCGCTCCTTCGAGCGCGGCGATCTGTTCGGGCCCAAGCACCGTCTCGGGGGCGATCAGCCGATCATGCACCGCATCGGCGGGCAGGTTGGCAAGCTCCTGCCAGGCGGTGTGGGTGAGCGAGGCGCCGAAGATCAGCGCCGGGCCTTCGATCACGCATTGCGCCGCGCGCAGCTGCGGGGCGTTGAGCACCAGCGTGCCGGAGCGTTCGCTGTGGCCGTCGGCATAGGTGATCTCGAGCCGCCCGCGGATCATCACCACCAGCTGCGCCGAATAGGCCGGGATCGCCTCCTCGATCCGCGGCGCGTAGGTCTCGATCAGGTAGAAGGTGTTGATCAGTCCGGCAGCCGCCTCGGGCGGTGCGATGATGCGATAGGCGAAACGCAACCCTGCCCCCATTGCGGGGCCCCCTTATGCTCTGTTTTCGCAACCCGGGCGCGGCCTCGCGCCTCTTTCTCCCGGTTTCATGGGGCAAAGGCGCTGGCTTGTCGAGAGCCGACAGCGCAGCCGGTCCGCGCGGCCTCAGACCTCGAGTTCGCGCAGGTGGGTGGGGGCGATCATCTCGGCCAGATAGGGCGTGGCCTTGCCCGCCAGCCGCGCCGGGGTGCGTCCGATGAAGCGCACGATCTCGCGGATCATGTGCGACTGATCGAAGTAGGCTTCGCCGAGCGCCGCCGCCTCGGCCAGCGAAAGCTGCGGCCCGGCCGGCAGCACCCGGTATTTGCGGGCCAGCGCGCGCGGCGAGGAAGCCGCCGATCTCGCGCGCGCAGTCCCGCCAGCAGAGGCTTCCGGCGCGATCGGCGGCGATCAGCCGATTGCCGAGTGCCTCGATCTTCAGGCCGAGCACGCTGGCCGCGGGCAGCAGCCGGTCGCGGTGCTGGCCCGCATGCAGCCCGGTGAGCGCCGCCCAGCCGAGCGGGGTGAGCGCCGCGCCGAAGGCTTGGAACGGGCCTTCGACCACGATCGGGGTGGCGCGCGAGCGGGGTCATCAGCCCCACGGCGCGGTTGGGATCGCGCCGACCATCGGCACAGTGCATCTGCCCGGTGCCGTGCGGGAACAGGCACAGATTGCCGATCGCGGCGGGCTGGATGTCGCGGATCACCGGCTCGTCGCAGCGGAATTGGTAGAGCGTCGTCACCAGCGGCGCGATCGCGGCGGGCGGTGGGATGTAATCGACCGTGATGAGCGCCGGGGATGTCAGCACCGGGGGCGCATCGCCGGGCGCTCCGGAAGGGTGGGGTGAGGCGATCGCGTCGATTGTGCTGCCAAACCCTTCGCGCTGGCTTTGTTTCCCGCCCTTTTGGCGGGACGATAAGGGAAGCGGCGGGAAAAAAGAGGCGGCATCCCCGACAGGAATGCCGCCCGCTTGAGTTGAGGAACTCTTCGCAAACCTGCTCCGAGCCCTTCGGGTCGCAAGGGAGCCTATATCGCGCAATTGCGCGGCGGGATTGTATGCAAGCGACAAGGGCCGCCCCCCATCGCCGGCGGGGGCGAGCTCAACCGGGGCTGAAAGTTTGCCGCGCAGGCTGGCAGCGCAGCGCGCGGCAGGAACTCGACAGCGCCGCGCGGCTCACCTAGGCGCAGGCGTGCGATGCTGTTCAGCCTCTTGAAGCCCGCGCTCTTCGCGCTCGATCCGGAAAAGGCCCACCGCCTTGCGGTGCGCGCGCTCGCGGCCCTGCCGCCCCGCCCCGCCCCGCCGCCCGAGGGGCCGCTGGCGATCACGCTTGCGGGCCTTGCCTTCCCCAATCCGGTCGGGGTTGCTGCCGGATTCGACAAGGATGCCGAGGTGCCCGACGCGCTCATTGGCCTTGGCTTCGGCTTTGCCGAGGTCGGCTCGATCACCCCGCTGCCCCAGGCCGGCAACCCCAGGCCGCGGCTGTTCCGTCTGGTCGAGGATGAGGCGGTGATCAACCGCATGGGCTTCAACAATGCCGGGGCCGCAGCGGCGCTGGCGCGCTTGCAGGCGCGCGCGGGCCGACCGGGAATTGTCGGGGTCAATATTGGCGCCAACAAGGATTCGCCCGATCGCATCGCCGATTATGCTCGGATGGCCCGGCTGATGGCGCCGGTCGCGCGCTATCTGTGCGTCAATGTCTCCTCCCCCAACACCCCGGGCCTGCGCGCGCTGCAGGACGAGGGCGCGCTTGCCGGCCTCATCGATGCGGTGATCGCGGCGCGGGATGCGGCCGCTGCCGCTGCGCCGCCGCCGGTGTTCTTGAAGGTCGCCCCCGATCTCGAACCGGCGGACATCGACGCCATCGCCCGCATCGCCATCGACAAGCGCCTCGGCGCGCTGGTGGTTGCCAACACCACGGTGAGCCGCCCGGCGCTGCGATCACGCCATGCGGGCGAGGCGGGGGGGCTTTCGGGCGCACCCTTGCGCACGCTGGCGACGCAGCGCCTGCGCGATTTCCGCAAGGCCACTGGCGGGGCGGTGCCGTTGGTGGGGGTGGGCGGGATTGCCAGCGCCGAACACGCCTGGGAGCGCATCCGCGCGGGCGCTTCGCTGGTGCAGCTCTATTCGGCGATGGTCTATCACGGCCCCGGCCTTGGCGCGCGGATCGTCAAGGGGCTGGAGCGCCTGATGCGGCGCGATGGCTTTGCCAGCATTGCCGAAGCGGTGGGAAGCGCATAGCAGGCGATGGTCATGCGCCTTCTTGCCACGCTTCTTGCCCCCTTCGCCCTTGCCCTTGCCGGCTGCGCCAGCACCCAGAGCGCGCCCGCAAGCCTTGCCGCCAGCGCGCCAGCCGCGTCGGGCGCGGTCAGCAGCGCCGATCCGCGCGCCACCGCGGCGGGCGAGGCGATTCTGGCGCAAGGTGGCTCGGCGATGGATGCGGCGATCGCAGTGATGCTGGCGCTCACCGTGGTCGAGCCGCAATCCTCGGGCATCGGCGGGGGCGGCCTCCTGCTCCATGCCGATGGCCGCAAGGGCGCGCTCACCAGCTATGACGGGCGCGAGACCGCTCCTGCCGCGGCGACGCCCACGCGCTTTCTCGACGCCACGGGCAAGCTGCTGCCGCGCGAGACGCGGGTCTTCTCGGGCCTCAGCGTCGGGGTGCCGGGCAATATCGCGCTCGCCGCCAAGGCGCATGCAGCGCACGGGCGGCTGGCCTGGGCCAAGCTGTTCGCGCCTGCCATTGCCCTTGCTGAAGACGGGTTCGTGATGAACCGGCGGCTTTACGATTCGCTGGCGGCGAGCCGTGGCCGGGCCGACAAGAGCGATGCTGCGCGCAGCCTGTTCTTCGGCGAGGACGGGAACCCGTTGCCGGTGGGCACGGTGATCCGTGTGCCCGAGCTTGCCGCCACCTTGCGCACGCTCGCCAAGGACGGCCCGCAGGCCATGTATGGCGAGGCGCCGGCCGCGGCGCTCGCCGCCTATGTCGCGGCCGAAACCCCGCAGGACGGGCGGATGAATGCCGCGGACATCAACAGCTACACCGCCAAGGAACGCCCGCCCGTGTGCATCCGCTACCGCCTCCATCAGGTCTGCGGCATGGGCCCGCCGTCCTCGGGCGGGATCGCGGTGGCGCAGATTCTCGGGCAGCTCGAGCGCTTCGATCTTGCCGCGCTGGGGCCAGACAGCCCGAACTTCTGGCACCTGTTCATCGAAAGCCAGCGCCTCGCCTATGCCGACCGCGAGCTTTATGCCGCCGATGCCGATTTCGTCGCCGTGCCGGTCGCCGGGCTGGTCGATCCTGCCTATCTTGCCGCCCGCTCGGCGCTGATCGATCCGGCGCGCGCGCAGGACAAGGTCGCGGCCGGGGTGCCCCCCGGCGCGCCGCTTGCCCGCGGCGACGGGCCGGAGGAGCCGGAAGGTGGCACCAGCCATTTTGCCGTGGTCGATGCGGCAGGCGATGCGGTGAGCTACACCTCGACAATCGAGGGCGCCTTCGGCTCGGGGCTGTTCTTTGGCGGCTTCTATCTCAACAACGAGCTTACCGATTTCACCCTCACCCCTGAGGCCGATGGCAAGCCGGTGGCCAATCGGGTCGAGGGCGGCAAGCGCCCGCGCTCCTCGATGGCGCCCACGATCGTCTATGATGCGCAAGGCAAGGTGGTGCTGGTGGTGGGCGCGGCGGGCGGGCCGACCATTCCGGTGACCGTCGCCCGGGCGATCATCGGCGTCATCGATTTCGGCCTCGGGGCGAAGGAGGCCCTCGCCCTGCCCTTTGCCATGGCCTTTGGCGATATGGTGCTGATCGAGGCGGGCACCCCGCTCGAGGCGATGCAGGAGCCCTTGCGCGCGCTGGGCCACAAGGGCCTGCGACCCGCTCCGGCGCCGATCAAGGCCAATGCCATTGCCCGGCGCGCCGATGGCAGCTGGGAGGCGGCGAGCGAGCCGCGGCTGGCGAGCGCGGTCACCCCTTGAGCCGCGGCGCAAAGGTGAAAGCAGGTCGCTTGCCGCTACGGCGCGCAAGCTCTAATCTGGTGCGCTCACGCGGGTCGCGCCCTGCCCCCCCGCGCACAAGATAACGAAGGGATCAGGAGCCTTTGCCAGTGCACGCCCCCAAGCTGCCCGCCGCCACCGGCGGCATGACCCGCGCCGATGCCACGCCGCTCGGCAACCCGCTGCTTGCCGACATCGCCGCCACCGGCAACCTGGTCGAGCTGTTCCTGCGGCGGGCCGAGGAGAAGGGCGATGCCCCCTTCCTCGGGCGCAAGCAAAAGGGCCAATGGGTGACGATGAGTTGGCGCGAGGTGGCCGATCAGGTGTGCCTGCTCGCCGAGGCGCTGCGCGCGCTCGGCCTCAAGGATGGCGACCGGGTGGCGCTGGTCTCGGAAAACCGCCCCGAATGGTGCATCGCCGATCTGGCGATCATGGCCGCCGGCTGCATCACCGTGCCCACCTACACCACCAACACCCGGCGCGACCATGCCCATATCCTCGACAATTCGGGCGCGCGCGCGGTGTTCGTCTCGAACGAGAAGCTGCTTTTGCCGCTCGTCGGCGCGATCGCGCAGACCGGCCTTGTCGAACACGTCATCGGGATCGATGATCTGCACCGCAAGCAGGCCGGCAGCTTCGACTATCACGACTGGGGTGCACTCATCACCGGCGATGCGGCGGCCGCGCGCGCCGCGGTGGAGGCGCGCATCGCTGCGATCGGGCGCGCGGACACCGCCTGCCTCATCTACACCAGCGGCACCGGCGGCGCCCCGCGCGGGGTGATGCAGCACCACGGGGCGATTCTGTGCAACGTGCTCGGCGCCGCGGAAATCCTGGTCGAGGATTTCGGCATCACCGAGGAACGCTTCCTCTCCTTCCTGCCCTTGAGCCACGCCTATGAGCACACCGGCGGGCAGTTCCTGCCGATCGGGGTGGGGGCGGAGATCTTCTATTCGGAAGGGCTGGAAAAGCTCGCCAGCAATATCGAGGAGACCCGCCCCACCATCATGGTGGTGGTGCCGCGCCTGTTCGAGGTGCTGCGCACCCGGATCATGAAGCAGGTGGAAAAGCAGGGCCGGCTGGCCAACTTCTTCATGGATGCCGCGCTCAGGATCGCCGAACATGCCAGGGAGGGCAAGAAGCGCCTGCGTGACCGGCCGATGGATTTCCTCGTCGAAAAGACCCTGCGGCCCAAGATCCGCGCCAAGTTCGGTGGGCGGATCAAGGCGATGGTCTCGGGCGGGGCGCCCTTGAACCCCGAAGTCGGCAATTTCTTCGAGGCGATGGGGCTCACCATGCTACAGGGCTATGGCCAGACCGAGGCCGGGCCGGTGATCAGCTGCAACCGGCCCTCGGTGGGCCTCAAGATGGACACCGTCGGCCCGCCGCTCAGGGGCGTCGAGGTGCGCATCGCCGAGGATGGCGAAATCCTGGTGCGCGGCGAGCTGGTGATGCACGGCTATTGGCGCAACGAGGCCGAAACCGCCCGCACCCTCAAGGACGGCTGGCTCCACACCGGGGATATCGGCCACCTCGACGAGAAGGGCCGGATCAAGATCACCGACCGCAAGAAGGACATGATCGTCAACGACAAGGGCGACAACATCGCCCCGCAGAAGGTCGAGGGGATGCTCACGCTCCAGCCCGAGATCGCCCAGGCGATGGTGAGCGGCGACAAGCGGCCCTATGTCGTGGCGCTGATCGTGCCCGATCCCGAATGGGCGCTGGAATGGGCGCGCGCCAATGGCGAGAAGTTCGATCTCAAGGCGCTCCAGGCCCTGCCCGCCTTCCGCGCTGCGGTGCGCGCCGCGATCGACCGCACCAATGCCGATCTCTCGGTGATCGAGAAGGTGCGCGGCTTTGCCTTTGCCGATGAAGCCTTCACCATCGAGAACGAGGAAATGACCCCGAGCATGAAGATCCGCCGCCACAAGATCCGCGCGCGCTATCAGGAGCGGATCGACGGGCTGTATCGGGGCTGAGGCAGCGCCTGCCGGCGGCTCAGCAAGGCGGCGCCGCCCGTTCGCGCTGCGCCTTGGCCGCCGCGGTCCAACAGGCAAGATCCGCGGTCACGCGCGGGAACTGCGGTTCGAGCGCCGCATCGCCGCTGCCCACCGCCCGGGCGGCGATCAGTTCCACATCCACCCCGCGCTCCGCCCGCCGGTGCACGCAGCAATCGGCAACGCGGATGCCTGGCCGGGCTCCGACTGTTGGCGCCGCGCAACACGAGGATTCGGTCGGCCATGGCCGGCTCACGCTGGCGGCTATCGCCCGATTCTGCCCCGGCGACAGCCGCTTGTCGATTGCCGCCGCTGCGCCAGCCGTGCAACAGGGCGGGCGCGGGGTGGCTGCGCCGGTCCGCCTATGTCATCGCGCCGCCACAGATGGCGGCCAATCCTGATCCGCCACCCAAGGGCCATCGCCATGCAAGACCTGTTCGACACCGCTGCCCACCTTGCCGCTGCCGTCGCACTGGGGGCGTTGGTGGGGCTGGAGCGGCAATGGCGTCAACGCCTCGCGGGACTGCGCACCAACACGCTGGTGGCGCTCGGCTCGGCCAGCTTCGTGGCCTTTGCCGACCTGTTCGGCGGGGCCGACGCCAGTCCCACCCGGGTGGCGGCGCAGGTGGTTTCGGGCATCGGCTTTCTGGGCGCCGGGATCATCTTTCGCGAAGGCGCAAACGTGCGCGGGCTGAACACCGCGGCAACGCTGTGGTGTTCGGCGGCGATCGGCCTGTTCGCCGGGCATGGCGCGGTGATCGAGGCCGCACTCGTCGCTGTGCTGGTGATTGCCGTCAACGTGCTGCTGCGCCCGCTGACCGGCCTCATCAATCGCCAGCCCGCCGCCGGGGCCGAGGGCGAGCCGCGCTTTCTTGTTACCACGGTCTGCCGCGCCGAGGCCGAGGCGCATGTGCGCGCGCTGATGCTCCAGGGCTTTTCGAGCGGCGGCCTGCGGCTGCGTAGGCTCGACAGCGCCGATATCGAGGACAGCAGCCGGGTCGAGGTCGAGGCCGAGGTGATGGCCGCCTCGAGCCAGGGGCAGGGCGAGCTGGAAGCGATCACCGGGCGGCTTTCGCTCGAACCGGCGGTCACCGCGGCGCGCTGGCGGCGGATCGAGCGCGCGGGGATCGAATAGGCGCCCCCCCCCGGGCGCGGCCTCAATACATGTGCTGGCCGCCGTTGATGCTCATGGTCGAGCCGGTGATGAAGCCGGCATTTTCCGAGGTGAGGAAGGCCACCCCGCGGGCGATCTCCTCGGCCATGCCGAGCCGGCCGACCGGGATTTTCGCCACGATCTTCTCCAGCACCGGCGCGGGCACCGCGGCGACCATGTCGGTATCGATATAGCCCGGTGCGATGGCATTGACCGTCACCCCGAACTTGGCGCCCTCCTGCGCCAGCGCCTTGGTAAAACCGTGGATGCCGCTCTTGGCGGCGGCATAATTGACCTGGCCATATTGCCCGGCCTGGCCGTTGATCGAGCCGATATTGACGATCCGCCCCCAGCCGCGCTCACGCATGCCAGGAAAAGTCGCCTTGGCCATGTTGAAGCAGCCGCCAAGGTTGATGCGGATCACCTCGTTCCAGTCTTCAAAGCTCATCTTGTGGAGCGTGCCGTCGCGGGTGATCCCGGCGTTGTTGATGACGATCTCGATCGGCCCATGCTCGGCGGCGATGCGAGCGCAGCCTTCAAGGCAGGCCTCGTGATCGCCCACGTCCCACTTGTAGGCGGGGATGCCGGTCGCCTCGGTAAAGGCGCGCGCCTTGTCATCATTGCCGGCATAATTGGCGATCACCTTGTGGCCCTGGCGCTGGAGGCGGCGGCAGATCGCCTCGCCGATCCCGCGCGTTCCCCCGGTGACGATCGCAACCCGGCCCATGGCTGTTCTCCCCAATCTGCTGTGCTGACGCGGCCAACCTAGCCGTGCCGTAGCGGAAGGAAAAGCGGGGAATAGCTATGCGCTCGCGCTGCACACCGGCAGCGGGCGAAGGGGCGGGCCCAGGAGCGCTAGAACTTGATCTGGGTGCCGACGTAAACCGCCTGGCTGTCCTGCACCGAGCTGGTCAGCGGGCTGAGGCGGTCACGCTCCTGCGAATAGCGCACCCCGGCGGTGACGTTGAGATTGCGCGAGAGCCGGAAGCTGCCTTCCACCTCGACCGACTGCGCGGCGGTGGCATCGAGCGTGTTGGGCGAGCGCCCGGCGATCGCGCGATCCTCAAGCGCGATGCGGGTCTGCCAGCGGCCCGGCTTCTCCTCGGCCTTGGGGCGCGAAGGCTCGAACTGGGCAAGATCGGGCAAGGCCATCGGGCGCACGCTGGCCGAAAGATCGACCTTGCGGGCAAAGCGTTCATAGCCGCGCGCGGCGCCAAGCTGGAAGCGGCTGACATCGATCCCGGCCAGCCCGAGGCCGCGGCCCTGCGCCGCCTCGATCGGCTTGCGCACCGAGATCGCCCGGGCGGCCTCGTCATCGACCCGCACCGCCACCGTCACCGTGCGCGATCCTTCAAGCGGCTTGGCCCGCGCCGGGGTGAAGCGCAGCCCGTGGAGGCGCGCCTTGTCCGCAACCCGGGCGGCAAGCTCGGGATCGACCTTGGCCGGGGTGAACAGGCCGAGGCCCGCCGCCTCGAGCGCGGCGCGGCCTTCCGCCCCGGACAGCGATGTCGCCAGCGCCCAGCCGGTGCTCGGCACGGCCAGCGCCAGCGCGGCGCACAGGCCAAGCAGCGGCAGCTTGCGCCGCGCCCTTTCCGCCGTGCTCATCCGCCTTGCCATCACCATGCAACCCATCTGCAAACCTGCCGGCATTTCCGCCGTGCCTAGCATGGCAGCCTTAACCCGGGATGAGTCGAAGGCCGCCTTGCCAAAAAGGTGATAGGCCATTGCCGATAAGGTGCAATGGCTTGCACGCCGGCGCGCGGGGTTTTGGCAGGAACCTGTGGCCTCAGGCACACAATTGCCGCGCCCCATCGTGCCAGGCATTCACCCGCGGCAAAGGCCGCCAAGGCTGTGATCGGCTTTGGCGCGCGGGGCGGATGATGCTTGCCGCAAGCGGCCATGCGGCTATAGAGCAGGCGCAAGCATGACGATGAGGACGATCCGGCAGTGACACGCGCCCCCTTTGCCCGCTTCCGCCCGGTGCCTTTGCGCACCATCCCGGCCGTGATGGCAGGTGCGGCCCTGCTTGGGCTTGCGGCCTGCGGCGGCAACGCGCGGCCGCGCACCGAGCTCGCCGCGGCACAGATCAACACCATCGGCGTCAATGCCTATCTCTGGCGCGCCGCGCTCGAGACGGTGAGCTTTGCCCCGCTGCTCCAGGCCGACAGCGCCGGGGGCGTGATCGTGACCGACTGGTATGCCAACCCGGCCAACCCGGGTGAGCGGGTGAAGCTGACCGTGGCCATCCTCGATCAGGACCTGCGCGCCGATGCGCTGCGGGTGGCGGCGAGCCGTCAGGTCATCAGCAATGGCGTCTGGGTCGAGGCGCCGGTGCAGGCCGCCACGGTGCAGAAGCTCGAGGACATCATCCTCACCAAGGCGCGCGATCTGCGGCGCCAGGCGCTGGCTTCGTAAACCCGCCATCGGAACCACCCGCATGAGCGAGACCCGTTTCGATCCGTCCGTGGCTGACGGGCGCTGGCAGCGCGCCTGGGCCGAGGCCGGCAGCTTCCGGGCCGATTCGCACAGCCCCCGCCCCAAGGCCTATATCCTCGAGATGTTCCCCTATCCTTCGGGGCGCATCCACATGGGCCATGTGCGCAATTACACCATGGGCGATGTGCTGGCCCGCTATCTCAGGATGCGCGGGGCCGAGGTGCTCCACCCGATGGGCTGGGATGCCTTCGGGATGCCGGCCGAGAACGCGGCGATGGAAAAGGGCGTGCACCCCGGCGGCTGGACCCGCGCCAACATCGCCCAGATGAAGGCGCAATTGCAGCGGCTCGGCTTCGCGCTCGACTGGAGCCGCGAATTCGCCACCTGCGATCCCGAATATTACGGCCACGAACAGGCGCTGTTCCTCGACCTGTATGAGGCTGGCCTCGTCTATCGCAAGGAATCGACCGTCAACTGGGATCCGGTCGACATGACCGTGCTCGCCAACGAGCAGGTGATCGACGGCAAGGGCTGGCGCTCGGGCGCCGAGGTCGAGAAGCGCAAGCTCAGCCAGTGGTTCCTCAAGATCACCGATTTTGCCGAGGAGCTGCTCCAGGGCCTCGAAAGCCTCGAGAACTGGCCCGAGAAGGTGCGGCTGATGCAGGAGAACTGGATCGGCAAGAGCCAGGGGCTCGAGTTCACCTTCACCTTGAGCGATGGCAGCGCGCTGCCGGTCTATACCACCCGGCCCGACACCATCTTCGGCGCGAGCTTCGTTGCCATCGCCGCCGATCACCCGATCGCCCGGCGCCTTGGCGAAGGCGATCCCAAGGTCGCTGCCTTCATCGCCGAATGCCAGAAGGGCGCCACCACCGCCGCCGCGCTCGAAACCGCGGAAAAGCTGGGCCATCGCACCGCGCTCACCGCCCGCCACCCCTTTACGGGCAAGGCCCTGCCGCTGTTCATCGCCAATTTCGTGCTGATGGAATATGGCACCGGCGCGGTGATGGGCGTGCCGGGGCACGACCAGCGCGATTTTGAGTTTGCAACGAAGTATGGCCTGCCGATCCTGCGCGTGGTGGCGCGCGATCCGGGCGAGGCCGACGCGCCCTTCGCCGGCGAGGCGGAAGCCGGCGATGGGGTGATCGTCAACAGCGATTTCCTCGACGGGCTCAGCGTCGCGGCGGCCAAGCAGGCGGTGATCGCCCGCGCCGAGGCCGAGGGCTGGGGCCGCGGCACCACGGTGTGGCGCCTGCGCGACTGGGGCGTTTCGCGCCAGCGCTATTGGGGAACGCCGATCCCCTTCATCCATTGCGAGGCCTGCGGCGTGGTGCCGGTGCCGCGCGAGCAGCTCCCTGTCACCCTGCCCGAGGATGTTTCCTTCGATGTCCCCGGCAACCCGCTCGAGCGCCACCCGACCTGGAAGCATGTCGCCTGCCCGCAATGCGGCAAGCCCGCGCTGCGCGAGACCGACACGCTCGACACCTTCGTCGATTCCTCCTGGTATTTCCTGCGCTTTGCCAGCCAACCGGCGGACAGGCCCTTCGACCCTGAGGAAGTCGCCAAGTGGCTGCCGGTCAAGCACTATATCGGCGGGATCGAGCATGCGATCCTGCACCTGCTCTACGCCCGCTTCTGGACAAGGGCGCTGGCGCGGATCGGCAAGCTCAACCTCGAGGAGCCTTTCGCCGCGCTGTTCACCCAGGGCATGGTGACGCACGAGACCTACAGCCGCATCGATGGAGCGCGCGGCGTGCCGGTGTTCTTCGGCCCCGAGGAAGTGAGCCGCACCGCCGAGGGCGCAACCCTGATCGCCGATGGCGCGCCGGTCACGATCGGCCGCGTCATCAAGATGTCGAAGTCGAAGAAGAACGTCGTCGATCCCGATGCGATCATCGCCCGCCACGGCGCCGATGCGGTGCGCTGGTTCATGCTCTCCGACTCGCCGCCCGAGCGCGATCTGCCCTGGTCCGATGCCGGGATCGAGGGCTGCGCGCGCTTCGTCCAGCGGCTCTGGCGCCTGTTCCAGGCCCATGACCCTGCCGCCACGGGCGAGGACCAGGCGCTCGCGCGCAAGACCCACCAGGCCATCGCTGCCGTGGCCGGTGATATCGAGGCCCTGGGCTTCAACAAGGCGGTGGCGCGCATCTATGAACTGACTGGTGCAATCGAGAAGGCCGCGCCCTCGGCCAGCCGCTCGGAGGCGATCCGCGCGCTGGCCCAGCTCATCGCCCCGATGATGCCGCACCTGGCCGAGGAAGCCTGGGCGGCGATGGGCAACACCGGCCTTGTCGCCGAGAGCGCGTGGCCCGAGGTCGATCCGGCGCTGCTGGTCGAGGACGAGGTCACTATTGCGGTGCAGCACATGGGCAAGCTGCGCGACACCGTCACCGCGCCCAAGGGGGCCGACCGCGCGACGCTCGAGGCCCTCGCCCTGGCCGCGCCCAACCTGCAACGCTCGCTCGCCGGAGCGCCGGTGCGCAAGGTGATTGTGGTGCCCGACCGGCTGGTCAATATCGTCACCTGATGCGCGCCCTGTTGCCCCTGCTCGCCTCGCTGCTGCTCGCCGCCTGTGGGCTTTCGCCGATGTATGGCGGCGGGGCGGGGGGCAGCCTTGCCGCGGGGCTTGCCGCGGTCGAGGTGGCGGCGATCCCGGGACAGGGCGGCTGGCTGGTCAAGAACGCGCTCGATGCCCGGCTCGGCCTTTCCGGTGATGCCGCGCCGCGTTACCGGCTCGATGTCAGGCTCGACGATTCGCTCGAGGCGCTGGGCGTGCTCAATGACGACACCATCACCCGCGAGCGGCGCATCCTGCGCGCGCGCTATCAACTCGTCGATCTGGCGAGCGGCGCGGTGCTGCTCGATGCCACCGCCGGGGCCGATGCGGGGATCGACGTGGTCTCGAGCGAATATGCCACCATCGCCGCCGAGCAGAAGGCGCTCGAAAACCTCGCGCTCGAAGTGGCCGACCGCATCGCCACCCAGGTCGCGCTGACCTTGCGGGCCGAGGCCCGGGGCGGGCGGTGAAGGCGACCCAGAAGGATTTCCTGCGCGGGGTGCCCGCGAGCTTCCTCGGCTTGCGGATCTTCTTCTTCTGCGGGCCCGACGAGGCCGGGGCGAGCGCTGCGGCCAACCGCCTGGTCGCCAGCCTGCCCGATCCGGGCGAGCGCGTGGAGCTCGCCGGGGCCGAGCTCAAGCGCGATCCCGCCCGGCTGGGCGATGAGGCGCGCTCGGCCTCGCTGTTTGGCGATGCGCGCCACATCTGGGTGCGCGCCCAGGGCGATGAGGCCCATGATGCGCTCCAGTTCCTGATCGAGACCGCCGCGGCAGGTGCCGGCGAGGCCGCGCCGGTGATCGTGGTCGCCAGCGGCGCGAGCGACAAGTCGCGCACCGCCAAGCTGCTGGAAAAGCGCGCCGATGCGCTGGTGGCGATGTTCCATCCGCCCGATCTTGCCGCGGTAACCCAGGCGGTGCGGGCGATGGCGGATGCGGCGGGCCTCAGGCTCGGCGGCGATCTTGCCGAGCGCATCGCCCGGGCCGCCGGGCTCGACGTGCGCCTCGCCCAGTCCGAGATCGACAAGCTCGCGCTCTATTGCGATGCCGATCTCACGGCGCCCAAGGCGGTGACGCCTGCCGATCACGCCGCGATCGGCGCTGCGACCGAGGAGGACAGCCTTGCCCCCCTCGTCAACGCCGTGCTCGGCGGCGAGCTTGCGCGCATCGGCGGCGAGGTGCGGCGGATGCGCGAGCTGGCGCTCAATCCCCTGGGCGTGGTGCTCGCGCTCGAGCGGCGCGCGGCGCAGCTGGCGCAGATCGCCGCGCGGCTTGGCCCGCAGGGGCGCATCCACGCCCTGTCACCGGCCGAGAAGTTCCAGCTCGGCATCTTCTTCCGCGAGGAGCGCGCGATCGCCCAGCAATTCGAGCGCTGGATGCGCCCGGCAGGCCGTGCCGGCGGGGCGACTCGGCTCGACCGGCTGATCGCGCGACTCGCGATGCTGCACCGCACCCTGCTGGCAAACAGCCAGGCGGCCGAGCTGCTGCTGGCCCAGGAACTGGCGGAGATTGGCCGTTTTGCTGCGAAGCGGTAGCAAAACGTGACGACCCGTTTTTCGCACGCGCACAAATGACGTATCGTCGTATAGGTATAAGTACATAAGAGTCATGAAGGGTCGCGCCCGCAAGGGGAAGGGACTTCATGAACCGCGTCACGTCGCAACTGCTCGATGCCATCCGACACGAATCGGTCGATCGCAAGATCGCCCCTTCGCTCGAGCGGCGCCGGTTGCGGGCCTACCTGTTGCTGATCCTGATCGACGGGGCCTTGCTCAACCTCGGCTTCGCGCTCGCCGCGCTGATCTGGGAAGGGCGCTGGTGGGAAACCAATGCCATGGTGGCGGCCCAGGCGATGCTGCCGGTCTATTTCACCATCGCGCTCTACAACGGCACCTACGGGATCGGTGCCCTCAATGACTGGCTGCTGGGGGTGCGCAAAGGCGCTCACCGCGCTGGTGATCACCGCCGCGCTGGTCAATTTCCTCGCCTTCTACACCAAGTCCAACGAGGATTTCTCACGCGCCGCGGTGACGCTCGGCATGTTGTTCACCGCGGTGCTGCTGGTGGCCTTGCGCCGGGTGATGGCGCTGGTGATCGCGCGGCGTTGGGGCGGGCGGGTGTCCAACCGCCTGGTGATCGACGATGGCGGGCCGAGCTTTGCCTATGCCGGGGCCGAGACGATCTCGGCGCGCGCGTTCAGCCTCGATCCGGCCAGCCACGATCCCTTCATGCTCGATCGCCTCGGCAAGCTCTTGCGCAACCAGGATCACGTCGTCGTCTCCTGCCCGCAGGAGCGCCGCGGCGAGTGGGCCTTCCTGCTCAAATGCGCCGGGGTCTATGGCGAGATCGTGAGCGAGCCGGCGCACAGTCTCGGGGCGGTGGGCGTGCACCGCTATGACGAGATTGGGCGCACCACGCTGGTGGTCTCGACCGGGCCACTGGGCCTGCGGGCGCGCATCCTCAAGCGCGGCTTCGATCTGGTGGTGGCCAGCGCTGCGCTGGTGCTGCTCTCGCCGCTGCTGCTGCTGGTGGCGCTGCTGATCAAGCTCGAGGACGGTGGCCCGGTGCTGTTCATCCAGCGGCGGCTCGGGCGCGGCAACCAGTTCTTCGAGATGTACAAGTTCCGCTCGATGCGGCCCGAGAAGCTCGATCCCGACGGCGAGCGTTCCACCGCGCGCGACGATGACCGCATCACCCGCATCGGCGCCTTCATCCGCCGCACCAGCATCGATGAATTGCCGCAGATCTTCAACGTGCTGAAGGGCGAGATGTCGATCGTCGGCCCGCGCCCCCACGCGCTCGGCAGCCGCGCCAACAACAAGTATTTCTGGGATATCGACCGCAAGTACTGGCAGCGGCACTGCCTCAAGCCGGGGCTGACCGGGCTGGCCCAGGTGCGCGGCCATCGCGGCGCGACCGAGCAGGAGAAGGATCTTACCAACCGGCTCCAGTCCGATCTTGAATATATCTCGGGCTGGTCGCTGCGCCGCGACATCGGCATCGTGCTGCGCACCGTGATGGTGCTGTGCCACCGCAACGCCTATTGAGGCGGGCCTTCCCCCCCCCCCGGGGGCCTAGGGCTGCTTGCCCTCGCGCCGCTGGGGGACATTGAAGGTGCCGGTGACACGGCCCGGGCGCGCCCCGCTGCCATCGACGCTGGCATTGCGGCTGTTGAGATCGATCACCAGCCGCCCGCCCTCGAGCCGGTCGGTGGCGCCGCGGCGCAGGCGGACATTGCCGGCCATGGTGATGATGCGCCGGCCCACGTCATAGATCGCGCTGTCGCCGGTGGCCTGTTCCTCGCCGCGGGTGACCACCACCCCGCCGGTGGCGGTGATGCGCTGGAGTTCGAGCCGCCCGGCATCGGTGAAATCGACGAGCGTGCGATCCGAACGCAGGCGCAGCCCGGCCTGCTCGATCACCACATCGCCCGAAAGGATCACCCGGTCGGCCCGGTCCTGCAATTCGATGCGCTGGGCATCAAAGCTCACCGGCGCGCTTGAATCGTGCGCGGCCAGCGTCTGGGCGCTCAGCTGCATCGCGCCGGCCAGCACCGCGGCGAGCGCGAAGCCGCCCGCGCCCCAGCCGAGCGCCAGCCGGGCGAGCGAAGGGCGGGAAGGGGGCAGATCGGTCATCGCGGCATCCTCAACTGTCCGGGCACCATGGTCAGGCGGGCATCGCCTTCAAGCGTGATCGTGCGGCTGGCAAGATCGGCCTCGAGCCGGCGGGCGGAAAAGGTGCCGGCCGGAACCTCGCCCGAGACGCCCTCCTCGCCGCGCAGCCGGCGCGCCTTGAGATCGACCGCCACGCCGCGCGCGATCATGGCATAGCCATCGCTGGCGGTGAAGCGCACCGGCCCGTCGATGGTGACGGTTTCGGCCCTGATGTCATAGACCCCGCCGCGCGCGGAAAGCCGCGCCGGCCCGTCGCTCAGCAGCAATTGCGCGACGAGGTCCTCCATCCGCACCAGCCCCTCGCGGCTCGAGCGCTGCACCGCCGCCCCGGCGGTGAGCGCGAAGGGGCGCCCGGCGCTGTCGCGCCCGCGATACATGGCGTTGGCGACGCTGAGCCGGTCATCGATCACCGCCACCTTGTTGCGATCGAGCAGGAAGCTCACCTCCCCGCGCGGCGACAAGGGGGTGAGGATCATCAGCGCGGCGATCACCCCCACCGCCATCGGCAGGGCGCGGGCGAGAAAGCCCACCAGCCGGTCATGCGTGCCGCCGGGCGCGGCAAAGTGCTGGCGCCGGCTGCGCAGCATCCGCGCCTCGCTGGTCTCCTGCGCGCTGTGGTGTGCGGGGGCCATGCTGCCGGCTGTGCCTTTCTGCCCCTTACACGTGGCTGAAGATATCGGCCTCGCCCCAGCCGGCCAGATCGAGCAGCGCGCGGGCGGGGAGGAAATCGAAGCACGCCTGGGCGAGCGCGCTGCGCCCCTCACGCGCGAGGCGCCCGGCGAGCGCGTCGCGCAGGGCGTGGAGATAGCGCACGTCCGAGGCGGCATAGTCGCGCTGGGCCTCGGAGAGCACCGGCCCGCCCCAGTCGGAGGATTGCTGCTGCTTGGAAATGGTCTCGCCCAGCAGTTCCTCGACGAGGTTCTTGAGGCCATGCCGGTCGGTATAGGTGCGGGTCAGGCGGCTGGCGATCTTGGTGCAGAACACCGGCGCGGCCATCACCCCGAGATAGTGCTGGATCGCGGCCAGATCGAAGCGGGCGAAGTGGAAGATCTTGAGCCGGGCCGGATCGCCCAGCACCGCCTTGAGATTGGGCGCGTCATAGGCGCTGCCCGGGGCAAAGCGCACCAGGTGCTCATCGCCCGTGCCGTCGGACAATTGCACCACGCACAGCCGGTCGCGGTGGGTGACAAGGCCCATGGTTTCGGTATCCACCGCCAGCGGGCGATCATTCACCAGCACGCCGGCGGGCAGGTCTTCTTCGTGGAAATGCACAGCCATGGCCCCGCGCCCTACGCCGATTGGGGAAAGAGTGAAAGCGCCGATTGGCCCGCTTGCGCCCGGCGTGCGAATTTGCGCGGCGCAATGGCAGGCGAATCGCTCCCCCCAAGCTGGCGCGGCGTGCTCGAACCCGTGCTCGCCGCGCCCGAGGCGCGGCGGCTGGGCGGCTGGCTCAGGGCCGAGGAAGCCGCCGGCAAGCAAGTCTATCCCCCGCGCGGGGAGCGGCTGGCGGCCTTGGCGCTCACCCCGCTCGATCAGGTGCGCTGCGTGATCCTGGGGCAGGATCCCTATCACGGCCCGGGCCAGGCGCATGGCCTTGCCTTCTCGGTGCGCGCCGGGGTGCCGCTGCCGCCCTCGCTGGTCAATATCTTCAAGGAGCTTGCGGCCGATTGCGGCGTGCCCGTGCCGCGCCACGGCGATCTTTCGCCCTGGGCGCGCCAGGGAGTGCTGCTGCTCAACAACACGCTCACGGTCGAGGCGGGCAAGGCCGGGAGCCATGCCGGGCGCGACTGGGATGCGATCACCGATGCCTGCGTTGCCGCGGTGGCGGCGCGGGCAGAGCCGAGCGTGTTCATCCTCTGGGGCAGCCACGCGCGCAAGAAGGCGAGCCGGGTGCGCGAATTGGCGCGACCCTCGCACCATCTCGTCCTTGCCTCGCCCCATCCCAGCCCGCTTTCCGCGCACAGCGGCTTTTTCGGCTCGCGCCCGTTCAGCCAAACCAACGCCTTTCTCGCCGCAAACGGGCGCGGCACCATCGACTGGAGACTGGAATGATCGCGGATGTGGTTCTGTGCGAAGTGGCCGAGGGCATCGCCACCGTCACCCTCAACCGGCCCGAGGCGATGAACGCGCTGAGCCGGGCGCTGCGCGCGCGGCTGGCGGAGGTGATGCGCGCGCTCGATGGCGATGCAGGGGTGCGCGCGGTGATCCTCACCGGGGCGGGCACGCGCGCCTTTACCGCCGGGCTTGACTTGAAGGAACTGGGGAGCGAAGCGGGCGCGCTCGGCAGCGCCAATGCCACCGATCCGGCCGACAATCCGGTGAAAGCAGTCGAACAATGCTCCAAGCCGGTGATCGGGGCGATCAACGGGGTGGCGATCACCGGCGGCTTCGAGCTGGCGCTCGCCTGCGACGTGCTGATCGCCAGCACCAATGCCCGCTTTGCCGATACCCATGCGCGGGTGGGGATCGTGCCGGGCTGGGGCCTGTCGCAGAAGCTGAGCCGGATGATCGGCATTTCGCGGGCCAAGGAACTGGCCTTCACCGGCAATTTCCTCGATGCCCACACGGCCCATGCCTGGGGGCTGGTCAACCACGTGGTGGCGAGCGAGGAGCTCCTGCCGCTCGCCCGCCGCCTTGCGGCTGACATGGCCGGGATCGACCCTGCTTTCCTTGCCGCCTACAAGCGCCTCATTGATGATGGCTTTGCCTTGAGCCTTGCCGAGGGCCTCGCGCTCGAGGCCACGCGCTCGTCTGCGGCCAATGCCGCGGTCAGCCCGCAGGAGATCGAGGCGCGCCGCGCCGCGGTGCAGGCGCGCGGGCGCAGCCAGGGCTGAGAGCAAGCCCGATCCGGGGCGCGCGTCAACCGACGCTGCGCTCGGCCTTGTCCTTCTCGTTGGTGCCCTTGATCATCGCCCGCATCGCCTCCCACTCGGCATCGCCGAGCGCGTGGAGCATGGGGTAGAAGGTGCCGCCATTGGCCTGGAAGCCCGCCCCGTCGATGGCGATGGTCTGGCCGTTCACATATTCGGCGCCCTTGGCCATCAGGAACACCGCGAGATTGGCAAGCTCGTGCATCTCCCCGGCGCGGCCCATGGGGTTGAGCAGGTTCTTCTGATTGTCGCCGCTGCTGCCCGGGTTGAGCCGGGCGTTCATGCCCTTGGTCGGAAACAGGCCGGGGGCGATGGCGTTGAACCTCAGGCCATAGCGGCCCCATTCGGTGGCCAGGCTCTGGGTCATGGCGTGGATCGCGGTCTTGCTCATCGCGCTCGGCACCACAAAGGCGCTGCCCGACCACACCCAGGTGGTGAGGATCGAGAGGAAACTCGCCTTCTTCTTCTCCTTGATCAGCCGCTTGCCGACATCGAGCGTGACATAGAAGGTGCCGCGCATGACGATATCGGCAATGGCGTTGAAGCCATTGACCGAAAGATCCTCGGTGCGACTGATGAAATTGCCCGCGGCATTGTTGACCACGCCGGTCAGCGCCCCGCCATCGGCCCAGATCCGGTCAACCATATCGTGGATCATGTCGGCATCGCGGATGTCGCAGGCCATGCCGACGATCTTGCCGCCGTGGCGCTCGGTGAGTTCGGCGGCGGTCTCGTCGAGCTTGGACTGCCGCCGCCCGCAGATATAGACCGTCGCCCCCAGCGCGAGGAAGGCCTCGGCCATCTCGCGCCCCAGCCCCGTGCCCCCGCCGGTCACGAGAATGCGCTCGCCCTGCATCAGGCCATCGCGGAACATCAGTTTTGAAACGTCCATGTGATGCGTCCTTCCTCGTCACGTCACTGCTTGCCGAAACCCGCGCGGCGCGGCGATCAAGCCCCTCGGCCCGCCAGCAACCGCAAGGCAGCCAGCGCTGCCTTGGCCTCACAGCCCCAGCACGGTCTTGGCGATGATGTTCTTCTGCACCTCGTCCGATCCGCCGAAGATGGTGGCGGCGCGGTTGTTGAGATAGCGGCCCATGGCGATCTGGGCATATTCGCTGCCCACCGGCTCGGGCGCCCCGTTGCCATAGAGCGGGCGCTCGAGCGGCAGTTGCAGGGCGTCCGGGCCGAGCAGTTCGAGCCGCAAGGTATCGACCTGCTGGCCGATATTGGCGCCGAGCAGCTTGACCAGTGAGGTCTGCGGCCCGGGCGCGCGGCCCTTGGCCAGTTCAGCGAGGATGCGCAGCTCGGTCACCTCGAGCGCCTCGGCCTCGAGCCTGACCCGCGCCAGCCGATCACGAAAGCGCGGATCGTGGGCGATCGCCCCGTTGACACCCGAAGGCTGGGTGCGCGCCAGCGTCTCGAGCCGCTCGATCGATTGCAGGAGGCGCGGGGCAAAGCACGATCCGCCGCGCTCGTTTTCGAGCAGGAACTTGGCGATGCTCCAGCCCTGGCCTTCCGCGCCGATGCGGTTCGACACATGGGTGCGGGCATTGGTGAAGAACACCTGGTTGACCTCGTGATCGCCCGACATCGAATAGATCGGCGTCACCTCCACCCCGGGCTGGTCCATCGGCACCAGCAGGAAGCTGATGCCCTGCTGCTTCTTCACCGTGGGATCGGTGCGCACCAGCGCGAAGATCCAGTTGGCGTGGTGGGCGTGGGTGGTCCAGATCTTCGAGCCGTTGATGACATATTCATCCCCCTCCAGCCGGGCGGAGGTCTTGAGGCTGGCAAGGTCGGAGCCCGAACCCGGCTCGGAATAGCCTTGGCACCAGTAATCCTCGCCCGAAAGGATGCGCGGCAGGAAGCGCGCCTTCTGCTCGGGCGTGCCGAATTCGCAGATCACCGGGCCAACCAGGCGCAAGCCGAGAATGGCGAGCGCCGGGGCGCCGGCGAGCGCGCATTCCTTCTCGAAGATGAATTTCTGCGTCGGGGTCCAGCCGGTGCCGCCATCCTCCTTGGGCCAGTGCGGGGCGACCCAGCCCTTCTTGTAGAGGATGCGGTGCCATTCCATCCCGATATCGGGCTCGACGAAAACCCCCGGCGTGCGCCGCGCCCCCTCGCGCAGCCGCTCGGGCAGGTTGTCCTTGAGGAAGGCGCGCACCTCCTCGCGGAAGGCGAGATCGGCGGGCGAGAAATCCATGTCCATGTCAGTTCGATCCCAGGCGTCGCAAGTCTTGATCCGTTCAGGCCCCGTCTCTCATGGCCCAGCGGATGGTGCGCCGCAAAAGCTCATAATAGACATCGTAATTCCACGCGCACATTTCCTTGTGCGGATAGAAATCGACCATGCCGGGAAGGTCATAATGCCCGCGGCAATGGCCCAGCGTATTGTATATGATCTGCCCCGCGCCGATCTTCCTCGTATAAAGGATAGGCACGCTGGTCTTGTCCCAGTGGCTGCGGGTAAAGCCGGTGGCCTCGCCTGCAAAGCTGGTCTGCATCAGCGTTTCGATCGGCGCGGTGGTGGTGGAGAGGTAAAGCTCGTCCACCACCTCGAAATCGGCGATGCCACGGGTGAGCTCGTGATCGGGATTGACCACCTCGACCATGAACTTGTCGATCGGCGGATGGGCAAGGAACTGCGTGCCCAGCATCTCCATCACATCCGGGCGCGTCTCGGGCGCATCGACCAGGCCCTCGGGGGTGAAGACGAGGATCGAATTGGTGCCGTGCAGCGCCATCCACTTGCCGCCCTTTTCCATCCACGCGCGCAGCTGCGCGGCTTCCTCGGGCGTGGGCATCAGATCGCAGGTATAGGTGATGAGGAAGCGGCACTGATCGAGCCGTTCGAGCCCGGAATAGTCGCAGGCCACCGTGGTGCGGATCTGCGGATGCTCGGCAAGCAGCCTCAGGATCTCGAGCCGGGCATGGTCGATATCGTGATATTTGCCCGCGGCGATGAAATGGGCATCGATCCGCCCGGCGGGTTGCTGGCTCATGTCAACTCCTGATGCTGCCGCCGCCATCGACGGTGAAATCGCATCCCGTGGTAAAGCCGCTCTCGTCACTGGCGAGAAACACCACCGCGCGGGCGACTTCCTCGGGCTCGCCGATGCGGTTCATCGGATGGGTGGCGGCAAAATTGGCCTCGATGGCCTCGGGGCTGTCGGCGCCGGAATACTTGTAGCGCTCATACATCGGGGTGCGGATCGCGCCCGGGTGCACCATGTTGACCCGGATCGGCAGCCCGCGCGCGGCCAGATCGAGCGCGACCGATTGGGTGAGCCCGCGCAGGCCGGTCTTGGAGGCCGAATAGGCGGCGACGAAGGCCGCGGGCCGCAATGCGATCATCGAGCCGATATTGACGATCGCGCAAGGCTCCCCGCTTGCCACCATCGCCGGGATCGCCGCGCGCATCCCGTAGAACGGCCCGGTGAGGTTGATCGCCAGCGTGCGGTGCCACAGCTCGAGCGGGCCATCGGTCACCGTGCCGGGCTCGGAAATCCCGGCGACATTGGCAAGCACGGTGAGCTTGCCGAAGCGCGCCTGGGTGGCCGCCACGGCGGCTTCCCACTGGTCGAGCGCGCGCACATCGAGCGCCACCGCCGCGGCGCGATCGCCGAGCTCGCGCGCCAGGGCCTCGGCCTTGTCATGCTGGATGTCGCCCAGCATCACGCTGCCGCCCTCGGCCACGATCGCGCGCGCCACCGCCGCGCCGATCCCTTCCGCGCCGCCCGAGACCAGCGCGACCTTGCCCGCCATCCGCTTCATGCGCGCTCCAGGATCGCCACCGCCGAAAGCCCCGGGGCGCCATAGACATGGCTGTAGCCGAAGCGCGGCCCCTTGCCGTCGCGCCCGGGCACCTGCCGCGCCCCGGCGCGCTGGCGCAGCTGGGTGACGTTCTCATAGACCTGTCTCAGGCCCGAGGCCCCGATCGGCTCGCCGCAGGCCAGGCACCCGCCATCGGTGTTGATCGGCAGGCGCCCGCCGATCTCGCTCCAGCCATTGGCGAGCCATTCTTCCTGCTCGCCATCCTTGCAGAAGCCGTTTTCGGCCATGTGCATGATCTCGGCCCCGCTTTCGGTGTCCTGGAGCTGGGCCACCGAAATGTCCTCTGGCCCGATCCCGGCGCGCTCGAAGGCGGCCTTGCTGGCGAGCACCGTGGGCTTGCCGCCTTCCGCGATGCTTACCCCGGGCTGGAACACCTCGAAGGAATGGGGCGGGCGGGTCTTGACCGCGATGGCGCGGATCTTGACACCATCCGCGCCCAGCGCGCGCATCTTCTTCTCCGAAGCCAGGATCAGCGCCACGGCCCCTTCGGAGGGCGAGCAGAACATGTATTTGGTCAGCGGATCGTTGATCACGGGGGCGTTGAGGATGGTGTCGAGATCGACCGGGCTGCGCCGCCAGGCGTGGGGGGCAAGGCTGCCGTTGCGGAAGGCCTTTTCCGCCACAAGGCCAAGCGTGCGCCGGCTGATGCCGTGAAGCTGCATGTAGCGCTGGATCTTGAGCGCGAAGAACTGCGTCGTCAGCATCATGCCGGTCTGCCCATACCAGTCGGGCAGACCATAATCGGCAGGCTTGGCGTTGAAGGCACCGCGCGGATGCTTGTCAAAACCCACCGCCAGGGCAAGGTCATACATGCCGCTGGCGATCGCCTGCTGGGCCGAGGCGAGCGCGCTGCCGCCGGTGGCGCAGCCATTGGCGACATTGGTGAAGGGCAGGCTGGTAAGGCCCAGCTCGTTGACCATGATATCGGCATTGCCCGCCGCGGCCGAGCCGCCATAGGCGCATTCGATATCGGCCCATTCGAGCCCCGCATCCTTCAGCGCCTCGCGCACCGCCACCACCCCCTGCTCGCGGCCCGAGCGGCCCTCGGTGCGGCCAAAGGGGTGGATCCCGGCGCCGATGATATAGACATTCTCGCTCATGCGGCTTGGGCCTCACTGATGCTGACAGGACGGAAGGCGAAGGTGTCATAGCGCGCGTTGAAGGGCACGATGCACAGCTCCATTGCCATCCCGAGGTGCAGATCGGCGAGCTGGCAATCGACAAGGCGGCTCTCGACGATCACTTCACCGGGAAGTTCGACATAGCCGAGGAGGAAGGGCTGGAAATCGCCCGGCCCCTCGCCCGGCCCGGCACCGGGGCCGATATAGGGCTCCTTGGGCAGGAAGCCCTGTGTGGTCCACGACCACAGGCGCCCGCGGCGCTTGAGCTTGTAAGGCGCAACGCCCTCGGCGGCATCGCCCACCGGCATGGGAAAGACGATCTCGCCCGAGGCCAGCCGCCCGCCGATGAGGTGCGGCTCGGGATCGTCGCTCCACAGATTGGGATCGATCTTCTCGCCCATGCTCTCCTGTCCCCTCCCCGCGCGCTCAGGCTGCCAGCGCATATTCGGCGAGCACGCTGTCGGCATCGCCGAACAGGCGCGCGAGCAGCAGCACGCGCTTCATCGCATGGCCGATCGCCAATTCATCGGTGATCCCCATGCCGCCGTGCATCTGCACCGCCTCGCGGGCGATGACATCGACATTCTCGCTGATGTAGGCCTTGGCCCCGGCGGCGGCGCGTTGCCAGGCGGCGGCATCGGTGCGATCGGCGAGCGCGGCGCGATAGAGCATCGAGCGCGCCTGCTCGGCCCGGGCATAGCAATCGACGAGGCGGTGCTGGAGCGCCTGGAAGCTGCCGATGGCAACGCCGAACTGCTCGCGCTCCTTGACATAGGCGAGCGTGTCCTCGAGCAGCCGCGCGCCCAAGCCGACCATCTCGGCCGCGGCATAGAGGCGCACATCGGCGGCAATCGCGGCGAGCGCTGCGGCATCGAGAGCGAGGCGCGCGGTCGCCGGGGTGCGGGTCAGGCGCAGCTCGCCGGCGATGCTGCCATCGGCGAGGCGATAGGGCCGCAGCTCAAGGCCCGGCGCCTCCTTCTCCACCAGGAAGCAGGCGGTCTCGCCGGCGCACTCGGCGCTGACGATGAACAGGTCGGCAAGGCCTGCGCCCATCACCATGGTTTTCTCGCCCGTAAGGACAAAGCCCTCGCCCCTTTGCTCGGCCCGGGTGGCGCGGGGGGTGAGGCTGTAGCGCTGGGCGCGCTCGGTCCAGGCGAAGGTGGCGATGGTCTCGCCGGCGATCAGGCGGGCGAGCGGCTCGGCGGCGCCGCCGCGTTCGAGCAGCAGGGCCGGCAGAAATCCCAGCTCGATCAGCGGATCGGGGGCATTGGCCTTGCCCAGCGCCTCGGCCACCAGCGCCAGATCGATCGGCGCGCCGCCCAGCCCGCCCGCCGTCTCGCCCGCGGCAAGCGCGATGAGGCCGAGGCCAGCAAGTTCCTGCCAGCGCGCCCGGTCATAGCCGCTGGGGCTGGCACGCAGGCGCCGCCGTGCCGGCACGTCGATGGGCGCGGCAAAGCGCTCCACCGCGGTCACGAACATCTGCTGTTCTTCGGAAAGATCGAAATTCATGCGCTTCAAGCCTTGCGGGTGAAGGTGATCGGCAGGTGCGTGACCCCGCGCAGCAGGATGTTGGGCAGGATGCGAATGGCGTTCTCGTCGGCGATGGCGAAATTATCGAGCCGCTCGAGCAGCTCGTCGAAGGCCACCAGCATCTCCTTGCGGCTGAGCATGTTGCCCACGCACATGTGCGGCCCCTTGCCGAAGGAGAGGTGCGCACGGGCATTGGCGCGCTCGATATCGAAGCGGTCGGGATCGGGGAATTTCTTCGGATCGCGGTTGGCCGCGGCATAGCGCAGCTGCATCACCGCGCCCGCCGGGATCTTCATGCCCCCAAGCTCGGTGTCCTTTTTGACGATCCGCCACATGCCCGCGGTCGGCGTTTCGTAGCGCAGCGCCTCCTCCACCAGGTTCATGATCAGCTTGGGATCGCGCCCGCCGGCCGCGGCCCTGGCCTTGGCCATCTGCTCGGGGTTGCGGATCAGCTGGAGCAGCCCCCCGGCGAGGGTCGAGGTGGTGGTTTCATTCCCCGCCACCATGAACTGCTGCATCAGCGACATGATTTCCGGATCGGTGAGCGGGGTTTCGCCCTCGACCCGCGCCTCGACCAGGTCGGTCAACAGGTCATTGCCGCCATGCGCCCGGCGCTCGTCAATCAGGCCCTTGATATAGTGCTGGAACTCGACAAGGCTGCGGGCACATTCCTTCTTGCGTTCAAAATCGATCATCTGGCTGAAGCGATCGACCGCCGCGTCAGACCAGGCCTTGACCCGCTTGGGATCGTCCTCGAGCCCGATCTGCCCGGCGATCATCGCCACCGGCAGAGGCACGGCAAACTCCTCGACGAATTCGCATGCGCCCCGGTCGGCAAAGGCCTCGATCAGCTCGATCGATTTCTTGCGCATGTCCGCCTCGATCGCGTTCACCCGCGGGGCGGAAAAGGCAAGGTTGACGAGCTTGCGGTTGCGGGTGTGCACCGGGTGATCGGCGGTCAGCAGGGTGGGCACGTCGGGCCAGCCCTCGGCCAGGATCGCCTTGATCTCCTCCTCCGCCTCGCGCCCCATCAGCGCGGTGAAATCATTGGAGAACACCTCGGGATTGCTGGCCGCCTCGCTGCACAGGTCATAGGAATAGACCACATAGGTGTTCATGCCCTCGAGATATTCGATCCCGATCCCGGCCTCGTGCACGGCGCGGTAATAGTCGAAGGGATCAAGCAGTGTCTCGGGGGCAAAGATATTGCCTTCGGGCTTGTTCATCGGGCGGCTCCGGCACCTTGGAATTGCATGGTCAAGCCTAGCCACGCCCCGCGCCCGGATGCGATGCGCGTTTGTGTTAGGATTGCGCTGCGTGCATCAGGCGCTGCCAAATTCGCGGGTGAACTCGGCCATGTCGAAATAGTCGCGCCACTGGGCGATGCGCCCCGCGGCATCGAGCTCGAAGGTGCCCATCACCCGGATCTTCGCTGTGCGCCCGTCCTTGAGGACAAAGCCATCGGTGCGCTCGGTCAGCACCGTGGCGCCCTTGGCGGCGATGGCGTGCACCTGCCAGGCGCAGCCATCCACCCCGGCCATGAAGCCTTCCACCGCGGCGCGCATCGCCGCCTTGCCGCGGATCGGCTCCATCGGGATGTTGTGCCACACCACCTCCTCGGCGCACATGGCCAGCATGGCCTCCATATCGTTGCGGTTCCACTGGTCGATGAAGGCGGTGACGGTTTCCTCCGGGGTCATGGGCAGGCTCCTTCAGCAGTGTAGGCGAGCGCCTGGGCGATCAGCCGGCGCAGCTGGGGATGGGCATAGGCCGCCGGCCCATCGCCGCACTGGATATAGATGAGCGGGGCGGGCGCGCGGCGGCTTTCCCAGGCAATGCAATTGCTGCCATCGGGATGATCCCAGCCGGCGCGGCTGAACATCGCCCCGGCCACGGCCTTGGCGGCGGAATAGAAATTGTCGCGGGTGAAGGCAAAGCCCTCGGCCCTGACGAGCGGGGTGATGGCCGCCTCGTCAATCGGGCACAGATAAAGCTCGTCGGTGACGGGGAAGGTCTGGGGCAATCCGCGGGTAACCGGATGATCGGCCACCACCCGGGCGGTGTAGGCGACCTCGTGGCGATAGCCCGAATCCGGCCCGTGCGGCCCCGGCTGGTAGTGGAACTGCCCGCCCAGCCATGCGTGCCACTCTTCCCACAGCGCCCAGCCGGCAAGGGCATGGTGCAGCGCCACCGCGCCCTTGCCGCGGGCAAAGCGGCGGGCGAGCGCCGCGCGCCAGGCGGGCGAGGGCGGGCGCATCGTCACCTTGCCTTCGCCGAAGCTGTAGCCCGGCATGTCGTAAAACAGCAGCGCATCGGCGCTCGCGATCGCCGCTCCTGCATCGGCCTCGCCGCCCTCGGGGTGGACGAGGTGGGTGATGTCCCAAGCGCCCAAGGCTCGCAGCAGGTCGGCAAACGGCCCGGCCTCGTAAGGGTGCCCACCGGACAGCACGAGCAGGCTGCGCGCCATCAGGCGATCTTGAGGATCATCTTGCCGTCATTGGTGCCGGCAAACAGCCGCATGAAGCTGGAAAAAGCGTTTTCCAGCCCTTCATCGATATGTTCATCGATTCTGAGCCGGCCTTGCGCGGCCCACTGGCCCATCTGCGCGGCGCCCTCGGCAAAGCGATCGAGGTAATCGGCCACCAGCAGCCCGCGGATTTGCGCGCGCTTGACGATCAGCTGCCACAGGTTGCGGCAGCCGCGCGGGGCGGTGTTGTATTCGCTGATGAGGCCGCACAGGCCCACGCGGGCGTTAAGATTGAGGTTCATCAGCCCGGCATCGAGGATGACCCCGCCGACATTCTCGAAGATCACGTCCACCCCATCGGGGCAGGCCGCGGCGATCGCCGCAGTCAGCGCCGCCTCGTCCTTGCCCTTGTAGTCGATCGCTCCGTCAAAGCCGTAGTTCTCGGTCAGGCGCGCGCACTTGGCCGGCCCCCCGGCGATCCCCACCGCGCGGCAGCCGTGGATCTTGGCGAGCTGGCCGACGAGGCTCCCCACCGCGCCGGCCGCGCCCGAGACCAGCACGGTCTCGCCCGGCTTCGGCTCGCACACCTCGAAAAAGCCGAAATAGGCGGTCATCCCCACCGCCCCGAAGATCGAAAGGTAATTGGTGACGCTGGGCACCGCGGCCGGATCGATCACCTGGGTAAAGCCCCCGGCAACGCCCACCGAATAGTCCTCGAGCGCGTTCAAGCCCATCACCCATTGCCCGGGGGCAAAGCCTTCGGCGCGGCTTTCGGCGATGACCCCGATGGTGCTCGCCCTGACCGGCGCGCCCAGGGGGATCGGCGGCATGTAATTGCCCGTCGCATCCATCCACCCGCGCATCGCCGGATCGAGCGAGGCATAGTGGTTGCGGATCAGGAACTCACCCGGCGCGAGCGCGGGGGTGGGCTCGCTCACCAGCGCGAAGTCCTCGGGCACCGGGGTGCCTTGGGGGCGGCGCATCAGGAGGAAGCGGCGGTTGCTGGGCATGGGTTTCCTTTGCTTGTGTCGGGCGAGGATCAGGCGGGCGCGAGCCGCACCGGAATGGCGCTTTGCAGCGATTGGCCGGTGATCGGATCATAATCGACCACCTCGCTCACCAGCCGGTTGGTGGAAGAACCGCGGGTGCGCACATCGTGCTTGCCGGCATCGGCATCGCCATAGGCATGGGCCATCGAGACGATCCCGCGCCGCAGCTTGTCGCTGGCCTTGACCACGCCGTAGATCGTGGCATGCGGGCTCGAGATCGCCACGATCCCGCCTTCCTCGAGCCCGAGGGCGGCGATGTCATCGGGGTGGATATAGGCAGGGTTGGTGGTGGCCCTGGCCTGCAGGTTCTTGAGCGGGTGGCCGATCGAATTGAACCTGCTTTTCGAACGGCGGCTGATCAGGCGGAAGTCAAAACCCTCCTTCGCCGCGCGGTTCTCGGCATATTTGCGCAAGGCCTCCGGCATGGCCCCGGCGGCAAGGTTGAAGCGGTAAAACTGGCTTTCATCCGCCGGTTCGACCACCGGGTGCAGCGCGGGATAGACCATCGCCGCCCCGCCATGGGCCTGGCAATCGCGCCGCACCTCGGAAGGCTTCTTGAGGCAGCCGGCGGTGGCCAGATCGAGGAACTCCTCCTTGCTCGGCTTCCTGTCCATCGGCAGCGGCCCGCCGGTGAGCATGAGTTGCAGGCCGAGGTGTTGGGCGAGCGTCCAGAACATCTCGTATTCGTCGATGCAATCGCCCGGGGGCGGCACGATCGCCTCGGTGTAGCGGGCATAGGGCTCCTCGTGCCACCATTCGGAAAGGTTGGTGATGTCCTCGCGCTCGAGGCATTGCGAGGGCGCGAGCACCACGCTGGCGCGCTTCGCCGAGGCGCTCATCCACGGGTCGATCTGGACGAAGAGTTCAAGATCATCGAGCGCGCGCACCATCTTGGCCTGATCGGGAAAGCCCACCACCGGATTGCCGCCGACCGAGATCAGCGCGCGCACCTGGCCTTCGCCGGGGGTGAGGATTTCATCGGCCAGCACGTTGCAGGGCATTTCCCAGCCGAGATGGCCCAGCCCGCGGAAGCGTGACTTGGGCATCCCTTCCGCGCCGAACATCACCGCCGGGGGGCCGACCTGGGCGCGGCGCGGGCCCTGGAGCGGGCTGAACACGCCCGGGATCGCCGCCTTCTCGCCCTCCTGCTTGAAGCGCGCGCAAATGGTGTTGAGGCAGGTGACGAGATATTCGGTGAGCGTGCCGTTGCCCGCCATTTCCGGCCCGGTGCCGGTGACCGCGCAGCCCTTGGCGCCGCCGGCAAACATCCGCGCGGCGGCAATCAGTTGGTCCTTGTCGAGGCCTGCGCGCGCCGCGGCAACCTCGGGCGGGAAGGCCTTGACCGCCTCGGCCAGCGCTTCGAAGCCATCGACATGGGCGGCAACGAAATTGCGGTCGTAAAGCTCCTCGGTGATGATGACGTGGAGCATCCCGGCGAGCATCGCCGGGTCTTCCCCGGGCTTTACCGGCAGATAGATGTCCGCCAGCCGCGCGACATCGCTCATCCGCGGGTCGGCGACGATGAGTTTGAGCCCTTGCGTCTTCCGGTCGCGGATGCGGCGCGAGGGGCTGAAGGGCGGCACGCCCCCCACCGGCGCATAGTGCGAGACGATCGGGTTGTTGCCGATGAAGAAGGCGACATCGCTCTCGCTGAAGGTGTTGGGGCCGGCCATCCACTTGCCATAGCGTGCGGTGGTGAAGACCTTGGCCGGCTGGTCGAGCGTGACCGAGGTGTAGAAATTGCGGGTGCCGATCGCTTGCGCGAAGGACAGCGAGGCGGCCATCGCCGCCGAGTTCTGGAACCCGCCCGAACCCATGAACACCGCCACCGCATGGGGCCCGTGGGCAGCGATGATGCGCCTCAGTTCGCGCGCGACATGGGCGAGCGCCTCGGCCATCGGGGTCGGCACGAACTGCCCATCCGCGCCGCGCACCAGGCTGCGGCGCAGGCGATCGGGGGAATTGTGCGATTCGGGCAGTTCGCGGCCCTTCATGCAGGTATAGCCGCCAAAGGCCGGGTCTTCCGGATCGCCGCGCACGGCGATGACGCGCCCGTCGGCAACATCCACCTCCATCGCGCAATTGGCATGGCAGAAGCGGCAGAAGGTCTTGTGGGTGTGCGCGCGCATGATCCTCTCCCTCGTGCTTGAGACTAGCACAGGCGAGGGCCTGCTCGACTGACACTTTTGTCCGTGGAGCGCGGCGGCGCGCCTCCGCCATAGCATGGCTGCAACCCAAGGAGAGACCAATGCCGACCACCACCCGCCAATGGCTGCTCAACGGCCACCCGCGCGGCCGCCCGATCGACATTGCCAATGATTTCCGCCTCGCCACCACCGAGCTGCCCGATCCCGGCCCCGGACAGATGCTGCTCAAAACGCTCTATCTCGGCTTCGATCCGGCGCAGAAGGGCTGGATGGAGAACATCGCCGATTATGTCGCCCCGATGGCGATCGGCGATGTCATGCGCGGCAGCGGCATCTGCGAGGTGGTGGCCTCGAACGGCGGGCGCTTTGCCGTGGGCGATCTGGTGTTCGGCACCACCGGGTGGACCGAGTATCTCGTGTCTGACGGCAAGGAGCTGACCAAGGTTGAAACCACGCTTCCCCCCACCGCGGTGCTCTCGGTGCTCGGCACCACCGGGCTCACCGCCTGGTGCGGGCTCTTCAAGGTCGGCAAACCGGTGGCGGGCGATACCGTGCTGGTCTCGGGCGCGGCCGGAGCAACGGGCAGCATCGTCGGCCAGCTTGCGAAAATCGCCGGGTGCCGGGCGATCGGCATCGCCGGCGGCAAGGAGAAGTGCGATTGGCTGGTGCGCGAGGCCGGCTATGACGGCGCGATCGATTACAAGGCCGGCAGCGTCAGGGAGCAGATCAGGGAGCTGTGCCCGCGCGGGGTCGATGTGATCTATGACAATGTCGGGGGCAAGATCCTCAACGACATGCTGAGCCAGATCGCCACCGGCGCGCGGGTGGTGATCTGTGGCGGGATCAGCCGCTATGAAACCGGCACGCTCCCCGCCGGGCCCGAGAACTATTTCAACCTCGTCTTTCGCCGTGGCACCATGGCCGGCTTCATCGTGCTTGACTGGGCGAGCGAGTTTCCGGCGATCCGCAAGCGCCTTGAAGGCTTCGTCAAGGAGGGCCGGCTCACCTATCAGGAAGATATCCAGCACGGCTTTGAGAACGCCCCGGCCACCCTGCAGCGCCTGTTTTCGGGCCAGAACCGCGGCAAGCAGATGCTGAGGCTCTAGGCCAGGTCCTCCCTCCGGTTGACGTTCATCACCGGGCGGGGGAGAGCCACCTCGCGCGCGCCCACCGCCGCGGCAAAGCCATAAAGCGCGCGCCCGCCACCGGCGAGATAGTCACAAAGCGCAGCTGCAAGGCCCGCCGGCCACAGGCCGATCACCGGCTGGCTCGCCAGGATCGCCGCGCCCGCGCCGGCAAGCGTGGCGGCAAGATCGTGCGGCAGATCGGGGGCATCGACCCCGGCCGAAAGCACGTGGGAAAAGCCATGGGCCTCGGCATGGCGCAGCGCCGCGGCCAGCCCGCCCAGCGGCCCGAGCCCGGGCGCGGGCCAGTCATCGAGGCAGGCAAAACCCGGTTCGGCCCGCCCGCACACCACTATTCCAGCGCACTGCGCGCCCAGCGCGGCGGCGACATGATCAATGAGCCGCCTGCCGCGCCAGGTGGCCGCGGCCTTGTCGCTGCCAAAGCGCCGCGCCGCACCGCCTGCAAGGATCGCGCCCAGCAGCACGGCGCCAGGGCCTAGCCGAAGGCCGCGCTCGGCAGGCCTTCCTCGTCATAGACCGGCGCCTCGGCGTCCACCCGATATTTGCGGCTCACCGCGCTGGTGATGCCGAAGCGGCCGATGTGATCGCGCATCCCCAGATAGGCCGGATCGCGGAAATGGGCGGCCAGGGCCTCCTCGCTTTCCCATTCCTCGAACACGTTGATGCGCGCTGGGTTCATCGCGCAGGCGCTCCAGTCATAGTGGATGCAGCCCTTCTCGGCGCGCGCGGCGGCGATATGCACCCGGGCGGTCTCGAGCGCTTCGGCGCGCCGGGCGGGATCGACGTCGATCTGTGCGCAGATGAGGATTTTTGCCATGGATTTCAGCCCTCTGCCCCGAATTCGGCGATAATGCGGAAGGTGCGGCTGGTAAAGCGCCAGGCGCCGTCGATCTTGCGCAGTTCATCCTCGTAAAGCCCGCCGACATGGCGCGCCTTGCCCTCCTTGGGCTTGAGGATCTCCTGGGTCTGCACCCGCGCCGTGGCGCGGTTTGCCTCGACCGCGATCATGCAGGGGATGCAGTGGAAGCTCACCGCCTCAAGGCCGCTCATCGCCTGCTGCCAGAAGGCGACGATCGCCGCCTTGCCCTCGGTCTGATGGCCCATCAGATCCCAGCGCGCGTCCTCCGCCCAGACGCTGGCCCAGGTGGTCGCATCGCCGCGCACCACGCCATCGGCATAGGTGCCATTGAGTTCGGCGATCGCCACGCGATCCTCGAGCGGCCCGGTGAACATGGCTTGCATCCTCTCACGCTTGGTGGGTGCGGCTATCGGCCCGGCTGGCCGGGCGGACAATGCCCACTTTTGGCAAGGGCCTTGGCCCCTTGCAGCGTGGTAGGCGTGGAGCCAAGGAGAGGAGAGCGGCGATGGGACAACTCGAAGGCAAGAGCGCGGTGGTGCTCGGCGCGGCATCAGAGGGCAACATGGGCCAGGCGATCGCCCGGCTGTTTGCGCGCGAGGGGGCAAGGGTGATGGTGGCCGGACGCCGGCAAGGCCCGCTCGCCGCGCTCGCCGCTGAGATCGGCGGCGCCCATGCCCTGTGCGACATCACCCGCCACGGCGAGGTGCATGCCCTTGCCGACACGGCGCGCGAGACCTTCGGGCGGGTGGATATTGCCATCAACACCACCGGCTGGGGCCTGCTTGCAAGCCTCGAGGAGATCACAGAGGAACAGCTCGACCGGATCGTCGATCTGCAATTCAAGGGCGTGCACCATTTCTTGCAGGCCTTCGTGCGGGTGATGAGCCAGCAGCAGCCTACCGGCGGATCGCTCATCAGCCTCTCATCGGCCACCACCAAGGCGCTGATCACCAACCATGCCGCCTATATCGGCACCAAGCGCGGCGCCGAGGCGCTGATCGAATGCGTGGCCAATGATTATGGCCACCTTGGCATCAAGGCCAACACCGTCTCACCCGCCTTTACCCAAAGCCCGATGACGCAGGAGAGCTTCCAGGTGCCGGGGCTGGTCGATGCCTTTCTGCCGCGCTATCCGCTCGGCCGGCTCAACACCGTCGATGACGTTGCTTATGCGTGCCTTTGGCTGTGCACTGACCAGGCGTTCATCACCGGGCAGAACATCCAGCCCAATGGCGGGCTGACGCTGCGCGGCAATCCCCAGGCGGGCGATGTCGCCGCGGCGGTGGCAGCGGCGATGGCGCGCCAGCAACAGGGGTGAGGCGCTGCGCCAATGTTTCTGCGGTGCAGACCTTCGGTTCCACGTGAAACATTGGCGCTGGCAAGCCGGCGCGCCGCGCCGCGCGTGCAGGCTCAATATTGCGCCGTGCCCCCATCGACGCTGATCTGCGCCCCGGTGATCCCCGCGCCCGCCTCGCTGGCGAGCAGCACCGCCACCGCGGCGATTTCCTCGACCTTGTTGGGCCGCTTGATCGCCGCCTCCTCGGCGAACATGGCGATCATCTCCTCGAACGCCATGCCCATCGCCGCAGCGGTTGCCGGCCCGTTGTTGCGGATGATGTCGGTGATGACGAGGCCGGGGCAGATGGCGTTGACCGTCACCCCTTCCGCGCCGACCTCGCGCGCCAGGCTCTTGGTCAGCCCGTTGACCGCGTGCTTGGCGGCTGAATAGGCGGTGAGCACCGGCTTGCCGTGCTTGCCCTCCATCGAGGAGATGTTGATGATCCGCCCGTTCTTCTTGGCGAGCATGGTGGGCAGCGCCCGGCGGGTGGCCCAGAAGGTGGAATAGACGTTCCACTTCATCGCCTCGTCAAAGGCGTGATCGGAAAGGTTGACGAGCGGCTGCAGATCGCCCGCCCCCCCGGCATTGTTGACGAGGATGTCGAGCGTGCCGAAATGGGCGATCACCTGGTCGATGAAGCCCTCGATATCGGCCTGGTTCATCACGTCCCCGGCGATGAAGATGGCGTTGGCGCCCGCGCCAAGCTCCGCGAGCACCTGTGCGCCCTTGTCCGCATTGCGCGCGAACAGCGCGACCTTGGCCCCTTCGGCGAGGAAGGCTTCGGCAATGCCGCGCCCCATGCCCGCCGTGCCCCCGGTGATGGCCGCGATCTTGCCTTGAAGTTTCATCGCCTCTCTCCTTCCCGCGCCCTGCCTAGCCGCGCCCCGCGCCCCGCGCACCTTGCCAAAATGACGGGTTGCCCGGGGCAGTATCGCGGCGCTCTAACCGGGCCATGGACGCGGTTGACGTGATCGTTCTGGGCACGGGCGCAGCGGGCCTCGCCGCCGCGCTCGCCGCGCACGAGGCCGGGGCGCGCGTGCGCCTGGTCGAACGCTGGGAGCGGATCGGGGGCACCTCGGCGGTTTCGGGCGGGGTGATCTGGGTGGCGGACAATCCGTGGATGTGCGCAGCCGGCATCGCGGACAGCCGCGCAGAGGCGCTCGCCTATTTCCGCAGCCTCGATCATGGCGACCTCGTGGACGAGACGCTCGAGGCTTTCGTCGATCACGGGCCCGAGGCGCTGGCCTTCCTTGCCGCGATCGGCGCGCTCAAGGTGGCGGTGCTGCCGGGCTATCCCGATTACTACACCGATCGGCCCGGCGCCAAGCCGCAGGGCAGCCGCGCGCTCGATCATGACCTCTTTGATCTGGGCGAGCTTGGCGAATGGGCGGCCAAGATCTACGCGATCGAGGAGCCGCGCCCGCTGATGCTGCGCGAGACCCCGCTCGGCGGAGCCAAGGCGGTGCCCGGGCCGGAGGTGCTCGCCCAGCGCCTCGCCGCGCGCCAATGCGGCTTTGGCCAGGCGATGGTGGCGCGGCTGTTGAAGGCCTGCCTTGATCGCGGCATCGTGCCGCTGCTCGGGGTCGAGACGCAGCGGCTGGTCAAGGAGGGTGGGCGCATCACCGGGATCGAAGGCGTGCGGGCGGGCAAGCCCCTTGCCCTGCGCGCGCGGCGCGGGGTGGTGCTGGCGACCGGTGGCTTCGAGTGGGACGCGGATCTGCGCCAGACCTTCCTGCGCGGCCCCGTCACCGCCCCGGCCAGCCCGCCGACCGCCACCGGCGAGGGGCTGAAGCTTGCCATGGCCGCCGGGGCGCGGCTCGGCAACATGACGAGCGCCTGGTGGGCGCCGACGCTGGTGACCCCCGATGCACCCTGGCCCGGCGGCGCGCCGCGTGCGCAGATCGTGCTGATCGAGCGCACCGTGCCCCATTCCATCATGGTCAACCGCGCGGGCAAGAGGTTCTGCAACGAGGCGGCCAATTATTCGGCGCTCGGCGGGGTGTTCCACCAGTTCGATGCCACGCGCTATGATTATCCGAACCTGCCCGCCTGGCTGATCTTCGATGCGCAATATGCCGCGCGCTATCCGCTCGGCACCCGCCAGCCGGGCCAGCCTCTGCCCGATTGGGTGATGCGCGCCGAGACGATCGAGGATCTGGCACGGCAGATCGGGCTCGATCCGGCCGCGCTCGGCGCCACGGTGGCGCGCTTCAACGCCCATGCCGATGCGGGGGCCGATCCCGATTTCGGCCGCGGCACCAGCCCCTATGACCATTTCTATGGCGATCGCGCGCGCACCGGGCCCTTCGTCACCCTGGGTGCGATCCGCCAGCCGCCCTTCTTCGCGGTGGAGATCGCCTCGGGGCTGCTCGGCACCAATGGCGGGCCGCGCACCGATGGCAAGGGCCGGGTGCTCGGCCACGATGGCGCGCCGATTGCCGGGCTGTTCGGGGCGGGCAATGCCATCGCCGCGCCCACCGGCGGCGTCTATGCCGGCGCGGGCGGGACCTTGGGCCCGGCGCTTACCTTCGGCTATCTTGCCGGGCGCGCGGCGGCGCTGGCAAACCTCTGACCCGCGAGCCAGCGGTCGATGGTGTCGTGGAAGAAGCGCACCCGCGCCTCCTGCCCGGCAAGGTGCCCGCCCCGGTAGCCGCGCGAGCGCAGCCCCTTCTGCTGCTCGCTCCAGATCGCCACGTCCTGATCGATGCCGGGGCCGCAGGAGAACTCCCCCACCTTCCCGCGCTGGTGCGGCGCGGGGAGGGTGCGATCAACCTCCTGGCCCATCGAATGGGCGTAGTAGCGCTCAACCCCTTCGGGAAACCAGGTGAAATACCACATATCGAAATAGCACCGCTCGGGATCGCTCGGGTGCGGATCGGCGCGCAGCCAGATGCAGCCATCAGGCTTCAGGCTGAAGCTCATGTTGGGAAAGATCGTGAAGTGCACATGATCGGTGAGCTGGCAATCGTGGAAATGGCTGAAATCATAGCCCTTCTCGGCACCCCGGGCGCGCTTGGCGGCCTGCAGCGCGGCCCGGATGGCTGAAGGATCATCGCGAAAATCCTCAGGATCAAGCCCCCAGAACACCAGTTCGGTGCGCATCATCTCGAGCACTGTGTCCGCGTGCCCGCGCAGCGCGCGCGAGGGCCGCGCGCCGGGCATGATCATGCGCGCATGGCCGTGCGGGGCATAGAGATCGAACTGGCAGTCCCTGTAGCTCTGCTCCATCACGAAGCGGGTCTGCGGGTGGACGAAGGGCAGGTGGTAGCTCTCGTTGAAATTGTCCTGCACGCATTTCCAGTTCCAGTCACCCTCGAGCGTCACCCAATGGGTGCGGTGCATCTGCTCCATGCGGTAGAGCGCCAGCTGCGGGCCGACCGGGCCAAGGTGATCGGCAAGCGGCGCGGCAGCGGGATCGAGATTGACCCAGACGAAGCCGGCAAAGACCTCGCACTTCACTTCTTCCAGCCGCAGCTTGCCGCAGGGATTGCCGCCGGCGAAATCCTCAGGGCAAGGGACAAAGGTGAGATCGCCGGTGCTGGTGAAGCGCCAGCCGTGATAGGAACAGGAAAGGCGCCGGGCCTGGCCCTCCTCGGCCATCACCAGCCTTTTGCCGCGGTGCGGGCAGACATTGTAGAAGGCCCGCACCCGCCCATCCTCGCCGCGGATGACAAGGATGTTCTCGCGGGCGAGATCATAGGTGAAGAAATCGCCGGGCCGGGCCACCTGGCGCGCCAGCCCGCCGATCAGCCAGGCCCTGGTCCAGATCGCCTCCCATTCGCGCGCCATGAAGTCGCGGCACCAGTAACGCCGCCCGTCGATCGGCCCGCCCGAAAGCGCAGGCAGCGGCCGCGGCGCAAGATCGATCCGCGTCGGGGCGGGCCTGGCGTGCGTTGCCACCTCAGCGCCTCTTCTTCGGCACGAAGGTGATGTGGAGCTGCTTGAGGCTGCGCAGCAGGAAGTGCGGGTGATAGGCAAAGTCGTTCTTGCCGGGGGCGAAGTCCATGTCCTCGAAGCGGTCGATCACCGCCTGAAAGCCCCAGGTCAGCTCGCGCCGGGCGAGCGGAGCACCAAGGCAGTGGTGCGTGCCCGAGCCGAAGGCAAGGTGCGCGCCGGGCTTGGGCCGATCGAGATCGAGCTTCTCGGGGCAGGGGAACATGCGTTCATCGCGGTTGGCCGCGCCGTAGCGGACATTGACCACCGATCCGGCCGGAATGGTCACGCCGGCAAGCTCGACATCCTTGTGGGTGAAGCGCATCAGCGATTGCACCGGGCTTTCGAGCCTCAGCACCTCCTCGACGAAATTGCGCAGGTAGCGCTCGGGATCGGCCTTGAGCCTCGCCCACACGTCCTTGTTCTCGATCAGCAGCTTCATGCCCGCGGCAAGGGCATTGGTGGTGGTCTCCGAGCCGCCGACGAAGGTATCGGCCATCATCTCGGCGTGCAGCTCCTCGTCGGTGAGCGTGCGGCCCCATCCCTCGATCACGGTGTTGACCAGCACCGAGATCAGGCTGCCATCCGGCTCCTTGCGCAGCTTTTCAAAGATCGGCTGGAAATAGTGCTGGGCCTCGATCTCGCGATCGACCATCTCGAGGTGCTTGTCCTCGGGCAGCATGAGGGAAATGCGATGGAAGAAGGCGTCGGTCCAGCCCTTGATCTTCCACATGTCCTCGCGCCTTGCGCCCATCTGCTCGCCGATGATGAACAGCGGCAGGGGGATGCAGAACTGGCGCACCCAATCGCATTCGCCCTCATCGATGAAGGCATCGATGAGCTCATAGGCGAGGGTCTCGACCCTGGGATCGATCTGCTTGATGCGGCTGGGCTTGAACGCCTCGTTGAACATGCTGCGCATCTGCTTGTGACCCGGATCGTCGCGCCCGGCGAGCGTGGGGGCCGGCAGCCAGCCCTTCTCGCGGAAGCGCGCCGCCACCTTGCGCCCGCGTTCAAGATCGGTGGGGCTGGCGCGCATCAGCTCATTGGCCGCGGTCGAGGGGAAGCGCTCCGGGTCCATCAGCACCTCGCGCACGTGCTCGTAGCGGGTAACCACCCAGATCGGCGTGCCGGGGATGTTGTAAACCGGGGCCTCGTCGCGCAGGGTCTTGTAGGCAGCGTAGGGGCATTGCTGCAGCTCGGGATCGAACAGGTCGATCACCGGGCCGCTGGCTGAGGTGGGGGTATCGGGGTTGCTTGCCATCAGCGCACCGTGATGCTCTCGGCCCCCCAGGGGGCGATGGTCTCGGCCTTCTGGAAGGCTTCGGGCAGTTCCTCGACCATGTGCCAGGTCGCCGCCAGCCGCCCGAAGCCGACGAAGAAGGCCACCGTCATGCCCAGCTCGACGATCTCGGCCTCGGAAAAATGCGCCTTGAGCTCGGCATAGATGCCATCATCGATGGCGAGGTGATCGGTGGCCATCAGCTCGCCATAGCGGATCGCGGCCTTCTCCGCCGCCGAGAGGTTCTCGGCCTCCTGCGGGCGCTCGAGCGAACAGACCAGCCCCTCGTCCACCCCGTCAGCCAGGGCATCGGCATAGCGGATCGCCATGCACGAGCGGCACTGGTTGAAGAAGGCGATGCGCAGGCGCACCAGTTCCACCAGCCGCTCGGGCAGGCGGCGGTGGCGCTTGAGCGCGCCCCCGAAGCCCATCAGCCCCAGCGCCTGCTCCGGGCAATGGGCAAAGAAGCGGGCAAGGCCCTGTTCGAGATCGGTGAGATTGCCGGGCTGAACCGCGGCGACGAGGCGCGGGTCCCACTGCTCCACCGGTAGCTTGGCAATGCGGCTCACGGCTCTGTTCCCCTCGGTGCGGGCCTTAGCACTTTCGCCCGTTTCCGTAAGGGCAAGGCTGCGGGACAACCCCGGCATCAGCAATTGGCGGATTCGCTAAGCGGGCCGCTGCGGGCAGTCGAGGCCCACTGGGGAGAGACACATTGCAGGCACAGCCGCCGCGCACATTGGCCGAGGTCGATCTGTTCGCGCCGGGCGCGCAGGAGCATTGGTATGATGCCTATGCGATCCTGCATGCCGAGGCCCCGGTGCTGCGCCTTCCCGGCGAGGGGCTGACGCCGGGCTCGGATGCCTTCGTGCTCACCAAGTATGCGGACGTGCGCCGCGTGGTGATGGATTGGGAGCGCTTCCCGCCCACGCTCTCGCTGCTGGTGGCGCAGATCATCCAGTCCGGCCAGATGCCGAGCCACATCCCCGATATCGACGCGATGGTTGCCAGCATCGTCTCGCTGCGCCCCACGCCGGAGCTGTGGCGCGCGCACAGGAAGGAGCTCACCGATCCCTGGGTCGGCCCCGGCTGCACCCGCCATGCCGCCATGATCACCCGTCACGTGGACGAACTCATCGCCGGCCTGCGTGCGAAGGCGCGGGCCGGGGAGGGGGTCGATTTCGTCGCCGACTTCGCCCGGCCCCTGCCGCAGCGGGTGATGGCCGATGTGCTGGGCTTCCCGCAGGAGGACATCCCCCAGCTCGAGATCTGGGGCAATGCCCAGGTGATGAGCTATGTCCACGGCACCACCCACAAGAACCTGCTCACCCCCGAGCAGACCGCCGAGAAGTTCCGCCTGCTCGCCGGTTTCAGGGAATATGTCGCGCAAAAGACCCGTGAGAAGCGCGCCCGCCCGCAGGATGACATGATCAGCTTCCTCACCCAGGTCGAATACCAGGCGCTGGGGCGCAGGCTCACCGATGACGAGATCAACGGCGTTGTCTATGCCATGGTGATCGGCGGGCTGGAGACCACCCAATATGCCATCGCCGAACAGGCCCAATTGCTGTGCGAGCGGCCCGGGGTGTTCGATGCCTTGCGCGCCGATCGCGCGCTGATCCGCACCTTCATCGAGGAAGGGATGCGCCTGCGCAGCCCCACCCAGGGGCTGTCTACCCGCATCTGCGCCCATGACGAGGTGTTCCAGGGCGTCCACGTCCCCGCCGGATCGATGCTGCACCTGCGCTGGGCGGCGGCCAATATCGATGCCGACGAGTTCGAGGAGCCGCTCGAGCTCAAGCTCGACCGCAAGGCCGCCACCCGCCACCTCGCCTTCAGTCAGGGGCCGCGCTCGTGCCCCGGCTCGAACCTGTCGCGCCTCGAACAGATGATCGCCTGGGATCGCCTTGCCGATGCCTTTTCGGCGCTTGCCTATGCCCCGGGCAATGATTTCCGCCACCAGGGCGGGATCATGCTCGGCATCTACCGCCTGTTGCTCAATCTCACCTGCGCCTGAAAGGAAAACCACGCATGGCCACGCTGCTTGCCCACATTCAGATCAAGCCCGGCATGGAGGCAGAGTGGGAGGCGATCATGCACGACATGGTGCGCCAGACCTTCGCCACCGAGGAAGGGGTGATCCGCTACGAATACTGGAAGGGCGAGGCGCCGCTCAGCTATTATTGCCTGCTCAGCTTCAAGGACAAGTGGGCCTTCTATCACCACCAGATGTCCGATCATCACGAGGGCCATGATTTTGCCTCCGTGCTGGCCGGGATCAGGCTCGAATATGTCGATCCGGTCGAAGGGGCCGGCGGGGGGCTGCCGCACACGCTCGATCCGCCGCTTGGGCCAGATGCGAGCGCGGCGATGAAAACCGCGCAGCAGCGCTTTCCCTTGACGATCCCGGCATGGTGGAGCGGGCGGGCATGAGCAGCGATCTGGAAAGCCTCGCCCTCAAGGTGCAGGAGCTGAGCGACAAGCAGGCGATCCACGAGCTCATCGCCCGCTATTGCCGCACGCTCGACTGGCTCGATGATGCGGGCCAGGCCGCGTGCTATTGGCCCGATGCGGCGATCGACTATGGCTTCTTCAAGGGCAGTGCGGCCGAGTTCGTGCCGGTGGTGATGCAGGTCGAGCGGTCAACCGGGCGGCGCTGGCACATGCTCGCCCCGCTGGCGATCCGCCTGACCTCGCCCACCACGGCCGAGGGCGAGGCCTATGGCATTGCCCTGGGCTTTCGCCGTGAGCAGGAGGGCGCGCCCTATCGCGGCAACATGTATGGCGGGCGCTATCTCGACACCTACGAGAAGCGCGGGCAGGAATGGCGCATCGCCAGCCGCCGCTACATCATGGACTGGACCATGCCCATGCCCGACCAGCCCGATGCCAGCCCGCGGGCCGAGTTTCCGCTGCCGATGCTCGATCTCACCCACAGCGGGCACCCGGATTACCGGCGGATGTGACAGGCCGCCTCGTGCGAGGCGAGCAGGAAGCGAAGGCTATTCCTCCGCCGGGTCCATGTAGTCGCGGTAATAGGTGAGCTTGCCGCCCTCGACCTTGTAGATGCCCACCCCGCCGCGCGCCGGCGCGCCTTCCATGTGCATCGTCCAGCGCGCCCACACCGCATGGTCATCGCCGCAGATCTCATCGACGGTGAAGTGCACCTTGCGGCTTTGCATCTCCTCGACCATCTTGGTCATGAAGCCGAGGATCGCCTCGCGCCCGCGATACTGGCCCCAGATCGGGTCTTCGAGCAGCGCGTCCTCGGCAAACAGCGGGGCGAGCCTGGTATAATCGCCGCTGTCCTGGATGCGCCAGAATTCCTCGATCACGCGCTGCGCCTCGCCGGGCATGGCCTCGTCTCCCTTGCTGCATGCTGCGGGCGTGAATGTGCCACGGCAGTGCCCCGGCCTGCCCCTGTGAAAATGGCGAGGCTGGCGCTGCGCGGGCGGCTGTTATTCTCCCGTTTGAAGGAGGCAGCCGCATGTCGACCATCCCCCGCGTGTCCTCGGCGATTGCCGGTGAGCCGCCGCATTTCGCCTCGGTGCTCGCCCACCAGCCAGCCATCGCGCAGAGCTTCTTTGCGCTCTATGGCCGCTTCTGGCAGTCCGAGGTGCTTTCGGCGCGGATCAAGGAGGTGGCGCGGATGAGGAACGCCCGCGTCACCGAATGCGGGTTCTGCCGCAATGTCCGCTTCGACAAGGCGCTCGCCGAGGGCCTCGGCGAGGAGGTGGTGGAGGACATCACCGATGGCTATGAAACCTCTGCCAGGCTCTCGGCTGCCGAAAAGGCAGCGCTCACGTTCACCGATGCGCTGATCCACGATCCCGATCTGCTCGACGGCGATGCGCGCGCGGCGCTTGCCGCCCATTTCACCCCCGCCCAGATCGCCGAGCTGGGGCTGGGGGTGAGCCTGTTCCTCGCGCTCGCCAAGGCGCTCATCACCATGGGGCTCGAGCCGGAGCAAATGGCGCGCACCGTGCTGCCCACCCCGGCGGTGCTGGAGCCGGCGGCATGAGCGCGGTGTGCGCCGCGCTGGCGGGCGATCCCTTGCTGCAGCGCCACTATGCCGATTTCTGCGGCAAGACCGAGGCCGCGCTCGATCCGGTGCTGGTGGCGCTGGTGCGCCGCGCGGTGGCGGCGGTGCACGGGATGGGCGATCCGCCCGATGAAAGCGCGCTTGATCCCGGCACCCGCGCGGCGCTTGCCTATGCCCGGCGCATTCCTTTTGAACACACCGCGATCAGCGATGCCGAGGCCGCCGCGCTGGTCGCGCACCTGGGCGAGGCGCGCTTCGTCGCCTTCAGCGTGCTTGCCGCGCTGGCCGATGCCGAATGCCGGGCGCAATTGGTGGGCTTGCCGGAGCTGGCGGAGGGCTAGCCCAGTTCGCGGATCAGGTCGCTCCCGTCCCAATCGCGCGCTGCCGCGGCAACCATGTCGTAAAACCCGGTGAGGAGCGGGGTGGGTTCATAAAGCTCGAGCATGTGCCCGAGCCGCGCGCGGGTATCGACAAAGGCAAAGGCCGTGCCGCTGGCGGTGAGCGAAAGCTGGGCGAGCGCAAAGCCCTCTCCCCCAAGCCGAGCAATCGCGCTTGCCACGTCATCGACGAACAGCGCGGCGTGGTGCAGCCCTTGGGTGCCCGATCCCCAGGGGAACATGTCGTGCAGCGCCGAGGGATCGGGATTGTGCTGCACCACCAGCTCGACCATCAGCTCGCCCCATTGGCCATAGGCGCTCGAATGGTCGAAGGGCCGTTCTTCGCCGCGGTGCTGCGAGGCGGTGAGGGCAATGTGCCGCGCGACGAAGAAGGGGCCGGAGCCGAACAGGCGGTGATGCGCGCTGATCGCGGCCTCGAGGTCATCGACCTTGTAGGCCAGCTGGCGCACGCGAAGCGCAAGGGGGAGCATCTCAGTTGACGTTGCGATCCTTGCCCGCCCAATAGGGCGCACGCAGCTCGCGCCGCAGGATTTTCCCTGAGGGGTTCCTCGGCAGGGCCTCGAGAAAATCGACCGATTTGGGGCACTTGTAGCCCGCGATCAGCGTGCGGGCATGGGCGATGAGTTCGGCCTCGGTGAGGGTTTCGCCCTTTTTCACCACCACGCAGGCCTTCACCGCCTCGCCCCATTTGGGATCGGGAACCCCGATCACCGCGACATCGGCGACCTTGGGGTGCGAATAGAGCGCGTTTTCGACCTCGGCCGGATAGACGTTCTCGCCGCCGGAGATGATCATGTCCTTCACCCGGTCGTGGATGTAGAGATAGCCGTCCTCGTCGAGGTATCCCGCATCGCCGGTGCGCAGCCACCCGTCTGCATCGATGGTGGCGGCAGTGGCCTCGGGATTGTTCCAGTAGCCGCGCATGTTCTTGGACGAACGGGTGGCGATCTCGCCCACCGTGCCCACCGGCACATCATTGCCAGCCGCGTCGATCACCTTGATCTCCACCCCGGCGAGCGGCTTGCCGACCGAGCGCATCTTGGGGCTGCCTTCGGGCACGTGGTCTTCGGGATCGAGCGCGACGATGGTGCCGCTCGTCTCGGTCATGCCATACATCTGCACGAAGCCGCAGCCCATCACCCGCATCGCCTCGCGCATCAGCTCGAGCGGGATCGGCGAGGCGCCATAGGTGACATATTTGAGGCGGCTGAAATCGACCTCGTGCACCCGCGGGTGGTTGAGCAGGATCTGGATTGCCGAAGGCACGAGGAAGATCTTGGAAATCGGATATTGCTCGATGAGCTCCAAGGCCTTGGTCGGATCATATTCAGGCAGCACGATGGCATTGGTGCCCGCCACCATGGTGCCGATGCCGGTGCCGGTGCCCGAGATGTGGAAGCAGGGCATGGCCAGCAGGGTGACATCGCCGGGGATCGGCTTTTGCCATTCGCGCAGCTCGCCCTCCTGGCCCGAGGAATCGCGGCTCGAAAGGATCGAGCCATGGGTGATCACCGCGCCCTTGGGCTTGCCGGTGGTGCCCGAGGTGTAGAGCTGCAGCGCATCATCGCCCGCGCGCACCCGGTGCGCCGGTGGGGTGGCGGCAAAGCCATCGCGCCAGCTGCGGTAATCCGTGCCTTCGTGATCGGGGGCATCGATGCCGATCACGTGGGCAATGCGCGGCGCCTCATCGCGCGCGGCGGCGAGCGGGGCGGCAAAGCCGGCGCCGACAAAGACCACGCGCGCCTCGCAATTGCCGAGGATATAGGCGACCTCGGGCGGGGCGAGGCGCCAGTTGACCGGGGTCATCACCGCGCCGATCCGCGCCGCGCCAAGGAAGGCCTCGAAATAGAGCGGGTGGTTCTTGCCGAGATAGGCCACCCGCTCGCCCGGCTTCACCCCGAGCGCCAACAGGCCGTTGGCGACGCGATTGGCCCCGGCATCGAGCGCTCCAAAGGTGATGGTCTCCTCGCCGAAGGTGAAGGCGGCAACATCGCCCTGGGCGCGGGCATGTTCGGCCACGATCTCGCAGAAGGATTCGGCCTCGATCAGCACATTCTCTCCCATGGCAGCAGGGGATAGCCTGCGCGCGGCGCGCTTGTCATTCACACAATTCATAGCGGGCGCGCCGCCGCCGGGGCGCTAGGCTCAAGCGATGGCGATTCCCGCAGGATTTGACCCGGCCGGCTTTTCCCCCGGCTTTCTCGATCATGGTGGGCCCTACTACCTCGGCCCCGCCCGCGAGGGCGTGCGGGTGGTGGGGCTGGCGATCTGCCCGCACCACATCAACTACCAGGACGCCGCCCATGGCGGGGTGATCTCGACCTTCGCCGATGTCGCGCTTTCGCACGCCGTCCATGATGCCGAGCGCCCGCGCCTTGCGCCCGCCACGGTGACGCTCACGGTCAATTACCTTGCCGCCGCGCGGCTTGGCGACTGGCTCGAGGCGCGGGTGCGGATCGACCGGCTGGGAGGGCGCACGGCCTATTGCTCGGGCGCGATCTGGCGGGGGGATGAACAGATCGCCACCATGAGCGGGGTGTTCGCCATCCGCCGGGCCTAGCCCAGCCAGGCGCTCACCGCTGCGGTCGAAGGGTCGCGCGCGTCGTGATATCCGGCCGCCCCCTCGGGCGTGTCGGACAGGTCAACCCCTTCGGCGAGGCGGAATTCGCGCCAGTCGTAAAGCCCGGTGCGCTGGGCGATGCGCCACACGCCGCCGCGCTTCTCGAAGCGATCGACATAGCGGCCCGCGACGATGCCGGAATAGATCACCCCCTTGTCGGGGAAGGCCGCGGTCATCGGATAGCCGGGGGGGATAGTGTGCATCGCGGTCATGTAGGTTTCGGTGTGGCAGAGGCTGTCGCTCTCGAAGCCGAAGATCGTCTGGCCCAGCTGGTGCTGGGTGGCAAGGCAGGGGTCGATGATCGCGCGGGCCTGCTCGACGAAGCTGCGCCAGTCGCCTTGGACGAGGCCGAAGCGGAAGGTGGCGTCCGCATGGAACAGGCGTTCCATCATCTCCCAGCGGCGCCGGTCGATGGCATGGGCATAGGCGGCGAGCACGTCGCGGATCGCCTCACGGTCTTCGATGGTGCCACGCATGGCTCAAAGCTCCACGATCACCTTGCCGAGATTGGCCCCGGCAAACAGCTTGCCATAGGCCACAAGCGTGTGCTCGAGGCCCCTCGTCACGTCATAGGGCATGGTGAGCGCGCCTGCCTCATACCATGCGCGCAGCCGGCGGGTGAGGCTCTCGCCCTCGTGCATGAAATCGGGCGAGAAGAAGCCCTCTACCCTTAGGCGTCGCATCAGCACCTGGTCGAATTCTTTCGGCGCCGTGCGCCTGCCGGAGGCGTAATCGGCCACGAGCCCGCACACGGCGATGCGGCCATAGTGGTTCATCCGCAGCAGCACCGCGTCGAGCAGCCCGCCCCCGACATTGTCGAAATAGACATCGAACCCGCCCGCGCTATCGAGCTGCGCCCCCACATCGCCCGCCTTGTAATCGATCGCCCCTGCGATCTTGAGTTCTTCCATCAGATAGGCGCATTTGGCTGGCCCGCCGGCGATGCCCCAGGCCTCGCAGCCCAGCAGGCGGGCGACCTGCACCGCAAGCATGCCGGTTGCCCCGGCCGCGGCGGAGACCAGCACCTTCTCCCCCGGCTTGGCCGCGCCGGTGCGCTCCACGCCCCACAGCGCGGTCCAACCGTTCATGCCGAGCGGGCCGAACCAGGCGCGCCGGTCCTCGACCGCCGGATCGAGCCGGATCGCGCCCGACATTGCCGCATCGAGCGTGCTGATATCGGCCCATTGGCCAAAGGCGCGCACCAGATCGCCCGGGGCAAAGCCAGCAGCGCGGCTTTCGATCACCTCGCCCAGCACCAGCCCCGTCATCGGCGCACCGATGGGCAGCGGCGGCTGGTAGCCATCGGTGCGATCGGTGAGCCACAGCCTGGTGCCCGCATCCATCGAAAGGTGGGTGTTGCGCAGGCGGATCTCCCCCGCGGCAAGGGGGGCGAGCGGGGCGCAGACCAATTCCAGCGCGGCGGCAAAATCGCTGCCCTCGGGCCGGCGGGCGATGCGCCAGATGCGGTTGTCCATGGCGATGCTTGTTGGCCCCGCGCCCGCGCCCGGCAACCCCGTCTTTTTGTCAGGGGCTGGACGCGGCCGGCTATCACTTTGGCGCGGTGCGCGGGGGGTGGGGGCTTCCTAGTCTCTTGCAAAAGCCACAAGCGGGGAGAGAGAGCATGGCACTTATCACGGTGATCGGCGCAAGTGGCCGGCAGGGGCTGGCGCAGGTGCGCCAGGCGCTCAAGGCGGGCTATGAGGTGCGGGCGATCTCGCGCCGCCCCGATGCGCTCGCAGGCGCGCCGGTCGAGGGGATCGAGAAGGTCGAGGTGCGGCCGATGGATCTCTACGACACATCGACCTATCGCGCCGCGCTCGAAGGCTCGGACTATATCTTTTACACGCACCCCCTGCAGGCCCGCGCCGATCGGGCGGTGCTGGTCGGCCAGGTGGGCAAGGCCGCGGCCGAGCTCGGGGTCAAGCGGGTGGTGTGGAACACCTCGAGCTGGATCCCCGACAAGCCCGGCGATCCCTTCACCTATGGCGAGAACACCAAGGGCATCAACGCGCTGTGGCGCTCGGGCGCGCCGGGCACGGTGTTCGGCTCGGTGCTGTTCATGGACAATCTGCTCACTGGCTGGGCGCGGCCCTTCATCGTGGGCGAAGGCCGCTATGTCTATCCGCACAAGCCTGATCTTGAGGCCAACTGGATCAGCCTCGATGATGTCGCGCGCTTCATGCTTGCGAGCCTCGAGCGGCCCGACATGGAAGGCGCCTGGCTCAATATCGGCGGGCCGGAGCGGCTGGTGGGCAAGCAGGTGGCGCAGTATCTTTCCGAGGCGCTGGGAAGGCCGATCAAATATGATCCGTGCACTCCGGCCGAGTTCGGCCGCTATCTGGTCGCCGCCGCCGGGGACGAGATGCCCGAGGCGATGCGCGCGGATTTCGCCAAGGGGATCGAGGCCTTCTACGAATACAACAACAATGCCCCGACGAGGCCCTTCGCGGTCGACATGGACCATGTCTATGAACGCTTCCCCGAACTGGAGGGCAAGCTGGAGACCATGGGCGAATGGACCAAGCGCCAGGACTGGGGCGAGAGCAATTACCGGCCCGCCTTCGGCTGAAGCCAAGGCACAGGCTGGCAAGCCGAGGGGCGCGAAGGCCAGGCCCGGCGCCCCTTTTGTTCCCCCTGCGAGCCTATTCCGCCGCCTGGCGCTGCTCGGCGGCGAAGATCGCGATCAGCTCCTCGTCGCTCGCATGGGTGAGCCGTTCGACCCATTGGTGGAACACCTGCCCCCCCTTCTCGTTGCGACCGAACAGCACGTCCTCGAGCAGGCCTGATTGCAGCGCCTGGTGCTGCCGCTTGCCGGTGGCATAGTCCTCGTCGCGCACCACCACCTCGAGGAAGTTGAACTGGTCGTGCGCCGCCTGCACCTGCTCGGGCGTTTCGGGCTGTCGTTCCATCACGTAATATTGCGTGGTGTAGCTTTCCCCCACCGTCTCGCCGGGAAAGAGCTGGCTGATCATCGCCCCGCGCTGCCCGCCGCCGTAGAAGCTGGCGATCGAGATGTGCGGGAAGATCGTCCACACCCCCTGCACCAGCACTTCCTGCGGCAGCTGGTCGTCGGACATGGCCTCGAGGTCGAGCTGCTGGTCATCCTCGCCCTGCACCTTGATCGCGAACTTGGAAGGGGTGCTGAGCCGCTGATGCGGGCCGAAGGCGAAGTAATTGGCGCGGTTGTAGAAATCGGCCCCGAAGGTGTTGGCGTGCAGCACCGGCAGGTGATAAAAATCAAGATAGCCGTCATAGGCGGTCTTCCAGTTCGGCCCGGCGAGGGTGCGCTGGGAAAACAGCGTCCACTTGGCAAAGCCGAAGGCTTCGAGCAGCCCGTCATAGCCGCACAGATAATCGGCAATATTGAGGCGCGAGGCCGGATCGAGGATCACCCAGATCAGCCCTGCGCTTTCATGGACGGGGAAGCGCTTGAGGCACAGCGCGGCCTTGTCCACCCGGCCGAAATCCTGCGGCGAGGCGATGCCGAGGAGCGCGCCATCGGCCTTGAAGGTCCAGCCGTGATAGCCGCAGGTGAAGCGGCTGGCATTGCCCGTCCCGCTTGCGAGCGGGTTGCCGCGGTGGGTGCACATGTTGAGAAAGGCGCCCACGCTGCCATCCTTCTGGCGCGCGAGCAGCAGCGGCACGCCGCAGATGTCCATCGCCTTGTAATCGCCCGGATCGGGCAGCTCGCAGCTGGGGGCGACCATCAGCGGCAGGCGGCGGAAGATGCGCTGCTTTTCCAGCTCGAACAGTTCAGGATCGGTGTAGCTGCGCGCCGGGATGCGCACCACCTCATCGGCATAGTCCATCGTCCCTGCCGCCCCGTGGGCGACCAGATTGCGGGTCATTGCGACCAGCGTTTCGCGTGGCAATTCGCGTGACATTTCGCGTGACATTGCAATCCTCTCCCGCCGCTCGTCCGTAGCGCCGGAACATCGGCCCTCGCCCGGGGCGCGGCAATGCGCATTTTTGGCAAAGCGCCCGGGGCGCGGCGCGGAGGGGCGCAAAACGCCAAGGGGGCAGGCCATTGCTGGCCCGCCCCCGGCTTGTCCCCCTTTGGACGCAGCGCCCTAGAACTTGAAGCTCACCTCGGCGAAGATCTGCCGGCCGCGGTTCTGCGTCATCACGAAGTCATCGCCCGGCGGCAGGCCGAAGGGATTGCCGGGAGGCGCGAGGAAGGGGCGCGGCCCGGTGGTGATGACGAAGATCTCGTCGGTGAGGTTCTGCCCCACCAGCGAGAGCTTCCAGCGGCCGTCGGGATGGCCGATAGAGATATTGGCATCGAGCAGCCAGAAGCTCGGCTGGACATAGTCGTTGAGCGTGGCCTCGTCGGTGATGTAGCCATCATTGTAGGCGGCGTTGCCCGAGAGGAACAGCTCGAGATTGTCGCTCAGCGGAACGGCCCAGTCGAAGGCGATGTTGCCGGCCCATTCGGGCGACTGGCTCGCCCGCCGCCCCTCAAGATCAACCGTGCTGCCGAGCAGCGGCTGGATGAAGGTGTCGGTATATTCGGCGTCGAGATAGGACAGGTTGGCCGACAGCGTCAGCCCGCTCACCGGGGTGCGCCAGCGGGTTTCAAGGTCAACCCCCTTGGTGGTCAGCTCGCCGGCATTGCTGGTGACGAACTGGATGCTCACCGCGTTGAAGTTCTGCACCTGCAGATCGTCGAAGACGTAATAGAACGCGGTGGCATTGAGGGTGAAGTCGCGGTTGGCCCATTGCGACTTGAAGCCGATCTCGCCGCCCTTGGCCTTCTCCGACTGGAAGATCAGCGAGCTGAAATCGCCCGAGAGCGCGGCCTGGCTGAGGCTGTTCGAGGGCAGCGCCGAATTGTCGATCCCGCCCGACTTGAACCCGGTCTTGAACGAGGCAAAGATGTTGAGATCGGGCGTTGCCTGGTAGCGCAGGGTGACTTCGGGCGAGATGTTGTCGTCCTTGAAGTTGATCGGCCCGGAGAAGAAGCCCGGCTGCACGAAGCCCGGTCCCTGGAGGAAGGTGTGCAGATAGGGCACCGCGATGGTCTGCACCTTCTGCTCGTCGGTCCAGCGCACCCCGCCCGAAAGCTCGAGCTTGTCGGTGATGTCGAACATCACGCTGCCGAAGAACGAGAGCGCCTCGGTCTTGGTTGTGTGGATCTTGTCCCAGTCATAGGTGAAGCCGGTGACGGGGTCGCGCCCGAGGAAGGAGATGTTCACCCCCTGCTGGACGGTATCGAAGATGAAGGTGCGGTCTTCATAGAAGGCGCCGAGCATGAAGTTGAACGGACCATCGAAGTCCGAACGCAGGCGCAGCTCCTGGCTGTATTGCTCGAGCGCGTTGCGCGGGTCGGAGCAGCCCGCCCCACCGGGGATGAAGGTGCCATTGGGCCCGGGGAAGCGCCCGCCATAGGCATAGCAGTCGAAATCGACCGCATCCATGTTGAGCAGCCCGGTGACCGAGGTGAGCGACAGGGTGTCGCTGAGATCGAGATCGAATTGCAGGCGCCCGAACCAGATCTCGGTCTCGCCGAAAGGCACACCGTTGCGCCCGGCCGCCTTCGACGGGGTGGGCACCCCCGGGGCGAGCTGGGGCGCGGCATCGGTGAGGAAATAGCGCTGGTCGAAGGAACGGCAATCATAGCCCGCCGGGATCCGCACCGCCCCGCCGAGCAGGTAAATGGGATCTGCCAGTCCATTGGCGCCGCAATTGATCTCGGCGGTGCCGATCGCCCCGTCGTTCTCGTTCTTGGTATATTGCAGCTTGAAATTGGCGCGGAAGCGGTCCGAGGGGTTCCAGTCGAGCGTCAGGCGCCCGATGAAGTCGGTAAGGCCGCGCTCCTGGTTGACCGCCGGGGTGCCGGGCTGGAGCTTCTGGAACTCGTCGATATCGTTGAACTGCGCGGCGAGGCGAATGCCGAGCGTGTCGGACAGCGGGCCGGAGATGTAGCCCGAGAGCAGATAGCCCTTCTCCTCGAATTCATAGGAGCCGCGCATCCCCACTTCCCAGCGCGAGGTGGGATTGGCCGAGCGCAGCGAAAGCACGCCCGCGGTCGCGGACTTGCCGAAGAACAGCGATTGCGGGCCGCGCAGCACGTCGATCTGTTCGACGTCGAAGAACCCGGCCTGCACCAGGCGCATCGAGGAGACGACCACGCCGTCATATTCCAGGGCGACCGCCGAATCGAAGGCCGCCGAGATGTTCGAGGAACCCACGCCGCGCAGGGAGAGCTGGCCGCCCGAGCCCGAGCCGCCCACCTGAACGTTGAGCGTCGGCACCCGGCTGGTGACATCGGCGACCTGGTCGATGTTGTAGCGGGTGAGCGTGTCGCCGCCGATCGCGGTGACGGTGACCGGCACTTCTTGCAGGGTTTCGTTCTGACGGCGGGCCTGGACGATGATCACCCGCTCGGCCGAGGCCTCCGCCCCCTCGTCCTGCATGTCCTGGGCAAAGGCCGTGCCGGGCATCGCGGCCAGCCCGCCCAGCGCGGCGCTGCACAGGAGGATGCGGCGCAGGCCGCCGGACGCAATTCGGGCATGAAGTCTGGTCATCGCTCTGTCTCCCCAACCGGGCCGCGGCTTTCCCGCCGGCCCGTCTCTTGCTTTCCCAAGGCGCCCTTCCCACGCGCCTTTCGGTATGGGTTGCAGGTGTATGGCGGCCCGCCCTGTGCGCCATCAGCAAAAGCGATAGGCACGGCGCCAAACTGCGACAAATTGGTCACACCGCCCCTCAAAAGCATCATTTCCGTAGCGTCATTCGGCCGCCTCGCACGCCGCCGTGGCGGCGGCATCGCGCAAGGCGGGGCGCGGATCGTTGGGCCAGATCCATGCCGGCCCGATCACCGGCGCGACCCTCAGTTCGGGCGGCACATCGGCAATGCCGATCATCGCATCGAGCGCCTGGTGGAAGGCATAGATGCGCGCCTCCTGATAGGACAGCGGCACCGAGCGGAAGGCCGCGCCTTGCATCGCCTGCTGGATCGCCTCGCCGAACCGGGTGTCCTCGAGCAGCACCTGGCTCAGCCGCCGCCCGTTGGGCGCATCGGGATCGGGCACGGTCCACAGATCGGGCGGCGGGGCATCCGCTTCCCAGTCGAGCGCCATGGTCACCACCTCGAAGCGGGTGGTCGTGAGCGAGGTGGGCCAGAACAACAGTGGGGGCACGAAGAAGTTGGAAAGCGGGCTCACCCAGTTGGGAAACAGGGTGTAGCTCTGGGTGCAGCTGCGCCCGAGCTCGCCCACGCTCTCGATCGGGTGCCAGCCCGGCGGGCTGTCGATCCCGCGGGCATGTTCGCGGCTTGTGCCTTGAGGGGTGGGTGCGAGCATCCGCGCATGGCCATTGGGATAGAAGGTGTTGTGGTTGCGCCGCGGATCGACGAACTGGGCGACCGTGCTGGGGTGGATATAGGGCACATGGTAAACCTCCATGTTGGCCTCCATCGCCACCTTCCAGTTGCAGTTGAGATCGAAGCTGTGGCGCGCGGCGAGGCGGATGCGGTCGAACGCGAACTCCTCCCACTCGCGCGCCAGCGGCCCGAGCCAGTCGATGAGCGGCATGGCCTGATCGTCGAAATTGACGAAGATCACCTTGCCGAAACGCTCGCAGCGCAGCGGGATGAGGCTGCGGCAGGAAAGGTCGAAATCGGGCGGGAAATCGCGCCGCTCGGGCAGGCCGACAAGGGTGCCGTCGGTCTTGTAGGTCCAGTGGTGATAGGCGCACACCAGCCGCGGCGCCTTGCCGCGCTCTTCGGTCACCACCGGCGCGCCGCGGTGGCGGCAGATGTTGTAGAAGGCGCGCACCACCCCGTCCATGCCGTGCACGATCACCACCGGCTCGCCGGCATTGTCCCAGCGCATGAAGCAGCCCGGCTCGGGGATCTCGTCCATGTGCCCGGCAAACAGCCAGCTCTTGCGGAACACGTGGGCCTGTTCGAGCGCGTAATATTCGGGGCTGGTGTAGCGCGCGGCGGGCATGTCGGGCAGCGCCGGGAAGCCTTCGGGCGGGGCGCTGCGCTGGCCCTCCCATTCCATCATCGCCTTCCAGTGCGCGACTTCCGCAGCGTCCATCATCGGCCCTCTCCCTCGGGCAAGGAGAATAGCGCGCCGGGCCCCTTGCGCAGCCTCGCGCTTTCGCCAGTGGCATGCGCCCGGCGCGCCGATAGGCTCGGCGGCAAGAAAAAGGGCAGGGAGAGAAGGGCATGGCAGGCAGAGTGGCAGGCCGGGTCGCGCTGGTGACGGGTGGGGCGATGGGCCTGGGCAAGGCCGATTGCGAGGCTCTGGCGCGCGAAGGGGCCAAGGTGATCGTTACCGACCGCGAGGTGGAACTGGCGCACCAGGTCGCCGATGCCATCGGCGGCGATGCCATGGCGCTCGATGTCACCCGCGAGGAGCAATGGATCGAAGTGATGCGCGCGGTCGCGGAACGCCACGGCGGGCTCGACATCCTCGTGAACAACGCCGGCAACGTGATCTTCGAGAGCATCGAGGATTGCAGCCTCGCGCACTTCCGCCTGCATCTCGACATCCACCTCGTCGGCACCTTTCTCGGCTGCAAACATGCCGTGCCGCTGATGAAGCATCGCCACCTTGCCAATGGCGGGGGCGGTTCATCGATCATCAACATGGCCTCGACCGCGGCGCTGATGGGCTATGGCAACATCCCGGCCTATGCCGCGTGCAAGGCCGGGATTGCCGGGCTGACGCGCAGCCTGGCGATCGATTTCCAGGACAAGGCCTATGGCATCCGCGTCAATGCGCTCGCCCCCGGGGGGATCGAGACGCCGATGGTGATGGGCGTCTCGGGCCGCGCCGGACAGAAGCCGATGGAGATCCCCGATGGCCCGCTGCCCGCCGATGCGCTCGGCCACCCCAAGGATGTGGCCGCCTGCGTGCTGTTCCTCGCTTCGGACGAGGCGCGGTTCCTGAATGGGCTGACCATCCCGGTGGACAATGGGCTTTACGCCCGCCCCCACCACTGAGGCCGGGGCCGCGGGCACGGCGGGGGGCGAAGGCGGGGGCGCTTACCGCTGGTATGTGCTCGCCCTGCTCACGCTCACCAGCGCCTTCAGCGTGGCTGACCGGCTGGTCTTCGGGATCCTGGTCGAGGACATCAAGGCCGCCTTTGCGCTTAGCGATTTCGAGCTTGGCCTGCTCGGCGGGGCGGCCTTCAGCCTCGTCTATGTGCTCGCTGGCTTTCCCGCCGCGCGCCTCGCCGACCGCGCCACGCGCAAGACCATCGTGGCCGCGGCGATCGGCTTCTGGAGCCTGATGACCGCGGCCTGCGGGCTGGCGAGCGGGTTCTGGACGCTGTTCCTCGCCCGCACCGGGGTGGGGGTGGGCGAGGGCTGCTCCGGCCCCTCCTCGCAGAGCCTGGTGGCCGATTTCTTCGCGCCCGGCGAGCTGGCCAAGGCGATGGGGTTCCTCACCCTCGGTTCGACCGTGGGGACCGCCGCCGGGCTGGTGTTCGGCGGGCAGCTCGCCGAGGCTTTCGGCTGGCGCTGGGCCTTCATCCTCATGGGCCTGCCCGGGCTTGCCATCGGCGCGCTCCTTTACCTCACCGTGCGCGAGCCGCGGCGCGGGCGCTTTGCCCCGCGGGGCAGCGCCGTCAGGCAATTGCCGCTCGGGGCGACGGTGCGCGGCCTTGTCAGCAACCGGGTGTTCATGGGCCTCGCGCTCGGCTGGGCGGTGCAGATCATGATCGGCTATGCGCTCGCCTTCTGGATGGCGGCGGTGATGCTGCGGCAATTCGAGATTTCGACCGGCGCGGTCGGCCTCACGCTCGGCCTCACCTTCCTGGCTGGCGGGATTCCGGGGCCGATCCTCGGCGGCTATCTCACCCATTGGCTGTGCCTCAGGGACGAGCGCTGGCGCGCCTGGCTGCCGGGGGTGGTGAGCCTTGCCTGTGTTGCGCCCCTGGGCATGAGCCTTGCTTCCACCAGCCTTGCCGGTTTCCTCGGCTGGTTCGGGCTTGCCTATGCCATCTATGTCGCCAGCCAGGCGGGGATCCTTTCCGGCATCCAGGCCGCGGTCGATCCGGCGAGCCGCGGCTTTGCCGTGGCGATCGCGCTGTTCTTCAACAATCTCGTCGGGCAGGCGCTGGGGCTGGCGGTGATCGGCGCGCTCAGCGATGCGCTGAGCCCCAGCCTCGGGCCGAGCGCGTTGGCGCTGGCGGTGTTCGGCGTGTGCCTCGTTGCGGGCGTGGTGGCGCTCGCCATCTTCGCCTGGACCGCGGCGCAGATGGGGCCGAGCGGCTATCTGGCGCGGCTGCGCGGCGGCTAGAAGCCGGGGTGGATCGCCAGCGCGGCACCATCGACGCGCAGCTCCGCCCCGGTCATGAAGGGGCATTCGTCGCTGGCGAGAAAGGCGATCGCGGCGGCGGTTTCGGCCGGATCGGCAAGGCGGCCAAGCGGCGAGGTCTTCGCCACCGCGGCGATCAGCCCCGGGGTCTGCGCCTCGGCCGCGGCGAGGATGCCGGTCATGGTCGCCCCCGGGATCACCGCGTTGCAGCGGATCGCCAGGCCCTGCCGCGCGCACCAGGCGGCAACCGAGCGGGTCAGCGCCAGCACCCCGGCCTTGCTCGCCGAATAGCCGGGATCGCCCGGCAGCGCGGCGATCGCGCTGGTCGAGGCGATATTGACGATCGCGCCCCGCGCCCCGCCGGGATTGGCGCGCATCGCCGCAATCGCGGCGCGGCAGCCGGCCATGGTGCCGGTGAGGTTGACGGCGAGCACCCGGTCCCAGGCGGCGAACATCGCCTCATCCTCGCCCTCGCCGATGCCTGCGCCCGAGACGATCCCGGCATTGTTGACGAGAATGTCGAGCCGCCCGAAGGCTTCGCGCGCCCGGGCGATGATCTGCGGCCACGCGCCGCGCGCGGCGACATCCTGCACGGCAAACAGCGCGCCCGCCTCGGCGCAGGCCGCCGCGCCGCGCGCCGCATCGACATCGGTGCCGAGCACCTCGGCACCCTCGTCCCGCAAGCGGCGCACCGTCGCAGCGCCGATGCCGCTCGCGCAGCCGGTGACGATCGCCACCTTGCCAGCAAGATCGCCCCTCATTCGGCTTGCTGCCACACCGCCGCGCAGGGCCGCTGGTTGTGGGTTGCAACGAAGCGGGCGAGATTGTCCGTCCCCTCGGGCAGCTTCCAGCCGACGGTGAAGCCGAAATGGGCAAAGGCGAAGATGAGAAGATCGGCAAAGGTGAAACGGCCGAGCGCGATGTTGTCGCGCGCGCCGAGGAAGCCATCGAACATCCGCCACTTGGCATCGGCCATGGCAAAGAGTTCGGCCCCGGCCTCGGGCGAGACCACCGCCATGCGCGGCGCGAACATCGGCCGGCCGGTGGTGGCGCGAAAGCCCATGGTCATCGGCACCACCACTTCCTGATCGAACAGCCGCGCCCATTTGCGCACCTCGGCCCGTTCCACCGGCGACGTGCCAAAGAGGTTGGGGTCGGGGTGGAGTTCCTCGACATATTCGCAGATAGGCCAGCTTTCGGTGAGGCAGGTGCCATCATCGAGCTCGAGCATCGGCATGGTGCCGAGCGGGTTCTTGGCGAGATAGGCCTGGTTGCTGCGGTTCTCGCCGGCGATGATGTCATAATGGATGCGGGTGAAATCGCGCCCTTCCTCCAGCCCCTTCTCGATCAGGAACATGCGCAAGAGGCGGGGGTTGGGGCCGAGGCTCGAATGCAGGATCATCATGGCATGGGCTCTTTTGCTGGGATGGCCCTGGCGGTTTTAGGGGCGCTTGGGGCGCGCGTCGCCCTGCCAATTGCGTTAGGATTGCCGCGGCAAGGCAGGGGCGGGCAAAAGCGCTTGCGCGGCGACACTGTGTTGCGCATCTAAGGCACCATGGATCACGCCCCCGCCGCCCCGTCCCCTGATGCCGAGGCCAAGGCCGCGCCGCGCCTTGCCGCCGCTGCGGATGAGGCCGCGCTCACCCGGCTCCACCCCCACTATGCCCATGCGCTGCGGATCGAGGCGCTGCTCGCCGCGATCCCCGCGCTGCTGGCCGCGCTGGTTATCGAGGCGGCACTGCGCGATGCGGCGCTGCTGCCGCCGGGGCTGATCGCCGGGGCGGTGCTGGTGGTGGCGCTGGTGCTCGTCATCCGCGTGCCGCTGCGGCGCTGGCAGGCGCGCGGCTATCACCTCGGCGCAGACCGGCTGCGGGTGGTGCGCGGGGTGCTGTGGCATTCCGACACGATCGTGCCCTTCAGCCGGGTGCAGCATATCGACGTGAGCCAGGGGCCGCTCGAACGCCTGTTCGGCATCGCCACGCTCACGCTCCACACCGCGGGCACGCACAATGCCAGCGTCGCCCTGCCGGGCCTGGCCGAGGAGACCGCGCGGGCGATGCGCGAGGCGATCCGCGCGCATATCCGCCGGGAAGAGCTGTGAGCGCCCCCACCGCGCAGCGCACCGCGCCGCTTGGCGTGGTGATCGGCGCGCTTTCCAGCCTGCGCGAGGCGATCCTGCCGGCGGTGGCGATCGCCTTTTCCGGGATCGGCTCGGGCAGCCGGGTGGCGGTTGCGCTCGGCGTTGGCCTTGCCGCGGTGCTGGTGGGCACGCTGGCGCGCTATCTTGCCTGGCGGCGGCTGACCTACACCATCGGCCCTGCCGATATCCGGGTGGAGCGCGGGCTCATCAGCCGCACTGCGCGCGCGGTGCCCTATGAGCGCATCCAGGACGTGAGCCTCGAGGCAAGGCTGGTGCCGCGCCTCTTGGGGCTGGTGGCGGTCAGGTTCGAGACCGGGGCGGGCGGGGCCGAGGACATCAAGCTCGAATACCTCAGCGCCGCCGAGGGTGAGCGCCTGCGCCAGCTGGTGCGCGCGCGGCGCGAGGGCGCGCTTGGCGAGGGGCCGCGCGCCGCTGGCGCGGCCGAGGGCGAAGCCGGCGAGCAGGTGCTTTTTGCCATGGGGCCGCGGCGGCTCCTCACGCTCGGCCTGTTCGAGTTCTCGCTGGCCATCTTCGCCGCCCTGGGCGGCCTTCTTCAATATCTCGACAATGTCAGCGGCATCGATGTGTGGAATGTCGAATTGTGGCGCGGCTGGATCGAGCGGCAGGGCAGCACCATCGCCCAGCTCGGCCCCTATGCGCAGGCCGCCGCCATCATCGCCGGGCTGATGGGCCTGGCGCTGATCGGCTTTGCCACCGGGGTGGCGCGCAGCTTGGTGCGCGACTGGGGCTTTGTCTTGAGCCTCAGCCCGCGCGGCTTTCGCCGCCAGCGCGGCCTTTTCACCCGCACCGATGTGGTGATGCCGCGCCACCGGGTGCAGGCGTTGGTGATCGGCACCGGGCCGCTGCGCTATCGCTTCGGCTGGCATGATCTGCGCTTTGTCAGCCTGGCGCAGGATTTCGGCAGCGAGAACCACATGGTCGCCCCGCTCGCGCGGATGGCGGAGATCGGCGCGATTGCCGAGGCGGCCGGATACCGCCTGCCCGGGGCGGAGCTGGCCTGGCACCGCGCCAGCCGGCACCACCTTGCCGACAGCATCCTGCTGCAATCGGGCGCGCTCGCGCTCATCGCCGTGCCGGTGGCGCTCCATGCGTCCTTCGGCCTGTCGTTCATCGTGCTCGGCCTTGCGGTCATGGTCGCCGGGCTCAACCTTTATGCCTGGGAGTTTCGCCGCCACGGGATCGATGGCGACCAGATCGTCATCACCACCGGCTTCCTGTCGCCCACCACCCGCATCGCCAAGCGCGCGCGGCTCCATACGGCCGAGATCGCGCAGGGCCCGCTCGGGCGCTGGCGCGGCTATGCCACGCTCCATCTCGGGCTTGCCGGGGGGACGCTGGCGATCCCGGGGCTGGCGCTGGCCGAGGCGCGGGGCCTGCGCGCCGCGATCCTGGAGACCATCACCGCCGCCGACCCCGCGGCAAGGCGTGCGGGGCCTGCCGATCAGGCGATGAGCGCCGCCCAATCCGGCCTTTCGGCGAGCCTGCGCGCGACATAGGAGCACTGCGGGCGGATGAGGAAGCCTTGGGCCTTGGCATCGGCCACCAGCCGCGCCACCAGCGCCCCCGCCACCCCGCGCCCGCCGATCGCGCGCGGCACGAGCGTGTGGGTGGCGATCCGCACCGGCTGGCCGCGCTGCGCCGCGCCTGGTTCCCACGCGAGATGACCTTGCGGCGCGGCCCCGGCCAGAACCGCGACATAGCGCCCGCCGCGGCCCTGGGGGTGGTGCGTGATTGTCAGGTCTGTGCGCGTTTCGTCCATGGCGGCGTGCTCCCGGCTTGCCTTGGCGGCGCGCACCGCTAGAGGCCTTGCGCGCATGACCCGCCTCAAGCCCTTCCTGTCCGACAACGCCGCGAGCGTCCACCCCCGCGTGTGGGAGGCGATGCGCGCCGCCGATGCGCCCGATCAGCCCTATGATGGCGATGCGCTCTCGCGCGCGCTCGACGAACGCTTCTCGGCGCTGTTCGCGCGCGAATGCGCGGCGCTGTGGGTGGCAAGCGGCACGGCTGCCAATTGCCTCGCGCTCGGCACTTTATGCCCGCCCCATGGCGGCGTGGTGTGCCACCGCGAGGCCCATATCGAGGTTGACGAAGGCGGGGCGCCCGGCTTCTTCCTCCACGGCGCCAAGCTGATGCTGGCCGAGGGCGAGGGGGCGATGCTGACGGTTGAGGCCATCGCCGCGCTGATCGATCCGATCCGCAAGGACGTGCACCAGGTGCAGCCCCATGCCATCGCCATCACCCAGGCGAGCGAATATGGCCGCACCTATCGGCCCGATGCGCTCGCCGCGCTCGGCGCCTTCGCCCGCGCGCGCGGGCTTGGCCTGCACATGGACGGGGCGCGCTTTGCCAATGCCGCGGCCTTCCTTGGCACCAGCGCCGAAGACGCCGCGCGCGCCGCCGCCGGGCCGGTGGACAGCCTTGCCTTCGGCTTCATCAAGAACGGCGCGATGGGGGCCGAGGCGGTGGTGCTGTTCGATCCCGCGCGCGCCGATGAGGTGCGCTATCGCCGCAAGCGCGCCGGGCACCTGCAATGCAAGGGGCGCTATCTCGCCGCGCAGATCCTCGCCATGCTCGAGGGCGATCTGTGGCTCGCCAATGCCGCCCACGCCAATGCCGCCGCGCGCGAGGTGGCGAGCGGCTGCGGCGCGCGCCTGCTCCACCCGGTCGAGGCCAACGAGGTGTTCGTGCGCCTCAGCCCGGCAGAACGCGAGGCCCTGCGCGCCGCCGGCTTTGCCTTCTACGACTGGGGCGCCGAGGCCGCCCGCTTCGTCACCGCCTGGAACACGCGCGGCGAGGACGCCGAGGCGCTGGGCAAGGCGATCGCTGCCCTGTGAGCGCTCCGGTCGCCCCTGCCACCCCCTCGATGCTCAGCCCCCGGGTGCTGATCCCCTTCGTGCTGACCGGGGCGATCTGGGGATCGACCTGGTTCGTCATCACCGGGCAGATCGCCGGGGTGCCCGCGCCCTGGGGGGTGTTCTACCGCTTTGCCATCGCCACTCCGGCGCTCTTTGCCCTTGCCGCGGCGATGGGCCGGCGGCTGCGGCTTGGCCGGCATGAACACCTGCTCGCCCTGATGGTCGGCATCGCCCAGTTTTCCGGCAATTTCCTGTTCGTCTATCACGCCGAGGCGCACATCACCTCCGGCATCGTGGCGGTGATGTTTGCGCTGCTGATGGTGCCCAATGCGCTGTTTGCCCGCCTGTTTCTGAGGGAGAAGGTGGCGGGCGGCTTCATCGCCGGAAGCCTGGTGGCGATTGCCGGGGTGGCCATGCTGCTGGTGCACGAATGGCGCGCCGCCCCGCTCGGCGGCGATGTTGCGCTGGGCATTGCCCTTGCGGTGGGGGGGATGCTCGCCGCCTCGATCGCCAATGTCATCCAGGCCAATCCCACCGGGCGCGGCGTGCCGATGGTGAGCCTGCTTGCCTGGGCGATGTTCTATGGCACGCTGTTCGATCTTGCCTATGCGCTGGTGCTGGCCGGCCCGCCGGTGGTGCCCGGCGCGTGGCGCTTCTGGGCCGGCACCGCCTATCTTGCGCTGATCGGCTCGGTCGTCACCTTCCCGCTGCATTACAATCTGGTGCGCGAGATCGGCGCCGGGCGCACCGCCTATAACGGCATCCTCACCGTGGCGGTGGCGATGCTGCTTTCCACCCTGTTCGAGGGCTTCCGCTGGGATGGGCTGTCATCGGCGGGCATGGCGCTGGCGCTGATCGGCATGGGGCTGGCGCTGAGGGCGCGCCAGCGCGGCTGAAGGCGCGCCGTTCAGCCCTCGCGCAGCGCGGCGAGGCCCTCGACATAGGTGGGATAGCGCAGGCGCCAGCCCAGCACCCGCTTGGCCTTGCCATTGGCGATGCGGCGGTTCTCCATGTAAAAGCCGCGCGCCATGGGGGAGAGCTGCGCCTCATCCAGCGTCTCGAGCGCCGGCGGCTCCACCCCGAGCAGGCGGCAGGCATGTTCGGTCACCTCATTGCCGCTGCAGGGCAGGTCATCGCCCAGGTTGTAGGCCCCGGCGGGCGCATCCTGCGCCATCGCCGCGGCGACGGCGCTGGCAATGTCATCGACATGAACGCGGCTGAACACCTGCCCGGGCAGGGCAATCCGCCGCGCCGCGCCGGCGCGCACCCGATCGAGCGCGCTGCGCCCCGGCCCGTAGATGCCAGGCAGGCGGAACACCCGCGCGCCGCGGCCGAGCCAGGCCAGATCCGCCTCGGCCCGGGCGTTGCGGCGCCCCTCGCCCTGCTCGGCGATGGTGGGGGCGGCCTCGTCCACCCAGGCGCCCTGGCGATCGCCATAGACCCCGGTGGAGGAGAGGTAGAACAGCGCCTTGCCGCCGAGGCTCTCGCCATAGGCGGCGAGCACCGGATCGGCCCCGCTTGCCCGATCGGGCGGGACCGAGGAGAGCACGTGGCTCGCCTCGGCCAGCGCCGCCAGCACCGCGCTGCGATCGGCAAAGGCAATGTCACCCGCGCGGCCCGTGGCGCGCACCCGCCAGCCCTGCCGGGCCATCGCCTGGGCGATGCGCGTGGCGGTGTAGCCGAGGCCGAAGATCATGAGCGCGCCCATGGGCCACAAGCTAAAGATTGGACCGCGCGGCGAATCAACCTAAATCGGCGCATATGGACATCACCACGCCCCCCATCGCCCCAGAGGCCGGCCCCGAACTGGCCGATGCCGCCCCCACCCCGCACGAGCCGCCGGTGATCCGGCGCGAGGATTATCGCCCCTTCCCCTGGCTGGTGCCCGAGGTCAGGCTCGATTTCGCGCTCGGGCTCACCCACACCCGGGTCGAGGCCGAGCTGACGGTGCAACGCAACGCCCGGGCCGATCGGGCCGAAACCATCCGCCTCAACGGCGATGGCCTTGCCCCGCTCGGCGTGCTGGTCGATGGCGCGCCGGTCGATTGGCACATGGACGGGGGCGATTGCATCGTGCCCCTGCGCGGCGAGAGCCACCTCATTACCATCACGACCGCGATCGACCCCAGCGCCAACACCCAGCTGATGGGCCTTTATGCCTCGAACGGGATGCTGTGCACCCAGTGCGAGGCCGAAGGCTTTCGCCGCATCACCTTCTTTCCCGATCGGCCCGATGTGCTCTCGGTCTATCGGGTGCGGATGCGCGGCGAGAAGGCCGCCTTCCCGGTGCTTCTGTGCAATGGCAACAAGATCGCCGAAGGGGACAATGGCGATGGCACGCATTGGGCCGAATGGCACGATCCCTGGCCCAAGCCGTCCTATCTCTTTGCCCTGGTGGCGGGCGATCTGGTGGCGAACACCAAACCCTTCACCACCCGCTCGGGCCGGGTGGTCACATGCAACATCTGGGTGCGCAAGGAGGACCTGGCCCGCACCGATCACGCGCTCGAATCGCTCCACCGCGCGATGAAGTGGGACGAGGAGGTGTTCGGGCGCGAATATGACCTTGATCTTTATAACATCGTTGCCGTGTCCGATTTCAACATGGGGGCGATGGAGAACAAGGGCCTCAATATCTTCAACACCAAATATGTGCTGGCCGATCCCGACACCGCCACCGATGCCGATTTCGACGCGGTCGAAGGCGTGATCGCGCACGAATATTTCCACAACTGGTCGGGCAACCGCGTTACCTGCCGCGACTGGTTCCAGCTTTCGCTGAAGGAAGGCTTCACCGTGCTGCGCGACCAGCTCTTCAGCCAGGACATGCGCGGCGAGGCGGTCAAGCGCATTGAGGACGTGCGGATCCTGCGCGCCGCCCAGTTCCCCGAGGATGCCGGGCCGCTCGCCCACCCGATCCGACCCGATTCCTACCGCGAGATCAGCAATTTCTACACGGCCACCGTTTACAACAAGGGGGCCGAGGTGATCCGCATGATGCGCAGCATGGTGGGCGAGGCGCGGTTCCGCGCGGGCTGCGATCTCTATTTCGCGCGCCATGATGGCGAGGCGGCGACCTGCGAGGATTTCGTCAAGGCGATCGAGGACGGGGCCGGGATAGACCTGTCCCGCTTTCGCCTGTGGTACAGCCAGGCCGGCACGCCGCGCGTGGCCGTCTCGCAGGAAGTCGAGGGCGACCGGCTGCGGCTCACCCTGCGCCAGAGCGTGCCGCCCACGCCCGGTCAGCCGCACAAGCAGCCGATGCCGATCCCGCTCAAGCTCGCCGTCCATTCGCGCCGCGGCGCGCTGGGGGAGGAGCGGCTGGTCGTGCTCGAGGAGGCTGAGCAGAGCTTCGATCTGCCGCTTGCCGGGCCCGATCCGGTGGTCTCGATCAACCGCGGCTTTACCGCCCCGGTGATCATCGAGCGCGCACTTGCCCGCGAGGACCTCGTGTTCCTCGCCGCGCATGATGATGATCCCTTCGCCCGTTCCGAAGCCCTGCAGGAGCTGGCGGTGGCGCATCTTGTCGGCCTTGCCGCAGGGACGCTGGCGCCGGACGATCAGGCCGCGGGCGAGGCGGCGATCATCGCCGCCTTTGCCTCCAGCCTTGCCGACAATGCGCTCGATGATGCGATGCGCGGCGAATTGCTGCTGCTGCCGTCCGAGACCTATCTGTTCGAGGCCATGGCCGTGGGCGCGCGCAAGGCCGATCCCGGCGCGATCCACGCCGCGCGCGAGGGCCTCAAGGCCGCGATCGCCGCGGCGCTTGGCGGCGAGCTGCGCGCGCTCCATGCCCGGGCTTCGGCGGTGCCGCGCGAGGATCCGGCCGGGCGCGGGGCGCGCAAGGTCAAGACCATCGCCCTTGGCCTCATCGCCGCTGCCGATCCCGCCGCCGCCGCCGCGCTTGCCGCCGCCCAATATGATGCGGCCGACAACATGACCGACCGCCAGGGCGCGCTGATGGTGCTTGCCGGGCTCGATTGCCCCGAGCGCGAGAGCCGGCTGGCCGATTTCTACGCGCGCTACCGCGACAATGCGCTGGTGGTGGACAAGTGGTTCTCGCTCCAGGCGCTCTCGCTCCACCCGCAGGTGATCGATCATGTCCGCGCGCTCGCCGGGCATCCCGATTTCACTCTCAGGAACCCCAACCGGGTGCGCGCGCTCCACATGGCCTTTGCCAGCAATCCCAAGGCCTTCCACGCGCCGAGCGGCGAGGGCTATCGCATCATCGCCGATGTCATCCTCGCGCTCGATCCGATCAACCCGCAGACCGCGGCGCGCTTCGTCCCCGCGCTCGGGCGCTGGCAGCGGATCGAGCCGGGCCGGGCCGGGCTGATGCGCGCCGAGCTGGAACGGATCATGGCCGCGGGCAAGCTCTCGCGCGATACCTTCGAGCAGGTCAGCCGCTCGCTGGAAGCCTAGCGTGAGCGGCTTTGCGATCGAGACCGCGCTGCTGCTGGCGGACGTGCCCCACGGCTTTTTCGGCAGCGCCGGGGGCGCGCACCAGTTCGGCTTCGGCGGGCCGGGGGATGCGGGCGCGATCACCCGGCTGCGCGCCGCGGCGGCGGCGGCGATCTGCCCCGGCGGAGTGCTTGCCGCCCCGCACCAGGTCCATTCGTGCGATGTGGTGGTGGTTGATGAACCCTGGCCCGATGATGCCGCAGGCCGCCCGGTCGCCGATGCGGTGGTGACGCGGCGCCGCGGGGTGGTGCTCGGCATCCTCACCGCCGATTGCGCCCCGGTGCTGCTGGCTGACCCTGAGGCCGGGGTGGTCGGCGCTGCCCATGCCGGCTGGCGCGGGGCGGTGGGCGGGGTGATCGCCAACACCGTGGCGGCGATGGAGGCGCTGGGGGCACGCCGCGCGCGCATCCGTGCCGCGATCGGGCCGACCATCGCCCAGCCGAGCTATGAGGTCGATGCCCCTTTTCGCGCCCATTTTGCCGCCGGGGCCGCGCGCTTTTTTGCCCCGGCGCCCCACCGCGATGGCATGGCGCGCTGGCACTTCGACCTGCCCGGCTTTGTCGGCGCCGAGCTCGCCGCGGCGGGGATCGGCAAGGTTGACGATCTTGCCCGGGATACTTTTGCCGAGGTCGCGCGTTACCATTCGCACAGGCGCGCAAGCCAACGAGGCGCGGCCAATTATGGCAGGCAAATCAGCATGATAGCCCTGCCCTGATGGCCGCTTGCATGGCGGCGAACGGGCCTTGCTTAAAACACGGTTGGAATCTCGCCGGATTGCCGTTAATTGCGCGCCCCGAGTTTCTGGCCAGGTGCGCAAGCCTTTGCCCGCCGGGTCTGGGACAGGGATCAATCGACGGATCGGGCTTGGGGGCCAGGCAAGGCCCCGCAACAGGACACCAGGCCGCGCGGGGCTCAATTCCGGCGCGGCGTAGCGAGCAGGATAAGACACGATGGCGACTGACACGGCCGTGACCACCGACCTTGAAAGCCAAGAAGGCGTGCGTCGCCGCGACTGGATCCACATTGCCGCGCTCAGCACTGCGGGCGTGGGCGGAGCATCGGTGCTGATCCCGCTGATCAGCCAGATGGCGCCCTCAGCCGATGTGCTTGCGGCCAGCACCACCGAAGTCGATGTCAGCGCGATCCAGCCCGGCCAGGCGATCAAGGCGGTGTTCCGCAAGCAGCCGCTGTTCGTCAAGCGGCTCACCGCCGAGGAGATCGCCAAGGCCAAGGCCGATGACGGCGCGCCGATGCGCGATCCGGCCACCCTCGCCGATCGCACCAAGCCGGGACACGAGGACGTTCTCGTGACCATGGGGGTGTGCACCCATCTGGGCTGCGTGCCGCTGGGCGCGGCCGAGGGCGAGAACAAGGGCGAGTTCGGCGGCTATTTCTGCCCCTGCCATGGCTCGCACTATGATGTCGCCGGGCGCATCCGCAAGGGCCCTGCGCCGCTCAACCTCAAGGTGCCCGATTACACCTTCACGTCCGATACCGTCATCCGCGTGGGCTGATCCTGCGTAACTGCCATGCGGGCAGACAGCGGCCCGTTTCGACCACACCAACCCGAGAGAGCGCCATGAGTTTCGCCTGGGCCAAGCAGTACGAACCGAAGACGCCGCTGATGAAGTGGCTGGACGAGAAGCTGCCGCTGCCGCGGCTGGTGTACAACGCGGTGGGTGCCGGCTACCCGGTGCCGCGCAATCTCAACTACATGTGGAATTTCGGCGTGCTCGCCGGGTTCTGCCTGATGCTCCAGATCGTCACCGGGGTGGTGCTGGCGATGCACTATGCCGCCAATGCCCAGGTCGCCTTCGGCACGGTCGAGCACATCATGCGCAACGTCAACTACGGCTGGCTGCTGCGCTATGCCCATGCCAATGGGGCGAGCTTCTTCTTCATCGTCGTCTATCTGCACATCTTCCGCGGGTTCTTCTACTCCTCCTACAAGGCCCCGCGCGAGATGATCTGGCTCCTGGGCGTGGTGATCTTCCTCCTGATGATGGCGACCGCCTTCATGGGCTATGTGCTGCCCTGGGGGCAGATGAGCTTCTGGGGGGCGCAGGTGATCACCGGCCTGTTTAGCGCCATCCCGCTGGTGGGTGAGCCGCTGCAGGTGTGGCTACTGGGCGGCTTTGCCCCGGACAATGCCGCGCTCAACCGCTTCTTCAGCCTGCACTTCCTGCTGCCTTTCGTGATCGCCGGCGTCGTCATCCTGCACATCTGGGCGCTGCACATCCCCGGCTCGTCCAACCCCACCGGGGTCGAGGTGAAGCAGGAATCGGACACCGTGCCCTTCCACCCCTATTACACCGCCAAGGATGGCTTCGGGCTCGGCGTGTTCCTGATCCTGTTCTCGGTGATGGTGTTCTTCCTGCCCAATGCGCTGGGCCATCCGGACAACTATATCGAGGCCAACCCGCTCTCGACCCCGGCGCATATCGTGCCCGAGTGGTATTTCTGGCCCTTCTACGCCATCCTGCGCGCCTTCACCGGCGATCTTACCATCCCCTTCACCGGCATCACCCTGATCCCGGCCAAGCTCCTCGGCGTGATCGCGATGTTCGGCGCGATCCTCCTGTGGTTCTTCCTGCCGTGGCTCGACAAGAGCCCGGTGCGCTCGGGCCACTATCGCCCGCTGTTCCGCAAGTTCTTCTGGTTCGGCCTGATCCCGGCGATGATCGCGCTGTTCATCTGCGGCGGCGCTCCGGCAGAAGAGCCCTATGTGATCATCAGCCAGGTGGCGACGGCCTACTATTTTCTCCACTTCCTGGTGATCCTGCCGATCGTCAGCCAGATCGAGGTGCCCAAGCCCCTGCCCTTCTCGATCACCGAGGCGGTGCTCGGCAAGGACAAGGCACCGGCAGAGCCGCGCGCCGGCATTGCCGATGCGGGCACCCCCGGCGCCCTTCCCGAAGGTTCGCTGCAACCGGCCGAGTGATCGGCCGGGCCTTCCTCGCCCATCCGACCCGACAACGAGAAAGAGTTCGGACATGACCATTCGTCTCGGCGGCATCCTTGCAGGCCTCGCCATCACCGCGGTGCTGGTGCTGTGGTCGCTCCTGCCCGGTGCCTACAACCTCGCCTTCGGCCCGGCGCCGGAGCAGCAGCCCTCCTATGCCTTCTACGAACATGGCGAAGGGCCGGAAGGTGGCTTCTCCTTCGAGGGGCCGCTGGGCAAGTGGGACGTGGCCCAGCTCCAGCGCGGCTATCAGGTCTACAAGGAGGTCTGCGCGGCCTGCCACAGCCTGAAGTTCGTCGCCTTCCGCAACCTCAAGCAGCTGGGCTACACCGATGCCGAGGTCGATGCCGAAGCCGCGACCTGGACGGTGCCGGGCATCGATCCTGCGACCGGCGAGGCGACCACCCGCCCGGGCGAGCCGACCGATTATTTCCCCAGCCCCTATCCCAACGCGATCGCGGCGGCGGCGGCGAACAACAATGCCATTCCGCCCGATCTTTCGCTGATGGCCAAGGCGCGCCACGATGGTTCGAACTACATTTACGCGCTGCTCACCGGCTATGGCGAGCCTGATCCGGAGAAGGCCAGGAAGGTCGGCTTCGAGACGCCGACCGGGCTGTATTTCAACAAGCACTTCCCCAACGTCAACATCGCCATGCCGCCGCCGCTGGCGATCGACGGGCAGGTGACCTATGCCGATGGCACCAAGGCGACGATCCCGCAGATGGCCGAGGATGTCGCCGCCTTCCTGACCTGGACGGCTGAGCCCTCGCTGATCGAGCGCAAGCAGACCGGCTGGTTCGTGCTCGGCTTCCTGCTCTTCGCCACGGCGCTGGCCTTCCTGAGCTACAAGCAGATCTGGGCCGGGATGAAGCCCAGGAAGGGCTGATTCCATCCGCCCGCTGCACCATTGGCGCCCCGTCATCGCTTGCAGATGGCGGGGCGCTCTGCTTTGAAGGCGCCAGGCAAGGGGCTTTGACCAGACATGAGCGCGCCGCATCTCACTGCTGATGAACTCAAGGCGCTGGTGCGCACCGTGCCGGACTTTCCCAAGCCCGGCATCATGTTCCGCGACATCACCACGCTCATTGGCCATCACCAGGGCATGGCCGCCGCTGTCCATCACCTTGCCGCGCGCGCCGGGGGTGCGGGGGCGCACAAGATCGCCGGGATGGAGGCGCGCGGCTTCATCTTCGGCGCCGCGGTGGCGGTGCAGCTCGGCCTTGGCTTCGTGCCGGTGCGCAAGCCCGGCAAGCTGCCGGTTGAGACCATCGGGATCGAATATGCGCTCGAATATGGCACCGACCGGCTGGAGATGGATCCGGGCGCGATCGAACCGGGGCAGAAGGTGGTGATCGTCGATGACCTCATCGCCACCGGTGGCACCGCGCTTGCCTCGGCCGAGCTGTTGCGCAAGGCCGGGGCCGAGGTCACCCATGCGCTGTTCGTGATCGACCTTCCCGACCTCGGCGGGGCCGAACGCCTGCGCGCGGCGGGGATCACGGTGAGCGCGCTGATGCAATTCGAGGGCGAATAGGCCCGGCCCCTCGCGGCGGGAACCGCGCGCTTGTGCCAAGGGTTGTAAAGCCGGCGCCCGCGCGTCTATGCCGCTTGGGGGGCGCACGGATGCGCCCTTTTTCGCAGCAGAGTTCCACCCTTCAAGGGAGCGCCCGGGCCGCCCATGGCAATCGCCGCAATGCTTGCAACGCTGCTGGTGCTGCCCTTTGCCGCGGCGCTTGCCATCGCGCTGGTCGGCGGGGCCACGCGCGCAGTGCATTCGGGCCTTGCCGCTGCAGCAAGCGCGCTCGGCCTCGCGCTGCTTGGCAGTCTTGCCCCTGCCGTGCTCTCCGGCGCGGTGATGCAGGCGCGCTGGGACTGGGTGCCGAGCCTCGGGCTTGATCTTGCCCTGATGGTCGATCCCTTGGGGTTGATGTTTGCCGCCCTCATCCTCGGCATTGGCCTGCTCGTTACGCTCTATGCCCATTTCTACCTCTATCCGGGCGAGGCGAGCGGGCGCTTCTTTGCCAGCCTGATGCTGTTCCAGGGGGCGATGCTGGGCATCGTGATCGCCGGCAATGTCCTGCTGCTGCTGGTATTCTGGGAGCTGACCAGCCTTGCCTCCTTCCTCCTCATCGGCTTCTGGCAGCACAGGCCCGAAGCCCGGCAGGGCGCACGGCTGGCTCTGGCGATCACCGGCGGCGGCGGGCTGGCGCTGATCGGCGGGCTGGTGCTGCTTGGCCTTGTCGCCGGATCCTTCGACCTGGCCACCATCCTCGCGCGCGGCGCGGCGGTGCGCGCGGCGCCGCTCTATCCGCTCGCGCTTGGCCTTATCCTTATCGGCTGCTTCACCAAGTCAGCCCAGTTTCCCTTCCATTTCTGGCTGCCCCACGCCATGGCCGCGCCCACCCCGGTGAGTGCCTATCTGCACTCGGCCACCATGGTGAAGGCGGGCGTGTTCCTGCTGGCGCGGCTGTGGCCGGTGCTCGCCGGGACCGAGCTTTACACGCTGACGGTCACCAGCGTCGGCCTCGTCACGATGATCCTTGGCGCCTCGGTGGCGCTGTTCCGCCACGATCTCAAATCGATCCTCGCCTATTCCACCATCTCGCAGCTCGGCATGCTGGTGATGCTGCTGGGGATGAGCCTTGAGGCCGCGGCGCTGGCGGCGGTGCTCCATATCCTCAACCATGCCGCCTTCAAGGCCGCGCTGTTCATGGGCGCCGGCATCGTCGAGCACGAGGCCGGCACGCGCGACATCCGCCGTTTGGGTGGGCTCGCCAAGGCCATGCCGATCACCGCGCTCATCGCCACCCTCGCCGCCGCCTCGATGGCCGGGGTGCCGCCGCTCGGCGGGTTCATCTCCAAGGAGCTGATGCTGACAGAGGCGATCGCGTTTGCCACCCCCAATGCCGTCTGGCTCCTGCCGCTGCTGCCGACGCTGGGCGCAGCCTTTTCCGCCGCCTATTCGCTGCGGCTCGTTGCCCACCAGTTCTTCGGCGCCCCGCGCGAGGCGGAGCCCCACGCCCGCGCCCACGATCCGGGCATGGGCCTCATCGCCGCCCCGGCGCTGCTCACCACGCTGGCGGTGCTGCTCGGCCTCATGCCGATGGCGCTGGCCGGCCCGCTGGTCGCCGCGGTGACAGCGGCGGTGACGGGCGGGTCGCCCCCTGAGCTTGATCTTGCGCTGTGGCATGGGGTCAACCTCGCGCTGGTGCTCAGCCTGGTCGCGCTCGGGGGCGGCGCCCTCCTGTTCTGGCGCCATGGCGTGCTGCTGGCCCTGTGGGAGCGCGCGCCGCTCCCCGATGCCAAGCGCCTGTTCGAGGCCGCCCTTGCCTTTGCCGATCGCTGGGTGCGCAAGGGAATCGTGGCGCTCCACACCCCCTCGCTCCAGCGGATGCTGCTCGCGGTCTTTGCGGTGACACTGGCGCTGGTGATCGAGGGCGCGCTCACCGGCGGCGGTGCGCTTGCTGGCAGCCGGCCCGGGCTTGCCGCGCCGCTCCCGGCGGTGATCGCCTGGGCGCTGCTTCTCGCGGCCTGCGCCGCGGTGGTGAACGCGGCGCGCCAGCGCTTTGCCGTGCTGATCCATGTCAGCGTCATCGGCCTTGTCATCAGCCTGGCCTTTGTCGAACTCTCCGCCCCCGATCTCGCGCTCACGCAGATCTCGGTCGAGGTGGTGACGGTGCTGCTGCTGCTGCTCGCGCTCAATCTACTGCCCAAGTCCCCGCCGCGCCTCTCGGGCGCGCCGCGGCGCTGGCGCGACGGGGCGCTGGCGGTGCTGGGCGGCACGCTCTTTGGCGGGCTTGCCTATGCCATGCTCACCCGCGCGCCGGTCGAGAGCATCTCGGCCTGGCACCTGGCCAATGCCAAGCCCGGCGGGGGCGGCACCAATGTCGTCAACGTCATCCTCGTCGATTTCCGCGCCTTCGACACGCTGGGCGAGATCATCGTGCTGGGGATTGCGGGTCTCACGATCTATGCCCTGCTCGATACCACCGCGCGCGGTGCGGCGGGCGCGCGCCTGAGGGCCTGGCGCGAGGACATGCCCCATTCGCCCGAGCGCCACCCGATGATGCTGCTTGTCGCCAGCCGCATCATCCTGCCGCTGACGCTGACCGTGGGCATCTACCTCTTCCTGCGCGGCCACAACCAGCCGGGCGGGGGCTTCATCGCCGCACTGGTGGTGGCGATCGCTTTCCTCGTCCAGTATCTTGCTGCCGGGTTCGACTGGTCGGATGCGCGCAAGCGCTTTGGCGAACACCAGATGATCGGCTGGGGCGTGCTGGTGGCGATGGGCACCGGGCTTGCCGCCATGGTGCTGGGCGCGCCCTTCCTCACCTCGGCCTACGATTATTTCTCCCTTCCGCTGATCGGGACATTCGAGCTGGCGAGCGCCATGGCCTTCGATGCCGGGGTGTTCCTCACCGTCTTCGGTGCGGTGATGCTGGCGCTCGCCCAGCTCAGCCACATCGCCCAGCGCGCCGCCCGCGCCCATGCCGCGCGAATCGAGGCTGAAGGCGCCGGTGCCGGGGAGAGCGCGCCATGACCTACGAATTCCTCGTGGCCAGCGCGATCGGCGTGCTGGTGGCCGGCGGCATCTATCTCGCGCTGCGCGCGCGCACCTTCCAGGTGGTTCTCGGGCTCACGCTCATCTCCTATGCGGTCAACCTCTTCCTGTTTGCGAGCGGGCGGCTGGTGCTGGCCCGCCCGCCGATCCTTGCCAAGGGCGTGAGCCAATACACCGATCCGCTGCCCCAGGCGCTCGTGCTGACGGCGATCGTCATCACCTTCGGCATGACCGCGCTGGTGGTGATCCTGGCGCTGCGCAGCTTCCTCGAAACCGGCAGCGATCATGTCGATGGCGCGATCGTGCCCTGCGACGCGCAGGACGGCATGGCCGAGCGCGCCGGGGAGGGCGAAGCCGCATGACGCTGGCCGATCACCTGCCGATCCTGCCCGTCGCCATCCCCGCGCTTGCCGCGCCGGCCCTGGTGCTGGTGATGCGCAGGCGGCGGCGGCTTGGCATTGCGATCTCGGCGCTTTCGTGCCTCTTGATGCTGGCCGCGGCGCTGGCGCTGCTCGCCCGGGCCGCGGATGGTACCATCAGTGCCTATGCGCTGGGGGACTGGCCCGCGCCCTTCGGCATCGTGCTGGTGGCAGACCGGCTGGCGGCGATCATGCTGGTGCTCACCGCTACGCTTGGTCTCATCGCGCTTGTCCACGCGATCATCACCCGGGCCGATCGCAAGGGCTGGCATTTCCATGCCCTGTTCCAGTTCCAGCTGATGGGCCTCAACGGCGCCTTTCTCACCGGCGACCTCTTCAACCTGTTCGTCTTCTTCGAGGTGCTGCTGATCGCCTCCTATGGCCTGATGCTGCACGGGCAGGGGCCGGCGCGGCTCAAGGCCGGGGTGCAATATGTGGTGGTCAACCTCGTCGGCTCCTCGCTGTTCCTGATCGCGCTCGGCCTGCTCTATGCGCTCACCGGCACGCTCAACATGGCCGACATGGGAGCGCGGGTGGCGGCCATCGCCCCGGCCGACCAGGGCCTGCTGCGCATCGCGGCGCTGCTGCTGGTGAGCGTCTTTGCCCTGAAGGCGGCGCTGGCGCCGCTCCACCTGTGGCTGGTGCGCACCTATGCTGTCGCCACCCCGGCGGTGGCGGCGCTGTTTGCGATCATGACCAAGGTGGGCGTCTATGCGCTCATCCGGGTGGTGCCGCAGGTCTTTGGCGAAAGTGCGGGGGCGGCCGCCTTCGTGCCCGCGCCGTGGCTGTGGCCCGCCGCGCTGCTGAGCGCCGTGATCGGCTTTGCCGGGGTGTTCGTCGCCCGCGCCCTTGCCGAACAGGCCGCCTTTGCCGTGATCGGATCGACCGGGACGCTGCTGATCGCGGTCTCGGGCTGGCAGGTGGCCAGCCTTGGCGCGGGGCTGTTCTACCTCGTCCATTCGACCCTTGCGGCAGCCGCGCTGTTCCTGGTGGGCGATGTTGCCGCGCGGCGGCGCGGCGCCTTTGCCGACAGCGCCGCGCCCGGCCCCGCCTTTGCCGATCGCGCCGGGGTGGGCCTTGCCTTCCTGCTCGCCGGGATCGCCGTGGCCGGCCTGCCGCCGCTCTCGGGCTTTCTGGGCAAGCTCATGATCCTCAAGGCCGCGGCTGCCCAGCCGCAATGGGGCTGGGCCTGGGGGGTGATCCTTGGCACCACCCTCATTGCCGTCATCGGCTTTGCCCGGGTGGGAAGCGCGGTGTTCTGGAAGACCGCGCCCGAGGCGGATAGCCCGCCAGCACCGGCCACCCGCGCCGATCTGCTCGCCCCGGCGCTGGCGCTGGCGCTGCTCGGTGCGCTGGCCGCCGGGGCAGGCTGGGCGAGCGCGCTGGCCGAGGATGCCGCGCGCCAGGTGCTCGATCCTGCGGCGAGCGCGCGCGCCGTGCTGGGGAGGGACACGCCATGACCCGCCTGCTCCCGCACCCCGGCCTTTCCGCCTTGCTGGCGGTGATGTGGGTGGTGATGGTCAACGACCTCACCTTCGGCACGATCTTTCTCGGCCTTGTGATCGCGGTGGCGGTGCCGCTTTTCACCGCGCCCTGGTGGCCGGGGCGCCCGCGGGTGCGCTTTCTTCCCGCCCTTGCCTATCTCGCCCTCGTCCTGCGCGATATCGTCGTCGCCAATTTCGAGGTTGCGGCGATCATCCTGTTCAAGCCCAACCACGCACTGCGCCCGGCCTGGCTCACGGTGCCGCTGGAATTGACCAGCCCCGAGGCGATCACCGTGTTTGCCGGCACCATCAGCCTGACGCCGGGGACGGTGTCCTGCGACATTTCGGCCTGCGGGCGCTATCTCCTCGTCCACGCGCTCCATGCGCCCGATTCGGCCGCGGCGGTGGCGACGGTCAAGGCGCGCTACGAGGCCCGGCTCAAGAGGATCTTCGCATGAGCGGCAGCGTGATCACGGCGGCGCTCGCCTTCGGCTTTGGCGCGCTTGGCCTTGCGCTGGTGATGAACCTGTGGCGGCTGTTTCGCGGGCCCGGGCTTGCTGACCGGATCCTGGCGCTCGATACCATGGTGATCAATGTCATCGGCCTCATCGTGCTTGCCGGGATTGCCCATGGCAGCGGCACCGCCTTCGAGGCCGCGCTGCTGCTCGCCATGGTCGGCTTTGTCGGCACCGTGGCCTATGCCAAGTTCCTGCTGCGCGGAGATATCATCGAATGAGCGGGGCGGCACCCTGGGCCGAGTGGCTGGTGAGCGCGCTGATCGTGCTGGGCGCCGCCTTTGCCCTGATCGGCAGCTGGGGGCTGGTGCGCCTGCCTTCGCTGATGGAGCGCCTCCACGGCCCGACCAAGGCGACGACGCTGGGCCTGGGGGCGTTGCTCCTCGCCTCGATCGCCTGGTTCCAGCTGGGCAAGGGCGTGTGGACGACCCACGAATTGCTGGTCTCGCTGTTCCTGTTCGTTACCGCCCCGATCACCGCCAACATGATCGCCAAGGTGCACCTCCACCGGCTGCGGAGCGCGCCCGGCGCGGCCGAACCCGGCCTGGCCGGCACCCCCGCCCCGCCAAGCAACACCGCCGACTGGGCCACGCACGAGGCCCCGCATCTGGGCACGCCCGGGGATTTCGAGGGCGACTGAGGCGCGGGGGCTTGCGGCCTCGCCGATCGCGCGGATCGTCACCCGAAAGAGCTGGACACCCGCAAAAACCGCTCGCGATTGAGGCCATGATCTGATTCACTCTGTGCATTGGACGGAGAGGTTTGATGCACCCCCGCAGCCTGTTTTCGCTGGCGGAGCACCTGGAGCGGCTGAGCAAGGATGTCGACGCGCGCTGGACGGTGAAGGTCGGGGGCAAGGTCCGCCATCGTCCCGATGGGACGCCGCTGCTGCAGATCGCCACGCCGGTGTTTGGCTACAAGTCGCATATCAGCAGCGATCGGCGCTTCGGGTTCATCCGCAAGGCTGCGGTGACCTCGGCAGCCGACAGCGACGGGCGCCAGGTGCGCAGGGTGATCGACACCGCCACCACCGCCGGCGATGTCTGGGCAGACAGCGCCTATCGCAGCAGCACGAACGAGGCATGGCTGAAGGCCAACATGCTCAAGAGCCGCATCCATCGCCGCAAGCCCAAGGGCAGGCCGATGCCCGAGCGCATGGCGCGCGCCAATGCGGCAAAGTCAGCGATCCGGGCACGGGTCGAGCATGTCTTTGCGCATCAGAAAAACCGCTATGGCCTGTTCATCCGCACCATCGGCATTGCCCGTGCTCAGGCCAAACTCACGCGCGCCAACCTCGCCTACAACTTCGACCGCCTGATCTTCCACGAACGCCACATATTCTGCCGCGATGCGCGGGAGCTTGGCCTCGGCGAGCTTTCGGTCGCTCTCGCCGGTGGATCGGGTGAACTCGCCCTTGAGGAGCGGGGCAACGTCAGTCGGCCAGCGCTTACGCACCTGCCACAAAGACGAGCCTTTCCGCTTGCTGATCTTGAACATGAGATCGCCGCCCTGTGTAGCACTCTTGTGGTGCAGTCGGCGGATTTTTCTCATGGTTTTTCAGTAATATCAGGACCTTACATGGTGTTGGTGCCCAGAAGAGGACTCGAACCTCCACGGGGTTGCCCCCGCCGCCACCTGAAGACGGTGCGTCTACCAATTCCGCCATCTGGGCACGGAGCCTGCCGGTCATCATCGCCGGAGACTGGGTAGGCGCGCGCCATTAGCCGTGCTGGTGGGGGGCTGTCAATGCCAGGCTGCGCCTGCCGCGCCGTCCCCGCCGCCGCTGGCACGCCCACCCGCCAAGCCCACCCGCGCCCGCGTGCACCGCCGCTCCGTCCCGCGCAGCCGCGCCCATCGCGGCGCTTGCCTCGGCGGGCGGCTTGACGCAAAGCGCCCCCGACATACATCCCTTTTGCACCAACAGCAGCGCAGAACCATGCCCACCAATTCCCCCCTCTCCGGCCAGCTGGTCACGATCTTCGGCGGCAGCGGCTATCTTGGCCATTATGTCGCGCAGAGCCTGCTTGAACGCGGCGCCAGGCTGCGGCTCGCCAGCCGCGCGCCCTACAAGGCGCAGAGATTGAAGCCGCTGGCCAATCTCGGCCAGCTCCAGTTCCTGCCCTGCGACATCACCCGCGCGGATCATGTCGCCGAGGCGCTCGAGGGGGCAAGCCATGTCGTCAACCTCGTCGGCGCCTTTGGCGGGGATCTCGAGGCGCTGATGGGCGAGGCCCCGGGCACGATCGGCAGGCTTGCGGCAGAGCGCGGCGTCAAGGCGCTGGTGCATGTGAGCGCGATCGGCGCCGATCCCACCTCGCGCGTTGCCTATGCCCGCACCAAGGCGCTGGGCGAGCAGCGGGTGCGCGCCGCCTTCCCCAAGGCCACGGTGCTGCGCCCCTCGGTGATCTTCGGGCCGGATGACCAGTTCATCAACCTCTTTGCCGGGATGATCGCCGCCCTGCCGGTGCTCCCCGTGTTCGGGCCCGAGTCGCGGTTGCAGCCGGTCTATGCCGATGATGTGGCCGAGGCGGTGGCGCTGGCGCTCGAGCATCCCGATCGGCACGGCGGCAAGACCTTTGAGCTGGGCGGCCCCGAACAGCTCACCATGATGCAATTGCACCAGATGATCGCCGCGGCGCAGGGGCGCAAGCGGCGCTTCCTCGCCGTGCCCGATGGGCTTGCGGCAGCCTTTGCCGCGCTGCCCGGCACCCCGATGAGCCGCGACCAGTGGCACCTGCTCAAGGCCGGCAATGTCGTGGCCGAGGGCGCGCTGACGCTCGCCGATCTCGGCATCACGCCGCGGCCGCTCGGCCTGTTCCTCGACAAGTGGATGCTGCGCTACCGCAAGCACGGTCGCTTTGGCGCGGTGAGCGAAAGGGCACAGGCGCACTGATCCTGCGCGCGAGGGGCGGGGACAGGCGCCCCGCCCCCGGCCCGGCGCGCATGCAGGGCTAGAGCGCGCGGGCGTAGAGCGCCTTGAGGTCGGCCTCGCCCGTCGCCGCGGCGGCTGCATCATAGGCCGGGCTGTCCGAGACCATCCAGCCATGATCGCCCGGATAGACCTTGACCTCGGCCTTGACCCCGGCGGCCTTGGCCGCCTCGGCAAAGGTGGTCTTGTCGGCGGGCGCCTTGGCGTCATCGTCCTTCGCCACCGCGATCAGCAGTTCGGCCTTGACCTTGCCGAGCAGCTTGTGCGGGCTCATCGCGGCATCGGCGCGCACGAGGCCGCCGCCGTGGAAGCTCGCCGCGGCCCTGATCCGCTCGGGCACGGCGGCGGCGCTCCAGATGGTGAAGGGGCCGCCCATGCAATAGCCCTGCGTGCCGATCCCGCGCGCGGGATCAACCCCCGCCTGCCCATCGAGCCAGCTTGCGATCGCCGCGGCATCGCGCATGATCGCCTCATGCGTGAGCCGGGCGCGCCAGGGGCCGACCTTCTGGAAGCCGCCCCCGGCGATGAAGGCGGCAAAATCGGCAAACTGCTCGCCCGCCACGTCGCGGTAATAGGGATTGACCACCAGCACCGCATAGCCCTCGGCGGCAAGCTGGCGGGCGATGTTGCGCTTGGCCTCGCGCAGCCCGGCGATGTCGGGCCACAGGATCACGCCCGGATGGCGCCCTTCTGCCGGATGGACGAGAAAGCCGTCCATCGTGCCATCGGGCGTGGCCAGGCTGGCCGCGCTTTCGGCCAGCCCGGCGATCGGCCGGGCCTTGCTTTCGCCCGCAGCGCAGGCCGCCAGCGCCGCCGCGCCGGTGAGTGCGCCGAACTGCCGGCGGTTGAGCGCGGCCTGCGCCCATTGGTGAAGCTTGCTTTCCTCGCACATCAAACGCTCTCCTGCCGTGCCTCCCGCGCTTCTGATAGGCGCGGCGCGCGGGCATGGACAAGCCGCCAATGACTCGGCAACATGGGTTGCAAAACGAAACATGTGGGAGAGCGGGATCGATGAGACGGGCACCTTTCGCGGGCGCGGCCGCGCTGATGCTGGCGGGCGGGCTCCTCGCCGCTTGCAGCGACCTCTTGGGCGGCGCTGGTGATGCGCGCGCCGCGGGCGGGATCACCGCGGCGATGCTGGTGGGGGCCGATGCTGACAGCGCCAACTGGATCAGCCACGGGCGCACCTATTCCGAACAGCGCTATGCCCCGCTCGATCAGATCAACCGCGAGAATGTGAGCCAGCTTGGCCTTGCCTGGTATGCCGATATGGACACCGCGCGCGGGCAGGAGGCCACCCCGCTGGTGATCGATGGCAAGCTCTACCTCACCACCGCCTGGAGCAAGGTCAAGGCCTTCGATGCCGCCACCGGCAAGCCACTGTGGAGCTATGACCCCAAGGTGCCGGGCGAAACCGCGGTCAAGGCCTGCTGCGATGTCGTCAACCGCGGCCTTGCCGCCTGGGGCGACAAGCTCTTCCTCGGCACGCTCGATGGGCGGCTGGTGGCGCTTGATCGCAACAGCGGCAGGCCCGTGTGGGAGACGGTGACGGTCGATCAGACCAAGAGCTACACCATCACCGGCGCGCCGCGGGTGATCGATGGCAGGGTGATTATTGGCAATGGCGGGGCCGAGTTCGGGGTGCGCGGCTTCGTTGCGGCCTATGATGCCGAAACCGGCAAGCGCCTGTGGCAGTTCTTCACCGTGCCCGAGGGCGGACAGGGCAACGAGGCGCCGGCCTATCTGCAAAAGGCCGCCGAGACCTGGAACATGGATGCACTTGCCGCTTCCGATGCCATCGGCGGCGGGGGCACGGTGTGGGATTCGATGGCCTATGACCCCGAGCTTGATCTGCTCTATATCGGGGTGGGCAATGGCTCGCCCTGGAACCGGGCCTATCGCTCCCCCGGCAAGGACGGCACGGGCGAGGGCGACAATCTCTATCTTTCCAGCATCGTCGCGATCCGGCCCAAGACGGGCGAATATGTCTGGCACTATCAGACCACCCCGGGCGAAACGTGGGATTTCACCGCCACGCAGCACATCATCCTTGCCGATCTCACCATCGACGGTCGGGTGCGCAAGGTGCTGATGCAGGCGCCCAAGAACGGCTTTTTCTACGTGATCGACCGCGAGACGGGCCAGTTCATCAGCGCCAGGCCCTATGTCAGCGTCAACTGGGCAAGCGGCATTGATCCGGCCACCGGCCGCCCGATCGAGAACCCTGAGGCCCGGGTGGACAAGACCGGCAAGCCCGCGCTGGTGACGCCCGGGGCGCTTGGCGGGCACAATTGGCACCCGATGGCGTTCCACCCGGGCGAGGGGCTGGTCTATATCCCGGCCTTCGAGGCGGGGATGATGTATGCCCCCGAAGCCGGCTGGAAGCCAGACCGGGCGCGCGGCTTCAATGTCGGCTTCAACCTCGGCGCGGGCGATCTGCCCCCCGATGGCGGCTTTCGCCGGCAGGTCGCCGGCTCCCTGCGCGGGATGCTGGTGGCCTGGGATCCGGTGGCGCAAAAGCCGCGCTGGACGGTCGAGCATCCGGGGCCGTGGAACGGCGGCCTGCTGGCCACCGCCGGAGGCCTCGTGTTCCAGGGCACCGCGGGCAGCGCGTTCAACGCCTATGACTCCGGCACGGGCAAGAAGTTGTGGAGCTTTGCCGCGCAGACCGGGGTGGTCGCCCCGCCGATCACCTATTCCGTTGGGGGCGAACAATATGTCGCGGTGCTGGCCGGCTGGGGCGGGGCCTATGCCCTGAGCGTCGATGGCGACATCATCCGCCGCAAGGCGCCGGTGCGGAACATCAGCCGCCTCCTCGTCTTCAAGCTCGGCGGCACCGCCAAGTTGCCGCCCGAGCCGGCGCTCGCCGAACTGCCGCTCGATCCGCCGCCGAGCAGGGCCTCTGCCGAAGTGATCGCGCTCGGCCAGGCCAAGTATGGCCGCTATTGCGCGGTGTGCCACGCGCCGGGCGCGGTGGGATCGACCGTGCTTCCCGATCTGCGCCGCGCCGGCTCGCTTGAAAGCGCCGAGGCCTGGGCCGCAGTGGTCGAGGGCGGGGCCCTGAAGGACAATGGCATGGCGAGCTTCAAGGGCTCTTTGTCGAAAGCCGAGATCGAGGCGATCCGCGCCTATGTCATCAAGCGTGCCAATGAGGACAAGGCGCTCGAGGCGGGCAAGCGGGTTGCCCGCCGCTAGCGCCGCAGCAAGGGGTCGCACCGCATGAACACACGCATCCTCGCCGGCCTTGCCGCGCTCGCGCTCGCCGCGCCGCGCGCCGGGCTTGCCGCTGCCTGACCGGCCCATTCCGGGCGGGGCAACCCCGGCGCCGCCACCATCGCGCCCATCGGAACAAGCCGGGGGGAAGCGCGCTGCACCGCCTTGCCTTTGCCAGCGCCGCGCTGGCGCTCGCCGCGCCGCTTGCCCTGCCGGGCGCGATCTGAAGTTGCTGATGGCAGGCGGGCGCCCCGCCCCGCTGCGCCGCAGCCGGATCGACGGCTTGCGGGCGCGGGGCTGGCTCTAACCCCTGAACACCACGGTGCGCGCACCGTTCATCAGCACCCGTTCCTCGACGAACAGGCGCACTGCCTCGGCCAGCACCCGGCGCTCGATGTCGCGTCCCTTGCGCACCAGATCGGCCGGGGTATCGGCATGGGTGATGCGCTCGACATCCTGGTGGATGATCGGGCCCTCGTCGAGATCGGCGGTGACGAAATGCGCGGTCGCGCCGATGATCTTCACCCCGCGCGCGTGCGCCTGGTGATAGGGCCGCGCGCCCTTGAAGCCAGGCAGGAAGGAATGGTGGATGTTGATGCAGCGCCCGGCAAAATGCGCGGCCTGGGCATCGGAAAACACCTGCATGTAACGCGCCAGCACCACCAGTTCGGCATCGGTCTCGGCCGCGAGCGCGCGCAGCGCCGCCTCGGCCTCGGGCTTGGTTTCGGGGCTCACCGGAATGTGGTGGAAGGGGATCGCGCCGATCTCCATGCGGATCGCCACTTCGCGCGGATGATTCGAGACGATCGCCACGGGATCGATCGCCAGCTCCCCGGTGCGCCAGCGATAGAGCAGGTCAACCAGGCAATGGTCGAACTTGCTGACCATGATGATGGTGCGCCGCGGGCGGCCCTGGCGCGCCATCTTCCACCCCATCGACAGGCTGTGCGCAAGGCCGGCAAATTCGGCGCGCAGTGCCGGGGCGTCGCTGCCATCGGGGTCGAACACCACCCGCATGAAGAAGCGGTCGGCACCGCCCGCCTCGGCCCGATCGTTGAACTGCTGGGCATCGAGGATGTTGCAGCCGCGATCGTACAAAAAGCCGGTGACCCGCGCGGTGATGCCGGGCTGGTCGGGGCAGGCGAGGGTGAGGATCAGCGGTTCTGCCATGCTACTTCGCCAGCGCCGCCTCGCACTGGGCCATCAGCGCGGCGATGATCTCGGCCACCGGCTCCTCGCGCGTGACCATGCCGACCGATTGACCGGCCATCACGCTGCCGTATTCGACATCGCCCTCGATCACCGCGCGGCGCAGCGCCCCGGCCCAGAAATGCTCGACCTCGAGCTGGGCGCTGGCCATGTCGATCTCGCCCGCATCGAGCCTGGCGGCGATCTCGCGCTGCTTGGCGGTGAAGGCCTCGGTGCCCTTGTTCTTGAGCGCGCGCACCGGGATCACCGGCAGGCGCGGATCGACCTGGACGCTCGCCACCGCATCGCGTGCGCTGGCACGAAAGAACGCCTGCTTGAAGGCCGGGTGGGCGATGCTCTCGGCGGCGCAGGCAAAGCGGGTGCCAAGCTGCACTCCGGCCGCGCCCATCTCGAGATAGCTCGCGATCGCCTCGCCCCGGCCGATCCCCCCGGCGACAAAGACGAGGTGATCAGCGCCAAGCTCGGGCAGGATTTCCTGGGCGAGCACCGAGGTCGAGACCGGGCCGATATGCCCGCCCGCCTCCATCCCCTCGATCACCAGCGCATCGGCGCCCGAACGCAAGAGTTTCTTCGCGAGCGCCAGCGTGGGGGCAAAGCAGATCACCCTGATGCCGCTTGCATCGGCCTTGATCGCCTCGATGCTGCCCTTGGGCGGGATCCCACCGGCCAACACCACGTGGCTCACCCCATGCTTGCGGGCAACCGCGATGAGATCGAACAGCTGCGGGTGCATGGTGATGAGGTTGACGCCGAAGGGCCGCTCGGTCAGCGCGCGGGTGGCGGCGATCTCGGCATCGAGCAGCTCGGGGCTCATCGCCCCGCAGGCGATCACGCCGAAGCCCCCGGCGTTGGACATCGCCGCAACCAGGTTGCGCTCGGACACCCAGCTCATCGCGCCGCACAGGATCGCAGCTTCGCAGCCGAGAAAATCGGTGCCGCGCTGCATCAGCGCAGCGGTCTTGGGATAGGTGGTCATGGCCGGGCCGCTTAGTCGCTGGCGCGCGCGCCGGCAAGCGGGCGATCCGCCCCGAATGTTGCGGCGCAGCGACAGCGATGGCGCTTCTGTGTCCCTGCGGTGACCGCAATATGATATTCAAAAGACGCAATTTTCTTGCAACCTTCGGCAAGCTGTAACCCGGGGCTGGCAGTGGCACGACGCCGACCGGGCCTTTCCCTCTCCCCCGCCCGGTCGGCACTGGCACCTGATGAGAAGACCTGACGAGGAGATGCGCCATGTTCGCCCGCCTGCTGCTGCCCGCGCTTGGGCTTGTGCTTGCTGCTGCTGCCATTCCCGCTCCGGCGCTGGCCGAGACCGCCAGCATCGCCGTGCCTTATGGCGATCTTGATCTTACCCGCGCGGCCGGGCGCAAGGCGCTCGATCAGCGGCTGGCCCGGGCGATGCGCCAGGTGTGCGGCGGGGCCGCGCCGCTGCGCGATCTTGCCCGGATGCGGGCCTATCGCAGCTGCCTTGCCGAGACTCGCCGCGCCGCCACCGCCCAGGTGGAACTGGCGCTCGAGGCGGCCCATGCGCGCCGGGTGGCGATGCTGGCCGACAAGCTGGCGCTGCTCAGCCGCTTCTGAGCACGCCGCGCACGCGACGCCCCGGCGGCGGTTCAGCCATGGGTGATGCGGATCTGCGCCGCTGCCCGTTTGGCAAGGCTTACCGCCGCCTCGGTGTTCTCGGCGCGGGCGAGTGCCACCCCCATGCGGCGCCAGGGCCGGGTGACGGGCTTGCCGAAAATGCGCACATCGGTGTCGCCGAGGGCCAGTGCCTCGGCGAGCCCGGTATAGGCGAAGGCCTCGCTGTTACGGTCAGCGAGGATCACGGCGCTTGCCGCCGGGCGCGCGGTGATGCTGGCAGGCACGGGCAGGCCAAGGATGGCGCGGGCGTGGAGATCGAACTCGGACAGGTCCTGGCTCGCCAGGGTCACCATGCCCGTATCGTGCGGGCGGGGGGAAAGCTCGGAGAAGATCACCTCCTCGCCCCCCGCGCTGGTGCGGGCGACGAAGAACTCGACCCCATAAAGCCCCCAGCCGCGGCCCTTGCCCTCGAGCGCGGTGACGATGCGCGCCGCCATCTCCTGCGCCCGGGCGAGCGCGGCGGCACTCATCGCTGCGGGCTGCCAGCTTTCGCGATAATCGCCGCGTTCCTGGCGGTGACCGATCGGCGGGCAGAAGCTGATCCCGCCGCGGTGCCTGACGGTGAGCAGGGTGATCTCGTAATCAAAGGCGATGAAGGCCTCGCAGATCACCCGGGCCCGGTCCCCGCGCATGTTGGCGACGGCATAGTCCCAGGCCGCGGCCAGATCCTCGGGGCTCTCGAGCTTGCTCTGCCCCTTGCCCGATGAGGACATCACCGACTTCATCACCAGCGGATAGCCGATCGTGCGCGCGGCCTGCTCGGCCTCGGCAAGGCTGGTGGCATAGGCATAGCGCGAGGTGACCAGCCCCAGCTCGCCCGCGGCCAGATCGCGGATGGCATCGCGGTTCATGGTCAGCTGCGCGGCCCGGGCGCTGGGCACCACGGTGAAGCCCTGCGCTTCCAGATTGCCCAAGACCTCGGTGCGGATCGCCTCGATCTCGGGGACGATGAGATCGGGCTGGTGGCGGAGCGCCGCGGCGCGCAAGGCCTCGCCATCGAGCATGGAAAAGACCTCGCGCCCGTCCGCCACCTGCATCGCCGGGGCATCATCATAGCTGTCGCAGGCGATCACCCGGGCGCCGAGGCGCTTGGCCGAGATGGTGAACTCGCGCCCCAGCTCGCCCGAGCCGAGCAGGAGGATGGTGGCAATATGGCTCATTTGCCGTGGCGCTCCAGCACGATGTCGCGCCGCGCCAGCAAGGTGCCATCGGCGCTGCGCGTGAGGGTGACGATGCCGCTCCCGCCGCGCAGCTCCTGCCGGGCGCGATAGGCCTCATCGACCAGGAACTCGCCGGCAAAGACGATGTCATCGATGTAATAGGGGCGCCGCCCCGGTTCGCCCACCATCAGGTGGATGTGGGCAGGCATGGTCCTGTCGGGGTAGGGCGCGGGCTTGATCGTGTCGAAGCGGTAGCGGCCATCAGGGCCGGTGCGCACCCAGGCGCGCAGCCGCCCGTTGCGGCGGCTCCATTCGCTCTCGTCGCTGCCCCCGGCATAGAGGCCCTCGGCATTGGTCTGGTGGAGATAGATCACCACGCCCGCCTGCGGGGTCACGCCATCGGGGGCAAAGACCGTGCCGGTAGCCACCAGCCTTTCGCCCGGCTCCTCGGGGCCGGCCACGCGGGCGTGCCAGGAGAGGCTGGCCGGATCGCGCTCATACACGGCCTCGCAGCCCTCGCAGGCATATAGATCGGGGCGCACCCCGCTGCCCGTGGCCTCTCCGGCAGCGCTGCCCTGGCAGGCGGCCGCGCCGAGCAGCAGGACGAGCAAGCGGGCTGTGCGCGCTGGCGACATTGGCCCAATCCTCCCGAATCATGACATCCGCCCGCTATACCGCGCCCGCGCGCATCCTACACTGGCTGATCGCCGCGCTGCTCATCGTCCAGATCGCGCTCGGGCTCGGGGCCGATGGCGCCCCGCGTGCGCGCTCCGAGGTGCTCGGCCATCTCCACGCCCAGCTCGGGGTGGTGCTCCTTGCCCTCATCCTCGTGCGGATTGGCTGGCGGATCGCGGCGCCGCCCCCGCCCCTGCCCGCGAGCCTTGGCGCGTGGCAGCGGCGGGGCGCCGCGGGGGTGCATCGGGCGCTCTACGCACTGCTCTTCGCCATGCCGGTCAGCGGCCTGGTGGTGTGGATGTGGATCGGCGGGCCGCTGGTGCTCATGGGCCTAGTGCCGCTGCCGCTGCCGCGGCTTGCCGGGGAGGACGAGTTCTGGCTCTCGGTTGCAGGCTATGCCCATGAATGGGGCGCCTGGGCGCTGATGGGCCTTGCCGCCGGGCACATCGCCGCGGCGCTGTGGCACCAGCTGGTGCGGCGCGACCGGCTGATCAGCGAAAGGATGCTCTAGGCCGCGCGGCGGCGCCCTGCCACCGCCACCTGCCCGCCCCCGCCCGCGCGCGCCAGCACCAGGCCAAGCTCGGCCTCGCGCAAGGTCCAGTCCACCGTGTATTCGACCCGGGCAAGGCCAGCGCTGGCGCTGAGCTGCGGCGCGCGCGGCGAGACCGGGGCGGCGAGCGCGGCGAAGGTGGTGATCACCTCCTCGGCCCATTCGCGCGCGCGGCGGCCCGAGACCTCGGGCAGGAGCACGCCGAAGCGCTCGCCATCGAGCTGGGCCAGCTCGCAGCCGGGCAGCGCCATGGTCTCGAGGAACTTGGCAAAGCCCCACAGCACCTCATCGGCGGTGCGCTGGCCATAGCGCAGCAGCAGCGCGCGCATCGAATCGACCGCCAGCACCGCTAGCTGCCGTCCCCCGCCCTCGGCAAGGTGGCGCCTGAGGCTGGCGCAGAAGGCGTGGCGGTTGGCCAGCCCGGTGAGGGGATCGGTGATCGCCCGGGCGTGAAGCTCGCCTTCAAGGCTGCGCAGGTGCTGGACCGAGCGCATCAGGCCCAGCGCCCCCTCGGGCGCGCCGTCCTCCCCGGCAAGGGGCTTGAGGCTGAGCGCATACCAGCGCTGGCAGCGCGGATCGTGGCACGCCCCGTGGCCTTCGCAGGCGGCCACCGGAAACTCGACCCAGCCGCCCAGCGCCCGCCCGGCGAGCGCAGCGCCGACATGCTCGGCCACAAGGCCGGCATGGTCGCGCGCGGCCAGATCGGTGATATGCGGCAGCAGCAGCGCCGCCTCCACATCAAGGCCGAGCTGGGCAATATTGGCCGAGGCGTGGACGATGAAACCGCGATGATCGAGCCTGACGACGATATCGCCCGCAGATTCCTCGATCAGGCCGCGCAGCAGGCGGCCATCCACGTCATTCAGCCCCATTTTCATGTCAAAAATTGCCCCAGCGATGCACAAGCGACTTTGCCGATTCGTCCCCAGCCAGGTTTACAAGTAAAATGGACGTTCTTACTGCGAACAGTAATTTCCCCTGACTGTTCGCTTGGGAAAGCCATTTTGTTAGTTCTGCAAACTTACTTGACTAAAAAACGAATCACCTCCGGGTTCTGTTTACCATATTTTTCACACAGCACACCGCATCCAATACGTATTTGCTGCGATCAGGGTCTGTCGATAAGCGCGGGAACGGGGCTCGGGTCAGGTGCCCGCGCGCCGGTGCGAAAAAAGGGCCATTGCCTCAAAGTTCGAGCATGATCTTCACCGCCGCGGGCGCGGTGCCGCAGGCCTCGGCGATGCGCGCGCGGCAGGCGGCGATCACGCTGGCCGCATCATCGCGGGGGGGCGCCGCGGGGGCGAGCTCCTCGGGCGCGACGCCGAGCGCGGCGGCAATCGCGGGCAGGCGCTCGGGCAGGGGTCTGGCCTTGCCCTTTTCCCAGGCCCAGACCGTGGGCTTGCTTACCCCCAGCGCGGCGGCGACATCGGCGAGCGTCAGCCCGGCCTCGCGCCGCAGCGCGTTGAGCCGCGCGGGCAGGGCGTCCAGCGGCGCGGTTGCAGGCAGCGCGGCGGCGGGCGGGCGGGGCGCCGCGGCGCGCAATTGCGCTGCCGCCAGCGCCGCCGGGGGGAGCGCGGCGGCAAAGGCGCAGCCGTAGAGCCTTTCGCTGCGCCACACCACGATCGCGCTCACCACCCCGGCCTCGGGCAGCTCGAGCGCCAATTCCTCACCCTCGCTGAGCAACAGATCGGTCTCGAGCAGCAGCCCGATGGCCGAAAGATTGTGGACGATCACATTGGCAGGGCCTGCCGCGGCATAGCCGCTGGTCTCCAGCCGCAGCGCCCGGCGCGGTGCGGCGCGCTGGCCGGGGGCGGGATCGGGCTGGTCGAGATGGGCCCTGATGGCCATGGGCAAGGCTCCGCGCGCGGGGTGGACACGCGCACAGTCTTCCGGCCCCAAAGGTTAAGGTGGCCCTAGGAAACATGCTTAATTCAGCCGCAAGGGGCTGACAGTCAGTTAACGCGAGGGCGCCGCAGCGCCCGCTGCCGCGGCGGGCAAGGGCGCCGCAGCGCAGTGCCATCAGTCCCTGGCATCAAGCCCATAGGCGGTGTGCAGCACCCGCACGGCGAGTTCGGTCTCGTCCTCGTCGATCATCACGCTGATCTTGATTTCGCTGGTCGAGATCGCCTGGATGTTGATGCCGCGCTCCGAAAGCGCGCGGAACATGGTGCTCGCCACCCCGGCATGGCTCTTCATCCCCACGCCCACGACGCTGATCTTGGCGATCTTGCTGTCGGTGATGATGCGGTTGAAGCCGATCTCGCCGCGGCGATCCTCGAGCAGCGCCTGGGCGCGGGCCAGATCGGCCTGGGGCACGGTGAAGGTCACGTCGGTCTCGCCCTTGTCGCGCCCGACGTTCTGGATGATCATGTCCACATTGATCGAGGCCGCGGCCAGCGGCTCGAAGATATTGGCCACCGCGCCGGGCCGGTCGGGCACGCGGGTGAGGATGATCTTGGCCTCGTTCTTGTCATGCGCGATGCCGGTCACAAGCTGGCGTTCCATCAGACCCTTCTCCACCAATTCGTCCATTTCCTCGTCCGAGACGATCATCGTGCCCGGCAGATCGTCGGCCGGCGGGGCGCCCTCGCCGATGAAGCTCGAAAGCACCTGCACCCGCACGCCTTCCTTCATGGCGAGGCCGACCGAGCGGGTCTGGAGCACCTTGGCGCCCACCGAGGCGAGTTCGAGCATTTCCTCGTAGGTCACCGCCTTCTGCTTCCTCGCCTTGGCGACGATGCGCGGATCGGTGGTATAGACCCCATCGACATCGGTGTAGATGTCGCAGCGATCCGCCTTGATCGCCGCGGCCACCGCCACTGCCGAGGTGTCCGAACCGCCGCGCCCCAGGGTGGTGACGCGCCCATCGGCCGCAAGGCCCTGAAAGCCCGGGATCACCGCGATCTCGCCGGCTTCCATCGCCGCGATGAGCGCCGCCGATTCGATCGATTCGACCCGCGCCTTGGCGTGGGCCTCGCTGGTGCGGATCGGCAATTGCCAGCCCAGCCAGCTTCTTGCCTTGCACCCCAGCGCCTGGAGCGTGAGCGCGAGCAGGCCGCTCGTCACCTGTTCGCCGCTCGCCACCACCACGTCATATTCGGCCGGGTCATAGAGCGGGTTGGCCTCGCGGCAGAAATTGACGAGGCGGTCGGTCTCGCCCGCCATGGCGCTCACCACCACCGCCACCTGGTCGCCGCGCGCCGCCTGCGCGCGCACGATATTGGCGACGCGGCGGATGCGCTCCGTCCCGGCCATCGAGGTGCCGCCGAATTTCATCACGATGCGGGCCACGGTGCCAAAGCTCCTGCTGGTGAGAGTTCGCGCGCGCTGTTAGGGTGGCTTCATGCGAAAGGCAAACCCATCGAATGTTACCATCCGCCCCGAGGAGGCAGATTTTTTCGCAAAGCTGGCGCGCGATTGGTGGAATCCCAGGGGGCCGATGGCCTCGCTGCACGAGGTCAACCCGGTGCGCCTCGCCTTCATCAGGGAGGCGATCGATGCCCATTGGCCGGACGCGGCGCGCGCTGCCAAGCCGCTGGCGGGCAAGGCCGCGCTCGATATCGGCTGCGGGGCGGGGCTGGTGTGCGAGCCGCTGGCGCGGCTGGGCGCGCACGTGACGGGGGTGGACGCGGCGGCGGAAAATGTTGCCGCCGCGAGCCAGCACGCCGAGGCCATGGGGCTGGATATCCGCTACATGGCCGGCGAGGTCGGGGCGCTCGATATCGGCCAGTTCGATCTCGTCACCTGTCTCGAGGTGATCGAGCACGTGGCCGACAAGCCGGCCTTCCTTGCCGAGGTGGCGGCGCGGCTTTCCCCGGGGGGGCTGCTGGTCATGTCCACCCCCAACCGCACCGCGGCGAGCCGGGTGCTGCTGGTGGGCGTGGCCGAAGCGGTGGGCTATGTGCCCAGGGGCACGCACCGCTGGAAGGATTTCCTCACGCCTGATGAGCTTGCGGTGCTGCTGAGCGATGTGGGGCTTGAGGTCACCGCGCAGCGCGGAATCGCCTGGCGGCCGGGCCGGGGGCTGCACCTGTCGGATGACCTTTCGCTCAACTTCATCGTGAGCGCCCGGCGCGCCTAGGGGCAGCTGCGCCCCTTCAGGGGGCCATCGGCAAACACCCCGGCAACCCCTGCCGCCTTGAGCAGGGCGGCAAGGCGCACATCGCCGCAAGCCTTGGCCCTGGGATCATCGCCGCTGCGCAGCGCCGGCGGGAGAAATTCGTTCTCGGGCCTCAGCGTCCAGGCGTGGACGGCAAGGCCGGCGGCGCGGGCATCGCGCACGAGGTCGGTGGGGCTGCCATCGGGCTTCAAAATCATGGCGATATGCGCGCCGATGGCATCGGCATATCGCGCCACCTCGGCAAGCCCGGTGGGGCTGACCATCTCGGCATAGCGCATCCCCGGCTCATCCGCCGGGCCTTCACCGGGGGCGACGAGCTGCACCAGCCTGAAGCCCGGCCCGCGCGTCCTGAGGCGCTGCAGGGGCCCGATCTCGAAGCTCTGGATGAACACCGGATCCTCGGGCGTGATCCCCAGCTGGCGGAATTCGCGCAGCAGCAGATCGACAAGGTCGATGCCTTCGTTCTGGAGCAGGAAGGTGGGGTGCTTGAGCTCGGGATAAAGCCCGATGCGCCGCCCGCTCTCGGCTTCCTTGGCGCGCACCAGCGCGACGATCTCGGCCAGGGTGGGCACCTGGTAGAGGCCGTCGAAGCGGGCATTGGCAGGGCGCAAGCCGGGGATGCGCTCGCGCGCGCGCAAGGTGCGCAGTTCGGCAAGGGTGAAGTCCTCGGCAAACCAGCCCGCCACGCGCGTGCCATCGATGGTCTTCTCGCGCCGCCGCTCGGCAAATTCCGCGCGCGCGGCGACGTCGGTGGTGCCCGATAGCTCGTTCTCGTGGCGGGCGATGAGCACCAGGTCCCTGGTCGCCACGAGATCGGGCTCGATATAGTCCGCGCCCGCGTCGATCGCGCGTTCATAGGCGGCGAGCGTGTGCTCGGGCCGCTCGGCGCTGGCGCCGCGGTGGGCGATGACGAGCATCTCGCCTTCCTGCGCTGCCACCGGCATGGCGGCGAGCAGCGCGGCAAGCATCAGGGCGGACTTAATCATGCATCGCTCCTATCGCGGCGCGCGCGGCGGCGAGCCGCGCCTCTCCCTGCCCGGACACCCGCGCAAAGGGCACCCCGGCATCCATCAGCACCTGTTCGACGATCATTGCGAACCTGTGACGCGCGGCCGGATCGCGGAAGAAGCGGGTGCCATCATCGACCCAGGGCAGATCGGGCTCGAACAGCAAGTAAAGATCGGCCTTGGGCGCGGCCATCAGTTCTGCCGGGCGCGTGCCGAGCAGCATCTCGCACCAGGCCGCGGTCATCAGCGCATCCGTGTCGGCTATGAGCAGCGGCCCGGCCCACTCGGCGGCAGCAGCGATCATCGCGCTCTGCGCGCGGCCGATGAGGAGCAGGTCATCGAGGCTGAGGGGCCCGCGGTGGGCCTCGCAATGGCTGCGGCCATATTCGCCGACGATGAGCGCGCCGGTCTCGTTGGCGAGCGCCGAAGCGAGCGTGGTCTTGCCGGTGCTCTCGGCGCCGTGGAGGCAGATGGTGCGGCGGTAATAGGCGCGCACCACCTGCGGCAGATAGGCCCAGTGTGCCGCCGGATCGGCGCGCACCGCGCTGGCCGAAAGCCCGGCAACCGGATCTTCGGCCAGCCCCAGCACCCGCCCGCCCAGCGGCACGAACAGCCCGCCCACCTGCCGGGCAAGCTCGGCGCCACAGGCCTCGCCGGCAAAGACACAGTCGATCGGCTCCGGGTGCGCCGCGGCGATGATCTTGCGCCAGATCGGCCAGAACTCAGGGCTGTCCTCGGGCGCCTGCGGCACCACTGCGCCGTGGCCGATGACGCGCGCCGCGGGCGCGAGCGCGCGCATCCATGCGAGCCGCGTCGCGCCGGGGATGGGATCATCGGGCAGGTGGCAGACCAGCACCGTCAGCGCGTCCACCAGCGCCTGCGCCGCGCGGATCAGCGAAAGGTGCCCGGCGTGCGGGGGCATGAACTTGCCGATGAGCAAGCCGCGCTTCATGCCGCGAGCGCCTCACCGCTGCGGGCGGCGCGCGCCCAGGCCACCAGCCCCGCGCTCGCGAGGCCGAGGAAGGCCAGATAGAGCGCGGCGGTGAGATAGAGCCCGCGCTCGATATAGACCCCGATCGCCAGCACATCGACCGCGATCCACAGCAGCCAGTTTTCCACCCGGCGCAGGCCGAGGAGCACCTGCGCCACCACGCTCGCCCCGGCGATCGCGGCATCGGCATAGGGCAGCGCCGCAAGGGTGTAGGTCGCCATCCCCCAGCCGATGGCGAGGCTGGACAGGGCGACAAGCGCAAGCGCAACAAGCCGCGCGCGCCAGCCCATCCAGGCGACCGTGATGCTCTCGGCCAGCCCCCCGGCGCGCGCCCATAGCCACCAGCCCCAACCCTGCACCACGAAGAAGAACACCTGCAATGCCGCCTCGCCATAGAGCCGCGCCTCGCGGAAGATGACGAAGTAGAGCGCCACCATCGCCATGCCGAAGGGGTAGTTCCAGATGCTGCGCCGCACCAGCAGGCCGACATTGGCAAGCCCGAGCGCGACCGCGATGATCTCCAGCAGGTTCATCGGGCTTGGGCTGGGATCAGCCGAGCGCGGCGGCCCAGTCGTCGGCCTTGAACCCGACCAGCAGCCCGCCCGGATGCTCCACAATCGGCCGCTTGATCAGCGAAGGCTTGGCGGCGAGCAGCGCCGGGGCGCTCGCCGCATCGGCGGCGCGGGCCTTGTCCGCATCGCAAAGGGCGCGAAAGCTGGTGCCCTTGCGGTTGACGACCACATCGAGGCCCGCCGCGGCGATCCAGCCGGCGATCCTGTCCGGATCGGCGCCGGCCTTCTTGTAATCGTGGAAGGTGTAGGCCTTGCCCTGGCTTTCGAGCCAGGCGCGCGCCTTCTTCACCGTGTCGCAATTGGGAATTCCATAGAGCGTGATCATCGCGCCTTCCTGCCTGTGCCCGCCCGCGCTTAGCAGGCTTGCTGCCGCGTGCAATCACCGCGTCGCGGCGCGCGCCGGTGGGGCTGGCGGGGCAAGGGTGAGCGGCGCAGTCTCGAGCAGGTCGCCAAAGCTCAGCGGCGCGGCGATCAGGCTGGGGTGGGGCGAATAGCCATCGTGCCAATATTTGGGCTCGATGATGTCGCGCGCGATGCTCATGCCGAACAGGCGCCGCGGGCGGGGCGAGCGGTTGTCCGGCCCGGCATGGATCATGTCGCTGCGGTAGAGGATCACCGTGCCCTTGCGCGGGGCGCTCTGCACCAGGCGGAACAGGCGCTTGAGCTCGGCGCGGTGGCGATAGAGCCGCCACAATGTGCGCGGCCCCAGCATGGCGAGGCTGAACTCGGCGTTCTTGCCCAAAAGGAAGCGCAGCAGATTGGGCTGGTGCTGGTCCCAGCGGGTGGAAAACACCCGTTCGCGCAGCTCGCCGGGGGCAAGCGCGGGCGCGCCGCGGCGGTGCATGTGCCACAGCTTGGCAAGATTGTGGCAGAGCACGCCGATATTGGCGCGGCGGCGGAACAGCTCCATCATCGCATAGGTCGCGCCCGCCTGCCGCATCTCGGCGCCGGGGTGCATGTGGGTGCCGGGCACGAACACCGTGCCGCCCTGTTCTTCCGAGACATCCTCCACCGCGGCGATGAGGCTCAGCACCCCGGAAGGATCGCGGTGGAAATATTGGTGCGATGAGCCCTGGTAGCTCGTGAGCGTGATGATCTCGAGCAGCGGGCGGCTGCGCCCGCAATATTCGCCGATCACCGCTTCGAGCCGCTGGGCCAGCAGCGCGGCAAAGCCGAGCACCGGGGGGCTGGCGGGCAGGGCGCAGAAATCGCGCCTGAGATGGCGGTTGTCGGTCTCGCTGGCAAAGGTGCAGCGGCGCCGCTCGGGATCGGCGATGGTGGCGGTGATGAGCGCAAGGCCCTGATCGGCCTCGGCCGCGCTCAAGAGCCCGGTGAGCACGACAAAGCCATGGGCATCGATCATGGCGCGCGCCGCCGCGGCGCAGGCGGGGGTGAGCCGCCCGCTGCCATCGCGCGCGGCGGGCACCTCGAAGGCGCTGGTGTCGCTGGAAACCTCAAGCCGCGCCATGCTGCCCTTCTTGCCGCTTTGCTCCGCCTCGGCATCCCGCGCGCGCGCGCCGCCCGCGGGCGATGGCAGCGGTGCTAGCAAACCTGCTTCACCATCGCGTTAACGCGCCGGCGGGGCGCGGGAGCCTTGGGGGGCGCTTAGCGGCAGTTGGCAAGGTGCGCATCGGCGATCGCCACGGCGAGCGCATCGGCGGCATCGCTCCCGGCGATGGCCACGCCCGGCAGCAGCACCTTCACCATCGCTGCGACCTGCGCCTTTTCCGCCGCGCCGGTGCCGGTCAGCGCCTTCTTGACGAGCCGCGCGGCGTGTTCGTTCACCGCAAGCCCCGCCGCGCCGCAGGCAGCGAGCACGCTGCCGCGCGCCTGGGCGAGCTTGAGCGTCGATTGCGGGTTCTTGTTGACAAACACCTCCTCGATCGCCGCGCGCGCCGGGCGGTGGGCGGCGATCACCGCGGCAATGCGCTCATGGAGCAGCGCCAGCCTTTCGGCCATGGGCAAGGCCGCATCGGTGGCGATCTCGCCATGGGCGATGTGGGAAAGGCGCGCGCCCTCGGCCCGGATCACCCCCCAGCCGGTCGAGGAGAGCGAGGGATCAAGGCCGAGGATGATCAGCCGAGCTTCTCCATCACCTCGTCGGGGATCTCGTAATTGCCCCAGACGGTCTGCACGTCATCGTCATCCTCGAGCGCATCGATCAGCTTCATCAGCGTGGTGGCGGTCTCCTCGTTGACCGTGACCGAGAGCGTCGGCTTCCACGCCAGCTTCACATTGTCTGCCGGGCCGAGCACCTTTTCGAGCGCGCTCGCCACGCCATGGAGCGCCTCGGCGGCGGTCCAGATGGTGTGGCCTTCCTCCGAGCTTTCGACGTCATCGGCGCCCGCCTCGATCGCGGCCTCGAGCACCTTTTCCTCATCGCCCACCTCGGCCTTGTATTCGATCAGGCCGCGGCGTTCAAAGCCGTGGCTGACCGAGCCTTCCGAGCCGAGGTTGCCGCCGTTCTTGGAAAAGGCGGTGCGCACATTGGTGGCGGTGCGGTTGCGGTTGTCGGTCAGTGCCTCGACGATCAGCGCCACCCCGCCCGGGCCATAGCCTTCGTAGCGCACCTCGACATAGTCCTCGCCGCCGGCCTGGCTGGCCTTGTCGATGGCGCGCTGGATATTGTCCTTGGGCATCGACTGCGCCTTGGCGGCGTTGACCGCGAGGCGCAGGCGCGGGTTCATGTCGGGATCGGGCAGCCCCATCTTGGCCGCCACGGTGATCTCGCGCGAGAGCTTGGAGAACATCGCCGCGCGTTTCTTGTCCTGCGCACCCTTGCGGTGCATGATGTTCTTGAACTTGGAATGGCCTGCCATTGGACGAACTTCACCGGGATGAGGGAAAACTGGTGGCGCGCCTTACTCCGCCAGCCGCGCGCGATGCAAGCGCGCGCGTGGCGCGCGCGGCGGGCTTTGCCGATCGGGCGAGCGATCTGCTCGCCTTCCTGCGGCGCCCCACCCCTGCCCCCGCCTGCCTTGGTGCGGCGCCCCTGGCCGGGGCCGGGGCGCGCGGGGTGGCGGTGGCGCTGGCGGCGGTGCTGGCGGTGCACCTCGCGCTTGACCTGCCGGCGCGCCTGCTGCTCGCCCTTGCTGACGCGCGCGCCGCCTTCCTGCCCGCGCCCGCCCTGCCCGATATGGGGCTTGCCCGGCAGGCGCTGGTGGCGCTGCTGATCGCCCCGGTGCTTGAGGAACTGGCCTTTCGCGGCTGGCTTTCGGGGCGGATCGCCGCGCTGCGCCTTGCGCTTCATGGCTTTGCCGCGCTGGGCGTGCTGCTGGCGCGTTTCCTCGCTCCGGAGGGCTGGCAACCGGGCTTCGCCATGCTCGCGCTGGGGTTGGTGTGTGCGGGCCTCGTCCAGTGGCAGCGCGCCGCTGCGCGCGATGCGGCGGTGCCGGGCTGGTTCACGCGCCACTTCGCCGCGATCACCTGGGCCTCGGCGCTTGCCTTCGGGCTCATCCACCTCGGCAATTACGCGCCGCTGGCGCACCCCTTCGGCGTGCTGGTGGTGGCCCCGCAGGTAATCGGCGGGCTGTGTCTTGCCTATACCCGCACGCGCCTCGGGCTGGGCGCGGCGATGGCGCACCATGCGCTCTACAACCTCCTGTGGCTGGCCGCGCAGGGTGCGGGCGGATAGGGCCGGTCAGACCTTCACCGCCGTGCCGGTGGCGCTCACCATCAGCATCGAGCCGCTGGCGCCGATCACCTCGTAATCGAGATCGATGCCGACCACGGCATTGGCGCCGAGCGCGCCGGCCTCGGCCTGCAATTCCTCGATCCCCTGACGCCGGGCATCGGCAAGCACGCGCTCGTAGCTGCCCGAGCGTCCGCCGACGATGTCGCGCACGCTGGCAAACAGGTCACGGAACAGGTTGGCGCCCACGATCACCTCGCCGGTGACGATGCCGCAATATTCCTGGATCGGCCGGCCTTCGAGCGTGGGGGTGGTGCTCACGATTATGCCGCGCGCGTCTTTCCAGGGGGATGTCATCGTGCCTGTCTCCTTACGGGCCGTCTTGTGAGGATAACACAGCCCGGCGCCGTTGCAACCGCGCCCACCCCGGCCCCGGCTCAGGCCATCCCGAGCGCGGCCTTGTAGGTTTCGAGCAGCATGTCCTGCTCGCTGCGATCGGCCGGCTTCATCTTCCGCAACCGCACGATCTGGCGCATGATCTTGGGATCATAGCCCGCGGCCTTGGCCTCCATATAGACATCGCGGATATCATCGGCGATGCCCTTCTTCTCCTCCTCGAGCCGCTCGATCCGCTCGATGAGCAGGCGCAGGCGATCATCGGTGGCGCTCTTGCTGCCTACCGCTTCGCTGCCTGAGGCTTGGGGTTCGGCCATCGGGGTCTCCCTGTGCTGGAAAGAATCACTTGGCCGGGGCGCATAGAGGGGCTGGCAGCGCGATTGAACCGCCCCGCGCAATTATTCCTGTGCGTTCTTTGCGAGGCTCGCTTCCATCGCCGCGAGCTGTTCGGGCGTGGCGGGGGTCTGGAAGCGCGCCTTCCACTCGGCGCTCGGCATCCCGTGGATGAGCGCGCGCGCGGCCTCCTTGTCGCCGGGATAGCCGGCCTCGCGGATCCAGTCGGCAAGGCAATTGCGGCAGAAGCCCGCCAGCGCCATCAAATCGATGTTCTGGGCATCGTGGCGGCGGCGCAAATGCCGCACCAGCCGGCGGAAGGCGGCGGCGGCATGGGCATCATCGAGCGCATCGAGCGGATCGGCATTGCTATTCATCGCACCTTGTCCTTGTGCTGCAAGACACCTGTGCCATAGGCCGCGACACCGAAGGACAACCACGAATGTCACGACGCGAGCAGTCACGGATCGACCCGCGCGGCCGCAAGGTCAAGATCCTCGCCACCATCGGCCCGGCCAGCCGATCGAGCGACATGCTCGAAAAGCTGGTGCGCGCCGGGGCCGATGCCTTCCGCCTCAACATGAGCCACGGCGCCCAAGCCGATCACGCCCAGGCGATCCAGGCGATCCGCGCGCTCGAGAAGCAGTTTGCCAAGCCAATCGCGATCCTGGCCGACCTGCAGGGCCCCAAGCTTAGGGTCGGCACCTTCAAGGGCGGCCAGGCGGTGATCCGCCATTCTGGCCACTTCGTGCTCGACCGCGACGAGACGGCGGGCGATGAGACGCGCGTGTGCCTGCCGCATCCGGAACTTTTCGGCATTCTCGAACGCGGCCAGCGGCTGCTCATCAATGATGGCAAGATCCGCCTGAAGGTGCTCGAGGCCGATGACAGCCGCATCCTGTGCAGCGCGGAAGTGGGCGGGGTGATCTCCGATCGCAAGGGCGTCAACGTGCCCGATGCCGAGGTGCCGATCCCGGCGCTGACCGAGAAGGACCGCCGCGATCTTGCCTTTGCCGCCGAGCACGGGGTGGACTGGATCGGCCTGAGCTTCGTCCAGCGGCCCGAGGACATCGCCGAGGCGCGCAAGCTCACCGGCCCCCACGGCCCGGCGATCTGCGCCAAGATCGAAAAGCCCAAGGCGATCGCGCGGCTCGATGCCATCATCGAACTGGCCGATGCGATCATGGTCGCCCGCGGCGATCTCGGGGTGGAGCTCGAGCCCTACGAAGTCCCCCCGCTGCAGAAGAAGATCGTCAGCATGGCCCGGCGCGCGGGCAAGCCGGTGATCGTGGCGACGCAGATGCTCGAAAGCATGATCGAGAACCCCACGCCCACCCGGGCCGAGGTCTCCGATGTCGCCAATGCGGTCTATGACGGGGCCGATGCGGTGATGCTTTCGGCCGAGAGCGCGGCGGGCGCCTGGCCCGAGGAGTCGGTGGCGATGATGGACCGCATCGCGGTGCAGGTCGAGCGTGACGAGGGCTACAAGGCGAGGGTGCGCTTTCTCGACACCCCGCCCGATGCCACCACCTCCGATGCGCTTGCCCATGCCTCGATGACGATTGCCGACACGCTCCCGATCAGCGCGATCACGGTGTTCACCTCCTCGGGCGCGACCGCGCGGCGCGTGGCGCGCGAACGGCCGGCCACCCCGGTGCTGGTGCTCACCCCCTCGATCCGCACCGCGCGGCGGGTGGCGCTGCTGTGGGGCGCGCACGCGGTGGCGACCAAGGATATCGGCAGCTTTGAAGAAATGATCGGCAAGGGCAAGCGCATGGCGCTGCGCCATGGCTTTGCCGAGGCCGGCGCCAGGCTGGTGGTGCTGGCCGGGGTGCCCTTCGGCACGCCGGGGGCAACCAACCTGCTCCATGTCGTCACCGTCAGCGGCGATGAACTCGCGCGCCACGGCGGCTGAGCGCTGTTGGAAATCGCGGCTGATCCCGAGGTTGCGCCGCGGGCTCCTGTCTCCCGTGTCATAGCGCGGCTCGGCCGATCCGGCGATGCCTTCATCGCCCACGGCTTGGGCGAAGTCATCGCCGCGCAGGAAGCTGCCCCCGCCAAGGGTGAAGCGCTCGCCGATGAGGAGCGGGCCCGAGGCGATCTGGCCGCTCGTGCCAAGCGCGCGGCTGAGCCGGCTGAGGGTGATGCGATCGTGCCGGACAAAAGCGCGCCCAGGGCATCCTGGCGCAGGTCTTGCACCTCGCCGCGTGCATCGCGCCACGGCCCGCGGCGCTGGCGGCGCAGCAGCGGATGGCGCAGCCGCAGCCCGCCCTGCCAGCTTTCACCGGGAAGCGCGCGCGCGGCCAGATAGGCCCCCGGATCGGTGCGCGAACAGGAGCCGAAGGCGCCAGGGCTGGTGCCCGCATCGCTGACAATCACCGCAAAGCGGGGGCTGAAGAAGGCCCGTTCCTCGGGCTCGAACGGGGTGGGCGAGAGGCTGAGATCAACCCGGTCGCGCGGGGCGATGAGCCCATTGGCATCAAGATCGATCCGCGCGCGCACCGGCCCCAGGAGCTTGGCGCCAGCGCTGGCCAGCTGCAGGCTGCTCCCGGCATCGCTGCGCCGCGCCTCGACCACCAGCACGCGCGCGGCGCCCTCGCGCGCGAAACGGATGGCGCCGATCCATGCGCCGGGAAGGTCATCGGCGATGCGCACCGCGCGCGCGATCTGGGCGAGGGTCACCGGGCCGCGCCGGACGAGCGTTTCGAGCTGGCGGCGCACCGCCGGAGCGTCATGCCCCTTGATTCGCAGCGCCTCGATCGGCCCCTCGCCGATGCGCACCCGCAAGGTGCCGGCCACCAGCCGCTGTTCGGAAATCCAGGCAGTGGCGAGCACATGGCCGTGCGCGCGCAGGCGCGGCGATGGCATCGGCGAGCCGGGCAAGCGCGGCGCGCGTGCGCGGGCGGCCGGCAAAGGGCTCGATCACATCGGCAAAGGCGGCCGCGGGCGGGGCCTCGAGCCCCTCGATCGGAATCGCGCCGACATCGAGCGTGGCCCCGCCCGCCTCGCCCGGCGCCATGTCGAGCACCTGGCGCACCTCGATGCGCGGCTCGCTCGGCGGGGCGCGCGAGCTGGTCCGGCCCGGGGCGGTGGCGATGATCGCCGCCGGCGATCCGCTGCGCATGGTGATCGAAGGTGAGGGGCGGCGGGTGATCGATTCGCCCGCGCGCGGCACCAGCGGTGCAGGGGCGAGCGGCGCGGGGGCAAGCGTTGGGGGGGGCGAGCGGTGGGGGCAGCGCGGCGTCCGCGCCCGCGCCCGCGGCGGCCGAGGCTCCGGCTCCGGCTGCGCCCGGCCCTGCTGCGCCGACCACGCCCGCGCATGGGCTGCTTGGTTCTTCCGCGGCCCCGCAGGCCGGGAGCGGCCCCAATGGCGGCGATGCCTGGATCGCGCAGGCGGTGCTGAGCACCCCGGCCGATCTTGGGCAGGCCTCGGGCGGGTTCGTTGCGGGCGAGCTGGCGGTGCTGGCGGCGGCGCGATCCTGCTGGCGCTGCTCCTTGGCTGGATGGCGGCGCGCAGCTTGGCGGGCCTGTGGTTCGAGATCGTGCCGGCGCTGGTGCTCGCTGCCGGGGCGATGGCGCTGCGCTATATCGTGCTGGTGCAGCAGCTGGCGCTGCTGCGGCGCCGGATCGATCCGGCCAGCCAGCTGCCCAACCGGCTCGGCCTTGCTGCCCGCCCGGCCCGAGGACCGCTATCTCATCGCTGCCCAGATCGACGATTTCGAGGCGCAGCTTGCCGGCCTCAGGGCGCTGATGCGCCGCCCCTTCGAGATTGCCGGGCGCCGCCTCGGGGTGGGTCTCAGCTTTGGCGTTGCCGCCTTCGAAACGCCCGATCCTGCCGCCCGGCCCGGCCCATGCGGCCAGCCTCGCGCGGCGGGGGGGCAAGCATTGGCGGCTCGTTGACGAGGCCGCCGGAACCGCGGCCTCCGAGCAGTTCTCGCGGCTCGGCGAGCTTGAGGGCGCGCTCGCAAGCGGCCAGATCGTCGCCTTCTATCAGCCCAAGCGCAACCTTGCGACCGGCGTGATCGATTCGGCCGAGGCGCTGGCGCGCTGGCACCATCCCGAACGCGGCCTGCTGCCGCCCGATTGCTCCGTCCCGCTGTTCGGGGAGGCGGGGCGGATCGACGAGCTGACGCTGGCGGTGCTGCGGCGCACGCTGATCGACATGCGCGGCTGGCTGGCGCAGTCGCTGGCGCTTGGCGTGGCGGTCAATGTCTCGGCCGCTCTGCTCGCCTCGCGCGGCTTTGCCGAGCGCGCGCTGGCGCTGGTCGAGGTGAGCGGGGTGCCCACGGCGCTCCTCACCTTCGAGGTCACCGAAAGCGCCGAGCTTGCCGATGCCGAGGCCGCGATCGCCACGCTCGAGCGCTTCCGCGCCCGCGGCATCCGCATCGCCATGGACGATTACGGCACCGGGCAATCCACGCCCAACTACCTCAAGACGCTGCCCCTGTCGGAACTCAAGATCGACCGCATGTTCGTGGCGAGCGCCCATATTGATCGCGGCGATGGCTGCTGGTGCGATCCACGGTTGATCTGGCGCACGAGCCTGGCCTCAAGGTGGTGGCCGAGGGGGTGGAGGATGCCGCCTGCCGAACTGGTGGCGCTGGTGACAGCGCGGGGGGACGCCGCACAGAGCGCTGCCCTTCCCATCGCCGCTGCCGCCTGATAGCCTCGCCGCTCGGCAGAAAGGAGCGCATGATGCGAGGCTTGATGATCCTGGCCGCGGCTGGCCTTGTGGCGGGCTGCGCCACCACCGATGCAGCCGACAAGACGGCGCCGGCGCCGAGGGTGTGCAATGCCGAGGCGGCGAAGGCGCATGTCGGCAAGACCGCCTCGCAAGAACGAGGCGCGGCGATCCTCAAGGAGGCCGGCGCGCGCACGCTGCGCTGGGGCCCGCCGCGCGGGGCCTGGACGATGGACTACCGCGAGGACCGGGTGAATGTGCGCTATGACGAGGGCATGGTGATCACCGGCATCACCTGCGGATGAGCGGGCGGGCGCGGGCGAGCTCGGGCTCGCCCTATGAGGCGGCCTTCGGCTTTGCCCGCGCGGTGCGGGTGGGCGAGCGCATCATCGTGGCCGGTACCGGCCCGGTCGAGCCTGATGGTTCGACCACCCCGGGTGGCGCCGCCGCGCAGGCCGAGCGCTGCTGCGTGATCATCCTTGCGGCGATCGAGGCGCTTGGTGGCAGCGCCGCCGATGTGGTGCGCACCCGGATGCTGCTCACCCACGCGGAGGATCAGGACGCGGTGGGCGCGGTGCATGCGCGCTTCTTCGGCGCAGCGCGCCCGGCGGCGACCATGGCCGGGGTGGCGTGGCTGTGCCGGCCGGAATGGCGGGTGGAGATCGAGGCCGAGGCGGTGGTGGGAGCCGGTTAGCCCAGCGCCGCGATGCACGCGCGGAGGAGGCCGATCAGCGCATCGAGATCGCCCAGCGCGGCAAGCTCCTCGGCCCCGATCAGCACCCGCGGCTGCCCAGGCCCTCGCGCCCACAGCACCGCGGGCAAAGGAAGATCGCGCCCATCGAGATCCTCGCGCAGCTCGTCGCGGTAGAGGAACAGGCTTGAAGGCGCCTGTGCCGCGAGGAAGGCGCGCCATTCCCGGCGCATCGCCACGGCCCCGTAGGTGAGGGCGCAGAGCCGGCAGGGGTAGCCTTGGGGCGCCACCAGCTTGTGCACCATGCCGGCCAGCGCATGCATCACGCCGCCATCGGCATTATAGACGAAGATCAGCGTGGGAGCGCGCCCGGCCATGCCCTTTCCTAAGCCGGTGCGGCAAGGATGGATGTAACCGGCATCACCCGGCCTAGCAATTTTCGGATGCAACGGCGCGCCTCTCGGGCTTTTCGCGCCACGATGGGCGGGCTAGAGCAGCGCCCATGCACGCACAGTTCCAGCTCACCGACGACCAGCTCGCCATCCGCGAAGTGGCGCAGCGCTTCACCGCCGATCGCATCACCCCCCATGCCGCCGAATGGGATGCCAAGCACATCTTCCCGCGCGAGATCATCAAGGAAAGCGCCGAGCTTGGCTTTGGCGCGATCTATGTCTCGGAAGAATCGGGCGGCATCGGCCTCGGGCGGCTCGAGGCGGCGCTGATCATGGAGGCCATGGCCTATGGCTGCCCTTCCACATCCGCCTTCATCTCGATCCACAACATGGCCGCCTGGATGATCGATCGCTTCGGCAGCGCCGCGCTCAAGGCCAAATACCTGCCCGATCTCGTCACCATGGAGAAGATGGCGAGCTATTGCCTGACCGAGCCTTCGAGCGGCTCGGACGCCGCCGCGCTCAAGACCACAGCGCGCCGCGATGGGGATTGCTTCATCGTCACTGGCACCAAGCAGTTCATCTCGGGCGCGGGGGCGAATGATGTCTATGTCACCATGGTGCGCACCGGGGGCGAGGGGGCGAAGGGCATTTCGTGCCTGGTGATCGAGAAGGACATGCCGGGCGTGAGCTTTGGCGCGCAGGAAAAGAAGCTCGGCTGGCATTCGCAGCCGACCGCGCAGCTCATCCTCGAGGAGGTGCGGGTGCCGGTCGAAAACCTCGTCGGCGCCGAGGGTGAGGGCTTCCGCATCGCGATGATGGGGCTCGATGGCGGGCGGCTCAATATCGGCGCCTGTTCGCTCGGCGGGGCGCAGCGCTGCCTTGACGAGGCGATCCGCTACACCCGCGAGCGCAGCCAGTTCGGCCAGGCGATCGCCGAGTTCCAGAACACCCAGTTCATGCTCGCCGACATGGCGACCGATCTCGAGGCCGCGCGCGCGCTGCTTTATCTGGCCGCCGCCAAGGTGACCGACAACGCGCCCGACAAGACCCGCTTTTCGGCCATGGCCAAGCGCCTTGCCACCGACAATGGCAGCGCGGTGGTGGACCGGGCGCTGCAATTGTTCGGCGGCTATGGCTATTTGCAGGACTATCCCATCGAACGCTTCTGGCGCGATCTCAGGGTGCATTCGATCCTCGAAGGCACCAACCAGATCATGCGCATGGTCGTGGCCCGCGATCTGCTGCGGTAATGAGCGTCCTCAATTCGAGGACTTGTTGTCCATGTGCGTCGTGAAGCAGTGCAGCAAGGCCTTCTTATCGTGGCGGTCCCAATAGTAGTAGATCCGAAAAGCGGCCCGGATGTCGCGTCCGTTGCCCCACTTGGCATGCCAGTCCGAGACATAGCGGACCCCAGCGCACGAAAACGAGTAGTCGAACCCTTGCGTGTCGCCGATCGGGGATAGTTCCACGCCCTGCGTGAGCGGCACGTTCCTCCCGTTCATCTGCAGAAGCCCGGCTGTGAGCTGGGCGATGCCATGGAGGGCAATGCCGACGCGATAGAGATAGGAACTTTCATCCGGTGCGTCCTCGAAGGTCTTCAGGAACTCCTTCGACAGCGAGAGGTATCCCGCTCCGGCGAGTTCGCACCATTCGACGATCTGGTCGGGCGACCTGAGCGGCGGCGGTTCGACAGGGATGGTTCGATCCGGCATTTTTCGCAGGAAGTCGGTGACGAGGGCCAGTCGCGCCTCGAAGACCTTGATCCTCTCATTTAGGTCGGCGAGGCGCTTATCTTGATCGCGCGCTTTTTCGGAGGCTTCGTTCAGCAACTCTTCAAAGTTTTCAATATCTTCGCGCTGCTCTTTGATGATTGACTGTAGATTCTCGATCTGCGCCTGGTCGGCCGGATCCGATACGGCCGCCGAGCTTTCGGCATCGCGCGCGTAGATTTCGAGAAAGCGCGGCAGCTCGGTTTGAGCCGGGTGGCGATACTTCTGGCAGACACCAATAATGTCGCTCCCAAGCCGCTCGAACTGCGCAGCCTCCAGCTTGATCAACGGATGCGCCAGCGGCTCGATGTAAGCTGGGTTCAGGATCGGGAAATAAAGTTTCGCAAAGTTACCAAAAACACTGAAGCGCCGGGTCCAATGCTGCGTCACAGCCCATGAGGCTTCCGGCAACAGGGCCCCTACATGAGACACGCCGGCGAGTTTATTGGCCAGCTTTTCAATATTTTCGCGTCTGTTCTCAAATGCTTCGTAACCAAATAGCAAAAATGGAAGTCTTCTCTGACTGTTGACAATATTACTAGAGAAATATTCTATATTAGAGATCTCAATCACTTTTGAAGATACCGGTAAATCTCCATCTCTAACTTCTAGATTGCCAATGATCTGCCTGACAATTCCGGGAACAGTCCGAATGGCTGAATTATTTTTCAGGGAATCTTCACTGTCCTTGAGCCTTAGTCTGACGCATAAATCAGGGGTGTCGCCGTCACGAATGACAATTTCAGTCAGCCATAGGCGGCCAGGCACGTTATTGTCGGGAAACCGAAGCTTGGCTGCCCAATGGGCTCTGCCGTCAATTTCGAGCACGTGGGCCACTGCTGGCGCATGGGCATCGAGCCCGGTATCGAACGGCTCGCCATTGAACGCCCCTTGCGGAACATAACTGCCGCTTCTCCGGGCAATCCACTTGACGGCTTCTTCCACAGCAGGTTTGAACCCGCCGCGTGGCAACTGCATCTGAACACGGCTCACAGGATAAGTGCGAAGCCTCATACGCCCCCTTACAGCAAATTCTGCGAAAAGAGAGGGTATCGCCAAAATGCGCAAAGTGACAAGGGCTAACTCATGAGCGATGAAGTCCTGATCCGCACCGACGAAAAGGTCGGCCATATCAGCCTCAACCGACCCAAGGCGATCCATGCGCTGACGCTGGAGATGTGCCATGCGATGAGCGCGGCGCTCAGCCAGTGGGCGAAAGACGAGCGCATCAAGGCGGTGCTCCTCGACCATGCCGAGGGCCGCGGGTTCTGCGCGGGCGGGGATATCGCCTTCCTGCGCCATTCGGCGCTGAATGATGGCGGGGAGAGCGGGCGGCGGTTCTTCCACGACGAATATCAATTGAACCACCAGATGTTCACCTATGGCAAGCCGATCGTTGCCTTCATGGACGGCATCACCATGGGCGGAGGTGTGGGCATATCGCAGCCCGCGAAATATCGTGTCGCCACCGAGAACACCCGCTTTGCCATGCCCGAGACGGGCATTGGCCTGTTCCCCGATGTCGGGGGCGGGTGGTATCTTTCGCGCCTCGGCGGGCGGATCGGCCAGTTCCTCGCGCTCACCGGCGCGCGGCTCGATGGGGCGGAATGCCTGTGGGTGGGGCTCGCCACGCACTATCTGCCGCAAGACAAGCTCGCCGAGGCCAAGGCGCGCATCGCCGAGCATCCCGATCGCATCGCCGGGATCCTCGCCGAACTCTCGGTCACGCCGCCAAAGCCGCGGATCGAGGCCAACGCCGACAGGATCGCGCGCCACTTTGCCTCTGACACCTACGAGGAGATCCTCGCCAGCCTCGAGGCGGCGGCAAGCGCGGGCGACGAGTGGGCCGCCAAGGAGCGCGACACGCTCGGCACCAAGAGCCCGCAGACCTGCAAGGTGGCGCTGCGGCAGCTCGCCGAAAGCGCGAAGCTTGCCGACTTTGCCGAGAACATGCGGATGGAATACCGCATCGCCTCGCGCGTGCTCACCCGCCCGGACTTTGCCGAAGGCGTGCGCGCGGTGATCATCGACAAGACCAATGATCCCAAGTGGAACCCGGCCACCCCCGAGGAGGTGAGCGAGGCCTTGCTCGACAGCATCTTCGCCCCGCTTGCCCCCGATCAGGAATGGAAGCCCCTATGACCTACGAGACCATCACCGTTGAAACCGATGCGCGGGCCACCCAAGGCGTCACGCTCATCACCCTCAACCGCCCGCAGGCCTTGAACGCGCTCAATTCGCAGGTGCTGGATGAGCTGATCGCCGCCTTTGCCGCCTATCAGGCCGATGGCTCGCAGCGCTGCGCGGTGCTCACAGGCAGCGGCGACAAGGCCTTTGCCGCGGGCGCGGACATCAAGGAAATGGCCGACAAGCCCGCGGCCGATTTCTACCTCGATGATTTCTTCGCCCCCTGGACGAGCGAGATCGTGCGCAAGACGCGCAAGCCCTGGATCGCCGCGGTCAACGGCTTTGCCCTGGGCGGCGGGTGCGAGCTGGCGATGATGGCCGATTTCATCATCGCCTCGGACAAGGCAAAGTTCGGCCAGCCCGAGATCAAGCTCGGGGTTGCCCCCGGCATGGGCGGCAGCCAGCGGCTGACCCGCGCGATCGGCAAGTCCAAGGCGATGGAAATGTGCCTCACCGGCCGGATGATGGACGCCGCCGAGGCCGAGCGCAGCAACCTTGTCGCCCGGGTGGTGCCGCATGAGGAACTGATTGCCGAGGCGCTCAAGACCGCCGCCACGATAGCAGCCATGCCGCCGATGGCGGTGATCGCCAACAAGGAGATGGTCAACGCCGCCTTCGAGACCACGCTCGATCAGGGGCTGATCGTCGAGCGGCGGATCTTCCAGATCCTTGCCGCCAGCGAGGACAAGGCCGAAGGCATGGCCGCCTTCATCGAAAAGCGCGAGGGCCGGTGGAAGGGGCGGTAAGCCTCACGCCGGCGCAAGGGAGAGAGCCATGAAGATCGCCTTTATCGGGCTGGGCAACATGGGCGGCGGGATGGCCGCAAACCTGGTGAAGGCGGGCCACGAGGTGCATGCCTTCGATCTTGCCGAAGCCGCGCTTGCCGCCGCGCGCGCGGCGGGCTGCACCACCTTTGCCAGCGCGCGCGATGCCTGCGCCGAGGCCGAGGCGGTGGTCTCGATGCTGCCCAACGGCGCGATCGTCAAACAGGTCTATTGGGACGCGGTGATCGGCCATGCGCCCGAGGGCGCGATCCTGATGGATTGTTCGACCATCGATGTCGCCACCGCGCGCGAAGTGATCGCGGTGAGCGAGGCGCATGGCTACCAGATGGTCGATGCCCCGGTCTCGGGCGGGATCGCGGCGGCGGCGGCGGGCACGCTCACCTTCATGGTCGGGGGGAGCGAGGAGGCCTTTGCCCGTGCCGAGCCGATCCTTGCCGCCATGGGCAAGGCGGTGATCCACGCCGGCGGCCCCGGGACGGGTCAGGCCGCCAAGATCTGCAACAACATGCTGCTGGCGATCCACATGATCGGCACCTGCGAAGCTTTTGCCATGGCCGAGAAGCTCGGGCTCGATCCCCAGACCTTCTACGATATTGCCAGCGTGTCGTCGGGCCAGTGCTGGTCGATGACGTCCTATTGCCCCGTCCCCGGGGTTGGGCCCAAGTCTCCGGCCGACAATGGGTACCAAGGCGGATTTGCCGCGGGGCTGATGCTCAAAGACCTGAAGCTGGCGATGGAGGCTGCCGCGGCGGTGGGCGCCAAGGTGCCGCTTGGCGATCACGCCCGGGCGATCTACGAGGATTTCGCCCGCGAGAACGCCACGGTCGATTTCTCCGGCATCATCCGCGAGCTCTAACGACACAGGCGCTGCAACATTGGCGCGGCGGGTGCCGGCAATTGCCGTGCCCCGGCGCGCCGCAGACTGGCCCGCGCTTGCAGCGCGGCGCTAGGGGCAGGCCTTTGCAATCCCCTGTGCCAGCGCGGCGGCTTCGCCATCATCCTTCTGGCGCAGGCCCTTGATCGCCTGCGCCAGAAGCGCGCAATCAAAGGCGGTGCCGCGGGCGAGGCTGGCGATCACGATCTCGCGGAAGGCATCGGGCGGCATCACCAGCCGCCCGCGCCGCAGCACCAGGGCATGCCACCGCTCGGTGGCGGAGATGAGATCGACCATCGTTCTGCGACCAGGGCTGCCCGGCTCGCCAAGCACCTCGGGGGCGAGTTCGGCGAGCAGGCGGTTGGGCGTCTCGTCGCGCAGGAACAGCGCTGCATAGCGGCGCGCGGCTTCGGGCATGTCGCCATTGGCAAGCGCGAGGCGCAGCACGGCTTCCTGCGCCAGCGGCTCGCGCCAGCCGCGTTTTGCGGCCATCTGGATGGTCATGAGCGCCTGCTGCTGCTGTCCGGCCTTGGCATCGGCAAGCGCGAGCAGGCTGAGGTGTTCCGCCGGCACCGGGCGCCGCTCCACCAGCCGGCAGGCCTCAAAAAGAGCCTGCGCCTCGGTGCCGGATTGAATAGCCGCAGCCGCCACCGCCCTGCTCACCGCGCAGGCACCTACGCTTGCCATGTTGATGTTGGTGGGCCTCAGATTCATGTCGCTGCACCAGATCGATCAACTGCTCTACGGGCCCTTCAAGCTCAACTGGTTCGCCGATCTCGGGGCGAGCTTGGTGACGCTGGCGGCAGCAGCAATCTATATCAGGCTGCTGGTAGTTGGGAGAAAAAGCGGGCGGCGATGATCTGCGCGATCCGGCGGCTCGCGGTGCCATCGCCGTAGGGATTATGAGCCCTTGCCATTTCCTTATAGGCAAAGCGATCATCGAGCAGGCGATTGGTTGCTGCAAGGATCGCCAGCCTGTCGGCGCCGACCAGCTTTGCCGTACCGGCGGCCACACCCTCGGGGCGCTCGGTGGTGTCGCGCATCACCAGCACCGGCTTGCCGAGCGCCGGGGCTTCCTCCTGGATCCCGCCCGAATCGGTCAGCACAAGATCGCTTGCTTCCATCATTGCGACAAAGTCACAGTAGTCGAGCGGGTCGATCAGGGCGACATTGGCAAGCCCCGCGAGCGCGGGGCGCATCACCCCTGACACATTGGGATTGGGGTGCAGCGGATAGATGATCGCAACGTCATCGCGCGCGGCAAGCTGTTGCAGCGCGGCGGCGATCTGCTCCATCCCAGGGCCGAAATTCTCGCGCCGGTGGGCGGTGACGGCGATGATCCGCCGCCCGGCAAAGCGCTGCTTGAGCGGCGCGATCGTGGGGGCCAGCGACGGATCGGCGGCAACCCGCGCCCGGGCGTAAAGCAGGGCGTCGATCACCGTGTTGCCGGTGACGTGGATGGCATCCGCGCGCACGCGCTCGGCGCGCAAGGCCGCTGCTGCCGTCTCGGTCGGGGCGAAATGCAGGTCAGCAATCACCCCCGTGACCTTGCGGTTCACTTCCTCGGGCCAGGGCGCGTAGATATCGCCGCTCCTCAGCCCCGCCTCGACATGCCCCACCGGGATGCGCCGGAAATAGCAGGCGAGGCTCGCCATCATCGTCGTCAGCGTATCGCCGTGCACCAGCACCCGATCAGGCTTCAACTGGTCGAGCGCCGTCCCGAAGGCGGTGATGAGCCGCGCGCTCAGGCTATCGAGCGACTGGTCGGGCTGCATCAGGTCAAGATCGATATCGGGCACCAGGCCCGCCAATTGAAGCACTGAATCGAGCAGTTCGCGGTGCTGGGCGGTGACCACCACCTTGACGTCGAACCGCCCCGTCTCGCGCAGCGCGAAGACCACCGGGAACATCTTGATCGCTTCGGGCCGGGTGCCGAAGGTCACCACGATCCGCGGCCTGCCTCCGGCCGCGCTCATCGCTTGAGCATGCCCCTTGTGTCGAACACCAGCTTGCCCGCAAGGTCTGCAGGCGCAAGGTGCCTGAAGGCGGTGTGATCGACCAGCACCACCACAACCTCGGCGGCATCGAGCGCGGCGTCAAGCATCATCAGCTGCGCGCCAGTGCCATCGAAGGCGGCCGGCAGGGTCTCGGCAAAGGGCTCGACCACCAGGATCTTCTCGCCATGGGTGCGCGCAAGGCTCGCCGCGATGGCGAGCGCGGGGCTCTCGCGGAAATCATCGATATCGGGCTTGAAGGCGAGCCCCAGCAGCGCGACCTTGCTGCCCGGTGCGGCCTCGATCAGCGCCCGGATCTTGGCTTCGGTGTGCACCGCCTTGTGGTCATTGACCTCGCGCGCCGTGCGCACCAGCCGGGCGGCCTCCGGCGCGCCGGCGACCAGGAACCAGGGATCGACCGCGATGCAATGCCCGCCTACCCCGGGGCCGGGCTGGAGAATGTTGACCCGCGGGTGACGGTTGGCAAGGCGGATCACCTCCCACACATCCACCCCGATCACATCGGCGATCATCGAAAGCTCGTTGGCAAAGGCGATGTTGACATCGCGGAAGGCGTTTTCGACCAGCTTCACCGTCTCGGCCACCCGGGCGGTGGTGGTCAGGCAATCGCCCTTGACGAAGCTGGTGTAGAGCACCGGGGGGGGGGGTGTACAGGCCGGGGTGGGGCCGCCGATCACCCGATCATTGTGCACCAGTTCGGTGACGATCCGGCCCGGCAGCACGCGCTCCGGGCAATAGGCGAGCGCGATGTCCGCATCTTGCTCGCTGCCCTCGCGCGGGACCACCAGATCGGGCCGCGCCTCAGCGATGATCGCGCCCACCCGCTCGGTGGTGCCAACCGGCGAGGTGCTCTCGACGATCACGCAGGCCCCGGGCCTGATCTTGGGGGCGATCGCGCGCGCCGCGGCCTCGACATGGGAGATGTCGGGCGACTTGCCTGGCCCAAGCGGGGTGGGCACGGCAATCATGTAGAAGCTCGCCGTCGGCACCTCGCGCGCCGCCACCAGCGTGCGCGCGGCAATCGCCTCGTGCACCAGCCGGTCAAGGTCGCGCTCCTCGATATGCACCCGCCCGGCATTCACTGTCTCGACCACCTTTGGCGAGACATCGACGCCGCACACGCTCCAGCCATAGGAGGCAAGCAGGGCCGCGGTCGGAAGCCCGATATAGCCCAGCCCGATCACCGCGACCTGGTGGTCGGGCGCGGGGTGGGCGAGCGCCTTGCGCCCGAGCGCGGCGGTGGCATCGAAAGGAGCGTTCATGCGGCCAAAGTCCCGGTGTCCGGGATGGTGATGGCCGAAAAGCCCTTAAAATCGCGTTAGGCTTGCTGCGATTTTACCACACTTGCCATGGCACGATCAGGGCTGGCGGTTCTCGATGAAGGCGGCAAGCGCCGCATGGAGCTGCACCGCTGTGGGTGATGCGAGGCGCGAGCAGTCATGCCCCGTCAGGCCCTCGGCAATTCTCGGGCGCAGTTCGCTCTCGTCCTCGGCGACAAGAATGCCCGGGCGTCCTGCAAGCTGGCGCGCCGTGGCGAGCTGGTGATCGTTGCGATGCTCGCCAAGGCTGGCGCGGCGCGGCATCAGCACGATCGGCTTGGCATGGCGCGCAGCGGTCACCACGGTGCCGATGCCGGCGTGGGCCACGATCAGGCTGGCGCGTTCCACCAGAGTCTCGAATTCGGCCGGCGCCAGCTTCTCGCGCGCCTCCATGTGCCGGGGGCGATAGGTGCCCTTGCCGGTTTGCGCGATCACCGGGCCTTCAAGCTCCGGCGCGAGCGCATCCATGGCAGCGATCAGCCGATCAAAGCCAAGTTGCATGCCCACGGTCACCAGGATCACAGCACCGCTCCGTGATAGTGCGGGCCCTTGTTTGCGGCGAGGTGCTCCCATTGCGTCCAGCACTGATGCGCAAAGCGCCGGGACAGCCGCCCGCACATCGACAGCTCCTCGCCATTGGCGACCGAATCGATCCACAAGGTGCGCGCGCCGATCAGCCGGCCGGCAAGGATGCAGAAGAAGCCGGGGGCCGCTCCGGTCGAGATCACCACCTGCGGGCGAAGCCGCAGCACGATCCCAATGGCGATGAGCGCGCACAGGATAGAGCGCAGCGGCTGGTTCTGGTTGCAATCGGGCAGGGGCGCGACCGCGGCGATGCCATGCTGCTCGGCCACGCCCGGCTCGGTCGTGGCATAGAAGGTCTCGTAGTTCGCCAGGGTGGGCCGTAACAGCATCAGTTGCTCCCAATGCCCGCCGCCCGAGGCAGCCGCGAGAACCCTGATGGCCTTCTTGCCCATGTGCGAGAGGCTCCCCTTGGTGCACTGCACAATAGCGACCGGCGCGGGTTTGGTGGATCGCGGCCAGCCTGTCAACGCCGCAGGCTCACCCGGCGAGGCGGGCGATCTCGGCCAGCACGTTGCGCGCCCATTCGCGCCGGCAGATGAGCAGATCGGGCACGTAGGTATCGGCCTGGTTGTAGCGCAGCGGGCTGCCGTCGAGGCGCGAGCAGTGCAGGCCGTGCGCCGCGGCCACGGCGACGGGGGCGCAGCTGTCCCACTCATACTGGCCGCCCGAGTGGAGGTAGACCTCGGCCTCGCCGCGCACCACCGCCATCGCCTTGGCCCCGGCGCTGCCCATCGGCACGAGCGTGCCCCCGAGCGCTGCGGCGACCGCCTCGGCTTCGGCAGCCGGGCGCGTGCGGCTGACCACGAAGCGCGGGCGCGCCGCCATGGGGGGGAGCGGCTGCGGCGCATCCGAGCGCAGCACCACGCCGGCGCCCACCCCCGGCAGCGCCACCGCCCCGACCGTGGCGACCCCATCAAGGGCGAGCGCGACGTGGACGGCCCAATCTTCCCGATCTTCGCCAAATTCGCGCGTGCCATCGATGGGATCGACAATCCACACCCGGCGCTTGCCGAGGCGCGCGAGGTTGTCCTTCTCCTCCTCCGAGAGCAGCCCGTCCTCGGGCCTCAGGTGGCGGATGGCATGGCACAGGAACTGGTTGGCGGTGGCATCGCCGGCCTTGCCCAGCGCCTTGCCGGAAAAGACCCCGCTCGCGCGCACGCCCCGCAGCAGCTCTCCCGCCGCGGCAGCCAGGCGCGCGGCCAGCTCGGCATCGGTCATTGTGCCGGTTCCCGTGATGGCACGGGGGGGGGCTGCAGATGGTCTGCCCTTATGCCCCAGCGGATCGAACTCCAGGCACGCTCGTGGACATAATAGAGCACCATCTTGGTCAGCACCTCGGTAATGGCGATCGCCCCGGCCGCCCTGGCCGAACGGGTGAACAGCCAGCTGAGCAGGAAGGTGTCGAGGCTGCCCAGGATGCGCCAACTGAGCGCCTTGGCGAGCGAGCGGCTATGGGCTTCCTGACCACGAAACAGGAACATCGCGCGAGGCCCCCACCTATTTGAGCGGCAGGATCCGCTCGATGATGTAGCGCGCCGCCGCTTCCGGGCTCATCTCGAGGGTGTTGACCCGGATTTCCGGGTTCTCGGGCGGCTCGTAGGGGCTGTCGATCCCGGTGAAGTTCTTGAGCTTGCCCTCGCGCGCCTTCTTGTAGAGTCCCTTGACATCGCGCGCCTCGGCCACCGCGAGCGGGGTGTCGATGAAGATCTCGATGAACTCGCCCGGCGGCAGCATGTCGCGCACCATCTGCCGCTCGGCCCGGAAGGGCGAGATGAAGGCGGTGAGCACGATGAGGCCGGCATCGGCCATCAGCTTGGCGACCTCGCCCACCCGGCGGATGTTCTCGATCCGGTCGGCCTCGGTAAAGCCGAGGTCACGGTTCAATCCGTGGCGGACATTGTCGCCATCGAGCAGGAAGGTGTGGCGGTTCATCAGGAACAGCTGCTTTTCCACCTCGTTGGCGATCGTCGATTTGCCGCTGCCCGAAAGGCCGGTGAACCACAGCACCCGCGGGGTCTGGTTCTTCATCCGCGCGTGATCCTCGCGGGTGATGCTGACCGGCTGCCAATGGATGTTCTCGGCCCGCCTGAGGCTGAATGCGATCATCCCGGCGGCGACGGTGGCATTGGTGAACTTGTCGATGAGGATGAAGCCGCCCAGCTCGCGTGAGCTGGCATAGGGTTCGAACACGATCGGCCGGTCGGTGGCGAATTCGACCACGCCGATCGCGTTGAGGCCGAGCGTCTTGGCCGCAAGATGCTCGAGCGTGTTGACGTCGATCTCGTATTCGGGCGGCTGGATGGTGGCGGTGACCATCTGCGTGCCCAGCTTGAGCCAGTAGCCGCGCCCGGGCTTCAGGGCCGCTTCATCCAGCCACACCAGCGTGGCGCGGAACTGGTCCGAGGCCTGGGGCGGATCGCCGGCCGCCGCGATCATGTCGCCGCGGCTGCAATCGACCTCGTCGGCAAGCGTCAGCGTCACCGACTGGCCGGCCACGGCCTCATCGAGGTCGCCGTCGAAGGTGACGATGCGCGCAATCGCGCTGGTCTTGCCCGAGGGCACGATCCGCACCTTGTCGCCGGGGCGGATGGTGCCGCTGGCGATCTGCCCGGCAAAGCCGCGGAAATCGAGATTGGGCCGGCTCACCCATTGCACCGGCATCCGGAAGGGGCGCGCCTGCGCCGCGGTGGCATCAAGCTCGACCGTCTCGAGATGCTCGATCAGCGTCGGGCCCGAATACCACGGCGTGTTGGGCGAGGGCGTGGTGATGTTGTCGCCGCGGAAGCCCGAAATCGGGATGGCGGTGAAGGCGCCGATCCCGATGCCATCGGCAAAGGCGCGATAATCGGCGAGGATCGCGGCAAAGGTGGCCTCGTCATAGTCCACCAGGTCCATCTTGTTCACCGCCAGCACCACGTGGCGGATGCCGATGAGGTGGACGAGATAGGAATGGCGACGGGTCTGCCGCAGCACGCCCTTCCTCGCATCGACGAGGATCACCGCCAGATCGGCGGTCGAGGCCCCGGTCACCATGTTGCGGGTGTATTGTTCGTGCCCCGGCGTATCGGCGACGATGAACTTGCGCTTGGCGGTGGTGAAGAAGCGGTAGGCGACATCGATGGTGATGCCCTGCTCGCGCTCGGCGGCAAGCCCATCAACGAGAAGGGCAAAATCGAGCGCCTCGCCCTGGGTGCCGTGGCGCTTGCTGTCGGCCTCGAGCGCGGCGAGCTGATCTTCAAAGATCATCTTCGAATCATAGAGCAGCCGCCCGATCAGCGTGGACTTGCCATCATCCACGCTGCCGCAGGTGATGAAGCGCAGCAGGCTCTTGTGCTGATGCGCCTCGAGATAGGCCTCGATATCCTCGGCCACCAGCGCATCGACCGCGAATGAGGAGGGCGTGTGCATCAGAAATAGCCTTCCTGCTTCTTGTCTTCCATGCTGGCCGACTGGCCCTTGTCGATCGCCCGGCCCTGGCGTTCGGAACTGGTGGCAAGCAGCATTTCCTGGATGATCGCGTTCATGTCCCGCGCCTCGCTCGGGGTGGCGCCGGTGAGCGGATAGCAGCCGAGCGTGCGGAAGCGCACCGAGCGCATCACCGGCTCTTCGCCCGGCTCGAGCCGGAAGCGTTCGTCGTCCACCACGATGATCAGCCCGTCGCGCTCCACCGTGGGGCGCGGCTTGGCAAAGTAGAGCGGGACGATGTCGATCTTCTCGCGCGCGATATATTGCCAGATATCAAGCTCGGTCCAGTTGGAGAGCGGGAAGACGCGGATGCTCTCGCCCTTGTTTTTCTTGGCGTTGTAGAGGTTCCACAGCTCGGGCCGCTGGTTCTTGGGATCCCAGCGGTGGGCGGCGTTGCGGAAGGAGAAGATGCGCTCCTTGGCCCGCGCCTTCTCCTCGTCGCGCCGCCCGCCGCCGAAGGCCGCATCAAAGCCATGCTGGGTGAGCGCGCGCTTGAGCGGCTCGGTGAGCTGCGCCTGGCTGTAGAGCGCGCTGCCGGTGTCGAAGGGGTTGATGCCCTGGGCCTCGGCCTCCTCGTTCTGCGCCACGATCAGCTTGAGGCCATATTCGCGCACGGTGCGGTTCCGGTGGGCGATGAGATCGCGGAAATCCCAGCCGCTCGCAACGTGCAGCATCGGAAAGGGCACCGGCGCCGGGTGGAAGGCCTTGCGCGCAAGGTGCAGCATTACCGAGCTGTCCTTGCCGACCGAATAGAGCATCACCGGATTTTCGGCCTCGGCCACCACTTCGCGGAAGATGTGGATGCTTTCGGCTTCGAGCCGCTCGAGGTGGGTCAGCACACGCATGGGCGGGGGTGCTACACGCTGCACTGCACAAGACAAGCAAATTTGCCTTTGCCCGCCCCATAGGCAGCCTTGTGCAGGCAGGGCGTGCGCGGGCTGCGCCGGCCCGCTCAGCGGGCTTGCTCTTGGCGCCCTTCAGCGCCACAGACACGCCAGCACAGGAGAGAGGAAACAATGACCCAAGCAAAAGGCCCGCTCGCCGGGCTCAAGGTGCTCGAATTTGCCGGGATCGGGCCGGGCCCGCACGTGGCCATGCTGCTTGCCGATCTCGGCGCCGAGGTGGTGCGGATCGACCGGCCCGGGGCACGGGTGAGCAACCCGGTGGTCGAGCGCGCGCGCCACCGCCTCGCGCTCGATCTCAAGAGCGAGGCGGGCAAGGCCGCGGTGCGCGCGGCCTCCCGCCATGCCGACGTGCTGATCGAGGGCTTCCGCCCCGGGGTGATGGAGCGGCTGGGGCTGGGGCCCGAGGTGCTGCTCGCCGACAATCCCCGGCTCGTCTATGCCCGCATGACCGGCTGGGGGCAGGACGGCCCGCTCGCCCAGGCGGCCGGGCACGACATCAATTACATCGCCATCACCGGCGCGCTTGCCGCGATCGGCAGGGCGGGCGAGTTGCCCATCCCGCCGCAGAACCTGGTCGGCGATTTTGGCGGCGGATCGATGTATTGCGCCTTCGGGATCATGGCGGCGCTCTATGAGCGCGAACGCTCGGGCCGGGGGCAGGTGGTCGATGCCGCGATCGTCGATGGCGCCACCAGTCTGATGAGCTTCTTCTTCGGGGTGCGCCAGGTGCCGCACCTCACCACCGCGCGGGGCAAGGGGATGCTCGGCGGGGCGGCGCATTTCTACCGCTGCTTTGTCTGCGCCGATGGCAAGGAGATCGCGCTCGGCGCGATCGAGCCGCAATTCTATGCCGAGCTGCTGCGCCGCAGCGGCGCGCCCGAGGAGCTGGCCGAAGGGCAGATGAACCCGGCCAATTGGGACGCCCATGCCGAGCGGCTCGCCGCCCTGTTCAAGACCAGGACGCGCGATGAATGGTGCGAGCTGCTCGAGGGCACCGATGCCTGCTTTGCCCCGGTGCTCGACCTCGAGGAAGCGCGCGAACACCCGCACATGAAGGCGCGCGGCGCCTATGTCGAACACGAGGGCATGTGGCACACCGCCCCGGCGCCGCGCTTCAGCCGCACCCCCGGGGCGGTGCGCGCCAGCGCCGATGACGGGGCCGCGGTGGTGGCGCGCTGGGCAAGCGAGGCTGGCTGATGGCCGGGCGCTTCTTCGAGGAATGGCAGGTGGGCGAGCGGCTCGAACACCCGATCCGCCGCACCGTGACCGAGACCGACAACCTGCTGTTCTCTTGCCTGACCCACAACCCCCAGCCGCTCCACCTCGATGCCGAGGCGGCAAAGGCGAGCGGGTTCGGGCAGATCCTCGTCAATTCCACCTTCACCTTCAGCCTGCTCGTCGGCCTGTCGGTGGGGGAGACGACGCTGGGCACGCTGGTTGCCAATCTCGGTTTCGACAAGGTCGTGACCCCGAAGCCGGTGTTCATCGGTGACACGCTTCACGCGGTGAGCGAGGTCAGGGAGCTGCGCGAGAGCCGTTCGCGCCCCGATGCCGGGATCGTCACCTGGGTGCATGAGATGTGGAACCAGCGCGGCGAGATGGTGTGCCGCTGCGAAAGATCGGCGCTGATCAAGCGCAGGGGGTGAGCGTGGGTGGCAGCCAAGCGGGCAGGGCGTGCACGATGCGTTACGGGTTGATGGCGGCAGGGGTGCTGCTCGCGGTCGCGCTCGGGGCAAGGGCGCAAACGCCCGAGGCGGTCGCGGCTCCCGCCCCGGTCGATCTCGCCCGGGCGATGAGCGGGCAGTTTGCCACCCTTGCCGATGACAGCGCCAACAATTTTGCCGAAACGCGGCTGGTGTTTGACAACCCTGCGCTGCGCGCCGCGCTGGCCCCGGGGGAGGCGGATGGCGCGCTCGTCTATTCCGCGCTCCTCACCGGGCCGGAGCGCCGGCCCTACCGCCGCCGGGTGACCGTCATCACGCGCGACGGCGCGGGTTTGCGCAGCGAAGCCTATGCCTTTGCCGATCCCGCGCGTTTTGCCGCGGGGCTGCCCTCGATGGCCGAGCTGGCCGGGCTGGTGCCGGCTGATCTGGTGCGCGGCATTGCCGCAGCGCCGGGGGCGGATTGCGCGATGCGCTGGCGCGCGCTCGCCGCGCCGGGCTATTGGCGGGGCACGATCGATCGCGCAGACTGCCGCCTGTGGTCCGAGCGGCGCGGCGCCTTCATCGCGCTCGAGGCCGAGACCCGGATTGAACCGGGCCGGATCGCCCAGACCGAGCGCGGGTATGATACCGATGGCCACCAGCTGTTCGGCACCGCGCCGGGCGAATTCATCGTGCAGGTGGCCGTTCAGCCCCATCCCTGAGGGCGAGGCTCAGGCCCCGGGCACTGCCGGCGTGCCGCCCAGGGCCTGCCACAGCACGATCCGCGCCCGGGCAGCGCGCCCCAGCGCGGCGGCGGCGCGCTCGCCGCTGGCATCGGCCGCGCGGCGCGCCTCGAGCACTTCGAGGAAGCTCGCAAGGCCAGCGCGATAGCGCGTTTCGGCCAGCGCGGCGGCACGTTCAAGCTGGTCGCGCTCGGCAAGGGCGGTGCGCGCCTCGGCATCGGCGGCGCCGACCACGCCATAGCCCGCCTCGGCATCGCCGAGGGCCCGGAACACCGCGGCGCGATAGGCGGCAAAGGCAGCCCGCTTGTCGGCTGCGGCGGCGTCGATCCCGGCGCCCACCCGCCCGAAATCGAGCAGCGGCCCGGCGATCGCCCCGGTGAGCGTGCCGATGATCGAATCGCTGTCGAAAAAGTCTTCCGGATCGAAGGCGAGCAGCCCGATCACCGCCGAGAGGGTGATGCGCGGGAAGCGTGCCCGCGCGGCGGCGGCAAGATCGGCATCGCGCGCGGCAAGATTGGCAGCGGCCGCGGCGACATCGGGGCGGTTGGCGAGGAGATCGGAGGGCAGCGCCGCGGGCGGGGCGACAGGCGCTGCGAGCGGGGCCGGATTGGCGAGCGCGGCGCGCACCGTGGCCGCGTCCTTGCCGGTCAGCGTCACCAGCCGTCCGACCAGCCGGGCGCGCTCGCTTTCGAGCGCGGCAAGGCGGGTGGCCGAGGCGCTAGCATTGGCCTCGGCGCGCACCCGGTCAAACCCAGGGGCGATCCCTGCCTGCTCGCGCACCAGGGCGAGCCGGGCGAGGCTCTGCGCTGCCTCGGCATCGGCGCTGATGGCAGCAGCGCGCGCCTCGATCACCCGCCAGTCGGTGACGCTCGCGGCGATCTCGGCCAGGAGCGCCAGGCGCACGCCCTGCGCCTCGGCGCTGGCGGCATCGATGCGGGCGATGGCAGCCCGTTCGCGCGCCTTGAGCTGGCCGAAGATGTCCGGGTCCCAGCTGGCGGTGATGTTGGCGCCGTAGAAGGTCTGCTCCGCGGGGATGATGCCCTGCTGACCCGCCTGACCGAACTGGGCCGGGTTGATGCGGTTCTGCCGGATGCTGGCATCGGCGCTGATATTGGGCAGGCGCTCGGCCCCGGCGCGGCGGGCGCCCGCGCGGGCGGCCTCGATCCGGGCGGCGGCCTCGGCAAGGCTCGGCGCCTCGGCCAGCGCGGCGGCGCTGAGCGCGCGATAGGCCGGATCGCCCTCGGGCATGAGCGCGGCGAGGCTGGCGGCGGTCTCGCCCGCGGGCGCGTGGAAGAAGGCCGCCGGCAGTTCGGGCGTGGGCGTGGCGATCTCGGGCTTGGGGTTCGCCATGCAGCCCGCCAGCGCCAGCACCACGGGCAGGAAGGCGAGCCGCAGGGCGCGGGACGGGGCGCGCATCGGGATCATGCCCCCTGCCGCGCGCGGGGGGCATCCTTGGGCTTGCCCCGCGCCGGAATGAAGGCATCGATCTGCTGGCCGACGCGAAAGGCATCGGAGGGCGGCAGTTCATAGATCAGCTGCAGCACCCGCACATCGACCCTTTCGGCCGCGCTGTTGGTGAGCGAGCGCTTGGGCACCACCTGCGGCTCGGCCCGCACGAAGCGCGCGCTGACATGAAGTTCGGCCGCCCCGCGCGGCGAGATCACCGCCGGCTGGCCCAGCGCCACCCGGGCGATCTCGTTCTCGTCGATATCGACGCGCACATGCAGCGGCGTGGTCTGGCCCATCTGGATGAAGGGCTGGTTGTTCCCCCCGCCCTGGGTGGCGACGAATTCGCCCGGGCGGATGTTGACCGCGAGGATCTCGCCGGCGATCGGCGCGCGCACGGTGAGCCGTTCGATCTCGGTGCGCGCCGCGGCGGCGGCGGCCTCGGCGGCGGCGAGCCGGGCGCGGGCAAGGCCGAGCCGGCTGGTGGCGGCGGCCTCCTCGCCCTCGGCGCGGATCACCTCGGCGCGGCTCACCGCGGCCGGATCGGCAAGGCTGCGGTAGAGCGCAAGCTGCTGGCGCGCGGTGGCCTGGGCGGCGCCGGCCTCGGCGATCGCGGCGCGGGCCTCGGTGATCGCGGCCTCGGCCTGCCTCAGGCTGGCGCGCGCGGCGCGGGCATCGACGGTGAACAGCACCTCGCCCGCGGCCACCTTGTCGCCCGGGCGCACCCTTACCTCGGTCACGAGGCCCGAAAGCGCCGCGCCGATATCGATCACCTCGCTCGCAGGTTCGACCACCCCGGCCCCGGCAACCCGCGGGGCATTGGCGAGCGCCCCCACCGGTTTGGGCGGCTGTTCAGCCGGCTCGGCGAGCGAGCGATCGGGCAGGCCGATCGCGATCATGTAGATGGCAAAGAGCAGGCCGATCACCGCGGCGACCGGCAGGATCTGGCGGCTGAAGCTCAGGTTGCGCAGCATGATGTCCTCGGCACGTTCACGGGGGAGAGGGGATCAGTGGTCATCGGGCATGGCCGTGCCATCGTGGGTGATGCGCCCGTCCTCGAGCGCGATGATGCGATCGGCCAGATCGAAGATGCGGTTGTCGTGGGTGACGATGATGCAGGCACGATCGGGCGCGATCGCCACCTCGCGCAAGAGATCCATCACCCGCCGGCCCGAGGAGGCATCGAGCGCGGCGGTCGGCTCGTCGCACACCACCAGGCGCGGGGAATGGACGAGCGCGCGGGCGATGGCGACGCGCTGTTGCTGCCCGCCGGAAAGCTGGCGCGGCAGCTTTTCGGCCTGATCGCCGATGTTGAGCCGCTCGAGCAGCACCTTGGCACGTTCGCGCGCTTCCGCGCGCGGCACGCCCTGGGCGATCAGCGGCACCGCGGCATTGGCGGCCGCATCGATCGAAGGGATGAGGTTGTATTGCTGGAAGATGAAGCCGATGTTGTGGAGGCGGAAGCGCACCAGATCGCTGTCGGAAAGCGTGTAGATATCCGTGCCGAACACCCGCACCTCGCCCGCGGTGGGATAGAGGATGCCGCACATGATCGAGATCAGCGTGGTCTTGCCCGAGCCGCTCTCGCCGACGATGTAGGTCATCTCGCCCGGGCGGATGTCGCAATCAATGCCGTGGAGCACGCGGATGGTGCTTTGCCCGGCCTCGAAATCGCGCACGATCCCGCGCGCGCAGATCGCCGCCTCGGGGTCGCAGTCGCCGATCGCCCGGGTGCCGAGGATGCCGCCCGCCGCGTTCACCGGAACACCGCCGCCGGTTCGGTCTTGAGCACGCTGCGGATGGCGATGAAGCCGGTGATCGCCAGGATCACCACCACCGCGGCGAGGCTGATGAGCGGGATTTGCCAGGGGATATAGAAGCCCTTGAAGAAGGGATTGCCGCCGAAGCCCTTGAGAAACAGCACCGTGCCGACCACGCCCAGGGCATAGCCGATGAGCCCGACCAGCCCCGCCTGCACCGCCACCATCTGCACGATCCGGCCATTGGTCACCCCGATCGCCTTCAGGGCGCCGAACTGCTTGATGTTGTCGCGCAGGAACAGGCTGAAGGTAAGGCCCACGATCGCCACCCCGACGACGAATCCCAGGAACACGGTGATGCCGAAATTGGTGGGGATGCCGGTGTTCTCGATGATGAAGTTGATGCCCGCCCGGGCAAATTCGTCGTGGGTTTGGGCCTTGAGGCCGGTCTCCTTCTCGATCCGCGCGGCCACCGCATCGGCGCTTTCGCCCGCGCGCACCCCGACCAGCACGAAGGACAGGCGGTTGCGGGTGCCCGGCACGTAGTTGAGCGCATTGGAATAGCGGGTGTAGAGCACGACCTGGCTGGTGAAGGAGGGAATGGCATCGGCAATCCCGCGGATCACCGCGCGCTGATCGTTGAGTTCGAGTCGCTCGCCCAGCGCCTCGCCGCCTTCGGAAAACAGGCGGGTGGTGCCGACATCGTCGATCACCACGCTGTCGGGGGCGAACAGCACGGACTTGTCGCCAGCAACCATCCGCTTGGGCATGCCGATCAGGGTGGCATCATCGACCCCGATCACCGCCACGCCTTCAAGATCGCCATCCTTGGTGCGGACATTGGCCACCGCGCGCAGATGCGGCACCGCCCATTCAACCCCCTCGACCGAGCGCACCTTGTCGAGCGCGGTCGAAGGCATGGCATAGTTCACATCGGTGGTGCGGCTGACCGGGTCCATCACCCACACCTGTGCTTCGGGGGCGTTGAACACCCCGCTCGCGCCGCGCTCGATCAGATTGACGAAGATCGTCATCTGCTGGGTGATGAGCAGCGTGGAAAAGCCGATGCCAAACAAGAGCCCATAGAACTTCTGGGCATCCCCGGTCAGCATCCTGATGGCGATCCAAAGCACGGGGAGGGAACCTCTGCGCGGGCGAAGGGTTGCAATCCAGGGCCATCCAGCCCAATATTGAACGGCAGCGTTTAAATGAACGGGGCCGTTCACTTTGTCAATCGCCGAAACATCGGTTGCAGAAAAAAATGCAAATCGGCGTCGCGGCGGACGGCCGCTTGATGCGGCCAAGCGGCGCGCGATCATCGAGGCGGCGGCCCAGCACTTCTTCCAGCACGGCTATGCGGCGACCGCGATCGAGCAGGTGGCGGCCGATGCCGGGGTTTCCAAGGTCACGATCTACAACCAGTTCGGCGACAAGCGGGCGCTGTTTGCCGCGGCGGTGGAATGCGAATGCGAGAAGATGCGCGGGCATTTCTCGCTCGATCCGGCGCCGCAGGGGAGCATCGCCGAACGCCTGACAGCGATCGGCGCGGCGATCGTTGCGTTCCTCTCGCGCCCTCAGATGGTGCAGTTCGAGCGCCGCATCGCTGCCGAGACCGAGGCCGAGCCCGGCCTGGGTGCGGCCTTCCTCGAGGCCGGGCCGTGGCGGATGAAACATGCCTTTGCCGCCTATCTCGACCATGCCGCCGCAGCGGGCGAGCTTGCGATCGCCGATCCGCTGCTCGCTGCCGAGCAATTCGTCTCGCTGTGCAAGGGCATCGGCGATCTCGAGCGCCGCTTTGGCTGCAATGATGATGATGAGGCCAACCGGCGACGCATTGCCGGGGCGGTCGAGGTGTTCCTTGCCGCCTATGGCGCTGCCCCGGGCCCGGCGCGCGATCGATAATTCGCATCGCTCTGTTCGAAATTTGGCACCACGCCCGAAGGGCGCTTTGTCTTGCCATTCACCCCGTGCGTCCTACATTGCCGGGGTGACGAAAAGGAATCCGGTGCGATGAGCGAGCCCAACCAGCCCAATCCCCACGGCGATGGCCCCAACCCCTGGGTCAGGCAGCTGATGATCTGGGGCGGCATCTTCCTGGCGCTGCTGCTGGTGGTGACGCTGTTCAGCAATTCGGGCCAGGCGCCCGGCACCGGGATCCGCTATTCCGATTTCCGCGCCGCGGTTGCCGATGGCGAGGTGCAGGATGTGCAGATCGGCCCGGAACTCATCACCGGCACCTTCAAGAACGGGGAGAGCTTCAGCACCGTACCGGTGCCCAACGACACCGAGATCACCCGGTTGATGGAAGAAAATGGGGTGCGCTTCACCGGCAAGCAGCGCGAGGGGCAGAACGTTTTGCTGTTCATCCTCTTGAATTCCTTGCCCTTCATCCTGATCCTGGCGATCGCCTTCTTCGCGCTGCGCCAGGTGCAGAAGGGTGGCGGCGGCGGGGCGATGGGCTTTGGCAAGTCCAAGGCCAAGCTGCTCACCGAACGATCGGGCAGGGTCACCTTCGATGATGTCGCCGGGATCGACGAGGCGCGCGAGGAGCTGCAGGAGATCGTCGAGTTCCTCAAGGACCCGCAGCGCTTTTCCAAGCTCGGCGGGCAGATCCCCAAGGGCGCGCTGCTCGTCGGCAGCCCCGGCACCGGCAAGACCCTGCTGGCCCGCGCCATCGCCGGCGAGGCGGGGGTGCCGTTCTTCACCATTTCCGGCTCGGATTTCGTCGAGATGTTCGTCGGGGTCGGCGCCAGCCGGGTGCGCGACATGTTCGAACAGGCCAAGAAGAACGCGCCCTGCATCGTCTTCATCGACGAGATCGACGCGGTGGGCCGCAGCCGTGGCCACGGGCTTGGCAATTCCAACGATGAGCGCGAGCAGACTCTGAACCAGCTCCTCGTCGAGATGGACGGGTTCGAGGCCAACGAGGGCATCATCATCATCGCCGCCACCAACCGCCCCGACGTGCTCGATCCGGCGCTGCTGCGCCCGGGCCGCTTCGATCGCCAGGTGGTGGTGCCGATCCCCGATATCGACGGGCGCGAAAAGATCCTGCGGGTGCACATGAAGAAGGTGCCGCTCGCGCCCGATGTCGATCCGCGCGTGATCGCCCGCGGCACCCCCGGCTTTTCCGGGGCCGACCTTGCCAACCTCGTCAACGAGGCGGCGCTTCTGGCGGCCCGCCGCAACAAGCGGCTGGTCGCGATGCAGGAGTTCGAGGACGCCAAGGACAAGGTGATGATGGGCGCCGAGCGCCGCTCGATGGTGATGACCGAGGACGAGAAGAAGATGACCGCCTATCACGAGGCGGGCCACGCCATCGTCGCGGTGCACGAGCCGGCCTCCGACCCGATCCACAAGGCCACGATCATCCCGCGCGGCCGGGCGCTGGGCATGGTGATGCGCCTGCCCGAGCGCGATTCCTATTCCTACCACCGCGACAAGATGCTGGCCAACCTGTCGGTGGCGATGGGCGGGCGCGTCGCCGAGGAGTTGATCTTCGGCCATGACAAGGTCTCCTCGGGCGCCTCGTCCGATATCCAGTATGCCACCAACCTGGCGCGCAACATGGTGACGCAGTGGGGCATGTCGGACAAGCTCGGCCCGCTCCAGTACGAGGAGCAGACCGAGGGCTATCTCGGCTATGGCGCGGCGCAGCGCACCTTCCGTTCGGGCAAGACCAACGAGCTGATCGACAGCGAGATCAAGGCGCTTGTCGAAGGGGCCTACAAGCGCGCGACCGAGATCCTGACCACCCACAAGGATCAGCTCCACCTGCTCGCCCAGGCGCTGCTCGAATACGAGACGCTCACCGGCGAGGAAATCAAGACCCTGCTCGAGACCGGCAAGATCGACCGGCCCGAGGCCCCGCGCGGCCCGGTGGTGGCGCCCCCGGTCCAGGGCTCGGCGATCCCCAAGGCCGGCAAGCGCTTCGGCGGTGCCAAGGGCGGCGAGGCCCCGCAGGGCGCCTGATCCGCGCTTCAGGGCGGGTCAAGCCCACCCCCGGCAGCCGATGCGCCGGAGGTGACGATGATGTTTCGCACAGGTCTTGCCGCGGCCGCGCTGGCGCCGCTTGCCGTCCCCGCGCTCGCCGAGGTTGCCGCGCCGGCGCCCGAACCGACCTTGGGGGAATGGATCGCGCGTGACCGCGAGCTTGCCCGGCGCGGGGTGGCGCGCGCAGACCATCCGGAGATGCAGCAGCTCCATGGCGATGTGGTGGCCGCGCTCGGCAAGGCGCGCACGGCGATCGCAGCGCAGCGCGATGCCGGAACGCCGCCTGCCGCCTGCCCGCCACCGCCGGGCGAGGCCGAAATCACCTCGCGCGAGATCGGCACCTGGCGCAGCGCCCGCCCCGCCGCCGAGCAGGGCGAGGCCCTCTCCGCTGTGATGGCGCGCTTCCTTGCCGCCCGCTTCCCCTGCCCGGTGCCTGCTCAATAGGCGCCGAGCAGGCCTATGATGAGAAGAAACAGCATCAGGACGATCTGGGTGCAGACGAGCAGCACCACGAAGCGCCACAGCGCTGAAAAGCGGGTGAGGGTGTAGGCGTGGCGCAGCTGCTTGTAGAGGTGCAGCGGCGCGATGATCAGGAACAGCAGCACCGCCCAGTCGCTGAACCCCGGAACGAGGCCGAGCAGCGAAAGCGCGATGAACAGCAGCGACATGAAGCTGAGTGAATAGGTGACGAAGACTGCGTGGTCATAGGCCTTGAATTCACGTCGCCAGGCGAACATCAGCCACAGGAAGGGGATCGACAGCGGGATCAGCAGCCAGCTGAACTTGTAGCTGTTGGTCTGCAGCTTGTAGATCATCAGGCCGGGATTGGCCTTCCACTTCTTGATGATCTGGTTGTCGAGCAGCGCGATACCGGTTTCGGCCTGCAGGGACGCCTCCCTGGCCGGACTGCGCGAATCGCTCGAGGTAAGCTCGAGCATCCTGTTGAGATCGGCAATCTCCTGGTTGATCTGCGCCTCGCGGGGGCTGCCCGCGGGCACGCCGGCGCGCTCCTTCTCGAGCGTGACGATCTGTTCCTCGAGCACGCTGCGCAAGGGATTATCGGATTCGAGCGCAGCCTCGCCCGGCAATGCCAGCTCGCTGATCTGGAACACCGCGAACAGCGCAAAGACGCTGAACAGGAACAGCGCCATCGGGCTGACGAACTTGGCCCGTTCTCCGGCGATGTAGCGCCTGGTCAGCTCGCCGGGTCTGAGCGCCAGCAGGGGCAGGGTGTTCCACAGCTTGCCATCGAGATGCAGCACCCCGTGCACGAGATCATGCCCGATTGCCGCCAGGCTGCGGTGGATATGGGCTTTCTGGCCGCATTCGGGGCAGAAATGGCCGACGAAGCGGGTCTGGCAATTGGGGCAGGTGATGGGCGCGCCGTCCCGGGCAGGCGCGGCCCCGGCCCCGCCTTCGCGCTCCACCGCGTGGGAGAGCAGGCCGCCCTCGATCACCGTGCCGATGCCCTCGCTCGCGCCGCTCATTGCCCCGCGTCCCCTGATTGTCCGGGGGTAATATAGGGTTCAATCTCGCGGCGGCAAAATCCGTGGGAGCGCGCGGAGCGCGTGGCTAGCGGCTTGCCAGCTTGCGCTCGATCGCGGTCCACAGCTGCGCGATCGCACGCGCGGCGGGGGAACGCGGGGCAAAGGCGCCCACCGGCTGGCGCAGGCTGGCACATTGCTCGACCGCGCTGGCGAGCGGGATCGCGGGCCAGGTGGGATTGGCCGCGCGCGCCTCGCGATGGAGGCTGCGGCGCAGATCGATCATCGAGAGCACCGGCAGGATCGGCGGATGGCGCTTGCCGCTGGCGCGCACCTCCTCGACCACCACCTCGAAGGCGCGCGCCGAAAGCGGCGAGGGCGGCAGCGGCACGATCACCAGATCGGCCGCGCGCATCACCTGCGCGCTCACCTCATTGAGCACCGGCGGGCAATCGAGCAGCACCCGGTCATAATCCTTGTGCAGCGCCTCGACCAGCCGGGCGAGGCGCTTCTTCTTGCCCAGCCGGTCAAGCTGACGATCGAGCGTGCGGATGCTCTCATCGGCAGGCAGGAGATCAAGATTGGCATGCCCGGTCTCCTGGATCAGCCTTGCCGGATCGCTGCCCTCGGCAAAGACGCTGTCGGCGCTGCGCTTTTTCTTGGGATCGACCCCGAGCAGGAAGCCCGCGCCATTGGCCGCATCGAGATCCCACAGCAGCGTGCGGCGCCGCGAGATGGTGGCCGCGCACCAGGCAAGGTTGACCGCCAGCGTGGTTTTGCCCACCCCGCCCTTGACGCTGTAGATCGCGATCGCTGCCATGTCGGGCCCGCCCTGGCGTTACAATTTGATGACAACGCCAAGCAATAGCGCGCAGCGCCCGCCTGGCAAGCGCAAGCGCCGCAGCGTCACGAAGCGGTCAGGCAGGGGTGGGGATGGGGGCGCGCCGGCATGGCAACGCCCCAATGGTTCAGCCGTCGTAGTCGCCGCCGAGCGAGGCGGTGCGCGCCGGGGCCGAGGCGGTGATGCGCAGCGCTTCGGCCGATTGGCTGAGCGAGCCGATCTCGTCCGCCTCGTCCTCATCATCGGGGAGGATCTTCTGCAGGCTGGTGATCAGCGCCTCACGCAGCGAATCGGGGCTGATCGTCTGTTCGGCAATCTCGCGCAGCGCCACCACCGGGTTCTTGTCCCGATCGCGGTCGATCGTCAGCTCGGCGCCGCCCGAGATCTCGCGCGCACGCTGCGCGGCGAGCAGCACGAGGTCGAAACGGTTGGGAACCTTGTCAACGCAATCTTCAACCGTGACGCGGGCCATGGGGAGCCTTCTTCCAAATACGCTAGGACAGGGGAAGCGGGCAGCTAGGCATCGCGCCGCGCAAAGTCAAGCGTGGCGCAGCAGCCTGGCTTAGACGCTGACCCCGAACAGCCGCCCGACCAGCGCGGTTGCGGCCATGGCGAACAGGCCCCAGCCCACCACCCGCAATGTTGCCGGCAGAAGCGGGGCGGCTCCGGCGCGCGCGCCCAGCGCCCCGAGCAGGGCAAGGGCGAGCACCGTTACCCCGGCCACCACCGCGCCGAGCGCCTGCGCCGGGGCGAGCCAGGCCGCCAGGAGCGGCACCGCCGCGGCGCTGCTGAAGGTCACGCCCGAGGCAAGCGCCGCCTGCAAGGGGCGGGCGGCAAAATGCTCGGCAAGGCCCAGTTCGTCGCGCACATGCGCGGCCAGCGCATCGCGCGCGCTCAGCTCGCGCGCGACGAGCGCCGCGGTCGCCTCGCTCAGCCCGCGGCTGCGATAGATCGCCGCAAGCTCGGCCTCCTCGGCCTCAGGCGATTGCGCCAGCGCCGCGCGTTCGCGGCGGATATCGGCGCTTTCGGTGTCGGCCTGGCTCGAGACCGAGATATATTCCCCCGCGGCCATCGACATCGCCCCGGCGATCAGCGCCGCCACCCCGGCCACCAGCACGGCGCCCTTGTCGGGACTCGCCGCCGCCACCCCGGTGATGAGCGAGCCGACCGAGATGATCCCGTCATTGGCGCCCAGCACCGCGGCGCGCAGCCAGCCGGTGCGGTGGACGAAGTGGGGATCGTCCGGGTGTGCGCTTGCCTGTGTCATTCCTGCTCTGCTCCTTGCGCGCGGTGCTGGCGGGCAGTCTCGGCCCGGCGGAGCGCCTTGGCAAGGCCGCCCGCGGATGGGCGGGTGATTTCACCGCCGGGCAAAAGGTTCTAGAGGCCTTGGCCATGGATGATGCCGCCACGCCTTATTGCGATCTGCCGCCCTTCCGCATCGCGGCGCAGGATCACGCCTTGACCTTCTATCCCAGGGGAACTGATCGGCTCGCGGCACTGCTGGGCCTGATCGAGGGCGCGCGCGAGCGGCTCGAGCTGTTCTATTATCTGTTCGACAAAGACGAAGCCGGCACCCGGGTGCGCGATGCGCTGGTGGCCGCAGCCCGGCGCGGCGTGGCGGTGCACCTCATCGTCGATGCCTTCGGCAATGATGCAGGGGCGGCCTTCTTTGCCCCCTTGCGCGCGGCCGGGGGCCGCTTTGCCGAGTTCTCGCCGAGGTGGGGCACGCGCTATCTCGTGCGCAACCACCAGAAGTTCGCCATTGCCGATGGCGCGCGGGTGATCACCGGCGGCGCCAATGTCTCCGATCACTATTTCGCGCCGCCCGAGCAGAATGGCTGGTGCGATCTATCCGTGCTGGTCGAAGGGCCCGTGGCAGCCCAGTTTGCCCGCTGGTTCGCGCTGCTGGCCGAGTGGACCGAGAACGAGGCCCGGGGCCGCGTGGCGCAGCTCAGAAGGCTGCGCGACATCGTCAAGGAGTGGGACGGGGGCAGCGGCCCGGTGCGCCTGTTGGTGGGCGGGCCGCTGGTGCGGCGCGGGCATTGGGCCTGGGCCTTGCGGCAGGATCTCGCCCGGGCGCGGCGGCTCGATACGGTCACCGCCTATTTCTCCCCGCCGCGCAGCTTCCGCCGCCAGATCGCCCGGGTCGCCCGGCGCGGCATGGTGCGGATGGTGATGGCGGGCAAATCGGATATTGCCGCGGCGATCGATATGGCGCGGTTGCAATACCGCCCGCTGCTGCGCGCAGGCGCGCGCCTGTTCGAGTTCCAGCCGTGCAAGCTGCACATGAAGCTGCTGGTGGTGGACGCGGCAAGCTATGTCGGCAGCGCCAATCTCGACAAGCGCAGCTTTCGCATCAATGTCGAGCTGATGCTGCGGATCGAGGATGAAGCGCTGGCCGCGCCGCTGCGCGCGCTCATCGACCATCTCGAGGCCGCAAGCGAGGCGGTGACGGCGCAATGGTATGCCGCGCGTGCCACCCTGCTGGCGCGGCTGCGCTGGCGCATCGCCTATTGGCTGGGCCTTGCCGACTATCGGGTCAGCCGCCTCGCCACCGGCTAGGCGGGCGCGCGCCTCACACGTCCTCGAAGCGGGGCTTCCTGCGCTCCATTTCGGCCATCACCGCTTCCACCTGGTTGCGGCTGCGCATCAGCGCGTGCTGCTCGAGGCTTTCCTCCATCAGGATCGCATCGGTCTGGCGTTCCCACATGGCCGCCTGCAGCCGCTTGGCGGCGCGGATCGCGTGGGGGTTCTTGTTGGCGATCTGGCGGGCGATGGCGAGCGCGCGCTCGTGCGGGTTGTCATCGACATAGGTGGCAAGCCCGAGCGCCTGGGCTTCGGCGCCGGAAAACTCGCGGTTGGTGTAGATCAGTTCGCGCAGCACATCATCGCGCACCAGCCCGCGCCACAGCGCATAGCCGCCCATGTCGGGCACCAGGCCCCACTTCATCTCCATGATCGCCATGCGGGTCTGGGGATGAACGATGCGAATGTCGGCGCCGCTGGCAATCTGGAGGCCCCCGCCGAAGCATACCCCGTGCACCGCGGCGATCACGGGCACGGGCAGCTTGCGCCATTGCATCGCCACCTGCTGGGCGCGGTTGGCATTGCCATGGGTGCGCTCGGTCAGCGCTGGCTCGTCGGGTGCGGGCTGGCGCGAGAAATTGGACAGGTCAAGCCCGGCGCAGAAGGCCCGGCCTTCGCCCGAGAGCACCACGACACGCAGCCCCTTCATGCGTTGCAGCGTGCTGCCCGCCTCGATGATGCGCGCGAACATCTCCGGATCGAGCGCATTGAGCTTGTCGGCGCGGGTGAGGCGCACCTCGGCCACGCCCTCGGCATCGAGGCTGATGGCGACCCGGTCATTGCTGGTGTGGGAAATGGTGGCAGACATGGGAGCGGCGGACATGGCGACAGGCATTCCTCGTCAAAGGCTGTTGGCGCCTCGAAGACTGGCCGATCCCTCGCCCCAAGTCCAGCGCCGCGCGTGCTCAGCAGGCGGGGGCGCAATGCCCGGCGGCAGGATCGAGGAAATAGCCGCCCGCCGGGTGGGTGGCGATCAGCCGGGAAAGGCCGAAGGGTTCGAGCTTGGCGCGCACCCGCGCGACATGCACCGCGAGGCTGTTGGTCTGCGGCTCGTAGCGGATGCGCCACACATCGGCGAGCAGCTGCTTGCGGCTCACGCACACGCCCGGCTGTTCGGCAAGGCGCCAGAGCAGGGCAAATTCGCGCGGGTGCAGGCCGAGCCAGCTGTCCACCACCCGCCCGTCACGGTGGAGCAGGTCGAGCGTGACGTCCCCGGCCTCGCGAAAGCGCGGCATCATCAGCGCCGTGTCGGGCGCCTCGGGGAAGAGCTGGGGCGGTGTCACCGCGATCACAGCAGCCCCCCGGCGCGCATCGAATAGACCGCATCGCGGGTGAAGATGAGGTGATCGACCAGCGTGATGTCGAGCGCCCGGGCGATTTCGGCGAGGCGGCGCGTGGCGGTGATGTCGCGCCCGCTGGGGCGGCACTGGCCCGAAGGGTGGCTGTGGGCAAGGATGAGGCCGGCGGCATCGCGCCGCAGCGCCTCGCCCAGCAGCGCGCGCATGCGCAGGGTGAGCGTCGTCTCGCCGCCCATGCCGAAAGGGGCATCGCCCGCCCAGCCCTGCGCGGCATCGAGGAAGACCGCATGGCCGCGCTCATGGCGCACTGGCGGCGCCAGCAGCACGCTGCGCAGATAGGAAATCAGCCCGGCGGCACGGCGCTCGGCGGCTTGGCGCTGGGCCTTGCCTGGTCGAGCGGCGAGGGTCAGCATCGCGGTGGTTCTCCGTCGCAGGGGGTGGGCCTGTCAGCCATGCGCGCGGCGCTGCTCCCGGCGCTCCAGACGCGCGCCGGCGCCGGGGCGCGCGGGCGCCAGTCGCGGTAGGGGCCGTAGCGTCGCAGGCGCAGGCAGTGGCACAGCAGCCCGCCGGCGAGCACCAGCAGTTGGCCATAGGACGGGCCGATCGCAAGGATGGCATAGGCGAGCGGCGAGACCGCATCGACCAGCCCGCGCACCACATGGGCGCTCAATGCCACCAGCTGGAACCCGGCAAGCCACAGCGTGTAACTGCGGTTGGCCTTAAGCGCGATGGCAATGAAGGCCGCCGCGGCGAGCACATCAAACAGCGTGTAGAGCCAGGCCAGATTGCCGAACAGCAAGGCAACGTCCTGCCCGGTCAGCCGGGTGAGCATCGCGGGCACGATCAGCAGGCCGACAAACACCAGGCCCGCCGCCCGCTCCGGCCCTGCGCCGAAGCGCAGCACCGCCAGCCCCAGGGCGAAGCTGGCGATGTATTGCGCATCGGCGCGATAGAGGCTCAGCCATTCGAGCATGGCGCTGCGCCGGTCAGATGCCCAACTCCGCAACCGGGGCGGGGGCATCGGCGAGAGCGGTCTTGGGAAATTCGGTGGGAATGCCCGGATCGCCCCCGGCATAGACCTCGGCCACCTTGCTCAGCTCGGCATGGACCCTCAGCAGCGCGGTGGACATGGCGAGCGCCTGGCTTTCGGCCTCGGTCAGGCGCATCAGCGCACGCTGGCCGGTGTGCACTTCGACTTCGGGGTTCTGCCGCGCGCTCAGCATCGCCTGCTTGAGCCGGGCCATGGCGATGATCGATTCGTCGGCAAGCGCCTCGGCCTCGCGGATGAGCTTCTTGAGAGTGTGCGCGTCACGGGTAATGCGGTCGTTCATCGGTCTGTTTCCCCCCGATCCCGGCGCTCACCCGGGACGGATCGCTTGGCCCAGGGGGATGGCAGCCTTGCCGTCCATCGCCTCGCTCAGCGCCACCGCCGCGGTGACCGTGAGCACCACCGCGGCAAGGATGCCGCCGGCGATCCCGACGATCGCGGCAAGGCGCAGCAGGACGGCGTTTTCACCATCGAGCGCCCCCGGGACGACCCGCGGCTCGCCGGGCCTGAGCCAGGGGGCCTGTTCGATGAGCGGCACCGCATCGCCAAGCACGAGCTGCCCCGGGTCGTCCTGCCCCAAGCCATCGGCAGGATCGGCGGCGGGCTGAAGCTGAGTTTTTGTATATGCAGCTTCGCTCAAGGGGGGCGCAGCGATCGCGGAGACCGGCTGTGCCGGCGCACAGGGGCGGTGCGTCGGGGGATCATCCGCCACTGCCAGCGTCGCGCGGTAGTTTTCGACGAGTTCGCCCAGGCTCGCCGCGCAATAGGCGTCCTTGAGCGCGCGGATGTGCTGGTTGATGCGGGTTTCGGATACGCCGAGTTCCTGCGCGATCACCTTGATCGGCACCCGGCGGTCGATGCGCTCCATCACGGCGCGCTGTCTGTCGGTCAGCCGCCGCGCGGCTCGGCCCCGCATCCGGTCACTCCCCTGTCAGTCAGCCTTTGGTATCCGTCCAGCGGTTGCATCAGTCCAGCTTAGCTTACACACAAGCTAACGCATTTTGGACAGGATTTCTCCTGCCGCCTGCGCGGCGCCTTGATGCTGCGCAAGTCGGATCAGGCGGCCGAGGAATTGACTCCGAGCGACTGGAGATAGCGGCGGATGTTGCGCGCCGCCTGGCGCAGGCGCTGCTCGTTCTCGACCATGGCGATGCGCACATAGCCCTCGCCATTCTCGCCATAGCCCACGCCCGGGGCCACCGCGACCTGGGCGTGCGTGAGCAGCTGCTTGGAAAATTCGAGGCTGCCCATCGCCTTGAGCGCCGGGGGCAGCGGCGCCCAGGCGAACATCGAGGCAGGTGGCGGCGGGATTTCCCACCCGGCACGGCCGAAGGCCTCGACCATCACGTCGCGCCGGCGGCGATAGAGTTCGCGGTTGGCCTCGACGATGTCCTGCGGCCCGTTCAAGGCGGCGCAGGCCGCCGCCTGGATCGGGGTGAAGGCGCCGTAATCGAGATAGGACTTGACCCGGGTGAGCGCGGCAATGAGCTGGCGGTTGCCCACCGCAAAGCCCATCCGCCAACCGGCCATCGAATAGGTCTTGGACATGCTGGTGAACTCGATCGCCACGTCCTTGGCGCCCGGCACCTGCATGATCGAAGGGGTGGGCTTGCCGTCGAAATAGAGCTCGGAATAGGCAAGGTCGCTCACCACCCAGACGTGGTTTTCCTTCGCCCAGGCCACCAGCCTTTCGTAGAAGGCCAGATCGACCACCTCGGCGGTGGGGTTGGAAGGATAGCTCACCACCAGCACCGAGGGGCGCGGCACGGTGAAGTTCATCGCCCGCTCGAGCGATTCCCAATAATGGTCATCGGGGGTGGTCGGCACCGAGCGGATCGTGGCCCCGGCGATGATGAAGCCGAAGGTGTGGATCGGATAGCTGGGATTGGGCGCCAGCACCACATCGCCCGGGGCGATGATCGCGGTCGCAAGGCTCGAGAGGCCCTCCTTGGAGCCCATCGTCACCACCACCTCGGTTTCCGGATCGAGTTCGACCCCGAACCGGCGCGCGTAATAGCCCGCCTGGGCGCGGCGCAGGCCGGGGATGCCCTTGGACTGGGAATAGCCGTGGGCATCGGGCTTGGCGGCGACTTCGCACAGCTTGTCGATCACGTGCTGCGGCGGGGGCTGATCGGGATTGCCCATGCCCAGATCGATGATGTCCTGCCCGGCAAGCCTTGCGGCATGGCGCATGGCGTTGACCTCCGCGATCACATACGGGGGCATCCGCTTCATGCGATAGAACTGGTCATTCATCGATTGTCATCACCTTGTCTTGCGCCCGCCCGATGAGGCTGGCGCCGCATTCCTCCCTAAGCCAAGACCGCCGCGCGTGGAAAGGCGTTTTCGGCAGTTGAAGCGGCTGGCAATTCGCGGCACTCCTGGGCCGCACACGCGATGCAGGGATCCCAAAGGCGATGGCACACGAGAGCGACCCGATGGCCACCACCCGCGAGAACCTCGCCGCCTTCGTGGCGATGCAGGGTGAGGCGGTGCGCGCGATGATGGGCGGCGCGCCGGCAGGGGCGCTGCTGGAGCAGGGGCTGGAGAGCGGCGAGCTGGCCGAATGGGCCGCCACCGGCGCGCAGCTCCAGCAACTCTGGCTCGAATTTGCCGCGCACCAGGCCGAGGCCGCCAGCACCAAGGCGGCCAAGGGCGCCAATCCGCTCGATCCGGCGCAGTGGCTGGTGATCGCCCAGGCGATGCTGGGGCACAGCCCCAAGGGGCTGATCGAGGCACAGGCGCGCCTGGCGCAGGAACAGCTGCAATTGTGGTCGGGGCTGGTGGAGCGCTTCGCCAGAGGCGACGCCCTGACCGAGGCGCCCGATCCGGCCACGCTCCCCCGGCAGGATCGCCGCTTTGCCGATCCGGCCTGGCGCGCGCACCCGGCCTTCCTGCTCCTCCACCAGACCTATCTCATGCTCGCCGACTATGTCCGCTCGGCCGTCAGGAATATCGAGGGGCTCGATCCGGAAAAGCGCCAGCAGCTCGAATTTGCCTTGGGCGCGCTTGCCGAGGCGATGAGCCCGGACAATTTCCTCGCGCTCAATCCGGTGGTGCTGAAGCGCACGATCGAGACCCGCGGTGCCAACCTGGTGCGCGGGATGCGTCACCTCATCAATGATCTGAAGCGCGGCCAGCTCACCCACACCGATCCTGAGGCCTTCCGCCTTGGCGAGAACCTTGCCGCAACCCCGGGCAAGGTGGTGCACGAGACGCGGCTCTACCAGGTGATCCAGTACACCCCCACCACCGAGCAGGTGCTTGAGGTGCCGCTGGTGATATTCCCGCCGTGGATCAACCGCTTCTACATCCTCGATCTCACGCCGAAGAAGAGCTTCATCAAGTGGGCGGTGGATCAGGGCATCAGCGTGTTCGTGGTCAGCTGGCGCTCGGCCGATGCGAGCCTGGCTGACGTGGTGTGGGACGATTACATCCGCGCCCAGATCGACACGATCGATTTCGTGCGCGCCCGGCTCGGGGTGGAGCAGGTGCACACCATCGGCTATTGCGTCGCCGGCACCACGCTCGCGGCGACGCTTGCGGTGCTCGCCCGCCGCGGCGAAGCTGACAAGGTGCGAAGCGCGACCTTCTTCACCGCGCAGGTGGATTTCGAGAAGAGCGGAGACCTCAAGAATTTCATCGATGATGCCCAGCTCGAGCTGATCGGCCAGCTCAGCCCCGAGGGCTATCTCGATGGGCGCTATCTTGCTGCCACCTTCAACGCCCTGCGCAGCCGCGACCTCATCTGGAACTACGTGGTCAACAATTATCTCTTGGGCGAGGACTATCCGGCCTTCGACCTGCTGCACTGGAACGGCGATGTCACCAATCTGCCGGCCAAGTGGCACAATGCCTATCTGCGCGACCTTTATCGCGACAACAAGCTGGTGGTGCCCGACGCGCTCGAGGCCGATGGCACGCCGATCGATCTCACCCGGGTGACCACGCCCGCCTTTGTCCAGGCCGGGCGCGAGGATCACATCGCCCCGGCTGAAAGCGTGTGGCGCATCACCCGCCACTTCAAGGGCCCGATCGAGTTCCTGCTGGCGGGTTCCGGGCACATTGCCGGGGTGGTCAACCCTCCGGCGGCGGGCAAGTATCAGTATTGGACCGGCGACAGCAGCGCGCCCTCGCTCAAGGCCTTCGTGGAAGGCGCCAGCGAACACCCGGGCAGCTGGTGGCCGCACTGGCTGGCCTGGCTTGAGCGCCAGGGCGGGGCGCGCGTGCCCGCCACCGGCAAGCGTGTGCCGGGCGGCAAGGGTGACCGGGTGATCGAGGATGCCCCGGGGCGCTACGTCAAGACCCGCTAACGCTCTCCGGCCTGCCATGCTGCAATTAAGGCTCTGAAGTAAGAGCGGATTGCAGGATTTTTGTGCACTGCACAAAAATGCTTGACTTCGCGGGCGCACTCACTATTTTGTGCAGTGCAACATGAAGCGAGGTCGCCATGTCCGAAGTTGAGAACAAGCCTGCCGAAGCCGCAGCGCCGATCGCCAAGATCGATGCCGCTGCCCAGAAGGCCTATGCCGAGGCTGCGGCCAAGGTTGCCGCTGCCCCCAAGGCCAAGGCCGAAGCCGCGCCTGCCCCGGCCGAGCCGGCCGAGCCGGCAGCGCCGGTCATGAAGGCCGCCCCGTTGAAGAAGGCTGCCGCGAGCAGGAAGGCGGCGCCGAAGAAGGCCGTGGTCCGCAAGCCCGCGGCCAAGAAGTCTCCCGCCAGCAAGGCGCCGGCCACGGCGCCGGTGCTGGCCAAGAAGGCAGCGGCCAAGCCTGCCGCTCCCGCCACCACCACCGCCAACCCCGTTGCCAAGCTCAAGGACACCATCATGACCACCGCCAAGCAGATCGACCTCACCGCCAGCGCCAAGGAAATGCTTGCCGACGTGCAGGCCCGCGCCAAGAGTGCCTTTGCCAAGACCGGCGAAATTGCCGCCGAGGCCACCGAATTCACCAAGGCCAATGTCGAAGCCGTGGTGGAAAGCGGCAAGATTTTCGTCACCGGCGCGCAGGAACTGCTCAAGGACAATATCGAGACCGGCAAGACCGTGATCGAGACCGTCACCGAAGACGCCAAGAAGGTCGCCGCGGTCAAGTCGCCGACCGAGCTGTTCCAGCTCCAGGGTGAACTTGCGCGCCGCAATTTCGATGCGCTGGTGGCCTACGGCGCGAAGCGCACCGAAGCCTGGCTGAAGCTCTACAACGACGCCTTCGCCCCGATTTCGAACCGCGTCAGCGTCGCCACCGAGAAGCTCACCAAGGCGGCCTGAGCCATCCGTTCCTGAACCGGGCCTCTCTCCTCTCTCTCCCAACCCGGTTCACGAAAGCGCGCCGCAAGGCGCCGGGCCGAGCAAGCAGCGCTTGCTCGGCCCTTTTGCCATGCAATTCCTGCCGGGGGCGGTGCGGAACTGGTGCGCCGATCATGCGTATCACGGGTTGAACAGCGCCAAGCGAATCCCATAATGTAAGGCCCATGCCCGAGCCTCCGATCCACGCCGTTGCCGCCCATGCCGCGCCGCGCCGGTCGCTGGCGCTTGGCGTGCGCGCCAGCGAGGAGGATGAAGGCAAGGACGGCGGCGGCACCCAGGTCGGCATCGCCACCAAGACCCGCACCAAGCCCAAGAAGCCGAGCCAGTACAAGGTGCTGATGCTCAACGATGATTACACCCCGATGGAATTCGTGGTGATGGTCCTCAAGCGCTTCTTCGGCATGGATCTCGAGCAGGCGACGCGGGTGATGCTCCATGTTCACCAGCGCGGGGTCGGGGTCTGCGGGATCTACACCTATGAAGTGGCCGAAACCAAGGTCAACCAGGTGATGGACTTCGCCCGGGCCAACCAGCACCCGCTGCAATGCACGCTCGAGAAGGCCTGAGGCGCCCCGCAAGGTGAGGCTGCCGCATCACCCCGTGCCCGATCCGCCCGGGCCCGGGCAGGAAAGCGTGTGGGACTATCCCCGCCCGCCGATCGCCGAACCGACCCCACGGCACATCCGCATCGTCCACAAGGGTGTGGTGCTGGCCGATAGCCGCAATGCCTGGCGCACGCTCGAGACCAGCCATCCGCCCACCTACTACATCCCGCCCGCGGACATCGCGATGGCATGCCTTATCCCCAACCCGGCGCGCTCGCTGTGCGAATGGAAGGGGCAGGCCCATTATTGGGACGTGGTGATCGGCAAGGAGCGGCTCGCGGGCGCCGGATGGAGCTATCCTGCACCCACCCCCGCCTTCGCCGCGATCGCCGGCTTCATCGCCTTTTATGCCGCGCCCTTCGATGAGGTGCGCGTCGATGGCGAAGAGGTCATCCCCCAACCCGGCGGGTTCTATGGCGGCTGGATCACCTCGCGCGAGGCCGGGCCGTTCAAGGGCATCCCCGGCAGCCGGTTGTGGTGAGGGCTTGTCCGGGCGCCCCAGGCATATGCAATTGGGGGCATGACGCGCGCGCGCGAAGCGGCTAGGGCACCAGGGCCGCAGAGCAACCGACGGATGGCCTTCGTGTTCAACTTCCTGCCCAGCATCGACCGCTATATCCTGCGGCTGGTGATCGTGCCGATGCTCGGCGTCTTTGCCCTGGCCGCCAGCCTGTTGATGCTCGACAAGATGCTGCGCCTGTTCGACTTCGTCGCGGTCGAAGGCGGGCCGGTGGCGGTGGTGTTCAAGATGCTGGGGGCCTTGATCCCCGAATATGCCAGCCTTGCCATCCCGCTGGGCCTGCTCCTGGGGGTGCTGCTCGCCTTCCGCCGGCTTGCCACCACCAGCGAGCTTGACGTGATGCGCGCGGTCGGCCTGTCCTACAACCGCCTGCTCAAGGTGCCCTATGCCATCGCGCTGGTGCTGGTGGCGGTCAATGCGGCGCTGGTCTTCTATGTCCAGCCCTTGAGCCGCTACTATTACGAGCAGCTCGAATACGAGCTGCGCTCGGGCGCGCTCGGCGCCTCGATCAAGGTGGGCGAGTTCAACACCCTGGCTGATCGCATGGCCCTGAGGATCGAGGCGAGCGAGGACGAGGGGCGCCGTCTCATCGGCATCTTTGCCCGGGTGGCCGACAAGCGCGGGCAGGTGCTTTCGATCAGCGCGCGCGAGGGCGCCTTCCTCGCCACCCGCGACAATCCCGACACGATCATCCTGCGCCTCACCGAAGGCACCATCATCCAGGACACCAGCGGGCGCCCGGGAGGCGGGACAACGCCGCGGGTGCTCAGCTTCAGCCGCCACGACCTGCCGATCGATCTGCCCGCGATCGAGAAGTTCCGCGCCCGCGGCGATGAGACCCGCGAATATATCCTGCCCGAACTGCTGAGGATCGGCTGGAGCGGCAAGAGCGCGCCCGATGCGCGCGATGCGAGCCTCGCAAGCTTCCACTTCCGCCTGGTCGAGATCGTGATGATGCTGCTGATGCCGCTCCTCGCGGTGGCGCTGGCGATCCCGCCCAAGCGTTCGACCAGCGCGCTCGGCGTGTTCGTCTCGATCGTGATGGTGGTGGCCTATCACAAGGTCAACCAATATGCCGAGGACGTGGCGGCGCTGGGTCGGGTCGATCCGGTGCTGGCGCTGTGGCTGCCCTTCGCGGTCTTCGCGGCGCTGATCGTGTGGATGTATTACCGCGTCGCCTTTGTCCCCGGGGGGCAGGCGATCGGCGCGCTCGAGACTGCCTTCGCCAAGCTCGCCAAGCGCCTTGCCAAGCTGTTCGCGCGGCGCCCGCAGCGGGCCTATCGCCCGCCCGCCGCCGCCGCGGCCGCGGCTGGGGAGTAGGCCGGAAATGCAGCTCGATTTCTTCCCCTCGCGCACGCTCACGCTCTATCTTGCCCGGCTGTTCGTGGTGCGCATCCTTGCGGTGCTGGTGATGCTGGTGCTGGTGCTGCTGGCGCTCGATCTGCTTTCGGCCACCGGCAAGATCCTCGCCGCCCCCGGCAATGGCGAGGCCGAGGTCCTGCGCTATGCCAGCCTGCGCCTGCCGCAGCTCGTCAGCCGCTTTCTGCCCTATTCGGTGCTGCTCGCGACATTGATCACCCTCGTCGGGCTCAACCAGAACTCCGAAGTGGTGGCGATGAAGGCGGCGGGGCTCTCGGCGCACCAGGTGCTCGCCCCGCTGCTGCTCACTGCCGGGCTGGTGGCCGTGGTCAGCTTTGCCTTCAACGAGCGGATCACCACCCGCGCCAATGCCGCGCTCAAGGCGTGGGAGGCGGTCGAATATGGCGCCATTCCACCGGAGGCCGGCAGCGGCAAGGTGCGCACCGGGGTCTATCTCGTCGATGGGCCCAATGTGCTTGCCGCCAACACGCTTAGCGGAACGGGGCGCGACATCGTGCTTTCCGGGGTCACCTGGTACGAGCGCGGCCCGGGCGGGATCATCCGCGCCCAGTGGCGCAGCGCGCGGGCGACCTATGCCAATCCCGGTTGGCGGCTCGAGCGCCCGGTGCGCTTCGATGTCGCCAGCGCGATCACCGAAAGCAGGCCCGATACCGTGGTGGCAGAGGCGCTGACGCCCGAGCGGATCATGCTGCAATCGGTCGATGCCGATGCGCTCAGCTTCTGGGAACTGGCCGGGCGGATCGAGGCCTTCGCTGCGGCCGGGCGCAACACCGACGAACTCAGCGCCAAGTGGTGGCACCGCCTTTCCGGGCCGCTCTCGGCCCTGCTGATGCCGCTGCTGGGCTCGATCGCGGCCTTTGGCCTCGCGCGCTCGGGCCAGTTGTTCGTGCGCGCGGTGATCGGGATGGCGCTCGGTTTTGCCTATTTCGTGGTCGATAATGCCGCGCTCGCCATGGGCAGCTTCGGCGGCTATCCGCCGCTGCTTGCGGCCTGGGCGCCTTTCGTGCTGTTCCTGCTGGTGGGCGAGACGGTGCTGATCCGCACCGAGGAGTAGCAGCGCCGGCCTTGCGACTCAGCCGCGCCGCCCCATGGTGCTTCTTGCGATCCGCGCAATCAGCGCCAGCATCCCCGGATGGTTGGCGCTCTCATAGGTCGAGCCCGGCCCCAGCGCGCGCACCAGGCGGCGGTGCGCCTCGGGCAGATCGTGATAGGGCATCGAGGGCATGAGGTGATGAAGCGCGTGATAGCGCAGCCCCACCGGAGCCCAGATTTCCGCCGCGATCCCCGGCGGGGGCACGTTGACCGAATCGAGGAACTGCGCGGTCACCGTCATCGCCTCACCCTCGTTCTCCCACAGGTGCGCCACCAGGGTGCGCAGCTGGTTGAGGAGCGCGCTCAGCGAGAGGATCGCCAGCGCGATCGCAAGCGGCTGCCAGCCTAGCACGAAGATGCTGGCGATCAGCGCCCAGGCCCACAGGCTCGCCCCCGCCTCTTGCCAGCGCACCCGTGCGGCGAGCTCGCCCTCGGGCGCTCGGCGCCGGAAGGCCGGGTTGATCGCCAGCGCCGAAAAACGCTCCCAGGTGAGCCGCCGCAGCGGCGGGATGAGCGCCCCCAGCGGCACCAGCACGGCAAAGCGCACCAGCAGCGCCAGCGGGGCAAGCAGCGCCACGATCACGAACAGCGGCAGGCTCCAGGGCTTCATCAGCGCCAGCGGCAGATATTCGGGATCCTCCACCGTGCCATATTGGGTGCGCTTGTGGTGGATCACGTGCACCCCCTCATACATGAAGCTGGGGGTCAGCAGCGGAATGCCGACGATGAGATTCCAGGCGGTGCGAAAGCCCGGCAGGGCATCGCGGTGGATATGGGTGAGCTCGTGGATGAACATCAGCGCCCGGTAGAGCGCCAGCGCCGCGACCAATCCGGCTGCGAGGCGCAAGGGCAGGCTCTCAGCCAGGATCGCGGTGGCAATCCCGGCATAGCCCAGCCCAGCCGAGAGCAGCATGTCGCTCCAGTAGATCGCCGGGCGCGCTTCGCCCAGCCCCCGCGTCAGCTCGCGCGCGGCGCGCAGCATGGCCTTGTCGTCCTCGGCCATGAACTGCGCGCGCGTGGCCCGCGCGAGCGCGGGAGCAGCAGCGGCGGGGATGGTCTGATGCATGGTCATTTTCGGCAAGCTCTTGCGCGCCGCCCTAGCCCAATTGTCTGGCCAAGCCAAACGCGTCTTGTTGGTGAGTGTGATCGATGGCCTTGCGCCAATCGCCGCGGCGCGACACAGACACCTTGATCTGCAGCAATTACGGAACATTCCTCGTGGCGGACGCAGCACAGCTGAGCATCGAGCCGGTCACCGACAAGCGCGGGCGTGCTGCCTTTGTCGATTGCGGGCGCGCCTTTGCCGACCGCCTGCCCCATTTCGTGCCGCAGCTGCGCTCCGAACAGCTCGAACTGGTCGATCCGGAGAAAAACCCCTTTTTCGGCCATGCCCGGGTGCAATTGTTCCTCGCCCGGCAAAACGGGCGCGCGGTGGGGCGCATCTCGGCGCATATCGACGAGCTCGCGCTCGCCATGCCGCCCGAGCAGGGCTTTGGCCCGGGCACGGGGTTCTTCGGCTATTTCGATGCCGAGAACGAGGACGTCGCCCGGGCGCTGCTCACCAGCGCCGAAGCCTGGCTGGTGGGGCAGGGGATGCGCCGGGTGTTGGGGCCGATCTCGCTGTCGATCTGGGAGGAGCCGGGCCTGTTGGTGCGCGGGGCCGATCATTCCCCGATGCTGATGATGGGCCATCACCCGCCGCACTATGCGGGCTGGATCGAGGGGGCAGGCTATGCCCGGGCCAAGACGCTCTATACCTACGAGCTCGATATCAGCCGCGATTTTCCCCCGCTGGTGCAGCGCATCGTGCAATCGGGCCACCGCAATGCGCGCATCACCGTGCGGCGCGTGGACAAGCGCCGCTGGGACGAGGAGGTGGCAACCGTGCTGACCATCCTCAACGATGCCTGGTCGGACAATTGGGGCTTTGTCCCCTTCACGCCCGAGGAAGTGGCCTATGCCGGCAAGAAGCTGCGCCCGATCATCTTTGAAGAGCTCAACATGATTGCCGAGCTTGACGGGCGCCCGGTCGCCTTCATGCTCACCTTTCCCGATGTCAACGCCGTGCTGGCGCGGATCAGGGGCAGGCTCTTCCCGCTGGGCTGGCTGCACCTTGTGCGCTGGCTGCGCCGCCCCCGCGGCGCCGGGATGCGGGTGCCGCTGATGGGGGTGCTCAAGGAACTCCACAATTCCCGTCTCGCCAGCCAGCTTGCCTTCATGATGATCAGCGCGATCCGCAAGCAAGCACACGAGACCTTTGGTTCGGTGCGCGGCGAGATCGGCTGGATCCTCGAGGACAACCAGGGGATGGTGGCCATTGCCGATGCCATCGAGAGCAGGATCAACCGCGAATACGCGATCTACGCCAAGGCGCTGGGCTGATCGGGCAAGGCATGTTGCGGCAATGTGAGCCACGGGCCACGCATGATGCCGGCCACACAAAAAAGGCCCCCGTTGCTTGCGCAACGAGGGCCTTTCGGGATCGTATCACCAGCCGCTTGGACGGGAGGGGGGTCTCGGCGGTGACATCCGCATAATGCCGCTCCGGCCTTGCGGTTCCCGCGCGGCGAAAAAAATTGTCGCTATCCCGGCGCTGGGACGAAATCATCAGGCCGATCAGTGCTTTGCCTGGGGGCGCCGGCAAGGGGCGGCGGAACCGCTATGGCGTGCTTGCGGTTGTTGCTATGGCCTTTGGCAAGGCCCTTCACCGAAGCGGAGTATGCCATGTCGCTAGCAGCCCAGATCGCCGCCAACCTGCCGTACCTGCGCCGCTATGCCCGCGCGCTGGCCGGCTCGCAGGCCGATGGCGATGCCTTCGTGCGCGCGCTGCTCGAGGCGGCGCTTGCTGACGAGACGCTCAAGGCCAGCCTTGCCGGCGGGCGGGTGCCGCTCTACCGCGCCTTCAGCAAGCTGTGGGCCAGCGCCACCGGCCCGATCGTCGGCGGCACGCCCTCGAGCGAGCACGAGGCCGGGGCCCAGGCCCGGCTCGGCACCATCACGCCGCCGGCGCGCCAGGCGCTGCTGCTGACCACGCTCGAGGACTTCTCCCACGCCGAGGCCGCTGCGATCCTCGATCGCACCCCCGATGAGATCGCGGCAATGGTGGCCGAGGCGATCGCCGAGATCGAGCGCGAGGCGGCGACCAGCGTGCTCATCATCGAGGATGAGCCGCTGATCGCGATGCAGCTTGAGGAACTCGTCACCCGCCTCGGCCACGCCGTCAGCGGCACCGCCGCCACCCGCAGCCAGGCGCGCGCCGCAGTGGCCGAGGCCACCCCGGGCCTGGTGCTCGCCGATATCCAGCTTGCCGATGGCTCCTCCGGCCTCGATGCGGTGGACGATATCCTCGCGATCGCGACCATGCCGGTGATCTTCATCACCGCTTTCCCCGAGCGCCTGCTGACCGGCGACCGGCCCGAGCCGACCTATCTCGTCACCAAGCCCTTCCAGGAAGCCACGGTGCGCGCGGCGATCAGCCAGGCGCTGTTCTTCGGTTCGACCCGCCCGCTCGGCTAGGGCTTCCTCACCCGCCGGTCGGCGGGCCGCTCGCGGATGTGGAAATCCACCGGGCGCCTCACCGGCACGGTGAGCACGCAGCGCACGCCTTCGGGGGCAAAATCGAGCACCACCGGCTGGCGCAGCTCGTGGGCGACGACCTTCTCGATCAGCTCGGTGCCAAATCCGCGGCGGCGCTCGGCGGCGACCCGCGGGCCGCCGCGCTCCAGCCATTCGACCTCGGCAAAGTGCTCGCCCGCCTTGCGCCAGCGGATTGTCACCTGCCCGCCGGTCACGCTGAGCGCGCCATACTTGGCGGCATTGGTGGCCAGTTCGTGGATCGCAAGGCCAAAGGACAGCGCGTCATTGGGCGCGAGTTCCAGCTCCGGCCCCTCGAGCAGGATCGCATCGCCCAGCGCGACCCGGAAGTGCTGCAGTTCCGCCTCGATCACCGCGCGGATCGGGGTGGTGCCCCAATCGGTGACGGTGAGCAGATCGTGGGTGGCCGAAAGCGCGCGGATGCGCCCTTCGAGACTGTCGGCAAAATCGGCCAGCCCGCTGGCGCGGCGGCGGGTGAGCGCGATGATCGAAAGCACGTTGGCAAGCGTGTTCTTGACCCGGTGATTAAGTTCGCGCACCAGCGAATTGCGGATCGAATGCTGCTCCTCGAAGAAGGCGAGCCGGGCCTGATCCTCGAAGGCCTGTTGCGTCAGCAGCCGCGCCAGCAGCATCAGCAGGCTGGCAAGCGCCAGACCGAACATCAACGTCACCATCGACAGCGGCGAGAGCACCGCCGGGTCGGCGTTCTCGACCACCAGCATGAGCTTGCGATCGGCGATGGTAACTTCCTGCTCCACCCGTGCGCTGGCATCGGCGCCGCTGGCCCGTGCCACCAGCAGGTGCCCGGTGCTCGCCTCGCCGTCATAGAGCCGCACGCCGAAGCGCGCCGGGCCTTCGCGCGCCAGCGCCGCATCGAGGAAGGTGCGGGCGCGAAACGGGGTATAGACAAAGCCGATCAGTCGCCGCTCGCCTCCCGGGGCGATGCGGAAGGCGGGCATGTAGATCGCGAAGGTCGGCACCCCTTCGGGCGTTTCCTGCTCGAGCATGATCCGCCCCGAGGCAGCCGGGCGCAGCGTCAGCTCGGCCTCGGCCATGGCCGCGGCGCGGGCTGGATCGGAATACATGTCATAGCCGAGCGCGCGGCGGCTGATCGCGGTAGCCGGCGCGAACATCGCCACCGGCGCCACCCGCGCGCTTTGGCTGGCAGGGGCGGGGTGGATGTCGGGATAATCGGGCTGGCGCTGGCGGATGCGCGCGACAAAGGCGGGCAATTCGCGCGGCTCGAGCACCGGCAGCCAGCCGATCCCTTCCGCCCCGGAAATCTCCGGGTCAAGCTTGAGCGCGCGCACGAAGTTCTCGAAGGTGGCCGGGTCGACATCCTCGAGGCTCGAGAACAGCGCCGCCCCCGCCCGCAGATACGAGGCAAAGCCGCTCCCGCTGCGGTCGAGCGCGGCGGCAACGCCCTGGGCATATTCGCGCATCTGCGCCCGCTCGCTCGCCCGCGCGTTGCTCTCGATGGCAAAGACGCTCAAGGCGGTGATCGCCGCAAGCGCAAGGAAGATCGTCAGCGGAATGGCGCGCGGATAGAGCACCAGCCAGCGCCGCGCGCGGCCCGAAGGCGGCGGCGGGGGGCCGGCTGGCTCGGTTGCCGGGCTGAGGCTGCGCGTTGCGATGATGCCTGATCCTGCCTGTGCCATGCCCGCCTGCACCGTGTCCGGCCGTTTGGCTTGGCCGTGCCCGCGCTGCAAGCGGAACCAAACAGGTAGCGCATCGTTGCCGAATCGTCCAAACACCATGGGCAACGCGGTTCGATCGGCAAGGGAACCGCACCCGGCGCAAGAATGCCGGGGCCGGACTCGCAGGGAGCCCGGAGGAACGGGATCAGGGGCAGGCTCAGGGCAGGATGGCCACAGACCAGGATCATGAGGGGGCAAGGGGGCGCGGCGGCAGCGCCGCCCGGACGCCGCGCCGCGCGCCCGATTGGGCCGATGGCCTCAAGCAGCTCTATGATTCGGTGGTCGAGGAAGACCTGCCCGACAGTTTCAAGGCCCTGCTCGACCGGCTCGACCAGCTCGGCGAGGGGGCAGCGCCCGGCGGCAGCGCCGCCAGGGACGCGCGTCCTGTCACCAGGCCGGATGACCAGCGGTGAGCGCGGATCAACCCCCTGAGGACGGCCCCGCCCCGGGCGACCGCCTCTCGGCGCTCGACAAGGCGAGCTTCAAGCGCGAGCTGACCGAAGTGGTGCCGCACCTGCGCGCCTTTGCCCGCGGGCTGTGCGGAAGGCCCGATCTTGCCGACGATCTGGTGCAGGAAACCCTGCTCAAGGCCTGGGCGGCGCAGGACCGTTTCGAACCCGGCACCTCGATGCGCGCCTGGACCTTCGTGATCCTCAGGAACGCCTACCTCACCGACATGCGCCGCAACCGCTTTCGCGGCGAATATGATGAAGGCGTGGCCGAACGCATCCTCACCGCGCCCGCCGGGCAGGAGGAGCCGATCCACCTTTCCGATCTGCACCGCGCGCTTCTGACCTTGCCGCCCGAGCGGCGCGAGGCGCTGCTGCTGGTGGGGGCGGGAGGCTTTTCCTACGAGGAAGCCGCGGAGATCTGCGGCTGCGCCGTCGGCACCATCAAGAGCCGGGTCGGCCGCGCCCGCGCGGCGCTCACCGAGATGCTGGCCAACGGCAACATCCCGCGCCGCTCGGCGAGCGACGAGGCCGCCCACCGGGCGATCCTCGAGGAACTCGAGGAAGTTGCCGCGGGCAACCTCGCCAGCACGCGGAGGTGAGCTGCCGCCCGTCCGCGCGGGCAGGGGCGGGGGGGCGCGCAATCATCCACGAACCTTGCCCATGGTGAGGGAGCCGCCAGCGCCAAAGTGATGATGTGCGCAAGGAACAAGGCCCGAGGCATCGCCGCCCCGGGCCTCCCGTTCTCTTCAATGCCGCTGCAGGATCAGGCGTAGGTCCACACCGTCCCGCGCGCCAGGTTTTCGCTGGCGAAGGCCCAGTTGAGCTTGGTCTCCACCACCGCATCGAGATAGGCTGGGCGCTTGTTCTGATGATCGAGATAATAGGCGTGCTCCCACACGTCGAGCACGAGCAGCGGGTTCATGCCGCTGTCGGCGAGGGTATCGGCATCGTGGGTTTCCTCGATGGAAAGCTTGCCGTCCTTCTCGGCCAGCCACACCCAGCCGCTGGCAAAGTGGCCGGCGCCGCGGTCCTTCAATTGCTGCTTGAGCGCATCGAGCGAACCGAAGGCCTCGTCGATCTTGGCGGCAAGATCCGCCGAAGGCGCGGTGCTCTCGGGCGCCAGCGAGTGCCAGTAGAAGGCGTGGTTCCAGGTCTGCGCGGCATTGTTGAACAGGCCCTGGTTGGTGCCGCGCGCGGCAGCGATGATCGCCTCGAGCGGCTTGCTTTCATGCGCGCTTCCCGCGATCGCCGCGTTCGTCTTGTCGACATAGGTCTGGTGGTGCTTGCCGTGGTGGAACGAGAGCGTCTCGGCCGAGATCGCCGGGGCAAGCGCGTCAGCGGCATAGGGCAGGGGGGCAAGTGCGAAAGCCATGTCATCCTCCGAAAGGCTGGTGTGTGAAGCCTGATAGCGACAACGCAGATGCGCGTTAAGGGTTGCAGCTTCAAGTCCGCGCGGTGCGATCAACCGCGCTGGCAACGGCAACATTCATGGTAACATTGCCCAGCGTGCGCATCAGATCGGGCAGCATCTCAACCGCCACCAGCAGCGCCAGCGGCTCCACCGGCACGCCCATGGCATGGGCGATCGGCCCGATCGAGACGACGAAGCTGATCGAGCCGGGCAGGCTCACCGCCGAGAGGCTGATGAGGCTGGCGACAAGAATGCCGGCAAGGCCGATCGCCAGCGGCACCTCGATCCCAGCCAGCGCGGCGATGTAATGGACCACCGCGAGGTTCATCGCCGCGCTGGTGGCGCGGAACACCACCACCTCGAGCGGCAGGACGAATTCGGCGGTGGCCGGGCTGAGGCCGAGCCGCGCGGCCGAGGCGAGCATGGCCGGAAGGCTCGCCAGCGAGGACTGCGTGGACAGCGCCACCGCCTGGGCGGGCAGCATCGCCCGGGCAAAGCGCGCGAGCGGCACCCGCCCGCCGAGCACAGCCATCACATAGGCCAGGACGAGCACGAAGCTGCCCATCAGGCTGACGGTGACGACATAGTGCCCGAGCGCGACAAAGGCGCCCCCGCCGCTTTCCACCCCCACCCCATAGGCAAGCGCGAAGACCCCGACCGGGGCGGCGGCGAGCACCCAGCCGATGATCAGCAACATGGCATTGCCGAGCGCGTGGAACAGGCCGACGAGCCGCTCGCCCTGCTCGCTCGGCAGGCGGGTGAGCGCCACCGCCAGCATCACGAAGAACAGGGTGAGCGGCAGCATCGCGGTTTCGGCCGCAGCGGCGATGATATTGGGAGTGATCAGCGAGGCGAGGAAATCGAGCACCTCGGGCACGGGGCCGACTTCGGCACGCCCCTGCGCGAGGAAGGCCTCGGCCCCGGCGGGCACCGGCCAGGCGCGCAGCAGCATGGGCATGACCAGCGTGGTGAAGGCCCCGCCGGCAAGCTGCGCGGCGATGAGGATGGTGATCAGCCGGCGCGCCACCTGCCCCACCCGGGCGGCGCGGATCATCTGTACGAGGCCCAGCACCAGCAGCGCGGCGACCAGCGGAATGATCGTCATCTGCAGGGCGCGCAGCCACAGCCCGCCCACCAGCGCGGCAAGCTCGCCCGCAAGGCTCGGCGCGCCGAGCCTTGCCGCGGCGATCCCCGCCCCCAGCCCGCCTACCAGCGCAGCAAAGGTCAGCGCCACCGGCAGGCGGATCTCGACCAGCGTGAAGGGGGCGGGCGCCTGTGTGCTCTCGTGCAATTTCCAGTCCTTGTGCGGGCGCGGGCCCTTTCCTTTGCGCGATAACCGCGCCACAAGCGCAAGACAATCGCCGCCATCGGGCGCAAGGACGGGGGACATGAGCCGCAAGCTGTTCGGAACCGACGGGATCAGAGGACGCACCAATGCCGGCGTGATGACCGCGGCGACCGCGATGAAGGTCGGCCAGGCCGCCGGGCGACATTTCCTGCGCGGCGGCCACCGCCACCGGGTGGTGATCGGCAAGGACACGCGCCTTTCGGGCTACATGATGGAAAGCGCGCTGGTGGCGGGCTTTACCAGCGTGGGCATCGACGTGATCATGACCGGGCCGCTGCCCACCCCCGCGATTGCCCTGCTCACCCGCGAGATGCGCGCTGACCTTGGCGTGATGATCTCAGCGAGCCACAATCCCTTTGCCGACAATGGCATCAAGCTCTTTGGCCCGGATGGCTTCAAGCTTTCCGACGAGGCCGAGGCCGAGATCGAGCGGCTGATGGAAGCCGAGATCCCGCTCGCCCCGGCCGAGACGATCGGGCGCGCGCGCCGGATCGAGGATGCCCGCGGGCGCTATATCCATAGCGTCAAGCAGTCGGTTGCCGCGGAGATCCGCTTCGATGGTCTCAAGGTGGTGGTCGATTGCGCCCACGGGGCGGCCTATCAGGTGGCCCCATCGGCGATCTGGGAGCTGGGGGCCGAGGTGGTGGCGCTTGGCGTCAGCCCCAATGGCACCAACATCAACGACGGGGTCGGATCGACCGCGATCGCCGCGCTTCAGGCCAAGGTGGTGGAGGAGGGCGCCGATATCGGCATTGCCCTTGATGGCGATGCGGATCGGCTGATCGTGGTCGATGAGAAGGGCCGCGCGGTTGATGGCGACCAGATCATGGCGCTGATCGCCACCCGGATGCAGGACAAGGGCGTGCTCAAGGGCGGCGGCGTGGTGGCCACGGTGATGAGCAACCTCGGGCTCGAGCGCTATCTCGCCGGGCGCGGGCTCGATCTGGTGCGCACCAAGGTGGGCGATCGCTATGTGCTCGAGGCGATGCGCATGGGCGGATACAATGTCGGGGGCGAGCAATCGGGGCACATGATCCTGCTCGATCATGCCACCACCGGCGATGGCACGCTGGCGGCGCTCAGGGTGCTCGCCAGCCTGGTGCGCGCCGCTCGCCCGGCGAGCGAGGTGTTGCACGTCTTCGATCCCGTGCCGCAGCTGCTCAAGAACGTGCGCTACGAGGGCGGAAGGCCGCTCGAGCACCCGCAGGTGGTCGCCGCAATTGCCGAGGCCGAGGCTGCCCTTGCCGGGCGCGGGCGCCTCGTCATCCGCCCCTCGGGCACCGAGCCGGTGATCCGGGTGATGGCCGAGGGCGACGATCCGGCCCAGGTGGAGGGCGTGGTGGACAGCATCTGCGCTGCGGTGAGGGCAGCGGCCTAGGCGCGGGCGATGCTGGAGATGCGCCCCGATTGCGAGCGCTGCGGCGCCGATCTGCCCGCCGAGGCGCCGGGCGCCTTCATCTGCTCGTTCGAATGCACCTTTTGCGCGCCCTGTGCCGAGGCGCTCGATGATCGCTGCCCCAATTGCGGCGGCGAGCTGATGGACCGGCCGACGCGCCCGCGATCGCTGCACGCCCGCTTCCCGCCGGGCACCGCGCGCCGCTTCAAGGGGTAAGCTGCGCGCGGCCCCGGCTCAATCATAGCCGTAGTCGGAATAGTCCTTGAAATTGGGCGAGGTGAACTTGGTGATCTCGCTCTGGAAGTGCAGCGGCACATTGCCGGTCGATCCGTGGCGCTGCTTGGCCACGATCAGCGTGGCGCGGCCCACCAGCTGCTCGAACTTCTCCTCCCAGGCCCGGTATTTCTCCTGCACATCGGGGGGGCTGCTGGCATCGGGCGTGTCGGGCTTGACGAGCTGGTGGTAATAATCGGCGCGGAAGATGAACCACACCATGTCCGCGTCCTGCTCGATCGAGCCCGATTCGCGCAGGTCCGAAAGCTGCGGGCGCTTGTCCTCGCGCTGCTCCACCGCGCGCGAGAGCTGCGAAAGCGCGATCACCGGCACCTGCAATTCCTTGGCCAGAGTCTTGAGCCCGCGGCTGATCTCGGAGATCTCGGTGACACGGTTGTCATTGCCGCGGGCGGTGCCCTGAAGCAGCTGGAGATAATCGACGATGATCAGCCCGATGTCGTGCCGCCGCTTGAGCCGCCGCGCCCGGGCGCGCAGGCCGGCGATGGTCAGCGCCGGGGTGTCGTCGATGTAGAGCGGCAGTTCGGCCAGGCGCTGGCTGGCATAGGACAGTTTCTGGAAATCCTCGCGCGACAGCTTGCCGCTGCGCAGCGATTCCGAAGGTATCTCGGCCTGTTCGGCAAGGATGCGGGTGGCCAGCTGATCGGCGCTCATCTCGAGGCTGAAGAAGGCCACCGGCGCGCCATAGTTGAACTCGCCGCCATGGCGCTGCCATTCGAGATGCGCCTCGGCGCAGTTGAAGGCGATGTTGGTGGCCAGCGAGGTCTTGCCCATCCCCGGCCGCCCGGCAAGGATGATGAGGTCGGAAGGGTGCAGGCCCGCGGTCTTGCGGTCGATGCTGGCAAGCCCGGTGGTCTTGCCGGACAGCCCGCCGCCCGATTTCATCGCCGCCTCGGCCATGCGGATCGCCTGGAGCGCGGCATCGCGGAAGGTGACTTCCTGCCGTCCCGTTGCGGCCCCTTCGGCGACCTTGAACAGCGCCGCTTCGGCCTGTTCGACCCGCTCCTTGGGGGAAGTGTCGCTCGAGGTGTCGAGGGCGCCTTCGATGAGCTGCCGCCCCACGCTCACCAGCTCGCGCAGCAGCGCAAGATCGTAGATCTGCTCGGCAAGGTCGCGCGGGGCGAGCAGCCCGGCCCCGTTGGCGGTGAGCTGGGCCAGATAGCTGGTGCCGCCCAGTTCCTTGAGCGCCTCGTCGGCCTCGAAATAGGGGCGCAGCGTCACCGGCGAGGCGGTGGTGTTGCGCTCCACCAGCGCCTTGATCCGCGCAAAGATGCGGCTGTGCAGCGGCTCGAAGAAATGTTCGGGCGCGATCGGCACCTGAAGTTCCTCGAGCACCCGGTTGTCGATCAGCACCGCCCCCAGAAGGGCCGCCTCGGCCTCGAGGTTGAAGGGCAGCCTCGGCTCGGCAGGATTGTCTGCCGCCTCGCCGGGAGTGATTCTGGAAAGCTTGGCCGGTTCGCTCATGGCCTTGGGTGATGCGCTCGCCAGCCCGCCGCGGCAAGGCCGCGCGTACAGGATATTTGCGCGCGCGCTTGTGGATAGTGGGGAGAGGCCATCGAAGTGCTTGAAGTGCGCACCCTGCATCTGCGAAGGCAGGGGGCATGGCCGATCCGCCGTCCGATTCCCTGCCGATCTCCTCTGCCCCCGGGGCCGCGGGCACGCAACGCATCGCGCAGGTGACGCTCGATGAGGCAACGATCCTGTGGCGCAACGCCGATGTCGAGCAGGAGCGGCGGGTGGCGATCTATGATCTCATCGAGGAGAACACCTTCAAGCCGCTGCGCAGCGCCGAGCGCGGGGCGCGCGGGCCCTATCACCTGCACCTTTCGGTCAATGACGGGCGCCTGGCGATGGACATCAAGGACACGCAGGACGTGCTGCTCGAGACCCTGCTGATCGGCATGGCCCGGTTCCGCCGCCCGATCCGCGAATATTTCGCCATCTGCGACAGCTATTACCAGGCGATCCGCAAGGCCACCCCGGCCGAGATCGAGACGATCGACATGGCCCGGCGCGGCATCCACAACAATGCCGCCGAACTGCTGCTCGAGCGGCTCGAGGGCAAGGTCGAGACCGATTTTGCCACCGCGCGCCGGCTGTTCACGCTCATCTGCGTGCTGCACATCAAGGGTTGAGAGGCATGGCACGGCGGCGCCGATCGCAGGGGCGCAAGGCCCCCCGCCGCTGGCTGTTGCGGCTCATTGCGCTGATCGTGCTGGTGGCGATCGCCTTTGCCGCCTGGCTGTGGTGGGACATGCGCAGCTGGCGACCGGACGAGGCGCGCTATCCCGAACAGGGGGCGCTGATCGCAGCGGCAAGCGGGCCGGTGCGCTTCGAGACCTTGAAGGCGATCGGCGCGCGCTTTGTCTATCTGCCGGTGGCGCAGGCGGGCGGCGGCCCTGCTGTCCAAACCTTTGCCCGGCGCGCTGCCGCGGCGCGGGCGGCAGGGCTCAAGGTCGGGGCGCTCATCGATTTTGATCCCTGCCTTGGCGCCGATATGCAGAGCGCCGCCTTTGCCCGGATGGTGCCGCGCGATCCCGAATTGCTGCCCCCCGCGCTTGGCCTGGTGCGGCTGGCCGATGCCTGCGCCCCCAAGGTGAGCGATGCCGCGGTCGAGAGCGAGGTGATCACGCTCATCAATCAGATCGAGACCCATGCCGGAAAGCCGGTGATCCTCAGGCTCTCGCGCGGCTTTGCCGAGCGCCATGGCACCGCTGCGAGCGTGGCGCGCGATCTGTGGCTGATGCGCGATCGGGTGCGGCCCGATTACGCCGGGCGCCCGTGGCTGCTATGGAGCGCCAACAGCGCGCTGGTGAGCGAGGCGAGCGAGGAGCCGGTCGAATGGGTGGTGGTGCAGCAATGAGCCTGGCGCCGGCGCAGGAAGCCGCCCTGCTGGAGGCGGCCGCGGCGGCGGCGCGGCGCGCCTATGCCCCCTATTCGGATTATCCGGTGGGCGCTGCCCTGCTGTTTGATGACGGCGCGGTGGTGACCGGCTGCAATGTCGAGAACGCCAGCTATGGCCTCGCGCTGTGCGCCGAGACCGTCGCCATCGCCAAGGCCTTCGAGGCGGGGCGGCGCGGCGGCCTCATCGCGGTTGCGGTGGTGGGCCTCAAAGCCGGCCAGGAACCGATCACCCCGTGCGGGCGCTGCCGCCAGGTGCTCAACGAGATCGCCGCGCTCGGATCAACCGATCCACTGGTGCTGTGCGCAGGGAGCGAGGGGGTGCGGCGCGTGGCGCTTTCGGCCCTGCTCCCCCACGCCTTTGGCCCGGCGCATCTTGATAGGCCGCCCGAGCCCTAGGCGTCCTCACCCTCCAGCCATTCGAGCAGGGCGGCAAGGCAATCGCGCGCCAGCAGCTTGCAGCGTTCGGGGCTCCAGCCCTGCACCGGCTCGGGCGCATCGGCGAGATCCTTGTAGGGCATCTCCAGCGTCATCGCCACGGCGCCAAAGCGCTCGGCGAGCTGGTTGGTGCTCATCGCCAGGTTGGCCTTGCCCGGCGCGGGTTTGGGATAGCCTAGCTTGGTCTGGAAATCGGGGGTGCGCCGCGCGAGAATGCGCTGATAGCGATAGAAGCCCTCACCCTGCGCCTCGCGCCAGGAAGGGATGCCCTCGAACCCGGCGAGGAACACCGCCGGGATCGCCTCGTCGGCATGGACATCCATGGCAAAATCAACCCCGGTCTCATCCATGCGGCTCCGGATCGCCAGCACTTCGGGCGCGCGTTCGGGGGTGGGTTCGGCCCATTCGCGGTTGAGATTGGCGCCAACCGCATTGGTTCTCAAGTGCCCGCGGCGTGAACCATCTGGGTTGCAATTGGGTACGATGTGGAAGCGGCAGCGCGCGCGCAGCGCCCGCGCCACCGGATCGGCCGCATCGGTGAGGCAGGAAAGCGCGCCTTCCATCCACCATTCCGCCTGGGTCTCGCCCGGGTGCTGGCGGGCATAGAGCCACACCTGCACCGGCCCCTCGCCCATTTCGAGGCAATCGATCGGCTGGCCATCAAGGCTGGTGCCGAGCCTGCGGTATTCCACCCCCTCGCTCGCTGCCGCGGCCGCGACGAGATCATGGTGGCGCTCCATCGAATAGGGGGCGAAATAGGCGACCCAGAACAGATCGGAAGCCGGGCGGTAGCGGATCGTGAGCGTGCCGCCATCGGCCTCCTTGTCGAAGCTGGTGGCGGCGCGCGCCCAATATTCGCGGTCTTCCGAAACGCAGGCGCTGTAGCCCGGCCAGCCGCCCGGATAGGCGCTGGCGTTAAGCCCGGTGAGCTTCAGCTCCACCTCCTCGCCCGCAGGCGCCGCGACGCGGAAATGGAACCACTGGAAGAAGTCCGACATGTGGTCGCGGCGGATGGCAAGGCGCGCGCTGCGCCCTTCGATGCCGAGCACTTCGATATTGCCGCTGTCGAAGCCGGCATCGATGTAAAGAGAGGTCATTGGCGTCCTTGCAGCTTTTTCGGATCGATCGAAACGGTCTCGCCATTGCCACCGGGAAAATCGCGGAACAAGGCCGCTGCGAGCGTGCGGGCGCTGGTCTCGGGCGCGGAATAGGGGGATTTGACCCCGGTTGCCATCTGCGCCCGGCCCTCCCACAGGCTCTTGCCATCCGGGCGGTTGATGCGCACCGAAAGCTCGGTGATGACCGAGGGGCCCTCGCTGCCCCCGCCAAGGTCGATGCCCACCCCGAGCCCAAGCCCGCTGCCATAGCTGCCGACATTCCCGCCCACGCCGACGCTCACCGGCCCACGGCGTTCCTCGATCGTGGCGGGAATCGGATTGCGGCTGGTGCGGATCACCGCAGTCTGGGTGTCGGGGCCTGGGGCGGCGGCGATGGTGTAGCCGAGCCGCGCCAGCTCGGCGCTCACGCTCGCGGCAAAGGCGCGCTGCGCAGCCTCGTTGCGCATCTCGTCGGGAAAGCTGATCGCGATGAGGCCGCGCCCCAGCCCGGCACGTTCGGGCGCGGGGGCGACAAAGCGGGTGACTTCGACCGGGCCGGTGTAGGGGGTGGTGGCGCAGGCCGAAAGCGCCAGTGCAGCGGCAAGCGGCGGCAGGAAGCGGAGCAGGGCCATGACGGGTTCCTTTCTTGGGCAGGCGTCTTATAGGGGCACGGGGCGGCGGTGCACAGGCCCGCGACGAGGGCATGGGCCGGTTGACGAATTCGCAGCAGGTTGAAGACTAGGGGCACCGGCATGACAAAGCACACCAAACCTTGCGTGCTGGTGACTGGCGGGGCAGGCTATATCGGCAGCCACGCGGTGCTGGCCCTGCGCGATGCGGGCTGGCCGGTGGCAGTGATCGATGATCTTTCCACCGGCTTTCGCTTTGCCGTGCCCGAAGGCGTGCCGCTCTATGCGGGCGACATTGCCGATGAGGCGCTGCTGGCTCGCATCTTTGCCGATCAGCGCCCGGCGGCGATCATGCATTTTGCCGGATCGGTGGTGGTGCCCGAAAGCGTTGCCGACCCGCTCAAATATTACCACAACAACACCGCCAAGAGCCGCACCCTGATCGCCGCGGCGGTGCGCGCGGGCGTGCCCCATTTCCTCTTTTCCTCGACCGCGGCGACCTATGGCATCCCTGCCCTTGCCCCCGGTTCGCCCGGCGTGCGCGAGGATACGCCGCAGCGCCCGATCAACCCCTATGGCTGGTCGAAGCTGATGACCGAGCGGATGCTCGCCGATGTCGCCGCCGCCCACCCGCTCAATTATGGCGTGCTGCGCTATTTCAACGTGGCCGGGGCCGATCCCGAGGCACGCAGCGGGCAATCGACCGCCGGGGCGACGCATCTCATCAAGGTGGCGATCGAGGCGGCGCTGGGCCTGCGCGAAGCGGTGAGCGTGTTCGGCACCGATTATGCCACGCCCGATGGCACGGGGGTGCGCGACTACATCCATGTCAGCGATCTTGCCGATGCCCATGTGCTTGCACTCGAGGCGCTGATCGCCGCGCCGCGGCGCTCCTTCACGCTCAATTGCGGCTATGGGCGGGGCTTTTCGGTGAACGAGGTGCTCGATGCGGTCGATCGGGTGGCGAAGGTAAAGCTGGTGCGCCGGATCGAGGGACGCCGGGCGGGCGATCCCGATTCGCTGATCGCCGATTCCACCCGGCTGCGGCAGGAGTTGGGCTGGCAGCCGCGCCATGCAGAGCTCGACACCATCATCGCCCATGCGCTCGCCTGGGAGCGCAAGCTTGCCGGATTGCGCGGCACCGGGCTGCTTCGCAATTGACGCGCCGGCGGCTTGCCGCTATCGGCGCGGCCAAGAACAGGCGCGTCGGCCCGGCCCGGCGCGCTTCTCGTTTGGATCGCCGCTTTCAGGAACCCGCCATGAAGATCGTCAACAGCCTCAAATCGCTGAAGGGCCGTCACCGCGACAACCGCGTGATCCGTCGGCGCGGGCGCACCTATGTGATCAACAAGACCGAGCGCCGCTTCAAGGCCCGCCAGGGCTGAGGCGTGCCGGCCGCCCGTGATGGGCGGCCTTGCGCATTCGGGCGGCCCGCCTCCTTGCCGGAGCGCGGGCCGCGGGCGTTTGAGGGCAGGATGAGCGATCTCGCAGCCGGGCCGGCGGTGGTGTTCGATGTCGGGCGGGTGCTGTTCCAGTGGCAGCTGCGCGCGCTGTTCGAAAAGCTGATCGATGATCGCGCCGAGCTTGACTGGTTCCTCACCCATGTCGTGACCGAGGAATGGCATTTCCAGCATGATCGCGGCCGCCCGCTGGCCGAGATGGTGCCCGAGCGGATCGCACAGTTCCCCGAATATGCGCGCCACATCCATGCCTATGCCACGCGCTTCAACGAGACCGTGCCGGGGCCGGTTGCCGGCACCCACGCGCTGGTCGAACGCCTCGCCGAGCGCGGCGTGCCGCTCTATTGCCTGACCAATTTCGGCGCAGAGCTGTGGCAGGCCTTCCGCCCGACCCAGCCGATCTTTGACCTGTTCGCGGATATCATCGTCTCGGGCGTCGAAAAGGTCGCCAAGCCCGATCCGCAGATCTACGCGATCACCGAGGCGCGCAGCGGGCGCAAGGGGGCCGCGCTGTTCTTCACCGATGACAACCCGGCCAATATCGCTGCGGCCCGCGCGCGCGGCTGGCAGGCGCATCTGTTCACCGATGCGGCCGGCCTCGAGGCGCAGCTCTGCGCGGCCGGGCTGCTCTGACCGCGCGGGGCTTTCGCAAAGCCAAACCCCCGGTCGCGCCCTGGGGGAGACGCGCCGGGGGCCGGGACATCCGCGCGCTGCCGGAGAGGGAGCAGGGCGCGGGGGAGGAACCTTATGTCGCCTGAGCGATCAGGCGTTGCACTTGGCCAGTTCTTCGGCGGTCAGATCTTCGCCGTTGACCTTGAAGGCAGTCACCTGGCCGAACTTGCGGTTGAGACCACGGCACACCCGCAGCGGACGGGCGCTGGTCTTGGCGGCGACGCAGGTGGCATCCTTGCAGGCCCATGCAACCCCGTCGCTCACCGCGCGGCTGTCACTCGCCGGGGCGGCGAGCGTGGCGGTGTAATAGGCCGGGGCGGCGGCGCTGAGCGGCGCGGCATCGGTGGCAATGGCAAAGGTCACGCTGGTGTAGAGCAGCGCGCTGGCGAGCACGGCCAGCTTGCCGGTGGTGGGGAGAGAGGGGGTCGAGATCATCGCACTATCCTTTTCGTTGTCGGCACTTGGGCCGGTATTCCTGTGGCCTCGTCCGGATCGTTCTGCAACGCAGCATTTCGATTCGAAACCAGTTGCTAATCGCTACCTATCCGATTAGGTTGCGAGTTGCAACTGAAAACGGAAAATTTTTGTGAGCCGCGCAAAATCGGCTAAACATGCACCCCGTTAGGGGAAGGGAAAAGGCGATATGGGTGATCTTAGAGAACCGCTGCGCGAGTTGATCGAATGCGGCCTGCCGCAGGCGCTCGAGGTGATGGGCGAGCGCTGGTCCTTCATGATCCTGCGCGCGAGCTTCAACGGGCTCAAGCACTTCGAGGAATTCCTCTCCGAACTCGGCATCGCCCGCAACATCCTGTCCAACCGCCTTGCCAAGCTGGTCGAGCACGGCATCCTCAAGCGCGAGCCGTGTGCCGATGATCGCCGCAAGATCGAATATCGCCTCACCCCCAAGGGGCTCGACCTGCTCCCGGCGATGCTGGCGCTGCGCCAATGGGGCCAGAAATACGGCAGCGAAACCGTGGTCGAGGATCCCGTGCTGGTCGATGAGCGCGACCGGCTGCCGATCGGGCCGGTCTCGATCCTCGCGCATGACGGGCGCATCCTTGGCCCGCAGGACCTGTGGCTGACGCGGCCCGAGAACCTCGGCCGCAGGGCCGATGGCAGCATTGCCCAGCCGGCCCCCCCGCTCCGCCGCGGCGACGTGGTCGATATTGCCGCGGCCAAGGCTGCCGCAGCGCGCTGAACCGTCGATAGCCTGCCTGCGCGCGCTGGCGCCGCGCGCCCGAGCGGCTATGGCACCCGGCGTGAATGCGCCGCCTGCCCCCGAGCTTCTCGCGATCCTGCACCGCACCTTTGGCCATCCCGGCTTTCGCGGGCAGCAGCAGGCGGTGATCGAAAGGGTCATGGCCGGCCTCCACACCCTCGCGCTGATGCCCACGGGTGCAGGCAAGAGCCTGTGCTACCAGCTTCCCGCGCTGGCCCGGCCGGGCACCGCGATCATCATCTCGCCGCTCATCGCCCTCATGCATGACCAGATCCGCGCCGCCGAGGCGGTGGGGATCCGCGCTGCCTCGATGACCTCGGCCGATGCCGACAATGCCGCCACCGCAAGGGCGCTGCGTGAGGGCGCGCTCGATTGTGTCTATGTCGCGCCGGAACGCGCGGCGCACCCGGCCTTCCTGCGCCTGCTCGAAAGCGTAGAGATCGCGCTGTTTGCCATCGACGAGGCGCATTGTGTCTCCGAATGGGGGCACGATTTCCGCCCCGAATACCGGATGCTGCGCGCGCTCCTCGATCGCTTCCCCGCAGTGCCGCGCCTCGCACTCACCGCCACCGCCGATCCCGCCACCCGCGCCGACATTCTCGCCCAGCTCGGCATTCCGGCAGAGGGGATGATCATCGCCGGCTTCGACCGGCCCAATATTCGCTATGCCATCACCCCGCGCGAGACGGGCGGGCGCCAGCTTGCGGGCCTACTCGACCGCTTGTCCGGGGCCGGGATCGTCTATGCCCCGAGCCGCCGCGCCGCCGAGGAGCTTGCGGCGCGTATCGCCCGCGCAGGCAGGCCCTCGGGCTTCTACCATGCCGGCATGGAGCCTGCCGCCCGCGCCCGCGTGCAGGCGCAGTTCGTCGCCTCGGAAGACATGGTGATCGCCGCCACCATCGCCTTCGGCATGGGGATCGACAAGCCCGACGTGCGCTTTGTCATCCATGCCGGCCTGCCGCGCTCGATCGAGGCCTATTACCAGGAGACCGGGCGCGCGGGACGCGATGGCGATCCGGCCGAAGCCCACCTGCTGTGGGGGGCGAGCGATTTTGTCCGCGCCCGCCAGTTCCTCGCCGCGCTCGCGCCCGCGCGCCACGCTGGAGAGCGCGCCCGGCTCGCGGCGCTCGCCGCGCTGGTCGAGACCGCGCATTGCCGCCGCGCCATCCTGCTGCGCCATTTCGGCGAAGACCCGCCCGAAGCTTGCGGCAATTGCGACAATTGCCTGGCGCCGCCGCGGGTGCGCGATGCCAGCGAACTGGCGCGAAAGCTGCTCTCGGCGGCCTATCGCACCGGGCAGAGCTTCGGCCTTGGCCACCTGGAAAGGGTGCTCACCGGACGCGCCGATGAGCGCATCGCCGCGCGCGGGCATGACAGGCTTTCGGTGTTCGGGATCGTTGATCCCGAGGAGGCGCGGCTCCTGCGGCCGCTGACGCGCAGCCTGATCGCGCGCGGCGTGCTGGTGACGAGCGAACACGGGGCGCTGATGCTCGGCCCCGAGGCCCGCGCGGTGCTGCGGGGCGAGCAGGCTTGCGTGATCGTGCAGCCCCCGCCGCGCCCGCCCCGGGGGGCGGCGCGCCGCGACGGCCTTGCTGGCGATGCCAACCCGGTGGGCGATCCGCTGTTCGACGCGCTGCGCACCCGGCGCAAGGCGCGCGCGAGCGCGCATGGCATTCCGGCCTATCTCATCTTTCCCGATTCGGTGCTGCGCGCGATCGCGCGGACGCGGCCACAGAGCCTCGCCGATCTTGCCCGCATCCCGGGCATAGGAGCGAAGAAGCTCGAGACCTGGGGCGCGGATTTCCTCGAGGTGGTGCGCGCGCATGCGGCTGGCTAGCGCTGCTGCTGGCGCAGGCCGTCGTCGATGCGCATGCGCACCCGGGTGCCGAACTGCTCGCGCCCGCCAATTCGCGCCGGACGCACGCGGCACCTGAGGATGAGCGTGCCTTGGTGGGCGCTCACCCCGTGATCAGCCGATAGGACAAGGCCTCGGCCAGATGCGCGCGGCCCACGGTCTCGGCCCCGGCAAGATCAGCGATGCTGCGCGCCACGCGCAGGATGCGGGTATAGCCGCGCGCCGAGAGGCGCAGCTTGTCGGCGGCCTCGAGCAGCAGCCGGCGCCCGGGCTCGTCGGGCGCGGCGAAGCGCTCGAGCGCGGCGCCATCGAGCTCGGCATTGGCACGCACCCCGCGCGCCTTGGCTCTGGCCCGCGCCGCGGCCACCCGGGCGGCGACCGCGGCGCTGCCTTCGGCGGGCGGGGGCAGGGCAAGATCGCGCGCGCTCACCGCGCCGACATGGACGTGCAGATCGATGCGATCGAGCAGCGGGCCGGACAGACGCGCCTGATATTCGCCCACGCAGCGCGGATATTTGTGGCAGTTGCGCGCCGGATCGCCGGCATGGCCGCAGCGGCACGGGTTCATCGCCGCCACCAGCTGGAAGCGCGCAGGAAAGCTGACATGGGCATTGGCGCGGGCGACATCGACCGTGCCGGTCTCGAGCGGCTGGCGCAGCGAATCGAGCACCGCGCGCTGGAACTCGGGCAATTCGTCGAGGAACAGCACGCCCAGATGCGCCAGGCTCACCTCGCCCGGGCGCACCTTGAGCCCGCCGCCGGTGAGCGCGGCCATGCTCGCCGAATGGTGCGGCGCGCGGAAGGGGCGGGCGCGGCTGATCCGCCCGGCCTCGAGCGCGCCGGCCACCGATTGCACCATCGAGACCTCGAGCGCCTCATCCGGACCCAGCGGCGGGAGAATGCCGGGCAGGCACGAGGCGAGCAGGCTCTTGCCCGATCCGGGCGGGCCGACCATCAGGAGATTGTGCCCGCCCGCCGCGGCGATCTCGAGCGCGCGCTTGGCGTTTTCCTGGCCCTTCACGTCCTTGAGGTCTGTTGCCGCGGCGGCCTCGGCCACCGCCCCGCGCGCAGGCTCGGGCAGCACCAGCGTGCCCTTGAGATGGGCAAGCAGGCTGACAAGGTCGCCAGGGGCGAGCACCGGCAACCCGCCCGCCCAGCGCGCCTCGGGGCCCTGGGCTGCCGGGCAGATCAGCCCGGTGCCGAGCGCGCTTGCGTGGAGCGCGGCGAGCAGCACTCCGGGGCAGGCGACGATCCGTCCGTCGAGCGCCAATTCGCCCACGGCGACCCAATCCATCAGCTGCTCGGCGTCGGTCACCCCCATCGCCGCCAGCAGCGCCAGCGCGATCGGCAGATCGTAATGCGATCCATCCTTGGGCAGGTCGGCCGGGGAGAGGTTGATGGTGATGCGCTTGGGCGGCAGTGCCAGGCCCATCGAGGCCAGCGCCGCCTGCACCCGCTCGCGGCTTTCGCTCACCGCCTTGTCGGGCAGGCCGACAATCGCAAAGCGCGGCAGGCCGGGGCCCACCTGGCACTGCACCTCGACCGCGCGGGCCTCGAGCCCGAGATAGGCCACCGTTCGTGTCAGCGCCACCATGCGCCCGCCCCTCTGCCACCCAGAGGCCTGAATGTGCAGGCTTTTGCAAGCGCTGTCGAGCACCTGCGCAAGGCCTGCCAGGCCCAAGGCTTAAGCCGATCCTGCCGCCCCCCTGCGCAGCGATGCGAAGGGTTTGCGTAAGCATAAATCTTGGCAAATTGGCAGGCCCGGCCGGGCGAGAACCGGGCCATGCCGCGCATCCTTGCCCTTGCTCTTGCCCTTCTTGCCCTGTGGCTTCCCGCCGCGCCGGCACAGGCGCAGGCCGATGCCTCGTGGCTGGCGCGCGGGCAGCCGGGGGCGCGGGTGGTGGCGAGCGCGCGCTGGGTCGAGGAATGGGACCCGGCAAGCCAGGCCTGGGTGCGCGTCGCCGAGAGCGCGAGCGATGGCCTTCTTTCCCCGCTCGGCGCAGCCCCGGTGGCGCATGCGCAGGAGGTTTTCCGCAGTGTCCGGCGCGAAGGCGGCGTGATCATCACCGAGACCGTGATCAGCGCGCCTGCCCCGGCGCGCTTCATTCCGCGTGCGCCTGCCACCCTTGCCTCGGGGCCGCAATTCGGCCCCTTCCGCGTGCTCGATGCGCGGCGCGCGGCGCTGGTGGGCAGTACTGATGGCGCCAGCCCGGCCGCCTTCCGGGCGATGCTGGCGGCCTATCCGGGGCTCGAGGTGATCGAATTCGTCGATGCGCCCGGCACCAGCAACGACCTTGCCAATCTCGCGCTGGGCCGGGCGATCCGCGCCGCGGGGCTGGCGACGCACGTGCCAGCGGGCGGATCGGCACGCTCCGGCGCGGTCGAGCTGTTCCTCGCCGGAACCCGCCGCACGATTGCACCCGGGGCGCTGTTTGCGGTGCATTCCTGGCGCGACGAGCGCGGGCGCGAGCCGGCGGACTTCGCCCCCGATGCCCCGGAGAACCGCCTCTATCTCGATTACTACACCGAGATGGGCATGAGCGAGGCCGAGGCCCGCGCCTTCTATGCCATGACCAATTCGGTGCCCCATGCCGCGGCGCGCTGGCTCGATGCGGCGGAAATGGCGCGCTGGATTGCGCCGCGCGCCCCGGCTCACTCCGCCCCGGCGGCGCGCGATCTCGCCCCGGTGCTCGCTGCGCCGCTGCGCGCGGTGCTGGCCCGATCGGGCGCGGTGCTGACCGCGGGCCTGCAACGCCCGTGGCAGGCGCTCGCCGCCGCCGCACCGGCGCCGCGGCTTGCCTATGCCTCGCTCGCCCTGCTTGACTCGGAGGCGGCTTTCCCATAACGGCGCGCCTTCAGTTTCGGGTCGCCCCTGGCGGCCGCCAAGGGCGTGCGGGATTTGCCCAGATCGCCCGGTGCCCAGATCGCCCGGTGACAGTTTCGAGGATCACATGAAGCGGACGTTCCAACCCAGCAATCTCGTGCGCGCCCGGCGCCACGGCTTCTTTGCCCGCAAGGCCACCCCGGGCGGCCGCAAGGTGCTGCGCGCCCGCCGCGCCCGCGGTCGCAAGCGGCTCTGCGCGTGAGCCATCGCGCACCCGCTTCGGCGGGTGCGATTCCTTCACGCGGGATCGCGCAGGCCGCCATGCTGCGCATGGCCCGCGTCGTGCCCCCGCTGTTCAAGCCGATCCGGTGATTGCGGTTCTCACCAAGCGGGCTGATTTCCTCAGCGCCAACAGCGGCGCGCGCCAGGCCAAGCCCGGTTTCGTGCTGCTCACCCGGCCCAATGGCGGCAAGGGCATCCGCTATGGCATCACCGTCACCCGCAAGATCGGCAAGGCCGTGGTGCGCAATCGGATGAAGCGGCGTTTCCGCGAATTGCTGCGCGCCGCGCTGCCGAGCCTGGGCCTGCCCGATCACGATCACGTGCTGATCGGGCGCGCGGGCGGGATCGAGCGCGATTTCCACCTGATGGCGCGCGAGCTGGCCGATGCGCTCACGCGCGCGCGCAGCGGTGGCAGCGATCGGCGGGGGCAGCGCCGCCACGAGCCGCGGCGATGAAGCAGCTCCTGATCCTTGTTGCCCGGGCCTGGCAGCTTGGCCCATCCCGGCTCCTGCCGCCCTCGTGCCGCTATACGCCCTCGTGCAGCCAATATGCGATCGAGGCGATCACCCGCCACGGCGCCTTGAGGGGTGGATGGATGGCGCTGAAGCGGCTAATGCGCTGCCACCCCTGGGGCGGGCACGGGCACGATCCGGTGCCCTAGGGCTGGAACACAAGCCGCCTTATCGCCATACGACACCGCCACCCAACCTGCCACGCATCTTGATCAGGGTCTTCGCTTGGACAACCGCAATCTCCTCCTCGCTGTCGTGCTCTCGGGCCTGCTCATCCTCGGCTGGGATGCGGCGATGCGCTATTTCTACCCCGAAGCCGCGGTGACCGCCCCGGCCGAGGCGCCCGCCAGCCCGGCGGCCAAGCCCGCAGGCGCGGGCGCAATCGCTGCGCCAAGCGGCGATCTGGGCAGCGAGGTGCAGGGGGCGCGCAAGGTCGATCTCAAGGCGGCGCTCGCCAGCCCCAACCGTATCCCCATCGATACCCCGCGGCTCGCCGGCTCGATCAACCTCGTCGGCGCGCGGATCGATGACATCGTGCTCAAGGATTATCGCGAGACGGTGAAGAAGGACTCGGGTCCGGTGCGCCTGCTCGCGCCCGAGGGCACGCCGGGGCAATATTTCGCCGAGTTCGGTTTCATCACCGGCGGGGTGCGGCAGCCGTCAAGCGCCTTGTGGCAGGCCGATGGCACGCGGCTCACCCCCGAAACCCCGGTGACGCTGACCCGCACCGATGCGTCCGGGATCACCTATCGGGTGCGCCTTGCGGTGGACAAGGACTACATGATCACCGCCACCCAGTCAGCGAGCAACGGCGGTGCGGCAGCGGCGATCATCCAGCCCTTTGCGCTGATCAAGCGCACCAGCGCCAATGCCACGATCGACCAGTTCGTCACCCATTCCGGCCCGGTCGGGGTGTTCGGGGGCACGCTGTGGGATCCCCATTCCTATGCCGAACTTGCCGAGATCGGGGCCGAGCGGCCGGCGGGCGATCCGGCCTGGCTGGGCTTTGTCGATCAATATTGGCTCGCGGCCCTCGTGCCCGGGGGCGGACGCACCGCGCCCAAGGTGGCCGAGGCGGGCTTCCGCGCGCTTGGCGGCGATCTGTTCCGCACCGATCTGCTCTATGGCGCCGTAACCTTGCCCGCCGGCGGCACCACCGAGACCCAGACCCGCCTCTACGCCGGGGCCAAGGAGAGCGCCACGCTCGACCGCTACGAGGATTCGGGCATCACCTATTTCGGCAAGGCGATCAGCTGGGGCTGGTTCGAGATCCTCGAAAAGCCGATCCTGTGGCTGCTGCGCACGCTCAATGGCCTGGTGGGCAATTTCGGCGTGGCGATCATCCTCTTGACCGTGATCATCCGCGCGGCCGTGTTCCCGATCGCGCAGAAGGGCTTCGCCTCGATGGCAGCGATGAAGGCGATCCAGCCGCGGATGCAGGAGCTGCAGGAGCGCTTCAAGGACGATAAGCCGCGGCTTCAGCAGGAAATGATGAAGCTCTACAAGGACGAAGGGGTCAATCCGCTTTCGGGCTGTCTGCCGATGCTGATCCAGATCCCGGTGTTCTTCGCGCTTTACAAGGTGCTGGTGCTGGCGATCGAGATGCGCCACCAGCCCTTCTTCGGCTGGATCCACGATCTTTCCGCCCCCGATCCGGCGCATATCCTCAACCTCTTCGGCCTCTTGCCCTATGACGTGCCGGGATTCCTCGCGATCGGCCCGCTGGCGCTGCTGCTGGGCATCACCATGTGGCTGACCTTCAAGCTCAACCCGGCGGCGGTCGATCCGGTGCAGCAGCAGATGTTCGCGATCATGCCCTGGGTGCTGATGTTCGTCATGGCGCCCTTCGCCGCGGGCCTGCTGCTCTACTGGGTGACCTCGAACATTCTCACCCTGGCGCAGCAGAGCTACCTCTATTCGCGCCACCCGCAGCTCAAGGCCGCCAATGCCGCAGCGGCGGCCAAGGGCGGGGGCAAGGCCGGACGCTGACGGTGACAGGGCAAGCCGAGGCCGAGGAGGCCGCCCGCAAGGCGCGCGAGGAGGCAGCTTCCCGGCTGTTTTCCGGGCCGGTCGCCTTCCTGCGCTCGGCCCCGAGGCTGGCGTTCCTGCCCGATCCCGATGTTCCCGAGATCGCCTTTTGCGGGCGCTCGAACGTGGGCAAGTCCTCGCTCCTCAACGCGCTTACCGGGCGGAAGGCGATTGCGCGTGCCTCGGTCACCCCGGGGCGCACGCAGGAACTCAATTTCTTCGATGTCGGCCGCGTCGAGGCCGAAGGCGCACAGCCGCTGTTCCGGCTGGTGGACATGCCGGGCTATGGCTTTGCCAAGGCCCCGGTGAAGCTGGTCGAACAGTGGAAGACGCTGGTGCGCGACTATCTGCGCGGGCGCGCGGTGCTGGCGCGCACGCTGCTGCTGGTGGATGCCCGCCATGGCCTCAAGGATTCCGACCGGGCGATGATGAAGATGCTCGACGAGGCGGCGGTGGGCTATCGCGTGGTGCTGACCAAGACCGACAAGATTTCCGCGAGCGCCCTTGCCGCTGTGGCCGATCGCACCGCTTCCGAACTGCGCCGCCATGTCGCCGCCCATCCCGAGCTTCACCTGACCAGCAGCGAGAAGGGCATGGGCATCGCAACCTTGCGCGCCGCAGTGGTGGCCGACGCGCTGGGCGAGGATTGGGCGCCCTGAGGCGCTGGCGCTGGCCTTGCCCGAATGACAAGGGGCCCCGGTCGTGCGACCGGAGCCCCCGTGCATCAGCTGCCGAACCAGGGGCCCGCCGCGGCGGCCTCAATAGCTCTTGCGCAGCGTGATGAAGAACTGCTGCGGCGCGCCGGGCAGCAGCGTCTGGTTGTCGCCCCGGAAACCGAAACCGTTCGAGCCGATGGTGCCGATATAGCGCTCGTCGAACAGGTTGGTGGCGGTCACCTCCAGAGCCAGCCCGTCGAGCAAACGGTTGTCGCTGTTGAGGCGCACCCCGATCAGCGCATCGACCAGCACCCGCCCATCGACCGACTGGTCGTTGGAGAAGGTGAAGAAGCGCTGCGAGGTGTAGTTGGCATTGCCGCGGGCGTAGAACGTGCCATCGTCATAGGCCAGTTCGAGGTTGGCGATGCTTTCCGGGCTGTCAACCACGGTCCGCCCCTTGATCGCCTGCACCACCGTTCCGGCCTGATTGATCACGTCGTCGCGATAGGTGTTGTCGTTATAGGCGTAGCTCGCGGTCAGCGTGAAGGCGCGCACCGGGCGCCACTGGAGGCCGATCTCCGCGCCGATCGAGCGCACGTCACCAACGTTGGAGAGCAGCGGGGCATTGCCGACGATCCCCGGCCCTTGCGGGATCGCCAGCAGGCGGTTCGAGAAATTGACCAGATAACCCGCGATCACGCCGGTGAGCGTGCCCTCGCCAAAGCGCAGGCCCAGTTCGAAGGTGTCGCTGGTCTCGGGCCGGAGCCGGTCACGGATCGCGGCAAACCCCGCCGCCGAGGTCGCAAAAGGTCCGGTGGTCGCTGCCGCGGTGAAGGCGCGCTGGTTCTGGGTGAAGCTGGCAAAGATCTCGCTGCTGCCGCCCAGCTTGTAGAGCACGCCGAGCTGCGGCAGGAACAGGTCCTCAACGTCGATCTCGCCGAGCGCCAGCGGGCCGGGCACCGGGTTGATCGGGGTTGCCTCGAGCTTGACCGACTGGCCCTTGAACCCGGCGGTGATGGAAAACGCCTCGCTCACCTCCCACTGGTCCTGCACCGCGAACTGGAAGGTCTTGGTGTTGTAGGCGTTGTTCCACTGGGTGAAGAAGGGATTGGACTGATAGGTCAGCGCGCTGGTGGCCGGCTCGGTGAGGCTGGTGCCCATGGTGTAGAAGCGCCGGGCCTGCTCGAAATCATTGTTCTCATACCACAGGTTGAGCCGCAGCTTGTGGGCGCCGAGCTCGGCCACGAGATCGCCGAGCACGCCATAGCGGTCGATCTCGTATTCGGTGGTGCGGAAGCTCAGCGGCAACCCGCCGGGACTCGCCCGGTAGGGGGTGATCCACGAGCCCTGACCCTTGTTGCTGTGGTAATAGGCCTGCACGCCCAGCGTGATCGCCTCGCCCAGATCCTGCTCGATCCGCGCGCTTGCCAGCCAGTCGCGGCGCAGGCCGGCAGCATCGTAATAGGCATCATCGACACTGCGGAACGGCGCGGGAAAGGTGGTGCCGAAGCTGTTGGGGCCGACCACGACCCCGGTATCGCCCCGGTTGGCGCCGATGAAGGCAATTTGCACGGCGAGCGGCCAATTGTCTGAGATGTTGTCCCAGAAATAGCCCAGCCGAGCGAGCATCTCGAGGCTGAAGTCCTGATAGTCATTCTCCTTGCGGTCGGAGAAGTTGACGAAGGCCGTAAGCCGGGTGGTTTCGGCGAAATCGGCGACCAGCTTGGCATTGACCTGCGTGGCGCGCTGGGTGCCCGAACCCTTCCACTTTTCCGCATCGATGTGCGCCGCGCTCAGATAGGCCTTGAAGCTGCCGAGATCGCCGGTGTCGAGCGCGCCATAGACGCGCAAGGTGTCGCTGTCGCCATAGGTGATGTTGCCGGCGATCCCCAACTCGTCCTGCGGATCGCGGCTGAAGAACTCGATCGTCCCGCCAAGGTTCGAGGTCGAGGCGGTGCCGAGCGCCCCGGCGCCCTGGCTCACCCGGGTCTGGCCGATATTGTCGGCGATGATCGCGCGGCTGATGTGCAGGCCATTGGTGTTGCCATAGCTCATGTCGCCAAGCGGCACACCGTCGAGGGTGAAGCCGAGCTGGTTCTGGTTGAAGCCGCGCAGCGTGATCCGGGTTGACCATTCATAGACGCCGAATGGGTCGGCCGACTGGAAATTGACCCCGGGCAGCTTGCGCAGCGCGATGAAAGGGCTCGATCCGGCGGTGGTGAGCTGGATGTCGTCGCCTCCGATCTGGGTGACCTGGCGCACCTCGCCCCGGCCATAGACGACGATCTCCTTGCCCATCGCCTCGGTGGAATCGACCGCGGTGCTCTCACCCGCCTGGGCCGCCTCGAGGCTGGCCGCGGCCTCCGCCCGGGCCGTCGCCGGAACGAGCGCAACGGCGGCAGCGCCGAGGAGGAATGCCGACTTGAGGTTTGAAGGTTTCATTGGTCTTGCCCCTGCTTCATTGTGGCTGCGGGGCGGGCAGCTATCGGGGCGATGTTGCGGTTTGGTGCCGGTTGCGTTGCAGGTCTGCGAAATGGCGATGACGCTTTGGGGACGTTGCCCGCGCGCCACAGGGGCCTCAGCCCGGCGCGCGGCAATCAGCGGGCAAAGAGCTGTTCAGGATCGGCAAAGGCCTTGAATTCCAGCGCATTGCCCGAAGGATCGCGCAGGAACATGGTGGCCTGTTCACCCACCTCGCCCTTGAAGCGGATGGTCGGCTCGATCACGAAGGCCACCCCTGCCGCCTTGAGTCGCGCGGCCAGCGCTTCCCACGCTTCCATGGACAGCACCAGGCCGAAATGGGGCACCGGCACGCCGTGGCCATCGACGTGGTTGCTCGCCCTGTCACCGGCCTTGCCCGGCGCGAGATGGGCCACGATCTGGTGGCCGTGGAAATCGAAATCGACCCACTCGGCCGAGGAGCGCCCCTCGGCGCAGCCCATCACCCCGCCATAAAAGGCGCGCGCGGCTTCGAGATCATCGACGGGGAAGGCGAGGTGAAAGGGCGGCAGCGACATGACCGGCCCATAACCCGCGCGGCGCCGCGCGACAAAGCCCTTTTGCGCACCTGCCTGCGGCTGGCTCGCCGCGTTTCCGGCCTGTGCGCCTTGGCAAGAGAGGCGCAGCGCGAACGGCCCGGCGCTGGCCTTGCCGTTCAGCATCGACACTGCCGGGATGAACGGCTAGGGCAGCGCCAAACCGGCCCGGCAAGGTGGAGCAGGCGGCCCCATGAAACTGATCATCGGCAACAAGAACTATTCGAGCTGGTCGCTGCGCGGCTGGCTTGCGGCCAAGCAATCGGGCCTCGCCTTCGAGGAACTGATCGTCCCGATCATGGGCGAGGAGTGGGACCGCATCAAGCAGGACATGGGCGAAGTCCAGCCATCGAGCGGCAAGGTGCCGATCCTGTGGGACGGCGAGACGGTGGTGTGGGACAGCCTCGCGATCCTCGAATATCTTGCCGACAAGGTCGGGCGCGAACGCTTCTGGCCGCGCGCGGAGGCCGCCCGCGGCATGGCCCGCGCGATGGTGGCCGAGATGCATTCGGGCTATCAGGCGCTGCGCCGCGAATTGCCGATGAACATCCGTCGCCGCATCGCCCTGCCAGGCCTTTCCGATCAGACCCGGCAGGATATCGTGCGCATCCTCACCCTCTGGGCGGAAGCCCGGGCGCGCCATGGCAGCGGCGGGCCTTACCTGTTTGGAACCTTTGGGGCAGCCGACATCTTCTATGCCCCGGTGGTGACGCGGTTCGTCACCTATGGCATCGCCGTGCCCGGCTTTGCCCAGGCCTATATGCAGGCGATCTGGGAACACGAGTGGATGCAGCACTGGAACCGCGCGGCCGAGGAAGAGGAATGGGTGATCGAGCAATACGAGCTGGCGGGGTGAGCCTGCCGATGCGTGCGCTGCTTGCTGCGTTTTCCATGCTGCTGGCGCTGCTTCCCGCTCCTGCCGGAGCCTGGGGCTTTTATGCCCACCGCCAGACGGCGGCGATCGCCGAGGCCAATGTCTCGCCCCGGGTGCGCGCCGAGGTGCGCGCGCTGCTGCGCCATGCCCGCAGCCTCGGCACGCCCGATTGCCCGCTCACCACGCTCGCCGATGCGGCGGTGTGGCCCGATTGCGTGCGGGGCGAGGGCTGGCGCTGGGGCTTTACCGCCGCCTGGCACTATCGCACCGCGCCGATCTGTGCTCCCTTCGATCCGCGCGCCAATTGCGCCGGGGGCAATTGCGTCACCGCGCAGATCGCGCGTGCGCATCGTCTGCTGGCCGATGAGCGGCTTTCCCCGGTGATCCGGCTCGAGGCGCTTGCCTTCCTCGTGCATTTCATCGGCGATGTGCACATGCCGCTGCATTCGGGCGATAACGAGGACCGCGGTGGCAATGACCGCGAGGCCAATTACGGCATTCGCCCGGGTTACAACCTTCACGCGATCTGGGACGGGCCGCTGGCCGAGCGGGCGATCAGCGATCCGGCTGATCCGGTGGTGCGGCGCTACACGCCTGCCGAGCGCGCCGAACTTGCCGGGGGCAGCCCCGATGACTGGGGGCGGGAAAGCTGGCAGATCGCCCGCAGCTTCGTCTATCCCACCGCCTTTGACAGCGAGGATGTCTGCGCTGCCCCGCTGCCGCTGGAGACCGCGCTCAGCCAGGAGGACATCGTGCGCGCGGTGCCGATTGCGCGGCGCCGGGTGGTGCAGGCGGGCCTCAGGATCGCCGACATGCTCACCAGCGCCTTTGCCCCCGGGCCGCTGGTGCCCGATGCGCCGCCACGCCCGAGCGTGCCCTAGTTGCGCTTGCGCTGCGGCAGGGGGCTGCTAACCCTTCCACGCCCATGCTCGATCCCCTTGACCTTGCCAAGCGCCTGATTGCCGCGCCTTCGGTGACGCCGGCAAGCGGCATCGTCTTCGACGTGCTCGAGGCGATGCTCGCCCCGCTCGGCTTTGCCGTCCACCGCTTCACCCGCGGCGCGGGGCCGCAGGGTTCGCAGGAAGCTCCGGTCGAGAACCTCTTTGCCATCCGCCCCGGCCCGCCGGGAAGCCGGCACTTTGCCTTTGCCGGCCACCTCGATGTGGTGCCGCCGGGCGAGGGCTGGGCGAGCGATCCCTTCGAGCCGCAAGTGCGCGGCGAGCTGCTCCACGGGCGCGGGGCGGTGGACATGAAGGGCGCGATCGCATCGATGGTTGCCGCTGTGGCCGAGGTGCCCCAAGCGGCCGGCACCATCAGCTTTCTCATCACCGGCGATGAAGAAGGCCCGGCGCTCCACGGCACCCGCGCGCTGATCGATCACCTCGCGGCCCAAGGCATAAGGCCCGATCTGTGCCTGGTGGGCGAGCCCACCAGCGTCCACCGGCTCGGCGACATGGTCAAGATCGGGCGGCGCGGCTCGGTCAACATCTTCCTCACGGTTGAAGGCACGCAGGGCCACGTCGCCTATCCGCACCTTGCCGACAATCCGCTGCCCAGGCTGGTGGCGATGCTGGCCGAGCTTGATGCGCTCACGCTCGATGCCGGCACGCAATGGTTCCAGCCTTCCAATCTCGAGATCACCGACATCAATGTCGGCAACCCCGCGCACAACGTGATCCCGGCAAGGGGCGAGGCGCGCATCTCGATCCGCTTCAACGATCTGCACAGCGGCAAGAGCCTGTCCGAAAGGGTCGCCGCGATCGCCGCAAGGCACGGCGGCACGGCGCGGGCGGTGATCTCGGGCGAGCCCTTCCTCACCGCGCCCGGCGCCTTTTCGCGCCTCGTGAGCGAGGCGATCGAGGCGGAGACCGGCATTGCGCCCGAACTTTCCACCAGCGGCGGCACTTCGGATGCGCGCTTCCTGCGCGCGCTGTGCCCGGTGATCGAATTTGGCCTCACCAACGCCACCATGCACAAGCGCGACGAGGCGGTGGCGATCCCCGATCTTGCCGTGCTCGCCCGCATCTATGCCCGCATCGCCCGCGATGCCCTGGCGCTTGAAGAAGGATAGTCCGTTGAAGAGCTGGTTTGCCATCCCGCTGTGGCAGCGCGTGATCGGCGCGCTGGTGCTCGGCATTCTCACCGGCTGGCTGTGGGGGCCCGGGGCCGAGAGCATCAAGATCATCGGCGATGTCTTTGTCGCCTTCATCAAGATGCTGGTGGTGCCGCTGATCTTCTTCAGCCTGGTGGCCGGCGTTGCCAGCATCGGCGATCTGCGCAAGCTCGGCTCGGTCGGCTGGCGGGCGATGCTGCTGTTCGTGGTGACGGGCCAGCTCGCTGTGTGGCTGGGGCTGGGCCTTGGCACCTGGCTGGCCCCGGGCGAAGGGGTGGATACCGCGGCGATCACGCTCGGCACCCCGCCCGAGGCCAGCCCGCTGACCTGGCGCGAGATGGTGCTCGGCATGATCCCGCAAAGCCCGGTCAAGGTGATGGCCGATGTTAACGTGCTGCCGCTGATCGTCTTTTCGCTGCTGATCGGGGTGGGGATCCTGATGGCGCGCGAGGAGGGCGCGCCGGTGCTCGGCGTGTTCGAAAGCGGCAGCGTGGTGATGCAGAAGGTCACCGCGGTGGTGATGGAATTGACCCCCTTCGGCGTCTTTGCGCTGATGGCCTGGGTGGCGGGCACGCTCGGGCTTGATGCGCTCGCGGCGCTGGGCAAGCTGGTATTCCTCAACTACCTCGGCTGCTTCATCATCATCGCCGCGATCTATGGCGGGATGCTGAGGCTCATCGCCCGGGTGCCGGTGATCGGGTTCTTCCGCGGCATGGTGGATGCCATGGCGGTGAGCTATTCCACCGCCAGTTCCAACGCCACGCTGCCTGTCACCCTGCGCTGTGCCGAGCGCAATCTTGGCGTTTCCAATTCGGTCGCCAGCTTCATCATCAGCCTTGGCGCCACCATCAACATGAACGGCACGGCCATGTATCTGGGCTTGGCCACGCTGTTCGGCGCGCAGGTTTTCGGCGTCAGCCTTTCGTGGGGCGATTATGGCATGATCGCGCTCCTCGGCACGCTGGGCGCGGTGGGGGCGGCCGGCATTCCGGGGGCGGGCCTCATCATGATGGCGCTGGTGTTCAGCGCGGTGAACGTGCCGCTCGAGACCATTGCCTTTGTCGCCGGGGTCGATCGCATCATGGACATGATGCGCACCACCACCAACATCACCGGTGATGCCGCGGTGGCGGTGACGGTGGCGAGCCTGACGGGCGAGCTTGACCGGGCCGAGCTGGCGAGCGCCGACGACGTGTGAGCGGGCCTGCTACTTCGCCTTGGCTCGCTTCACATATTCAACCGGGACGAAATCGCCGAGACTGCATCCCGCCCCGCGCTGCAACACCCCGCCGACATTCTGCAGGGCATAGACGATCTGCTGGCGGCACAGCTGGTTGATCGAGGTCTCGTAGGTGATCGCCCGGTCGAAGGTCAGCCCCGGGCAGGGGCTGGTCAGGGTGTTGCGGAACACCTTGCCGCTGTTCATTTCAAAGTCGATCACCTGAGCCGAACGCACCACGGTCTGGCGCACCTGATCGCGCATGATGCAGTTCTGCCCTGCCCCGAGCACCTTGGCCTCGGGCACGCCGGCGGCGGGATTGGCACTACCCGGACTTTCGCCCGCAGCACAGCCAGTGACGATCAGCGGCAGGGCGAGAAGGGCAAGGATTCGCGTGGGCATGGGCTGTCTCCACCAAGGGCGCTGCGCTTATTCGCCGCGCTGGTTGAACCGCGGCTTAATCGGCGCGCGCCGCGGCGGCTGGGCTGCGCCGGGCGGGCGGCTCGGGCACCTTGGCCTTGAAGCGGCACAGATCAGCCACCTTGCAGCGCCAGCATTCGGGGCTGCGCGCCTTGCAGACATAGCGCCCGTGCAGGATCAGCCAGTGATGCGCATGGAGGCGGAAAGGCTGGGGCACGCGCTTCTCGAGCTTCGCCTCGACCGCCTCGGGCGTCTTGCCCTTGGCAAGGCCGGTGCGGTTGCCGACGCGGAAGATGTGGGTGTCGACGGCAAAAGTCTCTTGCCCGAACCAGCAATTGAGCACCACGTTGGCGGTCTTGCGCCCCACGCCGGGGAGCCTCACCAGCGCCTCGCGGCTGTCCGGCACCTCGCCGCCGTGTTCATCGACGAGGATCTGCGAAAGCGCGATCACGTTCCTGGCCTTGGAATTGAACAGGCCGATGGTCTTGATGTGCTCCTTGAGGCCTTCTTCGCCCAAGCCAAGCATCTCCTGCGGCGTCTTGACCTTGGCAAACAGCGCGCGGGTGGCCTTGTTCACCCCCACATCGGTCGCCTGCGCGGAGAGCGCCACGGCCACCAGCAGCTGATAGGCATTGCCATATTCCAGCTCGGTCCGGGGCGCAGGATCGTCCTCGGCGAGGCGGCGGAAGAACTGGAAGATCTGCTCCTTGGTCATGGCTGCCGCCTTACGCGCAATCCCACCACAAGATCACCCGCGAAAAATCATCGCGGGCAAGGTCTTCCGAGCGGATCAGCACATTGGCATCGCCCACATCGCTCCATTGCACGTGATCGTCCGAGGTGAGGTGAAGCAGGCAAGTGTCAAAGTCTTCATGCTTGCCGGGCGCGCGGAAATCATACTGCGAGAAGACGGGATATCCGCCGACGTGGTGCACGTGCCGATCCGGGGTAAAACCGGCCTCAAGCGCATCTTCCCACTTGTCGGCGCCCGCGCGGCGAAGATGGCCGTCAAGCCGTGCCTCGGCCTGCCACTGCTTGCTGTCGATCGCGGCGGTGAAAGGGGTGGGGATGAGCACCACGCCATCAATGCGATCCGCGTCGCTTCTGAACGACGAGGATTGCCGCGACCAGTCAAAATCGGGAAGGTTCTCGTGCCGCAGCGCGCCTGCGCCATTGGCGCGCGTCAGCACCGTGATTCCGCCCACGCCCAGCCCGGGATCATCGGGATGCATGCCGAAGAGGTCATCATCGGTCGGCAGAAACACCTGCACCACGCCTTCGCGCGGAAAGCCGGGGATGGGGGGGAGGGCGGCGAAGTCTATCTGGGCGAGGAACTGCATCGGCAGGCCCTGCTGCGAGCGCGGCCATTCCTTCCCCTCGGCCAGCCACGCGGGGCCGCCGAGGCGGCAACCGTCCGGTTCGGCCCGGCCGGGCTGCGGCGTCAACCGCGCTGCCGGGCGCGCCTGATCCTTGAGCCAGGCACCAAAGGCAGCATGTTCCTCGGGCGTGATCGGCGGGCCTTTCGGGTTGTCAGCAGCAAATTCCTCGCGCCACTTCCGGACATGCGCGGCGCGTGCGGGGCGCGATTTGCACCAGCGCCAGGCACCGCGAAGCTCGCGCCAGAAGAACGGCAGGATCACCGCCGCCATGAAGGCGGAGGCGAACAGAACCCCCACCCAGTCCGTGCTGCCGCTCACAGCCCCAGCACGTCGGTCATGGTGTAACGCCCCGCCGGCTTGCCGATAATCCAGGCCGCCGCCTTCACCGCGCCGCGGGCGAAGATCATCCGGTTTTCCGCCGAATGGGCAAGGGTGAGGCGTTCTTCAGGCCCGGCGAGGATCACGCTGTGTTCGCCCGCCACGGTGCCGCCGCGCAGCGTGGCAAAGCCGATCGCGCCTTCGCGGCGGGCGCCCGTCATGCCGTGGCGGCCGCTCTCCATATTCTCGGCAAGCGCGATCCCGCGCGCCCTGGCGGCTGCCTCGCCCAGCAGCTTGGCCGTGCCCGAGGGGGCATCGACCTTCATGCGGTGGTGCATTTCCAGCACCTCGATGTCCCATTCCGGCCCGAGCCGCGCGGCGGCCTCGTGCACCAGATGCGCGAGCAGCGTCACGCCCAGCGAAAAATTGCCCGATTGCAGCACCGGCACCGCGCGCGCGGCCTCGGCCAGCATGACGAAATGCGGCTCCTCAAGCCCGGTGGTGCCGATCACGATCGGCTTTTGCGCAGCTCTTGCCGCCGCAAGATTTCCTGCCAGCGCATCCGGCGCGGAGAAATCCACCAGCACATCGCACTGCGCGGCAAAGGGCGCGATGCTGCCGCCGGCGTCCACCCCGAAGCCGAGCACGTGCCCCGCCTCGCTGATCGCCGCCTCGAGCGCGCGGCCCATGCGGCCCTTGTGCCCGATCACCCCGAACTTGAGCTGTGCCATTGCCTTGCCTTCATCCCTCGTGCTTTGAAAGCCTCATGGCACAGGTCACGCGCATCGTCATCCTCACCGGCGCCGGGATTTCCGCGGAAAGCGGGATCGACACCTTCCGCGCCGCCGGCGGGCTTTGGGAACAGCACCGGGTGGAGGACGTCGCCACGCCCGAAGGCTTTGCCCGCAATCCCGATCTGGTGCTCAATTTCTACGACATGCGCCGCGCCGCGCTCGCCCGTGTCGCACCCAACCCGGCGCATCTGGCGCTGGCCCGGCTCGAGCGCGAATTTGCCGGCGATGTGCTGCTGGTGACGCAGAATGTCGATGACCTCCATGAACGCGGCGGATCGGCCCGCGTGCTGCACATGCACGGCGAACTCAAAAGCGCGCTGTGCCAGGCCTGCGGGATGCGCAGCCGCTGGGAGCAGGCGATGATCGACCGCCCGCCCTGCCCCGTGTGCCAGGCCCGCGCCCTGAGGCCCGATGTGGTGTGGTTTGGCGAGATGCCCTACCAGATGGGGCGCATCTACCAGGCGCTCGCGGCCTGCGACCTCTTCGTCAGCATCGGCACATCGGGCGCTGTCTATCCGGCGGCGGGCTTCGTCGCCGAGGCGCGGGGCGCAGGCGCGCGCTGCCTTGAACTCAATCTCGAGCGCTCGGAAGGCTCGCACCTGTTCCATGAAACCCGCCTTGGCCCGGCCAGCCGCCTGGTGCCGGAATGGGTGGCGGAGGTGCTAGGCGGCTGAACTGCATGCCTTGCAGGCCGGGTCCTTGGCGATGCGAATGGTCCGCATCGCCGGGGCAAGCCCATCGAGGATGTGGAGCTGGCCCCAGCCGGGCGCACCCAAGGTGCTCACGCCCTCAAGCAGCACCTTGATCGCCTGCAGCGCCGCGAATGTGCCGGCCCAGCCGGCCATCGCGCCCAGCATCCCGTCATCGGCGCAGGTGTCGCAATCTTCGGCGTCGAAGGCATCGCCGACGAAGCAGCGATAGCAGGCCGCGCCCGGCAGGTGCCCGGCAAAGGCGCCAACCTGTCCCTGGAACCGGCCCACGGCAGCCGAGATCAGCGGAATGCCGGCAGCCACACAGGCATCCGACACGGCAAGGCGCGTCGCAAAATTGTCGGTGCCGTCGAGCACCAGATCAGCACCAGCGATCAGTGCGGGCGCATTTTCGGCGGTGATCCGCGCATCGGAGACATCCACGCTGAGCGCATCATCGAAATTGGCAAGCCAGCGCCGCGCCGAGACCGCCTTGCCATGGCCCACATCGCGGGTGGTGAAGATGGTCTGCCGTTGGAGGTTCGACAGATCGACCACATCATCATCGACCAGCGCCAGCCGGCCGATCCCGCTGGCGGCGAGATATTGCAGGGCCGGGCTGCCGATCCCGCCAAGGCCGATCACCGTCACCTTGCTTCGCGCCAGCCGCACCTGCCCGGCGCCGCCCACCTCGGGCAGCACGATGTGGCGGGCAAAGCGATCAAGCCTTGCCGGCGAAAGCGTCATCGCCGCTTCTCGCCGCCAGGGCGCTCCTGCCCACGGAACGCGCCAATCCCATGCCACCACAGGAACGCGATCACCGCGCCCTTCACCGGCTGAAGCATGGCAAGCAGCAGCACGACCGCCACCGGCAGGATGATTGCCAGCGTCAGCCATGCGGAAACGCCCCCTGCAATCATCGCAATCACCACGGGCGCGAGCAGGTGGCCGACCACGAAGATGCCGATATAGGCCGGAAAATCATCGGCCTGCTGCACCGACCAGTCCTGCCTGCAATGCCCGCAGCGATCCACGGGTTTGAGCCATTGGCGAAACAGCCGCGCCTCCCCGCAGCGCGGGCAGCGGCTCTTTGCGCCTCTGACCAGAGCGGAAATCCATCCGCTGGGCAGGCTGACAAGTTCGGGTGAAAGGCGTTGATGCGGCATGGACAGGCTGTTTACAGCCTGTGCGAGCGCTGTCGACAGGCTTGTGGAAAGCCCTGTCGAGAGCGCGGGGCAAAGGCTGGGGATGGCCGCGGGGCGATCAGCTTTCCAGCTGCCGCAGCAGGCTCCTCACATCGCCGTCCATGTCGGCATCGCGCTGGCGCAGATCCTCGATCAACCGCACCGCGTGGATCACGGTCGAATGGTCGCGTCCGCCGAACTTGCGCCCGATCTCGGGATAGGAGCGCGGGGTTAGCACCTTGGACAGATACATCGCCACCTGGCGCGGGCGCACCACCGCGCGGGCGCGGCGCTTGCTGCTCATTTCCGCCCGGTCGATGCGGTAGAACTGGCACACGGTGCGCTGGATCTCGTCGATGGTGATGCGGCGGCGGTTGGCGCTCAAGATGTCGGTGAGCTGTTCCTCGGCAAGCTGGAGCGAGACCTCCTGCCCGGTGAGCTGGGCATAGGCGATCAGCTTGTTGAGCCCGCCCACCAGCTCGCGCACGTTGCGGGTGATGGTGCGGGCGAGGAAATCGACCACATCCTCGGGCACCGCCATCGGCGCGAAGCGGGTGAGCTTGGAGAGCAGGATCTTCTTCCTCAGCTCGATATCGGCGGGCTGGATATCGGCGACGAGCCCCATCGACAACCGGCTGAGCAGGCGCGGCTCCACCCCGTCGAGCGCCTGTGGCGCGCGGTCGGCGGCAAACACCAGCCGCTTGCCCTCGGCCAGCAGCGCATCGATGGTGTAGAGCAGTTCCTCCTGCGCGCTCGCCTTGCCGATGATGAACTGGATGTCATCGACCAGCAGCAGGTCGAAGGAGCGCAGCCGGGCCTTGAACTCGAGCGTCTGGCTGGTCTTGAGCGCCTGGACGAACTCGACCATGAAGCGCTCGGCCGAGCAGTAGAAGATCCGCGCGCGCGGGTGCACCTGCAGATAGCCATGGCCGATGGCGTGGAGCAGATGGGTCTTGCCCTGGCCGGTGGCGGCCTTGAGATAGAGCGGCGAGAACTGCGGCGCCTCGAGCGCGGCCATGCGCTGGGCGGCATTGCAGGCAAGGATATTGGCCTCACCGGTGACGAAGGCGGCGAAGGTGAGCGAGGGATCGAGCCCGACCGAGGAGGTAAAGCCCGAATCACTCAGCGTGCCGGCGGCAACGGCAAGCGTGCTCGCCCCGTCATTGGCGGGGCGGCGCCCGTCATCGATGCGCAGGTCGGGCATCTGGCGGCGACCGGGGTGGACGAGGACGTTGACCTCGCGCACCTCGCTGCGGGCGATCTTCCAGGCCAGCTGCAGCCGGTCGAGGAAGCGGTCGCGCACCCAGTTGGCCGAGAACTCGGTCGGCAGGTAGAGCTCGAGCGTGCCGGTTTCGCGGTTCAGTGTGCCGAGCTGGATCGGCTTGATCCACTGGCTGTGGAGCTGATGCCCCAGATCCTTGCGCAGCCCCTGGCTGATATCGGCCCAGTCGGCCGCGAGGTTAACGGCTTCGGCATCTTCCATCAGGTGTTCATCGGCTTGGCGGCCGCTCGTTCTTGCTTTTTCGATCCTGTGCACAAGCTCTTCCCCAATTCACCCGCTGGCCGTGAGCCGCGACCGCTCACACGCCCTTCTTTCGTTCGTTGCGACAGGCAAAGCCTTTCCCACCCCCGGAAAAGCAGGTTTCCGGGGATCCCCCCTGTCAGCTCGTTTGTTAAGGCGCCCGGACTGTCCCGCGCCGGGCAGGCCCCATGTAAAGAACGCAAAGGGGCGGAGCGCAAGCGCGGACTTTTAAAAAAAGTGAAATATTCCTGTTGACTCGGCTCTATCCCGCAGACTTTCGTTCAATCGACTGAAAAAGCTGGATAAACACCGTTAAGATCGCGCGAATCGCGGGGAATCCTGACATTTGCGGGGATTGCGCCGGTCGCATTTGTCGCAAACAACAAGAGCCGCGCGGGTTGCGCGCGGCTCTGTGCTCCTTGCCTGTCTGGCCGTGATGACTTGCCTGCGCGCGAACCCTTAGGTCCGGACCAGGCAGGCAGGGGCGAATCGGATCAGAGCGTGGCGACTCGACGAGTGAGGCGCGAGAGCTTGCGCGCCACGGTGTTCTTGTGCAGCACCCCGCGCGCCACGCCGCGCGCCATCTCGGGCTGGGCGGCCTTGAGCGCGGCGGCGGCGGCTTCCTTGTCACCCGCTTCGCAGGCCGCCTCGACCTTCTTGATGAAGGTGCGGATGCGGCTGAGGCGCGAATGGTTGATCGCGGCGCGGCGCGCGTTGCGGCGGATGCGCTTCTTGGCTTGCGGCGTATTGGCCATGTCTCGTGTCTGTCTCGCGTCTGCTTCGGGCCGCCGGGCACGGCCGATGGAATGCTCAATGGTTCAGTGAAAGGCGGCAGGTTGCCACGCGGCCTCCCGCCGGAAAGCGGCGCACATAGTCGCAGGCGTGCGCAAGGTCAATGATTCCCTCATTTCTGGCACACCGGGCAATACCAGGTGCTGCGCCCGCCCTGCACGATGCGGCGAATGGTGCCCCCGTCATCGCGGTGGCAGGGCGCGCCCTCGCGGCCATAGGCATCAAAGCTGCTGGCAAAATAGCCAAGCTCGCCATCGGGCCGGACATAGTCGCGCAAGGTCGAGCCGCCATCGCGGATCGCCGCTTCAAGCACCGCCTGAATGGCCGGCACCAGGCGCGCGATCTGTGCGCCCGTGACCTTTCCGGCCGGCTTTGTCGGGCGGATGCCCGCGCGCCACAGCGCCTCGCACACATAGATATTGCCGAGCCCGGCAACGATCCGCTGATCGAGCAGGACAAGCTTGATCGCCTGGCCCTTGCCCCTGAGGGCCGCCTTGAGGTGCGCCGTGGTGAGCCCCGGCCCGAGAGGCTCCGGCCCCAGCGCGGCGAAGTGCGGCCATTGCGCGAGCGCATCCGTTGCCACCAGATCGACCGAGCCGAAGCGGCGCGGATCGCACAGGGCAAAGCGGTGGCTGGCGGTCTCGAGGATCAGGTGATCGTGGGGATGGGGGGCTTGCGGATCGATCCGCCAGCGCCCGCTCATGCCGAGGTGGAAGATCATGGTGGCGGCGCGATCGAGATGGACGAGGCCGTATTTGGCGCGGCGGGCAAGGCCCGTCACCCGCGCGCCGGTGAGCACCTGCACCAGATCGGCGGGGAAGGGGCGGCGCAGATCGTGCCGGTTGATGGTGACGCGCGCGATCCGCTCGCCCTCGAGGAAGCGGGCAAGGCCGCGCACGGTGGTTTCGACCTCGGGCAGTTCAGGCATTGCACACTTCGCACATCGCGCGCCCTCTATCACCCTTTGCCAATGGGGCAATTGTCTCTAGGGAACGCCGCATGAGCGACACCACCCAACCAACCGTCTCCTTCGGCTACAGCGAGGTCACGCCCGAGGAAAAGACCCGCAAGGTGGGCGAGGTCTTCTCCAGTGTGGCGCGCAAGTACGACATCATGAACGATGCCATGTCGGGCGGGCTGCACCGGCTGTGGAAGGACAAGTTCGTGCGCCGGGTCAAGCCTCAGCCGGGCGAGCAAATCCTCGACATGGCCGGCGGCACCGGCGACATCGCCTTTCGCCTCGCCGCGCGCGGCGCGCATGTGACGGTGGCCGACATCAACCAGGACATGCTCGATGTGGGTGCCGAGCGCGCGCTCGAACGCGGCATGGGGCCGGAGGAAGGCACGCTCGTCTTCACCCGCCAGAATGCCGAGGAGACCAGCTTTGCCTCGGGCAGTTTCGATGCCTACACCATCGCCTTCGGGATCAGGAACGTCACCCATATCGACCGCGCGCTTGCCGAGGCGCACCGGGTGCTCAAGCCCGGCGGGCGGTTCTTCTGCCTCGAGTTCTCGACCGTCGAGTGGGGCGGGCTCAGGCAGGCCTATGATCTTTATTCCGCGCACGTGCTGCCGCGCATGGGCCAGGTGATCGCCGGCGATGCGGCATCCTACCGCTACCTCGCCGAATCGATCCGCCGCTTCCCGCCGATGCCCGCCTTTGCCGCGATGATCGCGCAGGCGGGCTTTGCGAGCGTCAGGTTCGAGCCGATCCTCGGCGGGCTGGTGGCGATCCATTCGGGGTGGAAGATCTGACCTGGTGACGCGCGCCGCTGTTCATCTTGCCCGCCTCGCGCGCTGGGGCGTGACGCTGGCGCGCCGCCGTGCGCTGGTGGGGATCGAGAATGATCCCAACGCCCCGCTCGCGCTGCGCCAGCTCGTGCGCCTCGCGCGGCTGGCAACGCTCACCGGCAAGCGCGGCAAGCCCGATTACGCCGGGGCTTTCCGCGCCATCGGCCCAGCGGCGATCAAGCTCGGGCAGAGCCTTGCCACCCGCCCCGACCTCGTGGGCGAGGAAGCGGCGAGCAATCTCCTGTCGCTCCAGGATTCGCTTCCTCCCGTGCCCTTTGCCGAGATCCGCAAGGTGATCGAGCAGAGCTTCGGCCAGCCGCTCGAGGCGTTGTTTGCCAAGATCGATCCCGAGCCGGTCGGCGCGGCCTCGATCGCACAGGTGCACAAGGGGATCACCAGCGATGGGCGCAAGGTCGCGATCAAGGTGCTGCGCCCAGGCATCCGCGAGAAGTTTGCCCGTGACATCGCCACCTATGAATGGGCCGCCGCGCAGCTCGAGGCGATGGGGGGCGAGGCAGCGCGGCTGCGCCCGCGGCTGACCATCGCCAACTTCAAGCGCTGGACCAATTCCGAGCTGGATCTGAGGCGCGAGGCGGCTTCGGCAAGCGAGCTTGCCGAACAGATGGCGGGCGTGCCCGGCTATCGCATCCCCGCGGTCGATTGGGATCGCACCAATGGCCGGGTGATGACGATCGAATGGATCGACGGGATCAAGATCAGCCGCATCGACGAGTTGCGCGCGCGCGGGCATGATCTTCCCGCAATCGCCGAGCGGCTGGTGATCAGCTTCCTCACCCAGGCGATCAGCGCCGGTTTCTTCCATGCCGACATGCACCAGGGCAACCTGTTCGTCGAGGACGACGGCACCATCGTGGCGATCGACTTTGGCATCATGGGCCGCATCGATCGGCGCGCGCGCCAGTGGCTGGCGGAAATCCTCTATGGCCTCACGACCGGGGATTACCAGCGCGTCGCTGAGATCCATTTCGAGGCGCAATATGTGCCGAGCTATCATTCGGTCGGTGAATTTGCCACCGCGCTGCGCGCCGTGGGCGAGCCGATGCGGGGCAAGCCGGTGAAGGAACTTTCGGTCGGGCAGATGCTCGACGGGCTGTTTGCCATCACCCGCGATTTCGACATGCAGACCCAGCCGCACCTGTTGCTGCTGCAAAAGACCATGGTGATGGTCGAAGGCATCGCCACCCAGCTCAATCCCGATATCAACATGTGGGACACCGCCGCGCCCTATGTGCGCAGCTGGCTGCGCGACGAGCTGGGGCCCGAGGCGGCGCTCGCCGACCGTTTGAAGCAGGATGCCGAAACCCTGCTGCGCCTGCCCGGGCTCATTCGTCGGATCGAGGAGATGTTCCCGCCCAAGGGCGGCGCGCCCGAGCCACCGCCGCTGCCCGAGATTCCGCTGCTGGGCGCGCAGGGCACGGGAAGCGGCTGGCTGGGATATCTGCTCGCCGCCGGTCTGGGCGCAGGCGCGGCATGGACTGCGCTCGCGCTCGGCTGGATCGGATGAGAGCAGCGCCTCTTGACCCGTCGGCGATTGCCGGCCCGGGCAAGGCCGCGCTTGCACCGGCGGCAAGCGAGGCTTAACCAAAATGTGCGATCATGGCGGCTTGATCGACCAGCAAGACCGGCAAACTGGCAAGGAGTGCCCGCGCGGCGCAAGCGGATGAATGAGGCAGAGGCAATGGCAGGCAGGCCGCGCATCCTCCTGGTGGTGGGCGGCGGCATCGCGGCCTACAAGGCCTGCGAGCTGGTGCGGCTGATCCGCAAGGGCGGGGCCGAGGTGACCTGTGTGCTCACACGGGGCGGGCAGCAATTCGTCACCCCGCTGGCGCTCGCCGCGCTCAGCGAGAACCCGGTCTACACCAACCTGTTCGACCTCAAGAACGAGGCCGAGATGGGGCATATCCAGCTCTCGCGTGAGGCCGATCTGGTGGTGGTGTGTCCGGCCACCGCCGATCTCCTCGCCAAGATGGCCGCCGGGATCGCCGATGACCTTGCCACCACGCTCATCCTTGCCACCGACAAGCCGGTGCTGGCGGTGCCGGCGATGAATGTGCGCATGTGGGAACATGCCGCCACGCAGCGCAACGTGGCGCTGCTCCAGGCGGCGGGCGTGAGCGTGCTCCACCCCGATCAGGGGCCGATGGCCTGCGGCGAGTTCGGCTATGGCCGCCTGCCCGAGCCCGAGGCGATCTGGCGGGCGATCGCCGATCAGCTGGGGCTTGCCGTGCCCGAAGCGCTCGCCAGCGAGGCGCTCGAACCCGAGGAGGAGGACAGCGCTGCCCAACTTCCCGCCGGGGGGCTGGGCGGGCTGCTTTCCCGGCTCATCCCGCGCTCGACCCCCAAGCGCAGCCATGCCGAGATCGAGGCGGAATACGCGGACTTGCCTGCGCCCGAGCCTGAGGCGCAAACCGCACCACCGCCTGAGGAATCGCCGCCCTTCACCCCGGATTTCAGCGGGCCACTGCTCGCCAAGAAGGGCAAGGCCAAAGCCGCCCCGCCGATGGACCGCGAGGCGATCAACCACGTCGTCGATCCGCGCAAGGCAGCCCCCGAAACCTTCATCCCGGCCGTGCCCGAGCAAATCGAGGAGGTGCTGGGCGACGTTACCGCCGGGGCCGATTTCAACCCGTCGGGCGCGCCGCTCTCGCTCACCGGGCGGCACGTGCTGGTGACCGCCGGGCCGACCTGGGAGGCGATCGATCCGGTCCGCTACATCGCCAACCGCTCGAGCGGCAAGCAGGGCTTTGCCATTGCGGCGGCGGCGGCAGCGCTCGGCGCGCGGGTGACGCTGGTGGCAGGGCCGGTGGCGCTCAAGACCCCCGCCGGGGTGGAGCGCATCGACGTCGAAAGCGCGCGCGACATGGCCGAGGCGGTGCGGCGCGCGCTGCCCGCCGATGTCGCGGTGATGGTGGCCGCGGTTGCCGACTGGCGGCCCAAGGAATACCGCGCCGAGAAGATCAAGAAGCGCGGCGATGCCCCGCCGGCGCTGATGCTCGCCGAGAACCCCGACATCCTCACCAATGTCGCCGCCGCGCCCAACCGCCCGGCGCTGGTGATCGGCTTTGCCGCCGAGACCGAGGACGTGATCGAGAACGCCAAGGCCAAGCGCAAGCGCAAGGTCGCCGACTGGATCGTCGCCAATGATGTCTCGGGCGATGTCATGGGCGGGGATCGCAACCGCGTGCACATCATCAGCGCCGAAGGGGTCGAGACACTCGACGACATGCCCAAGAGCGCGGTCGCCATGGCGCTGGTCGAACGGATCGCCGCGGCCTTCCGCGCCGAGGCGGCCGAGTGACGATCCCGGTCAAGGTCAAGCGCCTGCCGCATGGGGAGGGCCTGCCCCTGCCTGCCTATGCCACACCGGGCGCGGCCGGGATGGACGTGGTCAGCGCCGAGGATGTGACGCTTGCCCCCGGCGCGCGCCACGCGGTGGCAACGGGCCTCGCGCTGGCGATCCCGCAGGGTTACGAGATCCAGGTGCGCCCGCGCTCGGGCCTCGCGCTCAAGCACGGCATCACCGTGCCCAACACCCCCGGCACGATCGATTCGGACTATCGCGGCGAATTGAAGGTGATCCTCATCAACCACGGGCCCGAGCCCTTTGTGATCGCGCGGGGTGATCGCATCGCCCAGCTGGTGCTGGCCCCGGTGGTGCAGGCGGCGTGGCACGAGGTCGAAGCACTCGACGCGACCGCGCGCGGCGCGGGCGGTTTCGGCTCGACCGGGGGGCATGCCCGGCTTTGAGCTTGCCGCGGGCAGGGCCATCGCCTGAGCTGCTGGCGCAACCTGTGGGAATTGATGTCCGAGAATGTCGTCTGCTGACTCGCCGGTGCGCGCCCTGAGCGTGTGACCGGCAGAGCACCTCGCCGCCCCGCTTGCCGCGCGGGCGCGCGATCTGGCACATTTCTCAAGGACAATTCCCGTGAACATCTCAAAGCACGAGCAGCGCGTGCTGCACGTCCTCGCGCAGGGCGGATCGATCCGTTACCGCCGTGACAACCATGGCAGGATCGTGGAGGTCGATTGCTTCAACCGCGATGGCCTGCGTCGCGTTGATTGCAGCCTTCCGGTTTTCGCGCGGTTGCGGCGACGACGGTTGATCCGCAGCCATGACGGGCAACCCTATCGCATCAGCCGCGAAGGGCTGGCAACGGTGCGTGCGCAGCCCGACAATCGCTGAAGGCCACACGAAAAAAAGGCGGCGCCGATCCCCTGGCGCCGCCTTCTCGTTCCCGTCCAAGGGTTCGTTTGACCTGAAGCCTTACACCATCAATCGACGCGGCGCACGGTCTTTTCGCCGGCATCGCGAATGGTGATGCGCACGGTCTCGCCAGAATTGCCGGGGAAGCCGGTGAACAGCGCGTCGACGAGGTTGGGCACCAGCCGCGGCAGGCGGTTCGAGCGCGAAACCGCCTCGGCCTTGCCCTCGAACAGGCGCTGGCCATCCACCCGCCGGTCGATCTTCAGATCTATGCCGCTGGTGTAGATGGTGTAGCTGCGCACATTGGGCCCGCCAAAGAAGGGATCGTTGAAGCCATAGCCCCAGGCTCCCCAGCCGCCATACCAGCCGCCCCAAGGCCCCCAGGCCGGGCCAAAGGCGCCCACGCCGGCAAAATCGGTGCGCACCCGCTCACGCCCGCCATCGACGCGGTAATCGAAACGCACCAGCAGATCGGCGCTCTCGGGCGAGGCTGCCTCGGTGTAGCCGATCTCACGCAGTTCGGCCGCGACGCTGCGCGCGTAGGTCGCAAACTCGAGGCTGCCGGCGAGCTTGGGGTCTTCGGGCACCACCGCAAAGCTTTGCCCCTGCGGTGCGGGCAGCGGCGTGGTGAAGCGGGATACGTCTGCCTTGAACGGCGTGGCGCAGCCCGCAACGCCAAGCGCCAGCACCAGCGGCAGGGCCAGACGGGCAAGGGACTTGTTCGACTTCATGCCAGAGATCATGACACATCCTTCGACTGATCACCATTGCCACAAGAGCAAGGGTGCTTGCGCGCGCGATGATATTCGGCAGGTCTGAATGGCGATTGAATGGCAAGGATGAAGGGCAAGGAGCATCGGCCTTGCGCCCGGGCTCAGTGCCGCACCAGCCCGAGCGCCCGGTAGGCCGCGGCAAGCGTGGGTGCGCCGCGCTCGCGCGCCTTGGCCGCACCGCGGGCAAGGATCGCATCGAGGGTTTCCCGGTCCTGTTTGAGCTCGACAAAGCGCGCTCTGATCGGTCCAAGGGTTTCAACCAGCAGTTCGGCCAGCGCTGGCTTGAAGCTGCCGAAGCCCTGGCCGCCAAACTGGCGCAGCACTCCGGCCACGCTTTCACCCGATAGCGCGGCGTATATGCCCACAAGATTGCGCGCCTCGGGCCGCTCGGCAAGGCCGGCTTCCTCCGATGGCAGCGGCTCGGGATCGGTGCGCGCCTTTCTGATCTTCTGCGCCATGGTGTCGGCATCATCGGCAAGGTTGATGCGGCTCATGTCGGAAGGATCGGACTTGCTCATCTTGGCGCTGCCGTCGCGCAGGCTCATGATCCGCGCCGCCTCGACCGGGATGATTGGCTCGGGCAGGGTGAAGACGGGGGCATCCTCGGTGCAGAAATCATTGTTGAACTTCTGCGCAATGTCGCGCGCGAGCTCAAGATGCTGCTTCTGGTCCTCGCCCACCGGCACGTGGGTGGCCTGGTAGAGCAGCACGTCGGCGGCCTGGAGCACCGGATAGGTGAACAGCGCCACCGATTGGCCCTCGCGGTTCTTGCCGGCCTTGTCCTTCCACTGGGTCATGCGCCCCAGCCAGCCCATGCGCGCCGTGCCGTTCAGGAGCCATTGCAGCTCGGCATGGAGCGGCACCTGCGCCTGGTTGAACAGCACCGAGCGATCCGGATCGATGCCGCAGGCCACCAGCGCCGCTGTCATTTCCAGCGTGGCGGCGGTGAGCGACGCCGGGTCGTGCGGCTGGGAGAGCGCGTGCAGATCGGCAAGGAAGAACAGCGCCTCGGCTCCATCCGCGAGCGCATCCTGCATCGCCACCCAGTTGCGGATGGCGCCGAGATAATTGCCGAGGTGGAGATTGCCGGTGGGCTGGATGCCGGAGACGACGCGCATGGGGTTTCCTGAGGTTCAGCTTTGCCGGCGCATTAGGCGTTCAACCGTCGCCTTGTCGAGCACGCCGAAGAGCACGCAGGCGCCGCCATAGGTTGCAAGGCTGACGGTAAGGATCGCGCCGATCGCGGCAAGACGCATCACCAAGGCGCCATCGAGCCAGGGGGTGACAAGCGGCATCAGCACCATCAGCGCCGCGCCCATCACCCCGGTTGCCAGCGCGATCCGCCCGACCCGCGAGAGCACCCGCGCCGGCAGGCGGAAATGGCCGCGCCGGGCAAGGATCGCGCCAAGCAGCGCGATATTGACCCAGGCCCCGATCGCTCCGCCGAGGGCGAGGCCGACGACGCCGATCAGTGGCACCAGCACCAGGTTGGCCGCCACCGTCACCACCAGCGAGGCCGCGGCGGTATAGACCGGGGTGCGGGTGTCGGCACGGGCGAAGAAATTGGGGGTGAGCACCTTGACTAGCACATAGGCAGGCAGGCCCACCACCAGCGCCGAGGTGACCATGCCCGTGGTGCGCGCATCCTCGGGGGTGAAGGCCTGCCCCTCCATGAAGGCCTTGACGAAGGCAAATCCGGTGATGAACAGCGCCGCCGCGCAGGGCAGCGTGAGCAGCATGGCGAGTTCAATTGCATTGGCCTGCAGGCGCACCGCCTCGTCATCCTCCTTGCGGCTGATGTAGCGCGAGAGCGCCGGCAGGATCGCGGTGCCCAGTGCAATCCCGATGATGCCGAGCGGCAGCTGGTTCCAGCGGTCGGCCATGGCCATATAGGTAAGGCTCCCGTCGGGCAGGCCGCGGATGAAGGCAAGGTCGATGAAGCGGCTGATCTGATAGACCCCGGCGCCAAACACCGCGGGCACGATCAGCACCCCCATTTCCTTGATGCGGGCGGTCAGCCTCGGTGTGAGGCGCGGAATGCGAAAGCCCGCCCGGCGCATGAACCAGTAGAGCCACAGCAATTGCAGCAGTCCGCTCACCGAGACGGCAATCGCAAGATAGGTGCCCGTGGCAGCGCGAGTCGCCTCGCCCGCAGGCTGGAGCGCGCCCCAGCCGAGCGCGGCGAGCAGGCAGAGGTTGAGCAGGATCGGCGCCGCCGCCGCCGCGGCAAAGCGCGAAAGCGAATTGAGGATTGCCGCCACCAGCGTGGCGAGGCTCATGAACATGAGATAGGGAAAGGCGATCCGCCCCATCGTCACCGCAAGCGCATAGGTGCGCGCATCGCCGCGCAACTCCTCGTTGGCAAAGGCCCACAAGACCCACGGCATGGCCAGCATCATCACTGCGCCGAACACCACCAGGATCGGCAGCAGCACCGCCAGCACCTCGCCGGCAAAGCGCCGCGCAGCGCTTTCGTCCTCAGCCATGTGGCGGTTGAACAACGGCACGAAGGCGCTCGCAAAAGCGCCTTCGGCAAACAGGCGGCGGAACAGGTTGGGCAGCTGGAAGGCAAGCTGCCAGGCATCGGCTACGCCCCCGGCGCCGAGCACGCGGGCGAGCATGATGTCGCGGGCAAAGCCGAATAGGCGGCTGACCAGAGTCAGCCCGCCGATCGTGCCGATGTTCTTGAGCAGGCTCATTGGCGCGGCATCTTGGTGCGGGGGATCAGGCCTGACCCGTCACCGGTTCGATCGGTGGGCCGCCGGCGGCTTCCTCGGCCCGGCGTGCGGCCAGTTGCTGGGCATAAAGGCCATTGAAATCAACCGGATCAACCATCAGGGGCGGGAAGCCCGCATCGCGCACGGCATCGGCCACCACGCGCCGGGCGAAGGGGAAGATCAGCCGCGGGCCCTCGGCAAAGAGGAAGGCATGGGCCTGTTCCTCGGGCACGTTGCGCATCCCCACGAGCCCGCAATAGGCAAGGTCAACGATGTAGATCGTGCCGCGCTGCGAGGTGGCGGTGAGGGTGAGCTTGAGCGTCACCTCGTGCACCTCGGCGCTTACTCTTTCGGCGCTGATGTTGAACTGCACGTCGATCTGCGGCGGCTCGGCCCACTGGAACACCTCGGGCGCGTTGGGATTCTCGACCGAGAGGTCCTTCACGTATTGGGTGATGATCCCGATTGCGGGCTGGGTGTCGTGGCCATTGGCCTCGCCGCCGCCGCTGCCGGGATTGTCGAGATCGGTAAGGACGCCTTCGGGTTCGGCCATGGTTGCGGTTCTTTCAAAGTCGGTGACACGGGTTGCGCGCGGTGCATCATCCCTCAGCGCTGCGCGCGGCTGGGCCGGCGCCTAGCAGGGGCGCGGCCCGCCGGCAATGGCTCGCCCGCGCCCGGAGGCCACGGCGGGCCGGGCGCGCAAGGCGCTCTTGCCGGCCCGTGCAGCAACCTATTGGGCGTTGGCGAATTGTAATTGCACCCCATATAGGGCAGGGTGCGTTGGAAAGGGGCTCAAGTGCGCAGCAAGCGGGCGCATGCCCCGATGGAAGATCGGATCGAGACTGTGCTGGAAATCGTTCTCCTTGCCATGGTGGCCGCGTTCCTCGGCCTGCGGCTCTATTCGGTGCTGGGACGCCGCGCCGAACAGGAGGAGGAGGCCGTGCCGCAGCGCTTCGATGCCGAGGACAAGCCGGCCATGGCCCGCCCGGCGGCGCCCGCCCCGCTTGCCGCTTCGCGTGCCGTCGAGCTTGACGGGGTGATGCCCGCGGTCGAGCGCGGCCTGCGCGAGATCGCCGCGGCCGATCCGCGCTTCAATCTCGGCCAGTTCCTCGAAGGCGCGCGCGGCGCCTATCGCCTGATTCTCGAGGCCTTCTGGAAGGGTGATCGCGAGACCCTGCGCGAGCTGTGCGACGAGGCTGTCTATGACAGCTTCATCGCCGCGATCGACGCGCGCGAGGCGGCCGGCCACCGGCTCGACAACAAGCTGATCCGGATCGAGGAGGTGCGCATCCAGTCGGCCACGCTCGATGGCAAGACCGCGCGCATCGCGCTGCTGTTCATCGCCGATATCGCCGCGGTCACCCGCGATGCCGATGGCAATGTGATTGCCGGCTCGCTCGATGATGCGATCGAGAGCCGCGATGTGTGGACCTTCTCGCGCAACACCCTCGCGCGCGATCCCAACTGGCTGCTCGACGAGACCGACGAGGGCTGAAGGCGCTCGCCGGGCGGGCCGCGGCACGAAGGGGGAAAGGGCGATGCGCAAGGTGCTGGCTCTGGCGGCGGCGCTGGTGCTGGCAGGGTGCGGCCGGGCGATCCCGGCCCCTGCGGTGAGCGCACCGGCCGGCCCGGTGGCGGCCAATGCCGTGCTTGCCGGGGTTACGCTCGGCCCGGCGATGGCCGCGCTCGGGTTTGATGACAGCGACGCGCGCGGCGCGCTGGCAAGCTTCATCGAATCCTGCCCCCGCCTTGCCGCGCGCGAGGATGCAAGCGGCCTGACCCGGCCCGAGGACTGGCGGGCGGTGTGCGCGGCGGCGCGCGATTGGCCGCAGGGGCGCGCGCGCGCGTTCTTTGCCGACCATTTCGCAGCCGTGCAGGTGGGCGATGGCAAGGCCTTTGCCACCGGCTATTTCGAGCCCGAGATCGCCGGCAGCCGCACCCGGCGCCCCGGCTTTGCGGTGCCGGTCTATGCCATGCCGGGTGACCTGGTGCGCGGCTGGCCCGATGATGTCCCCCCCGCCGAGCGCAGCGGACGCCCGCCGCTCGGCCGCTATGATGCGCGCGGGCGCTTTGTCCCCTATTACGAGCGCGCCGAGATCGAGGAGGGCGCGCTCGAAGGCAAGGCACCGGTGATCGCCTGGGCGGCCGATCCGGTGGAGTTCTTCTTTCTCCAGATCCAGGGCTCTGGCCGCCTCATCACCCCCGAGGGCGAGGTGATCCGCATCGGCTATGCCGGGCAGAACGGGCGCGAATATGTCGGCATCGGTTCGGTAATGCGCGAGCGCGGGCTGCTGGGCAACGGCCCGGGGCAATATCCCGGCTCGATGCAGGGGATCATGGCCTATATCCGCGATCATCCCGAGGAGGGGCGCGCGCTGATGCGGCTCAACAAGAGCTGGGTGTTCTTCCGCGAGCTGACCGGTGATGGCCCGATCGGCGCCTTGGGCGTGCCGGTGCGGCGCCAAAGCTCGGTCGCGGTCGATCCGGCCTTCGTGCCGCTGGGCGCGCCGGTGTGGCTCGAACTCGATCGGGCCGAGGCCAACGGCCTGTGGATCGCGCAGGACACCGGCGGGGCGATCAAGGGGCCCAACCGCTTCGACACCTTCTGGGGCGCGGGCGCCGAGGCGCGGCGGATCGCTGGCGGGATGAGCGGGCGCGGGCGGGCGCTGGTGCTGCTGCCCAAGGCCGCTGCCGCCCGCCTTGCCCGGCGATGAGGCCGCCGCGCGGCCTTTCCCCGGCCGAACAGGCGGCCTGGGCGCGGCTGGCGCAAAGCGTCACCCCGCTGCCCGGCAAGCGGCGCCCGGCGCCGCCACCGCCGCCGCCCGCGCCAACGCCACCCGCCGCGCCACCAGAGGCGAACGAGCCTGCGGGGATGGCCGCACCCAAGCGACGTTCGCCAAGCCCGCCGCGCGCCCCGGCGGGAGATCTGGCCGCAACGGGCCTCGATTCGCATTGGGAGCGGCGGCTGCGCGCTGGCCGGATCGCACCCGATCTCACGCTCGATCTGCATGGCTACGGCCTTGATGCCGCCCATGCGCGGGTGATGGATGCGCTCGATCAGGCGCGCAGCATGGGCGCGCGGGTGGTGCTGGTGGTGGCCGGGCGCGCGCGCGCGGTCGATCCGGCTGACCGCCTCTCGGCGCGCGGGGCGATCCGCGCCGTCCTGCTCGACTGGCTTGCCGCCAGCCGCCATGCCTCGGCGATCGCCGCGGTGCGCCGCGCCCACCTACGCCACGGCGGCGAGGGCGCGCTCTACCTCATCCTCAGGCGCCAGTGAGGGTGCGCCCGTCCCAGCCGGGATGCCTGCGCCGGACAGTCTCCGCCTAAGGTACAATTGGCTTATACCCCCCGATGGGCGCAGTCTTCCTCGCACGACCGCTTGGCGAGAGGAGAGGCACGATGCTGGAACAGGCCCTGAGCAAATTCGACGGCAAATCGCTGATCAAGAGCAAGTATGACAATTTCATCGGCGGCCAGTGGGTGCCCCCGGTCAAGGGACAATATTTCGACAATATCTCGCCGGTGACGGGGCGGCGCGTGTGCCAGGTGGCGCGCGGCACCGCCGAGGATATCGAACTGGCGCTCGATGCCGCGCACAAGGCGCGCGCCGCCTGGGGCCGCACCTCGACCACCGAGCGCGCCAATATCCTCAACCGCATCGCCCAGCGGATGGAGGACAATCTCGACATGCTCGCGCTGGTCGAGACGATCGACAATGGCAAGCCGATCCGCGAGACCACCGCGGCCGACCTGCCGCTGGCGATCGATCACTTCCGCTATTTCGCCGGGTGTCTGCGCGCGCAGGAAGGCACGATCTCCGAGATCGATCACGACACCATCGCCTACCACTTCCATGAGCCCCTCGGCGTGGTCGGCCAGATCATCCCCTGGAACTTCCCGCTGCTGATGGCGGTGTGGAAGCTCGCTCCGGCGCTCGCCGCGGGCAATTGCGTGGTGCTCAAGCCCGCCGAACAGACCCCGATGAGCGTGATGGTGCTGATGGAGCTGATCGGCGACCTGTTGCCCGAAGGCGTGGTCAATGTCGTCAACGGCTTCGGCATCGAGGCGGGCAAGCCGCTCGCCACCAACAAGCGCATCGCCAAGATCGCCTTTACCGGGGAGACCACCACCGGGCGGCTGATCATGCAATATGCGAGCGAGAACCTCATCCCCTGCACGCTCGAGCTTGGCGGCAAGAGCCCCAACATCTTCTTTGCCGACGTGATGCGCGAGGATGACGACTATCTCGACAAGGCGCTCGAGGGCTTTGCCATGTTCGCGCTCAACCAGGGCGAGGTGTGCACCTGCCCGAGCCGCGCGCTGGTGCATGAATCGATCTATGATCGCTTCATGGAAAAGGCGATTGCCCGGGTCGAGGCGATCAAGCTCGGCAATCCGCTCGATCCTGCGACCATGATCGGGGCCCAGGCCTCGAACGACCAGCTCGAGAAGATCCTGAACTATATCGAGATCGGCAAGGACGAAGGCGCGCGGGTGCTGACCGGCGGTGGCCGCCACATCCACGAGGGCGAGCTGGCCGAGGGCTATTATGTCAAGCCCACGGTGCTCGAAGGGCACAACAAGATGCGCATCTTCCAGGAGGAAATCTTCGGTCCGGTGCTCTCGGTGACCACCTTCAAGGACGATGAGGAAGCGCTCCACATCGCCAACGACACGCTCTATGGCCTTGGCGCCGGGGTGTGGAGCCGCGACATCAACACCTGCTATCGCTTCGGGAGGGCGATCGAGGCGGGCCGGGTGTGGACCAATTGCTACCACGCCTATCCGGCCCATGCGGCCTTTGGCGGTTACAAGCAGTCGGGCATCGGGCGCGAGACCCACAAGATGATGCTCGAGCATTACCAGCAGACCAAGAACTTGCTGGTGAGCTACAGTCCGAAGGCGCTGGGGTTCTTCTAAGGGCCCCGCCGCCAAGGCAACCGGCCAGCTCCGCTGCACCTCTCTCCCACAGGCTGGATCCGGTTTCTCGGGGGGCGGATGGCGCCTTGCGCCTTCCGCCCCAACTTGCCGTCCAGGGCACGCAAAGGAGAGATGCGCCATGTCCACCACCGCCACCACAGCCGCCAGCCCCGATGTCCCCGCCCGGGTGTGCGCCACGCCTGCCGCCGCGGCCTGGATCGCAAGGCTGACGGATCAGCATGGGCCCCTGATGTTCCACCAATCGGGCGGCTGCTGCGATGGCTCGGCGCCGATGTGCTATCTGAGGGGCGAATTTCGGGTCGGGGCGCAGGATGTGCTGCTTGGCCATGTCGCCGGTGATACCCCGGTGTGGATCGGCGCGCGCCAGTTCGAATATTGGCGCCACACCCAGATCATCATAGACGTGGTGCCCGGGCGCGGGGCGGGCATGAGTCTCGAGGCGCCCGAGGGAGTGCGCTTCGTCACCCGCAGCCGGGTGTTCAGCGATGCCGAGGCGGCATTGCTCGCCGCCGCCGGGGAGCCCGAGACGGGCGCGTGAAAATGCTTGCCGCCTCGCGCGATCTTCCACATGATGCGCGTGGGAGGAAGGCTCGGCCTTCGCGGGATACCTGGGAGAGAGCATTGCACGCACCGCGCCCTTCGGCGGCTGGCGGCGTTATCTTGGCAAGTTCGCACGCCGCCTGTCCGCGGCAGGCCGTGGCCGAGATCTCCGCGGCGATCGGCAGCCGCGCGCTTGCCGGCGGAGTGATCTTCTGTTCGAGCCGCTATCCGCGCGACGTGCTGGCCGCGGCGCTCGCCGAAGAGCTGGGGCCGCTGCCGCTGGTCGGCTGCACCAGCGCGGGCGAGATCACGCTGCGCGGCTATGATGCCGACAGTCTCCAGTTCATGGGCTTTCCGGCCGAGGCCTTCAGCTTCCGCGTGCTCCACGTGTGCGACATCGCCCGCTTCGATCCGGGTGATGCCCGCCGCCAGATCCGGCACCTTGCCGCCAATGCCCGGCAGGAGGCGCGCTGCCTTGGCGAGCGCGCGAGCCAGGTGGCGCTGTTCCTGGTCGATGGTCTTTCGCACCGCGAGGAACTGCTCACCATGACGCTGCAGGATGCGCTTGGTGACATCCCGCTGATCGGCGGGTCGAGCGGCGACGGGCTCAACTTCAGCGAAACCGGCGTGCTGTGTGAGGGCGCCTTCCGCTCGGGCACGGCGGTGGTCGCGCTGCTCACCAGCGCGCGGCCGATGCAGGTCTTCTCCGAATGCTTCTACGAGCCGGGGGGCACGCGCATGGTGGTCACCGCCGCCGATCCCGAGCGCCGCATCGTCCACGAGATCAACGCGGCCCCGGCGGCCGAGGAATATCGGCGGCTTGCCGGGGCTCCGGGCGCTGTGCTCGATACCGCCTTCTTCGCTGCGCACCCGCCGATGGTGCGCGCCGGGGGCAGCTATCACGTGCGCGCGATCCAGACCGCCAATGCCGATGGCAGCCTCACCTTCTATGGCGCGGTCGATCGCGGCATCGTGCTGACCATTGGCGAGCCGGTCGATCGCATCGCGCGGATGCAGGCGCTGTTTGCCAGGATCGAGCAGGACCTCGGCGCCATCGACCAGATCCTCGGCTTCGATTGCGTGCTCAATCGCATCGAGGCGGAAAACCGCCAGGTGCTGCGTCAGGTTTCCGATCTCTATGCCGCCAACCGGGTGACGGGCTTCAACACCTATGGCGAGCAGCTGCGCGCGGCGCACCTCAACCAGACCTTCAGCGGCCTGGTGCTCGGACGCTGATGCCCGCGCCGCCCGATTGCCGCGCCGATCCTGCTGCTGACGAGGAAATCGCGCGGCTGCGCGAGCAGGTGCGCAGGCTCGAGGCGATCAATGCCGCGCTGATGGACCGGGTCGAGCGCGCCAGCGACCTTCAATCGGGCGCCTTCTCGCTGTTCGAGAACGCGATCGCGCTCGAGGCGATGGTGCGCAGCCGCACCGACGAGCTGGAAAGCGCGATGGTCAAGCTCGCCTCGGTCAATGCCGAGATCGAGGCGGCGCGCCGCGATGCCGATGCGGCACGGGCGCGGCTGCGCGATGGGATCGAATCGCTCAGCGATGGCTTTGCCCTGTTCGATGCCGAGGACCGGCTGGTGATGTGCAACACTGCCTTTCTCGACATCTGGCCCGAATTGCGCGCGATCGTGGAGGATCGGCCGCGGTTCGACGAAATGGTCGAACTGCTCGCCGGGCACGGCAGCACCCTCGGTTCGCTGGTGGCGCCCGAACGCTGGAAGCAGGAGCGGCTCGAGCGGCACCGCCGCGGCGGTGCGCATGTGCAGCTTCTGGCTGACGGGCGCTGGCTGCAGATCAGCGAATTGCGCACCAGCGAAGGCGGCACGGTGGGGATCTACACCGACATCACCAGCGTCAAGGCTGAGGATGCCCGCCAGCGGGCGCGCGAGCTGGCCGAGCGCAACCTCGCGCTGCAATCGACGCTCGACACGCTTTCGGAAGGCGCCTGCCTGTTCGGCCCCAACCGCCAGCTTCAGGCCTGGAATGATGAGCTTGCCACCATGCTGCGGCTCAGCCGCAACATCGAGGAGAGCATCGGCACCCACGAGGCCTTCGAGCGGCATTGCATCACCCACTGCCAGCTTGATCGCCCCCAGGCGGTGGAATGGCGCGAAGGGCGCGGGCCGCGGATCAGCACCGAATGCATGATGGGCCACCGCAATTTCGTCATCCGCTCGGTCACTCTGGCGAGTGGCGGCATGGCCTTTGCCTTCGACGATGTGACCGACCGCATCCGCTCGCAGAAGGCACTCACCGACGTGGCCCAGACGCTCGAGCGCGCGGTCAAGGCGCGCACCGCCGAGCTGATCGAGGTCAACCGTCAGCTGGCCGAGGCCAAGGACGAGGCTGAACGCGCCAACCTGTCCAAGACCCGCTTCCTCGCCGCGGCCAGCCACGATCTGCTCCAGCCGCTCAATGCCGCACGCCTGTTCGTCTCCGCGCTCGATGAAAAGCGGCTGGCGAAGAGCACCCGCGCGCTGGTGGCGCAGGCGGGGATTGCGCTTGATTCGGTGGAGGATCTGCTCGAGGCGCTGCTCGAGATCTCGCGGCTCGATGCCGGCGCGATCCAGCCCGAGATCGGCACCATCGCGCTCGATCGCATCCTTTCGGCCTTGCGCATCGAGTTTGCGCCCCTGGCGCTTTCGCGCGGGCTGGTCTTCGAGGTGCCCGAGACCGGCCTTTACGTCGCCAGCGATGCGCAGATGCTGCGCCGGGTGCTGCAGAACCTGGTTTCAAACGCGATCCGTTATACCGAGAGCGGGCGGGTGGCGATCACGGCTGCGACAAAGGGCGGCGAGGTCACGCTCTCGGTGATCGACACCGGCCCGGGCATTCCTGCGGCCCAGCAGGAACTGGTGTTCGAGGAGTTCCGGCGGCTCGATAGCAGCCGCAAGATCCCCGGCCATGGCCTTGGCCTTGCGATCGTGCGGCGCAGCTGCGCCAAGCTGGGCCATGCCATCAGCCTGCAATCGGCCCCGGGCATCGGCTCGACCTTCTCGCTGACCATGCCGGCGGCGGCGCCCGCACGGAGCGAACCCGATACCGCGATCGGCCCGCGCCAGCGACAGACTGCCGCATCAGGTGCGATCCTGGTGATCGACAATGACGAGGCGATCCTTGCCGGGATGCGCGCGCTCCTGGAAAATTGGGGCCACACCGCCATCACCGTGGCGAGCCCGGATGATCCAGCGGTGGCCGCGGCGGCGGTGGGGGGCCTCGCGCTGGTGCTGGCCGATTATCACCTCGACGGCAGCCTCACCGGCGATGTCGCCGTGGCAAGGGTGCGCGCGCAGCATGGGAGCGCGCTGCCGGCAGCGATCATCACCGCCGATCGCAGCGATGAGGTGCGCGCCCGGCTCGAGGCGGCGGGCCTGCCGATCCTGGGCAAGCCGGTCAAGCCTGCGCAGCTGCGCGCGCTCTTGTGGCAGATGACGCTGGCGGCCTGAGCCCGATCAGCCGGTAAAGCCCACCCGGTTGGCCATGATCACCGCCTGGGTGCGGCTGAACACCCCGAGCTTGGTGAGGATCGCCGAGACATGGGCCTTGACCGTGGTCATCGAGATATCGAGCTCATGGGCGATCTGCTTGTTCTGCCGGCCCGCCACCAGGTGGCCGAGCACCACCTTCTGCTGCGGGGTGAGGCTGTCGATCAGCCGGCGGATCTTGTCTTCCTCGGCGTCGCCTTGCGGATCGCTTTCAAGTTCGGCGGGGATGTAGATCTCTCCTGCGAGGATCTCCCCGAGCGCTTCGAGAATGGTCTTGCTGTCGAGCGTCTTGGGCAGGAACCCGGCGGCTCCGGCGGCAAGCGCATCGCGCACCGTGGCGCGATCATAGGAGCCTGAGACCATCACCACCGGCAGGCTGGGAAAATCCACCCGCAGCTGTTGGAGCGCCGACAGGCGCGAGGCATCGGGGATGCCCAGATCGAGCAGCACCAGATCGACATCGGGCATGGCCTCGAGCTGCTGGAGTGCCTCGGCGAAACTGCCGGCCTCGGCAATGGTGCATTGCGGGAAACTGGCTTTGAGGATGGCCCGCAACCCGTCGCGCACCAGGCCATGGTCATCAACGATAAGGACCTTTTCGAGCAGCGGTGCTTCGGTCATGGCCTTTTCCTTATCGTGCCGCTTGCGAGGCGCAAGCAGCAAGCAGAGCGGCCCCGCCGAGCGGGCGCCGCTCTGCCCGCGGCCGGCCTACTTGGCCAGCTTGAACACCCAGAGCGAGCCGCCCTGGCTGATCTCCTTGAAGGTCTTGGCCACCTCGCCGCCCCACAGCGGCACCGCGCCGCCCCAGCCCGACATCACCGCGACATATTGCTCCCCGTCCATCTCCCAGGTGACGGGCGAGCCGACCACGCCCGAGCCGGTCTGGAACTTCCACAGCTCCTTGCCGGTCTTGGCATCGAAGGCCTTGAGATAGCCTTCCGGCGTGCCGGTGAACACAAGGTTGCCGCGGGTGGTGAGCACGCCGCCCCACAGCGGAGCCTTGTTCTTGTATTCCCACACGATCTTGCCGGTCTTGGGATCGATCGCGCGCAGCGCGCCGATATGGTCCTCGGCAATCGGCTTGATGGTGAAGCCCGCCCCGAGATAGGCCGCCCCCTTCTTGTAGGTGATCGGCTCGTTCCAGATGTCCATGCCCCAGTCGTTGGAGGGGACATAGAACAGCTCGGTATCGGGCGAATAGGCCATCGGCATCCAGTTCTTGCCGCCAAGGAAGCTCGGGGTGGTGAACACCGCCTTGCCCTTTTCCGCAGTGCCCGGCGCGCCGGGGCGGTTTTCCGCGACATAGACCGGGCGGCCGGTCTTGAGATCGATCTTGCTCGCCCAGCTCGGCTGCATCACGAAGGGCGTGGCGTTGATCAGCTTGCCGTTGGTGCGATCAAGCACGTAGAAGAAGCCGTTGCGGTCGGCCTTGGCGCCGAGCTTCATCTTCTTGCCGCCGATGGTGGCATCGAAAGGGATGAACTCGTTCACCCCGTCGAAGTCCCAGCCGTCGTTGGGGGTGGTCTGGTAATGCCACTTGATCACCCCGGTATCGGCATCGATCGCCACGGTCGAGGCGGTGTAGAGGTTGTCGCCGGGGCGCAGGTGGCTGTTCCACGGTGCGGGGTTGCCGGTGCCGAAATAGACGAGGTTGGTTTCCGGATCATAGGTGCCGCCAAGCCAGGTCGCCCCGCCGCCGGTTTTCCACATGTCCCCCGGCCAGGTCTTTCCGGCAGCCCCTCCGGTAATCCCGTTGTCCTTGCCCCTGAGCGTGCCCATGTGGCCTTCGATCACCGGGCGCGTCCAGATCAGCTCGCCGGTCTCCACGTCGCGCGCGCTGACTTCGCCGACAACGCCGAACTCCCCGCCCGAATTGCCGGTGATCACCATGTTCTTGACGATCAGCGGGGCGGCGGTGGCGGAATAGCCGGCCTTGTAATCGGCCAGCATCTTGTTCCAGATCACCTTGCCGGTCTTGCGATCCAGCGCGACCAACCGGGCATCGAGCGTGGCGAAGATGATCTTGTTGCCATGGATCGCCGCCCCGCGGTTGACCACGTCGCAGCAGGGCATGATGCCATCGGGCAGGCGGTGGTTGTATTCCCACAGCTTCTCGCCGCTGCGCGCATCGAAGGCAAAGAGCCGCGAATAGGAGCCGGTAACGTAGATCACCCCATCATAGACGATCGGCTGCGATTCCTGCCCGCGCTGCTTTTCCCCGCCGAGCGAGGCGGCGAAGGCCGGAACCAGCCGGGCGACATTCTGGGTGTTGATGGTGGCAAGCGGGCTGAAGCGCTGCTGCCAGGGCCCCATGCCATAGGTGAGCACGTCCTCGGTCGAGGCGGCATCGTTCATCAGCTGGTCCATGGTCGGCCCATCGGCGAGCGCCGGCACCGCCAGCGCCAGTCCCGCCGCGGCCGTGCCAGCCGCCAGAATTGTGCGAAATCCTCTCATCATTCCCTCCTCCTTGTCTTTTCGACCCGGCCCGGCCCAGACGCCGCCAGCAGGCGATGCCGCCTTCGGGTCAGCCCCCATAAGGTCAGCCCAGCCTAGTGCGCCTGCGGGCGGCAACAATTGAACCTTGGAACAATTGGAACGGGTGCGCCGCGCCGGAGCGACCGCTTTTCAGGGAATCGCTAGCCGATCGCACGGCTTGCCGCTGCTGCCTGCCAGACCACGCCGTGGCGGGCGAAGAGCGCGGCGAGGCGGCCATCCTCGGCCATCGCTGCGACGATCTCCTCCACCGCAAAACCGAGCGTGCGGCTGTCCTCGCGCACCGCCATGCCGATATCCCAGCCTGACGAGGGCAGCATCGGCAGCGGGCTGGTGCGCCGCATGGCCTTGCTCTCGGGCCGATCGGCGATCGAGGCTTCGATCTGGGCGCGGGTGGCCACCGCCATCTCCGCCGCCCCGTCATGCACGGCAAGCGCGGCCTCATAGCCGCTGGGGAAATGTTCGACATCGCCGCGCAGCACCCCGCCAAAGCTGCTGACGAGGTAGAAATCGGGCACCGAATCGAGCTCGGCCGCCACCTTGCTGCCGGCAAAGCGCTGCGGCGGCATGTTGCAATCGCGGGTCTGGGCCGAGCACAGCGCGCCGAACTCCTCGCGGTAATAGGGCGCAACGAACACCACCTGATCCTCGCGCGCGGCCAGCTGCATGTCGAAAGGCACGTGCAGCATCAGATCGCAGCGGCGAAAGCCCAGCAGCCCGCCGCGCCAGATGACATTGCGCAGATCGTCGGAAATGTCCTCGTCGGCAGGAAAGAGCGCCAGCTCGCTTCTCACCCCGAGCGCCTCGGCAATCGCCTTGGCCAGATCGACATCGATCCCCGCTGGCACGCCGCCCGCTTCCCATGACCACGGGCGGTTATCGGCATATAGCCCGACGCGCAGGACGCCGAGTTCCTTCACCCTTGCCAGCGGCGCTGCGGTGAGCGCTTCCGGCGCGGCGAGAGCCCAGCCAGCCCCCAGCGCCGCCGCGAGGAAGCCCCGGCGGGAGGCGCCCATGCTATTCTTCCGTATACTTGGTTTCGAGATAGGCGCGGATCGCCCAGCCGGCCTTCTGCCCCAGCACCTCGCCGAAGGCGGGCATATAGACCTTGCCATCATGGCTCGAGCCGTTGCGGAAGCGCTCCATGTACCAGGCATCGCCCGAGGCGCCGAGTTCGAGATAGCGCAGATCGGGGGCAATCCCCCCCGAGATCGCCTCGAGCCCGTGGCAGCGCGCGCAGTTCTGATTATAGGCCGAAGCGCCGATCTCGATCGCGCGCGGATTGCCGCTGTAGGGATTTTCCTCGAGCCAGGCCTCGCCGATATCCGGCAGGTCGGAGGTATCGACCGGCTGCGGAGTGACATCGCCATGCGCCAAAAGCTGCGGGCCAGCCGTGAGCGCAAGACTGGCCAGCGCCGCGGCGAGCAAGGTGCGTTGCGCCACTGTTTTCATCGCAAGGGACCCTTTCGTGTCATCCGCATCGCCCCGCCTGTGGAGCGACATTCTCCCGCTCGGCAGAATACGCGGCGCTGGACGATTCCCCATAGGACTTTGGTGCAATCGCGCACCTTTTTCATCACGATAGGTTGGCATCATGCGGATCGGATCTTCCCTCGTCATTGCTCTTCTTGGCGCGGCGTTGCCCCTGCCGGCTGCGGCGCAAATCGCTTACGTCAGCAATGAGCGCAGCTCGACCGTAAGCGTGATCGACGTCGCCAGCGGGCAGCTGATCGATACATTTTCGGTCGGCCAGCGCCCGCGCGGTATCCTCGTCAGCAAGGACGGCAAGTATCTCTACATTTGCGCCAGTCTCGACAATGCGGTGGAAATTCGCGAGGCGAAAACCGGCGCGCTGGTGGCGGTGCTGCCCTCGGGCAACGATCCCGAACAGTTCTTCCTGTCGCAGGATGGCCGGCTGCTGTTCGTCTCCAACGAGGATGACGCTGCGGCCACGGTGATCGACCTGGAAAGCCGCAAGGTCGCCTGGCAGGCAAGCGTGGGCGAGGAGCCCGAGGGCATTGCCCAGAGCCCCGATGGCCGCTTCCTGCTGGTGGCGAGCGAGGAAGCAAACAGCGTCGCCTGGATCGATCTTGCCACCCGCCAGACCATCGCCGAGATCGCAACCGACGCCCGCCCGCGCCATATCGAGTTCACCCCGGATGGGCGCGAGGTGTGGATCGCCGCCGAGATCGGCCAGAGCGTGCATGTGATCGATGTCGCCAGCCGCACCATCACGCAGACCATCACCTTCGCCCCGCCCGGGGCCATGGCCTACAAGGTGTTGCCCTGCGGCATCCGCTTTACCCCCGATGGCAGCCTGGCGGTGATCGCGCTGGGGCGGGCCGACAGCATCGCCATCCTCGATGCCCGCAGCCGCAAGGTGCGCGCCTATGTCAAGACCGGGGGGCGCCCCTGGCACCTGGCGATCACCCCCGATGGCACGCGCGCGGTGGTGGCCAATGGCACCAGCGATGATGTCGCGGTGGTCGATCTGGCCCGCGCCGAAGTGGTCGCGCGCATCCCGGCCGGGGCAGGGCCCTGGGGGGTGGTGCTGGCGCCGTGATCGATCGGCCCCGGCTTAGGCCAAGGCAACAACGAGGGCTGGACAGACCGGTCAACGAGGGAGGGATCGCATGAGAGGGGTCAGGCAATTTCTGTTGGTCAGTGCGGTGCTGACCACGCCGGCGATGGCGCAAGAGGTTGGGGCGGGTGATAGCAAGGAGGCCGCATCTCGCACCCTCCAGATCATCGTCACCGCGCCGGGGGGCGATGTCGATCTTGATGATGCCCTCGCGCTTGATCGGGGCGACATCACCATTGGCGGGACGCCCGATATGCTTGCGGCGCTGGCCCGGAATTTCGCCGGCGTCACCTTGCAGGATGCGCAGAACAATCCCTGGCAGCCCAATCTCGTCTATCGCGGCTATCTCGCCTCGCCGCTCGCCGGGCAGGCACAAGGCCTTGCCGCCTATGTCGATGGCGCGCGCTTCAACCAGCCCTTTGGCGATACGGTCAATTTCGAGCTGATCCCCGACGCGGCGATCCGCAGCGTCACCTTGCGCGATGCGAGCCCCGTCTATGGCCTCAACGCGCTGGGCGGAGCGCTGGTGATCGAGACAGCGACCGGACAGAGCCAACCGGGGATCGAGGCAGCCGCGGCGCTCGGCTCCTATGGCGAGCGCGATCTTGCGCTCTCGGCGGGGGGCACCAGCGGCGGCTTCAGTTGGTTTGCCGCCGGGCAATATCGCGAGGAAGACGGCTGGCGCGATTTCAGCCCTTCAGACCTGCGCAACGGCTTTGTTGATCTGGGCTATGACGGCGCCCGCGCCGGGGTGCACGCCAAGTTCATCGCTGCCGATACCGATCTGACCGGCAATGGCGTTGCCCCGATCGAGCTTCTGGCCGCGCGGCGGCGCTCGGTCTTCACCTGGCCCGACAACCAGCGCAATTCCTATGGGCGGCTGAGCCTCCACCCCTGGGCCGTGCTGGGCGAGGGCCTGAGGCTTGAGGCGACGCTTTACCGCCAGCGGCGCAAGGCTCGGCTGGTCAACGGCGATGCCGCCGATATCGAGGAATGCGAGGACGATCCGGCGCTTGAAGGCTTGCTTTGCCTCGAGACCGTGGGCGACGATGGTGATGAGGAGCAGGCGCTGCTTACCGCTGCGAACGGCAATGCCATCGCCGATGTGCTCGGCGGCGGCGATTACGGGGTGCTCAACCGCGGTACGATTCGCTCGCGCGCGGAAGGGTTCCTCGCCCAACTGACCACCGAGCAGCGCCTTGGCGTGGGCACCAACCGTCTGGTGCTGGGGCTGAGCTATGATGCGAGCGAAAGCGATTTTGCCGCATCGACCGAGCTTGGCGCGCTTACTGAGGAACGCAGTGTGGACGGGCTCGGCCCGATCATCCAGCAAGCCGACCGCGCCATCGCCCCGTTTGCGCTCAAGACCGAGGCGCGTTTCTGGGGGGTGTTCGTGAGCGATACCTTGCCCCTTACCGAAAGCCTCACCGCCGAGCTGGGGCTGCGCTACAACCACGCCCGGCTGATCCTTCGCGATCAGCTTGGCAGTGCGCTCAACGGCGATCACCGCTTCAGCCGGCTCAATCCCGGGATCGAGCTTGACTGGGCGGTGAGCAAGGCGGTTGCCTTGCGTCTGGGCTATGCCGAGACCAACCGGGTGCCGACCGAGGCCGAATTGTCCTGTGCCGACGAAACGGCTCCCTGCAGCCTCGCCAATTTCTTCATCGCCGATCCGCCGCTGGCACAGGTGGTGGCCAAGACCTTCGAGCTCGGCGGGACGGGCGAGCACCTTGTCGGGGGCTGGCGGGCGCAATGGCTGGTCTCGGCCTATCACGCGCGCAACCGCAACGATATCCAGTTCGTTGCCTCGGGCATCCGCGGGCGCGGCTTCTTCCGCAATATCGGTGCCACCCGGCGCCAGGGGCTGGAAGCGCGCGTGCAGGCGGAGCGCGGCGGCTGGCAGGTGGGAGCCAGCTATGCCTTCACCGATGCCACCTTCCGCAGCCCCCTGGTTCTGAGCAGCCCGGCCAACCCCGCGGCTGATGATGAAGGCGCGATAAATGTGGCGCGCGGCGATCGGCTCTCCGGCATCCCGCGCCACAGCGCCACCTTCACGCTCGACTATCGCGGGCAGATCGGCACGCGCAGCTTCAGCCTGGGCGGCGATCTCATTGCCCGATCGGGCCAGTTCCTGGTGGGCGATGAGGGCAATGCCAACCCCAAAGTGCCCGGCTATGCCCTTGTCAACCTGCGCGCTCGGCTGGAGCTGTTCAAGGGCATCGCGCTGTTTGGCGAGGTGCGCAATCTCTTCAACCGCAGATATGCCACCTTCGGCACCTTCAGCGAGGTTGACGAGATCGAGCTGGAGGAGGCCCCGGGAGCGAGCGATCCGCGCGCCTATGGCCCCGGGGCGCCGCGTCGGCTGAGCGTGGGGATTTCAGCGCAGTTCTGAGCGCGCCAGCCTTCCTACGAAGGTGCAATGTCGCACCCGCGCCAAAGCTGGCAGATTGCGCTCAACCACAAGCATCTGACGACAGGGAGGATACCCATGGCCCATCGCCCCATCTTTGCCGGCGCACTGCTGACGCTTGGTGCGGCGCTTGCCGCCTGTTCGGGCGGCGAACCGGCAAGCGAGGAGGCGCGCACGCAAGAGGCCGCTGCCCCGGCCGCCGATGCGCTCGAGGCTGAACCGACTGCCACCCCGAGCGCTACGCCGGCGGCCACCGAGACCCCCGCTGCCGCCGAAACTCCAGTGGCCGAGCCGACCAAAGCGGCCATCGCAGCGCCGGCGCCCGCCAAGGCCGCCGCCGCGCCGGCTGCCGCCGAAGTGGTCAAGGTCGCCGCCGCGGCCCCGCCTGCGTCCTTCGCCCGCTGCGCTGTCTGCCACACCGCCGAGAAGGGCGGCGAGGATCGGCTCGGCCCCAATCTCTATGGGGTCTATGGCAAGCCCGCTGCGCAGGGCAGCTTTGCCTTCTCCGAGGCCTTCAAGGCTGCCGGATTGGTGCTCGACGAGCCGACGCTTCACCGCTGGCTGGAAAATCCCCGGGCGCTGGTTCCGGGCAATCGCATGAGCTTTCCCGGGATCAAGGATCCGGCCAAGCGCCAGGAGATCATCGATTACCTCAAGCGGCAGAGCTGAGGGTCGCACGCTGCGGCGCGGGGCCATTGATAGCGGCCCCGCGCCTTCTGTCAGCGCTCAGGCGCTGCGGTAGATCACCGGCGTGATGTCGGTGAAATTGGCGATATCGGCCATCACTGCCGCACTTGCGGGGCTGGCGAGCGCGGCATCGATCGCAGCCGCATCGGCAAAGCGCAGCACCACCATCGCCGCGGCGGGCTGGCTGGCATCGGCGGGCCAGAGGATTTCCGCTCCCATCAGCCCATGCGCGCTCCAGCTGCGCTCGACCAGCGGGATATGGGTGTCGCGGTAGTAATCGGCATCGAAACGCGTCCCTGCGGTTGTGGGGTAGCTCACCACCAGACTGGCCATGTCAGTGCTCCTCTTGCTTTTGGCGTGCGTGCGATTGGAAAGGCGGGGTGATGGCTGGGACGGCTTCGACCAGCGCGCGCCCGGCGGCGTGCCAGCCATCGGTGCCCTCGGCCAGCCAGAAGATGCCGCTGCGCCCTTCGCGGGCGAGGCGTCGCGCGGCGTTCCAGCTCATCCAGCAATCGCTGCGGCAGAACAGGATCACCGGCAGATCGGACCGCGCGCGCCGGGCCTCATCGATCGCTCCGGTGAGCCCGGCCCACAGCGCCTGATCCACTGGTGCGCGGCCGGTTTCGGGAAACCACGAGGCGCCCGGAATGGTAAGGTGGGACGCAGCGAGGCGCCAAGCGCCGCTGGCTGGATCGCGCACCGCGCCTTCGGCCGGCATGACATCGATGAACAGCGCGTCGCGGCCCGGGGTGAGCGTCAGCGCCTCGGCCAGGTCGATCGCCTGGGCTGGGGCGGGATCGAGACGGATCGGGGCGCGGTAGCGCGCAGCGCGGTAGCCCTCGGCGTCGAACAGGCTGGCCTCGGCATCACCTGTCCGCGCCGCCGCGGCGCCAGAGGCGCCGCCTGCCACCAGCGCAGCGGCGAGGGCCGCGAAGATCGTGCCCCGGATCGTGCCCCTTGCCTGCAAGCCATCCCCCTCGGCGCGCGTTTCTCGTTCCTTGGTCCAATAGCCGTGCCCGCGCCATTGGGGCATTGGTCCTTGGTATGATCCGCTCGCTCCTCGCGCTCGCGCTCATCGCCGCCCCTGCCGCTGCCGCTGCAGCGCCGCCGGCTGATCCGCTCGGCTCGCCGATGTGGGAATACCACGCCCAGCGCCTGTTCGGCGATGCGCCGGTGGTGTTTGACAGCCGCGTTGCCGTGATGCTGCCGATGCTTGCCGAAAACCAGCACGTGCTGCCCGTGGCGGTCGATGCCCGGGCGCTCGGCAAGGTCGAGAAGATCGTGATCTTTGCCGATCTCAACCCGATCCCGGTGGCGGTGGAATATGCCCCGCTGGCCGCTGCACCTTTCATCGCCACCCGCATCAAGCTCGATCAGCGCACCCCGGTGCGCGCGGCGGTGCTCACTGCCGATGGGGTGTGGCATGTTGCCGGCGATTGGGTCGATGCGGCCGGGGGTGGCTGCTCGGCCCCGCCGGTCAGCCGGGTGCGCGGCGACTGGGCCGATCACCTTGGTGAAATCCGCGGGGCGCTGTGGCGCGAGGGAGAGGGCTTGAGGGTGCGCCTGACGCTGCGGCACCCGATGGATACCGGCCTGGTCGAGAACATCGCGCTCTATCACCTCGAGCAATTGACCCTTGCCGATGCGCAAGGGGTGCCGCTCGCGGCGCTGCGCATCCACGCCTCGGTGAGCGAGGATCCTGCCTTCACCCTGATGGTGAACCCTGTCGAGACAGCGCGCCTTGCGGTCAGCGCGCGCGACAGCGGCGGGCTGGAATTTGCCGCAACCCTCGCGCCGTCGGGAGGGGCGCTCCTCGCGGCGGCTCCACGCTCGTGATCGCCCGGCGCGGCCTGCTGCGCGCTGGGCTGGCCGCTCCGCTGGCGCTTCCGGCAGCCTTGCGGGCGGAGGCCTTCGCCGGCACCTATGCGCCCGAAGCCGAGGCGATCGGCGATGGCATCTGGCTGGTGCGCGGCGCTGATGAGGCCCTGGGCCTTGCCAATGGCGGGGCGATTGCCAACAGCGTCATCATCGCCAGCGATGCCGGGTCGATCGTGGTCGACAGCGGCCCTTCGCTCGGCTTCGGGCGCGCGCTCGAGGCGCTGGCGCGGCGCGTGACCGGCGAGCCGGTGGTGCGGGTCTATATCACCCATCTCCACCCCGATCACAGCTTCGGCAGCGCGGCCTTTGCCGGAGCCGAGATCCACGCCCTGCCTGGCACCCGGGCCGATCTGGAGCGTGAAGGAGCGGGTCTGTCCGATGCGATGTACCGGCTGCTTCATGGCTGGATGGCAGGCACCGAAGTGGTGCTGCCCAGCGCGGCAGCGGCCGAAGGCGAGATTGCCCTGGGCGGGCGCCGGCTTTCCCTGTTCGCGCTCTCAGGCCACAGCGCCGGCGATCTGGCGCTGCTCGATCATCACACTGGCACGCTGATCGCGGGCGATCTGGTGTTTCACCATCGCGCGCCGGCAACGCCCCATGCCGCGATTGCGCCCTGGCTCGCTGCGCTCGATCGGCTGGAAGGGGTGCCGCACCGCCAGCTGGTGCCGGGCCATGGCCCGCTCGACCGCGAGCGCGCAGCGATCGGGCAAACCCGCGCATGGCTGGTCTGGCTCGATGCTGCCCTGCGCCGGGCCGTAGCCGAGGGCCTCGACATGAGCGAAGCGGCCAATTTGCCGATCCCGCCGCAGCTCTCCGGCATGGCTGCGGCGCGTTACGAGCTGACCCGCTCGGTGGCGCATTTCTATCCCCGGCTCGAGGCCGAGCTGCTGCCGCAGATCAACCGCTAGCCGCAGCGGGCCTTGCGCCCTCATCTTAGACCAAGGAACGAGAACCAAAGTCCAATTTCGGCCCGGCCCGGCCCGTCGCAGCATCGTGCGCGCTGCGAAAGACGGCATGGATAAACATACCGAGGGGGTAGGACATGAAATCTCGTTTCTGGCTCAATTCGGCTCTGGCTGCGCTCGCCCTCGGGCTCGCGAGTGCCCCGGCTCAGGCACAGACCAGCGCCACCCAGCAACTGCTCCAGCGCCTGCACGAAAAGGGCATCCTTACCGACGAGGAATATGCCCAGCTCATGGCCGAGACCAGGGCTGCTCCGGCCCCGGCGCCGGCTCAGCCTCAGGCCAGCGCGTCCCAGAGCGCTGTCACGCCACGTGATGACAGCCTTGTTGTGCGGCGCACCGAAAGCGGTATCGGGCTCGAGGTCGGGCCGGCGACGATCAAGTTCTCAGGCTCGATCAACGCCTTTTATGTCAACGACAATCCCCAAGAGCCCGGGGCCAACACCGCGGTGGCGGGCGGGCTTGCCACGATTGGCGGGCAAAGCTCCAATTCGGTGCGCAACGGGCTTCTGCCGGGCTTCCTTCTGGTCGATGTCACCACCAAGCAGGCCGGGCTCGATATCGGCGCGCATTTCGGCATGTATCCGGGGATCAACTCCACCGCCTATGGTCCGCTTGGCGCCAATAATGGCGGCCAGCCGACCGCGCTTGCCACCGCCGGGATCGATTTCCGCCAGGTCTATGTGACCATCGGCGGCAAGTTCGGCACGATCAAGATGGGCCGCGACATCGGCCTGTTCAGCTCAGAGGCGATCCTCAACGACATCACCCTGCTCGCGGTCGGCCCCACGGGGGGCAATGTCGCGCCCGGCAACACCAGCCTCGGGCGGATCGGCTCGGGCTATATCTACACCGACTTCCAGCCGCAGATCACCTATGTCAGCCCCAAGCTTGGCGGCCTCCAGGCGTCGATCGGGGTGTTCCAGCCGCTGCGGTCGCTGACCGCGCCGGCGCAGGTCAACACCTCGCCCGGCTTCCAGGGCAAGCTGACCTTCGATCAGGCGATCGGCGATGGCTCGCTGCGGCTGTGGGCCTCGGGCGTCACCCAGAAGCACGAGACCATCGGTGCGGGCGCGGGCGGTCTGGTCTCCTACACCGGGCGGGGCATGGATCTGGGCGGCAAGCTGGCGATCGGCCCCTTCACCGCGGTGGCCAACTGGTACACCGCCAAGGGGCTGGGGACCACCGTGCTCAACCTCTTCGACACCGATGCCTCGGGTCGCCCGCGCAGCAGCGATGGTTTCTATGTGCAGGGCATGGCCACTTTCGGCAAGGTCTCGATCGGGGGGAGCTATGGCGAGAGCAATCTCGACCTCACCGCTGCCGAGATCGCGGCGGGCAACACCCTGGTCAAGACCAATTCGAGCTATGTCGGCCAGGTGCGTTATGGCCTGACCGACTGGGTGACGCTGCTGGCCGAATATTCGCACACCCAAAGCAAGGCGCATGGCGGCAACGAGGCTGACAGCGACAGCCTGGCGCTCGGGGCCATCCTTTTCTTCTGACATCTTGCGGGATATGCAGAGGGCTGGGGGTCGGCGGTGCAAGGGGGCAATGCCCCGGTGGCGCCGGCCCCATGGGATCGACAACAGCCTTGGGATGACCTTAAATGAGCTTCGTCAACGATGCGCTCGCCCTGTCCGGCGGGCGAGCCAGCGCGCCTCCTGCCTTCGTGCGGTACAACCAGGTGGCCCGCGCCCTGCACTGGATCATGGCCGTGCTGGTGATCGGCAATCTCGCCGGCGGCCTGCTCCACGATGCGCTTGAGGACGTGGTCAACCTCATGCCGGTGCACAAGGCGGTGGGCATGAGCGTGCTGGCGCTCACCGTGGTGCGGATCGCGTGGCGCTTCACCTACCGTGCGCCGGCCTATCCCGAGGAGATGGGCGCGCTTGCGCGTCTTGCTGCGCGGGGGGTGCATGTGCTGCTCTATGGCCTGATGCTGGCCATGCCGCTATCGGGCTGGATCATGGCTTCGGCGGGCAAGTATCCGTTGACCTGGTTTGGCCTTGTCGATCTGCCCAAGCTTCCCGTCACCCGCGCCGATCCGCTCTACGACATCGGCCACGAGGCTCACGAGATCCTCGGCTGGGTGATGCTGGCGCTTGTCATTCTTCATGTCGGCGCCGCGCTGCGCCACCATTTCGTGCTCCGCGACAGCGTCCTGCAACGGATGCTGTGATCTGTCCGGAACGCCCAAGCCCCGAAGGAACCAAGCTGATGAACACCGCCTTGCGCCTTTCCGTGTCAGCGCTCGCGCTTGGGCTTGGCCTGCCGCTGGCCGCGCAGGAACGCGCGCCCGAGCCAGCAACGAGCGATACCGAGGCCGAGGCGCGGCGCGATATCATCGTCACCGGGCGCGGGCTTGAACCGGCGCTCTCGCGCGGGGTCTATGCCACCACCACGCTGGAACGCGAGGCGATCACGTCGAGCGCCTCGGGCCGGATCGAGGATGTGCTGCGCAATGTCGCCGGCTTCCAGCAATTCCGCCGCTCGGACAGCCGCTCGGCCAATCCCAGCGCCCAAGGGGTGACACTGCGCGCGCTCGGCGGCAATGCCACCAGCCGGGCGCTGGTGCTGCTCGACGGGGTGCCGCTGGCCGATCCCTTCTTCGGCTATATCCCGCTCACCGCGATCGCGCCCGAGACGCTGGGCGAGATCACGGTGACGCGCGGCGGTGGCTCGGGGCCGTTCGGGGCCGGGGCGCTGGCAGGCACGATCGAGCTGGAAAGCAGCGCTCCGGGCGCCGCAACGCCCCTGCTCGCCAGCCTTGCCGCCAATCACCGCGGCGAAACCGAGGCGAGCGCCATGCTCACCCAATCCCTCGGGCGCGGCTTTGCCGTGGCTAGCGGGCGCTGGGACCGCGGGCAGGGCTTCTTCACCACCCCCACCGCGCAGCGCGTTCCGGCGAGCGTGCGGGCGGAATTCGAGAACTGGAATGTCGCCGTGCGCGCGGTGGCGCCGCTGGCCGAGACGCTCGAGCTGCAGGCGCGCGTGGGGCTGTTCCGCGATGACCGCACCTTGCGCTTTCGCGGCGCGGATTCCTTCACCCGCGGGGAGGAGGCCTCGCTGCGCCTCGTCGGGCGGGGCGAATGGCAGTTCGATCTTCTCGCCTACGTCCAGGCGCGCGATTTCGGCAATGTGGTGATCTCGGCGACGCGCTTCACCCCCACGCTCAATCAGCGCGCCACGCCTTCGACCGGGGTGGGGGGCAAGTTCGAGCTGCGCCCACCGCTGCTTGAGGGCCACGATATCCGCATCGGCATTGATTACCGCCGCGCCGAGGGCGAGACGCAGGAGGAAGCCCTCAACGCCGTAACCGGCGCGATCACCGAGCGCCGCCGGGCGGGCGGTGAGACCAGCAATCTCGGCCTCTTCCTCGAGGATGACTGGCAGATCGGCCCGCTGCTGGTGACCGGCGGTCTGCGTGCCGACCGGACCAGCATCACCGATGGTTTCTTCCGCGCGGTCAATGCCGCGGGGGTCGCGGTCAACACCATCAATGCCCCCGATCGCAGCGATTGGGCGGTGAATTGGCGCGCCGGGGCCAAGCTCAACCTTTCGCGCCGCTTCGATCTGCGCGGCGCGGCCTACACCGGATTGCGCCTGCCGACATTGAACGAGCTTTACCGCCCCTTCGTGGTCTTTCCGGTGACCACCGAGGCCAATCCCGCGCTCGAGAACGAGCGGCTCGAGGGCTTCGAGCTGGGGTTCGATTGGCAGCCGGTCAATGCCCTGGTGCTGTCGGTGACGGCCTTCGACAACGAGGTCGAAAACGCCATTGCCAATGTCACCATCGGCCCCAACCGCCGCCGGCGCCAGAACCTGCCGGCGATCAGCGCGCGTGGGATCGAGGCGAGCCTTGCCGCGCGTCTTGGTGAGGTGAGCATCGATGGATCGCTCGCCTGGACTGATGCCGAAGTGCGCGCTCCCGGTACCGCGCTTGATGGCAAGCGCCCGGCGCAGACCCCGGAGTTCTCCGCCAGCCTCACGCTCGCCTGGCAGCCCGCCCCGGGCTGGCGCGTGGCGGGAACCTTGCGCCACGTCTCGGCCCAGTTCGAGGACGACCTGCAAAGCGATTCGCTGACGCCGGCAACCACCATCGATGCCTTTGTCACCATGCCGCTGTGGCAGCGCCTCAGTTTGGTGCTGCGCGGTGAAAATCTTTTCGATGAGACAATCATCACCCGCAACCAGGGCGGCTCGATCGATCTCGGGGTGCCGCGCACCATGTGGCTCGGTTTACGCTACGGCTTCTAGCCTCTCTCGACCAATGGCAACAATCTTTCGGCGAGGCGTGCGGCGTAGCACCTTTGCTTCGCAGCGGCGCTGGCTGTTGCATTTTTGCTACTCGGCCCAGAACTTTGACTGCGACTCTTGGCAGGCTGGCCGGGCCTGATAGTTTTGTCAGCCGACACCAAGACCGGCACCAAGACCGGCTGGTGACTGGAGAGAGGGAGACCCCATGACGCGCAAGTTTTCCACGCTTGTCTGCGGACTTATGGCCTGCAGCGCGCTTACCACGCCGGCTTTCGCGCAGGAGCAGGCCGAAGAGGCGCCCACCATGCGCGATGACAACGTGATCATCGTCACCGCCACCCGCCGCGCCCAGGACGTGCAGGACATCCCGCTGGCGGTCACCGCGATCGCGCCGCAGCAGCTCGAGGCGCAGCGCGTGGTCGATATCCGCCAGGTGGCAACGCTTGCCCCCTCCTTCACCGCCAGCCAGGCGCAGCTTGCCTCGGGTTCGGTGGTGCTGCGCGTGCGCGGCGTGGGGACGACCTCCAACAATATCGGCTTTGAAAGCGCGGTCGGCATTTTCGTCGATGGCGCCTACCAGTCGCGCCCTGGCGTGGCGCTGGCCGAATTCGTCGATGTCGAGCGGGTCGAGGTGCTGCGCGGCCCGCAGGGCACGCTGTTCGGCCGCAACACATCGGCGGGCGCGCTCAACATCACCAATGTGCGCCCCGATGTCACCGAGTTCGGCGGCTTCGTGAATGCCGAATACGGCAATTTCGATGAAAAGAGCCTGCAGGGCGCGATCAACGTGCCGCTGGTCAAGGACACGCTGGCGCTGCGCCTGACCGGGGCCTGGCGCGAGCGCGACGGCTTTCTCGACGTGGTCAACCGCAACGGGGTGAAGGTTGGCGAGACCAATGATGTCGATCAGTGGCTGGTGCGCGGCCAGATCGGCTGGGATACCGACAGCGGGCTGCGCGGGCGCATCATCGCCGACTATTCCAAGAGCAAGTCGAGCTGCTGCGGCGCGATCGAACTCTATCAGTCGCCGCTGGTGACCGGCGGGGCCTATGCTGCGGTCGGGCTTGGGCTCAACGGCGGCAATGGCCAGCCGGTGGTGGCCACCACGCCGCGCGATCAGGCGACCTTCGAGCGGGCGATGGACAACCGCATCGTCTCGGCCAACTTCGCCCCGCGCGCCGATATCGACAACTACGGCATCACCGGCGAAGTCGAGGTGCCGGTGGGCGAGAATGCCGATCTCATCTTCATCGGCTCGTGGCGCAAGTATGAGAGCTTCGAGGCCTACGATTCCGATTTCACCGGGCTCGATATCTTCAACGTGACCGGGCTCAATCTCGATCTTGAGACCTGGACTGCCGAATTGCGCCTGCAGGGCGAGGCGATGGGGGGCAGGCTCAATTACATGATCGGCGGGTTCTACTCCGACGAGACGATCGACCAGTCGGTCAGCTTCGCCATCGGGCAGGACTTTGGCGAGAATGTGGGCGCGTTGCTGTTCGTGCCCACCAATGGCGCGCTCGGTCCCAATCCGCTCACGGTGTTCACCGGGCGCGATCCTGCTGGCAGCACCAACACCAACCGCTTCCAGCAGGATGCCAAGAGCTACGCGATCTTCACCCACAACACGCTCGAGGTCGTCGATGGTCTCGAACTGACGCTCGGCGCGCGCTATTCGTGGGAGGACAAGTCGGGCAGCTTCACCCAGACGGCGGTGAACAACCAGATCTGCCCGGCGATCGTCGGCGCGGTGCAGGGCGGGATCGTGCCTGCTGCGTTGCAGGGAGCCTTTGTCCAGCTCGGCTGTTTCGGCTTTTCGGCCCCGGTCGATCTGCCGCAGGCGACCGGACCGAACCCGATCTTCCGCGCGCTGTTGCCGCGCAGCTTCCAGACCAGCTTCGATGATGAGGAACTGATTTATACGGTCAAGCTGGGCTACGAATTCAGCCCGGCGGTCAATGCCTATGCCAGCTTCACCCACGGCTACAAGGCGGGGGGGATCAACCTCGATACCACCGCGGCCAATGGTGGCGCGGATCCGCGCTTCCTTTCGGAAGAGGTCGATGCCTATGAGGTGGGTGTGAAGGCGCGCACCAGCGACGGTGCGCTCACGCTCAACATTGCCGGGTTCTACGAGGAGTTCACCAATTTCCAGGTGCTCGAGTTCACCGGCACCGCGTTCCAGACCTTCAACGTCCCCAAGGCCGAAACCCGCGGGGTGGAAATCGAAAGCCTGTTGCGCCCAGCCACCGGGCTGACGATCAATCTGGGCGCGACCATCCTCGAGGCGAGCTATCCCAAGGATTGCGCGGGCACGCTGACCTCCGTGACGGTCAATTCGCTGTGCGGAAACGACCTGACCAACGCCCCGCAGATCATCGCGCTGGCCGGGGCGATGTGGGAAAGGCCGCTGTCCGATTCGGTCGAGCTGTTCCTCTCGGGCCAGGTGCGCATGGAAGGCGATCAGCGCACCTCGACCCAGGCGATCGTGCCGCCCACGGTTCCGCCCGGCGCCACCCAGGCGCAGGTGCAGGCCGCGGTGGCCGCCGCGCCCAAGATCGTTGCGGACATCCAGGACGGCAAGGCCTTCGTCAACCTGCGCGCCGGGCTGCGCTTTGCCGATGGTCGCTATGCGATCGAAGGCTGGGTCAACAACCTCACCGACGAGGTGGTGCGCGGGGTGACCTTCAACACCACCCTGCGCGGTTCGGGCATCAACAACTCGCGCTCGGCCTTCACCCTGCCCCCGCGCCAATACGGGGTGACGCTGCGCGCCAAGTTCTGACGGCCAAGCACGGCTTGCGCCGCCAGCCCATGTGGGAGAGGGGGGCGGCCCGCGATCGGCGGGCCGCCCTTTTCGCTTGCGCATCGCGGTGCGGCGCGGCCGTGGCAATCCGCGCCAGCGGCACGGACGTGTGACACGGAAAAGGCGGCGCGATTGCCCGAGCCGCCCTCCAATCTCGATCCTCGCGCTTGATCGGCCCTCCGGGGCCGCGCGCGCACGTCGCGCGCCGCAGGCGCCCGGGGCGCAGCCCCGGAACAGCGCCGACGACGGGGCCGCGGAGGCGGGCCCGCTACATCGAACGCGCAATCAGCATCTTCATGATTTCGTTCGAACCGCCATAGATGCGGGCGATGCGGGTATCGCGATACATCCGCGCAATGGGGTAATCATTGATATAGCCGGCCCCACCGTGGAACTGCAGGCACTTGTCCACCACTTCCGATTGCAGCTCGGTCACCCAATATTTCGCCATGCTGGCGGTGGCGACATCGAGCTTGCCCTCGAGCAGCTTGGCGATGCAGTCGTTGACGAACACCCGCGCCGCGGTGCCGCGGGCCTTGAGATCGGCCAGGGTGAACTGGGTGTTCTGGAAATCCCAGATGGTCTTGCCGAAGGCCTTGCGGTTCTTGACGTATTCGACCGTCACGTCGAGCGCCTTCTCGATCCCGATCATCGCCCCCATGGCGATCACCAGACGCTCCTGCGGCAGCTCGCCCATCAGCTGATAAAAGCCGCGCCCCTCGATCCCGCCGAGGAGGTTGTCGGCCGGCACGAAGACATTGTCGAAGAACAGCTCGGAGGTGTCCTGGGCGTCCAATCCGATCTTGTCGAGCTTGCGCCCGCGCTTGAAGCCTTCGGCCCCTTCCGTCTCGAGCAGCAGCAGCGAGATGCCCTTGGCCCCTTCGCTCGGGTCGGTCTTGGCCACGACGATGATGAAATCGGCCAGCTGCCCGTTCGAGATCCAGGTCTTGGAGCCGTTGAGGCGGTAGCCGTTGCCGTCCTTGAGGGCCGTGGTCTTGATGTTCTGGAGGTCTGATCCGGCATCCGGCTCGCTCATCGCGATGGCGCTGACGAGATCGCCGGTGACAAGCCGGGGGAGATATTTCTTCTTCTGCTCCTCGGTGCCGTGGCGCACCAGATAGGGCAGGATGATGGTGTTGTGCAGGCTCGCGGCAAAGCCATCCACGCCGTGCTTGGCCTGCTGGTCGATCACCACCATGTCATGGCGAAAATCCCCGCCATGCCCGCCATATTCGCTCGGCACCGATACGCCGAGCAGCCCGGCTGCGCCGGCTTCACGCCAGAATTCGCGCTCCACCTGGCCATCCTCGCGCCACTTGTGGACGCGCTTTTCCGGGGCGTGCTGCTGAAAGAACTTGCCGACCGCATCGGCAAAGATGGCGATTTCCTCGTCCTGCATGAAGGCGGGTGGGGGCACGTCGATGACGGGCATGGTGGTTCCTCTCTCTCCTCGTCGCTCCTGGGGGTGATCCGCTGGCTTACTTGCCGGTCCAGTTGGGCTTGCGCTTCTCGGCGAAGGCGGCGGCGCCCTCGCGCGCGTCGTGACTGGTGAACACCGGGGCGATCAGCTTGCCCTGGCGCTCGTAGCGCTCCTCCATCGGCCAGCCGCGCGATTCCTTCATCACCTGCTTCGACACCCGCACCGCCAGCGGCCCATTGGCAGCGATGCGCTGGGCGAGCGCCTTGGCCGCCGCGAGCGCGGGGCCATCGGTCACTTGGTTGATGAGGCCGATCTGATAGGCGCGCTGGGCATCGATGAAATCGCCGGTCAGTGCCAGTTCCATGGCGATGCGTTGCGGGATCTGGTCGGGCAGCAGCATCACCCCGCCCGCCGCGGCAACGAGGCCGCGCTTGACTTCGGGGATGCCGAACTTGGCATCCTGGTGCGCCACCACAAGGTCGCAGGCGATCATCAGCTCAAGGCCGCCGGCCAGCGCATAGCCCTCGACCGCGGCGATCAGCGGCTTCTTGGGCGGGGCCTGCACCACTCCACCAAAGCCGCGCCCAGCGACGGTGGGCGATTCGCCGCGCAGGAAGCCCTTGAGGTCCATCCCCGAGCAGAAGGTGCCCCCCGCCCCGGTGAGAATGCCGACCCTCAAGTCATCCTCGGCATCGAGCCGGTCCATCGCCGCGGCGATGCCCTCGGCGGCGGCCTTGGTCATGGCGTTCTTGGCTTCGGGACGGTTGATGGTGACGATCAGGATGCCGTCTTGGGCCTCGGTCAGCACTTCGGGGGCGGTGGTCTCGCTCACGGCTCAGGTTCCTCTCTAGCGGCCTATCGAAAATGTGATTGCGATTTGAAACGCAATTCTTGTGCCTCTCGTGCAGTCGGTTTACGGACGCGTCAACCGCAATTTCGCTGATTGAGGAGAGGATCAGATGGCCGAGGCTTACATCATCGATGCCGTTCGCACCCCGCGCGGGATCGGCAAGCAGGGCAAGGGGGCGCTGGCCGGCTGCCACCCGCAGCATCTTGCCGCCACGGTGCTCAAGGCGATCAAGGAGCGCAATCACCTCGACACCAGCACGGTTGACGACGTGATCTGGTCGGTCAGCACCCAGGACGGGCTTCAGGCGGGTGACATGGGCCGCATGGCCGCGCTCGATGCCGGCTATGACATCACCTCCTCGGGCACTACGCTCGATCGCTTCTGCGGCGGCGGGATCACCAGCGTTGCCCTCGCAGCGGCGCAGGTGATGAGCGGGATGGAAGATTGCCTGGTCGCCGGCGGCACCGAGATGATGAGCCTCACCGCGGCGATGGCGCAGGAGAAGATGCGCGCCGGGATCCGTCCGCCGATGATGGGCAGCTACAACGAGCGGCTGCGCAAGGTGCACCCGCAATCGCATCAGGGCGTGTGCGGCGATGCGATTGCCAGCATGGAGGGCTTCACCCGCGAGGAGCTGGACGAGGTTGGCTACCGTTCGCAGCAGCGCGCGGCCGAGGCGATCGCCGAGGGGCGCTTTGCCAAATCGGTGGTGCCGGTGGTGGATGATGCGGGCAACGTGATCCTCGACCGCGAGGAATATCCGCGCCCGCAAACCACCATGGAAGACCTTGCCAAGCTCGAACCGGCCTTCCCCAAGATCGCCGACGTGCCGCTTGACGAGCACGGCACCACCTTCCGCAAGCTCATCAACCAGAAATATCCCGATCTCGAAATCAAGCACTTCCACCATGCCGGCAATTCGAGCGGCGTGGTCGATGGCGCCGCGGCGGTGCTGCTGACCAGCAAGGCCTATGCCCAGAAGCATGGATTGAAGCCGCGCGCGCGGATCGTCGCCACGGCCAATATGGGCGATTGCCCGACGCTGATGCTCAACGCGCCCGTCCCGGCGGCGAAGAAGGTGCTCGCCAAGGCGGGCCTCACCCTCGATGACATCGACTTGTTCGAGATCAATGAGGCCTTTGCCGTGGTGGCGGCCAAGTTCGTGCGCGACCTCGGGCTCAGCTGGGACAAGGTCAATGTCAACGGCGGCTCGATTGCGCTCGGCCACCCGATCGGGGCGACGGGCTCGATCCTGATCGGCACCATCGTTGACGAGCTTGAGCGTCGCGGCGGCCGTTATGGCCTCGTCACGATGTGCGCGGCGGGCGGCATGGCCCCGGCGATCATCGTCGAGCGCGTCGATGACTTCGTCGACTGACGCGGTGCCCGATAACACCCCGGTGATCATCGGGGCGGGGCAATATTCCGAGCGGGTGGGAGAGCCGGGCTACCAAGCGCTCTCCTACATGGATCTGGGCGGGCGGGCGCTCGCCGCGGCGATAGCCGACAGCGCGGCGCGGGGCGATCTTGCGGGCGCGATCGACACGCTCGCGGCGATCCGTGCCTTCGAGATGAGCCGGCCCGGACGCGAGCCGCCCTTTGGCGCCCCCGACAATGTCCCCGGCGCGCTGGCCCGGCGCGTGGGCGCGCGCCCTTCGCGGCTGATCCTTTCCACTACCGGCGGGCAAACCAACCAGCAAATGGTGGGAGAGTTTGCTCAGGCGATTGCCGCTGGAGACATCGCCTGTGCGGCGATCGTCGGGGCCGAGGCGATCTCGACCGTGCTGGCACTCACCGCAAAGGGTGAGAAGCCCGATTGGTCCGAGGCCATCGGCGGCAGCTTTGAAGACCAGGGCTATGGGGTCGAGGAGCTGATGGAGCCGGCGCTGTTCGCCCACGGGGCAAGCGGCGCGATCCCGCTCTATGCCCTCGCCGAAAACGCCCGGCGGCACCGGCTGGGGCTCGGCCTTGAGGCCTACCGACTCGAAATCGGCAGGCTCCTTGCCCCCTTCACCCGCGTGGCGGCGGCCAACCCCCACGCCGCAGCGCCGGTGGTGCGCAGCGCCGAGGAGCTGGCCAAGGTGACGGAGCGCAACCGCATCGTTGCCGAGCCCTATCCGCGCATGACGGTGGCGCGCGATCAGGTCAATCAGGCCGCGGCGATCATCCTGGCGAGCGCGGGCCTCGCCCGCGCTCTCGGCGTGCCCGAGGACAGGTGGGTTCATATCCACGCGGTGTCAGCCGCCACCGAGGTCAAGCTGGCCCAGCGGCCCGATCTTGCCGCTGCGCCGGCCAGCATTGCCAGCGTTGAGGCGGCGCTGGCGCGGGCGGGCAAGGCGATGGACGATATGGCCTATCTCGATTTCTATTCCTGCTTTGCCATTCCGGTCTTCAACCAGTGCGACCATTTCGGCCTTGCCTATGACGATCCGCGCGGACTGACGCTCACCGGGGGCCTGCCCTTCTTCGGCGGGGCGGGGAACAATTATTCGGCCCATGCCATCGCCGAGGCGGTGCGCCGCGTGCGCGCGGATCGGGGCGCCTTTGCGCTGGTGGGGGCCAATGGCGGGTGGATGAGCAAATATGCCACCGGCATCTATTCGTGCCAGCCCGCCGACTGGCGCGACAATGATCGCTTCGTCCGCCTGCCCAAATCGACTGACAAGGTGCCGCTCGCCGAGGCGCCGGTGCAGGGCGCGGTGGTTGAGACTTACACGATCAACCATGGGCCCAAGGGCCCAGTGGCGATCTTCATCGGCCGCACGGAAGGTGGCAAGCGGGTGGTGGGCAATGCCGATCTTGGCGATCCGGCGACCGCCGCAGCCTTCGAAAGCGGCGAGCCTTTCGACATGCGCTTGACCTTGACACAGGACGATCGCGGGCGGACGGTGGGGCGGGTCGCCTGATACCCCCCACCGCGGCGAGGGGCAGGTGGGCGTTCCCCTGGGCCGTCGAACACCCGTCCCAAACTCTCTCCCTTTTGGGAAGGGGCTATTCGCGCCGCTTGCCGCCGAGAAAATCGAGCGCGTCGAAGCCTTCGGGCGCGGGCACCTCGACGATCGGATCGTCGCGGTCGTCAAACTCGGTGCGCAGCGCCCGGCTCATCACCGCGTGCATCAGGTAAAGGCAGGTGATGTAGGTGAGCTCGAGGATCTCCTCGTCGCTGAAGGCCACCTTGAGCTCGGCAAAGAGCGCATCGGGCACGCGGCCCTGGTGGCACACCAGCCGATCGGCATAGGCAAGGACGAGGCGCTCCTTCGCGTCGAAGACGCTTGCGGTCTGCCAGGTGGGCAGTGCAGCGATCTTCTCCTCGCTCACGCCCAGCCCGCGCAGCGATTTGCAATGCTGGGAAAAGACGAACTGGCTGCCGGTGGCCCAGCCCGCCCAGGTCTGGCCCAGCTCGCGCAGGACCGGATCGAGCTTGCGCTTCGGCGAGCGGTAGTAGGAAAAGCCCTGCGCGGCGTGGCGCAGCGTATCGGGGGAGATGGCAAAAACCGTCCACCAATCGCCGGGCGTGCCGGTGGCGGTGCCGGGCTCGGCCACCGGATCGCGCGCGCCGAACAAGAGGTTATAGAGCGGCAGCGCCACCTCGGCATCGGCCTCGGCGCGCGGCACCTGGCGCAGGCGCGGCATCAGGCCGGCTCCACCAGGCTTGCCGGGGCGTGGCGCACGTCATCGGGGGTGAAGCTGCGGGTCGTCGCGGCAAATTCGAGCAGGATGCCGTTGGGATCGGAGAAATAGACCGAGCGGATGAACACCCCTTCGTGCATCTCGCGGGCATAGCCCGAAGGGCTGTCATCATGGTTGAACACCATGTGGGTGTGGGGCACGCCCGCCGCCTCGAGCCGCGCGAGCGCTGCTTCCAGCTCGGCCTCCTCCATGTGGAAGGCGAGGTGGTTCATCGAGCCGACCGCGGTCTTGGCCTCGAACGGGAACTTCTTGACCGAGGCGATCCCCGGAGCGGCCGGCGGGGCATCCTTCCACCAGAAGAACGCCACCGCATTGCCTCCGCCGCAATCGAAGAAGAAATGCTGCCCGCCATCGGGAAGCTGAACCGTCTTGAACAGCGGCATGTTGAGGATCTCGGTGTAGAAGCGCACCGTCTCGGCCATGTCGCGGCACACCAGCGCGACGTGGTTGATGCCCTTGGTTTTGAGTCCCGTGCCCTCGGCCATCGCTGCTCTCCTTTCGCTTGGCCAGAGTGCCGCGCGGCGCGCGCTTTGGCAATCGCCCGCCGACTTGCTTGGCGCGCTTGCACGACTCGGCGCCTTGGCCTATATGGTTTCAATTGAAACTATCATGCCCTTGCGAAGGGTGCGAAGAGATCGCCGATGACCGCCCAAGCCATTGATCGCCACGCCAATGACCTGTTCGACAACCCCGCGGGGCTCGATGGCTTCGAGTTCGTCGAGTTCTGCGCGCCACAAAAGGGCGTGCTCGAGCCGGTGTTTGAGGCCATGGGCTTTGCCCTGGTGGCGCAGCACCGTTCCAAGGACGTGCAGCTCTGGCGGCAGGGCGGCATCAATTTCATCGCCAATTACGAGCCAAGGAGTGCGGCCTGGTATTTCGCCCGCGAGCACGGGCCTTCGGCCTGCGGCATGGCCTTTAGGGTGCGTGATGCGGCCCGCGCCTATGCCCACCTCGTTGAACGCGGCGCCGAGCCGGTCGCCAATGATCCTGGCCCGATGGAGCTGCGCATCCCGGCGATCCGAGGGATCGGCGGGGCGATCCTTTACCTTGTCGATCGCTACGAGGGGGCCGAGAAGGGCAATGGCCTGACCATCTACGACATTGATTTTGAATATCTGCCCGGGGTGGAGCGGCGCCCCGCGGGGGCGGGCTTGCACACCATCGATCACCTCACCCACAATGTCTATGGCGGGCGGATGAAGTATTGGGCCGATTATTACGAGACCCTCTTCAACTTCCGCGAGATCCGCTATTTCGACATCAAGGGCGAATATACCGGCCTGACCAGCAAGGCCCTGACCGCGCCCGATGGCAAGATCCGCATCCCGCTCAACGAGGAAGGCGAGGGCGGCAAGGGCCAGATCGAGGAGTTCCTGCGCGCCTTCAACGGCGAGGGCATCCAGCACATCGCGCTGATCTGCGATGATCTGGTCGCCTGCTGGGATCGGCTCAAGGCGCTTGGCGTGCCCTTCATGACGCCGCCGCCCGCGACCTATTACGACATGCTCGATGAACGCCTTCCCGGCCACGGCGAGGATGTCGCGGCGCTCAAGGCCCGCGGGATTTTGCTCGATGGCACCACCGAGGGCGGCCAGCCGCGCCTGCTCCTGCAGATCTTCGCCCAGGCGCAGATTGGCCCGGTGTTCTTCGAGTTCATCCAGCGCAAGGGTGACGAGGGCTTTGGCGAGGGCAATTTCAAGGCCCTGTTTGAAAGCATGGAGCGCGATCAGATCATCCGCGGGGTGCTCAAGGTCGAGGAGCCGGCCCAATGAGCGCGCATCCGGTGAAGCTCGCCGGCATCCACCACGCCGCCTATCGCTGCAAGGACGCGAAAGAGACGGTGGAATGGTATGGCCGGGTGCTCGGCATGGCCTACACCACCGCCTTTGCCGAGGATCACGTGCCTTCCACCGGCGAATATGATCCTTACATGCACGTCTTCCTCGATGCGGGGGGTGGCAATATCCTTGCCTTCTTCGAGCTGCCGAACCAGCCCGAGATGGGCAAGGATCCCAACACCCCGGCCTGGGTGCAGCACCTCGCCTTCAAGGTGCCGTCGGAAGAGGCGCTGCTTGCCGCCAAGGCGCATATCGAGGCGCAAGGGGTGGAGGTGCTGGGGCCGACGCATCACGGCATCTTCAAATCGATCTATTTCTTCGATCCAAATGGCCACCGGGTGGAACTTGCCGCTGACATCGGCACGGCAGAGCAATACGAGGAACTCGCCCGCGTCGCCCCGCTGATGCTGGAGGAATGGAGCCAGACCAGGAAGGCCCCGCGCCACGCCGATTGGCTCCACGCCATCGCCCGGGCCGAGCACGCGAAGGGCTGACCGCTTCTTCTCCCCTCTCCTCGGGGTGGGGGGTGGAGGCTCCGCACTCGCTGACGGGGTGAATACCCACCCCCCAGACCCCCTCTCACGGAAGGGGGAGCCGTTTTGATCCAGCGCAAGGCCCCGCCGCCCCATCTCCCTCACCTTGGGCCATCCAAGAGGGGGAGCAAAGCCCATGCGCATCCTGTTTGTTCATCCCAATTACCGCTCGGGCGGGGCCGAGATCGCCGGCACCTGGCCTCCGGCATGGGTCGCCTACCTCTCCGGGCCATTGAAGCGCGCCGGCTTTACCGACATCACCTTCATCGATGCCATGACCGAGAACCTCTCGGACGACGACTTGCGCCAGCGCATGGTCGCGCTCCAGCCCGACGTGGTCGGCACCACCGCGATCACGCCATCGATCTATGCGGCCGAGCGGGTGCTCGCCATCGCCGCACAGGCGGTGCCCAAGGCGGTGCGGGTGCTCGGCGGCATCCATGCCACCTTCATGTATGCCCAGGTGCTGGCCGAGGCGCCGCAGGTCGAGGTGATCGTGCGCGGCGAGGGCGAGGCCATCGCGGTGGAACTGTTCCGCGCGATTGCCGAGGGCCGCTGGCCCGCCGCGGCGCGCTCGATCAAGGGGCTTGCCTTTCGCGAGGGCGAGGCGGTGGTTGCCACCGAAGCCGCCCCGACGATCAAGGACATGAGCCAAATCAGTCCCGATTGGGACGTGCTCGACTGGAAGCAATACACCTATATCCCGCTCGGCACCCGGGTCGCCATTCCCAATCTGGCGCGCGGCTGCCCCTTCACCTGTTCGTTCTGCTCGCAATGGAAGTTCTGGCGCGACTATCGCCTGCGCGATCCCAAGGCCGTCGTGGACGAGATCGAAGATCTGCACGAGCGGCATGGCGTTGGCTTCTTCATCCTTGCCGACGAGGAGCCGACCATCAACCGCAAGGCCTTCATCCGCTTCTGCCAGGAACTGATCGATCGCGGCCTGCCCGACAAGGTGAAATGGGGGATCAACACCCGCGTCACCGACATCTATCGGGATCGCGAACTGCTGGCCTTCTACCGGCGCGCGGGCCTCGTCCATGTCAGCCTCGGCACCGAGGCCGCAGCGCAGATGAAGCTCGACCGCTTCCACAAGGAAACCAAGGTCGAGGAGAACAAGCAGGCGATCCGCCTGCTGCGCGAGGCCGATATCTTCGTCGAGGCCCAGTTCATCGTCGGGCTCGACAATGAAACCCCCGAAACGCTCGAGGAAACCTATCGCATGGCCTGGGACTGGCAGCCCGATCTGGCCAATTGGGCGATGTACACCCCCTGGCCCTATACCCCGCTGTTCGAGGAGCTGAAGGACCAGGTTGAGGTTCATGATTTTTCCAAATACAACTTCGTTACGCCGATCATGAAGCCAGCGGCGATGGAGCGGGGCGAGCTGCTCGATGGGGTGATGAAGAACTACCGCCGTTTCTACATGCGCAAGGCGCTGTTTCACTATCCCTGGCGCGGCAGCGGCTTTCGCCGGCGCTATCTCCTCGGCTGCCTGTGGGCCTTCCTGCGCGCCGGGTTCCGCCGCAGCTTTTATGATCTGGGCAAGGCGGGCTATTGGGGCCCGCAGACGAAGAAGGCGCTCGACTGGCATTTCGATCAAAACCGCATGGCCGCGCTGCCCGCGGCCGGGGACTGGCAGACCAGCGCCGACCGTGCGGCCCAGGCCAAGGCCCGCCGCGCTGCGCTGCGCGCGCAGATGAAGGCCCGGGCGAGGGAACGCAGCGCCGCGCGCGCAGGGGCTGGGGTTGATGGCGGCTGAAGCCCGCCGCCGCGCCCAGCGCCGCACCCCGGCGCTGATCGGGCCGCATGCGGTGCTTCATGCCGTGGCGGTGATGGAGGAACGGCTGGGCGCTGCGGAGACCCGGGCGATCCTCGAGGATGCGCAGCTCGCGGTGCTGCCCACCGGCCAGGCGATGATCCCCGAATTCGAGGCGCTGCGGCTGCACCGCTGGCTGGCGCTGCACGATCCGGCGGGGGCCTACGAGATCGCCGAGGAAGCAGGGCGGCGCACTGCCGATTACCTCATCGCCCGGCGCATCCCGCGTGCTGTGGTGTGGTTGCTGCGCCGCCTGCCGCCGCTGCTGGCCGCGCCGCTGCTGATGCGCGCGATCGATCGCCACGCCTGGACCTTTGCCGGCGCGGGGCGCTTCTTTGCCCAGGGCGCATGGGCCTTCACCATTGACCGCACCGCCGCCGATGATCCGGTGATCCCGCCCGACAGCCTGTTTCACTGGTATGCCGCGGTGATCACCCGGCTCTATCGCGAGCTGGTCGCCGCCGATTGCCGCTGCCGCGTCCTTGGCGATCTGCCGGGCCGACCACTCGCGCGGCGCTTTGCCGTTGCGCGGGGCTAGGCGGCGCCATCGGCGCAGCTCAGGCGGATTTCTGCCAGCGCGAAATCATAGGTGATCGCCGCGCAGGCCCCCAGCTGATCGCGCCCGATGCGGGTGAGCAGATCGGGCCGGCCCCGGCCCTTGCGGCGGCTGACGAGGATCTGGGAGGGATCGAGCCGCGGATCGTCCGCCGCAAGTTCGCCCACCCGGCGCGCCGTGCCGTAATCGGCGATGCGCACGGCAAAGCGGGTGATGGCGAAGGGGCCGATCTCGAGCGGGCGGGCGGTGCGCATCATCCGCAAGAGGCGCGTGATGCCGAATGGCATCGCCACCTCGCCCGGCGCGCCCGGCTCGAACCCGCCATCGAGATGGGTGGCGAGGAAATTGGCGGTGGGCGCGGTCACCAGGGTATGGGCGCGTTCGGGGACGAAGATCGCCAGCAGGCGCTCCTTGCCGAGCCGCACTTCGGTGCCGATCCGGGTGTTGCGGGCGCCGCCCGCGCGCACCAGAGCGAAACGGTAGGTCTGCGCGTCCTCCTCGCTCGGGCCGAGGCGGAAGGTGACGCGGGCATAGGGCAGGTGATGCACCCCGATCACGCCATCGGCCCGGGCCGAGGCCTGCCGCGCGCTCCAGGTGATGAGCAGCGGCACCGGCCCGGCCCCGAAATCGACCGCCTGCACCGCGCCTTGCCCCTCGAGAGCGACCGGGCCGAAGCGCCAGCCGCGCCGGGCCTCGGGCAGCCAATTGCCGGCGGCGGCCACCTCGGGATTGACCACCGGCGCGCCGAAGGCCTCGGCGCTGACCTCGAAGCGCAGCGCCGTGTCATTGACCATGAGGGTGATGATGTTGTCGCCTTCGAGCACCAAGGTGTTGGGCAGAGGTGCTTGTGGCGCGCTCGGCGGGGTGATCGCGGTCGCCTGTCCCGCAGCGAGTGCCGGGGCGGGCAAGAGGCCAAGCAGCAGCGCGGGCAGGAAGGGCCGGATCATCACGGGTAAACGGCGCCGCTGCGGGCGCGTTCCTCAACCCCGGCCCTGGCCGCGGCCGCGCCCGCCGCGCCGGTTCTTTTCGCGCCCGGGCGCGTTGATCGTGCGCAGGTCGATCACTTCGGCACGGGCCATCATCCACCTTGTCATGGCGATTGCCCAGACCAGTGTTGCGGCGAGTAACAGCGCGAGGCCGACGAAGAACTCGCTCCTGCCCGCGTGCATCCCGGCATAGTGCTCAAACGCCGCCGCCGGGATCAGCAAGCCCGCGACCCACAGGCCGGTCAGCATCCAGCCGCGGCGCCCGCGCGGCACGATGTTGAAGTTCCACGGCCCGCGCCGGTAGAGCACGAAGGGCTTGTCTGCCTCACGCATCATTGCTTCCCTCGCTCGCAGCGCTCGGCGGGCGCCCGCGCCGCGGCGCCACGCTGCGCGCCACCTTTACCCCCCGCCGCGCCAGCGCCTCGCGCAGCAGCACCTCGATCTGGGCATTGACGCTGCGCAGCTCGGCATCGGCGAGCCGCTGCACCGCCTCATGAAGCGCCGGATCGAGGCGCAGGGGAAAGGCTTTCTTCTGCGGCATGATCGTGCCTGCCGCCCACACCCCCCGGGGCGGCCCTTCTCCTCAGTAAAGCGAGCCTGCGTTGACCACCGGGGCGGCCTCCTGCTCGCCGCACAGCACCACCATCAGGTTCGAGACCATCGCGGCGCGGCGTTCATCATCCAGTTCGACCACGTTCTTGGCACTGAGCTGGTTGAGCGCCATCTCGACCATCGAGACCGCCCCCTCGACCAGCTTGGCGCGGGCGGCGATCACCGCCTCGGCCTGCTGGCGGCGCAGCATCGCGCCGGCGATCTCGGGGGCATAGGCAAGATGGGTAAGCCCGCATTCATCCACCGTGATGCCCGCGACGCTCAGTCGCTCGATCAGCGCCACGCGCAGCTCGGCGCTCACCTCCTCATGGTGCCCGCGCAAGGTCACCTCGGCGTGCTCGATATCATCATAGGGATAGCGCGAGGCGATCTTGCGCACCGCCGCCTCGATCTGGGCCGTGACGAATTCGCGGTAATCATCGACATCGAACAGCGCTTGGGCGGTATCGGTCACGCGCCAGACCACCTGCGCGGCCATTTCGATCGGGTTGCCGCGTGCGTCGTTGACCTTGATCTTCTCCGAGATGATGTTGTTGGCGCGCACCGCGATCTTCTTGCGGGTGAGCCAGGGCAGCACCCAGCGCAGGCCTTCCTTGCGATCAGTCCCCTTGTATTCGCCGAAAAGCTGGATCGCCGCGGCCTCGTTGGGATTGATCATGTAAAAGCCGGTGAGGATGAGGATGCCCACAAGGCCGGTGATGAGCGCGAGGATGAGCATCAGCCCGTCTGCCTCCTCGGGCGCGACAGCGCCGAAGAAGAGCCAGGCGGCAAGGCCGATCAGCACCAGGCTGACCAGCAACATCACATAGCCGCTCTGGGTCTTGGCGGGCACCTCGCGGCTGCGGTTGAGCGCGGGGGCATCTGACTGGGCCATGACGAATCTCCATGCCGATATAAATATGATATCATATTTATATGAAATGGGGTGCCCGTCAAGCGTTTGCGTGCGAAATCGGCCCGGGGCGGGTCAGACGAGGCCGAGGCGCTGGCCGGCGCGGCTTGCGGCGGCGCGCAGCCAGGGTGCGGTGCGCCGTGCCGCCGGGTCATAGGGGGGCAGGCCGACCTTGCGCAGCAGCGGATTGAGCGCCAGCGCATCGGCCTCGGCCCGGGTGCGCCGACACTGCCAGCTCAGCGCCAGCGCAATCGACAGGCCCTCGCCGCTGTGCACCCAGTGCGGCGCGGCATGGGGCAGGCACAGGCCATCGCCGGGGGCGAGCACGTGCTGGTGGCCCATCGCGGCCAGCTCCGGATGCCACTCGAGCCGCTTGGTGCCTTCGCGCAGATGGGCCTCGCGCCGGGCAAGATCGAGAAAGGGCGGGGCGGCGGGATAGGCCGCGAGCACGCGGTCACCCCGGATCTGCAGCAGCAGCAGATAGGCGGGGTTGAAATGGAACGGGGTGCGCAGGTTGCTCCAGGAGATGAAGGCGCGCGCGCGCAGCGCCAGCATCGGCCCGGTGGTGCGCGCGATCACCGGCTGAAGTTCGCGTACCAACCGCAGCACCAGTGCGCGATAGCCGGGCAGATGCATCAGATCGCGCAGCACCACGCCGCGGCGTCCCGCTCCCCCCGATTGCAGCAGCGCGAGTGGATCTGCCGGCGCTTGCGGCGCGGCTTGTGGCAAGCCTGCCACCTCGCAAGGCTCGCCCCATTCGCCGACCTCGGATCGTGGCAGCACCCGCGCCGCATCGGCGAGCGCGGGCAGACTGAGCAGCGGCTCCTCGGCCAGATAATGGCGCAGCCGCGCGGGCGCACAGGGATAGGCTTCGGCAAGCGGCGGCACCGAGACGGGATCGAGCAGCGACATCCTTGCTTGCGGCCCTGCAGAGATAGCGTGACAGACCTCGGGGGAATTACCGAGGTGCGGTGAAGAGCCTGTTAACGTCCTGCAGTAACAAAAAATGTTGCCGAGATGCGAAAGGGCCCCCGGCATTGCTGCCGGAGGCCCCATGGCGTGCAAGCCGACGATCGCGCCTCAGGCGTGATACTTGGCCCAGGTCACATCGAAGCGATCGGCGTTCATCACCTTGGTCCAGGCCGAGATGAAATCGCACACGAACTTGGCCTCGTTGCCCGCCTCGGCATAGACCTCGGCCTGAGCGCGCAGCACCGAGTTCGAGCCGAACACCAGATCGGCGCGGGTGGCGCGGTACCTGGGCGTGCCGGTGGCGCGGTCGGCCCCGATATATTCCTCATCGCCCGTGCCTTCGACCGGGGTCCACCTGGTGCCCATGTCGAGCAGGTTGCGGAAGAAATCGGGGGTGAGCACGCCGACACGGTCGGTGAAGACCCCGTGCGGACGGTTGCCCGAATTGGCGCCGAGCACCCGCATCCCGCCGACCAGCACGGTCATCTCGGGGATCGACAGGCCGAGCAGATGGGCCTTGTCGATCAGCAGCTCCTCGGTGCGCACCACCGACTTGGTCTTGAGGTAGTTGCGGAAGCCATCGGCGAAGGGCTCGAGCGGGGCGAAGCTGGCCGCATCGGTGTGTTCGTCACCGGCATCGCCGCGCCCGCCAAGGAAGGGCACGGTGACATCGAAGCCCGCATCCCGTGCTGCCTTTTCAACCGCAGCCGAGCCGGCCAGCACGATCGCATCGGCGATAGAAAGCGCGCCGCGGTGCTGCTCGATCACGCCGAGCACCTTGGCCAGTTCTTCGGGATCGTTGGCCGCCCAGTCCTTCTGCGGGGCGAGCCGCACCCGCGCCCCGTTGGCACCGCCGCGGTGGTCGGAATTGCGGTAGGTCGAGGCCGAGGCCCAGGCCGCCTTGACCATCTCGGAAATGGTCAGGCCCGAGTTCAGGATCGCCTGCTTGAAGCGCGCCACCTCTTCATCCGAAGGCATGGTGCCCTTGGGCACGGGATCCTGCCAGATCAGATCCTCGGCCGGAACTTCCGGCCCGAGATAGCGGATCTTGGGCCCCATGTCGCGGTGGCACAGCTTGAACCAGGCACGCGCGAAGGCATCGTCGAGCGCGGCCTGATCATCCCGGAACCGCTCGGCAATCTTGCGATATTCCGGATCCCACTTGAGCGCCATGTCGGCGGTGGTCATGATCGTCGGCACGCGCTTGCTGGGATCGCGCGCGTCGGGGGCCAGGTCCTCGGGATCGGGGTTGATCGGGGTCCACTGCCAGGCACCCGCCGGGGACTTGACCAGCTCGTAGTCATACTTGAACAGCAGGCGGAAATAGTTGCCGCCCCACTGCGTCGGCGTGTTCGACCATGACCCCTCGATACCCGAGGTGGTGATGTTGCCGCGGGCGATCTCCTCCTCGTCGACCAGCCAGCCGAAGCCCATGCGGTGCAGGTCCTCGCTCTCGGGTGCCCCGGCAAAGGTTTCCGACTTCGCGGCGCCGTGGGCCTTGCCGAAGGCATGGCCACCGGCGGTGAGCGCCACGGTCTCCTCGTCGTTCATCGCCATCCGGGCAAAGGTCTCGCGCATGTCGCGGGCCATGCCTTCGGGGTCATGCGGGTTGCCGCCCGGACCCTCGGGGTTGACATAAATCAGCCCCATCTGGATCGCGGCAAGCGGGTTTTCGAGATCGGCACCGTCCTTGGGGCGGATGCGCGTGGCAACGCCCTCGTCCACCCACTGCTCCTCGGTGCCCCAGTAGACGCTTTCGGGCTCGAACACGTCGGCACGGCCGCCGCCAAAGCCGAACACCGGCCCGCCCATGCTCTCGATCGCGACATTGCCGGCAAGGATGAACAGGTCGGCCCAGCTGATGTTCTTCCCGTATTTCTGCTTGATCGGCCATAGCAGGCGGCGGGCCTTGTCGAGATTGCCGTTGTCCGGCCAGGAATTGAGCGGGGCAAAGCGCTGCTGGCCGGAATTGGCCCCGCCGCGCCCGTCACCGGTGCGATAGGTGCCCGCCGCGTGCCAGGCCATGCGGATGAAGAAGGGGCCATAATGGCCATAATCCGCCGGCCACCAGGGCTGGCTGTCGGTCATCAGCGCCTTCAGATCTTCCTTGAGCGCGTGGTAATCGAGCGCGTTGAAGGCTTGCGGGTAGTCGAAGTCCTCGCCATAGGGATTGGCGCTGCGCCCACGCTCCTTGAGGATGTCGAGCTGCAGCGCCTCGGGCCACCAGTCGCGGTTGGTGCGGCCCAGCAGGCTGCGCGTCTGGGTGATGCCGTGGAACGGACAGCCGCTGATGTCTCCGGTCTTTGCGTCCATGATGCTTTGCTCCTCTCGCCTGTGAACGGATCAGACTCGCCCCCGCGGGGCCTGTCTATGGGCACAGGATGACGCTTTCAGGATGTTGCGTCCAATCGATTAATGCGAGGCCATTGATTGACGAGGGCGATTAAACCTCGCGGGGAGTACGGATGCAAAAAGGGCTCCCGCGTGGGGAGCCCTTCGGGGGTGCAGCGGCAGGCCGGCGCGTTTCAGGCGGCCTCGGCCACCGGGGCGCCCGCCGGCTCGGTGCGGATCAGGTAGTCGAAGGCGCCGAGCCCCGCCTTGGCGCCCTCGCCCATCGCCACCACGATCTGCTTGTGCGGCACGGTGGTGCAATCGCCCGCGGCATAGATGCCGGAGATGCTGGTGGCGCCATGGGCATCGGTGACGATCTCGCCGAAGCGGTTGAGCTCCAGCCCCGCGCCGTGCAGCCATTCGGTGTTGGGCACGAGGCCGATCTGCACGAACACGCCTTCGAGCGCGATGCGGCGTTCCTCACCCGTGGCGCGGTTCTTGACGATCAGACCGCAAACCTTGCCGTCCTGGCCCAGGATCTCGGTGGTCTGGCCATTGGTGATGATCTCGACATTGGACAGCGAGCGCAGCTTGCGCTGGAGCACTTCGTCGGCCCGCAGCTTCACGTCAAACTCGATCAGCGTCACATGGGCGACGATGCCGGCAAGGTCGATCGCCGCCTCGACGCCCGAATTGCCGCCGCCGATCACCGCGACACGCTTGCCCTTGAACAGCGGGCCATCGCAATGCGGGCAATAGGCCACGCCCTTGTTGCGATATTCGGCCTCGCCCGGAACGCCAAGGTTGCGCCAGCGCGCGCCGAGGGCAAGCACGAGCGCGCGGGCCTTGAGGCTGGCGCCATTGGCCAGCACCACCTCGTGTTCGCCCCCTGTCTGCTTTGCGGGCCTCAGTTCCACCGCGCGGGCGAGATCCATCACGTCGATATCATATTCGCCGACGTGGCGCCTGAGGCTCTCGGTCAGCTTGGGCCCTTCGGTGTAGGGCGTGCCGGGCAGGTTCTCGATGCCGAGCGTGTCCATCAGCTGTCCGCCGAAGCGTTCGGCGGCAATGCCGGTGCGAAAGCCCTTGCGCGCGGTATAGACCGCCGCCGCCGTTCCGGCCGGGCCGCCGCCCAGTACCAGCACATCGAAGGGCGCCTTGGCGCTGAGCTTTTCGGCCTGCTTGGCGTCGGCGTTCTTGTCGAGCTTTGCCAGAATTTCGGCGAGTTCCATCTTGCCGTTGTAGAACGGCTCGCCGTTCAGGAAGGTCGCCGGCACGGCCATGATATCGCGGCGCTCGACCTCCTCCTTGAAGGTGCCGCCCTCGATCAGCGTGGCGGTGATGCGCGGGTTTTCCAGCGCCATCAGGGTCAGCGCCTGCACCACATCGGGGCAATTGTGGCATGAGAGCGAGAAGAACATCTCGAACTGGTAATCGCCCTCGAGCGCGCGCACCTGCTCGATGAGGTCGGCATCGACCTTGGGCGGGTGCCCGCCCGCCCACAGCAGCGCCAGCACCAGCGAGGTGAATTCGTGTCCCAGCGGCAATCCGGCAAAGCGCACCCACTTGTTGGCATCGCTCGCGCGGCGGATGATAAAGCTGGGCCTGCGCGCATCGGTGCCATCAAAGCGCGCGCTGACAAGATCGTGCAATGAGGCGATCTGTTCGAGCAATGCGCGGGTCTGGCGCGACTTCTCGCTGTCATCGAGCGAGGCGATCAGCTCCACGCCCTCGCGCAGATGGCCGAGATAGGTCTTGAGCTGGGCCTGCATGGCAGCATCGAGCATGGCAGTTCTCCGGGAGCGGCCAAGCGCCGCTGAGGCTGATCACGGGTTCTTTCGAAGGGGGACGCGGAACCGGATGCCCTGCCCGGCAAAGGGGGAAGGGCGCGGGCATCCGGTTCCGGCTACGACCCGAGGGCGTCTATCAGCCTCCGGGTTCTTGCGGCCGGCGCGGGGCCGAGGGGGGAGGGGGGAAACCCCGCGCGGCCGGAAGTGTCAGGCTCAGATCTTGCCGACCAGATCGAGCGAGGGGGCGAGGGTTTCCGCGCCTTCTTCCCACGCCGCCGGGCACACCTGGCCCGGGTTGGCGCGCACATATTGCGCGGCCTTGATCTTGCGGGTCAGCTCGTTGGCGTTGCGGCCCACGCCCTCGCAGGTGATTTCCATGATCTGGATCACGCCGTCCGGATCGACCACGAAGGTCGCCCGGTCAGCCAGGCCCACGCCTTCACGCAGCACGCCGAAATTGTTGGCGAGCACGTGGTTCTGGTCGCCAAGGAAGGGGAACTTGAGCTTGCCGATCTTCTCCGAAGTGTCGGCCCAGGCCTTGTGGCTGAAGTGGGTGTCGGTCGAAACGGCATAGACCTCGACCCCCATCGACTGGAGCATATCATACTTCTCGCCCATGTCCTCAAGCTCGGTCGGGCAGACGAAGGTGAAGTCGGCCGGGTAGAAGAAGAACACCGACCACTTGCCGGCCAGATCGGCTTCGGTGACGGTGAAGAAGTCCTTGCCCTTCTGATAGGCGGTGGCGGTGAAGGGCTTGATGGTCGAACCGATGATACCCATGGGAATTGTCCTTGTCTTGGGTGGTTGAGAGGGTTGAATCTGACCCTGTCCAGATAGGAGCTTTCGCGCCGCACAAAAGATGATTTGTGCGATTGCGAAAATCGAAATTTTCCATCTTTGCGCGGGAACCGCTTGGCTCCGGACACGTGCGGCTGGCTCGTGCCAGTGGCCTTGGCGCCTAGCCAACCTGAGCGCGGTGCAGCAGCTTGTGGTCGGCCAGCACCAGCGCCATCATCGCCTCGACCACCGGCGTGCCGCGGATGCCGACGCAGGGATCGTGGCGGCCCTTGGTGACGACCTCCACCGCCTCGCCTGCTGAATTGATCGATTCCACGGGGGTGAGGATCGAGGAGGTCGGCTTGAACGCCACCCGGCACACCACCGGCTGGCCGGTGGAAATGCCCCCCGCCGTCCCGCCCGCGTGATTGGAAAGGAACAGCGGCTTGCCATCCGGGCCGGGGCGCATGCGGTCGGCGTTTTGCTCTCCGGTCAGGCGTGCGGCTTCGAACCCATCACCGATCTCGACCCCCTTGACCGCGTTGATGCTCATCATCGCACTCGCCAGATCGGCATCGAGCTTGGCATAGATCGGCGCGCCCCAGCCTGCGGGCACCCCGGTGGCAACGCATTCGACAATCGCGCCGAGTGAGGAACCGGCCCGCCTCGCCGCATCGACCTTTTCTTCCCAGCGCTTCGCGGCGGCACGATCGGGACAGAAGAAGGGGTTGCTCGTGATTGCGGCCGCGTCGAAGTTCGCCATGTCGATCCGGTCGCCGCCCAGCTCGCAGACATAGGCGGTGATGGTGACCTCGGGGATGATGAGCCGCGCCACCGCGCCCGCCGCCACCCGCGCCGCGGTTTCGCGCGCGCTCGAACGCCCGCCGCCGCGATAGTCGCGGATGCCATACTTGGCATCATAGGCATAATCGGCATGGCCGGGCCGATAGCGCGTGGCGATCTCGGAATAGTCCTTCGAGCGCTGATCGGTGTTCTCGATATGCAGCGCGATCGGTGTGCCGGTGGTCTTGCCCTCGAACACGCCCGAGAGGATGCGCACCCGATCATCCTCGCGCCGCTGGGTGGTGAAACGGCTGGTGCCGGGCTTGCGGGCATCGAGGAACGGCTGGATCGTCTCTTCGCTCAGCACCAAGCCCGGCGGGCAGCCATCCACCACCGCGCCCAATGCCGGCCCGTGGCTTTCTCCCCAGGTGGTAAAGCGCAGCACGCGCCCGAAGGTATTCCAGCTCATGGGCGGTGCCTTTACCCGAACTGCGGTGCGTGTCGAGCGTTCGGCGCGAATGGGCGCGCGAAGTCGCCTTGCATCGTGCTGCGGACAAGGCGGCAGGGCGACTGGTCAAGCCGCCCCGGGTGAGGCACGAACAGGCCATGATTGCAAAGCTCTCAGGCAGGCTCGATGCGACCGGCGAGGACTGGGCGATCGTCGATTGTCACGGGGTGGGCTATCTCGTCCACTGTTCAAGCCGCACGCTCGCCGCGCTTGGGCCGGTGGGGGAGGCCTGCACCGTTCACACCCAGTTGCAGGTGAGCGAGAACGACATGCGCCTGCTCGGCTTTGCCGAGAGTGCGGAACGGGACTGGTTCCGCCTGCTCACCGGCGTGCAGGGGGTGGGCAGCAAGGTGGCGCTTGCGATCCTATCGGCGCTCTCCCCCCAGGAACTGCGCGACGCCTGCGGGCGCGGCGATGCGGCGATGGTGGCCCGGGCGCAGGGCGTGGGGCCGAAACTGGCCGGGCGGATCGTCAACGAACTCAAGGACAAGGCGGGCGCGATGCCCGGCGGCATGGGCAGCGCTGACGGATTTGCGCCGGGCGCGGCGGCCCCTGCGGGCGGCAAGGGCGCCGATGCGGCCAGCGCGCTCGAGAACCTCGGCTTCAAGCCGGCAGTGGCCGCCGCAGCCGTGGCGCGCGCCCTTGAAGAACTGGGCGAGGGCGCAAGCGAGAGCGAACTCATCCGCGTGGCGCTGCGCAAGGCTGCGGGATAGCGCTCTCACCAAGCCTGTAAGGCTATCGATGCGCTGGTTATTTGTCAGGAGAAAGCAGACGCCCGCTCCTTGCAGCCAAGAATGGTAGCGCTATCATGCATGCATCGAATCGGGCTGAACCGATCGCACCTGAAGGGAGGCAGGATGATGGCAGGCATGGATCGCCGCGCGGTGATGGCGATGGGGCTGGGCATGATGGTGGCGGGCTGCGGTGGCGGGGGTTCGTCCTCCTCCGGCCCGATCTCGGGCGTCACGCCCACGCCCAGTCCGACGCCGAGCCCCACGCCAACCCCCACCCCGACGCCAACCCCCTCGCCCACCGGATCGCTCGCCGCGGCGGCCGCGGCCAAGGGCCTGCGCTTCGGCAGCACCTTTGCCTGGGCCAGCCCCGGCGCCGATGCCGGCTCGTTCAACAACCCCAACTATGCCGCGCTGCTCGAGACCGATTGCAACCTGCTGGTGCCCGAGAACGAATTGAAGTGGGAGGCGCTGCGCCCTTCGGCGAGCACCTTCAATTTCGCCCGCGCCGACGAGATGGTCGCCTATGCCGAGGCCAGGCGCATGAAGATCCGCGGCCACACCTTGCTGTGGTATGTCGGCGAGCGCTTCCCGGGCTGGCTGCGCACCTATGACTTCGGGCCCAATCCCCGGCTCGAGGCCGAACGCCTGGTGCGCACCCATATCGAGACGGTGACCCGCCACTATGGCAGTCGCATCAATGACTGGGACGTGGTCAACGAGGCGATCAACCCTTCGACCGGCACGATCCGCACCGACAACAGCCTTGCCCAGGCGGTGGGCGGGGATGCCTCGCTGCTCGATCTTGCCTTCCGCACCGCGCGCGCCGAACTGCCCACCGCCGAGCTGGTCTATAATGACTACATGGACTGGGGCTCGACCACCCATCGCAACGGGGTGCTGCAATTGCTGCGCGGCTTTCGTGATCGCAACGTGCCGGTCGATACGCTCGGGATCCAGTCGCATATCGGCTTTTATTCGAGCGGGAGCGCCCAGAGCATCGTCGATGCCCAGGTGCCGGCGATGCGCGCCTTTCTCGATGAAGTGGTGGCGCTGGGTTACAGGCTCAAGATCACCGAATTCGATGTCAACGACCGCCAGCGCGCCGGCAGCATCGCCCAGCGCGATGCCGACGCCGCAGTGCTGACCCGCGGGTGGATGGACCTGCTGCTGTCCTATCGCCAGCTCAACGAGGTGCTGGTCTGGGGGATGAGCGATCGCTATTCGTGGCTGCAATCCTTCGCCGGGCCGCGCGCCGATGGCACGCCCTTGCGGCCCTGCCCCTATGATGCGAGCTTCGTGGCCAAGCCGATGCGCCAGGCGATCCTGGAAAGCCTTGAGGCCGCACCGGCGCGCGGCGGTTGACAGCGCGCACGCCCCGGCGCTGGAGGGCTCCGCGCGCCGGCGCTCTTGCTGGCAGCGGGCGGCTGGCCTAGGCTGGTCGCCCCGATGAGCGCTGCCGATACCCCCTTCGATACGCCGATCCATTCAGGCACCCGCCAGCCCGGCGATCCCGATGCGGCGCTGCGGCCGCGGCGCCTTGCCGAGTTCATCGGGCAGGAGGCGGCGAAGGACAATCTTGCGGTCTTCATCGCTGCCGCGCGCGCGCGGGGGGAGGCGATGGATCACACGCTGTTCTTCGGCCCGCCGGGGCTGGGCAAGACCACGCTGGCGCAGATCATCGCCGCCGAGCTTGGCGTGGGCTTTCGCGCAACTTCCGGCCCCGTCATCGCCAAGGCGGGGGACTTGGCTGCGCTGCTCACCAATCTCGAGCCGCATGACGTGCTGTTCATCGACGAGATCCATCGCCTCTCGCCGGTGGTCGAGGAAGTGCTCTATCCGGCGATGGAGGATCGCGCGCTCGATCTCATCATCGGCGAGGGGCCTTCAGCGCGCTCGGTGCGCATCGATCTGCCGCCCTTCACCTTGATCGGGGCGACCACGCGGCAGGGGCTGCTCACCACCCCCTTGCGCGACCGCTTCGGCATTCCGGTGCGGCTCAATTTCTACTCCCATGCCGAACTCGAACAGGTCGTCACCCGCGCCGCGGGCCTTCTCGGCCTCGCCATCGCACCGGACGGCGCGCATGAGATCGCCCGGCGCAGCCGCGGCACGCCGCGGGTTGCCGGGAGGTTGCTGCGCCGGGTGCGCGACTTTGCCGATGTTGCGGGGAGCGCCGCGATCACCCGCGAGATTGCCGATGCGGCGCTCAACCGGCTCGAGATCGACCGGCTCGGCCTTGATGCCATGGACCGGCGCTATCTTGCCATGATCGCCACCACCTACAAGGGCGGGCCGGTAGGGATCGAGACCCTGGCGGCGGGCCTGGCCGAGCCGCGCGACACCATCGAGGAGGTGATCGAGCCCTATCTCATTCAGCTTGGCCTGGTTGCTCGCACCGCCCGCGGCCGGGTGCTGAATGATGCGGGTTGGGCCCATCTCGAGCTGGCCCCGCCCGGAGATTCGCCCCCGGCGCAGGGCGGCCTGTTCGCCGACTGAGCGTGGCCGCTCAAGCCTAACCCTTGTGCTAACCACGGCGCCATTTTTGGTGCCACTTCGGGACAGCGCCCGCGAAAGGCGCCGATTTGCGTCCATTTCTGGCACAGCCGGCGCGGCGCGCTTGGTTAAGCGGATTGCTCCTGCGCATCTTATCCCATCAATAGAAGGCTCGACGAGGGGCAGGTGCGCGCAAGTCGGCACCCGATCCTCCCAGGCAAGCAGGGTAACCCGATTATGTCGCTCAAACTGGCCATCGCGAAGCTTTCCGCCGCAGCGGCGGGCGTGGCGCTGCTGCAGGGCGGCGCGGTGCGCATGGCCGAGCCGATGAACACCGATAGCCCTGAGTTCAGCAGCAAGATCGACGGCAAGATGATCGCGGTCGATCCGGTCACCGGCGCGCGCTACATCAAGACCCGCCAGCGCGAGCTGCCGATGCCCGAGGAGCGCCGCCGCCGCATCGTCGAGCGCACCATTGCCTGCGAGCCGATCGGCCCGGCAGGCAGCGTTGGCGCGGCGAGCCTGCCGACCGGGGCGGTGCAGGCCTATGTCGATCCCAAGGAATGTCCGCCGCTGGCGCAGGTCGCCTATGTGCCCGCGCCGTTGCCGCCGCTGCCGCCGATCTCGGGCGGGGGCGGCCCGGGCGGCGGCTGGGGTGGCTGGGGCGGCGGCTTTGGCGGCGGCCTCGGCTTTGGCGGCGGCTTCTTCGGCGGTTTCTTCGGCGGGGGCGGCTCGTCCTCGGGCGATGTTTCGGTTTCGACCACCACCTCGACCTCGGGCGGCTCGACCTCGAGTTCGGGCGGGACCAGCGGCACCACCGGGGGCAGCAGCGGGATCGTGATCGATATCGATATCGACAATTCAACCACGACCACCAGCTCCTCCGGTCAGATCAGTTCCTCGACCGGGCAGGTTTCAACCTCGACCTCGACCGGCCAGGTCTCTTCCTCGACCGGCGCGGTCTCGAGCACCAGTTCCACCGGGGCGGTCTCGAGCACCTCCTCGACCGGCGCGGTCTCCAGTTCGGGCAATGTCTCGAGCAGCACGGGGGCGGTGTCGAGTTCGGGCAATGTCAGTTCCTCGACGGGGGCGGTTTCAAGCTCGGGCAATGTCAGCTCGTCCACAGGTGCGGTTTCGAGCAGTACCGGGGGCGTGTCGAGTTCGACCGGGGCGGTCTCGAGCAGCACCGGCGGTGTCTCGAGTTCCTCGGGCAACGTGTCGAGCTCCTCAGGCAACGTGTCGAGCAGCACGGGGGCGGTGACCAGCTCGGGCTCGTCCTCCTCGTCGTCCTCGTCTTCCTCCTCATCCTCAAGCTCGTCGTCTTCGTCCTCCTCGGGCGGCGGCGCTACGTCGGGTGGCTCGGGCGGGAGCGGTTCATCGAGCTCCTCGTCCTCGAGCAGCAGTTCCTCGTCGGGTTCCTCGGGCGGCTCGGGCGGTGCCACTTCCACGTCCTCCTCCTCGTCCTCAAGCTCGAGCAGCTCCTCCTCTTCCTCGGGCGGGGCGACCAGCGGCGGCACGACGTCGGGCGACATGACCAGCAGCACCAGCAGCTCCTCGTCCTCATCGTCGAGTTCGAGCAGCTCGTCCTCGAGCTCGGGCAGCAGCACCTCCTCCTCCTCGAGTTCGTCCTCGAGCAGCGGCTCCTCTTCCTCGAGCAGCAGCACCAGCGGCAGCTCTGGCGGGAACGAGGTGCCCGCCCCGCCGATGACGATCCTCTTCGGCCTTGCGGCCGCGGCGATCCTCACCCGGCGCCGCAAGCGCGCCGCCTGAGATCAGGGCCTGCGCGCGGCCCAGCCATGCGCCAAACGAACAGGGGCGGCCCGGCAAGGGGCCGCCCTTCCCCTTCAAAGCCCTTCGTGTGTCAGCGTTTTGTGATCGGCTGCCCGGCCGCTTCCCAGGCGAGAATGCCGCCCTCGAGATGTTCGACCGACTGGCCCAGCGCTGCCGCCAGCTTCTCGCCGGCGATCTGCGAACGCCGGCCGCTGCGGCAATAGAGCACCACCGCCCGCCCGTCTGACAGATCGAGCGCGCCCGGATCGAAGCGCTCGAGCGGGATGTGTTCGGCGCCGGGGATCAGGCCTTCGGCCACCTCCTCCTCAGTGCGCACGTCGATCAGGCGCACCGCGCCCGCGGCCAAGCGCGCGGCGAGCGCTTTGGGCGCCAGTGCGATCACCTGCCCGGATGCGCGCTCGTCCCCATCCGCCTGCGCGCCATCGGCAAGGCCCGCCATCGCCAGTTCAAACCCGGGCGGGGCAGCGCTGGCGCCGCTGCGCTCCTCTCCGGTGCAGGCCGCCATGGCCAGCACGGATGAAAGCAGCAGCGGGAGCCGGGCCCGGCGCATGAACCCAGCCTATGCCGCCAGCTTGCGCAGCACGTAATGGAGGATGCCGCCGTGGCGGTAATATTCCATCTCGTTGGCGGTATCGATGCGGCACAGCGCGGTGAAGGTGAAGCGCGTGCCATCCTCGCGCGTCACCTCGACCGTCACGTCCTGGCCGGGCACCAGATCGGCAAGCCCGCGGACGGTGAAGCTGTCGGTGGCGCACAGGCCGAGGCTCTGGCGCGAGTCGCCGTCCTTGAACTGGAGCGGCAGCACCCCCATGCCGACGAGGTTGGAGCGGTGGATGCGCTCGAAGCTCTCGACGATCACCATCCGCACACCCAGCAGCACGGTGCCCTTGGCCGCCCAGTCGCGGCTCGAGCCGGTGCCATATTCCTTGCCGCCGATGACGACCAGCGGGGTGCCATCGGCCTTGTGCCGCATCGCCGCGTCATAGATCGGCATGGTCTCGCCCTTGTAGGTGGTAAAGCCACCCTCGACCCCGGGCACCATCTCGTTCCTGATGCGAATATTGGCAAAGGTGCCGCGCATCATCACCTCGTGATGCCCGCGGCGCGAGCCGTAGGAATTGAAGTCCTTCTTGGCCACCTGGTTGGAGAGCAGGAACTTGCCCGCCGGGCTGTCTTCCTTGATCGAACCGGCCGGGCTGATGTGGTCGGTGGTGACCGAATCGCCGAGGATCGCCAGGGGCCTTGCATCGATGATGTCGGTCACTGGCGCCGGAGTCATGGTCATGCCCTCGAAATAGGGCGGGTTGGCGACATAGGTGCTGCCCGCGCGCCACTGGTAGGTGTCGGACGGCTCGACCGTGATTGCCTGCCAATGCGCATCGCCCTCATAGACATTGGCATAGCGCTTTACGAACATCTCGCGGTCGATATTGGCAGCCCGGTGCGCGGCCACCTCGGCATTGCTCGGCCACAGATCGGCGAGCATCACGTCGTTGCCGTCCTTGTCCTTGCCGATCGGGGTGGTGGTGATGTCCTCGGTGACCGTGCCCTTCAAGGCATAGGCCACCACCAGCGGCGGCGAGGCGAGGAAGTTGGCGCGCACATCGGGGCTGACGCGCCCCTCGAAGTTGCGGTTGCCCGAGAGCACCGAGGCGGCGACGATATCATTGCCGTTGATCGCCTGGCTGATCGGCGCGGCGAGCGGGCCGGAATTGCCGATGCAGGTGGTGCAGCCATAGCCGACAAGGTCAAAGCCGATCGCATCGAGATGCTCTTGCAGGCCCGACTTGACGAGATAGTCGGTCACCACCTGCGAGCCGGGGGCGAGCGAAGTCTTGACCCAGGGCTTGGGCTTGAGGCCGCGCTCGTTGGCCTTCTTGGCAACCAGGCCCGCGGCGATCAGCACATCGGGGTTGGAGGTGTTGGTGCAGCTGGTGATCGCCGCGATCACCACGTCGCCATCGCCGATATCGTGGTCGCGCCCTTCCACCGGCACCCGCACCGGGGCGGGTTTGCCATAGGCCTTGGCCAGATCGGCGTTGAACAGGTCATCTACCTCGGGGAGAGTCACCTTGTCCTGCGGGCGCTTGGGCCCGGCAAGGCTGGGGACCACTGCGGCCATGTCGAGGCTCAAGGTCTTGGTAAAGACCGGCTCGGCCGCCGGATCGAACCACATCCCCTGCGCCTTGGCATAGGCTTCGACGAGCGCGATGGTCTCCTCGCTGCGGCCAGTGAGGCGCAGGTAATCGATGGTCTTGTCATCGATGCCGAAGAAGCCGCAGGTCGCGCCATATTCGGGCGCCATGTTGGCGATGGTGGCGCGGTCAGCGAGGGTCAGGTTGGCAACCCCGGGGCCGTAGAACTCGACGAAGCGCCCGACCACGCCCACCTGGCGCAGCATCTGCACACAGGTGAGCACCAGGTCGGTCGCGGTCACGCCCTCGGCGAGCCGGCCTTCGAGATAAAAGCCCACCACTTCGGGGATCAGCATCGAGACCGGCTGGCCGAGCATCGCCGCCTCGGCCTCGATCCCGCCGACGCCCCAGCCGAGCACACCAAGGCCATTGATCATGGTGGTGTGGCTGTCGGTGCCGACACAGGTGTCGGGATAGGCGACCATCACCCCATCCGGCCCTTCGGATGACCACACGCCGCGGGCGAGGTATTCCAGGTTCACCTGGTGACAGATGCCGGTGCCCGGCGGCACGGCGGTGAAGTTCCTGAAGCTCTTCGAGCCCCACTTGAGGAAGTCGTAGCGCTCGGCATTGCGCTCATATTCCAGGGCCATGTTGGCTTCCATCGCCTTCGGATGGCCGAACTCATCGACCATCACCGAATGGTCGATGACCAGATTGACCGGCACCTGCGGGTTGATCTTGGCCGTATCCCCGCCGAGCTTCTTGATCGCATCGCGCATGGCGGCCAGATCGACCACACAGGGAACGCCGGTGAAGTCCTGAAGCAGCACGCGCGCCGGACGATACTGGATCTCCGCGCCGGTGACGGGGTTCTTCTGCCAATCGGCCAGCGCCTGAATATGCTCGCGCGCCACGGTGAAGCCGCCATCCTCGAAGCGCAACAGGTTTTCGAGCAGCACCTTCATCGAGATCGGCAGGCGTGAGATATCGCCCAGCCGCTCGGCCGCCTTGGCGAGCGAATAATAGGCATAGGTCTTGCCGCCCACCTCGAGCATCTGGCGGGTGCCGAGCGAATCCTGGCCGATTGCGGTCATGGGAGAGGTCCGTCCTTTCGAGCTTGTCCCGCCCCCGATCCACCAAGGGCGTAGGGTTGTGCGCGCGCACCTGCGCCTTCGCGCGCGCAAGGTCAAGGGGGTGTGCCGCCGCGCGCCGGCCTCAGCCCGCTGCCGCCGGCGCAGGGTGCGGCGCCCGGGCGGCAAGCCAGCAGCCGGTAACGATCAGCGCCGTGCCCGCAAGGGTCGGCAGTGTCACCGGCTCGCGGAAGAACAGCCAGCCCATCGCCGCGGCCCAGACAAAGCCCGAATATTCGCTCGGCACCAGCACGCTCGCCGGCGCGCGGGCATAGGCCCAGGCGATCGCCAGCGATCCGGCAACGGTCAGTGCGGCGGCGATGGCGATGGGCAGCAGCGCTTGTCCCTCGGACGGCTGCCACAGCCACGGCGCCAGCACCAGCAGCACCACCCCGCCGATGGCGCTGTGAAAGGTGGTGATCTCGAGCGGCACGGCAAGCTGGGCCTGGCGCCGGATGAGGATGAAGCTGTAGGCATAGAGCAGCGCCGAGACCATCAGCGCCGCGATCCCCGAGGCAGCCTCGCCATCGAGGCGCCCCTCGCCGATCCGCCCGCCGATGATCACCAGCGTGCCGGCAAAGCCCAGCAAGCTGGCAAGGATCGCCGCCGGGCTGATCTGTTCGCCCAGCAGCACCCGGGCAAGATAGAGCGCCACCAGCGGCGCGATGAAGGACAAAGCGATCGCCTCGGCCAGCGGAAGCTTGGTGATCGCATAGAAGAAGGTGAGCGCCATGAAGGCCGAAACCACCCCGCGCTGGCAATGCAGCCGCCACACCGCAGCGCTGGGCATGGCCGGGCGGCGCGCCAGCCAGATCGGCGCCACCAGGCCAGCGCCGATGAAGGCGCGCAGCACCGTGGCGTTGTAGGCGCCGATCATCAGCGCCGCCTCCTTCATGAAGGCGTCCATCAGCGACAGGCACCCCACCCCGACGAGCGCAACGGCAAAGGGCACGAGCGGGGACGGGCGAAGCACCATGGCCAAGCCCCATAGGCGCCGCGGCGGGCAAGGTCACGCCCGCTCTCGCCGCGGGGCCGTGCCAGCAACAGGGTGTGGCCTGCGGGGATCACGGCGCAGCATGTTCATGCCCCCGCAAGCCAAGGTGGTTGATTGCCGGGGCGCGCAAGGGTTAGGAGCGCCAGACGGATGGTGCGCGCGGCTTGGCCCGGCGCGGCACGGGGGAAGAAGGCAAGGCGATGAGCAAGGTTTCGGGCAGGCTTGTGGGCGGGATCGCCGCCGCCGCGCTGGTGGCCAGCGCCGCGCTGGCGCAGGAGGGCCCGGCGCCGGTGGCAAGCGCGAACCGCGGCGGGCCCGAGCCGCTGGCGCGCAGCGCCTTCGATCAGGCCTTTCCCTCCCCGCAGCCGGGTGAGGCCGCGCCGGCCCCGGCCCTGCCGCTGGTGCAGAACTGGTCGGTGGCAGCAGCGGCCAGGCTGGTCGCGGTGATCGAGGGGATCGGCGCCGAGGGGCTCGATCCTGCGGATTATGATCTGGGGCCGCTCAAGCTGGCGCTCGCCGGTGGGCCATCGCCGGAACTCAACCGGATCGCCTCGCAGGCCTTCGCCTGGCTGGTCGAGGACCTGCGCGACGGGCGCACGCCGATGGACGCGCGGGTGCAGTGGTTCGTGATCGATCCCGATCGCGACCGCTATCCCACCGCGCAGGTGATGGCCGAGGCGCTGGCCACGGGCGATATCGCCGGGACCTTGGCCAAGCTTCATCCCACCCATCCCGATTATGCGCGGCTGCGCGACGAACTTGCCCGCACCCCCGCCAGCGATACGGCGCGGCGCAAGCTCATCCGCGCCAATATGGACCGCTGGCGCTGGCTGCCGCGCGAGCTGGGCACGCAATATCTCATCACCAACGTGCCCGAGTTCCAGCTGCGCCTCACCGTCAGGGACAAGATCATCAGCACCTATCGCACCATCGTCGGCAAGCCGGGGCGCACCGCCACCCCGCAACTGGCCGAGATGGTCGAAGGCGTGGTGTTCAACCCGACCTGGACGGTGCCGCAATCGATCGTCAAGGGCGAGGGGCTGGGCGCGCGGGTGCTGGCCAACCCCGCCTGGGCCAAGCGCAACGGCTATGTCGGCACCCGCAGCGCCAATGGCACGATCACCGTGGTGCAGCAGCCCGGCCCGGGCAATTCGCTCGGGCTGATGAAGCTCGAGATGCCCAACGAGCACGCGATCTTCTTCCACGACACGCCCTCGCGCCACCTCTTTGCCAACGATTATCGCGCGCTCTCGCACGGCTGCGTGCGCACCGAGCGCGCGCTCGAGCTGGCGATGACCATGGCGATCCTGGGCAAGGGCGCGACCAAGGAGGAAGCCGTGGCGATCTCCAAATCGGGCAAATACACCAAGGTGATGCTGGAAAAGCAGTGGCCCGCCTACATCACCTATTTCACCATGGCGAGCGACATCAACGGCCAGATGGCAACCTTTGCCGATATCTACGGGCGCGATGCCAAGGTGCTGGCGAGCTTCGACAAGCCGCGGGTGCGCGAGCGCAGCTATGTGCCCACCGACGAGGTGATCGTGATCGAGGATGACCTGCGCGACAGCTAGGCGCGCGCGGGGCTAGAACGCGCTGGTAAGGGGCCGGGCCCCAAGCTCGAGCGGGGTGCGCTGGTAAAGCGCAAGTTCGGGCACCGGCTGGATCGACCCATCCTCCTCGAGCCCGAGCGAATCGGCGATCAGCAGCCGTCCGCCCGAAAGGTTGAGCAGCGCCTCGCGGAAGGCGTCGGTGCCCATGGCAAAGCAGCCGTTCGAGCGCCCGAGCCGGCCCCAGCGTTCAAGATGTGCAGGCTCGGCATAATCGGCCCGGTGCATCACGATGTAGCGCCGCAGCGCCGCCTCGTTGCTGGGATCGAGCCCGCCGAGGCGCACCGAGGTGCCATAGCGGCCCTTGTACCATTCCCAGGTGACATAGGCCCCGCGGCTGGTGGCGTTCGAGCCTTCGGTATTGCTGAACTGCTTGAGCCAGCCATCGTGCTGCGGATCGGAACCCATGCCGTGGCTGACATGGAAGGAGCGCACCTCGCCGCGCTCGAGGTTGACGAAGTGGAACCGCGGCCGCGCCGAATGCAAGCCGAAATCGGCAATGCCCACGATGTCGCGCTTCCAGATCGCCTCCCCGGCGCGGGCAAGCTCGCGCTGGGCGATCTGGAACAGGATGCGGTCGCGCGCGGTGCCGCTCGCCACGCTGGCAAAGGCGCGCGCAGGCAAGGCCAGCGCCGCGCCTGCCGCGATTGTCCCCTTGAGGAGGTCACGCCGGTTCATGGGAAGTGAACGTAACCCGCGGCGCGCCGGTTCCCAAGCGGGGCTGCCAACGCTTCATCGCAGCTGCGCCTCGGCTCATGGGCTGGCGCGGCGCTCTGGCACGATCCTGCCATCTGCGGCAAGAAGGATGGGGCGCGGGCGAAAAGGGGAGCGGCGCAGATGGGCAGGATCGGGCAGGCAGGGGCGGCGGGGCTGGTGCTGGCGCTCGCCGGAATGGTGGCGGCAGGCGCGGGCGCGCACACCGGCGATCCCGAGGTCGCGGCGGGAGTGGCCGAGGCAGGGGGCGAAGCGCCGCTCGCCCCGCCGCGGGTGCTGAGCCAGCGCGATGCCGCCAGGCTGCGCGGGCTCGAAGGCATCACCCTGCAATGGATCAGCTGGGACAAGCGCGGCGAGGCCAGCGTCACCATTGACGAAGCCGGGCTGTGGCGGCTCCATGGCAGCCAGCGCGGGGCCGACGGGGCGGCGCTGGTGGTCGATGGCACCATCACCGAGATCGGGCCGGACTATTTCATCCTCGAAGGCGCGATCACCATCGCCAACACTCCTGATGCGGGGCGCAGCTGCGCGGGGCAGGGCAGCTGGCGCTTTGCGGTGACCCAGAACCGCAAGTATTATCGCCTGCGCGCGTTTGAATGGTGCGACTACCTCACCGACTATATCGACCTTTATTTCTAGGCCCAGCGCGCGTTCTCGTCGGCCATCGTCAGCATCGAGGCGGCATGGCGCGCCGCCACGGCCTTTGGATCGCTGCCATAGCCGCCGCCGAGCGCCGAGGCGATCGGCACGCCGCGGCGGCGCGCTTCGGCAACGACGAAGCGGTCGCGCGCGGCAAGGCCGGCATCGGTAAGCGCGAGGCGGCCGAGCTTGTCCTCGGCATGGGGATCAACGCCTGCCTGATAGAGCACCAGATCGGGGGCGAAGGCCGCCATCACCTGCGGCAGGTGGCGGGTGAGCACCTCCATGTAGCCATAATCATCCATGCCGTCGGGAAGGCCGATATCGAGGCTCGAGCGGGCCTTGCGCAGCGGGAAATTCTTCTCGGCGTGGAGCGAGAGGGTGAAGATGTCCGCGCGCCCGGCGGTGAGGCTGGCGGTGCCATCGCCCTGGTGCACATCAAGATCAACGATCAGCACCCGCGATGCATCGCCCTCGGCGATCAGGCGGTGGGCGGCGACGGCCAGATCGTTGAACACGCAGTAACCCGCGCCGCAATCGTGGAGCGCGTGGTGGCTGCCGGCGGCGGAGTTGGCGGCATAGCCGTGGCGGCGGGCAAGCTGCGCGGCAAGCCAGGTGCCGCCATTGGTGTGCTGCACCCGCCGGGCAATCGCCGGGGTGACGGGAAAGCCGATCCGCCGCTCCTTATGGCGCGGCACCGCGGCGCGCAGCACCTCATCGACATAGGTGGGGCAATGCACCGCCTCGAGCCACTTGCGCGGCATCGGCGCGGGCGCGTGTTCGCTGATCGCCGCGCCGGAGCCGCGCAGCTCCTCCATGACCAGCCGGTACTTGTCGAAGCGCAAGCTCCCTTGCGCGGGGCGCGGGGCGAAATAGTCGGCGTGGTGGACGACGTGGAGCACGCCCCTCCCTCACAGGTATCCGGTGTGCTCGGCAAGGATCTTGCAGCCGAGGCCGATGAGGATCACGCCCCCGGCGCGCTCGGCCCATGCGCCCCAGCGATCCCCAGCGATCCGCCCCAGCCACACGCCTGCCCAACTCAGGGCAAAGGTGACCAGCCCGGTCAGCCCGGCCGCGGCGAGCGGCTGCACCTCCAGCGTCGGCAGGGTGATCCCGGCGGCCAGCGCATCGATACTGGTGGCAAGGCCAGCGAGCAGCAGCGCCTGGCCGGAAAGGGCGCGGGCGCTTTCTCCAACTTCGTGATCTTCGCTCGCACGAAGCATGCGAAGTCCGAGGAAGGCCAGGAGGCCGAAGGCGATCCAGTGATCGACCGCGGCGATGTAGGAAAAGGCCGCCGCCCCTATCCCCCAGCCGGCAAGCGGCATCGCCGCCTGGAAGGCGCCGAAGGTAAGCGCGATTGCCAGCCCCGCGCCAAGGGCGGGCCGGAACCGCGCGCCCTGGGTGAGGGCCACGGCAAAGGCGTCCATCGCCAGGGCAAGGGCGAGCAGGAGGGCCTCGAGCATCGCCGATCAGGGCCTTGCGAGCGCTGCCAGCGCGGCGTGGATCGCCGCCTCGCTGCGGCTTGCGGCATCGCGCCAGGAGGCGGCGGTATCGCGGTTGACCGGCGCGCCATCGGGGGTGAGCACGATGAGGGCGGGCGTGCCTGCCATTTCGGCAAGGCCAAAGCGCTGTGCAATATCGAGGTTGCGGCCCGCGCCCGTCTGCGGCTGTCCCACATCGACGAAGACCAGCTCGTAATGCGCGGCCACCAGCGCGGCAAGGCGCGGGGTTTCGAGCCAGCCGGCGAGCGCGCGGCTGTCGTGGCACCAGTTGGCGCCCAGCACCAGCAGCACCCGCTTTCCGCTCGCGGCAGCGCGGGCGAGCGCGGCATCGACATCGGCCCCGGCATCGGCCGTGGCAGAAAAAGCGCGCGCCTCGGGAGGGGCCGGCGCGGCAGCGCCCGGCGCCACACAGCCAGCCAGCGCCAGCGCCAGCATTGCCGCCATCGCCGCGCGGATCACGCGGCGGCTTCCTGGCCTTGCTGCGGGGCGGCGTGGGGATCGAAGGCGGTGGCCTCGCCCCGCTCGATCTCGGCGGCCTTTTCTTCCACCAGGCGCACGATGTGATCGAGCATCTCCTCGCTGTGCACGGTGTGATCGGTCACCCCGCGCAGATAGACCATGTGCTTGCCCGCGCCCCCGCCGGTCAGGCCGATATCGGTCTCGCGCGCCTCGCCCGGGCCGTTGACCACGCAGCCGAGGATCGACAGGCTCATCGGGGTCTTGATGTGCTCGAGCCGCTTTTCCAGCGCCTCCACGGTGCGGATCACGTCAAAGCCCTGGCGCGAGCACGAGGGGCACGAGACGATCCGCACCCCGCGGGTGCGAAGGCCGAGCGCCTTGAGGATTTCAAACCCGACCCTGATCTCCTGCTCCGGCTCGGCCGAGAGCGAGACGCGGATGGTATCGCCGATCCCCGCCCACAGCAGCGCACCGATGCCGATGCTCGATTTGACCGTGCCGCCGATCAGCCCGCCCGCCTCGGTGATGCCAAGGTGCAGCGGGCAATCCACCGCCTCGGCAAGGCCCGTGTAGGCCGCCACCGCCAGGAACACGTCGGAGGCCTTCACCGCCACCTTGAATTCGTGAAAATCGTTATCCTGCAACAGCTTGATATGATCGAGCGCGCTTTCGATCAGCGCCTCGGGGCAGGGCTCGCCATATTTTTCGAGCAGGTCCTTCTCGAGGCTGCCGGCGTTGACCCCGATGCGGATCGCGCAGCCATTGGCCTTGGCCGCGCGCACCACCTCGGCCACGCGCTCGGCCGAGCCGATATTGCCGGGATTGATCCTCAGGCACGCCGCGCCCGCATCGGCGGCCTCGAGCGCGCGCTTGTAGTGGAAGTGGATATCGGCCACCACCGGGATGCGCGCGGCCCGGGTGATCTGGCGGAAGGCGCGGGTCGCCTCCTCGGTCGGGCAGGAGACGCGGATGATGTCTGCCCCGACATCCTCGCAGCGGCGGATCTGATCGATCGTCGCCTTCACGTCCTCGGTGGGGGTGTTGGTCATGGTCTGCACCGTGATCGGCGCATCGCCCCCCACAGGGACATTGCCCACCATGATCTGGCGGCATTTGCGCCGTTCAATATGGCGCCACGGACGGATGCTGGACATGGCCGCGCATATAGCCCCGCGGCGATGACGGGGCAATGACCGCGCTTGACATGAACGCCCCTCGCGCCAGTCTGGGCACAGCAGGGGAGAGACGATGCTGAGCGAGACCGGGATCGCGTTGCGCAGCGACAGGCCGAGCCTGGCCATGCGCGCCGCCAACTGGCTGCTGGCGCGGCGCAAGCCGGTGTTCCCGCGCGATGCCGCCGCCTTTGCCGCGGCCATGGCGGGCCGCAAACGCCCTGAGGATGCGCCGATGCCGCGCGGCTTTCATCGCCGCTTCATCGTCGAGGCGCGCGCGCTTCTCGGTCACAGGGTGGTGACGCTGCACCCGAAAACGGGGCCTGCCGCCTGGCACATGCTCTATTTCCACGGCGGCGGCTTTATCCAGCCGATGTTCGCGGTGCACTGGCCGCTGGTCGCCGCCATGGTCAAGCGGTGCGGGATCAGCGTCACCGTGCCGCTCTATCCGGTGGTGCCCGAGGCCAGCCACGAAAGCCAAGTGGCGCTCGCCGATGCCGCGTGGGACGATCTTGCCGCGCGCCACGATCCGGCGCGCATCGTGCTCAATGGCGACAGCGCCGGCGGGCAGATGGCGCTCGCGCTGGCCCTGCGCCTCGCCGCGCGCGGCGGGCCCATGCCCGGGCGCCTCGCGCTGTTTGCCCCCTGGCTCGATCTTGGCCTTGCCGATCCGGCGATCGAGGAGGTCGAGCCGCATGACCTGATGCTCAAGATCGGCACGCTGCGCGCCTGCGCGGGGCTGGTGGCGGCGGGCCGGGCGCTCGACGATCCGGCGCTCAGCCCGCTCCATGCCCCTGCCGCCGCGCTCGCAGCGCTCCCGCCGACGCGGATCTGGACCGGGCGGCACGACATCTTCATCATCGATTCGCGCAGCTTTGTGGCCCGCCTGCGCGCCGCCGGGGTGGACGCGCGGCTCTATGAATATGCGGCCGCCCCGCATGTGTTCATGGCGATCTTGCCGACCCGCGAGGCGCGCGACGTGATCGGCCTCGTCGGCGCCTTCCTCGCCGATCAGGAGGGATAGCGCACGCCGGTGGCGTCCTCGCTCAGCGCCCAGAGCCGCTCGGCATAGGAGGTGTTGAGCGCATAGCTGCGCACGCCCCGGTCGCGCGCCGCATCATCGACCTCGGCAACCCGGCAGTCCTCGCAATAGACCCCGCCCCGGCCCTCGAGCTCGGGAGCGGTGGCGGCCCAGCAGGTCGTCGCCGCGCCCTGGGGAATCGTCTTCCAGCGAAAGCCGCTGTCGCTCGCCTTGACCCGCTCCAGCAGCGCGGCGGCCATCTCGGGGGTGAGGTGGCGGCCGAGATTGGTGTCGATCCCGCCGGGGTGGACGGCATAGGCATGGATGCCGAGCACCGCAAAGCGCGCCTCGAGGCCGACGGTGAAGAGCACGTTGGCGGTCTTGGACTGGCCATAGGCGACCCAGGGATCATAGGCGCGCCGGGCAAAGTGGGGATCGGCGAAATCGACCGGGGCGATGTGGTGGGCGCGGCTCGAAAGGTTGATGATGCGCTTCAGGTGCCCCTTTTCGATCAGCGGGAACAGCTCGCCGGTGAGCGCGAAATGGCCGAGGTGGTTGGTGCCGAATTGCAGCTCGAAGCCATCGCGGGTGTGGAGGAAGGGGCAGGCCATCACCCCGGCGTTGTTGATGAGCAGGTCGATCTTCTTCAGCTTTTGCCGCGCGCGCGAGGTGGCGGCGCGGATGCTCTCGAGCGAGGCGAGATCGACGGTGAGGCTGTCGAGCCGGGCCTTGGGGTGCGCCGCGCGGATCGCTGCGGCGGCCGCATCGAGCTTGGCCTGTTCGCGCCCGGCCAGCACCACCTCGGCCCCGCGCGCGGCCATGGCCCGGGCGGTTTCCTGCCCGAGGCCCGAATTGGCCCCGGTGACGAGCACCGTGCGCCCCGACAGATCAATGCCCGCCAGCACCTCGTCGGTGGTGCTCTCGCGCCCGAAATCGCCCATCTGCCTCTCCCTTTCGTTCTTGCTCACAGCGGCAATTCGTAGAGATATTCCGGATCGTGGTGATCGCCCACCTTGAAGGTGATGTCGGCGATCTTGCCAAAGCCATGGCGCTGGTAGAAGCGCTGGGCGCCGAAATTCTCGGCATAGACGCTCAGCAGCACCGCATCATGCCCGCCCGCGCGCGCGGTTGCGAGCGCCCAGTCCATCAGCGCCGCGCCGATGCCCTTCCCGGTATATTGGGGCAGGGCATAGAGCTGGGCCAGCTCGATCGGATCGCGCGCGCGGCTGAGGGAAGCAAACTTGCTCGGGCGGCGCAGCTTGCAGAAGGCCACGAGGCGCCCCTCGTGCTCGGCGAGGCGGTGGGTGCATTCTCCCCCTGCGATCTCGGCGGCGACCGCCTGCGGGCTGTGCACCTCGGCCAGGAAGGCAGCAAGGTCCTTTGGCGCATAGAGGTGGCCGAAGGCGGCGGTGAAGGTCTCGGCCCCGAGCGCGGCGAGGGCCTCGGCATCATCGGGGGTGGCAGAGCGGTAGATCATGCCCGCAGCCCTAGCCTGCGCGGCGCGCGCTGTTAAGCTGGCGAAATCGGCGGCGGCGGGGTAGAGATTGCCGCCATGAAGAAACTCCTCGCTCTGGCGGCGCTCGTCCTCATGTCCCAACCCGCGCGTGCCGAAGATGCCCCGAAGTGGTCGCTCGCCATCCACGGCGGGGCGGGAACGCTCGATCCGGCGCAGATGACGCCGGAGAAGCGCGCGGCCTATGAGGCGGACTTGCAAGCCGCGCTCGATGCGGGGGCGCAGATCCTCGCCGCGGGCGGCAGCGCACTCGATGCGGTCAAGGCGGCGATCGTGATCCTCGAGGATTCGCCGCTGTTCAACGCCGGCAGGGGCGCGGTGTTCACCTGGGACGGGACGAACGAGCTCGACGCCGCGATCATGGACGGGCGCGACCGTTCGGCGGGCGCGGTTGCCGGGGTGAAGACGGTGAGAAACCCCATCCTCCTCGCTGACACGGTGCGCACGCAGTCCGAGCACGTGTTCCTCATCGGCAAGGGCGCGGAGGAGTTTGCGGTGTCGAAGGGCTTTGCCGTGATGCCGCCCGAATATTTCGCCACGCCGGCGAGGGCCGAGGCGCTCGAGCGGCTGAAGGCCCGGAAGCTCTCGGCCCTCGATGTCGATCACAAGTTCGGCACGGTGGGGGCGGTGGCGCTTGACAGCGAGGGCAATCTGGCCGCGGGCACCTCGACCGGGGGGATGACCGGCAAGCGCTGGGGCCGGGTGGGCGATGCCCCGGTGATCGGTGCGGGCACCTATGCCGACAACCGCGCCTGCGCGGTCTCGGCGACGGGGTGGGGGGAGTATTTCATCCGCGTGGGCGCGGCGCACGAGATCTGCGCGCGGCTGCGCGCCGCAGCCGAGGCCAAGCTCGCGCTGGCCGATGAGCGCGCGCCCAGCACCGGGGTGGCCGCGGCGGAGGTGCAATATGTCGCCGATGCGGTGATGGCCGAGATCGCCGCGCTCGGCGGGGATGGCGGGGTGATCCTCGTCACCCCCGCGGGCGATGCGCTCTACAGCTTCAACACCACCGGCATGTATCGCGGCCGGGCGACCAGCGCGGGCATGCGCGAGGTGGCGATCTTCGGCGGCGCGGAAAAGGCCTCGGCGACGCCGGATCACTGAGCCGCCATTGCAGAAAGGCGGGCCTAGTAGAGCTTGCCCACCAGCGGCAGCCCGCGCTCGGGCTCGGCGAATTCCTTGATGATGCGGCCCACCCGCGCGAGCACCTGCTCGCCCCGGGCAAGCATCTCGTCCGTGCTCTGGCGGGCGCGGAAATAGCAGGCGAAGGTGATCGGCACGCCGCCGGGGCTTTCGGCAAAGCCGATATCGACATAGCAATATTCGCGCCCGGCGATGAGCCCGCTGGTGCCGGTCTTGTCCCCCGCCACCCAGCCCTTGGGCAACCCGGCGCGCACGCGCCGCTCCCCCGTCCGGGTCTCCACCAACCAGCCTTTGAGCTCGGCGCGTGCGGCCTCGGGGAGCACCTCACCATAGACGATCCGCGCCAGAGTGCGCGCCATCGCCGCCGGGGTGGTGCTGTCACGAAACTCGCTCGCCGGCACGAGGTTGAGCTCCGGCTCGTAGCGATCGAGCCGGCTCACGCTGTCGCCGAGGCTGCGCCAGAAGGCGGTGAGCGCCGCCGGGCCGCCGAGCGCGCGCAGCAGGATATTGGCCGCGCCATTGTCAGAAGTGACCTGCGCCGCGCGCGCCAGTTCGCGCAAGCTGGCCCCGCTTGCCAGCCGCTCCAAGGTGAAGGGCGAATGGCCGACGAGGTCAGCCTTGCCCCACGTCACCCGCCGGTCGGCATCGATCGCGCCAGCGGCATGGCGCTGGAGCAGCAGCGCGGCCAGGCTCAGCTTGAACGAGGAGGCATGGCCGAAGCGCTGCTGCTGGTTGAGCCCCACCGCCGCCCCGCTCACCGGGTTGAACAGCTCCACCCCGAGCGTGCCATCGCCCGCCGCCTCGATGATCCTGAGCTCCGCGGCCAGCCGCCCCAGCGGGCTCTGGTCGGGCGGGATGCAGCCGCTCGCCCCCAGCGCCAGCGCGCCGCCCACGAACATCCTTCGATCCAGCTTCATGAGAACTTGTCCGCCTTGCGTTTGCCGAAGCGCAGGTCGCCTTCCAGCTTGGCCCGCAATTGCGCATAGAAGGCCTCGAGAAAAGCCCGTTCATCGCCCGCCCCCGGCTCCCAGCCGATCTTGCGGCAGATCGTGGCATGAACCGCGGCGAGCGCCTTGGGCTCGCCCTCGCGCAGCAGCCGCTCCAGGGTCTGCAATTCCTTCTCGCCATAGACCGAAAGCTCGGCCTCGCCGAAGTGGTAGCGCGCGCCGGTGAGCGCGCTCGCGCCGCTGGCCGCGGCGGGGGCGGCGGAAAGCACCGGGGCAAGGCGCGCGCGCGGGCGCTCGACCACCCAGGTGCCGGCGACGATATCGCCCGCGCGCAGGCCATCGCGGTTGAAGAAGGGAAAGATGAGGAACAGCGCGAACCACGCGGTAGCCGCCCAGCCCAGCGCCCCCACCTCCTCCTCGCCCGAGCCCGTCACCGCCAGCACCAGCAGGAAGATCAAGGGATAGAAGATCTCGATATCGCGCAGGAGATTGCGCGCGATCACCGCCTCGGCGGTGAGCCGCCCGCCCCCGCGCGCGGCGATGCGGATGCCAAGGAGGCGCTTGCCCAGCGTCGCCCCGCGCGGCCCCAGCTCCTGCACCAGGAAATAGCCATACCAGAAGGCAAAGACGATGAGCGCCAGCAGCACCGCGAGGAACTCCTGCGCGCCGCGCGTGGCGCGATCGGGATCGAAGGCCGTGCCGCCGAGCAGCCCGGCGGCGAGGAACAGCAGCAGCAATTGCACCGCAACGAGGCTGGCGATGATGATCGCAAGATCGATCACCAGCGCCCCCGCACGCGCCCCGCGCGCGGCGAGGGTGAGCGGCAGGGCAAGGCCTTCGGGCGTGATCAAGCTGCGCGCGCGCCCCGCGCGCGCCACAGCCGCGCTCATACGCCCCCCTCGCCGCGGGCGGGCGGGCGGTAGAGAAAGAAATAGGAAAGCCAGAAGGCCAGCATCGCCCCGCCGATCGCCAGACGCTCTGCGGTGCCACCCACCAGCTGGCGGGCGAAGGCTTCGAGCAGCGCGGCGATGATCATCATCAGCACCACGCCCACCATCACCACCGCGCTGCGCCGCCCCGCCGCTGCTGCCGCCTCGAGCACGCCAAGCTCGCCGGGAAAGGCCATCGCGCGCCCGATATGCAGGCCCGCCGCGCCCGAAAGCAGGATGCCGAAAAGCTCGGTGGTGCCGTGGATGCTGAGCCAGGCAGCCAGTTCCAACCCCAGCCCCTGCCCGGCAAACAGCCACAGGAGCGCGCCCAGCATCGCCATGTTGTGCACCAGCAGCATCAGCGAGGGGATGCCGAAGGCAAAGCCGAGGGCAAAGGCAAGGATGCACACCGCCGAATTGTTGCTGAACAATTGCGCCGCAAAGGCCGAGAGCCCGCCCGCGCTCGTCTCGGTGCCGAGCGTGGCGAGCAGCGCCTCGTGGCTGGCGCCGGGCACGCGGGTATCGGCAAGCCCGCTCGGCACCAGGCGGAAATACCAGGCCTCATCGCCCGCCACCAGCAGCCAGCCGACCAGCACCCCGGCCAGCATCACCCCGAGCGCGATGGCCATATCCAGCCCCATGGCGCGCACCGCCCGGCTCCAGCCGCCGAAGAGGAAGCCGCGCAGCCAGCGCACCAGCCCCTGGCGCGGGCCATAGACCTGGAACCAGGCGCGCTGCACCAGCGCCTCGAGATAGGCGAGCGTGGCGGCATCGAGGCTGGTCTCGCGCGCCACTGCGAGGCTCGAGGCGGCGGTGCGGTAGAGCGCGGGCAGGGCGATGAGATCGGCATCGGCGATGCGCCGCAGTTGCCCGCGCTCCATGCGCATGACGATGTCCTCGAGCCGGCGCCACTCGCCCTCGCGCGCGAGGCGGAAGCGATCCGAACGCAGCGCCGCGCTGGCGATATCGGGGGGCGGCGCGACCGCTGCGCGCCCGAGCCAGGCGGCAAGGATCGGCGGCCTCATCCGATCGCCTCCCGCCCGCGCAGCGCGAGATAGCGATCGATGAGGCGCGGGCCGATGGCGCTGAAGGGCGCCTCGATCACCTCGATCCCCAGCGCGCGCAGCCGCTGGAGCACCAGCCGGCGTTGCTGCGCGAGGGTGTCGGCAGCCACCGCGCGGGCGAGCGTGGCCAGATCGCCCGGGGGCGCGGCGATCATCGCCTCGAGCGCCGGATCGGCAAGCGTGACGAACAGCACCAGGTGGCGGCTCACCAGCCGCCCGAGGCTTTCGATCATCAGTTCCGCGCCGGTGGGATCGGCAAAGTCGGAGAACACCACCACCAGCGCGCGGCGCCGGAGCCGGGCGCTGAGCGTGGCGAGCGCGAGGGTGAAATTGGGCTCGACCGGCTCGTAATCGAGCGCTGCGGCGGCGCTCTGGAGCCGGGGGAAGGCGCGGGTCTCGGCGATGAAGGGGGTGAGCACCTGCACCCTTCGGGCAAAGCCGAACAGCGCGCACCTGTCCCCGCCCTTGAGCATCACATAGGCCGCGGTCAGCCCCGCACTCACCGCCCGGTCGATGCGCGGCAGGCCGCCGATCGGCTCGCACATCGCCTGTCCGCAATCGAAGGCGAGCACGATCTGGTTGTTGCGCTCGGCCTCGTTCTCGCGGGCATAGAGGCGGGTGTGGCGCGCGCTTGCCTTCCAGTCGATGCGGCGCCGGTCCATGCCCGGCTGGTATTCGCTCAGGGCCTCGAACTGGCTGCCCTCGCCGCGCATGCGCCGGGCGATGAGGCCGACTTCGGCATGGCGCAGGAAGGTTTGCAGCGCGGGCGCGCGCACCGGGGAGAGATCGGGCCAGATGCGCACCTCCTGTTCGAGCGCATACACCGCCTGGCGCGCGCCGAGGCCGAGCGGGCCGTGCCAGCGCAGCCATGCCCGGCTGATCGGCGCGGTGCCGCGGCGGCTGGGCGCGGGCTGCGCCGCGCCGCGCCAGAGCGCTTGCGCCCCTTCGGTGCCGGCGGGGGCGAGCGCCAGGCTCACCCGGCCGCCTGCGGCAAGCCGGGGATCGCAGGCGAGCGCGGCGGCCATGCGGCGCGTGCGGCCGCCTGCAAGCGTGGCGGTGACGGTAAGCGCGAGCGGCTGGCCGACCTCGGCATCACCGGGCGCGCTTACCTGCCAGGCGCAAAGCCTGCCGGCGCGCCAGGCATCGACGAGCACCAGGGCGACGAGCCCCACCGCGGCGAGCGGGGCGATCAGCCAGGCTGCGGGCGCTGCCGCGGCGATCACCACCGCCACCGGGGCAAGGCCGGCGGCGATCCACGCCGCGCGCGCGCTCGGCACCACCGGCAGGGCGAGGCGCGCCAGCGCATCGGGCGAGGCGAGGCGGCGGGCCATCGGCCTAGCGCGGCGCCTCGGTCGCTTCGACCAATTCGCGCACCAGCGCCTCGATGTCGCGCCCCTCGATCTCGGCGGCGGGCGAGAGGGTGAGGCGGTGGCGCAGCACCGGCACCGCGAGCGCCTTGACATCATCGGGGATCACGTAGTCGCGCCCGGCCAGCGCCGCGCGCGCGCGCGCCGCTCCGGCGAGCAGCACCGCGGCGCGGGGCGAGGCGCCGAGGCCGAGCTCGGCATGATCGCGGGTGGCGCGCACCAGCCGCACCACATAGGCGATGATGTCCTCGGCCATGGTGACCGCCGCGAGCGCCGCGCTCGCCGCGGCGAGGCCCGCGGCATCGGTGACCGGGGCAAGCCCGAGTTCGGCGGCGCGCGGCGGGCCGTTCAGCTGGCCGAAGGTGGCCACGATCCGCGCTTCCTCCGCGGCATCGGGATAGGGCACCAGCAGCTTGAACAGGAAGCGATCGAGCTGGGCCTCGGGCAGGGGATAGACCCCCTGGCTCTCGATCGGGTTCTGGGTGGCGATCACCATGAAGCGCGCGGGCAGGGGGTGGGTCTCGCCATCGAGCGTGACCTTGCGCTCCTGCATCGCCTCGAGCAGCGCCGCCTGGGTCTTGGGCGGGGTGCGGTTGATCTCGTCGGCAAGCAGCAGCTCGCAGAAGATCGGCCCGCGGGTGAGGGTGAACTGGCTGGTCTGGAAGTTGAACAGGTTGGAGCCGAGGATATCGCCCGGAAGCAGATCGGGGGTGAACTGGATGCGCCCGAAATCAAGCCCGAGCGCGCGGGCGAAGGCATTGGCGAGCAAGGTCTTGGCGGTCCCGGGCGGGCCTTCCATCAGCACGTGGCCCTGCGCCAGCAGCGCCACCAGCAGCATCTCGACCAGGCTTTCCTGCCCGACGATCGCCTTGGCGATCTCGGCACGGATGGCATCGGCGAGCGCGCGCACGTCGGCAAGGCTCATGGTCATGGATGTGGGTGTCCCTGTTGGCATTGGGTGACAAGCTGGTCGAGCGCCTGGGCGGCGGCGAGGATCTCGGCCGGGCGGCGGGCCGCGGCCAGCCGCGCGGCGCGGGTGGTGAAGGCATCGCCTGCGCCAGCGCTGGCGGCCCGGCGGCGCGCGAGCGCGGCGTCGATCGCGCCCGGCTCTGCCCGGGCAAGGCCGAGCCGTTCGGCGAGCCGCCGCGCCACCAGCGCGCCATAGGGCGCAGCGAGCAGGCCGAAGCGGCGCGCGCGCAGGATCAGCCCGGCGCTGTTGGCGATGAGCTGCTGCTTGCCGAAGGCGATTGGCGGCCCCGCGGGCGCGGCGGGCGGGCCAAAGCGCAGGAAGGCGCGCCAGCCGACCAGCACGAGGGCAAGGAGCAGGCACAGCGTCGCGGCGAGGAAGGGCGGGCGCAGCGCCAGGGTGAGGAGGTTCTCCTGCCCGCCAAAGCCGTTAAGGGTGAGATCGAAGATCACCGGCCCTTCGCCCGCGCCCGCGGTCAGCCGCGCGATGAGCGCCACCGCCAACGCCGCGCGCGCCCTGTCGGCAAGACCGTAATTGTTGAGGAGATCGGGATCGGCCACGAACACCACGCGCTCCCCCGGCCATTCCACCGCCAGCGCTCGCCCGGCGCCATCGCGGATCAGCACCTTGGCCGAAGGCTTGTCGAAATGGAGCACCTCGCGGGTCGGCAGCTGCCCGGCAAGGCCGAGTCCCTCCCAGCGCGGCGCCTCCCCAGGCGGCACCTCGGCGCGGGCGTGGGTGAGGGTGAAGGGGGCGGGCAGATCGGCGGGCCAGGTGAGCGCGCGGGCGCCCTCGAGCACCACCCAGCCGCGCTTGAACTTCGCCCGGGCGGCAGGGGGCAGATCGGGCGGCGGGGGCGCCGCGGCCCATTTGGGCAGGATCACCAGCGTCGGCTGGCGGGCCGCCGCACGCTGCGCCAGCACCCGCGCCAGCCGCGTGCTGTCGGGAAAGCTCGGCGGGGTGAGCACGAGAAGGCCGTAATTGTCGAGCGCGGCCTCGCTGCGCGCGCGCATCACCTGGCGCCCCTGCGCCTCGACCAGCCGCACCAGCCCGGCATAGCCATTGAGGCCGCGCGCCGCGGCATGGCCCTCGCCGGCGCGCCCCTGGTTGACCACGCTGCTGCCCGAACCGATCAGCCAGACCATCAGCAGGAACAGCGCGGCCCCGCCTGCCACCAGCGCCAGCGCCCCGGCGCGCGAGAAGGCAGGGGGCGCAGCGGCGCTCACTGCGCGGCCTCGCCTGCACTTTCGAGCCGGGCAAGGGCAAAGCGGGCATAGGCCGCGCGCGCCGCTTCCCAATCCTCGCGCCCCAGCGCGCGCAGGGCAAAGAGCGAGCGCTCGACCCGCTCGGCGATCACGCCAAAGGCGGCGCGCGCAGCTTCGGGCAGGGCGGCGAGCGCGGCAAGCTCGCGCGCGGTGCTCGAGGGGGCGACCCATTCGGGCCGGGCGGCGGCGATCTGGCCGATGCTGCGCTGGAGCAGAAGGTGCGTGGCCTCGTCAAAGCGGCCCTCGCGCGCCAGCCGGTCGGCATCCTCGATGAGGGCAAGGCTCGCGGCCTGATCGGGGCGCCATTCCTCCTCGGGCGCACCGCCGCGCGCGCCGCTCCGGGCGCGCAAGGCAGGGCCGATCACCCGCACGAGCAGCACCAGCACGAACAGGGCGAGCGCCCCCAGCACCACCCATTGCAGCCACCACCAGGCCGCACCCAGCGCCTCGCCCAGCGGGGCGAGGCGCTCGGCGAGCCGTGCGAGCAGCGCGCGCAGCGCCGCTTCAAAGGCGGTGGGCTGGGGCGGGGGCACATCGGGCAGGGCAACGGGGGCGAATTGCAGATCGCCAGCGCTGCGCAGTTCGGCCCAGCCCGCAGGCGCGCCGCCGCCCGGCAAGGCGGGGCCCGCGCTCATCGGGGCAGGAGGCAAAGCAGGCGCGGCGGTCATCCCGGTGCGAGAGGTGACACGGCGCCGCCGGCCATGCAACCGGGAAAGGCGCGCGCGGCCTGGCCGGCCTATCCGCGCGGCCGCGCCTGGGGATAGCTGCCGAGCAGGCGCAGGTGCCGCGAATGAAAGGCACATTCCTCGAGCGCCCGATCCACCGCCGGATCGCCGGGGGCGCCGATGATATCGGCATAGAACATGCTCGCGGCAAAGCTTGCCCCCTGCTGGTAGCTTTCGAGCTTGGTCATGTTGACCCCGTTGGTGGCAAAGCCACCGAGCGCCTTGTAGAGCGCCGCCGGGATGTTCTTCACCGCGAAGATGAAGGTGGTCATCAGCGGCGCGCCCGATGCGGCGAGCGCCTCTGGCCCAAGCGGCGCGCGCGCAAGGATGACGAAGCGGGTGGTGTTGTCGGGCGCATCCTCGACATGGTCGGCGATGATCTTGAGGCCATAAAGCTCGGCCGCAATCGCCGGGGCGATCGCCGCGATCGCAGGATCGCCGCGCTCGGCGACATAGGCCGCCGCCCCCGCGGTGTCGGCGTGGCTCAAGGGCACGATCCCGCGTTCGCGCAGGAAGCGGCGCGACTGGCCGAGCGCCTGGGGGTGCGAATAGGCCGCCTCGAACGGCCCGTCGCCGAGCGCCATCAGCGCATGGTGGATCGGCATGAAATATTCGCCGACGATGTAAAGCCCGCTTTCGGGCAGGAGGAAATGGATATCGGCCACCCGCCCGTGCTGTGAGTTCTCGATCGGGATGATCGCGCAGCCGGCGCGCCCGTCCTTGACCGCATCGAGCGCGTCCTCGAAGCTGAAGCAGGGCAGCGGCAGCATCTCGGGCCGGGCCTCGCTCGCCGCGCGGTGCGAATTGGCCCCGGGCGAGCCCTGGAAGGCGATCGCGCGGGCCGGATCGGCCGCCGCGGCGGCGCGCATCTGCTCGACCATGGCGAGCGCGGGGGCGGGGAAGGAGTGCATCACGGCGGCGCGCCTAAAGCCTTGCGGCACACCGGGCAAGCCTGCTTGCAAAAGCCGCAAGGATTGAGGCCACGATCGGTCTTGCGTGCCTGCGCGCCCGCCACTATGGGCCTCGCGGGATGAATCAGGACACTTCTTCGCAAGCTGAAGCTGCTGACCAGAAGGGCGGCGGCGATCTGTTCAACACCGCCGCCGGCTGGGTGCTGTTCGCGGCTGGGCTTGGCCTTGGGCTCTCGATCCTCTCGGGCAAGTATTTCCACGGGGACAAGCCCGAGCGGCCGGAAAAGCTCGGCTATGTGATCGAGGGCGCGGTCGAGGAGAGCGCCGGCCCGGCCGAGATGAGCATGGCCGAGGCGCTCAACGCAAGGCCCGCGGCCGAGCTGATCGCGGCGGGCGAGAAGGCCTTTTCCAAGTGCCAGAGCTGCCACACCATCGATCAGGGCGGGGCCAATGGCGTTGGCCCCAACCTCTATGGCACCATGGGCAAGGCGGTCGCCAGCCACCCCGGCTTTGCCTACAGCGCCGAATTGAAGGCGCTGGGCGGCACCTGGGACTGGGAGAAGATGAACCTCTGGCTCAAGAACCCCAAGGCCTATGTCGCGGGCACCAAGATGAGCTTTGCCGGCCTTTCCAAGATCGAGGACCGCGCCGCGATCGCGATGTATCTCAATTCCAAGGGCTCCAACCTGCCGGTGCCCAGCTTCGTTGCCGATGCGGCGGCGGGGGGCGAGGCTGCAGCGGTCGAGGGCGAGGCCGAGGCCACCGCCGCGGCCGAAGCGGGCACCGATCCGGCGGCGGCGAGCCAGTAAGGCAGCGGTTCACCAGGGGCAACGGGCGAGCAGGGGCGGCGGGTTCAGCCTGCGCCCGGCGCGAAGTCGGCGTGGCGCTAACGGCCCTTGAACCCCTGCGCCACCACATACCATTCCGAGGAATCCTTGCGGCTCGCCGGGGGCTTTGCGTGGCGCACCTCGGCAAAATGGCGCTTGAGCAGCGCCAGCAGCGCGCTGTCGGTGCCGCCGGCGAGCACCTTGGCGACAAAGGCGCCGCCGGGGGCGAGGGTTTCGATCGCGAAGGCCGCCGCCGCCTCGACCAGCGCCATGGTGCGCAGGTGATCGGTCTGCTTGTGGCCGACGGTGTTGGCGGCCATGTCGGACAGCACCAGATCGGGCGGGCCGCCGAGCGCCGCGGTGAGCGCGGCGGGGGCCGCGTCAGCCATGAAATCCATCTGCAGGATGGCAACGCCTGAGATCGGGGCGACCTCGAGCAGATCGATCCCCACCACCTCGGCGCGCGGGGCTTTCTGCCGCACCACCTGCGCCCAGCCGCCCGGGGCGATGCCGAGATCGACCACCCGGCGCGCCCCCTTGAGGAGGGAGAAGCGCTGATCGAGCTCGATCAGCTTGTAGGCCGCGCGGCTGCGATAGCCCTCGGCCTTGGCGCGCTGGACATAGGGATCGTTGAGCTGGCGGGTGAGCCAGCGCACCTGCGCGGCGCTGCGCCCGCGCGCGCTCTTGAGCCGCTTGCCCTGCAGCCTTGCCCCCCGGCTCATGCGCGGCTGTGCCGGGCCGGGGGCGCGGCGCCGCGCTGGCGCTGGAGCGCCTTGAGGCTGCGCTCGGAGCGGCGCTCGGCGGCCATGATGCTGCGCAATATGCCCTCGCGGATGCCGCGATCGGCCACCCCCAGCCGCCGGGCCGGCCACAGATCGAGAATCGCCTCGAGAATGGCGCAGCCCGCCACCACCAGATCGGCCCTGTCGGCGCCGATGCAGGGCAGGCTGGCGCGCTCGTAAGGGGTCATCAGCGACAGCCGCGCGCTGATCTCGCGCATCGCCGCGGCCGGGACGATCAGCCCGTCAACCGCGCTGCGATCATAGCTCGGCAGTTCGAGATAGAGGCTGGCGAGCGTGGTCACCGTGCCGCTGGTGCCGAGCAGGCGAATGTCGCCGTGGCGCGCGGCGGCGGCGATGCGCGCGGCAAAGGGGGCAAAGCTCTCGGCCACCATCGCCTTCATCCGGGCATAGCGCGCCGCGCGCGCGGCCTCGCTGTCCTCGCCGCGCCCGATGGTGTCGGTGAGTGAGACGACGCCCCAGGGCACGCTCTGCCAATCGAGGATGCGCGGCACCCTTGCCGGGCTCGCGGCATCGGGTTCGACCAGCACCAGCTCGGTCGATCCGCCGCCGATGTCGAAGATCACCGCCGGCCCGTCCCCGGCCTCGAGCAGGATGTGGCAGCCCAGCACCGCAAGGCGCGCCTCCTCCTCGGCGCTGATGATGTCGAGCACGATGCCGGTCTCGCGCCGCACCCGCTCGATGAAGGCCGCTCCGTTGGCGGCGCGGCGGCAGGCCTCGGTCGCCACCGAGCGGGCGAGGCGGACATTGCGGCGCTGCAGCTTGTCGGCGCAGATCGCGAGCGCGGCGAGCGTGCGCTCCATCGCCGCGTCCGAGAGGCGCCCGGTGGTGGCCAGCCCCTCGCCGAGCTTCACCACCCGGCTGAAGGCATCGATCACGGTGAAATCGCGGCCCGAGGGGCGGGCGATGAGCAGGCGGCAATTGTTGGTGCCAAGGTCAAGCGCGGCATAGGCCTCGCCGTGGCTCGGCGCCCTGATCGCGCCGATCGCGGCAAGATCGGGCGCGCGGCGGGCGGCAGGCTTGCCGCAGCCGGGCGCATCGTGCCGCCGGGGATCGGGCTGAGGGGGGCGCTTGTAGCGGAAATCGGCTACCTTGCCGGACGTGCCGCCCCGTTTTTTCCCAGCACTGGTCTTTCTGTCCGGCGGGTGTGTGTCCGCCATGATCGCATCACTTCCATAACACTGGCCCGGCGCGCTGTGGCGCGGGGCAGCACTTGGGCGTGAGGGTATCGCAAGCCCCGCCCGCGCGCAAGCAGCCCGGGCATCGGCGGCCTTGACCTTCGCCGCTGAGCAAACTAGGGAGCGCGCGCTGCGCCTTAGGGCGCTGCCGCCTGCCGCGGCTGGCCGATGCCCCGTCCTCTAATGGTAAGAGAGCGGACTCTGACTCCGTCAATCAAGGTTCGAATCCTTGCGGGGCATCCAGCCGTCCCCACTTCATCGCCCTGATCGCGCCGCTTTTCCCGATCTTGCCTTGCGCCCTGCCGCGGCAAGGCAGTTGCCGCGGCTCCGGGGGGCGACTAGGGCGCCAGAGATGACCGAAAAAGACCTCACAGATCGCAAGTTCTACCGCGCCGGCGAGGAGACCCGCTTTGCCGAAGGCGGACCCGAGCGCACCCCGCAGACCCAGCACCCGGCCTACAAGCTCGCCTTTCGCGACACCGATTTCCTGCTGCGCGATGAATTGCGGCCGGTGCGCTTCCAGCTCGAGCTGTTGAAGCCCGAGATGCTGCTCGATGAAGCCCGGGTCGGCTCCACCCTGGTGATGTATGGCTCGGCCCGGATCCCTTCGCCCGAACAGGTCGAGGCCCGGCTCAAGGCTGCCGAAAGCGGCAGCGAGTGGGACCGCAAGGTGGCCGAGCGCCTCGCCGCCAAGGCGAAATATTACACCGAGGCCTATCGCCTCGCCCGGCTGGTGAGCGAGAAGGGCATCATCGAAAATGGCCTGAGGCAATTCATCGTCACCACCGGGGGCGGGCCTTCGATCATGGAGGCGGGCAACCGCGGCGCTTCCGATGCGGGCAGCGAATCGATCGGCCTCAACATCGTGCTCCCGCACGAACAGGCGCCAAACCCCTATGTGACGCCCTATCTCTCCTTCCAGTTCCACTATTTTGCGCTGCGCAAGATGCACTTCCTGCTGCGCGCGCGGGCGGTGGCGGTGTTCCCCGGCGGGTTTGGCACCTTCGACGAGTTCTTCGAGCTCATCACCCTGGTGCAGACCGGCAAGATGAAGCCGATCCCGATCCTGCTGTTCGGCCGCGAGTTCTGGACCCGGGTGGTCAATTTCGAGGCGCTGGCCGAGGAAGGGGTGATCGCCAGAAGCGATCTTGACCTCATCACCTGGTGCGAAACCGCCGAGGAGGCCTGGGCCAGGATCGCCGAGTTCTACGACATCAAGGATCCCGCGACCGAGGATTGAGGCGGGCTGCGTTCGGCCAGATCGTCGCGCGCGGTTTGCGGGCGGGGCGTGCCGACACAACAGACACAGCCCAGCCGCTCCAGCCCTCGGATCACCCACCAGCCCGGATCGGTCTGGCCGGGTTCCAGCCCGATGCGCGCGCTTTCGCGGAAGGCGCGATGGTTGTTGTGCCAGCACGCGCCATGGGTGAGGAAGCCGAGGCCGGGCAGGTTCGCGGCCTGAATGCCGGCACCCTTGACGCGTCAGCGCCCTGCACCGGGCCGGTGGCAGAAACAGGTCACGCTCCAATGCCCTGCGGTGCTCACGAACACGCGCGCACACACGCCCCACAGGACGAACCCCCAGCCGCCCCAGGCATGGAGCAGCATCGCAAGCGGCACCTGTTGCCAGCGCTATGTCGGATCGGGGAAGCGCATGAAGGGATCATCGGCGATGGCAGGCCCGATGGTAATGCGCGGGGGGTGGTCGAAGCCGAAGCGGTGGAACGGGTTCCACGCGAGATCCTGCCAGAACCCCGCGCGGTGGGCGAAGAAGTCGTGACACAGGGCCTCGCGCTGCGCCCAGTCGCGGGTGTCGTGGATGCGGATCATGCCTGTGGGGCCCGAGACGCCGACCCGCGTGCCAATGCATATCAGGACACGCGCCAGCCACGACTTCGCCTTGAAGGTCCGGTGGATCATCATCCGGTGCATCCCCAAGGAGTGCCCGATCAGCAGCGTCGCACAGGTCAGCACGAGGAACAGCGCGACCGACTGCCATGTCGGCACAGCCAGCGCGGCAAGCGTGGCCGCGATCATCGAACCGTTCCACAGCGTCTTGGGCCAATCGATCCGCACGCGCCCGGCGAAAGGGTCTGCCCCGCTGCCGGCGACCCGGATCACTGGCTCCAGCACCTCTGCCGCACCGCCTGGTGGCCGAGCGGGCCGTGCCCGGCGCCATAGCCGGGGGCGGCCGTGATCGCGGCGAAAACGAAGCGACGGGCCTGTTCTACCGCTTGGGCAAGGCTCTCTCCGCCGCCCAGCAGCGTGGCGATGGCGGACGACAGCGTGCAGCCCGTGCCGTGGGTGTGGCGCGTGGCGATGCGGGGGTGATCGAAGCAGCGCGGTTCCTCACCCGGCACGATCAGCACATCGGTGATGCACTCGCCTTGCGTGTGCCCGCCCTTGGCGAGCACCGCCGCCCCGCTCGCCGCGGCAAGGTCTTGCGCCGCGGCGATCATCGCATCGCGAGTCGGCAGGGCGCGGCCTGAAAGGTGCGCAAGCTCGGGCAGGTTGGGGGTGATGAGCGCCGCGCGCGGGAACAGCGCCGCGCGCAAGCCCGCCACCGCCTCTGGCCCCACCAGCACCGCGCCCGAAGTGGCGATCATCACCGGATCGAGCACGATCGGCGCGGCCACGCCTGCCAAGGCCTTGGCCACGGCCGCGATCACCGCGGGGCTGGCGAGCATCCCGATCTTCACCGCATCAACCCCGATGTCGCTCACACAAGAGGCGATTTGCTTTGCGACCATCGCGGGGGTGATCGGCTCGACCCCCTGCACGCCCAGCGTGTTCTGCGCGGTGATCGCGGTGACGGCGGTCATGGCATAGCCGCCGAGCATGGTGATGGTCTTGATATCGGCCTGCACCCCGGCCCCGCCCGAGGAATCCGAGCCGGCGATGGCAAGGATGCGGGGCGGGCGGGGCGCGCTCATGCCGCCCGCCACCAGCACCGCCCGCGCGCCCGGGCGCCGCGGCTCAACCGAACACCGCGACGCATTGCAGCCCGTCGAGCACCTGGCGGCCCTCGGCGTCCCACATCCTGAGGCGTTCGGACGAATAGCCGGCATCGGCGTGCTGGCTGGCGTTCTCGGCCAGATACCAGCCGCCGGGCGAGCGGCTGTCGGGGTCGAGCAGGTTGAACGACCAGTTGACCGAGCTGATCGGCCCCATCCGCGCCATCGCCCGCATCGCGCCGGGGGGCATGACATCGCCCATCAGGATCAGCGTGGAGACCGGATCGAGGCCATGCGCCTCGGCCAGCCGCGCCCAGCGCCGCACCACCGCGCCGCGATCGGCCCTGCGCGCCTGGCCGTGGCGCAGCTCGAAATTGTGGCGGATGAAATCGGGCATCGGCCCGCGCGCCACCGGGGCATTGGCCTCGGGCGGGCCGGGCCAATCGGCCGGGGCGGGTGCGGCCACGCGGGCATTGGCGGGGCGCGCCTCGGCAAAGACCCAGAAGGCGCTGAGCGCCACCTTGCCATCGCAGCGGATGGCGCTGCGCACCTGGGTGACGTTGCGGCCCTGGCGGACGATCTCGGCCTCGAGCGCGAGTTCCTCGCCCACCGGCGCGACAAAGGCGATCTGCCCGGCGCGCAGGCACGGCAGGCCGGGAAAGGCGCGCACCGCCATGGTGTAGGCGATGAGCGCCGAGGCGCCGCCATAAAGCGTGCGCCCCTGCATCCATTCGCGCGCCTTGGCAAGGTGCACGGGGCCGGGCTTTCCGCTGATGGGTTCGATCAGGCTCGCTATGCTCATGCCCCCGCCATGCCGCGGCCCCGGGGCGGCGTCCAGCATGACGTTGCGTCAACTTCGGCGCGCTTGCGTCACCCGAGCATTCGCGCATTGCCTTTGTCGCCCCGAAGCGCTAGGGCGCCGCCTGCGTCCGGGGCGATTGGCCGTGGACGGCCTGGCCCGATGGCGGAGTGGTGACGCAGCGGACTGCAAATCCGTATACGCCGGTTCGATTCCGGCTCGGGCCTCCACCTTTGCATGGTCGCTGCCGCGCCTTGCGGCAGGGCCGCGCCGGAATGCCGCAGTAGCTCAGTTGGTAGAGCACGACATTCGTAATGTTGGGGTCGGGGGTTCGAGTCCCTTCTGCGGCACCACCGCGCCGGTGGCCGGGGCTGCGGCGCGCACGCCTTCCGGCCTCTCCTGAGGCTCCCGTTCATCGCCAAGTAAGGCGAAGCGTGTATTCCTGTCGATGAACCGAGCCATCGACGCCACAGGAGACCCGCACATGAGCGCCTACTCCTTCCGCTCCTCGCGCCCCGATCACTGGATCAGCCCCCGCCCCACGCGCGATCCGGCGATGAGCCGCCTGATCCACGGGCCGCTGCAGCCGATGCAGCGCCCCGGCTGGCTTGCGCGGCTCCTCGGGCGCGCCTGAGGCGCCCCCGCCCCCGGCCCCGGCCCCGCCCCCGGCCCCTTCGCCCCCCTGGCCTTGCGCACGCTTGCATTTGCGCTTGCCCGGGCGTATGGGCGCCGGCGTCCTTTCCGACATCGGCAATTCGCTCCAGCCCCTCCGGCGACCTTGTCCCGGGCGGCGCGGCGCCCTACCTCAAGGCCGATCGGGAATGACCCGAAGCAATCGCGAAGGAACCGGGCGCGCATGGCCGAACCGAACAATGCCTCGAGGGACGCAGGCCCCGAAAAGAAGCGCAAGACCTCGCTTGCCGAATTCGCGCAGCAGGTGCGCGCCGAAACCGCCAAGATCGTCTGGCCGACGCGCGAGGAAACCGTGCGCACGGCGATCTTCGTGTTCATCTTCATGCTGATCCTGTCGATCTTCTTCCTTGGCATCGACAGTCTTTTCGGCGTGATCGTGCAGGCCGCGATCGGGCTGTTGCAGTAAGCGCCCCGGCCCCTTACCGCCGCCCCCTATCCCAAGGACAAGACATGGCTCGCTGGTACATCATCCACGCTTATTCGGGTTTCGAGAACAAGGTGCGCGACGCGATCATCGCCGAGGCCGAAAGGCTCGGCCTGTCCGAGGGCGTGATCGACGTGCAGGTGCCCACCGAGACCGTGATCGAGGTCAAGCGCGGCAAGAAGGTGCCGGTCGAGCGCAAGTTCATGCCCGGCTACGTGCTGGCCAAGCTCAACCTCACCGACGACATCTATCACCTCATCAAGAACACCCCCAAGGTCACGGGCTTCCTCGGCTCGGGCAACAAGCCCCAGCCGATCAGCGAGAAGGAGGCGGCGCGCTATTTCGGTGGGGTGGAACAGGCCAAGGCCGCGCCCAAGCGCGATGTCAGCGTCGATTACGAGATCGGCGATTCGGTCAAGGTGCTCGAAGGCCCCTTTGCCAGCTTCAACGGCGTGGTCGAGGAGCTCGATTTCGACAAGCAGAAGGTCAAGGTCTCGGTCTCGATCTTCGGGCGCGCCACTCCGGTCGAGCTCGATTTCGATCACGTCGAGCTGGCCAAGGCCTGAGGCGCGCCGCGGCGCGTGGGCGATGCGCACCCGGCTGGGGATCTGCCGGAAGAAGCGCCGCTATTCATCCCGCGCCGCGGCCGATGCCGCAGCGCTCAAGGCCCGCGTGAGCTTGCGCGCCTATGCCTGCGCGCTGTGCCGCGGCTTTCACCTCACCAGCCGCACCAAGGGCCTGTGGGCGCCGCGTGCCGCGCGCGGCGAGGGCGCGGCGGGTTGATTTTGTGCGCCCGCGCGCCTATGCGCGCCGCTTCGCCAGGGGCCCTCGCGCCCCGGGTGATTCCCTGCGGGAGCCTTGTGGCCATGCCGGCCCGGGCGCTTGACCGCTTACCATGACCTTGCCGCCCCGGCGGCTTGGAACAGTGCGAAAGGAGTGGCCACATGGCCAAGAAAATCGAAGGCTATATCAAGCTGCAGGTGCCTGCCGGCTCTGCCACGCCCTCGCCGCCGATCGGCCCGGCGCTGGGTCAGCGCGGCGTCAACATCATGGAGTTCTGCAAGGCGTTCAACGCCGCCACGCAGGATCTGGAAAAGGGGATGCCGATCCCGACCGTGATCACGGTCTATGGCGATCGTTCCTTCACCTTCGTCACCAAGACCGCGCCGGCCACCTACTTCATCAAGAAGGCGGCCAACTTGAAGTCGGGCTCGAAGGAGCCGGGCAAGGTTTCGGCCGGCACCATCAAGCAATCGCAGATCCGCGAGATCGCCGAGGCCAAGATGGCCGATCTCAACGCCAATGACATCGAAGCGGCGATGAAGATCATCGCCGGCAGCGCCCGCTCGATGGGCCTTGAAGTGGTGGAGGGCTGATTCCATGGCCAAGATGACCAAGAAGGCCAAGGCGCTGGCCGCGATCGACCGCGACAAGTTCTACACCATCGAGGAAGCGCTCGGGGTGCTGCGCCAGTTCAAGAGCAAGTTCGACGAGACCGTCGAGGTGGCGATGAACCTGGGCGTCGATCCGCGCCATGCCGATCAGATGGTGCGCGGCATGGTCTCGCTGCCCGCGGGCACCGGCAAGCAGGCGCGCGTGGCGGTGTTCGCCCGCGGCGAAAATGCCGAGAAGGCGCTGGCGGCCGGGGCCGACAAGGTCGGCGCGGAAGACCTGATGGAAGACATGCTCGCCGGCAATCTCGATTATGACCGCGTGATCGCCACGCCCGACATGATGGGCCTGGTCGGCCGGCTCGGCAAGACGCTCGGCCCCAAGGGGCTGATGCCCAACCCCAAGCTCGGCACCGTCACCCCCAACGTCGCCCAGGCGGTCAAGGATGCCAAGGCCGGCCAGGTCGAGTTCCGGGTGGAAAAGCAGGGCATCATTCATTCGGGCATCGGCAAGCTGAGCTTCCCCGACGAGGCGATCAAGGCCAATTTCAAGGCGCTCACCGATGCGGTGGTCAAGGCCAAGCCTGCGGGCGCCAAGGGCAAGTATGTGCGCAAGGTCTCGCTTTCCTCGTCGATGGGGCCGGGCCTCAAGGTCGATCTCGCCGAGGTCGAAGGCGCGTGACCTGATCCCCGGGCGCGGCGCGGCGTCCGCGCCGGGACAGACAGCAAGGGGGCCGGGGGCAGCGCGCACCCGGCCCCTTTTGCTTGCGCCTTGGCCATGGGGTGTTTGCCCCCCTTGTCTTTTGCCCGGCCCGCGCCATGTTGGAAGGCAGGAGCGCAGCCCCTCGCCCCATTCCTCTCCCGGCTGTGCTGCCAAGAACAGGAGGTCGTTCATGCCCACTTCACCCGATGATGGCGCGTGGCTCGATCCCAAGTGGCTGGTGATCGGCTTCGCGCTCGTCGCCTTTGGCCTGATTGCAAGCTATGACTGGCGCCTCGGCCTCGCCGCGGGCGCGCTTCTGGGCCTTGCCGGGCTCACCTGGCTGGCGCTGGCGCTGTGCTATCGGGCGGGCCCGCCCACCGCGCGCAGCCGCCTGGTGGAGCTTGCCCGCCAGCACGCACGCAACCGCCGCCTTGCCGCGGCGCGGGTGCCGGTGCGCTCAAGCGCGCAGCAGCCCCCGCAGCCGCCCCAGCGCCCCTGAACGCTGCGCCAGCGCCCTTGCCTGCGCCACCGTGCCATCAAACCCGGCGCGCGCCGCCAGCAGCGCGCGGTTGGCCAGCGTCGGGGTGAGCAGCACCAGGCTGGTGCAGGCGGCATGGTGGGTGCCGAACAGCGCCTTGTGCGCGCCTTCGCCCTCGGTGAAATCGAACCAGCGATAGCGCCGCTCGGCAAACAGGCGTTCGAGCGCCTCGAGCTGCAAGACCGTGCCGGGCGAGAGGCGGGCATGGGCCGGATCGTGCCCGACATGGGCATAGACCAGCGTGGCGCCCGCCACCGGCAGCGCGAGATAGGCGATCGGCGCGCCGGCGGCATGGAGCAGGAAGGCGCGCAGCCGGTCATCCTCGGCCGCCTCGAGCATGGCGCGGCGGGCATCGGCCCCCTCGGGCAGGCCGGCGCCGAGCAGGCGGGCCTGGTAGGTCTTGGCCGACAGCGGCAGCGCCGCGGCGAGAAAGGCCTCGATCTCGGCTGGGCTGCGGTGCGCGGTGACGGCATAGCCGCCCGCGGCCTCGGCGAGCTTGCGCGCCTTGCGCCGCAGGGTCGCGCGGGTCTTGCCCGAAAAGCGCACCATGTAGTCGGCAAAGCTGCCGCTCATGTCGATATAGTGGCGCCGGTAATCCTGCCTGCCCCCGGCAACCATCCCGGGATAGGCGGCCATCACCGCCGCGAGCCGCGCCTGCGGGGCCGAGAGCACCCGCACCCCATCACGCCCCGGCGGCGGGGGGGCGGGCAGGGCCTCGCCGAGCACCTCGGCAAGGCCGAAGGCCCAGGTGGAAAGCTGGCGCGGCACGCGCGCCAGCCGCCGGGCGCCGAGGGTGAAGTCGATTCCCGTGCCTGCCATCGCCCGCACCCACCCCGGTGCTAGAGCGCGCCGTAAAGCGTGTTGGAGACCAGCTGTTCGGCGAGCCGCGCGCTGGTGCGCACCGCGCTGGCCGGCAGCAGCGCCTGGTTGCTGCCGGTCAGGCGGATGCGCGGGGGGGTGTCGCGGTAGGTGCCGGTTTCCACCCCGCGCATCCGCGCCAGCGCCTTGATGAGACCGGTAAAGCGCCGCCGGACGATCGGATTGACCGAAAGGCTGCGGCGGTTGATGAGCTCGAAGGAATGGCTCACCAGGGTGAAGCTGTCGCGCCCGCTGTCGCGCGCGTGGCGGATCGCGGCGAGCATTTCGGCAAGGGTGAGCGCGGTGATCTGGGCGTGGCGCTGGCCGCCCCCCACCGCGCCGATGCTGCCCACCGGCACCTCGATCACCCCCATGTGGCCCACCGGATCGCGCTGATCGGGGCCCAGGCTGATGCGGCACGGGCCGCAGGTCAGCGCCGGGCAGTGGCTCGAATCATAGGCAAGCCCAAGCTGCGCCAGGGCGCGCAGGGTGTTGTCATCGGCGCCATAATTGCCCGCGCGGAAGGCCACCGGGGCGCTTGCCCCGGCAGCGATCAGCGTGTCGCGGGCATAGCGCAGCACCTCGCACTGGTCATCGAAGGGAAGATCGGCAAGGTTCTTCGCGGTGCGCCGCGAGGCGAGCGGATTGGCCGGCCCGGCCAGCTCGAGCCACTCGGTGTGGCAATGCAATTGCACGTCCTGGCCGGCGGCAAGGATCGGGCCGACGATGTCCTCGATCGCCGCCACGCCCCACACCAGCGCGGGCATGGGATCGACGAAGAACACCGCCTTCTGGCCATGGCGCGCGAGCAGATCGAGCTTGTGGGTGATGCCCACCGGCCCTTGCGGGGTGAGGCAGGCGATCGAGCGGGCAAAATTGTCGGCCCGGTCAGCCGCGCCCGGCCCGGTGTAGAGCCCCGAGGAATACTCGGTGTCGATGGTGATGAACACCCGCATCATCCCTGCCTATAGGCGGGAGAGGTTAAGACCGGGTGACCCTGTATCCTCGCCCACCAAGGGCGCGCGTCAGATGCCCCCGCGGGTGGGGGTATGCCCACCCGCCACCAGGCCCGCAACGAGGCTCTCGCAGCAGGCCTTGAGCGCCGCGGCATCGACCGAGCGCACGACGAAATTGGCCCCCACCCGGCCTTCGCGGAAGAAGGGGTAGGAACCGATCTGGCAGGCCTCGTGCGCCGCCTCGGTCGCGCGCAAGAGATCGGCGACCTCGCTTTCGGCAACCCAGCAGCCGATGGTCTCCGACAGCAGCGGCGCGCCGCCTTCGAGCTGGCCGGTGAGCGCATCGAGCATGCCTGCGGTGATGTGCGGCACGCCCGCCATCAGGAAGATGTTGCCGCGGCGGATGCCGGGCGCGCCCGACATGCGGTTGGGGATCAGCTCCGAGCCTTCGGGCACCCGCGCCATGCGCAGCCGCCCCTCGTTGAGGCCCCCGCGAGTGGCATAGTAGCGCTCGAGCAGGGCGCGGGCCTCGGGGTGGATCACCACCGGCACCCCGAGCGCGGCGGCCACCGCATCGACGGTGATGTCGTCATGCGTCGGCCCGATCCCGCCGGTGGTGAACAGATAGTCATAGGCGGCGCGCAGATCGTTGACCGCGGCGATGATCCGCGCTTCCTCATCGGGCACCACCCGCACCTCGGCAAGGCGGATGCCCTGCACCTGGAGCCAGCTTGCCACCTGGGCGATGTTCTTGTCCTGGGTGCGGCCGGAGAGGATTTCATCGCCGATGACGATAAGCCCGGCGGTCCAGATCTTGTCGGGAGAGGTCATGGCCCAAGGTTAGGAGAAGCGCCGCGCGAGCGGAAGCGATTCCTTGCCCCGCGCGCGGGCGCCTCGCCGCCCTCCTATTCGGCGGCCTCGAGCTGCTCGGCCACCTGCTGGGCATTGGCGCCGGGGCGGGTGAAGGTGAGGATGCCGTCAAGGATCGGATCTTCCTTCATCCGCTTGCGATCGACGAGGTATTCCTGGTTGAGCCGCCAGGGATAGCTGATCGAATTCTTCGGCATGATCGCCTTGCCCCGCTGGATATAGCCCGAGGAGAAATCGAAGATGTCATCCTCGATGATCTTGGCCTCCTCCTCGGGGGTGAGCACCGGGGTGACGATGCTGGTGCCGGTTGCGCGCATGTGTTCGAGCACCCGGCAGACATAGTCCGAATTGATATCGGCCCTGAGCGTCCAGCTGGCGTTCAGATAGCCGAACACCACCGCAAGGTTGGGCAGGTTCGAGAACATGCAGCCCTTGTAATAGAACCGCTCGTTGAACTTCACCGGCTCCCCATCGACGCTGACCGCGATCTTGCCGGCGACGGCGAGCTTGAGCCCGGTGGCGGTGACGACGATATCGGCCGGCAGGAAGCGCCCGTCGGTGAGCCGGACGCCGCCCTTCTCGAACCGGGCGATATGGCCGGTGATCACGCTGGCCTTGCCCGCCTTGATTGCGCGGAACAGGTCATCATCGGGCACCAGGCACAGCCGCTGTTCCCAGGGGTTGTAGGGCGGGGTGAAGGCGGCCTTGTCGTAATCCGGCCCGAGCGCGGCGGCGATCTTCTTGTGCAGGGTTTTCTTCACCTTCTCGGGCTTCTCGCGCGCCATCTTGAAGCTCAGGTCCTGCATCTTGATGTTCTTGAAGCGGGTGATGCGGTAGGCGAGCTTTTCCGGCAGGATCGCGCGCAGGAAATTGGCGATGCGGTCTTTCGCCGGGCGGGCGAACATCCAGGTGGGGGTGCGCTGGAGCATGGTGACATGGCCGGCGTCCTTGGCCATCGCCGGCACGATCGTCACCGCGGTGGCGCCCGAGCCGATCACCACCACCTGCTTGCCCTTGTAGTCGAGATCCGCGGGCCAGAACTGCGGGTGGATCACCCGGCCTTCGAACTCGCCGAAATCAAAGCCCGGATCATATGGCTCGTCGTAATCATAATAGCCCGCGCCGAGATAGAGGAAATTGGCGGTCATGTGGGTGCGGCTGCCATCGGCCTTTTCCAGCTCGACATGCCAGCGCGCCTCGTCGGAGCGGAAATCGGCGCTCAGCACCTTGTGGCCGAAGCGGATGTGCGGGCGGATGCCGCGTTCATCGACGATGCGATCGAGATATTCGAGGATCGCCGGGGCATCGGCGATCGATTTCTCGTGCCGCCACGGCTCGAAATCATAGCCCAGCGTGTGCATGTCGCTGTCCGAGCGGATGCCGGGATAGCGGAACAGGTCCCAGGTGCCGCCGAGATTGTCGCGCCGCTCAACGATGCAATAGCGGTGGTGCGGCGCCTTCATGCCCATGTGCGCGGCCATGCCGATGCCGGAAATCCCGGCCCCGACGATCAGCACGTCGAAGTCTGGCGGTGAAGCAAGCATCTTGTCTCTCCCTTATCGGGAGCGATGTAACCACAGGCCCCGCACAAAAGCGAGTCTTGAATGGCAAAGTGCAACTGATTTGCCGCGCTCAGGCCGCGACCGCAGCGAGCGCGGCGATGAAGCGCGGCAGGTTGGTGCTGGTAAGCCCGGCGATGTTGATGCGGCCCGAGGCGGCCATGTAGATCGCGTGCTCCTCGCGCAGCTGTGCGACCTCCTCCTTGGTGACGGGGAGCATCGCGAACAGCCCGTTCTGGCTTCCCAGCGGAGCAAGATCGATCCGCCCGGCGCGGCCCGCCGCGGCAAGCGCGGCGCGCACCTGGCGCATCCGCGCGCGCATGGCATCGACCTCGGCCAGCCACTGCGCGGTCAGATCAGGATCGCGCAGGATGATGCGCACCACCGCCCCGCCATGATCGGGGGGCATCGACCAGGCCGCCCGCGCCAGCGCATTGGCGTTGGAAAAGGCGGTCTCGAGCGCGCCCGGCTCGCCCGCCATGACATAGAAGGCGCCGACCCGGTCGCGATACTGGCCGAAGTTCTTGTCGCAGGAATAGGCGATGAAGGCCTCGGGCACCGCGGCGAGCACCGCGCGCAGCCCGGCGGCGTCCTCCTCCATCCCCTGCCCGAGGCCCTGATAGGCGGCATCGATGATCGGGAAGGTGCCGCTTTCGGCCAGCGCCGCGGCGATCGCGGCCCATTGATCGGCGGTGTAATCGATCCCGGTGGGGTTGTGGCAGCAGGCATGAAGCAGCACCGCCTCGTCCGGCCCGGCGCTGCGGATCGCCGCGAGCACGGCATCGACATCGGCGCTGCCATCGGCGCGGGCATGGTCGAAGGGCGCCAGCTCCATGCCCAGATCGGCGAGGATCTGCGCGTGATTGGGCCAGCTTGGCACCCCCATGTGCACGCGCCGCACCCCGGCCTTTTGCGCCAGCGCCAGGGCAAGGCGCACCGCGCCGGTGCCGCCCGGGGTCTGCATCCCCGAAATCCGCCCGCCCATGGTGGGATCAGCGCCGAAGATGTGCGGCATCAGCGCATGGACAAAGCCCATGTCGCCTTCCGGGCCGAGGTAGGACTTGCTGTCCTGCTCGGCCAGCAGCTGCGCCTCGGCCGCCTTGACCGCAGCGAAGACCGGGGTGGTGCCTTCCTCGGTGCGATAGACCCCGACGCCAAGGTCGATCTTCTCGGGCCTGGGATCGGCGTTGTGCAGACGGATCAGGGCGAGCAGCGCATCGGGCGCCTGGGGCGTGAGTCGGTCGAGCATCATGGGCCAGCGCCATGGCGCGCTCGCCGCGCCGGGGCAACCCGCAATTGCGGGCGAGCGCCCTAGAAAGGCGACCAGCGCTGCTTGCGCGAGAACTTCATGTAGCCGGCATTGATCCCCAGCCGCAGCCCGGCGCCCACCCGGATCGGGATCAGCACGATGTCGCCGCGGCGCAGGTAACTCGCATGGAGGCCGCCGACGAAATAGGCCTGGCCCTCGCCCGCGGGGAAGCGCTTGAACAGCTCCTCGCTGTCATAAAGATTATAGACCAGCACGAAGGTGTTGGCGGCATTGGCCCCGACATCAAAGCCCAGCGAAGGCCCGGTCCAATAGACCTGGCGGGTGCCTTCGACCTTGTGGTGCAGCGTGCCCGAGCCATAGCGCGCGCCGAAGATGAAGGCCCCGCCGGCCTCGCGCCCGACGATATAGGCATTGGGCCGGCCCTGCCTCTTGAGCAGGTCCTCGATCAGCTTGGCGAGGCCCTCGGCGCCCTTGCCGAACAGGCCTTCGGCCGCGCCGATGAGATCATCCTCGCCATAGGTGGTCTGCGCCTCGGCAGCGGATGGCTGGGCCGGGCTGGCCGCGGCCGGGGGGGCAATGGTGGGATCGGCGGCGTAGGCGGTGAACTCCTCGTCGAAGCGCGGATCATCGGGCACGGGGACGGGGGTGGGCGCGGGGGCGGGGCTGGCCGTGCCGGGCGGGGTGACAAGGTCGGCATCGATCGCGCCTGCGGCATCGCCTGCCTGATAGGCCTGATCGGGGTCGAAGGTTTCGAGCTGCTGCGCCAGCGCCGGCGCGGCGGGCAGCGCGGCGAGCGTGGCCAGCAGCAGCGCCGCGCGGCGCAGGAGGAAGCGGAAGGTGGCGGCGATCACGGCGATCATCATGCTCTCCCCAGCACGGGCATGAGCCCGGGAATGGCCCTATCCCAGCAGAATCGCTTGGCGCCTGGCCCGCAACCGCCTGGCGCCGGGGCGAATCGAAAATGCGACGAGCCGGGAGACATGCCTGCCCCGCGCTGGCTGAACCGTCCCCGAACCGCACGCCTGCCCAGCGCCTTTCGCCCAGGGCGGGCCTGCGGCGCGACAGGCGCAGGGCAGGGGCGCCAGCTTTTTCGCCAAGCCACCTTGCCGCGTGCCGAGTGTGCGACTATAGCGGCGCGCTCACAGCCATATGGGTTGCCCGGAGACGTGGGTGAGTGGCTGAAACCAGTTCCCTGCTAAGGAACCGTACTCTACTAGGGTACCGAGGGTTCGAATCCCTCCGTCTCCGCCACCGGCTCTTTCAGAGCCTTCCAAGCCCCTCCAACTGAACGTCCAAGGCCTTTACTTCTCGCGGCTTTCCCGTCCAGTCTGTTCCAGCCCTTTCCATCCCTTGCCAGACGCACTTAGGGGTAGATTGGGGGTAACGAACTCGAGCGATTGGGGGTATCGGATGCTTACGGACAAGGCCGTTCGCGCAGCAGCGCCAAAGGACAAAGCCTACAAGGTGTCAGACAGCGGCGGGCTTTACCTGCATGTCTCGCCCCAGAATCATAAAAGCTGGCGGTTCAAATACCGGTTCGAGGGTAAGGAACAGCTGCTCACCCTGGGCGCCTATCCCGAGGTGTCGCTGGCCGACGCCCGCGAGAAGCGGAACGATGCGCGCAAGCTGCTGCGCGAGGGACGTGATCCCCGCCATGCAGCCAAACGGGCGAAGCTGATCGGCGAGAAGAGCAAGTTCCAGACCTTCGAGCAGGCCGCACGCGAGTGGCACCAGATCCAGAAACCGCGCTGGAAACCCGTCCATGCAGATGATGTCATTACGAGCCTGGAGCGCGATATCTTTCCAGACTTGGGGGCTATGCCCGTTGATGAAATCGACAAGCCCCTGCTGCTGGCCGCGCTTCGCAAGATCGAGGAGCGCGGGGCAATCGAAACTGCTCGCCGGGTGAAGCAAAGGGTGGCGGCCGTATACCGCTTCATCAATGCGCATGGTGCCGGGCTGGTCAATCCGGCCAGCGAGCTGAACGATGCGCTTGCTCCGCTGCCGCCGTCCAAACGCTATCCTGCGCTGCTTGATGTTGCAGCGATACGGGTGATGATCGCCGACATTGACCGGGCAGGGGCTTCGCCCGTCAATCGCCTGGCATCACGCTTTCTGGCTCTGACCGCACAGCGTCCGGGCATGGTGCGGACAATGGAGTGGGGCGAGATCGCCGGGGTCGATTGGGGCAATCGCGATAGTGATGTCGGTGAAGCCATGTGGCTGGTGCCTGCGGACAAGATCAAGCAGGAGCTGCACCTGCGGTCCGATGAAGCCTTCGATCACCCGGTGCCGCTATCGCGTCAGGCAGTTGATACGCTTCGGGCAGTCCGCCTGTTCACGGGCAAGGCCAAATACATCTTTCCCAGCGCGCGTTCCGGACAGGAGCCAATCAGCATGAACACCCTTGGCTACCTCTATAACCGGGAAGGCTATCAGGGACGCCATGTCCCCCATGGCTGGCGTTCAAGCTTCTCGACGATCATGAACGAGCTTGCCGAACGCGAGCCGGGCCGGGACGAGCGGCTGTTGATTGACCGGATGATCATCGACCTGATGCTGGCCCACAAGCCGGCGGGGATGAGTGCGAGCGAACTGCGCTATAACCGTGCTGCTTATATGACCCGGCGGCGCGAACTGGCTCAGCGCTGGGCTGATATGATCATGGAAGGGGCGATTGCGCACAGCGAGATCATCGACAGCCCCCGGCGCAAGCGGCGCTAGGGTCCAAACCCAATCAGCCTCTTGAAACTTTGCGTGCACCCTGATTCAGGGAGTCTGCGCTGAGGCAGGAGGCTGTTGGGAATGTCGCGTTCGTTGTTTTGGTTGTCGGATGAAGCAT
>JBKBHR010000002.1:0-51664 GCA_046297575.1 Erythrobacter cryptus
GGATGATCACTTGCCATCTGCCCCGCAGCTACGACGCCATTGCTAAAGCCGCGGTGAAGGGCGGGTCTGCCAGCGCCTTCGTCCGCAACAGCTTTGCCCCGTGGGCGTTCGGACAAGTTGCCGCCTCGCGGCTCAAGGGGGTGGTCTACCGGGCTGCCTGAGCGGCGACCACCACCACCATCGTCAATGACCCCGCATCAGACAGGCGGCGCTTCTCTTCCGAGGCGCCGCCTGTCTGCATCTGCAGCACAGGAAAGCCAACCCCATGAAGCACAACGTATCCATCCGGCGGGGGCCGCCTTGCCTAGGTGGGTAGTGAGCGCTCTTTAGCGTGCTCTTGTGAGCGCGCTTAGGAGTGGTTGATGGGTCAGGTGACGGTATTTTCGGGGCCGGAGCGGCGGCGCCGGTGGAGCGAGGAAGAGCGGCTGCAGATCCTGTCCGAGGCGTTCGCGCCGGGCGCTTGCGTTGCCGAGGTGTGCCGCCGTCACGATATTTCTTCGGCGCTGATCTACACCTGGCGGCGCAAGCTCCTCGATGCAGAGGCAGCGCAGGAGGCCGAGACGCCCGAGGCATTACCGACGCCGGTATTCGCCGAAGCGCTGATCGACGGGGACGCGGTGTCGGATAGCGCTGCCGAGCACCCGGCGCTGATCATCGACCTGCCGCGCGGCAAGCGGGTGAGCATTTTCGCCGCGGCATCGCCGGCGCTGGTGACGGCAGCGCTGAAGGGGCTGCGATGATCCCTTCGGGCGCGCGGGTGTGGATCGCGCTCGGCCACACGGATATGAGGAAGGGCATGCAGGGCCTGGCGCTGCTGGTGCAGCAAGGCCTCAAGCGTAATCCGCATGGCGGCGATCTGTTCGTGTTCCGCGGCCGCGCTGGCTCGCTGATCAAGATCATCTGGCACGACGGGATCGGCATGTCGCTCTACGCCAAGCGCCTCGAGAAGGGCCGGTTCGTATGGCCATCGGCAGCGGAGGGAACAGTGTCGCTGACCCCGTCTCAGCTGGCCTGCCTGCTGGAGGGGATCGACTGGCGCAACCCGCAGTATACATGGCGGCCGCAGAGCGCCGGATAATCGTCGCGAGGCGGGTGTTTTGCCCTTGCAGCAGAGGGTGGATGATGATTCCATCTCTCTTGTGGAAGCCGCCATCTCGCCCCTTCCGGACGATGTCGATGCGCTCAAGGCGCTGGTGGCGACGATGGCCCGCAAGGCCGACGAGGCCGAGCAGAACGCCGCCGCTGCTAAGGCCAAGCTCGCCAACGCCATGGCCCACCAGAGCGCCATCGAGGCGCTGATCGCCCACCTCAAGCTGCAGATCGCCAAGCTCAAGCGCGAGCAATACGGCCCCAGCGCCGAACGCAGCCGCCGCCTGCTCGATCAGATGGAGCTGCAACTCGAGGAGCTCGAGGCCGACGCCGCCGAGGACGACCTCATCGCCGAGGAAGCGGCAGCCAAGACCACCACGGTCACCGCCTTCGAGCGCAAGCGGCCGGGAAGGAAGCCGTTCCCCGAGCACCTGCCGCGCGAGCGCGTCGTGGTTCCCGCCCCCTGTTCCTGCCCGGCCTGCGGCGGTGACCGGCTGTCCAAGCTCGGCGAAGACGTCACTGAGACGCTCGAGGTCATTCCCCGCTCGTGGAAGGTGATCCAGACGGTCCGGGAGAAGTTTGCGTGCCGGGATTGCGAGAAGATCGCGCAGGCCCCGGCACCGTTCCACGTGGTCCCGCGCGGATGGGCTGGGCCCAGCTTCCTCGCGATGCTCCTGTTCGAGAAGTATGGGCAGCACCAACCGCTTAACCGTCAGGCCGAGCGCTTCGCCCGCGAAGGCGTGCCGCTCAGTCTCTCGACCCTTGCCGACCAGATCGGCGCCGCTGCCCACGCGCTGATGCCGCTCTACAAGCTGATCGAGGCGCATGTTCTGGCTGCCGCCCGGATCCATGGCGACGATACCACCGTGCCGGTCATGGCCAAGGGCAAGACCGATGTGGCGCGATTATGGGTCTATGTGCGCGATGATCGGCCGTTCGCCGGGACCGATCCGCCGGCAGCCTTGTTCCATTACTCGCGCGACCGGCGCGGCGAGCACCCGCAGGCCCATCTCGCAGGCTGGTCCGGGATCCTGCAGGCCGATGCCTATGGCGGATACAACGAGCTCTATCGCGAAGGCCGCGACCCCGGTCCTGTGCTCGAAGCCGGCTGCTTCGCCCATGCGCGGCGCAAGTTCTTCGAGCTGGCCGATGTCCTAAGCTCGGCCCGCAAGAAGAGCCGTGGCCAGCGCGCCGCCATGATCTATCCGATCGCGCTCGAAGCCGTGCAGCGTCTCGATGCCCTGTTCGACATCGAGCGCAGTATCAACGGCAAGAGCCCCGCCGAGCGGCTCGCGGTCCGCCAGGAACTCAGCGCGCCGCTGATGGCAGAGCTCCACACCTGGCTCACCGAGCAGGTCGGCAAGCTGTCGCGCGGCCATGATCTGACCAGGGCCTGCTTCTACATGCTCAAGCGCTGGGACGCGTTCACCCGCTTCCTCGACGACGGGCGCATCTGCCTCACCAACAATGCCGCCGAGCGCGCCCTGCGCTGCATCCCGCTCGGCCGCAAGGCTTGGCTGTTCTGCGGCTCGGATCGCGGCGGGCAGCGTGCCGCCGTCATCTACACCCTGATCCAGACCGCCAGGCTCAACGATGTCGATCCGCAGGCATGGCTCGCCGATGTCCTCGCCCGCATCGCCGATCACCCCGCCACCAGGCTCGATGAGCTCCTGCCCTGGAACTGGGCGCCGCGCGCCGCTGCGCTCGCCGCATAAACCCGGCCCACACACCGGTCGGGATCAGACCGCGGCCTTCACCGAATGGATACCGATCGAGTTATCGGCTTGATGATGTCGCGGGACATTTGCGTTGCAGCGTCTGCGGGGCGAAGCCCTTTCGGATTGGCCCTGGGCTGGGCGACTGACCTTGCTGCTAGGCCTTGCTGAGGGCACGAGATGCGCCTCGGCTTGAGCAAAGCTTGTGCAAATCCTGGTGGAAAAGGACTGCGATTTTCGGGCGGGTCTTGCGCTCGGAATCGGGCCGAATCATACTGAGAAAATCAGGACCACAGTGGGGGCCACGACGGGGTGCCACGGTAGTTTTGATTCGAAGGGAAACTCGTTATTTCTTAGCTATTTCGCGCTGAATAACTTCTTGGCTGGGGCGGAAGGATTCGAACCTTCGCATGGCGGTACCAAAAACCGCTGCCTTACCGCTTGGCTACGCCCCAGCAGGAGCCGCGCTCTATAGCGGCTCGCGCGGGTATGTGAAGGGGGCGATGTGGGAGGCGCGGCGCGCTTTTTCATGCCTGCGCGGCCGCGCCGCCCGGGCCCGGCTCAGCCGAGCCGCTTGCCGGCAAAGTCGCTGGCAGAGTGCCTTTCGGGCAATTGGGTTTCTGGATCGCCCCAGAGCTTGTTGACGATTCGCCCGCGCCTTACCGCCGGGCGCGCGGCGATCTCGGCCACCCAGCGCGCGACATGGCGATATTCGTCGATCGCAAGGAAGGTCTTGGCGTCATTGTAGATCGTCCCCTCGGTGAAGGGGGCAAGCCAGGGGAAATTGGCGATGTCGGCGATGGTGTATTCATCGCCCGCGAGAAAGCGGCTCTCGGCCAGCCGCTTGTCGGCCACATCGAAGATGCGCTTGGTCTCCATCGCATAGCGGTTGATCGGATATTCGTATTTCTCCGGGGCATAGGCATAGAAATGGCCAAAGCCCCCGCCGATGAAGGGGGCGCTGGCCACCTGCCAGAACAGCCAGGAGAGCGCCTCGGCGCGCGCAGCGGGACCCTGCGGCAGGAACATCCCGAACTTCTCGGCCAGATGCACGAGGATCGCCCCGCTCTCGAACACCCTTATCGGGGCCTCGGGGGTGCTGCGATCGAGCAGTGCGGGGATCTTGGAATTGGGGTTGATGGCAACAAAGCCGGTGGTGAACTGCTCGCCATTGGAGATGTTGATCGGCCAGGCATCATATTCGGCCGCGCTGTGTCCCGCCTCGAGCAATTCCTCGAGCATGATCGTCACCTTCACCCCGTTGGGCGTGGCGAGCGAATAGAGCTGGAAGGGGTGCGCGCCGCACGGCAGCTCGCGCTCCTCGCGCGCGCCGGCGGTGGGGCGGTTGATGCTGGCAAAGCGCCCGCCCGAAACCGTCTCGGGGCTCCACACCTTGGGGGGCACATAGGGGGCATCGGCCATGGCTCGCAGCTCCTTGGACTTGGGGTTCCTGCCAGACTTGGCCGCTTGCCCGCGCGAGTGCAAGCGCGCGCGGCACAGGAAAGACTTGCACGCGGCCAAGCATGACTTTCGCGCCCGCTGCTAGGAAGCGCGGCGATTGTCGGCTAGAGCGCAGGGCCGAACCTTCCGGAGCTGCCCGCACCACCATGAGCGCAACCTTGCACCCCTTCTTCGATTGCCACAACCACGGCTTCGTGCGGGTGGCAAGTGCAACGCCGTGCAGCCGCAGCGCCGATGTGGCCTACAACACGAAGGGCGTGCTCGCCGAGGCCGCCAAGGCGCACGGCGCCGGGGTTGATCTCGTGGTCTTTCCCGAACTGTGCCTTTCGAGCTACGCCATCGATGACCTGCTGCTGCAGGAAGCGCTGCTTGATCGGGTCGAGCAAGCGCTCGCCGAAGTGATCGCTGCCTCGGCCGCGCTTGCCCCGGTGCTGGTGGTGGGCGCGCCGCTCAGACGCTCGGGCCACCTTTACAACTGCGCGGCGGTGATCGCCCATGGCCGCCTGCTCGGCGTGGTGCCCAAGAGCTTCCTGCCCAATTACCGCGAGTTCTACGAAAAGCGCCATTTCGCCTCGGGCCGCGATGCGCGCGGGCTGATGATCGCGGTGGCGGGGCACAAGGTGCCCTTTGGCACCGATCTGGTCTTTGCCGCTGACAATCTTTCCGGATTTCGCTTTGCGGTGGAGATCTGCGAGGATTTCTGGGCGCCGATCCCGCCGGGGATGCGCGCCGCGCTCGCCGGGGCGCTGATCCTGTGCAACCTTTCGGCCTCTCCCGTCACCATCGGGCGCGCCGATGACCGCCACCTCCATTGCCGCTCCTCCGCCGCGCGGGGGATTGCTGCCTATGTCTATTCGGCCAGCGGGCACGGTGAGAGCACCACCGATCTGGCCTGGGACGGGCAGGGCGTGATCTATGAAATGGGCACGCTGCTCGCCCAGAGCGAGCGGTTCGACCGTAAGGGCGAGCTGTGCATCGCCGATATCGACACTGCCCGCCTTGCTGCCGAGCGGCTGCGCAACCAGACCTTCGCCGATGCCGCTGCGGCCGAGGGCCACCCGGCCGAGAGCTTCCGCCACATCAGCTTCACCCATGCCTACAAGGTCGGCGATATTGGCCTTGTGCGCGGCGTGGCGCGCTTTCCCTTCGTGCCCGACCGGCCCGAAAAGCTCGACGAGGATTGTTACGAGGCCTTCAACATCCAGGTCGATGCGCTGGTGCGGCGGATCGAGGCGACCGGGGCCAGAAGCCTGGTGATCGGCATTTCCGGCGGGCTTGATTCGACCCATGCGCTCATCGTCGCGGCCAAGGCCTGCGACCGGCTGGGCCTGCCGCGCAGCTTCATCCGCGGCTACACCATGCCGGGTTTTGCCACCTCGCAGCGCACCCGCAGCAATGCGATGAAGCTGATGGCGGCGATGGAGATCACCGCGGGCGAGATCGACATTCGCCCGGCGGCGCGCAAGATGCTCGCCGATATCGGCCACCCCTTTGCCGCTGGGGAGCCGGTGCATGACGTGACCTTCGAGAACGTGCAGGCGGGCCTGCGCACCGATTACCTGTTCCGCCTGGCCGGCCAGCATGGCGGCTTCGTGCTCGGCACCGGCGATCTTTCCGAGCTGGCGCTGGGCTGGTGCACCTATGGTGTGGGCGATCACATGAGCCACTATGGCATCAATGCCGGGGTGCCCAAGACGCTGATCCAGTATCTCATCCGCTGGGTGATCGCCACCGGCCAGTTCAGCGAGGCCTGCGCCGCAGTGCTCGCCGATGTGCTGGCAACCGAGATCAGCCCCGAACTGGTGCCCTCCAGCGCCGACGGGGCGGTGCAGGCGACCGAGAGCATCATCGGCCCTTATGAGCTCAACGACTTCTTCCTCCACCACGTGATCCGCTATGGCCAGCGGCCCTCGAAGATCGCCTTCCTTGCCTGGCACGCCTGGCGCGATGCCGAGGCCGGGCTGTGGCCGGCGGGCTTTCCGCAGGAGCGCCGCAACGCTTATGACCTTGCCACCATCGCCCGCTGGCTCGACCGCTTCCTGCTGCGCTTCTTTGCCTTCTCGCAGTTCAAGCGCTCGGCCCTGCCGAACGGGCCCAAGGTGACCTCGCAAGGGGCGCTTTCGCCGCGCGGGGATTGGCGCGCGCCTGCCGATGCCGTGGCCGAGGTCTGGCGCGAGGAATTGCGCCGGGGCCTGCCCGATGAGGTGGTGCGCGCGGCCTTGGGCGATGCTTCCGGCTGATGCAGGGCAAGGGCCTGCCTCTCTCGGCGCTCGGCACCATGCTGTTCTGCAACATCGCCTGGGCGATGAACGTGGTGGTGAGCAAGATCGCGGTCGCCGGCCTCGGCGTGCCGCCGCTGTTCTACACCGTGCTGCGCTCGCTCGCGGTGCTGATGGTGCTCTTTCCGCTGCTGCGGCGCATCCCTGAGCGGCTGGGGCTGGTGCTGGCGATCGGCTTTGCCATCACCGGGGGCAGTTTCGCTCTGCAATTCGTGGGGCTGCAGACCGCCAGCCCCTCGGCGGTGGGGATCGTCAACCTTTCGGGCGCGCCGCTCACCGTGCTGTTCGCGATCATCTTTCTGGGCGAGGAAGTGCGCTGGCGCCGCGCGCTCGGCATGGTGCTGGCGCTTGGCGGGGTGGCGCTGGCGATCGGCGCGCCCGCGCCCGGGAGCGATCCGATGGGCCTTGGCTTTGCCTTTGCCGGGGTGCTGGTGGGGGCCTTCGCCTCGGTCTTCGTCAAGCGGCTCGAGGTGGGGGCGGTGACGCTCCAGGCCTGGGCGGCGCTCGCCTCGCTCATGGTGATGCTGCCCGGCACGCTGTTGCTCGAGACCGGGCAGATCGCCGCGATCCGGGCCGCGCCGCTGGCGGTGGCGGGCTGCGTGCTGTTTGCCGGGGTGGTGGTCTCGGTCGGCGCCCATTCGGCCTATTTCCGCCTGTTCCAGCGCCACGATGCCAACCTCATCGTGCCGCTCACCCTGCTCACCCCGCTGCTCACCATCGCCTTTGGCACCTGGCTTACCGGCGATGCGATCGGCTGGCCGCTGATCGTGGGGGGTGTGCTGGCGCTCGTTGGGGTGGGGATCATCGTCGTGCGCCCGAGCCGCAAGCTGTTCAAGTGGCAGCTGATGCGGCCCAAGCTCTAGCGCCCGCAGGCTCGGGCCGATGCGCGCTCAAGCGCGGCCATCGGCCGGGTGGGCGGGAGACGGTGCGACCCGCGCCGGCCGCCCCCCGCCCATGGGGCCGCCGATCAGGCAGCGAGCCTGGCCGCGGCGTCCTTGGCCGCGGCGATCCTGGCCTCGCCATCCTGGCCCATGATCCCGTCGGCCGCGACGGTCTCGACCACCGGAATGCCGAGAAAGCCGAGGAAGAAGGTGAGCCAGCGGCTCATGAAGTCATAATCCGCGCCCACCGGGGTGCCGCCGCTGGCGATGGCCAGATAGGCCTTCTTGCCCGTGAGCAGGCCTTCGGGGCCATTGGCGGTGTAGCGGAAGGTGGTGCCGGCGCGGGCGACGAGGTCCGCCCATGCCTTGAGGCTCGCGGGCGGGCCGAAATTGTAGATCGGGCTGGCGATCACGATGGCCTCGGCTGCCTGAAGCTCGGCGATCAGCGTGTCGGCGATTTCGGCGAGCGCGGCCTGATCCGCCGTGCGCTCGGCAGCAGGGGTGAGGTTCGCGGCAAAGCCTGCGGCGCTGACGAAGGGGAGGGTCTCGGCGGCAAGGTCGCGGGTGGTGACGCGCGCGCCGGTCTTGGCGGCAAGGCCCTGCGCGATGCTCTGGCCGAGCTGGCGCGAGATGCTCTCTGCATCCGAGCGGATGCTGGCGGTGACAAGGAGAATGCTGTCCATGGGCTGGGTTCCTTGTGCGTGAGGAGAGGGTGGAGCCGGCCAGCGCAGAGGGGGGAGAGCCAGCCGGCTCCGGGGGGAAGGGTCAGGCGGCGTCGACCAGCACCACCTCGGCATCTTCGAGGGCGGTGATGGTCACTTCGGCCATCTGCGTGATCGCCACGCCGTCGCGGGCATTGGCTTTGACATCATCGATGCGGATGCTGCCGGTGGCCGGCACCAGATAGAGGTGCCGATCGGCGCTGCGAGGCGCGTAGGTCACGCTCGCGCCCGCCTTGATGGTCGCGCCCAGCACCCGGGCATCGGCGCGGATCGGCAGGGCATCTTCATCACCCGCCATCCCGCTGGCCAGCACCGCAAAGGCGCCCGCGCGGTCGTCCTTGGGGAACTTGCGCGCGCCCCAGCTCGACTGGCCGCCGCGGGCATCGGGGATGATCCAGATCTGGAACAGCGTGGTGGGGGTGTCCTCGAGGTTGTATTCCGAATGGGCAACGCCCGCGCCAGCGCTCATCACCTGCACATCGCCCGCCTCGGTGCGCCCGACATTGCCCAGCGAATCGCGGTGGGTGATCGCGCCTTTGCGCACATAGGTGATGATCTCCATGTCGCTGTGCGGATGGGTGGGAAAGCCGGTGCCCGGCGCGATGGTGTCATCGTTCCAGACCCTGAGCGCGCCCCAATGGACCCGCGCGGGATCGTGATAGTGGCCAAAGGAAAAGTGGTGATGGGCATCGAGCCAGCCGTGGCTGGCAGCGCCAAGGCTGGCGAAGGGACGCAGTTCGATCATGGCCTGTCTCCTTGGGTCAGGGTGTGAAGCCCAGATAGACGCTGCCAGACTTCCAGAAAATTGCGATAAAACTTGCCAAGATGTTCAAATTATCTGAACATCGACCCATGAAGCTCGGCGACCCCACGCTCGATCAGCTGCGCATATTCATCGCGGTTGCCGAGCACGGCAGCTTCGGCGCGGCGGCGCGCAGCATGGGCCGGGCGATCTCGGCGATCTCCTATGGCATTGCCCAGCTCGAGGCCCAGCTTGGCCTTGCGCTGTTCGCGCGCGAAGGCTCGCGCCGCCCGCAGCTGACTCCGGCGGGCGCCGGGCTGCTGGCCGAGGCGCGCAGTATTGCCGATGGGGTCGATGCCCTGCTCGCCAAGGCGCGCGCGCTCCATGCCGGGCAGGAGCCTGCGCTCACCCTGGTGGTCGATGTGATGCTGCCCGGCGAGGTCACCGCGCGGGTGCTCGGCGCCTTTCGCCAGACCTTTGCGAGCTGCGCGCTCACCTTGCGGATCGAAGGCCTGGGTGCGGTGGCCGCCTGCCTGATCGACGGCGAGGCCGATCTTGCCATCGGCGGCCCGGTGATCGGCGATCACCCTGCGCTCGAACGCCAGGTGCTGGGCGCGGTCGATCTCATTCCGGTGGCAGCGCCCGGCCATCCGCTGGCCCGCGCCGGGGTGGCGCCGGGTGAGAGCCGTCGCCACCTGCAACTGGTGCTGACCGACCGCTCGCCGCTGACCGAGGGGCGCGCCTTCTCGGTGCTCTCGCCGCTGACCTGGCGGCTCGGCGATCTGGGCGCCAAGCACGCGCTGCTGCGCGAGGGGCTGGGCTGGGGCAACATGCCGCGCGGCATGGTCGCCGACGATCTGGCCGCCGGGCGGCTGGTGGCGCTCGATCTGCCCGAAAAGCCCGGCGCCCACTATGCCCTTGCCGCGCTGTGGCGGCGTGACATGCGGCTCGGCCCGGCGGCAAGCTGGCTGGTCGATGCCTTCCGCGAGGGGTTGGGCGCGGCGGAAGGCGCGGCGGCGGGCTAGAGCCGCATCACCCAGCCATGGGTGTCGGGGATGCGCCCGGTCTGGATGCCGACCAGGGTTTCGCGGATGCGCGCGGTCACCTGCCCGATCCCGCCCGCGCCGATGGTGAATTCGCCATCCGGCCCGGCAACCTTGCCGACCGCGCTCACCACCGCGGCGGTGCCGCAGGCCATGACCTCGACCAGCCGCCCGCTGGCGGCATCGGCGCGCCACTGGTCGATCGCATAGGGCGTCTCGGACACGCGGAAGCCCTGTTCGCCCAGCAGGGTGATGAGGCTGTCGCGGGTGATGCCGGGAAGGATCGTGCCGGTGAGCGGCGGAGTGATCACCGTGCCATCATCGAAGACGAAGAACAGGTTCATGCCCCCCAGTTCCTCGACCCAGCGGCGTTCCACCGCATCGAGGAACAGCACCTGGTCATGGCCCATGGCAAAGGCCTGCCCCGTGGGCACGAGGCTGGCGGCGTAATTGCCCCCGCACTTGGCCGCGCCCGTGCCCCCGGGGGCGGCGCGGGTGTATTCGGAAATCCAGATGCTCACCGCCTTGGCGCCGGATTTGAAGTAGTTGCCGGCCGGACTTGCGATGGTGATGAACTTGTACCGCTTGGCTGGCCGCACCCCGAGAAAGGCCTCGGTGGCGATCATGTAGGGCCTGAGGTAGAGCGCGCCGCCCTCGACCGTGGGATACCAATTGCCATCGACCTCGAGCAGCGCCTTGATCGCGCCAAGGAACAGCTCCTCGGGCAGCGCGGGCATCGCCAGGCGCGCAGCCGAGGCGTTGAAGCGCGCGGCATTGGCCTCGGGCCGGAACAGGCCGAGCGCCCCATCAGGGTGGCGATAGGCCTTGAGCCCTTCAAAGATCTCCTGGGCATAGTGGAGCACGCTTGCCGCCGGATCGAGGCTGATGGCTTGGCGCGGGCCGAGCACCGGGGTCTGCCAGCCGCCCTGTGCCTCGTCATAGTCGATCACCACCATGTGATCGGTGAACACCGTGCCAAAGCCGGGATCGGCGATCAGCTTCGCGCGGACATCATCGGGGGTGGGCGAGGGGTGGGGCAGGCGGGTGAGATGCATGGGCCGCGCCTAATCCTGCGGCGCGCGAAGGGCAAGTATCCTTGCCCGCGATGCAAAAAGGGCGCGGACTGCCCGAATGAAAAGGGCGCCTCCAACCCGCCGTGGCTTGTTGGCGGAAGGAAACGCCCTTTGCATGGTCAGCGGCCAGGAAGTGCCGCTCACGAAGCCTCTAGGGGTAAGTGCTTACCGATAGTGCCTCGCGCGGAAACTTGCCGACCTCTCTGCTGAACCATGAGACATCGGATCACCTCCTTTCGCGCTAGTGTGCCAAGACCCAGCCGTTTCACCGGGGGCCGAGGACCGCGTTCGCCGCTGGCCTCGGTGCCATTTGTGAATCATGTGATTCGCAAGGGCAAGACTTGTTATTTTCTCATCCCCCGTCATAATCGCGCTTTGTCGGCTATGGTCCGGCCAGCAGGCGCCCGGGGGAAACCCCGGGCGTTTTGTTTGGGCGGAGGGCAGCCCTGTGGGCAGGCTGTGCGTGAACCTGTGGATAAGCCCGGGACAGACTCGGGCGGCGTCTTCAGCGGCAATCCTCGATCACCCGGCTGACCTCGGCCCAGCTCGGCAGGCTGAGCGGGGCGGCGCCTTCGACCTCGACGGCAAAGCGCCCGCGCGAGAAGGCCATGGCATCGAGCAGCGGATCGTCGGGTGCGAAGGTGAGGCTGAGCGCGCGATCGGCGCTGCTGGCGGCAAGGCTGCGCGTCATGGTCTCGGTGCGCAGCGTCACCAGCGGTTGGGCGGCGCCGCTCGGGGGCAGGAGCAGCACGATCATCCGCGCTTCGGCAAGGCAACGCAGCCGCGCCAGCGCCGCGCCAGCAGGGCTGAGGAAGATCGCTTCGCTGCGCCTGCCCGCAGCGGCATGGCGCCAGGTGCCAGGCGTTGCCGGCGCATCGGCCCAGCCGGCCCGCGGCGCCGCCGGCCCAAGCGTGGCCGAGGGGCTGGCGGCAATGGGGCCGGGCGCTGGGGCGGGGCGCGCGGTGGCAACAGGGCGGGGCGCGGGCGCCTCGCTGGTCGATGTGCAGGCGGCGAGCACGAGGCCCGCGAGCAGCGGAAGCAGAGCGGCGGCTTTCATTGCATCTCTTTGCGCGCTAGGGGCCGCGCTTGTCCATGCCCGAGCCTCGCGTGCCTGCCGCAAAAGCGCCCAAGCGCCGCATCGACCAGCTGCTGGTCGAGCGCGGGCTGGCCGAAAGCCGCGCCCGGGCGCAGGCGCTGGTGATGGCGGGACTAGTGTTTGCCGGCGAGACGCGGATCGACAAGCCCGGCCAGCAACTACCCACCGACGCGGCGATCGCGGTGCGCGGGCGCGATCATCCCTGGGTCAGCCGCGGCGGGATCAAGCTGGCCCATGCGCTCGATCATTTCGGGCTTTCGCCCGAGGGCGCGGTTGCCATGGATATCGGCGCCTCGACCGGGGGCTTCACCGATGTGCTGCTCGCGCGCGGCGCGGCGCATGTCTTCTGCGTCGATTCGGGCACCAACCAGCTGGCCTTCAAGCTGCGCGAGGATCCGCGCGTCACCGTGCTCGAACAGCTCTCGGCGCGCCTGCTCACCCCCGCCCACATCACCCGCCCCTGCACCTGGGTGGTGTGCGATGCGAGCTTCATCAGCCTTGCCAAGGTGCTGGAGGTGCCCTTGCAGCTGGCCGCACCCCAATGCCAGCTCGTCGCCCTCATCAAGCCGCAATTCGAGGTCGGGCGCGCGGAAGTGGGCAAGGGCGGGGTGGTGCGCGATCCTGCCCTGCACGCAAGGGTGTGCGAAGAGGTGCGGGGCTGGATCGCGGGGCTCGGCTGGCAGGTGCAGGGGATCACGCCCAGCCCGGTCACCGGGCCGCAGGGCAATGTCGAGTTCCTGATCGCCGCCCGCCGCGGCGCAGGCGCAGGCGCAGGCTAGGGCTGGCCCGGCCGCGGGCAAAGGAAAAGGCCGGCAGCACCGCTGGGGCACTGCCGGCCTCGTTCTGTCCCGTTCCGGCGCCTCGGCCGGATCCGGCAATCCCGTCGGGATTACTCGGCGGCCGGGGTTTCGGCGGCAGCCGCGTCGGCAGCCGGGGTTTCGGCGGCCATGGCGTCGGCGGCCGGGGTTTCGGCGGCCATCGCTTCTTCGGTCACCGCGGTTTCGTCAGCGGTGGTTTCGGTGGCTTCCTCGGCCGGCTTCGAGCAAGCGGCGGTGGCGAGGGCGAGAACGGCGACGAGCGCGAAGGTCTTCTTCATGTCAATTCCCCTGAAGAACCGGAAAGCTCCGGTGCAAGATTGAGCAAAGCGCGTTATTCACATACCCCTGCCGCAACCGCGCTTCTCGAATCACGGCAGGAATGTGGCAGCCTCTAGCAGAAGCCGCGGCAATCTCCCAAGCCTTTCGTGCATTCTTGCCCCAAAATTACCACAATTGGCCCGCCGCCCCGGGGCGGGGCAGGCTGGCAAAGGCCCGGGCAGGGGCTTGGCCAAGGCGTTGGCGCGCCGGGCAGGCTCTGTTATGTGCCCTTGCAAAGGCCTTCGGGCGGCGCCTGGGCGCGCCGCCCAGCCGTGCCGCGGGAGACGTGATGAGAGCCCTTGCCTCGCCCCAGCAATTGCGTGCCAGCCTGCTGCGCTGGGCCCTGTTCATGGTGCCGCTGGTGCTGCTGATCGGCTTTGCCGCAGGCCAGCTCGGCGGGCCGGACACCGCCTGGTTTGCCGGCCTTGAAAAGCCCGCGATCTATCCGCCGCCGATGGTCTTCGGGATCGTCTGGAGCGTGCTCTTCGTCCTCATCGGCCTTGCCCTGGCGCTGGTGGGCAGCGCCTGGGGCGCGCCGGGGCGCGCGCTTGCGCTCATCGCCTTTGGCTTCCACTTCCTTGGCACCCAGGCCTGGACGCTGGTGTTCTTCGGCCTGCAGGACATGCAAGCAGGGCTGGGCGTGCTTGCCTATGGCATTGCCAGCCTGCTCATCGCCCTCGCGCTGATCGCGCGGGTGCGGCGCCTCGCCGCGCTGCTGCTCTTGCCCTATCTGGCCTGGCTGATCTTTGCGGCAGTGCTCAATTACCAGTTCATCATCGCCAATCCCGATGGCTCCTCGCGCGGGGATGATGGGGCGGTGACACGGGTGAAGCTCTAGCGGCGCGGCGGGCCTCCGATCGCCTCTGGACAAGCCCTCTGCCAGGGGCCACATAGCGCTCCATGCAGAGCCAGAACCCGATCATCGCCGACCTCGTGAAGCTCGTGAACAGCGCCGCCGGCACCATGGCCGGGATGACCCGCGAAGCGCGCGAGAGCGCGCGCGAGCGGCTGCGTGAGGCGCTGGGCGGCATCGATTTCGTCAGTCGCGAGGAGTTCGAGGCGGTCAAGGCCATGGCGAGCAAGGCGCGCCAGCAGGCCGATGCGCTCGAGGAGCGTCTCGCCGCGCTCGAGGCGCAGCTCGCCCAGAAGAAGAAGTAGGCGCGCAGCGGCGCGGGCGCGCGTGGCCCTGCGGTTCGCCGCCATCCTCCTTGCCAGCCGCCCCCAGGGCGAAACCGGGGCGATCGTGCGCCTGATCGGGGCCGAGACCGGGCTGGTTGCCGCCTATGTCGCCGGCGGGCGCGGGCGGCAGCTGCGCCCCGTGCTGGTGCCGGGCAACCGCGTCGCCGCCGAGATCGCGGGCCGGCCCGGCAGCCAGCTGCCCTTTGCCCGGCTCGAACTGGCCCGGTCGCGCGCACCGCTGATGACCGAGCCACTGCCAGCCGCGGCGCTGCAATGGGTCTGCGCGCTCACCGCCGCCGCGCTGCCCGAACGCCAGCCCTACCCCGCGCTCTTTGCCGCGCTCGAGGCGCTGCTCGAGGCGATCGCCGTTGCCCCCTCGGCACGCGGCTGGGCGCAGGGGCTCGTTGCCTACGAAGCGCTGTTGCTCGCCGAACTGGGCTATGGCGGCGCGCCCCCGCCCGCGCGCGCGGAGCTGGCCGACCAGCTCGCCGCGCTCGCCGTGCTCGAGCGGCGCATCGCGCACTACCTGCTTGCAGGCGCCAAGCGCGATGTTATGGGCGCGCGGCGGCTGCTGACCGAGCGGCTCGCGCGGATGATCTGAAAGACACCACAAGATGAAGATTGCAGTCCTTCCCGGCGACGGGATCGGCCCCGAGGTGACGGCAGAGGCGGTCGCGGTGCTCGAGGCGCTGGCGCTGCCCGGGCTCGCCCTTGCCCATGGCGATGTCGGCGCCAGCGCCTGGCGCCGCCATGGCCACCCCCTGCCCGAGGCGACCCTGACGCTTGCCGCCGGGGCTGATGCGGTGCTGTTCGGCGCGGTCGGCGATCCGGCCTGCGACAGCCTCGCGCGTCACCTGCGCCCCGAGCAGGCGATCCTCGGCCTGAGGAAGCATCTCGGCCTCTTTGCCAACCTGCGCCCGGCGCGGGTCTTTGCCGGGCTCGAGGCGCTCTCCCCGCTGCGGCCCGAGATCGCCGCGGGTATCGACCTCATGATCGTGCGCGAGCTGACGGGCGATGTCTATTTCGGTGCCAAGGGCCAGCGCACCACCCCCGAGGGCGCGCGCGAAGGCTGGGACGCGATGAGCTACAGCGAGCCGGAGGTGGCCCGCATCGCCCATGTCGCCTTCCGCGCTGCTGCTGCCGCGGGCCGCCCGCTCACCAGCATCGACAAGGCCAATGTGCTCGAGACCAGCCAGCTCTGGCGCGAGGTGGTGAGCCGCATCGCCGGCGAATATCCCGCGGTCGCGCTCGATCACATGTATGTCGACAACGCCGCGATGCAGCTCGTCAGCCATCCCGAACGCTTCGGGGTGATGCTCACCGGCAACCTGTTTGGCGATATCCTGTCCGACCTCGCCAGCGCCGCGGTCGGCTCGATCGGGCTGCTGCCCTCGGCCTCGCTCGGCGAGCGGCAGACCGCGCATGGCACCTTTGGCCTTTATGAGCCGATCCACGGCAGCGCGCCCGACATTGCCGGCAAGGGCAAGGCCAATCCGATGGCGACGATCCTTTCCGCAGCGATGATGCTGCGCCATTCCTTTGGCCTCCCGGCCGAGGCGGCGCGGATCGAGGCGGCGGTGGCGCGCACGCTGGCCGATGGCATCCGCGGGGCCGATCTTGGCGGAGAGCACGGCACCGCGGCGATCGGGGCGGCGGTGCGGGAGCGGCTCTAGCGCCATGGCCTTGCGGCTCGCGATCATCCTGCCGACGCTCAACGAGCGCGGCAACCTTGCCCCGCTGATCGAGAGGATCGCCGCCGCGATGGGCGATGAAGCGGGCTGGGAGGTGATCATCGTTGATGATGACAGCCGCGACGGCACGGCGGACGAGGCGCGCGCCCTTGCCCTTGCCGATCCGCGCGTGCGGGTGATCCAGCGCATCGGGCGGCGGGGCTTGGCCAGTGCCGCAATTGAAGGCTTCTGCGCCACCGCCGCGCCCTATGTGGCGGTGATGGACGCCGATCACCAGCACGATCCGGCGCTTTTGCCGCTGATGCTCGCCGCGCTCGAGGCGGGCGAGGCCGAGATCTGCGTTGCCAGCCGCTTTGCCGAAGGCGCGAGCACGGCGCGCTGGGCCGCGCCCGAGCGCGAGCGGCTCTCGAGCCTTGCCAATGGCCTTGCCCGGCGGCTCACCGGAGTGGCGCTCAGCGATCCGATGAGCGGCTATTTCATGCTCCCTGCCGCCACCGCCCGCGCGCTCGCCCCGCGGCTTTCGGGGATTGGCTTCAAGATCCTGCTCGACCTGCTCGCCACCAGCGACCGGGCGCTTGCGGTCAAGGAATTCCCGCTCGATTTTGCCGCCCGCCGCGAAGGAGAAAGCAAGCTGGACCGCGCCATTCTGTTCGACTTTCTTGCCGGGCTTTACGACAAGACCTTCGGCAAGGTGATCCCCACCCGCTTTGCCCTGTTCGGCACCGTCGGCGCGCTCGGCGTGGTGGTGCATTTCATCGTGCTCTCCAGCCTGTTGTTCCTCGTCGGCCACCGCTTTGCCCTGGCGCAGACCGCGGCGGTGCTGGTGGCGATGAGCTTCAATTTCTGGCTCAACAACTGGCTCACCTATCGCGACCAGCGCCTGCGCGGCGCCTGGGCGCTGCTGCGCGGCTGGGCGGGGTTCATCGCCACCTGCGCGGTGGGAGCCTTTGCCAATGTCGCGGTGGCAACCTTCCTTGAAGGCCGGGGGCTGTTCTGGGCGCTTGCCGCGCTCGCCGGGATCCTTGTTGGCTCGGTGTGGAACTATGCGCTCTCGAGCCGCTTTGTCTGGGGGCGCTTCTAGCGCCAGCCGTCCAGCCACATCCAGGTGACATAGCTTTCGCGCCCGGCCAGCGGCAGGGCGGCGATGATCGGAAAAAACCACACGAAGACGGCGAGCGATCCGGCCAGGATGCCCCAGCCGAGCCAGGCGCTGCGGCGGTGGCGCGCAAGATCGCCCGCGGCGAGCGCCAGCGCGGCGAGCAGGAAGAAGCTCGGCACGAAATAGTGGTAATAGAACTGCACCGGCTTGGGCGCCACGAGCCACAGGCCAAGGCTGGCGCCATAGCCGATCACCACGCCGAGCCGCGCCCAATTCCCGCGCCAGGCCCCGATGCCGAGGCACCAGAGGAGCGCGGGCAGGCCGGCGATCATGGTCAGCGGATTGCCGATCAAGAGCACCCCGCGCTGCGCCCCGTCAACCACCTCGTAGAGATACCAGACCGCGCGGGTGTTGAGCACCCATTGCGGCCAGCGGCTCATATATTGGTGCGGGGTCATCAGCTGGCTTTGCAGCGCGAAGATCTCGCGGTGAAAGCCGATCAGGCCCTGCGCGGCGAGCGGCGAGGGGTGGAGCGGCGCGGCAAGCCAGTAGCCCGGCAGGAAGGTGAGGCCATAGGTCACCAGCGGCACCACCCCCAGCCACAGGCCGGCCTCGATCAGGGTGATCCCCGGCACCGGGGCGCCGCGACGGCTCAGCAGCAGGCGCCGCCGCCCGGCGCGCGCGCGCGCGATCAGGAAGACGAGCCCCGGCAGCACCGCGAGCGGAGCGGCGTTCCACTTGGCCCCCAGCGCAAGCCCGAGCGCAAGGCCGGTGAGCGTGAGACGCCAGCGCCCGGTTTCGGGCGCGCGGATCGCCGCAGCGAATTGCCAGGCGGCAAGCGCAAGAAAGGCCGCCATGGCAATATCGAGCATGGCGATGCGCGCCTGGATGAACAGGTGAAACCCGGTTGCGAGCAGCACCCCGAAGGCGAGCGTGGCAAAGCGCTCGCCGCTCGCGTGCCACAGCGCCCGCATCGCCGCGAACAGCGCGAGCGTGCCGAGCAGCAGCGGCATGATCCGCCAACCGATCGGATTGTCGCCGGCGAGCATCATCCCCAGCGCAATCAGGGTCTTGCCGAGCAGCGGATGCTCGCGGTTGAGATAGGCGCCCGCGCCGGTCTCAAACAGCCGCACGATCTCGCGCGCGGCGGGCAGGTAATGCACTTCGTCGAAATAGGGCTTGCCGGGCACCGCAAGGCGCCAGCCGGCCAGGAGCGCGAAGAGCGCCGCGATCAGCAGGCACCAGACCAGCGGATCGCGCGGCCGCGGCGCGGGCAGGCGATCGGGGGGAGGAGAGGAGGCGCGGCCCTGAGCCATGGCGCCGCCGCGCTTAGGCGGGGCCGCCGGCAAGGGCAAGCGCCCTTGGGCGCCATCTTGCGCCTCACATCATGGCTTTGCCGCAGCCGCCTGCCGCTCGAGCCAGAACAGCCGCGCGCACATGGCCAGCAGCCCGATGCTGGCGGTTGCAAGGATGAGCGCGATCCACGGCCAGACCGTCATCCCCGCCGCCCGCGCGCGCGGCAGCACCAGGAAGGTGGCGATGCCGAGCGCAAACAGCAGGTCCCACCACACCTGCACCCCCCACAGATTGGTGGTGTGGTTGAGGATCACCGGAAAGAGCCCCTCGGTGGCGATGGTGACGGCGGTGAAGGCGGCAAAGCCTGCCGAGAGCGCGCCCGCCAGCAGCGGCGCGCCCGTCGCGCCCGGACGCAGCGCCGCGGCCATGATGGCCACCACAGCGCACACCAGCCCGCCGCCGGCGAGCGCAAGGAATGGGGTGAGAGAGTCAGGCATGGCGGTTCTCCGCGATAAGACAGAATGTAGCGAGTGCTACGAGGTCTGGTAGCAAGCCCCTCTCCCCGCTACAAGCCCGCCATGGCGCGCCGCCCGAAAAAGCCTCCGATGAGCAGGGAGAGCCTGTTGCCGCGGCTTGCCGCGCATGTGCTTGCCCATGGGCTTGGCCAGGCCAGCCTGCGCCCGCTCGCGCGCGCGGCGGGCACCTCTGATCGGATGCTGATCTATCATTTCGGCACCAAGGAAGCGCTGATCATCGACCTGCTCCAGCATCTCGCCAGCATCTATGCCGCGCAGCTCGACAACCTGCTCGCGGCCGACCGCCCGGCGAGCCGCGCGGAACTGCTCGCACGGATCCTCGCGCACAACACCGATCTGGCGATGGCTCCGTTCCTGATGTTGTGGTGGGAGATCGTCGCCGGGGCGGCGCGCGATCTGCCCGGCTTTCGCCCCGCGGCCAGCGCGATGGTCGATCGCTTGCACGCCTGGCTGCAAGGCCAGATGCCCGCGGGCGATCCCGACCCTGAAGGCGGGGCAAGCTATCTGCTTGCCCTGATCGAGGGCAGCCTGATGCTCGGTGCGCTCGGCCAGGCAGACAGGGCGCGCGCGGGCCTGCTTGCCGCCGGGCTGATCGCGCCCTAGAGACCCGCGCCATGAAGAAGACCACCGGCATGAACCGCGCCGCCACCGCCCGCTGGCGCCCCGCCACCAGGGCGCTGCGCGGCGGCACCTGGCGCTCCGAACACGGCGAGACCAGCGAGGCGCTGTTTCTCACCTCGGGCTACACCTATGATGATGCCGCCACCGTCGCCGCGCGCTTTGCCGGCGAGGCCGAGGGCATGACCTATTCGCGCCTGCAGAACCCCACCGTTGCCATGCTCGAGGAGCGCATCGCGCTGATGGAGGGGGCTGAGGCCGCCCGCGCCCAGGCGAGCGGTATGGCGGCGATGACCGCGGCGCTGCTGTGCCAGCTCAAGACCGGCGATCACGTGGTCGCCGCGCGCGCCGCCTTCGGTTCCTGCCGCTGGCTGGTGGACAGCCTGCTGCCGCGCTTCGGCATCGCCACCACGGTGATCGACAGCGCCGACAATGCCGCCTGGGAGGCCGCGATCCGCCCCAACACCCGGGTGTTTTTCTTTGAAACCCCGGCCAACCCCACGCTCGACATCGTCGATCTCGGCTTTGTCTGCGGCCTTGCAAGGGCGCACGGCATCACCACCGTGGTGGACAATGCCTTCGCCTCGCCCGCGCTCCAGCGACCGATGGCCTTCGGCGCCGATGTCGTGGCCTATTCCGCCACCAAGCTGATGGACGGGCAGGGAAGGGTGCTCGCAGGCGCGATCTGCGGCACCAAGCAGTGGATCGAGGAGGTGCTGCTGCCCTTCCAGCGCAACACCGGGCCCACGCTCAGCCCCTTCAACGCCTGGGTGGTGCTCAAGGGCCTGGAAATGCTCCCCTTGCGCGCCCACAAGCAATCCGAACAGGCGGTGGCGCTGGGGCGCTTTCTCGAACCGCGCATCACCGCGGCGGGCGGGCGGATGCTCCATCCCGGGCTCGAAAGCCACCCGCGCCACCAGCTTGCAAGTGCGCAGATGGAGGCGACCGGCCCGATCTTTGCCTTCGATGTCGGCACCCGCGAACGCGCCTTTGCCGTGCTCGATGCGCTCGCGCTTATCGACATTTCCAACAATATCGGCGATGCCCGCAGCCTGATGTGCCACCCGGCCTCGACCACCCATGCCAATATGGGGGCAGAGGCCCGGGCCGAAATGGGCGTCACCGAGGGCCTCTTGCGCATCAACGTGGGGCTCGAGGACATCGAAGACCTGATCGAGGACATGGATCAGGCGCTCGCCGCGGCGGGGATCTAAGCGGGGGAGCGGTGATGGCAGCGCGGGTGGAACTGGTTTTCGATATCGTCAGTCCCAATGCCTACCTTGTCTGGTGGCCACTGCGCGAGCTGCTCGATCGCTATGAGGCCGGGTTTGACGTGATCCCGGTGTTTCTCGCCGGGATGCACCGCCTTACCGGCAATGCCCCGCCGATGGTCCGCGATGCCGCCATCAAGGGCAAGAATGAATATGCGATGCTCGAGATGCAGCGCTTCATCACCCGGCACGGCCTTTCCCGCTATCGCATGCACCCGCAATTTCCCTTCAATTCGATCACCTTGCAGCGCATGCTTTACGCCGCGGATGAGGATGGGCGCGGGGTTGCCTTTGCCGAGTGCCTGCTGCGCGCGGTGTGGGAGGAGAATATCGATATCGCCGCGCCCGAGGCGATCGGCACGGCGGTGGCGGCGGCGGGGTTCGATGCCGCCGATCTGTTCGCCCGCGCGCAGAGCGAGGCGGTGAAGCAGGGCCTTGCCGCCAACACCGATCGGGTGGTGGCGCGGGGCGCCTTTGGCATCCCCACCATGTGGGTGCGCCGGTCGGGCAAGCCGGACGAGATGTTCTTCGGCAAGGAACGCCTCGGCCAGATCGAGGAATTGCTGGCCGAGGGGTGAGGCCCTAAGCTGCCGCTGCCTCCTCGAGCGGCACGTCCATCACCGGGTAGCGGCGCCATTCGGCCCAGTCATAGTGCCACCATTCATTGGCGAGCGGCACGAAGCCCTCGGCCACCATCCAGCTCTCGAGCATCCGGCTCGCGGCGAGCGCCTCGGGCGGGGCGGCGGTATTGCTGCGATAGGCCGCCGGGGTGAAATCGTCATAGGCGCTTGGCATCGCCACCTCGACCCCGTCGCGGTGGAGGGTGAGGTCGATCGAGGCGCCGCGGTTGTGGCGCGAGCCGACCGCCGGATCGGCGACGAATTCGCGCTTGGCGGGCGGGGTTGCCTCCCACATCGCCCGGGTGATGCGCCAGGGGCGATAGGCATCGAAGATGAGCAGGCCATAGCCATGAGCCTCGGCCCTCGTCTGGACGCGCGCCAGCGCTTCCGCCACCGGGCGCTGGGCGAGCGCGCGGGCGATGGGGTAGAGCACCCGGCCCATGAAATTGGCGCTCGTGGCATAGCGGATGTCGAACCGGAGGCGCGGATCGAAGCGCGCAAGATCGACGAGATCGGGCGCGAGATCGGCCGCGGGATCGACCGGCGGGCCGGAAAGCGGAAGGGAAGGCGGCGCGGGGCGCGTGGCGCAGCCACCAAGGACGCCTGCCAGCATCCCCGCCGCCGCGCCCTCCAGCACCCGGCGGCGGGTGAACGCGTGCGCGCGGCGGGCAAGGGCAGGCGGGGCGTTCATGCCCGCGACACATAGGCGCGCGATGATCACGCGGCCAATGGGGATTTTTCGTCGCGGCGCGGGATACGTCGGGGAATGGTCACGTTAAACCCCTTGTGGCGCCGCCGCGATGCGCTAGTCTGGAGCATGAGATGAAGCAGTTTTTCCAGCACGCAGCCACCACCCACGGGGTCACGGTCCGCGTGGCCGTGAACTACCTGCCCGAGCAGTCGCACCCGGCGGCAGGCAAGTGGTTCTGGGTCTATCACATCCGCATCGAGAATGGCAGCCACGAGCCGCTGCGGCTCGTCACCCGGCACTGGCGCATCACCGACGGGCGCGGCATGGTCAACCACGTCGATGGTGAAGGCGTGGTGGGCGAACAACCCCTGCTCCAGCCGGGGCAGAGCCATGATTACGTCTCGGGCTGCCCGCTCACCACCCCCTTCGGCTCGATGGAGGGCTTCTACACCTTCGCGCGCGCCGATGGTTCGCCGGTGGAGGTGCGTATCCCCTTCTTCCCGCTTTCCGCGCCCGAAACCGCCGAAGGCAGCCGCCCGCCGCGCTGAGGCCGCGCCCGCATCAGCGCCGCCGGGAGGCGCCGGCAAGGCTTGCGGGGCGGAGCGCGCGGGCTTAAGCCAGCCGCCGTGAAGCGCACCCATCTGCCCCTCAATGCCCTGCGCGTCTTCGATGCCGCCGCGCGCCACCTCTCCTTCACCCGCGCCGCGGACGAACTGGCGGTGACCCCGGCGGCGGTCGGCCAGCAGATCCGCGCGCTCGAGGACGTGCTCGGCGTCGTCCTGTTCCGCCGTACCCCCAAGGGGCTCGAGCTCACCCCCGAGGCCGCCGCCGGGCTCGATCCGCTGCGCGAGGGCTTCCTGCGCTTCGAGGAGAGCGTCGCGGCGATGCAGGCCGGCCAGTCCTCCGACCGCTACACGCTCGCCGTCCCGCGCGCGTTCTATGCCGAGTGGCTGAGCCCCCGGCTCGCCCGCTTCCACCACGCACACCCCGAGGTGCAGTTCATCCTCGCGCCGGACGAGAACGCCGATTTCACCGAGGCCAATCTCGATTGCGCCATCCGTCTTGTGGATGGGCCGGGCGATCTGCCGGGCGTGCAGCTCGCCCCGGCGCTCAAGGTCACCGTGGCCGCGCCCGAGGCGCGCGCGGCGTGGATCGACTGGCCGGGCATGCCGCTCGATGCAGGCATCACCCCGGCGATCCGCGCCGGGAGCCCGGGTCAGGCGCTGGCCTCGGCGCTCGCCGGGATGGGGCGCACGGTGCTGCCGCTGGCGCTGGCCGAGGCTGCGCTCGATGCCGGGCGCCTCGTCGCGCTGGGTGAACCCGAGCCGGCCTTGCGCGCCTATTGGCTGATCGCCCCGCCGCCGCAATGGCGCAGCAAGAAGGTGCGCGCGCTCGTCGCCTTTCTCACCGCCTAGCGCTGCGCGAGCACCTCGGCGCGGATGCGCTCATAGAGCCAGTGGCCGGGCCGCACGAAGCGTGCATCGAAGCGAGGGAAGGCATGGTGCGCGGAAGGCAAGGCAACGGCACGACGGCCCGTTCCGCTTTCCCTCGGGCCAGGGCTTGACCAGAGGGCAGGCTTGCTGCTGTTTGAGGCCCACGCAAGAGGCGAGGCCGACCAATGCCCAACACGCTCTATTTCGGGGACAATCTCCACATCCTGCGCGAGCACATCGCGGATGAGAGCGTCGATCTCATCTATCTCGACCCGCCGTTCAATTCTAACGCCAATTACAACATCCTGTTCAAATCGCCCGAAGGTGCGCAGAGCGACGCGCAGATCGAGGCCTTCGAGGATACCTGGCACTGGAACCACGCCGCCGAGGCGGCCTTTGACGAGGTGATGCGAAGCGGGCGCACGCAGGCCTTCGAACTGCTGCGGGCGATGCGCGCCTTCCTCGGCGATAATGACATGATGGCTTACCTTGCCATGATGGCGGTGCGGCTGATCGAGCTGCACCGGGTGCTTAAAGCCACGGGGTCGCTCTATCTGCATTGCGATCCGACCGCGAGCCATTACCTCAAGCTGCTGCTGGATGGGGTGTTTGGGGCTCGCGCATTCAGAAGCGAGATAAGTTGGAAGCGCTCATCCGCTCACAACGATGCAAAACAAGGCAGGACTCAGCCGGGCAACATTCGAGACATCATATTCTTTTATACTAAGTCTGCATCCGATTGGACTTGGAACTGGCTTTTCACTGAATACGATGAGAGTTACATCCAATCTGCATATCGTCTGACCGATGGTAGTGGGCGAAGATATCGGCGCGACAACCTGACCGCTGCAAAGCCGGGTGGCGACGTGAGCTACCTTTGGCCGGTGAAGCGACGGGGAGAGGGTGATTGGGAAGCTGATCTCGACGAAGAGCATCAGCACCCCAAAGAGGGTTGGGAATACAAACAAGTTCCGCCCTACCGAAATCGCTTTTGGGCTTATTCTAAAGCCAAAATGAAGAAGTTCGCCGAGGAAGGGCGGTTAGCCTACACTAAAAGCGGTATGCCCGAGTTCAAACGGTATCTCGACGAAATGCCCGGTGTTCCGCTTCAGAATGATTGGGGAGACATTCCTCCAGTCATCGGAAGCGAGCGGCTTGGCTACCCCACCCAAAAACCCCTCGCCCTCCTCGAACGCATCATCGCCGCTTCCTCGAACGAAGGCGATGTGGTGCTCGATCCCTTCTGCGGCTGCGGCACCGCCGTTCACGCCGCGCAGAAACTGGGGCGGCAGTGGATCGGGATTGATGTGACGCATCTTGCCATCGGCCTCATCGAGAAGCGGATGCGCGAAGCCTTCCCCGGTCTCGCCTTCACCGTGGTGGGCCGTCCGCAAGACCTGCAAAGCGCGCTCGATCTTGCCGCGCGGGACAAGCACCAGTTCGAACTCTGGGCCTTGAGCGTGGTCGATGCCCAGCCGTGGAAGGGCGGGCGCAAGGGCGCCGATGGCGGGATCGACGGGATCATCTACTTCAAGCCCGATGGCAAGAAGACCGAGCGCGCGATTGTCGAGGTCAAGGGCGGGGGCGTGGGCGTCAAGGACATTGGCCGCCTCGCACAGGTGATCGAGCGCGAGCGCGCGCCCATCGGCGTGTTCATCACCGCCCAGGCCCCCACCCGCGCGATGGAGCGCGATGCCGCCGCCGTGGGGGTATGGGAAAACCCCACCACGGGCCGCACATACCCGCGCCTGCAAATCCTGACGCTGGCGGAGATCTTCCAGGGCAAGCGGCCCAGCATCCCGCTGGTCGATGTGGCGAGCACCGGCAAGCGGGCCAAGCGCGAGGATATGGACAAGGGCAAGCAGGGGCGTTTGCTGTAGGTCCCGTCATCGCCAGGCTGCCTTGGCCGCGGCAATCGCGAGCGGTAAGTGCGCTGCGCATTATCGCCCCCGCGCCTTGCCCCCCCGCGCATTGGCGGGAAGAAGCGGGACGCCGGATCGCATGCTCGGCGATGGGGCAAGGCGCTGCCGGCGCGCCAACTCCCTCCTTGACCCCCCGCCCAAACCCGCCTAAGGGCGCGCATCCTTTCGCAGGGCTTGCCTTGCGGACAAGAGCTGAACATTGGCGGCCTCGTCCTCTCCAAGAGGGCAGCCGTCAAAGTAACCCGGTGGCCGAAGGGCCGTGCGAGAAGGGTGGAGCGTTTCGGCTTGTGTGACATGCGAGGGTGTCCGCTTGCAGCGGGCGTTCTTGCTGGCCTAGCCCCGCATCACGTGCGGGGCGACGGCTTCACGCAAGGCAATCCGCTCTCCCTCCATCGTCCGGCACCCGTGTCACCACTCACACGGTGAAGAGAGAAACGCTTAATGCCGACGATCAACCAGCTGGTCCGCAAGGGCCGCAAGCCGCAGAAGGCCAAGAGCAAGGTCCCTGCGATGGAGCAGAACCCGCAGAAGCGCGGTGTCTGCACCCGCGTCTACACGACGACCCCGAAGAAGCCCAACTCGGCGCTGCGCAAGGTGGCCAAGATCCGCCTGACCAACAGCCGCGAGGTGATCTCCTACATCCCCGGCGAAGGCCACAACCTCCAGGAGCACTCGGTGGTGCTGATCCGCGGCGGGCGCGTGCGCGACCTGCCGGGCGTGCGCTATCACGTGCTGCGCGGCGTGCTCGACACGCAAGGGGTGAAGGATCGCAAGCAGTCGCGCTCCAAGTATGGGGCGAAGCGTCCGAAGTAAGGTTCAGGCGCGGATTCGGCACGTTCCCCTACCGGGCTGCCTCAAGGCAGTCGTCCATCGGTGGCCCGATAGGGGAGCGGGCCGGAGCCGCAGGGCGCTTGCGCAAGGCAAGCGGCCACTCCGAAGGAGTTATTCAAGATGTCACGTCGTCGTCGTCCCGAAAAGCGGGTCATCCTGCCCGATCCCCAGTATGGGGATCAGATCCTGTCGAAGTTCATGAACAACCTGATGCTCGACGGGAAGAAGGCGGTGGCCGAGAAGATCGTCTATGGCGCGCTTGCCGCGGTCGAGGCCAAGGCCAAGACCGATCCGCTGCAGCTGTTCCATGACGCGCTCAACAATGTGAAGCCCCAGGTCGAGGTGCGCAGCCGCCGCGTCGGCGGGGCGACCTACCAGGTGCCGGTCGAGGTGCGCCCCGAGCGCGCCCAGGCGCTGGCGATCCGCTGGCTGATCGCCGCGGCGCGCGGGCGTCCGGAGACCACCATGGCCGCGCGGCTCTCGGCCGAGCTGCTGGATGCGGCCAACAACCGCGGCAATGCCGTCAAGAAGCGCGAGGACACCCATCGCATGGCCGATGCCAACCGCGCCTTCTCGCACTACCGCTGGTAAGACGCGGGATCGGGGCAGCCGGAGGACGCGCGCAGGGCTTTGTCGCCCCTTGTCAGGCGCAGGGTCTTCCGGCTGTCACAATTTTCCCTATATGGGGCTCTGACCGCGTCCCGGCGGCCCCCTGACATTGAAGGAACCTCACATGGCCCGCGAGTATCCGCTGGAGCGCTATCGCAATATCGGCATCATGGCGCATATCGATGCCGGCAAGACCACCACCACCGAGCGCATCCTCTATTACACCGGCAAGTCCTACAAGATCGGCGAGGTGCATGATGGCGCCGCGACGATGGACTGGATGGAGCAGGAGCAGGAGCGCGGGATCACCATCACCTCGGCGGCCACCACCACCTTCTGGACCGCCGAGGATCCGACCAAGGATCCGATGAGCGATCCCGAGACGCTGCGTGCCGGGATGCCCAAGCACCGCATCAACATCATCGACACCCCCGGCCACGTGGACTTCACCATCGAGGTGGAGCGTTCGCTGCGCGTGCTCGACGGCGCCGTGGCGGTGTTCGACGGCGTGGCCGGTGTGGAACCGCAATCGGAAACCGTGTGGCGCCAGGCCGACAAGTATGGCGTCCCCCGCATGTGCTTCATCAACAAGCTCGACCGCACCGGCGCGGACTTCTACTATTGCGTGCAGTCGATCATCGACCGGCTCGGCGCCAAGCCGCTGGTGCTCTACCTTCCGATCGGGGCCGAGAGCAGCCTTCAGGGCGTGGTCGATCTCGTCAACAACCGCGGGATCGTCTGGAAGGACGAGACCCTCGGCGCCAAATACGAGTTCATCCCGATCCCGGCCGACATGGCCGACAAGGCCGCCGAATACCGCGAGAAGCTGATCGAGACGGTCGTCGAGCAGGACGACGAGGTGATGGAGGCCTATCTCGAGGGCAACGAGCCCGATGTGCCGACCATCAAGAAGCTGATCCGCAAGGGCACCATCGCACGTGACTTCGTGCCGATCACCTGCGGTTCGGCGTTCAAGAACAAGGGCGTGCAGCCGCTGCTCGATGCGGTGGTCGATTACATGCCCTCGCCGCTCGACATCCCCCCGATCAAGGGTGTGCTGCCCGGCACCGACGAGGAGGCCGAGCGCCCGTCGAGCGACGATGCGCCCTTTGCCGCGCTGGCGTTCAAGATCATGAACGACCCCTTCGTTGGCTCGCTCACCTTCACCCGCATCTATTCGGGCAAGCTCACCAAGGGCCAGGTGCTCAATTCGGTGAAGGACAAGAAGGAAAAGATCGGGCGCATGCTGCTCATGCACTCGAACAACCGCGAGGACATCGACGAGGCCTTTGCCGGCGATATCGTCGCGCTTGCCGGGATGAAGGACACCACCACCGGCGACACGCTGTGCGATCCGGCCAAGCCAATCATCCTCGAGCGCATGGAGTTCCCCGAGCCGGTGATCGAGCTGTCGGTCGAACCCAAGACCAAGGCCGACCAGGAAAAGATGGGCATCGCGCTCAATCGCCTGGCGCAGGAGGATCCTTCGTTCCGGGTCTCGACCGATCACGAAAGCGGCCAGACGATCATCAAGGGGATGGGCGAGCTTCACCTCGACATCATCGTTGACCGCATGCGCCGCGAGTTCAAGGTCGAGGCCAATGTCGGCGCGCCGCAGGTGGCCTATCGCGAATATCTCGCCCGCGAGGTCGAGGTCGATTACACCCACAAGAAGCAGTCTGGTGGCTCGGGCCAGTTCGGCCGGGTCAAGGTGATCTGCACCCCGGGCGAGCGCGGGCAGGGGATCATCTTCCACGACGAGATCAAGGGCGGGAACATTCCGCGCGAATATATCCCGGCGATCGAGAAGGGCTTCCGCGAACAGGCCGCGAGCGGCCATCTCGTCGGCTTCCCGATCATCGACTTCACCATCCGCCTGATCGACGGCGCCTATCACGACGTCGACTCGAGCGCGATCGCCTTCGAGATCGCCGCGCGCGGGGCGATGCGTGAAGTGGCGCAGAAGGCCGGGATCAAGCTGCTCGAGCCGATCATGAAGGTCGAGGTGGTCACCCCCGATGATTATCTCGGCGACGTGATCGGCGATCTCAACTCGCGGCGCGGGCAGATCCAGGGTACCGACACCCGTGGCAATGCCCAGGCGGTCGAGGCCTTCGTGCCGCTCGCCAACATGTTCGGCTATGTCAACGAGCTGCGCTCTTTCACCCAGGGGCGGGCGCAGTACACGATGATCTTCTCGCACTATGACGAGGTTCCGGCCAACGTCGCAGCCGAGGTCAAGGAGAAACTTGCCTAAGCCGGCCTGACGGTCTAGGGGCGGCGCCTGATTCTGCGGGCGCCGCCGTTCTCCCGCGATGACATCACCTCATTCAAGCCACCTCATTCCATTCAAGAAGGTACACCAGAGAAATGGCCAAGGAAAAGTTCCAGCGGACCAAGCCGCACTGCAACATCGGCACCATCGGTCACGTCGACCATGGCAAGACCACCCTCACCGCGGCGATCACCAAGGTGATGGCCGAGACCTATGGCGGTGAGGCGGTCGATTTCGCCAACATCGACAAGGCCCCCGAAGAGCGCGAGCGCGGCATCACCATCTCGACCGCTCACGTCGAGTATGAGAGCGAGAAGCGTCACTATGCCCACGTCGACTGCCCGGGCCACGCTGACTATGTGAAGAACATGATCACCGGCGCGGCGCAGATGGACGGCGCGATCCTGGTGGTGAACGCGGCCGACGGCCCGATGCCGCAGACCCGGGAGCACATCCTGCTCGCCCGTCAGGTCGGCGTGCCGGCGCTGGTCGTGTACATGAACAAGGTCGATCAGGTCGACGATCCGGAAATCCTCGAACTCGTCGAACTCGAAGTGCGCGAGCTGCTTTCGAGCTACGACTTCGACGGCGACAATATCCCGATCATCAAGGGCTCGGCGCTGGCCGCGCTCGAAGGCCGCGATGACGAGATCGGCAAGAACTCGATCCTCGAGCTCATCAAGGCGGTTGACGAATATATCCCGCAGCCCGACCGTCCGATCGACAAGGACTTCCTGATGCCGATCGAAGACGTGTTCTCGATCTCGGGTCGCGGCACCGTGGTGACCGGCCGTGTCGAGACCGGCGTGGTCGCGGTGGGCGACGAGGTCGAGATCGTCGGCCTGCGCGACACCCGCAAGACCACCGTCACCGGCGTCGAGATGTTCCGCAAGCTGCTCGATCGCGGTGAGGCGGGCGACAATATCGGTGCGCTGATCCGCGGCGTTGCCCGTGACGAGGTCGAGCGCGGCCAGGTGCTGTGCAAGCCCGGTTCGGTCAAGCCGCACACCGAGTTCGAGGCCGAGGTTTACGTGCTCTCGAAGGATGAAGGCGGCCGCCATACCCCGTTCTTCGCCAACTATCGTCCGCAGTTCTACTTCCGCACCACCGACGTGACCGGCGAAGTGATCCTTCCCGAAGGCACCGAGATGGTGATGCCGGGCGACAACGTCTCGATCGGTGTCAAGCTGATCGCCCCGATCGCCATGGATGAAGGCCTGCGCTTCGCGATCCGCGAAGGTGGCCGCACCGTTGGCTCGGGCGTGGTCTCGAAGATCACCAAGTAAGCCTGCGCCGCGCCCCCTGAGGGCCAGAGCGCTTCCGATCAGGCCCGGCAGCTGCCCAGTGCGCTGCCGGGCCTTTTCGTGGCAGGAAGGCGTGGGCGATGGTGCCCCCGGGGCGTTTCGCGGTCACGCAATTTCCTTGCGATCGCCCCTTGCCATTGCCGGGCGCCGTCCGTATAGGCGCGCATCCGCTGGCGAGATTCGTTTCCTATCGGGAATGCGCGTCGCTGCCGGCACGAGTTTCGAGACAGGCCGCCCGCTTTCGGGAAACCGGGCATTGCGGGGCGGCTTTGCTTTTTGGGAATGGCCGGACACCCGGTCGGACCTTGGCTCTTTCGCATCGGTAGTAGGACATGGAAGCTCAGAATATCCGTATTCGCCTCAAGGCGTTCGACCACCGCGTTCTCGACCAGGCGACCGGCGAGATCGCCGATACGGCCCGCCGCACCGGCGCGCTCATTCGGGGCCCCATTCCGCTGCCGACGCGGATCGAGAAGTTCACCGTGAACCGCGGCCCGCATGTCGACAAGAAGTCGCGCGAGCAGTTCGAGGTGCGCACCTACAAGCGGCTGCTCGATATCGTGCAGCCCAACGCCCAGACCGTGGACGCGCTGATGAAGCTCGACCTGGCTGCCGGCGTGAATGTTGAGATCAAGCTGGCCTGAGGCCGGCAGAAACGCCCCCGCCGCTGCGGCAGGGGCCTCTATCGTCGGGGCGCAAGCGCCCCGCCAGACGATAGGGCGGATACCGCCGGATCGTCGATCCGGGCTGCGTCCCCCGTCTCGCGCCAGCCGCCGCAATCGCGGCGCGGTGCACTCAGCCCGGGCGGGGCGATGCATGACATTTCGGGCTGAAGTGGCTGGGGCACCTGGTGCCCTGGTCTCACGCACCCTTGCGGATGGTCTGCAAGGGTGCCTCTGTCGAGGAGTGAACAGACGATGCGCACCGGCGTTATCGCCAAGAAGGTCGGGATGACCCGCCTGTTCCAGGAGGATGGCCGTCATGTGCCGGTCACCGTCCTGGCGCTGGAGAATTGCCAGGTGGTCTCGCACCGCACTGTGGAGCGCGACGGCTATTATGCCGTCCAGCTCGGCGCGGGCGAGGCCAAGCAGAAGAACGTTGCCAAGCCGCAGCGCGAGCACTTCGCCAAGGCCGATGTCGGCCTCAAGAAGAAGGTCGCCGAGTTCCGGGTGGACAGCGCCGAGGCGCTGGTGCCGGTGGGTGCCACGATCAGCGCCGATCATTTCGTTGCCGGGCAGATGGTGGACATCACCGGCCACACCCAGGGCAAGGGCTTTGCCGGGGCGATGAAGCGCTGGGGCTTCGGCGGGATGCGCGCCACCCACGGCGTGTCGATCTCGCACCGCGCCCATGGTTCGACCGGCAACCGCCAGGATCCGGGCCGGGTGTTCAAGGGCAAGAAGATGGCCGGTCACATGGGTGATCGCCAGCGCACCCAGCAGAACCTCGAGATCGTCCGCACCGATGCCGAGCGCGGCCTGCTGTTCGTCAAGGGCTCGGTGCCCGGTGCCAAGAACGGCTGGCTGCTGGTGCGTGATGCGGTCAAGCTGCCGCTGCCCGCCGGCGCGCCGTTCCCGGGTGCGGTGATCGAGAAGAAGGCCCCTGTGGCCGACGAGACCCCCGTGGCGGCGGGGCCGGCTGTGGCCGAAGCTCCGGCCAGCGAAGAGAACAAGGAAGGCTGAGCCATGAAGATCAAGGTTCAGAACATCGAAGGCGGGGCCGCGGGCGACATCGAGCTGTCCGACGCGGTGTTCGGCATCGAGCCGCGCGCCGACATCCTTCACCGCGTGGTGACCTGGCAGCTCGAGAACCGCCGTGCGCCGGCGCGTCCGACGCGAGAGCGTTCGGAAGTGGCCCGCACCGGCAAGAAGTTCGGTCGCCAGAAGGGCGGCGGCGCGGCGCGTCACGGTGACCGCAAGGCGCCGGTGTTCATCGGCGGCGGCAAGGCCCACGGCGCGCGCAAGCGCACCTTCGAGCAGTCGCTCAACAAGAAGATCCGCGCGCTCGGGCTCAAGATGGCGCTGTCGAGCAAGGCGCGCGAGGGCCTCGTGGTGGTGGAAAGCCTTGCGCTCAAGGAAGCCAAGACCAAGGCTCTCAAGGGCCACCTCGCCAAGGCCGGGCTGACCGGCAAGGTGCTGGTGATCGACGGTGAACAGGTCGATGCCGGCTTCAAGATCGCGGCGCGCAACCTGCCGGGCGTCAACGTGCTCCCGGCGATCGGCGCCAATGTCTATGACATCCTCAACCACGACACCCTGGTGCTGACCAAGGCTGCCGTCGAGAAGCTGGAGGCGCGCTTCAATGGCTAAGAAGCAGACTGTCGATGCGCGTCACTATGACGTGATCATCGCCCCGCACATCACCGAAAAGTCGACCCTCGCCTCGGAGCAGAACGCCGTGGTGTTCAAGGTCGCGCGGGGTGCGACCAAGCCGCAGATCAAGGAAGCGGTCGAGGCGATCTACGACAAGAAGGTCGTCGCCGTGAACACCCTGATCCAGAAGGGCAAGACCAAGCGCTGGAAGGGCAAGGCCTATCAGCGCAGCGACGTGAAGAAGGCCATCGTCACCCTGGCCGAGGGTGAGATGATCGACATCACCAGCGGCATCTGAGGCCAAGGGACAGGATAGGAACGATGGCACTCAAGAACTACAAGCCGACCAGTCCCGCCCGGCGCGGCCTGATCCTGGTCGACAAGTCGGCGCTCTACAAGGGCAAGCCGGTCAAGGCGCTGACCGAAGGCAAGCGCAAGACCGGCGGGCGCAACAACAAGGGCCATGTCACCTCGCGCGGCATCGCCGGCGGCCACAAGCAGAAGTACCGCTTCATCGATTTCAAGCGGCGCAAGTGGGACATGCCGGCCAAGGTCGAGCGGCTGGAATATGATCCCAATCGCACCGCCTTCATTGCGCTTATCACCTACGAGGATGGCGAGCAGGCCTATATCCTCGCGCCGCAGCGCCTGGCCGTGGGCGATCAGGTGATCGCCGGCGAGAAGGTTGACACCAAGCCCGGCAATGCCATGCTGCTCGGTCAGATGCCGGTCGGCACGATCTGCCACAATGTCGAGATGAAGCCGGGCAAGGGCGGCCAGATCGCCCGCTCGGCCGGCACCTATGTGCAGGTGGTGGGGCGCGACCGCGCTTTCGTGATCGTGCGCCTCAATTCGGGCGAGCAGCGCTATCTGCGCGCCGACTGCATGGGCACGGTGGGGGCGGTGTCGAACCCCGACAACGCCAACCAGAACTTCGCCAAGGCCGGGCGCAGCCGCTGGATGGGTCGCCGTCCGCTGACCCGCGGCGTGGCCAAGAACCCGGTCGATCACCCCCATGGTGGTGGTGAGGGCCGCACCTCGGGCGGTCGCCACCCGGTGACCCCGTGGGGCAAGCCGACCAAGGGGGCCCGCACGCGCCACAACAAGCAGACGGACAAGATGATCATCCGTTCGCGTCACGCGAAGAAGAAGAGGTAAGAGACGATGGCACGTTCCGTCTGGAAAGGTCCGTTTGTCGAGCTGAGCCTGCTCAAGAAGGCTGAGGCGGCGCAGGAAACCACCAACGCCAAGCCGATCAAGACCTGGTCGCGGCGTTCGACGATCCTGCCGCAGTTCGTCGGGCTCACCTTCAATGTCTATAACGGGCACAAGTTCATTCCCGTTTCGGTCACGGAAGAAATGGTCGGTCACAAGCTCGGGGAATTCGCGCCGACGCGCACCTTCCCTGGTCATGCCGCCGACAAGAAGGGCAAGCGCTAATGGGCAAGGCAAAGGCACCCCGCCGCGTGGGCGACAACGAGGCGCTGGCGGTCGGCACCACCATTCGTGGGTCGGCGCAGAAGCTCAACCTGGTTGCGGCGATGATCCGCGGCAAGAAGGCCGAGGAGGCGATGAACATTCTCGCCTTCTCGAAGCGGGCGATGGCGCGCGATGCGCGCAAGGTGCTCGCCTCGGCGATCGCCAATGCCGAGAACAACCACAATCTCGATGTCGATGCGCTGATCGTCGCCGAGGCGAGCGTGGGCAAGTCGGTGACGATGAAGCGCTTCCACACCCGCGGCCGTGGCAAGTCGACCCGGATCCTCAAGCCGTTCAGCCGCTTGCGGATCGTGGTGCGCGAAGTCGAGGAGGCGTAAGATGGGTCAGAAGAGCAATCCGATCGGTCTGCGCCTGCAGATCAACCGCACCTGGGACAGCCGCTGGTACGCCGAAGGGCGCGATTATGCCAAGCTGCTCAAGGAAGATGTCGAGATCCGCAACTACATCATGAAGAACCTGCCCCAGGCGGCGGTCTCCAAGGTGGTGATCGAGCGTCCGGCCAAGCTGTGCCGGGTGTCGATCTATGCGGCGCGGCCCGGCGTCATCATCGGCAAGAAGGGCGCCGACATCGAGAAGCTGCGCGCCAAGCTGGCCACGATGACCGAGAGCGATGTCAAGCTCAACATCGTCGAGATCAGGAAGCCCGAGATCGACGCCAAGCTCGTCGCCCAGGGCATTGCCGATCAGCTGGTGCGCCGCGTCGCCTTCCGCCGGGCGATGAAGCGCGCGGTGCAATCGGCGCTGCGGCTCGGCGCCGAGGGCGTCAAGATCGTCTGCGGTGGCCGGCTCGGCGGGGCGGAGATCGCCCGCGTCGAATGGTATCGTGAAGGCCGTGTGCCGCTGCACACGCTGCGCGCCAATATCGACTATGCCGAGGCCGAAGCGCTCACCGCCTATGGCGTCATCGGGATCAAGGTGTGGATCTTCAAGGGCGAGATCCTCGCCCATGATCCCACCGCCCAGGACCGCCTGATGATGGAAGCCCAGACTTCCGGCGTCCGGCCGGCCCGCTAAAGGTTAAAGACCATGCTGCAACCGAAGAAGACCAAGTTCCGCAAGGCCTTCAAGGGCCGGATCAAGGGCGAAGCCAAGGGTGGCACCACCCTCAACTTCGGCTCCTATGGCCTCAAGGCGCTCGAGCCCGAGCGGATCACCGCGCGCCAGATCGAGGCTGCGCGCCGTGCCATCACCCGCCACATCAAGCGCCAGGGGCGCCTGTGGATCCGCGTGTTCCCCGATGTGCCGGTGTCGAAGAAGCCGGCCGAGGTGCGCCAGGGCAAGGGCAAGGGTTCGGTCGAATACTGGGCGGCGCGGGTCAAGCCGGGCCGGATCCTGTTCGAGCTCGATGGCGTTGCCGGCCCGCTGGCTGCCGAAGCCTTCGCCCGTGCGGCGATGAAGCTGCCGATCAAGACCAAGGTTGTCGCCCGGCTTGGCGACACTAGCCACCTGGGAGGTGAATGATGGCCGATATTGCCGATCTTCGCACCAAGACCGATGACCAGCTTGCCGCCGAGCTCCTCGAGCTGAAGCGCGAGCAGTTCAACCTGCGTTTCCAGGCGGCGACCAACCAGCTCGAGGCGCCTTCGCGCATCCGCGAGGTGCGCCGCACCATCGCGCGGATCAAGACGCTGCAGAACGAACGTGCGGCCAAGGCCGCGGCGGCCAAGGCCTGAGGAGAACCACAATGCCCAAGCGTATCCTCGTCGGGACTGTGACCTCCGACAAGACCGACAAGACCGTGACCGTGCTGGTCGAGCGCAAGGTCAAGCACCCGCTCTACGGCAAGATCATCCGCCGCTCGAAGAAGTATCACGCCCACGACGAGAACAATGAATATTCGGTGGGGGACGTGGTGCGGATCGAGGAGACCCGCCCGATTTCCAAGACCAAGACCTGGATCGTGATCGACCGGGTCGTGGCGGGCGGCGTCCAGGCGGTGGAAGCCGACCTTGACGTTGCTGAAGCGGGCAATTGAGCAACTGACGTTTAACGGAACTCCCGGGCCCCGGTCGGATCGGGCCGTCCCGGAAAGCCAATGAGAAGGACAACGGATCGATGATCCAGATGCAATCCAATCTCGACGTCGCGGACAACAGTGGCGCCAAGCGCGTCCAGTGCATCAAGGTGCTGGGCGGCTCGAAGCGCCGGACCGCGGGCGTCGGCGACGTGATCGTCGTCTCGATCAAGGAGGCGCAGCCGCGCGCCAAGGTCAAGAAGGGCGACGTGCACCGCGCGGTGATCGTGCGCACCAAGAAGGACGTGCGCCGTCCCGATGGCACGGTGATCCGCTTCGACACGAATGCCGCGGTGCTGGTGAACAAGAACGAGGAACCGATCGGCACCCGTATCTTCGGCCCGGTGGTGCGCGAGCTGCGTTCGCGCGGGTTCATGAAGATCATCAGCCTTGCTCCGGAGGTGCTGTGATGTCGGCTGCCAAGATCAGGAAGGGTGACAGCGTCGTGGTGCTGTCGGGCAAGGACAAGGGTCGCACCGGCACGGTCGTCAAGGTCCTGCCCAAGGATGGCAAGGTGGTGGTCGAAGGGATCAACATCGTCGCCCGCCACCGCAAGCCGAGCCAGCAGAGCCCGCAGGGCGGGATCGAGCGCTTCCCCGCGCCGATGCCGATCTGCAAGGTCGCGATTGCCGATCCCAAGACCGGCAAGCCCACCCGCGTCCGCTTTGAAGTGAAGGACGGCAAGAAGGTGCGCGTCGCCGTCAAGAGTGGGGAGACCATCGATGGCTGATTACACCCCCCGGCTGAAGGCCAAGTACGAGGCCGAGATCGTCAAGGCGATGACCGAGAAGTTCGGTTACAAGAACCGGATGGAAGTGCCCAAGCTCGAGAAGATCACGCTCAACATGGGCGTGGGCGAGGCGAGCCAGGACAAGAAGAAGGTCCAGACCGCGGCGGAAGAAATGGCGCTGATCGCCGGGCAGAAGCCGGTGATCACCCTCGCCAAGAAGTCGATCGCGCAGTTCAAGCTGCGCGAGGGCATGCCGATCGGCTGCAAGGTCACCCTGCGGCGCGAGCGCATGTACGAGTTTCTCGACCGCCTGGTGACCATCGCCATGCCGCGCATCCGCGACTTCCGCGGGCTCAACCCGCGCTCCTTCGATGGTCGCGGCAACTATGCGATGGGGCTCAAGGAACAGATCGTCTTCCCCGAGATCAGCTACGACAAGATCGAGAAGGTGCGGGGCATGGACATCATCATCACCACCACCGCCCGCACCGACGAGGAAGCGCGCGAACTGCTGCGCCTGTTCGGCTTCCCCTTCCAGGGTGAGACGCCCGGCGCCAAGGGTGCCCAGCACAAGGAAGCGGCGTGAGCCGCATCCTCCCCGAGACACGAGACAAGAGAGCTTAAGTCCATGGCGAAACTGAGTTCGATCAACAAGAACGAGCGGCGCAAGAAGCTGGTCAAGCAATATGCGGCCAAGTATGCCAAGCTCAAGGCGATCGCTGCCGACAAGTCGCTCGACGAGACCGAGCGGCTGATGGCCCGGCTCAAGCTGGCCGAGCTTCCGCGCAATGCGAACCCCACCCGGGTGCGCAACCGCTGCGCCACCACCGGCCGCCCGCGCGGCTACTATCGCAAGTTCGGCATCAACCGCATCGAACTGCGCCAACTGGGCAATGCCGGGATGATCCCCGGCCTGACCAAGTCGAGCTGGTGAGGACTGACACATGGCATTGACCGATCCTCTGGGTGACATGCTCACCCGCATCCGCAACGGCCAGCAGGCGAAGAAGGACTCGGTCCTCACGCCGGCGAGCAAGCTGCGTGCCAGCGTGCTGGAGGTGCTCCAGCGCGAGGGCTACATCCGCGGCTATTCCGAGGACACCTCGGGCAAGCACAAGGCGCTGCGGATCGAGCTCAAGTATTTCGAGGGCGAGCCGGCGATCAAGCACGTCGCGCGTGTCTCGCGGCCGGGCCGGCGCATCTATTCGGGGGCCAAGGACCTGCCGATGGTGCGCAACGGGCTTGGCATCACCATCGTCTCGACCCCCAAGGGCGTGCTTTCGGATGCCGAGGCGCGCGCCAGGAATGTCGGCGGCGAAGTGCTGGCGGAGGTGTTCTGATGAGCCGCATCGGCAAGAAGCCGGTGGCGATCCCGGGCGGGGTGACGGCCACCATCGACAATGGCACGCTCACGGTGAAGGGCCCCAAGGGCACGCTCACCATGGGCCTGTCGGATCTCGTCGAATACAATCTCGGCGAGGGCGAGATTTCGGTGAAGCCCGCCAATGACAGCCGTCAGGCGCGGGCCTTCTGGGGGATGCAGCGCACGCTGGTTGCCAACCTCGTCGAAGGTGTCACTCAGGGCTTCACCAAGGTGCTGGTGATCAAGGGCGTCGGCTACCGCGCCAATGCCCAGGGCCGGACGCTCAAGCTGCAGCTCGGCTACAGCCACGATGTCGATCTGCCGGTGCCCGAAGGGCTTGAGGTCAAGACCCCGGACCAGACCACGATCGAGATCAGCGGCACCGACAAGCAGGCCGTGGGCCAGTTCGCCGCCGAGATCCGCCGCTGGCGCAAGCCTGAGCCCTACAAGGGCAAGGGGATCGCCTATCGCGACGAATATATCTTCCGCAAGGAAGGGAAGAAGAGGTAAGATGGCCAAGCTCTCCCTGTTCGAACGGCGGCGGCGCCGGGTTCGCAGCGCGCTTCGGGCGCGCGCCGGTGGCAAGCCGCGCCTGTCGGTGCACCGCACCGGCCGTCACATCTACGCCCAGATCATCGACGATGCCGCCGGCCGCACGCTGGCGGCGGCCTCGACCCTTGGCGCCAAGAGCGGCGGGGCCAATGTCGCCGCCGCGGCCGAGGTTGGCAAGGCGATCGCCGAAGCTGCCAAGAAGGCGGGCGTGACCACCGTCGTGTTTGATCGCGGCGGTTTCCTGTTCCATGGCCGCGTCAAGGCGCTGGCCGATGCCGCCCGTGAAGGCGGGCTGGAGTTCTGAGAATGGCTGACGAAAACACCATCGAGGCGCCGGAAAGCGGCGATTTCGGCGGCGACGCCGGTGAGACCCAGGGCCGGCGTGGCCGGGGCCGGGGCCGCGAGGGCGGCGAGGGCCGGGGCCGCGGGCGCGGCAACCGCGATGACCGTCGCGGCGGCAGGGCCGAGGAAGATGATGGCCTGATTGAGAAGCTGGTGCACATCAACCGCGTCTCCAAGACCGTCAAGGGCGGCAAGCGCTTCGGCTTTGCCGCGCTGGTGGTGGTGGGCGATGGCCAGGGCCGGGTCGGCTTCGGCCACGGCAAGGCCCGCGAAGTGCCCGAGGCGATCACCAAGGCGACCGCGGCGGCGCGCAAGAAGATGATCCGCGTGCCGCTCAAGGAAGGCCGCACCCTGCACCATGATGGCAATGGCCGCTTCGGTGCGGGCAAGGTGACGGTGCGCACCGCGCCTCCGGGCACCGGCATCATCGCCGGCGGTCCGATGCGCGCGGTGTTCGAGAGCCTGGGCGTCGCGGACGTGGTGACCAAGTCGGTCGGCACCTCCAACCCCTACAACATGATCCGCGCCACCTTTGCCGCGCTCTCCGAGCAGACTTCGCCCAAGTCGGTGGCGCAGCGCCGCGGCAAGAAGGTTGCCGACCTCTTGGGTCGCGGCGGGGCGAGCGCGGCCGAGGCCGAGGCCGAAGCTGCGGCGATCGTGGAGTAATCGACAATGGCTACCATCAAGATCAAGCAGATCGGTTCGCCGATCCGTCGGCCCGAGAGCCAGCGCAAGATCCTCATCGGTCTGGGGCTCAACAAGATGCACAAGGTGGTCGAGCGCCAGGACACCCCCGAGGTGCGCGGCGCGATCGCCAAGATCCCGCATCTTGTGAAGGTGATCGACTGAGAGACTGTGGCGGGCAGGAGTTCGTCCTGCCCCGTCATTCCGGTGACAGCCGGGATCGGGAGCGGCGCGCGCGTCCGCTCTGCGGCAGAGCTAACCCACGCACCCGGACTTTGCCGGGGCCAATGACAGCGAGTGCAAGACCATGAAACTCAATGACCTGCGCGACAATGCCGGGGCCCGCAAGGGACGCATCCGGGTGGGCCGCGGTATCGGTTCGGGCAAGGGCAAGACCGCCGCGCGCGGCCAGAAGGGCCAGAAGGCGCGTTCGGGCGTCTCGATCAACGGCTTCGAGGGCGGCCAGATGCCGCTCCACATGCGCCTGCCCAAGCGCGGCTTCAACAACCCCTTCCGCAAGGACTATGCCGAGGTCAACACCGGCATGATCCAGAAGTTCATCGATGCCGGCAAGCTCGATACCAAGGCCACCATCACCGAGGACGCGCTGCGCGCAGCAGGCCTGGTGCGCGGCGGCAAGCACGGCGTGCGCCTGCTCGGCAAGGGGGCGATCAGCGCCAAGGTGACGATTGCGGTCACCGGCGCCACCAAGGGGGCGATCGCCGCGGTCGAGGCGGCCGGTGGCAGCGTCGAAGTGGCGCCCGCCCCGGTGCCCGAGCACGAGAAGAAGCTCGCCCGGCGTGAGGCCAACAAGGCCGCGCGCGCCAAGTAATCGACGAAATGGTGAGCGCGGGGGTTCGACAAGCGCCCTCGCGCTTCCTATTTACGCTCGGGCGCGCCGGGCGGCTGCCGCATCGGCGCGCAGGACATGGCCCCGCAATGGCCCGCATGAGTGGCGGTGCCGGGGCCAGGAGCTAGGATCGACACACCGACATGGCATCACGCGCCGACAATATCGCCAGTAACCTCAACCTTGGCAATTTCGCCAAGGCGACCGAACTGAGGCAGCGCATCTGGTTCACCATAGGTGCGCTGATCGTGTTCCGTTTCCTGAGTTTCGTGCCGCTGCCCGGGGTCAACCCGCTGATCCTGAGCGAGCTCTACCAACAGACCCGTGGCGGCATCCTCGATCTGTTCAACGCCTTTTCGGGCGGCAGCCTGGAACGCATGAGCCTGATCGCGCTCGGGGTGATGCCCTACATCACCTCCTCGATCGTGGTGCAGATGGCCAGCGCGCTGCATCCCACGCTCGCCGCGCTCAAGAAGGAAGGGGCAAGCGGGCGGCAGAAGCTCAACCAATATACCCGCTACGGCGCGGTGCTGCTGTGCGCGATCCAGGGCTATTTCCTTGCCGTGGGGCTGGAGAGCTTTGCGGCGCAGAGCGGGCTGCAGGCGGTGGTCGATCCGGGCTATCTGTTCCGCATCGTGGCCGTCATCAATCTCGTCGGCGGCACCATGTTCCTCCTGTGGCTGGGCGAACAGATCACCAGCCGCGGGATCGGCAATGGCATCTCGCTCATTATCATGGCGGGCATTGTCGCGCAGTTCCCCAGCTTTGCCGCCAACCTGTTTGAAGGCGGGCGCACCGGCGCGATCGCGCCGTGGATCATCATCGGCTTTCTGGTGATGGTGGTGGTGCTGATCCTCGGCATCAGCTTCTTCGAGCGCGCCCAGCGCCGCCTCCTGATCCAGTATCCCAAGCGCGCCACCGCGCGCGGGATGATGCAGGCCGAGCGCTCGCACCTGCCGCTCAAGATCAACACCGCCGGGGTGATCCCGCCGATCTTTGCCAGCTCGCTCTTGCTGCTGCCGCTGACGATCTCGCAATTTGCTGGCAATTCGGTCGATACCGAGAGCACCTTCGGCAAGGTGATCGTCACGCTCAACCAGTATCTCGCCCACGGTCAGCCGCTCTACATGGCGCTCTATGCCATCGGCATCATCTTCTTCTGCTTCTTCTACACCGCGGTGGTGTTCAACCCGGAAGAGACGGCTGACAATCTCAAGAAGAACGGCGGCTTCATTCCCGGCATCCGCCCGGGCAAGCGCACCGCCGACTATCTCGAATATGTGCTCACCCGCATCACCGTGCTCGGCTCGGTCTATCTCACCATCGTGTGCGTGGTGCCCGAGGCGATGATCGCGCAGACCGGGATTCCGCTGTTCCTTGGCGGCACCTCGCTGCTGATCGTGGTCAATGTCACGGTCGATACGATCAGCCAGGTGCAGTCGCATCTGCTGGCGCATCAATATGCCGACCTCATCAAGAAGGCCAAGCTCAAGGGTCGGATGCGCTGATTTTCCGCTTCAGCCCGCTTGACGCAGCCGCGTCCGGCGGTGCACCCGCCATTCTGCAAAGAAGCCGTCCGGATCGGAACCGGAGGCATTGAAGGGGGACGGTTCGTGAACATCATTCTTCTTGGTCCTCCGGGAGCGGGCAAGGGCACGCAGAGCGCCGGGCTGGTCGAGCGGCATGGGATGCGCCAGCTTTCCACCGGCGACATGCTGCGCGCCGCGGTCAAGGCCGGCACCCCGGTGGGGCTGCGCGCCAAGGAAGTGATGGAGCGCGGCGAGCTGGTCTCGGACGAGATCGTCTCCGACCTCATCGATGCCGAACTTGCGGCAATGGCGCCCGAAACCGGGGCGATCTTCGATGGCTATCCGCGCACCGTCGCTCAGGCCGAGGCGCTCGATGCGATCCTCGCCAAGCACGGGCGCAAGCTCGACCACGTGATCGAACTGGCGGTGGACGAGGACGCGCTGGTCGCGCGCATCACCGGGCGCTTTTCCTGCGCCAATTGCGGGGCGCTCTATCACGACACCGCCCATCCGCCGGCCACGCCCGGCGTGTGCGATGCCTGTGGCAGCACCGAGTTCAAGCGCCGTCCGGACGATAATGAAGAGACGGTGCGGATGCGGATGCAGGAATACCGCGCCAAGACCGCGCCGATCCTGCCATTCTACGAGGCGCGCGGGATTGTCGCGCGGGTCGATGGCATGGGCGCGATCGAGGAGGTGGCCGCGGCCATCGACGCGATCCTGCGCGGATAGGCGCGCCGGCCGCGATTGGATTGCCGGGCGCTGCGAGAGGGGGATTGCCGCGATGCTGACCAAGATCCGCATCACCGCCACCGTGCTTGGCGCGGTGATCGCCGCCACCCCGGCAGCGGGCGAGGTGACCCGCAGCACTGACAATGGCTTTGTCACCCGCCACGAGGTGGTGGTGGAGGCCGATCCCAAGGCGGTGTGGCTGGCGCTGATCACGCCTTCGGCATGGTGGCGCTCGGAACATACCTGGTCGGGCGATGCCGCCAATCTTTCGCTCACGCCCCAAGCCGGTGGGTGCTTCTGCGAGACCATCCCCGAGGTCGATGAGCCTGGACGGATCACGCTTCAAGGCAGTGTCGAGCACATGCGGGTGATCCAGGCCTATCCCGAAAGGGCCTTGCGGATGGTCGGCAGCCTCGGCCCGCTCCAGAGCGAGCCGGTGACCGGCGTGCTCACCATCGCCATCAGCACGGTGGAGAAGGGCACACGGATCGTGTGGGAATACAATGTCGGCGGGCCGATGCGCTACGAGATCCCGGTGATCTCCAAGGCGGTGGACGGGGTGATGGCTGCGCAGCTCGCCGCGCTGGCCAAGCCGCTGAAGGTGGTCGAGATGTCGGCCCCCGCACCGGCCTCGGCTCCCGCCGAGGGCGCCAAGCCCGGCGGTGGCGGCGCTGCGCCCGCTGGCCCTGCGCCTGCCCCGGCGCCGGCGAAGGATGCGGCGCCGGCGAAGGATGCGGCGCCTGCACCTGCGGCCAAGCCCGCGGTGCCCGCGTCGGTGGCCAACGCCCCGGCCGCTGGGCCCGCCGCCAAGCCTGCCGACAAGCCTGCCGACAAGCCCGAGGCGAAGCCCTCCAAGCGCGAGGAAGCCTTCGGCGATCCCGATGGCCCCCGGCGCTGATCGCTCCGGCGCGGCGCGCCGTCCTTCGCCTTGCGGACGGCCTGAGAATCGGGAAGAATCCGGGGCGCGGCGCAGGCGGTTGACCTTGCCTGCGAATCGGCCTATGCGCGCCGCTCATTCGACATGTTCGAAGCAAGTTCGGCAGGCATCGCCGCTGCGCGTGCCGACCGGACTTTTTGCCGTTTGTGTCCCTGTCACAGAGGCAGGCCGCGCGGCGAGCGGACGGCAGGTTCGATGAGCGTTGAGATAGGGGAGGCCGCCCCGCGGCCCAACCCCTGTGGAGCATGGAGAAATAAGTGGCTCGTATTGCCGGGGTCAATATCCCCACCAACAAGCGCGTGATCATCGCGCTCACCTATATTCACGGGATCGGCCGCACCACCGCCATCCAGATCGCTGACAAGCTGGGCATTGCCCACAGCACCCGGGTGCAGGATCTTTCCGACGAGGACATCCTGCGCATCCGCGAAACCATCGATGCCGGCTATACCGTCGAGGGCGATCTGCGCCGCCAGACGGCGATGAACATCAAGCGGCTGATGGATCTGCGCGCCTATCGCGGGCTGCGTCACCGTGCGGGCCTGCCGGTCCGCGGTCAGCGCACCCACACCAACGCCCGCACCCGCAAGGGCAAGGCCAAGCCCATTGCGGGCAAGAAGAAGTAAGCCGGCGAGCGCCCCGCGCTTTCCCGCTTTTTCCTTCTGACGAGCTAGAGGAATTTCAACAATGGCACGCGAACCAGGCCGTCTCCGGCGCCGTGACAAGAAGAACATCACCAGCGGCGTTGCCCATATCAACGCCAGCTTCAACAACACCATGATCACCATCACCGATGCCCAGGGCAATGCCATTGCCTGGTCGAGCGCGGGGATGATGGGCTTCAAGGGCTCGCGCAAGTCGACGCCCTATGCCGCGCAGGTGGCCGCCGATGATGCCGGCAAGAAGGCGGCCGAGTACGGCGTGCGCACGCTCGAGGTCGAGGTCAAGGGCCCCGGTTCGGGCCGCGAGAGCGCGCTGCGCGGCCTTGCCGCGGTGGGCTTCAACATCACCTCGATCCGCGACGTCACGCCGATCCCGCACAACGGGGTGCGCCCCTCCAAACGCCGCCGCGTCTGATCCGCCGGGCAGGCGGGGGCTGTGCGCCCCTGCCGCCCGATCGGGTCTGATGCGGTCGCACCGCGCCCGGCATTCCGGCCCGCCCAGTTTGAACCGCCGACAAGGCGAATTAGGGGAAATCCATGTCCGTCAACACCAAGAACTGGCAGGAACTCAAGAAACCCAACGCCCTCGAAATCAAGGACAGTGGCGATCGTCAGCGCAAGGCGACCTTCGTGGCTGAACCGCTCGAGCGTGGTTTCGGCCTGACGCTCGGCAACGCGCTGCGCCGGGTGCTGCTCTCGAGCCTCCAGGGCGCGGCGATCACCTCGATCAAGATCGAGAACGTGCTGCACGAGTTTTCGAGCCTTGCCGGGGTGCGCGAGGACGTGACCGACATCGTGCTCAACGTCAAGCAGATCGCGCTCAAGATGGAAGGTGAGGGGCCCAAGCGCCTGCAGCTTTCGGCCACCGGCCCGGGCGCGGTGACCGCGGGTGACATCGCGGTGACCGGCGACATCGAGATCATGAACAAGGATCTGGTGATCTGCCACCTCGACGAGGGCGCCACGCTCAACATGGAGCTGACCGCGGACACCGGCAAGGGCTATGCTCCGGCGGTGCAGAACCGTCCGGCCGATGCGCCGATCGGGCTGATCCCGGTCGATTCGCTCTACTCGCCGGTGCGCCAGGTGAGCTACAAGGTCGAGAACGCGCGCGTCGGCCAGGAGCTTGACTATGACAAGCTCTCGCTCACGGTCGAGACCGATGGCACCGTCACCCCGGAAGACGCGGTCGCCTATGCCGCGCGCATCCTCCAGGACCAGCTCACGCTGTTCGTGCATTTCGACGATGGCATCCCGCAGCCGGTCGGCACCATGATCGGCCATGCGGTGCAGCCCGAGGAGAGCGACGCCAATCAGCTCAACCGCTACCTGCTCAAGAAGGTGGATGAGCTCGAACTTTCGGTGCGCAGCGCCAACTGCCTCAAGAACGACAACATCATCTACATCGGCGATCTGGTGCAGAAGACCGAGGCCGAGATGCTGCGAACCCCGAACTTCGGGCGCAAGTCCTTGAACGAGATCAAGGAAGTGCTCTCGAGCATGGGCCTGCGCCTGGGCATGGACATCCCCGGCTGGCCGCCCGAGAACATCGAGGAAATGGCCAAGAAGCTCGAGCAGGAGCTTCTCGGATAACCATCCGGGAAGCAGCCGCCTGAGGCAACCGCAGGTTGCCGGTGGACGGCGGCCTGCCGGCCGGCGAGCGAAGCCCGTTCGACGTCATGGGATTTGCTCCCATGACGGCCCGGGCCGAAAAAGGGCAGGTCGGACCCTTTCCGACCGGGATGGAGCTACCTCGCACGGGCTCCCTACGAACGAAGGAAGAAGACGATGCGTCATGGAATTTCGGGCCGCAAGCTGGGCCGCCGCACGGGTCACCGCAATGCGCTGCTGCGCAACATGGCCGCTGCGCTGATCAAGCACGAGCAGATCACCACCACCCTGCCCAAGGCCAAGGAGCTGCGGCCCTATGTCGAAAAGCTGATCACGCTGGCCAAGCGCGGCGGCCTTTCCAACCGGCGCCTCGCCATGGCCCGCCTGGGTGACGAGGCGCAGCTCAAGAAGCTCTTCGACGTGCTTGCCGCGCGCTACGCCACCCGCGAGGGCGGCTACACTCGGGTGCTGCGCGCCGGTATCCGCGCAGGAGATGCGGTGCAGATGGCGGTGATCGAACTCGTCGACCGTGATGAAGCCGCCAAGGGCCAGGATTCGGGCCCGGTGCAGGCGGACGAATACGAAGAAGCGTAAGACCGCGCCTTTGCGCGACACGGGCAAGGGGCCGGGGCCGAAAGGTATCCCGGCCCTTTCCTTTTGCGTGGCGGGGGATAGGGTGCGCCCCCATGATCCGCACCACCCTTGCTGCCGCCGCGCTCCTTCTCGCCGCCGCTCCCGCCGCCGCCCAGACCGAGCAACAAGCGCTCGAGGCGCGCTACACCCGCGCGCTTGCGGCGGGCTACAAGGCGCTGATGCTGTGCGGGGCGATCGCCAATGCCGAGGCCATCGGAGGCACGCGCACGCCCGAAAGCGTGCTGCGCTGGGAGCTTGCCGGCATCCAGACCCCGCAGGCAGAGGTGATCGCCGCACTTCCCTTCTCTGTCGTTCGCCAATCCTCGGGTGAGATCGCCCACGTCGCGGTGCGCTGGGCGGAAGATATGCCCCCGCGGCTGGCGACTTATGGCGGCACGCAGAAGGGCTGCCGGGTGCTGCCGATTGGAACGCCCGAACCAGCGCTTGCTCCGGGCGCGGCAAGCCCCAAGGCCGGGCCGCCTGCGGCGCCAGACGCTGTGCCGATGCTGCCGGGAGGCGAGGCGGGCGGCGCGCTTGCCATGGTCGGGCAAAGGGCGCTCGCCAACACGGCCTACGCAGCCGGTGCGCGCACCACGGCCTTGCTGATCCGCAAAAAGGGGGCAACCATGCTCGAAGCCTATGCCCCCGATTTCAGCCGGCGCACCCCGCAGCGCACCTGGTCGGTCGCCAAGAGCATCGCCGCAACGCTGGTCGGCGCGGCTGTCCATCGCGGCGAGGCGGATGTCAAAGCCTCGGCTGGCCTTGGCCTGTCGGAGAGCGACCCGCGCCGCGCCATCACCATCGATCACCTCTTGCGCATGGCCTCGGGGCGCTATTCCGACACGCCCGGCAACCGCACCGATCCGCTCTATTGGGGCGGGGCGAGCATCGCTGAGGTGGCGCTCGATTGGCCGCTGATCGCCCCGCCGGGGAGCGTCTATCGCTACGCCAACAACGACACGCTGGCCGTGATCGCCGCGATCAAGCCGACCTTCGCCGAACACCCGCCCGCACAGCTTTTCGCCAGGCTCGGCATGAGCGGCACGGTGGCTGAGACGGACTGGCGGGGCGAATACGTCTTGTCCTCGCAGGTCTGGGCGACGGCCGAGGATCTGGCGAGGCTCGGCGAGCTTTACCTCAACGACGGCAAGCTCCCCTCGGGCGAGCGTATTCTGCCCGAAGGCTGGGTCAAATATGTGAGCACCCCTTCCGGGCCGCAGCCCGATGGCCCCTTTGGCTATGGCGCCGGCTTCTGGCTGATGAACAGGTCCGAGGGCGTGCCGCCTGACACCTTCGCCGCTTTCGGCAATCGCGGGCAATATGTGGTGATCGTGCCGAGCCGACAGGTGGTGATCGTACGCCGGGGCGAGGATCCGCCCGGCTCCGGCTTCGATATCGCCGCCTTCACCCGCGATGTGCTGGCGGCCTTGGCTGCGCGATAGGCGTTCATCAAACGGGGTCGGAGGATTAATGGCGCCTGTCGCGCCAGTTCAGCCTCGCCTCACCGCGAATCGGGCAATCCTTGGCCCACACCCCGGGCAATCGGGCCTGGCGTGAAACCACAAGGAACGCATCGATGACCACCACGACCAACCGGCTGGCCTCCGGCAAATCGGCCAGGCTCGTGCTCGGCGCGGTCGCTGCCAGCGCGCTCGCCGCCACCTCCGCCACCCCTGCCATGGCGCGCGACGGGCGCGACCGCGACGGCATCAGCGCGGGCGAAGTCATCGCCGGGGCGGTGGTGATCGGCGGCATCGCCGCGCTCGCCGGGGCCTTTGATGGCGACCGCGACCGCTGGGACCGCAGCGGCCGCTGGGACCGCGGCGGATGGGGCTATGGCGGCGGCGCCCGCGGGGCGGTGGAGCGCTGCGTGCGCGCGGCCGAGTTCCAGGCCCGGCGCTTCGGCGGCTACCGCTATGCCGACGTGATCGACGTGCGCGATGTCGATCGGCGCCGCTTCGGCTTTCGCATCGAGGGCCGGATCGAGGTCGGCGATGGCGGGCGCTGGGGTGGCCGCGGATTCGATCGCGGGCGCTTTACCTGCCGGCTCGATGGACGCGGCGCGCCGCTGATCGACTTCGACGGCATCCGCGGGCTGCGCTGAGCCGCCTGCACCCGGCGCGCGCCGCCTGCCTGCCTCTCCCTCGGGCGGCGCGCGCCCTGCTCGCCTCAGGCGGGCCTCGGCTCGGTTCAGCCCAGCGCAAGCCTGGCGCTGTTAGCCGCGGGAAAGCAGCGTGTGGTGGGCGCGCTTCGGCAAGCAACAGGAGAGAGCAGACATGGCTCTGAACTTGCGCGTTCTGGCGCTCACCGCCGCCTTGGGCGGCGCCGCTTTCATCACCGCTCCGGCATCGGCAGCCACCACAAGCGTGACAATTCCGGCCCATGGCGCGCCGCCTTTCGCCTTCGATCACAGCCGCTATGATCCCGCCCGCACCAGCGCCGATTGGCGCTGCTGGGGCTGGCGCTGCCGGCATTGGGGCTGGGGCGGCGGCTGGGGTCGGCGCGGCTGGCGGCGCGACCGGATCGATGCCGGCGATGTGCTGATCGGCGCGGCGATCATCGGCGGGATCGCCGCCATCGCCAGCGCCGAGAACCGCCGGCGCGAGCGCGATGTGGTGGTGGTCGAGCGCGAGCGTTATCGCCGGGTCCCCGATGACTGGCGCGACCGCCGCGCCGAGGAGCCGCGCACCCGGCTGCACGGCAGCGGGGCGCGCGGGCTCGACAATGCCGTGGACCAGTGCCTTACCCGGATCGAGCGCGATGTGCGGGTGGAAAGCGTCGATGGGGTTGAACGCTCGGCCAGCGGCTGGCGGGTGAGTGGGAGGCTGTTCAACGGCGCGCCGTTCCAGTGCCGGATCGGCAATGGCGGGCAGATCGACGGGATCGATTATGGCGATGGCTTTGCCTTTGGCACCGGCTCGGCCTCGTCCCCGCGCGGCGATGGGCAGTGGTCCGATGCGCGCTATGCCGATGCCCGCGCCGCGATTGGCGGGGCGGTGCGGCCCGATCTGGCGGTGCGCGAGGCGCGCCTGCCCGCGGGCGCCACAGCAGCGCCTCAGCCGATGCCGGCCTATCCCGGCGGGCCGATCCCGGGCGAGGCAATCCCCGAGACCATCGATGGCGATCTCTAGCGCCGCGGCCTGCTAGGCGAGCCGGCCATAGGCAGGAAGGCCCCATTGCCAGCGGATCGCCGCGGCGCGCAGGGCAAAGCCGCTGGCAAAGGCCGCGCCCCACACCGGCGGCGCGCCCAGCCCCAGCAGCGGCGCCGCGGCCATCCCGGCGACGGTGAGCGCGGCGCTGAGCGCGGCGGCGGTGACATAGAGTTCGGGCTGCATGATGATCGAGGGACGGCCCGCCACCACGTCGCGGACAATCCCGCCGACACAGCCGGTGATCACCCCCATCAGCGCCGCGGGCACCGGGGGCACGCCATAGGCGAGCGCCTTGGCGCTGCCGAGCACGGCATAGGCCGCAAGCCCGGCGCCATCGGCATAGGCAAGCCCGCGCCCCTGCCACCAGCTCACCGGGGTGAACCAGGCGATGAGCGCGGTGGCCAGGCACACCGGGGCCACCCACGGGTCGGCAATCCAGAATACCGGCGCCCCGATCAGCAGATCGCGCAAGGTGCCCCCGCCCACGCCCGTTACCAGGGCGAAGAAGGCCATGGTCACAAAGGTCTGCCGCAGCTGCGCCGCGAGCACCGCGCCGGTGAGCGCAAACAGCGCGATCCCTGCCAGATCGAGCGCATCGAGAATGGGGGTGAACACCGCCGGGGTCATCGCGTTCCCGGCCCCGGGCGCGCGCGGCGGCGGCGGAACATCAGCACGCAGCCGATCAGCGCCGAGCCGAGCGCCAGTGCGGCAAAGCCGATCAGCACCGGGTGGCTGGTATCCTCGCGCCCGGAAAGGTCCATGATGTGGAGGCCCCAGGCAAGGTCGAAGGCGCGCCACCAGCGGGTGCGCACCGCCTCGATCTCGCCGGTCTCGCGCCCGACATAGACATTGGTGCCATCGGCAAGGCGCACCTGCCACACCGCCAGCGGGCGGCGGAAATCGAAGGGTGCCTTGTCGGCGGCATAGGCGGTGACGCGCACCACCTTGTCGCCGCCGACGATCCGCTCGGCCACCAGCGCCCGGGCGGCGGCGGCATCGAGCGGGGGGAGCGCCGCGCCGCTTGCGGCATCGACCCTGCGGATGCTGCCATCAAGCCCGGTGAGGATCGCCACCGCGCGGCCCTGCTGCATCACCAGCCGCAGCTCCTTGAGCCTAGCCTCGGGCGCGGCGAGCGCGCTTCCCGCGATCACCAGCGGCGCCTCGGGCAGCGCGCGGCGCAGATGTTCGCCGCGCACCTCGGCAATCGGGCGCAGGGTCATGAACAGGCCGCTTGCCAGCCACAGGACGATCGGCACGCCCACCAGCCAGCCAAGCCAGATGTGCCAGCGGGCAAGGCGGGGCATGAACGCGAAGCGGGCCATGCCGCGCCCCATGGCCGAGCCGGCTCAGCCGTGCAAGATCGCGGCGATCGACGCAGCCGCCGCGATGCAACCGCAACCAGCCCCACGAAGGACGAGCACCCTCCGCCCGCAAGGCAAAACAGTGAAA
>JBKBHR010000002.1:51674-355350 GCA_046297575.1 Erythrobacter cryptus
CGCCTTTTTTCTCATCTCAGCCGCGGCGATGCAATCGAGATCGGCCCAGCGCGGGCCGATCACCTGCAGCCCGCAGGGCAAATCGGCGCCGAGATAGCTCCCCGTGCCGATCGGCAGCACCGTGGCAGGAAGGCCGGGGAAGGTGGCAAGCCCGGCCCAGATGAGGGCATTGCCGCCCGGCTCCTCGGTGCCATTGATGCTGAGCGTGCCGCGGAACACCGCTTGCTCGCGGTGCGGCAGCGCCAGCACCGGGGCGGGCGGGGCGAGCACGAAGTCATAGGTCTCGAACAAGGCGCTCCAGCGCGTCATGGCCACGGCCTGGGCATCGAGCAGATCGAACCAGTCGCTCGCGCTGGCGCGCTTCCCATCGGGGGCCGGGGCGCCGCGCGCCATCACCACGTTCATCATCTTGAGATAGGCGCGGTGCTGCGCGGCGAGATCGGGGAGGAGCGCGCTGTCCCGATCAATCGCGATCCCGGCGCGCATCAGCACCTCGATGGCTGCCTCGGTGGGCGCGCGCACGCTGGCATCGAGCGGGGCACCGGGCAGATCGGTGAGCGCCAGCAGGCGGCATTGGCCCAGCGGCTTTGCCCGCCGGCGCAGCGGCACATCGGCGCCCACTTCGACCAGCACAGCCAGATCAGCCGGATCGCGCGCCAGCGGCCCGGCGATGCTGAGCGCCCCGTCATGCGCGGCGATGAAGCCCGGCTTGCGGCTCATCGCCGGGTGATCGTGGCCGTGCTTGGGCACCAGGCCCCAGGTGGTCTTGTGCCCCCACACCCCGCAGAAATGCGCCGGCACCCGCACCGATCCGCCGATATCGGTGCCAAAGTCGCAGGCCACCATGCCGCTCGCCACCGCCGCGGCGCTGCCACCCGAGGAGCCGCCGGGCGAGCGCTCGGGATGGTGCGGGTTTGCGGTGCGGCCATAGACCGGGTTGAAGCTCTGCCAATCGGTCAGATCCACCGGCACGTTGGTCTTGCCGATGATCACCGCGCCTGCCGCCTTCAGCCGCTCAACCAGCAGCGCATCGCGCGGCGCGGGCTGATCCTTGTAGTGGGCATGGCCCCAGGTGGTGGGCAGGCCGGCGACATCAAAGCTTTCCTTGATCGTCATCGGCACGCCGAACAGCGGCTGATCCGCCCGCGGCCCGGCAGCATCAAGCGCGCGGGCCCGGGCATGGGCGGCCTCGAAATCGGGCACGGCAAGCGCGTTGATCGCGCCGTCAAGTTCCTCGATCCGGGTGATCGCGGCATCGACCGCTTCGGCCACGCTCAGCCTGCCGGCGCGGATCGCCGCGCTGGTGGCGAGCGCGCCCGGCTCGCTGGTCAATTGCGGATAGGCCATGCGTGATCCTCTGTCCTCTCACCCTTTGCCGCCTGTGCTAGCCGCCGCGCGACAGCAAGGCAAAGGGGGCTTGCCGCCTATTTCACCCCGCCAAGACCAAGGAGCCTCGCCCGGATCGTCGCCTCGAGGCTCACGGGGAGAAACAGGCCCTGTCCATGGGCTTCGATCGTTCCGGTGCCGAGCTTGTCGATGGTGACCGAATAGGCCACCGGCCCGTCCACCCGCTGCGCCAGCGCCGCGTCGATCTTGGCGCGCAGCTTCGTGAAGTCGTTCTCGAAGTTCTGCCGCAGGGCCGCGGCGATGGCGCTGTTGAACTCGGGCGTGTTGGCAAGCGCAAGCAGCAGATCGCCGCCGAGCGAGCCGGTGGCGCCGGTGATTTCGACATCGGCAAAGTCGATCATGCGCGAATCGGGCTGGTTGACCGGGCGGCCCACCAGCCACACCGTGCCTTGCGCCTTGTCCACCAGCGCCAGATCGGAAGTTGCGGCAAAGCTCACCCCCACGGCGATGCGCTGTCCGGTGGTGCCATAGGCCTCGACCTTGTCGATCCGGGCGGTGACGCTGCCATAATCCTTGAGCGGGATGGGCTGGGCGGTGCGCTTGGCGAGGGCCCTGGCGATCACCGGCTCGAGCACGGCATAATCGGCCACCACGGGGATGGCGAGGCTGGCCCTGTTGCGGGCGCCTTCGAGCCTGGCGAGCGGGGGCAGCGGCGTAGGGGCGGGCGGCTCGGGCCGCGCGCCGACGATGGTTTCGACCATGCCGTCAAGCCCGAGGCTCAGCGTCAATTGCTGGCCGTTGGCGCGGTAGCCGCCATAGAGGAAGCGCTGCGGGGTGAGCCGCGCCCAGACCGCGGGGTTGCGGGCATTGAGTTCGAGCACCGTGTGCGCGGCGCGCCAGCCGCGCGTTGCCGCCTCGCGCAGCTCGAGGCGCGCAAGTTCGCGCGCGATCTCGCGCTCGATCTGCTGCGTCAGCGGGCGCAGCTCCTTGTCGGCGGCCGAGGCAAAGCGGATGCGCTGGCCGAGAAAGTCGATCCCCGGCTCGCGCGCCCAGCGATAGGAAAGGTCAGGCCGGGCGATGATGCGCCAGTCGGGTGCGAGGTCGAGCGTCAGGCGCAGCACCACATCGGCGGCGGCAGTGGCGGTCTCGCCCTTGAGCACCCCGGCAATGTCGCGCGCCGCCACCCGGGCGCGCACCGGCAGGGTGACGATGAGCGCGCGCCCCTTGCCCGACAGGCGCAGCCGCCCGCGCGTGGCCGTGCCGGTGATGTCGCAGGTGACCCGCGGGGTCTTGATCGCCACCAGTTCAAGATCGAGCCGCCTGGACGGCACGCAGTCCATGTCCTTGCGGTTGATCGTCCACAAGGTGCGCGGGAGGCGCTGCTCGAGCGCGCGTTCGAGCGCGCCCAGATCAACCGCAAGATCAACCGCAACATGCGAGGCCGCCGCCGGGATCGTCACCGGATCGCTCGCCCGGGGCGGGGCCTTGGGCGCGGCACTTTCGATCTGGCACCCCGCCAATGCCAGCGCGCCCGCTGCGATCAGCCCCAGTCGCATCCGCATTGATCCCCCACTCGCCCCGTTCATGCCGATCAGGCGGGGGCGATCATGCCGCAAGGCGGATCACATGTGAATGGGCTTGCCGCTCACCGCGATCGCCGCTTCCTTGACCGCCTCGGCATGGGTGGGATGCGCGTGCGAGGTCAGCGCGATGTCTTCAGCCGTGGCGCCGAATTCCATTGCCTGCACTGCCTGGGCGATCATCGTGCCGGCCAGGCTCGCGATCATCCACACGCCGAGCACCCGGTCGGTCTCGGCATCGGCGATGATCTTGACGAAGCCGGTGGTGTCACGGTTGGCCTTGGCGCGGCTGTTGGCGCTCATCGGGAACTTGCCGACATTGACGGCAAAACCCTGTTCCTTGGCCTGTTCCTCGGTGAGGCCCACCCCGGCGATCTCGGGCATGGTGTAAACGACGCTGGGGATGACCGCGCGGTTGACGATGCCGGTATGCCCGGCGATGTTTTCCGCCACGGCGTGGCCTTCGTCCATCGCCTTGTGCGCGAGCATCGGCCCGGCGATGACATCACCGATCGCCCAGATGCCCGGCACCGCGGTGCGGAAATCGGCATCAACCTCGATCTGCCCGCGCTGGTTGACGCTCAGCCCCGCCTTCTCCAGCGCCAGGCCCTCGGTGTTGGGCCGCCGCCCGATCGCAACCAGCACGTGGCTCGCCTCGAGGCTCTGCGGCTCGCCCCCGGCGGCCTTCTCGATGGCGAGGCTGACGCGCTTGCCCTTGACCTCGGCGCCGGTGACCTTGTGGCCGAGCATCAGCTCCATGCCCTGCTTCTTGAAGATGCGCCCCGCCTCCTTGCGCACCTCGCCATCCATGCCCGGCAGGAGCTGATCGAGGAACTCGATCACCGTGACCTTGGCCCCGAGCCGCCGCCAGACGCTGCCAAGCTCAAGCCCGATGACGCCGCCGCCGATCACCACCAGATGCTCGGGCACCTCGCCAAGCTCGAGCGCGCCGGTGGAATCGACGATGCGCTTGCCCGCATTGTCCACGGTGACGCCGGGCAGCGGGGTGACGCTCGAGCCGGTGGCGATCACGATGTCCCTGGCAGTGTGGACAGCATCGCCCACGCGCACGCTGTGGGCATCCTCAAAGGCGGCATGGCCCTTGATCCAGGTGACCTTGTTCTTCTTGAACAGGAACTCGATCCCGCCGGTCAGCTCGCTCACCGCCTTGGCCTTCTCGGCCATCATCTGCGCCAGATCGAGCTTGGGCGTTGCGCTGATGCCCCAGGTGGCAAAGTGCCCGCCGGCGGCTTCCTCGAACAGCTCCGAGGCGTGGAGCAGCGCCTTCGATGGAATGCAGCCGACATTGAGGCAGGTGCCGCCCAGCGTGGCGCGGCTTTCGACGCAGGCGGTCTTGAGGCCCAGCTGCGCGGCGCGGATCGCCGCCACATAGCCGCCCGGCCCGGCGCCGATGATGAGCACGTCGTAATCGTAGGAATGGTCAGCCATCGTGTTCCTCTTTCGTCATCCCGGCCGCGTCCGGGGGCGATGCGCAGCGCCTCACAGATCGATGAGGATCCGGGTCGGGTCCTCGATCGCTTCCTTGATGATCTTCAGCGCCGTTACCGCCTCGCGCCCGTCGATCAGGCGATGGTCATAGGACAGGGCGAGATACATCATCGGGCGGATCACGATCTGGCCGTCGCGCACCACCGGGCGCTCCTCGATGCGGTGAAGGCCGAGCACCGCCGATTGCGGCGGGTTGATGATCGGGGTACTCATCAGCGAGCCGAACACCCCGCCGTTGGAGATGGTGAAGGTGCCGCCGGCCATGTCCTCCATGGTGAGCGTGCCGGCCTTGGCGCGGGCGCCGAAATCGGCAATCTCGCGCTCGATCTCGGCAAAGCCCTTCTTGTCGGCATCGCGCACCACCGGGACCACGAGGCCATTGGGCGCACTCACCGCCACCGAGATATCGACATAGTCGTGATAGACGATCTCATCGCCCTCGATATAGGCGTTGACCGCGGGCACGTCCTTCAAGGCAAGGCACGCGGCCTTGGCGAAAAAGCCCATGAAGCCCAGGCGGATGTCGTGCTTCTTGGCGAAGAGATCCTTGTATTTCTCGCGCGCCGCGATCACCGCGCTCATGTCGCAATCGTTGAAGGTGGTGAGCATCGCCGCATTGTCCTGCGCGGCCTTGAGGCGCTTGGCGATGGTCTGGCGCATCCGCGTCATGCGCACACGCTCGGTGTTGCGGCCCGCAGCCGCGGCGTGGGGGCCGGTGGCCGGGGCGGCGGGGACGGGCGCCGGGCTGGCGGCCGGGGCAGGCGCGCTCTTGGCGCGGGCCTGGGCGGCGGCGATCACGTCTTCCTTGGTCAGCCGCCCGTCCTTGCCGGTGCCCTTGATGGTCGAGGGATCAACCCCGTATTCGAGCACCGCGCGGCGCACCGCCGGAGACATGGTCTGGGCCGGGGTGAGCAGTTCCGCGCTTGCCGCCGCGGTGGTGGCGACATCGGCCTTGGGTGCCGCGGGGGCGGCGGCAGCCGCGGGTGCCGGCGCGGCCTCGGCCTTGGGCGCGCCGGCCCCGGCTGCGGCGCCTTCGGCGATCAGCGCGATCACCGCGCCCACCTCGACCGTATCGCCCACCGCGGCGCGGTGCTCGGTCAGCACGCCCGCGACCGGCGAGGGCACATCGACCGCGACCTTGTCGGTCTCGAGGCTGGCGATCGGCTCGTCCGCGGCGACCGCATCGCCGGGCTGCTTGAGCCATTCGGCAATGGTGCCTTCGGTGACCGATTCGCCAAGGGCGGGGACTTTGATTTCGGTTGCCATGAAAGGGGTTCCTGGAATGACGTGCTATCGGGTGTGAGAAAGGCTGCGGCAGCTCACAGCCCCAGGGCCTCGGCGACCAGCGCCTCCTGCTGGGCCTTGTGGCGGCTGGCCAGGCCGGTGGCGGGCGAAGCAGCCGCCTCGCGCCCGGCATAGATCGGGCGCATGCCCGCGTGGCCCGCCGCGGCGAGCGCCGCCTCGATCCGCTCGTTGACATAGAACCAGGCGCCGTTGTTGCGCGGCTCTTCCTGGCACCACACCACTTCCTGAAGATTGGTCATGCGCTTGAGACGGATGGCGAGCGGATCGCCGGGGAAGGGGAAGAGCTGCTCGATCCGCACGATCGAGATGTCCTCGATCCCGGCGGCGTCGCGCGCCTCGATCAGCTCATAGGCGACCTTGCCCGAGCACAGCACGAGGCGGCGGATCTTCTCGTCGGGGATTGCGCGCGGGTCGGAAAGGATGCGGCGGAACTGCTTGTCACCGACAAAATCGGCCTTGCTGCTGCGCGCCATGGGATGGCGCAGCAGCGACTTGGGGCTCATGATGATCAGCGGCTTCCTGAAATTGCGCAGCATCTGCCGGCGCAGCACGTGGAAGTAGTTGGCCGGCGTGGTGATGTTGCACACGCACATGTTGTCATCGGCGCACAGCTGGAGGAAGCGCTCGAGCCGCGCCGAGGAGTGCTCGGGCCCCTGGCCCTCGTAGCCGTGCGGCAGCAGCATGACGAGGCCATTGGCGCGCAGCCACTTGCTCTCGCCGCTGGCGACGAACTGGTCGATCATGATCTGCGCGCCATTGGCGAAGTCGCCGAACTGGCCTTCCCACAGCACCAGGCACTTGGGATCGGCCATGGCAAAGCCATATTCAAAGCCGAGCACGCCATATTCGGACAGCGGGCTGTCGTGCACTTCGAAGCGGCCATGCGGCAGAGTGGAGAGCGGCACATATTTGCGCTCGGTCTTCTGATCGACCCACACCGCGTGGCGCTGCGAGAAGGTGCCGCGGCCCGAATCCTGGCCCGATAGCCGCACCCCGAAGCCCTGCATCACCAGGCTGCCGAAGGCGAGCGCCTCGGCGGTGGCCCAGTCGAAGCCCTCGCCGGTGGCAAACATCTCGCGCTTGGCGGCAAGCACGCGCTCCAGGGTCTTGTGGATCTCGAGATCGGCGGGGACTTCGGTGAGCACCCGGCCGAGCGAATCGATCATCTTGGGTTCGATCCCGGTCTCGACGCTGCGGCGCGCGGTCTCGGGGTCGGCGGGCTTGTTGAGCCCGGCCCAGCGCCCGCCGAACCAGTCAGCCTCGTTGGGCTTGTAGGTCTTGCCGGCCTCGAACTCGGCCTCGAGCAGCTTGACGAACTCGGCTGCGATCGCCTCACGCGTGCCCGGCGCGACCACGCCCTCGCGGATCAGGCGCTGCTCATAGATCACGCTGACCTTGGGGTGCTGGCGGATCTTGTCATACATCAGCGGCTGGGTGAACTTGGGCTCGTCACCCTCGTTGTGGCCGAAGCGGCGATAGCACCACATGTCGATCACCACGTCGCGGTGGAAGGCCTGCCGATATTCGACCGCGAGCTTGCAGGCGAAAGTCACCGCCTCAGGATCGTCGCCATTGACGTGGAGGATCGGCGCCATCACCCCCTTGGCGACGTCAGAAGGGTAGGGCGAGGAGCGCGCGAATTTCGGCGAGGTGGTAAAGCCGATCTGGTTGTTGATGATGAAGTGGATGCACCCGCCAGTGTCATAGCCCGGCACGCCCGAGAGCGAGAGGCTCTCCCACACCACGCCCTGCCCGGCAAAGGCGGCATCGCCGTGGATCAGCACCGGGAGCACCTGGCTCTTGGTCTTGAGATCATCGCGGATGGTCTGCTGCGCGCGGGTCTTGCCGAGCACCACCGGATTGACCGCCTCGAGGTGCGAGGGGTTGGGCACCAGGCTCATGTGCACGCTGATGCCGTCAAACTCGCGGTCGGTCGAGGTGCCGAGGTGATACTTGACGTCGCCCGAGCCGCCGACATCCTCGGGGTTGGCGCTGCCGCCCGAAAACTCGTGGAAGATCACACGGTAGGGCTTGGCCATGACATTGGCGAGCACGTTCAAACGCCCGCGATGGGCCATGCCATAGACGATCTCGCGCACGCCCGCGCTGCCGCCATGCTTGATCACCGCCTCGAGCGCGGGGATCATCGATTCCCCGCCATCGAGCCCGAAGCGCTTGGTGCCGACATACTTCTTGGCGAGGAACTCCTCGTATTGCTCCCCGCGCAGCACCGCGGCGAGGATCGCCTTCTTGCCTTCGGGGGTGAACTGGATCGTCTCGCCCGGCTTTTCGAACTTGTCCTGGAGGAAGCGGCGCTCCTCGGTGTCGGCGATGTGCATGTATTCAAGGCCGACCTTGCCGCAATAGACCTCGCGCAGGCGCTGGTGGAGTGCGGCAACCGTGGTCCACTCCATGCCGAGCACCCCGCCGACATAGACCTCCTCGTGCTCCTTGCCCGCAAGGCCATGCCATTCGAGGGTGAGGTCGGCCGGGCCGGTGCGGTCGGCAAGGCCGAGCGGATCGAGATCGGCGGCCATGTGCCCGCGCACGCGGTAAAGCCGCACCAGGGTCATCGCCGCGATCGAGAGCGCAGCGGCCTTTTCGATCGCCGCTGGATCGGCAGCGCGCCCCGTATCCTTGGCCGCCTTGGCGATGGCGAGCTTCATCGCGGTGGGATCGAGCGCGGCGGTGAGGTCTTCGCCGCTGCCGGCCAGCGTGTCGAGCCAGCCGGCCCGCGCCCAAGAGGGGCCGGGCTGGGGGCCTTCCTGATCGGTGAGGGCGGGGATGAGGTTGTGCGCTTCGTTACCCATGTCGGGGCTCCCGGGGAGGAGAAAATGTAAGGAGGTTGGATTGGCCCCCGCCGGGGTGCGGGAGGCCGTTCTTCAGTGGTTCAGGCGTGCTCCTTGAGCATCGCGGCAAGGGTTTCGCCGAGGAGCGAGGGCGAGGGGCTGACGCGGATGCCCGCATCTTCCATCGCCGCGATCTTGTCTTCGGCGCCGCCCTGACCGCCCGAGACGATCGCGCCGGCATGGCCCATGCGGCGGCCCGGAGGGGCGGTGCGCCCGGCGATGAAGCCGACCATGGGCTTGCTGCGGCCCTTGGCACGCTGCTCCTTGATGAAGGCGGCGGCTTCTTCTTCGGCGCTGCCGCCGATCTCGCCGATCATGATGATGCTTGTCGTTTCCGGATCGTCGAGGAACAGGTCGAGCACGTCGATGAAATTGGTGCCGTTGACCGGATCGCCGCCGATGCCCACCGCCGTCGATTGCCCCAGCCCCACCATCGTGGTCTGGTGCACGGCTTCGTAGGTGAGCGTGCCCGAACGGCTGACGATGCCGACGCTGCCCTTCTTGAAGATATTGGCCGGCATGATCCCGATCTTGCACTCATCCGGGGTCAGCACGCCGGGGCAGTTGGGGCCGATGAGGCGCGACTTGGAACCCTGGAGCGCGCGCTTGACCGGCACCATGTCGAGCACCGGGATGCCTTCGGTGATGCAGATGATGAGCTCGATCTCGGCATCGATGGCTTCGCAGATCGCGTCGGCGGCAAAGGGCGGGGGCACGTAGATGCACGAGGCGGTTGCGCCGGTTGCGGCCTTGGCCTCGCGCACGGTGTCGAACTGGGGGATGCCGATATGGGTGGTGCCGCCCTTGCCGGGAGTGACCCCTGCGACCATCTGCGTCCCGTAATCGAGCGCGGCCTGGGTGTGGAAGGTGCCGGTGTTGCCGGTCATCCCCTGGGTGATGACCTTGGTGTCCTTGTTGACGAGGATGGACATGGGATGGGGTTCCTTGCTGGTCGCTGGCGGAGAATATGCTGGCGGAAATGGGGATCAGGCGAGCGAGCTGTCCAGCGCCTTGCACGCTTCGAGCAGTTCCTTGACCGCATCGATGCTGATCTGGAGGTTGGCCTTCTCTTCGTCCGAGAGGCTGATCTCGATCACGTCCTCGGCGCCGCCCGCGCCGATCACCGCCGGCACGCCGACATAGAGCCCATCAAGCCCATACTTACCCTCGACATGCACGGCACAGGGCAGGATGCGCTTCTGGTCGTAGAGATAGGCCTCGGCCATGGCGATGGCGCTGGTGGCAGGCGCGTAATAGGCCGAGCCGGTCTTGAGCAGGGCAACGATCTCGCCCCCGCCCGAGCGGGTGCGCTGGACGATCTCGGCCAGGCGGTCTTCGCAGACGCCCTTGATCCTGGCCATGTCCTTCACCGGGATGCCGTTGATCGTCGAATAGGAGAGCACCGGCACCATGGTGTCGCCATGGCCGCCGAGGACGAAGGCGTTCACGTCCTTCACGCTGACGCCGAATTCCCACGCGAGGAAGGTGGCAAAGCGCGCCGAATCGAGCACGCCGGCCATGCCCACGACCTTGTTGGCCGGCAGGCCCGAAAACTCGCGCAGCGCCCAGACCATCGCGTCCAGGGGATTGGTGATGCAGATCACGAAGGCATCGGGGCAATTGTCGCGAATGCCTTCGCCCACCGCCTTCATCACCTTGAGGTTGATGCCAAGCAGGTCATCGCGGCTCATGCCGGGCTTGCGCGCCACGCCCGCGGTGACGATCACCACGTCGGCGCCGGCAATATCGGCATAATCATTCGAGCCGATGATGCGGGCATCGAAGCCTTCTACGGGCCCGCACTGGCTGAGGTCGAGCGCCTTGCCCTGGGGCACGCCTTCGACCACATCGAACAGCACGATATCGCCAAGCCCCTTCATCGCGGCGAGGTGCGCGAGCGTGCCGCCGATATTGCCGGCACCAACGAGGGCGATTTTCTTGCGGGCCATGTCCTGAGGCTTCCTTCCCTGATCGAGCGGGACGAAGAGGCACACGAAGAACCGCGGCGCCCGCCCCCGTCCCAAGCAGCAGGCGCCGGTCACCCGGCGGGCGGTAAGCCGGCTCAAGCCCGATTGCAACCGCCAAAAGCTCTGGAATGGCAACTATCTTTGCAAACAGTTCGCAATTGCAATAAGTCAGGGAGCGCAGCATCCTGCCGCGCTACCTCGGCGCTGTATTTCGCGTCTATGCCGCCGGGGTGGGGGCGCCTGCCGCTACGGCACGGCGGCGGTCGAACAGCGCGGTGATCGCAAGCCAGTGCGCGCGCGCTTCGGCATCGCCGGCAAGGCCGGCCTCGTGCGCCTCGGCCAGCGCGGCCTCGGCCGCGGCAAGGCCGTGCACGGCAAAGTGGCGCAGCGCCGCGATCAGCATCGGCTCGAAGGGCGCCGCGCCTGCCTGCGGCGCGAGCGCGGCGCCTGGCACGTCCGCGGGATTGTCATTGGCCGCGCGCGCCAGCGCCGGCGCCAGAAGCCCGCGCCGTGCGGCCCGCCAGCCGAGGCGGCGCAGCGGATGATTGGTCGAGGCAAAGCGGACGGACATGGCGCGGTTCCCGGCAAGAAGGCTCTCGCCTTGGGCACGCGCGCCACGGCGATCGGCTGCGCCTCTAGGCCCTGGTGCGCTAAGGCGCGGTGTGAGATCAGGGTTTCGCAGGGCTTAACCCTGTTCTGCGGAAGGGGCGGTCCTGGGGGCAGGCTTGGGGGCGGGCCCAGGGGAAGGGCTATTCGCCCGATGCGGCGCCTGCCGGGGCGCCCGGTGCGGGGCGCGGCCCCGGATTGGCCTTCCACTGGCCGGCGCGGGCATATTCGGGGCGCACCGATCCGGCGCCGCTCGCTGGTTCGGCCAGCCGCGCCGCCGGGCTGGCAGCGAGGGTGGGCGCGGGCGCGCTTGCCGCGGTGGGCTGGGAGGCAAGACTCGGGCGATCCCCCAAGGGCGCCGCCACAGGCACGGCGCTCGCCAGCCCCGCCGCTGCTGCGGGGGGCAGCGCGACCGGAGCGGTGCGGCCCGAGACCACCGGCTCGATCCCCGCATAGGCCGCGCGGAACGCCGCGGCCTTTCCGCTCGCCCCGCGGTTGCGGTAGAAGCGGTGCGCCCCGATCGTGCCGATATGTTCAAGCCCCGCGGCCCAGGGCGGGCTGACCCACAAGGTGTGGTAATGGGTGGCAAGCCCGATCGGGGCATAGACGCTCCCCGCCAGCGCCTCGGCGGCGATCCGGCGGGCCTGCGCCCAGCTGGCGCCGCCCGGCCGCCGGGCGAGGCTGCCATCGCAGGTGAAGGTGAACTGGCACCCGCTGGCGCGCTCGGAACCCTGATAGACCACCCCGCACACGCTCGACGGCCAGGCCGGATGGGCCACCCGGTTGAGCACCACCTGCGCCACCGCGCGCTGGCCCGCCTCGCTCTCGCTCGCCGCCTCGTACCAGACCGCCTCAGCGAGGCATTCGAGCGCGCGGCCATGGGTGATGCCGACCCCGGGGGAGAAGAAGGGGCGCGCCGGATCGCCGACGTCGATGAGCGCGCCAAGATCGCGCCCGCCTTCGCCCCCGCTGGCGCGCGGGTCCTCGGCCGGCAGGGCAACAAGCGCGCTGCCGGGCGGATCGGCCATGTAGAAATAGGCCGAGCCCGGAAAGCTCATCCCCGGCCGCTCGAAGGGCAGGGCGGCCTCGGCCGCGGCGCGCAGCGTCAGCGAGGCTTGGCCTTCGACCGCAGGGCCGGGCAGGCTGGCAAGCCCTGTTCCCGAAAGCGTCGGCGCCGCCATCGCCGGCACCGCGATCGCCGCGCCCAGCACCGCGAGGCGCTTGCGCCAGCCCATGCGCGCGCGCGGGGGCATGGGCTGTCTGCGGCGCGCGGCGGCGGCGGGGGCGCGAGCGGCAAGGGCAGGGCGGCGGGTCATCTTGCGCCACCGCTTCTAGGCCGATCCGCGCCTGCCAGCGAGGACGCCAACTGCCCGCGTCCCGAAACCGGACACCCCGAAGGCGCCTGATTGCCGGCTCAGCGGGCACGCGGGGGCTGCACCTTGCCCGGCGCCGCGTGCCGCCCTATCGAGGCCGCGACCATGGCGCACAGGCACGACCGGAGAGGCACAGGGCGCGCCCGCGGCGCGGCGCTCGCGCTGCTGCTCGCCGCGCTCGCCATGACGGGCTGCGCCCCCGCCGCGCCCGCAGCAGGCGCCGTGCAGCACGAAAGGCCCTGGCCCCGCATCGTCAGCCTCAACCCTTGCCTCGATGCCATCCTCGTCGAGATCGCCGCGCCGGGGCAGGTGCTGGCGCTCTCGCATTACAGCCGCGATCCGGCCTCAAGCTCGATTGCGCCCGAAGTGGCGGCGCGCCATCGCTTCACCGGTGGCAGCGCCGAGGAGGTGATCGCGCTGAGGCCCGATCTGGTGCTCGCCTCGATCTTCCTTCCCGCGCCCACGCGCCGCGCGCTCGAGGCCGCGGGGCTGAAGGTGGCGACCTTCGGCAGCCCCACCAGCATCGCCGCAAGCGCCGCGCAGGTGCGCGAAGTGGCCCGGCTGGTGCGGCGCGAGGCCGCCGGGGCGGCGCTTGCCGCGCGCATCGCCGCCCGCCCGGCGCCGCCCCCCGGCCCGACGCCGCGCGCGCTCGTGTGGCAGCCGGGCGAGATCACCGCGGGCGAAGCCACGCTGATCGCCCAATTGCTGCGCGAGGCCGGGTTTGCGAGCCACGCCGCGGCGCGGGGCCTCGGGCAGGCCGATCGGGTCAGCCTCGAGCAGGTGCTCGCCGATCCGCCCGAGGTGCTGCTCATCGCCGGGGACGAGGCGGGCCAGCGCCACCCGGTGCTGCGCGCGGGCCTGCCCACCACCCACATTGCCCGCTTCGATCCGCGGCTGCTCTATTGCGGCGGGCCGACCATTCCCCGCGCCCGCGCCCGGCTGGCGGCGATCCGTGCCGGTGCGCTTCGCCAGCCATGAACCGCGCCAGCCTTGCCTTTGCCGCGCTGCTGGCGCTCCTGGTGCCGCTCTCGCTGCTCGCCGGGCGGGTGTGGATCGCCCCCTGGGCCGAGGGGCCGGCCAATGCCGCGCTGATCCTTGCCGAACTGCGCGCCCCGCGCGCGGCGCTGGCGCTGGTGATCGGCGCCGGGCTGGGGGCGGCCGGGGCGGCGATGCAGGGCTATCTGCGCAATCCGCTCGCCGACCCGGGCCTGTTTGGAATCGCCCCGATGGCCGCGCTGGGCGCGGTGGCGAGCTTCTGGGCGCGTCCGCTGCTCCCCACAGCGCTCGGCGATTGGGCGCTGCCGGTGCTGGCGCTCGTGGGCGCGGGGTTGGGCATGGCCGCCCTGGCGCTGATCGCCGGGCGCACCCGCGATGATGGCCTGGGCGGGGTGGGCAGCGGTATCGCCCTGTTCACGCTTGCCGGGCTGATGCTGGCAAGCCTTGCCGGGGCGCTCACTGCGCTTGCCATCACGCTGGCGCCCAATGCCTTTGCCCTGTCCGAGATCGTGCTGTGGCTCAACGGCGCGCTGACCGACCGATCCTGGCGCGAGGTCGCGCTCGCCGCGCCGCTCGTCCTTGCCGGGATCGCGGTGCTGCTGCGCGCCGCCCCGGCGCTCGATGCGCTGACGCTGGGCGAGGCGGCGGCGCGTTCGCTCGGGGTCGATGCGCGCCGCCTGCTGCTGCTGCTGGTGGCGGGCGTAGGGCTGACGGTGGGCGCGAGCGTGGCGGTGGCGGGGATCATCGGCTTCGTCGGCCTCATCGTCCCCCACCTGGTGCGCCCGCTCACCGATCGCCTGCCCTCGAGCCTGTTGGTGCCAAGCGCGCTTGCGGGCGCAGCCCTGGTGCTGGCGGCGGACAGCCTGGTTCGCATCCTGCCGCTGGTGACCGAGCTGCGGCTCGGCATTGCCCTCTCGCTCATCGGCGCGCCGTTCTTCGGCTACCTGCTGGTGAAGATGCGAAGGGGGCTGGTGTGATGCTGGCGGCCGAGGATCTGGCGCTGGTGCGCGGCGGGCGCGAGGTCATCTCCGGCCTGTCGCTGGCGCTTGCGCCGGGCCGGATCACCGCGCTGGTCGGCCCCAACGGGGCGGGCAAGTCCTCGCTGCTGATGGGCCTCGCCGGGCTGATCGCGCCGGCGCGCGGCGCGGTCAGCCTCGATGGGGAGGTGCTGGCCGCGCTTTCCCCGAAAGCGCGGGCGAGGGCCCTGGGCTATCTGCCGCAAGAGGGCGCGCTTGCCTGGGACGTCGCGGTCGAGGCGCTGGTGGCGCTCGGGCGCCTGCCCTGGGGCGACCGCGGCAGCGCTGCGATCGCGGCGGCGCTCGGCGCGCTCGATCTCCTGCATCTGCGCCAGCGCCCGGTGAGCGCGCTTTCGGGCGGGGAGCGCGCGCGGGCGTTGCTCGCCCGGGTGTTGGCGGGGGAACCGCGCTGGATCCTCGCCGACGAGCCGCTCGCCGCGCTCGATCTGTCCCACCAGCTCGCGCTGCTGACCCATCTGCGCGCCTGCGCCGATGCGGGGCAGGGGGTGGTGATGGTGCTCCACGATCTGGCTCTGGCGATGAACCATGCCGATCACGTGGTGGTGCTTGGCGAGGGCCGCCTCGCTGCCGCAGGCCCGCCTTCCGAGGCGCTTGGCGAGGAAATGATCGCGCGCGTCTGGGGCGTGCGCGCCCAGTGGCTGGGCGCGCCGGGGGCGCGGGCACTGGTGAGCACGGGCTTGCCCTGACAAATCAGGCCGGGACGCAAGGCCCGGGCGCTTGGGGGATGCCCGGTCTTGCCTTGTCCCGGCCCTCGGCCGATCGGTGCAGTGCGCCAGGTTGCGACCCTGAAAGGCCCCGGCGGCGATCGGCTGGAGAGTGGCCCGAGCGATGGCCCAATTGGCACCGGCGCGCGACTTAAGATTTTCTGTAGGGGGCCGCAGGATCGGCCCAAATCTGGGAAATACAGGCAGAAAAATGATGGCAAAGGCCCGGTGTGGCGGCGCTGGCCGGCCGTGATGCTGGCGGTCAGCCGGGCCTCTGCTTGCCGCAGTCCGCCGCGCAGCGCCCCCGCGCGGATCAAGCCCGGCGCTTGCGCGTTGCAGCACTCTCACCCTAGAGGCAGCCGTCACCGAGGGCATGCCTCGCCCCGGGGCCGGGGCGCTTGTCATGCGCGAACAAATCTGGAACAAACCCCTTTCATGAGCCTCACCACCATCTCGGTTCGCGGTGCGCGCGAGCACAATCTCAAGGGCATCGACATCGATCTGCCGCGCGACCGGCTGATCGTCATCACCGGCCTTTCGGGCAGCGGCAAGTCGAGCCTTGCCTTCGACACCATCTATGCCGAGGGCCAGCGCCGCTATGTCGAGAGCCTCTCGGCCTATGCCCGCCAGTTCCTCGAGATGATGCACAAGCCCGATGTCGAACATATCGACGGGCTCTCCCCGGCCATCTCGATCGAGCAGAAGACCACCAGCCGCAACCCGCGCTCGACGGTTGCCACCGTCACCGAGATCTATGATTACATGCGCCTGCTCTGGGCGCGGGTGGGGGTGCCGCATTCGCCCGTCACGGGCCTGCCGATCACCGCCCAGACGGTGAGCCAGATGGTCGATCGGGTCATGGCCCTGCCCGAGGGCACGCGCCTCTACCTGCTCGCGCCGGTCGTGCGCGGGCGCAAGGGCGAATACAGGAAGGAGTTGGCCGAATGGCAGCGCCAGGGCTTTGCCCGGGTGAGGATCGACGGGGAGATCTATCCCATCGAGGAGGCCCCGGCGCTCGACAAGAAGTTCAAGCACGATATCGAGGTGGTGATCGATCGTCTGGCGGTGCGTGACGGCATCGAGACCCGCCTTGCCGAAAGCTTCGAGACCGCGCTCAAGCTCGCCGAGGGCCTCGCTTATGTCGATCTGGTTGACGGCGTGGTGCCCGGGCGCGAGGGCGAGGAACAGGGCGCGGGCAATCTCAAGGGCGCAGGGCTCCCGCCCAATCGCATCGTCTTTTCCGAGAAATTCGCCTGCCCGGTCTCGGGCTTCACCATCGAGGAGATCGAGCCGCGGCTGTTCTCCTTCAACGCGCCGCAGGGGGCCTGCCCGGCCTGCGACGGGATCGGCGAGAAGATGCTGTTCGATCCGCAGCTGGTGGTGCCCAACGAGGCCTTGAGCCTCAAGCAGGGCGCGGTGGTGCCCTGGGCCAAGTCCAACCCGCCCAGCCCCTATTACATGCAGGTGCTCGCCAGCCTGGCCAAGGCCTATGGCTTTGATCTCGATACGCCGTGGAAGGCGCTTGCGCCCGAACAGCGCGAGATCATCCTCCACGGCACGGGGGGCATGGCAGTCCCGCTCACCTTCCGCGACGGGCGGCGCGAATACACCGTGATGAAGCCCTTCGAGGGGGTGATCGGCAATCTTTCCCGCCGCTTGATGCAGACCGAAAGCGCCTGGATGCAGGAGGAGCTGGCCAGGTATCAGACTGCGCAAGCCTGCGAGACCTGCGGCGGCAAGCGCCTCAACGAGAAGGCGCTGAGCGTGAAGGTCGCGGGCGTCGATATCGCAACGCCGGTGGCGATGAGCGTCGCCGATGCGCGCGCCTGGTTTGCCGCGCTCGAAGACCAGCTTGGCCCGCAGCAGCGCCAGATCGCCCGCGCGATCCTCAAGGAGATCAACGAGCGGCTCGGCTTTCTCGACAATGTCGGGCTCGATTACCTCAACCTCGATCGCACCAGCGGCACGCTCTCGGGCGGGGAGAGCCAGCGCATCCGCCTCGCCAGCCAGATCGGCAGCGGGCTGTCGGGCGTGCTCTACGTGCTCGACGAGCCTTCGATCGGGCTGCACCAGCGCGACAATGACCGCCTGCTCGCCACGCTCAAGCGCCTGCGCGACCTCGGCAACACGGTGATCGTGGTCGAGCATGACGAGGATGCGATCCGCGCCGCCGATCACATCGTCGATCTCGGCCCCGGCGCCGGTGTGCATGGCGGCGAGGTGGTGGCGCAGGGGAGCCTCAAGGATATCCTCAAGGCCAAGGGGAGCCTCACCGCGGATTACCTCAGCGGCAAGCGCAGGATCGAGGTGCCCACGTCCCGGCGCAAGGGCAATGGCCATGCGATCACGCTGACCAACGCGCGCGCCAACAACCTCAAGGGCGTCACCGCGCGCTTCCCGCTCGGCACCTTCACCTGCGTGACGGGGGTCTCGGGCAGCGGCAAATCGACCCTCACGCTCGACACGCTCCAGGCCGCGGCCGCCCGCGTGCTCAACGGCGCGCGGGTGATCGCCGGGGCGCATGATGCGATCGAGGGGCTCGAATATTGCGACAAGGTGATCGAGATCGACCAGTCGCCGATCGGTCGCACCCCGCGCAGCAATCCGGCCACCTACACCGGCGCCTTCACCCAGATCCGCGACTGGTTTGCCGGCCTGCCCGAAGCCCAGGCGCGCGGCTACAAGCCCGGGCGCTTCTCCTTCAACGTCAAGGGCGGGCGCTGCGAGGCCTGCCAGGGCGATGGCCTCATCAAGATCGAGATGCACTTCCTGCCCGACGTTTATGTCACCTGCGAGGAATGCGGCGGCAAGCGCTACAACCGCGAGACGCTCGAGGTGAAGTTCAAGGGCCACTCGATCGCCGACGTGCTCGACATGACGATCGAGGATGCGGAAGAGTTCTTCAAGGCGGTGCCGCCGATCCGCGAGAAGATGCGGATGCTGTGCGAAGTGGGGCTTGGCTATGTCAAGGTCGGCCAGCAGGCCACCACGCTCTCAGGGGGGGAGGCGCAGCGGGTGAAGCTGGCGAAGGAACTCGCCCGCCGCTCGACCGGGCAGACGCTCTACATCCTCGATGAACCCACCACCGGGCTGCATTTCGAGGATGTGAGAAAGCTCCTCGAGGTGCTTCACCGGCTGGTCGATCAGGGCAACACCGTGGTGGTGATCGAGCATAATCTCGATGTCATCAAGACCGCCGACTGGATCATCGACCTCGGCCCCGAAGGCGGGGTGCGCGGGGGCGAGATCGTGGCGGAGGGAACGCCTGAGGAGATCGTCAAGGCCGCGCGCAGCCACACCGGGCGCTATCTCGCCCCGTTGCTCACACGGTAGGGGGCAGGGCGCGCCGCCAAGCGCCTGCCGCCTCAGACCACCTCGTCCTCGTCGAGCAGCGCCTCGGCCGAGCCCTCCGGCTCGCTTGCGAGGATCGCCTCGGTGATGCTCTCGATCCGCGCGCCCACCCGCTCGGGGTGGGGGATGTCGGCGATGTGGAACAGGGCATCGCCCTGGTGCACCACCGGCAGGGTGGCATGGCCGATGATGATCCCGTCGATCGGGCTGGTGACCTCCATCGCCTCCTCGCCGAACAGCCCGCCGACCCGCGCCAGCACGTCGCCGCGGCGCACCGGCGCGCCCGATTCGCGCTCGATCAGCGCCACCCCGCCGCGGGGGCTGCGCACCCACACCGAGCGGTTGGCCCGCGCCGGGATGCCCACCGTGGTGAGGCCATCATCCTCCTCGACCATGCCCAGATGCGCCAGCACCCGGTGCACGCCCGCCACCCCGGTCTCGATCGACAGCCGGTCAAAGCGCAGCGCCTCGCCCGCCTCGAGCAGCAGCATGTCCACCCCCTGCCGGTGGGCAAGTTCGCGCAAGCTGCCATCGCGCAGCGGGCTTTCGATGATCACCGGGGCGCCAAAGGCCATGGCCAGCTCCACCAGCCGCTTGTTGCCCGCGGCAATGCGGATCTGCGGCAGGTTGTAGCGATGGATCGCGGCCGAATGGATGTCGATGCCGAGCTGGCAGCGCCCCACCACCTCGCGGAAGAACACATGGGCCAGCTGCCCGGCCAGCGATCCCCCGGCGCTGCCGGGAAAGGAGCGGTTGAGATCGCGCCGGTCGGGCAGATAGCGCGAATGGGTGATGAAGCCGAAGATGTTGGCGACCGGCACCAGCAACACCGTGCCGCCGAGCGCGCACGGATCGAGTTCCTGCGCCAGCCGCTGAACCACCGCGGTGCCGACGATCTCGTCGCCATGGATCGCCGCGCTGACGAACACCGCCGGGCCGGGGCGCACCCCGTGGAGCACCCGCACCGCCAGCGAGGAGGTGGTGCCGGTGGCCATGGTGGTGATCGGAAAGTCGATCTCGGCACAGCTGCCCGGCGCCACCATGCGCCCGCCGATTGCAAAGGCCCGTGGCTCGTCCATCCCGCTCTCCCCCTTGGCTGCATCGCGCGCCCGCGCGCCTGCGCCCCTCGGCCTTGCATAGCCCTGGCGCCGCTCCAGCGCAAAGCACCCTCAGCCCGCCTGCGCCGCCGTGCATTGCCCTCTCGCCTTTTGGCTGCGGCTTGCCTATGTCGCGCCCCCTTATGGCACGCCCCAAACCGCTCACCTTCGACAAGCAGAAGATCGTCGCCGAGAACCGGCGGGCGCGCTTCGACTATCATGTCGAGGACGTGTTCGAGGCGGGCCTCGTGCTCCAGGGCACCGAGGTCAAGGCGCTGCGCGCGGGCGAGGCGAGCATCGCCGAAAGCTATGCCGAGGTGCGCGATGGCGAGGTCTGGCTGGTCAACGCCAATATCCCCGAATACAGCCACGGCAACCGCCTCAACCACGAGCCGCGCCGACCGAGGAAGCTCTTGCTCCACGCGCGCGAGGTCAACCGCCTGCTTGGCGCGGTCGAGCGCAAGGGCATGACGCTGGTGCCGCTGTCGATCTATTTCAACCGCACCGGGCGGGCCAAGGTCGAACTGGCGCTGGCCAAGGGCAAGCAGACCCACGACAAGCGCGCCGCGATCAAGGAGCGCGACTGGAAGCGCGACAAGGCGCGGCTGATGCGCGAGCGCGGCTGAGCACGCAGGGACTTCAGGGCAGGAAAGGCGGGCAGGGCGCAGGAAATGCACGCAAGGGCGATTCATCCACTGGTCAGATGCCCTGTGCTACCCATATGGGCACACGCCATGCCCGCCGCCGCGCCCTCTGCTGCTGATCCTGCCCTGCCACTTCTTCCGGGGGTGCGGGCATGAGCGCGCCGCCGCCCCCGCGGCGCGGGCTTGGGCTGCGCTCGAAGACCTGGGCGATGGATCTCATCCGCCGCCACACGCCCACGCGCGAGGAGATGGCGGCGAACAAATATCTCGCGCCGATCGCGCACCGCTTCCTCTCGCCCGAATTGTGGCGCTTCACCCGCCGCTCGGTGCCGCGGGGGGTGGCGCTGGGGCTGTTTGCCGCCTTCATCATCCCGGTGGGGCAGATTTTCCTGGCCGCCTTCCTCGCCTTGCCGGCGCGCGCCAATGTGCCGCTGTCGGCGCTGGCGACCTTCATCACCAACCCTTTCACCCTGCCGTTCTGGCTGGTGGTGGCGAACAAGGTGGGCAATTTCACCCTCAGGCTCGATGCCGCCGGGCCGCAGCTGGCCCAGGCCACCGCCGAAAGCGGGCTGTGGAGCAGCGCGCTTGCCTTCGTCGAGATGGCCGGGGCCACCGCCTTCGGCTTTGCCGTGCTCGCGGTGGTGGCGCCCTCGATCGGCTACCTCGTGGCCAGCTGGGTGTGGCGGGTGGTGGTGGCGCGCAAGCGTGCGAAACGGTTGAAGATCATGGAAGCGCGGCTCGACCAGCGGCTCGGCGCGCAGTAAGCAGCCTGGCCATGGGTTTGAGGAGTGCCCCACGTGGCCCGCGCCGCCCTGCCTGATCCGCCCCCACGTTCCGGCGCCGGCACCGGCAAGCGCGTCAGCACCGGAACCGGGCTGCGTGAGGCATCGCCACGTCCGGCGCTGCTGCTGGGCCTTGCCGGTGCGCTGCTGGCGAGCGCGGGGGTGCTCTATCTTGCCACCGCGAGCCTGGTGGCGGCGCTCGCCTTCGTGCTCGCCGCCGGGGTGATGCTCGGCGGCGTGGTGCTGCTCGACCAGATGAAGGGCGCCCCGCGCGCCGAGCCGCTGGGCGTGCCTGACTGGAGCGTCACCCGCGCGGCGATCGAGGAGGTGGGCGAGCGCAATGGCGAGGCGATCGCCATCACCGACCGGGCCAACCGCATGGTCTGCGCCAACAGCCGCTTTCTCGAGGCCTTCGGCGCGGGCGCGGCGCCCCCGGCCCTGCCCTTCGGGCGCGCGGCGCGCGAGGCGGTGACGCTGCTCGCCCGCAGCGCTTGGCGCGATGGCACCGCCGCGATCGAGGGCGTGGCTGATGAGGACGGGCGGCTGTGGCACGTCTCGGCTCGGCGCGCCGGGCGGGGCGAGGATCACCTCATCTGGCGGCTGCGCCCCGATGCCGGCGGGCGCGGGGGCGAGCCTGATCTCGTCGATCTTTCCGGCCCCTTCGGCAAGATGCTCAGCCGCGCCGGGATCGAGACCGCGATCACCACGCAGGACGGGGTGATCCGCGCGGTCAGCGCCGGCTTTGCCGAGCGCGCCGCGGGCGATGCGCGCGCGACGCTGGTGGGGCAGGATTTCGTCAGCTTCCTGCGCACCGACGAGCGCGACCGCATCTTCTATGCCCGCGAGGGGCGCAGCGGCACCCCGCAGACGCTGGTGGATGTGCCGCTGGTCGATCCCGAGGCGCGCGCCGCCCCGGCGGGGCCGGACGAGGCGACCTCGCTGATGCTGCTGATCGACAGCGGGGTGGGGATCGGCGCGGGCTGGGACGGGGCCGGGCAGGCCGGGGTGGCGCAGCTCGAGGCGCTGCTGGCGCAATTGCCGCTGGGCCTTGCCATGACCGACCGCGACGGGCGCTTCCTGTTCGGCAACGAGGCCTTCCTGCGCAGCGTCGGGCGCGAGGGGCGCGGGCTGCCCGCTTTTCCCACCGATCTGGTGGTGCGCGAGGACAAGGCGGCGCTGTCCGATGCGGTGCGGCGCCACGGGCGCGGCCCGGCGATCAGCAGCAATGTCGCGGTGCGCCTGGTGGCCAGCCCCGAGGAGCCGGTCAGCCTCGGCCTTGCCGGGGTGCGCGGGCTGGGCGAGGCAGCTGTGCTGCTCAGCCTTGCCGATTCGAGCCAGGAGAACCAGCTGCGCCGCCAGGTCGCCCAAGCCACCAAGATGCAGGCCGTGGGCCAGCTCGCCGGCGGGGTGGCGCATGATTTCAACAACGTGCTCACCGCCATCATCGGCACCTGCGATCTGATGCTGCTGCGCCACATCCCCGGCGACAGCGACTATGACGACATCCAGCAGATCCGCGCCAATTCCAACCGCGCCGCCGCGCTCACCCGGCAATTGCTCGCCTTCTCACGCCAGCAGACCCTGCGGCCCGAGATCATCCAGCTGCCCGACGTGGTGAGCGAGGTCAGCCCGCTGATCAAGCGCCTGCTCGGCGGCAAGATCACCTTCTATGTCCAGCACGATCGCAACCTCGGCCCGGTGCGCGCCGATCCGCAGCAACTGGAACAGGTGATCATGAACCTCGCGGTCAATGCCCGCGATGCGATCCAGGCGCGCGGCAATGGCAGCGGGCGGATCTCGCTCTACACCCGCGCGCTCAAGGCCAAGGAGGTGATGCAGCTCGGCTCGGAAGTGCTGCCCGCGGCCGATTACACCGTGCTCATCATGCAGGACACCGGCGGCGGCATCCCCCCGCATGTGCTGCCCAAACTGTTCGAGCCGTTCTTCACCACCAAGGAGCAGGGCAAGGGCACCGGCCTCGGGCTTTCCACCGCCTATGGGATCGTCAAGCAATCGGGCGGGTTCATCTTTGCCGACAACGTGCTCGACAAGGCCGGGCGGCCCACCGGCGCGCGCTTTACCGTCTATCTGCCGGTGCACCACGGCCCGGCGCCGAGGAAGCGCGCCGCCCCGCCGCCTGCCTCCTCCGATTGGGCGGCAGGCGGAAGGGTGCTGCTGGTCGAGGACGAGGAGATGGTCCGCGCCGTGGCCGAACGCGCGCTTGCCCGCGCCGGCTATGAGGTCACCGCTTGCCCCGGGGGCGAGGAGGGACTTGCCGCGATCGCCGCGGCCAAGGCCCCGTTCGACATCATCGTCACCGACGTGATGATGCCGGGGATGGACGGCCCGGCGATGGTGCGCGCCATCCGCGCGCGCCACCCGGCGATCCCGGTGCTGTTCATGTCGGGCTTCGCCGAGGACGTGCTGCGCCGCGACATCGACATCCCCGAGGTGCACTTCATCGCCAAGCCCTTCAGCGTCGCGGCGATCGCCGAGAAGGTCGGCGCGGTGCTGCGCGAGGCCCGCGCCGAACAGCGCGCCGGGGGCTGAGCGGCGGCTTGTGCCGGCGCCGTTCCCGAAAGCCCGGCACATTCACCTTGGATAAAGGCACAGAGGCGTTCATCATCCGCGCAGCGGGAGAGCAGGGGAGGGAGTTCATGAACCAGGCAAAAGGCGCCGCCACCGGTCTTGCCGCGGCGGCAGCAGCGTTGCTCGCAGCCGGGGCGGCGGCGCAGACCGCGTCCGAGGAGAGCGCCCAGGGCGATCTTGCCATCACCATCTACAACAATGATCTTGCCCTGGTGCAGGACGTGCGCCAGCTCGCCATCGCCGCGGGACGGAGCCGGATCGAGTTTCCCGATGTCTCGGCCCGGATCCAGCCCGAAACCCTGAGCTTTGCCGCCGCTGCCACCACCATCATCGAGCAGAACTTCGACTATGATCTGCTCAGCCCCGGCAAACTGATGGAAAAGGCCGTCGGCCAGAGCGTCACACTGCTGCGCACCAATCCTGCCACCGGGGCCGAGACCCGCGAGCGCGCGCGGGTGCTTTCGGTGGTGGGCGGGGTGGTCGTGCAGATCGGCGATCGCATCGAGGTGCTGCGCGATGATGGCCTGCCGGTGCGGGTGATCTTCGACCGCGTGCCCCCCGGCCTGCGCGCCCGCCCGACCTTGTCGGTGACGCTCGATTCGGCCCGCGCCGGCACCCGCCCGGTGTCGCTGCGCTACCTCACCGGCGGGCTCGGCTGGAGCGCCGATTATGTCGCGCTCTACAATGACGCGACCGGCACCATCGACATGCAGGGCTGGGTGACGCTCACCAACTCCTCCGGCACCACCTTCCACAATGCCGATGCGGTGCTGGTGGCGGGCAATCCCTATGCCGGCGGCGCGCGCGGCTTTGGCGGGGGCGCGGGCAGCGCGATGGTCCGCCCCGGCACCCAGACCGCGGCGCGCGAGCGCATCGGCGATCTTTATCTCTACCCCATCGCCGGGCGCACCACCATCGCCAATGCCCAGACCAAGCAGGTGAGCTTCCTCGACGTGCAGGCCGTGCCGGCGCGGCGCATCTATGCGCGCGATATCGCCTGGCAGCAGAACGACGAGCAGCCGCGCAATGCCGAAAGCCGCATCGCCTTTTCCACCGCGCGCGGATCTGGCCTCGGCGATGCCCTGCCCGCCGGCACGGTGCGCTTCTACCAGCGCGACGCGCAAGGCACGCCGCAATTCATCGGCGAGCGCGGGATCGGCCACACCCCGATGGGCAGCGAGCTTTCTCTCGTCACCGGCGAGGCCTTCGACATCACCGTCAGGGCCGAGATCGAAAGCCGCCAGACCATCACCAGCGACGAATGGGAAAGGAGCGCGCGCTTCCGCATCAATGATGGCAGCGCCAGCCGCACCATCACCATCGAGCGGCCCAAGACCTATTACCGCACGGTGATGCGCTACACCCTCACCAATGGCCGCAGCGAGCCGGTCGAGGTCGAACTCAACCAGACCGGGCTTGCCCGTGCCTGGTGGGCCGACGACCTGCGCGTGCCGGCCGAGGACATCAAGGGCGAACAGGTGAATGCCGATCGGCGGCGCTACAAGGTGAGCGTGCCCGCCAATGGTGAGCGGGTGATCCGCGTCACCTATGAAGCGCGCTTTTGAGGCGAGCGCCGCGATGCGCCGCAAGCAGGGGAAGGCCTTTGGTCTCCCCTTCCTTCAGGGAGGGGGCGGGGGTGAGGCGAGGCCGCAGGCCTCGCGCGTTGCCGCTGGCGTGGAGCCCCCACCCCCAGCCCCTCCCCGGGGAGAGGGGAGAAGATGGGCAGTCCTCGCCGCGACGCTCGCCACCATCCTCGCCGCTCCGCTTGCCGCGCGCGAGGTGGTCGAGGCCTCGGCGCCGGTCGATCTGTCGGTCACCATCTACCGCGATCCCGACCGCAGCCCCGATGAGCGCCTCACCCGCGCGGCCCCGGGGGGCCTTGCGCTCATTTCCGAGACCCGCCGCGTCACCCTGCCGCCGGGCGAGGCGACGGTGCGCTTTGACGGCGTGGCCGAGGGGATGATCGGGGTTTCGGCGATCGTCACCGGGCTTCCCGGCGGCACCATCGAGAAGAACCGCAGCGCCGCGCTGCTTTCCCCGGCGGCGCTGGTCGATGGCACGCTCGGCAACCGGGTGACCGTGACCCGCACCAATCCCGCCACCGGCGCGGAGGTGAGCGAAAGCGCGATCGTGCGCACCCGGGCCGATGGCGGGCTCGTGCTCGAGACTGCGGCGGGCTTCGAGGCACTGCGCTGCGCTGGCCTTCCCGAGCGGCTCGGCTTTGCCGGCGTGCCCGCGGGCCTCTCGGCCCAGCCGGTGTTTGCGGTCGATACCGTCTCGCCCGCGGGCGGCACCTTCGAGGTGACCCTCACCTATCTTGCCTGGGGCTTTGACTGGCAGGCCGATTATGTCGCCACCCTCGCCGACGAGGCGGCGGGCGATGCCTTCGATCTGGGGCTCTTGAGCTGGCTCACGCTCGTCAACGACAATGGCCAGAGCTTTCCCGCAGCGCGGCTGCAGATCGTCGCCGGCAGGCTCAATCTCGAAAGCGATTATGCCGCGCTGGCGAGCCCGCCCGTGGGCGCGCCGCTCAGCCTCACCTGCTATCCGCTCGGCAGCACCGCCGCGGGCCTGCCGCTGCCCGAGGACGCGCCGGTGCCGCCGCCACCGCCGGCGCCGATGATGGCCGCGCCGGGGATGATGGCCGATGCGGTGGTGGTGACGGGGGCACGCCTCCAATCGCGCGAGATGGCGAGCGCGGTGGTGACCGCAAGCGAGGAGGATCTCGGCGATCTCAAGCTCTTTCGCGTGCCGGGGCGGGTCGATGTTGCGGCGAAGGGCATGAAGCAGGTCGCCTTTCTCGACCGCCAGGGGGTGAAGGCGCGGCTGCTCTACCAGGCCCGCTGCGCGCCGGAGATGCTGCTGCCCGAGCCTGCCGGGGCAGGGGCGCCGGATGACGCTGAACCGCCGTTCCGGCCCGCCGGGATGCTGCTGGTGACCAGGAACGAGGAGCAGAAGGGCCTCGGCATCGCCTTGCCGCAGGGACAGATGGCGTTGTTCGAGCCGGGGCCGCGCGGGCCTGCGCTCGCCGCCCGCGCGCGGCTGCGCGACTATGGCAGGGGGCAGGAGATCGAGCTGGAACTGGGGGAGAGTGCGCAGGTGTTCGCCCGCTGCGGCGTGCTGGAGGTGGGCGCCGCGCGCGGCTGGAGGCGGATGGAGGCGCGCCTTGCCAATGCCAATCCCCACCCGGTGCGGCTGCGCCTTGAACTGAGCCGTGCCGGCGATGGCGATGTGCGCTTTGCCGGGCGCAAGGTCGCGATTCGCAACGGCTGGCAGACGGTCGAGCTGGTGCTGCCGGCGGGCAGCGAGGCGCGCTACGCCTGGCAGATCAGGCGCCGCTAGCCGCCGCCAGGGGCGGAGGCGCCCGGGCGCCTTCGTCGCGGCTGTGGGAAATTTTCGTGTTCCCTACTTGTTCCATGAGAACAAATGCGATACATAGCCCTTGCGGGCAGCGGAAAACCGCTTTCCCCCTCTGGTCAAGCAAGGGAGCGCATGCGATGGCTACGCAATTGAAATTGGTGGAAGAGGACAGGAAAGCCGTGGACCGTCAAAAGGCGCTTGAGGCCGCGCTGGCGCAGATCGATCGTGCCTTCGGCAAGGGTTCGGCGATGCGGCTCGGCCAGAAGGAGACGATGCAGGTCGAGGCGATTTCGACCGGATCGCTCGGGCTGGATATTGCGCTGGGTGTGGGCGGCCTGCCGCGCGGCCGCGTGATCGAGGTTTATGGGCCTGAAAGTTCGGGCAAAACCACGCTCGCCCTGCATGTGATTGCTGAGGCGCAGAAGGCCGGCGGGACCGCGGCCTTCGTCGATGCCGAACATGCGCTCGATCCGGTCTATGCCAAGAAGCTGGGCGTCAATATCGACGAGCTGATCGTCTCGCAGCCCGATACCGGCGAGCAGGCGCTCGAGATCGTCGATACGCTGGTGCGCTCCAATGCCATCGACGTGCTGGTGGTCGATTCGGTCGCCGCGCTGGTGCCGCGCGCCGAGATCGAGGGCGAGATGGGCGATTCGCATGTGGGCCTGCAGGCGCGGCTGATGAGCCAGAGCCTGCGCAAGCTCACTGGCTCGATCAGCCGCTCGCGCTGCATGGTGATCTTCATCAACCAGCTGCGGATGAAGATCGGGGTGATGTACGGCAATCCCGAGACCACCACCGGTGGCAATGCGCTCAAGTTCTATGCCTCGGTGCGGCTCGACATCCGCCGCACCGGCCAGATCAAGGATCGGGATGAGATCATCGGCAACACCACCCGGGTGAAGGTGGTCAAGAACAAGGTCGCCCCGCCGTTCAAGCAGGTCGAGTTCGACATCATGTATGGCGAGGGCATTTCCAAGATCGGCGAGATTCTCGATCTCGGGGTCAAGGCCGGGCTGGTGGAAAAGTCGGGCAGTTGGTTCTCCTACGACAGCATCCGCATCGGCCAGGGGCGCGAAAATGCCAAGGCGTACTTGCGCGAAAATCCCGAAGTTTGCGACCGTCTGGAAGCTGCGATCCGCAGCCGCACCGATCAGGTCGCCGGGGAGATGATGTCCGGTCCGGACGCGGACCTCGACATGTGATCCCCAAGCGGACGCGGCGGCCTGGCGCAGCCAGTACAAGGTGAATGCAGGCGGAATGTCCCGTTACCCGCTTGCACCCGCCCGGCGTCCGGAAACCCGGAAGGCCGGCACCTGCCGCTCCCAAGGGCAGGTGCCGGCCTCTCGCGTTGCGCCCTGGCTCGGATCGCCGCTTGGCCTGCTCTTGATGCCCCTCGCGGAGCCTTGCGGTCGCAGCTGCAAGCTCCGCCGGGGCCAGGCCTCTATGGCCCGATGTGCAGCTTCCATTGCGAAAGGGCCGCGCTTTGCCTAACTGCACCGCCATGACCTCGACCAACGAAATCCGCCGCTCGTTCCTCGATTATTTCAGCCGGAACGGTCACGCGGCCACGCCCTCGGCCCCTTTGGTGCCCTACAACGATCCCACGCTGATGTTCGTCAATGCGGGGATGGTGCCATTCAAGAACGTCTTCACCGGGCTCGAGACCCCGTCGTCGCCGCGCGCGGCCTCGGCGCAGAAATGCGTGCGCGCCGGGGGCAAGCACAATGACCTCGACAATGTGGGGTATACCGCGCGGCATCACACCTTCTTCGAGATGCTCGGCAACTTTTCCTTCGGAGACTACTTCAAGGAAGGCGCGATCCTCCACGCCTGGACCTTGCTGACCAAGGAATGGGGCCTGCCCAAGGAGCGTCTCACCGTCACGGTCTATCACACCGACGACGAGGCCCATGCGCTGTGGCGCAAGGTCGCCGGCCTGCCTGACGCCCGCATCATCCGCATCCCCACCAGCGACAATTTCTGGTCGATGGGCGACACCGGCCCCTGCGGGCCGTGCTCGGAGATCTTCTACGATCACGGTGAACACATTCCCGGCGGCCCGCCTGGAAGCGCCGATGAGGATGGCGACCGCTTCGTCGAGATCTGGAATCTCGTGTTCATGCAGTATGAGCAGCAGGCCGATGGCTCCCGCCGCGACCTGCCCAAGCCCTCGATCGACACCGGCATGGGGATCGAGCGTATCGCCGCGGTGCTGCAGGGCGTGCATGACAATTACGACACCGACACCTTCCGTGCGCTGATCGCGGCGAGCGAGGCGCTCACCGGCGTTCCCGCCAGGGGTGAACATGCCGCCAGCCACCGGGTGATCGCCGATCACCTGCGTTCGACCAGCTTCCTCATGGCCGACGGGGTGCTGCCCTCCAACGAGGGGCGGGGCTATGTGCTGCGGCGGATCATGCGCCGTGCCATGCGCCACGCGCATCTGCTCGGCGCGCGCGAGCCGCTGATGCATCGCCTGGTCGGCGCTCTGGTGACCGAGATGGGCGCGGCCTATCCCGAGCTTGCGCGCGGGCGTGCGCTGATCGAGGAAGTGCTCGAGCGCGAGGAGACCCAGTTCCGCCGCACGCTCGACAAGGGCTTGCGGCTGCTCGACGAGGCCACCGCCGCCCTTGGCGCCGGTGCCGAGCTCGATGGCGAGATCGCCTTCCGGCTCTATGACACCTACGGCTTTCCCTATGACCTGACCGAGGATGCGCTGCGCTCGCGCGGCATCGCGGTCGATCGGGCGGGCTTCGAGGCAGCGATGGCGCGCCAGAAGGCCGCCGCCCGCGCGGCTTGGAAAGGCTCGGGCGAGGCCGCATCAGGCGAGGTGTGGTTCGACATCGCCGAGCGCGAGGGTGCGACCGAATTCACAGGCTATGCCGCCACCAGCGGCGAGGGCCGGGTGGTGGCGATCGTCAAGGACGGCGCCGAAGTCACCAGCGCCACCGCCGGCGAGGAGGTGACAATCCTCACCAACCAGACGCCCTTCTATGGCGAGAGCGGCGGGCAGACCGGCGATGTCGGGACGATCACCAGCCTTGCCGGCCTGCGCGCCATGGTGACGGACACCTCGAAGCCCCTCGGGAGGCTTCACGCCCACCACGCCCGGATCGAGGCGGGGAGCGTCAAGGTCGGCGATACGGTCGAACTCAAGGTCGATGCCGAGCGGCGCGATCGTATCCGCGCCAACCACTCGGCCACCCACCTCGTCCACGCCGCGCTGCGCAACCGCCTCGGCGCGCATGTGACGCAGAAGGGCAGCCTCGTGGCCGAAGACCGCCTGCGCTTCGATTTCTCGCACCCTTGCGCGCTCACGCCCGAGGACATCGCCGCGATCGAGGCCGAGGTGAACGCCGAGATCCGCGCCAATGTGCCCGTCACCACCCGGCTGATGACCCCCGAGGATGCGGTTGCCGCCGGCGCGCTGGCGCTGTTCGGCGAGAAATATGGCGATGAGGTGCGCGTGCTCGCAATGGGCCGCCCGGGCAAGGACGGGCGCAACTATTCGGTCGAGCTGTGCGGTGGCACCCACGTGCGCGCCACGGGTGACATCGGCTTGTTCCGGATCGTCTCGGAAAGCGCGGTGTCCTCGGGCGTGCGGCGGATCGAGGCGATGACCGGTGAGGGCGCGCGGCAATGGCTGGTCGCGCGCGAGGAGGCGCTCAAGGCCGCCGCCAGCACCATCCGCGCGACGCCCGAGGAGGTGCCCGCCAGGCTTGCCGCGCTGCTCGAGGAGCGCAAGCGGCTCGAGAAGGAATTGGCCGAGGCGAAGAAGGCCCTCGCGCTCGGCGGCGGCGCTGGCACCGGCAAGGCCAGCGCCGCGGACGAGACCATCGCCGGCGTTGCCTTTTCCGGGCAAGTGATCGAGGGGCTCGATCCCAAGGAGCTTCGCCCGCTCCTCGATGCCGCCAAGCAGCGCATGGGTAGCGGGGTTGCGGTGATCATTGCGGTGAGCGATGGCAAGGCGAGCATCGGCGCTGGCGTTACCGACGATCTCACCGCACGTTTCAGCGCAGTCGATCTGGTGCGCGCAGGGGTCGCGGTGCTTGGTGGCAAGGGCGGCGGCGGGCGCCCCGACATGGCGCAGGGCGGCGGGCCGGATGCTTCCAAGGCGGCCGAGGCGCTGGCTGTGGTGAAATCGGTTCTGGCCGCTGAGCCGGCGGTGTGAGGCGCGCAAGCGATCGCGCGCTGGCAGGGGCCCTGGCACTGGTCGGCGCCGCTGCGCTGGCGGCGCAATCGCGCGAGCCGATTGTCTTTGCGGGTGAGGCCTTTGATGTGACCGGGGGGCCGGCGAACGCGACCTTGGCGAAATCGATCCGGTGCTTGCGCCTTACCGCAAGACGTTCCGCGCCCGTCCATTTATGGCCGGGATTGCGCTCGACCTCATGGTCGATGCGCAGGGCAATGTCGTTGGATGCGAGGCGAAGCCCAGTGAGGGCCTGGCAAAGGCGGGGGCGGCGATCTGCGCCCAGGCCAGGGCGGCGGGACGGTTCCGGCCCGATCCCTGCCTCGCGCTTGATTACGCGCGCGCCCATTACCGCACCCGCATCAGCCTTTCCTTGGCGGCGACTGAGGGTGAACCGCGGTTCACCCATTTAAGCAGCAGCTTGCCCCTGCTCGACCACCGCCCGGTGATCTTTGGCGATAGCGTGATCCCGGCCGAAGACCAGCGGCTCAAGGCTGAGGATGTCGTCATCCAGCCGCTGCAATATCCGCGGCGCGCGTTGCAGAACGAAGTTTCCGGCCAGGTGGTGGTGGCCCTGACCTTCGATGCCGAGGGCAAGCCAGCCCCGTGCCGGCCGCTGCGTTCGCGCATGAGTGCGCGGCTGGCTTGCGAGACCTGCGCACAGGTCAAGGGTGCGGTGCAGCGCAAACATCCGCCCGACGCGCGGCCTTATGTCTTGTCGATCAGTTGGTTGCTGGGAGAAAGCCGCTAGCCGGCCGCGCTGCTTCTGGTGCGCAGGCGCGGCTTTTCGCTCAGGCCGCCCTCACGTTCGAGCTGTTCGCGATATTCGTCGCGCTTGGCGTGGATCGAGGCGATCACCGGGCCCATGGCAACGCCGATATCGACCAGCACCGCCTCGGAGAGCTGGAGCGAGGCTTCGAGCGTTTCGGGCACGGCATGGCTGGCACCGGCCCGGTAGAGCGCGGCGGCGTGATCGGGATCGCGCGCGCGGGCGACGATGAGAAGCTCGGGATATTCGCGCCTGAGCTTGGTGACGAGCCGCTGCGCCAGCACCGGCTCGTCCATCGTCAGCACCACCGCAGGGGCACTTTCCACCCCCAGCCGCGCCAGCGCATCGCCGCGCGCGGCATCGCCGAAGACCGCGCGATAGCCATCGCGCTTGGCCTCGAGGATGAGATCGGGGTTGCTGTCGATCATCACATAGGGCTGGCCGTGAACGCGCATCATGTCCGCCACCAGCCGCCCGACGCGCCCGCCGCCGACGATGATCGTGCGCGGTTCATCGCCATCATCCTCGATATCGGCGGGGGCGCCATCGACCTTGCGGGCGATCACCGCGCCAAGCCGGGCGAGCAGCGGGGTGACGGTAAGGCCAATGGCGGTGACGGTCTGCCAGAAGCGCGCGGTCTCCTGATCGATCACCAGAGCGCTGGTGGCGGCGGCAAGCACGATCAGCGTGGTCTCCGAGGGTGAGGCCATCAGCACCCCGGTCTCGGCCGCCGTGCCACGCCGCGCCCCCATCAGCCGCAGCAGGATGCCGGTAACGATGGCCTTGAACACCAGCACGCCCACCACAGCCACGGCGAGCGTGCCGATCTGGGCGCCGATCTCGACGAGGTTGATGCTCATCCCCACGGTGATGAGGAAGACCCCGAGGGCAAGCCCCTTGAACGGCTCCATGATCAGTTCGACCTCGGTGTGATACTCGGTCTCGGCGATCAGCAGCCCGGCGATCAGCGCGCCGACGATCGGGGAAAGGCCGGTGATCGCGGTGGCAAGGCTTGCCCCGATCACCACCAGCAGCGAGGCGGCGAGGAACAGTTCGGGGCTCTTGGTGCGCGCCGCCTGGGCAAAGAGGCGCGGCAAGGCAAAGCGTCCGACCACCAGCAGCACCGCGATCACCAGCCCCCCCTGCCACAGGGTGGTGATCATGCCTTCCCAGCCCTCGCCCTGGGCATTGGGAGCGAGCGCGCCCAAGAGGAAGATGATCGGCACGATCATGATGTCCTCGAACAGCAGCATCGAGAGCGCCGCACGTCCCACCGGGGTGCGCGTGCCCGAGATCGGCAGCACCATCGCGGTCGAGGAAAAGGCCAAAGCGAAGCCCAGCGCCAGCGCCCCCGACCAGGCGAGCATGCCCGAAAGCCCGAACAGCAGCGCCAGCGAAGAGCCGATGATGAGGAGTTCGAGCGCGCCGAGACCGAACACCAGTTTCCTCAGCTGCCACAGGCGGTTGAACGAAAGTTCAAGGCCGATGGCAAAGAGCAGCAGCACGATCCCGAAATCGGCAAAGGGGGCAAGCACCTCGGGATTGGTGATGGTGATATGGGTGAGCCAGGGCACGCGCTCGACCAGCGAGCCGAGGCCGAAGGGGCCGACCGCCACCCCGATGAGGATGAAGCCGATGATCGGGGTGATGCGAAAGCGCGCGAAGACCGGAATGACGATCCCCGCCGCGCCGAGGATCACCAACGCATCGGAAAGAACGGGAGAGGGAGCAAGTTCGCCTGCCACGTTCAAGGCTTAACGCGCGCAGCGCAGCCTGTCACCCGCGGTATCGCAGTCTCCGCGGCAACCGGGCCAGGCCTCGCGCGCAAAAGGCGATTGCGCCTTCCTGCGCACTCGCCCAAACCATGCGCGCTGCATCACTTGGGGGGATTGGTGGTGAACAAGAGCATCATCCTGGTTGATTTCGACAATATCTTTCTTGGGCTGTGGAACCTCGATCCCGAACTTGCCCTGCGCTTTGCCAACCTGCCCGATGTGCTCCTTGAAGCCCTTGCCGAGCGCTATCTGGTGAGCGAGCGGCGGCGCTGGCTGGTGGCGCGCTGCTATCTCAACCCGGCCGGCTACGTGATCGATGGCAAGCAGGAGGATGGCAGCGATTTCAAGCGCTTCTTCTCGCGCTTTCGGCCCTTGTGGGTGAGCGCCGGGTTCGAGGTGGTCGATACGCCTACGCTCGCGCGCGACAAGAATGCCGCCGATATCCGCATCGTGATCGATGCGCTCGATCTGCTCCAGCACCCCACGGGCTTCGATGAGTTCGTGATCGCGTCGGGCGATTCGGACTTCACCCCGCTGCTTCATCGCCTGCGCGCGCATGGCCGGGGCATTGCCGTGCTCTCGCCGGGCAATGCCGCGCGCGCCTATGTTTCGGTGGCCGACCGGGTGCTGAATTTCGAGGCGATCGGCGATCTGCTGCGTCCGCCCGCGGTGGCGCCGGTGCCGGTCTCCTTGCCCGCAGCGGGCAGCACGGCGGGCGCCGCGGTCGATCTCGACGAGGCGCGCGATGCCTTCGCCCTGTTCGTTCAGGGCGAATACAACGAGGCGACCCGACCGCTCAATCTTGCGCAATTGTCGCAGAAGGCCGCGGCCGCGGTGCCGGGCTTGCGCGAGGCGCGCTGGGGCGGCCACGGCTTTGCCGCGGCGATTGCGGCGCTGCAATTGCCCAACGCGCGGCTCGACCAATATCACCTGTGGGACGAGGAGCGCCACGAACCGCCCTCTGCGCCCGAGGCCACCGTGGCCGAAAGCGAGCTGCCCGAACTGATCGACCTGCTTGCCCGGGTGGTCGATCTGCCGCGGCTGCCGGCAGAGGCCTGGCCGGTGATCTTCAGGGCGATTGCCGAGTACCTTGCCGAGCATCCCTTCAACCTCGCCGAGATCACCCGCGCGATCCGCGACCAATTGGCCGATTCGCCGACGCCGGTAGGGCGTGCGGCGCTCAATTTCGTGGTGCGCGGCGCGCATTTCGGCGGGGCGCCGCTGACCGAGAGCCCGGCGCCTGGTGCCGAGGTGATCGCCCAGGCCTTCCTCGCCAACCTCATCCGGCTGGCCTATGATGCCGGGGTCAATCTCGATAGCGAGGACCAGCTGATGCTGAGCGCCTGGTTCGGCATCGCTGCCGAGGAGGGGCCGGGCACAGCGGATAAGGCGGGCGAGGACGGGCAAGGCGCGGCAGGCTGAAGCCCGCGCGCCGCCCGGCCTTGCGCACGCGGCCTGCGCCGCGCCTGCCTCAGGCCCAGGAGGCCATTTCCTTTTCGAGATTGGCGACGATGGTCTCGAAGAACTGCTCGGTGGTCAGCCAGGCCTGGTTGGGGCCGATCAGCAGCGCCAGGTCCTTGGTCATCTGGCCGCTTTCGACCGTCTTGATGCAGACCTTCTCGAGCGTTTCGGCAAAGCGCACCACATCGGGGGTGTTGTCGAAGCGGCCGCGATACATCAGCCCGCGGGTCCAGGCGAAGATCGAGGCGATCGGGTTGGTGCTGGTCGCCTTGCCCTGCTGGTGCTGGCGGTAGTGGCGGGTGACGGTGCCGTGCGCGGCCTCGGCCTCCACGGTCTTGCCATCCGGGGTCATCAGCACGCTGGTCATCAGCCCGAGGCTGCCGAAGCCCTGCGCCACGGTGTCCGACTGCACGTCGCCATCATAGTTCTTGCAGGCCCAGACGAACTTGCCCGACCACTTGAGCGCGCTTGCCACCATGTCGTCGATCAGGCGGTGCTCGTAAACGATGCCCTTTTCCTTGAACTTCTCGGCAAAGCCTTCGGTGTCGAAGACTTCCTGGAACAGATCCTTGAAGCGCCCGTCATAGGCCTTCATGATCGTGTTCTTGGTGGAAAGGTAAACCGGCCAGCCGAGCGAGAGGCCGTAGTTGAAGCTCGCCCGGGCAAAGTCGCGGATCGAATCATCAAGGTTGTACATCGCCATCGCCACCCCGGCGCTGGGGAAGTCGAAGACGTCGAGATCGATCTTGGTGCCATCCTCGCCGTCGAACACCAGACGTAGCTTGCCCGGGCCGGGGATGCGGGTGTCGGTGGCGCGATATTGATCGCCAAAGGCATGGCGGCCGACCACGATCGGATCGGTCCAGCCCGGCACCAGCCGCGGCACGTTGTCGATCACGATCGGCTCGCGGAACACCACGCCGCCGAGGATGTTGCGGATCGTGCCATTGGGGCTCTTCCACATCTTCTTGAGCCCGAATTCCTCGACCCGCGCCTCGTCCGGGGTGATGGTGGCGCATTTCACGCCCACGCCATACTGCTTGATCGCATGGGCGGAATCGACCGTCACCTGATCGTCGGTGGCATCGCGGTTCTGGATCGAAAGATCGTAATATTTCAGATCGATGTCGAGATAGGGCAGGATCAGGCGCTCGCGGATCCACTGCCAGATGATCCGGGTCATCTCGTCACCGTCAAGCTCGACGACGGGGTTGGCGACTTTGATTTTCTGCATGTTTCGTGCCCTATCCTTCTTGCCCCGTCGCTTGCGGGGCCGTGCATGATCGACAGGAAGCTGTGATAGATCCCGCGCGGGGCTTTAGCAGAGCAAGGCGCGGGTGCAAGGCGGGGCGCGGCAAATCATCGGCAGAGGAAAAGGCGGCCCCGATGCTGCAAAAAAGCCCGCCGGCAAGGGCGGGCTTTGCCAGGCCATTTGCCGATGGATGGGGCGATGGTGGGCGTAGCAAGGTTCGAACTTGCGACCCCTACGATGTCAACGTAGTGCTCTACCGCTGAGCTATACGCCCACACCATCGCGCGCGCCCCGTCTGGGGCGGAGCGGCCAGTTATCGCAGGCCCCGCCAAGGTGCAAGCGATTCGCGCCCGAGGCGTCACAAGCCTTCAGCGGCCCGCTTCGGCCTCCTCGAACACCCTTTCGACCTCGAGCACCAGATCGCGCAGGTGGAAGGGCTTGGACAAGACCCGGGCGGCGGGCTGTTCGCGGCTGGCGCGCAAGGAGACCGCGGCAAAGCCGGTGATGAACATCACCTTGGTGCGCGGCGAGATCTCGGCGCAGCGCTGGGCGAGTTCGATCCCATCCATCTCGGGCATGACAATGTCGGAAAGCAGCAGGTCAAACTCGCCGGTCTCGAGCAGCGGCACGGCGTCGGTGCCGCGATCGACGCTGCTGACGTGATAGCCGGCATTGGTGAGCGCCCGCTCGAGATAGGCGCGCATCGCCGCCTCGTCCTCGGCGAGCAGGATGCGGGGGGTGCGTGTCGCGGTCATGGGGCAGGGCTATAGCACCGCCGGCTTAAGAATTGTTTGTGCATGATCGCCGCGGGCGATGCTTGGATGAGGCTTTGACAGGCGGCGGCAAAGACGCCAGCAAGAGAAAAGCAATGCCTCACGCCGATCCCGATCCCGCCCTTGCCGCCCTGCCAGCGGGCCGCCACGCGGCGCGCCAGCAGCGCCTGGGCGGGCGGGTTCCGGGTCTGGGCGCGGCGCCGGCCTTCACCCTGAGCGCGCCGGCCCGGCTGCAGCTTCCGGTGCTGGTGGCCGTGCCCCATGCGGGCCGGGCCTATCCGCCCGCGGTGACCGCGCGGATGCGCGATCCGGCGCTGGCGCAGTTGCGGCTCGAGGATCGCCATGTCGACCGGCTTGGCGTCGCCATCGCCCGGGCCACGGGGGCGGCGCTGCTGATCGCCCATGCCCCGCGCGCGCTCATCGACCTCAACCGCGCCGAGGATGATATCGATTGGGACATGGTGGCCGGCGGACGCCCCGTCACGTCTGCCCCCGATGCCCCGGCCGGCGCGCGCAACGGTCGGGCGCGCAGCGGGCTGGGGCTGGTGCCACGGCGTCTGCCGGGATCGGGCGAGATCTGGCGCGGTCGGCTCGATCCGATCGAACTGGCCGAGCGGATCGCGCATATCCACCGCGCCTATCATGCGGCGCTCGGCGAAGAGCTGGCACGCATCCGCCAGGCCTGGGGCGCAGCGCTGCTCATCGATCTGCATTCGATGCCGCCGCTGCGCCCACCGAGCGCAGAGGAGCGGGCGCCGGTGATCGTGCTGGGTGACCGCTTCGGGGCCTCATGCGATGCCGGGCTGATCGCCCGGGCGCTGGCGCGGCTCGAGGCCAGCGGCGTGCCGGCGGCGCACAACCGGCCCTATTCGGGCGGCTATGTGCTCGATCGCCACGGCGCGCCGGCAGACGGGGTGCAGGCACTGCAGATCGAGGTGTGCCGCGCCGCCTATCTCGATCGCCAGCTCGCCGAGCCGGGGCCGGGCCTGTCGGCCATGGCGGCGATGCTCGCGGCGCTCGTGCGCGAGCTCGGGGCCGAGACCGCGCTGCTCGGCGGCGGTGAAGGCCTGCTTCAGGCCGCCGAGTAGCGCGCTCGCGCCCGCTCAGTTGAGCGCGGGGGCGGCCTCGCCCGCGGTCGGTATCGGCAGGCGGCCCTGGGCGGCCTGGCGCTCGAAGATTGTGCGCATCAGCCCGAGCGAGAACAGGTGGGCATAGATCAGCACCAGCATCCCGTTCTTGGCCAGGCCTTCGAGCGTTTCGGCCGAAAGCTCGCGCAGCTTGTTTTCATCGACCATGCGAAAGCCGCGATAGACAAACGGCTTGTCGGGCATGTCGTTGCGGGTGATGGCGATCTCGCCGTCGATCAGGATGTCGAGCTTGGCGAGTTCCTCCATGAACAGCTTGGTGCGCTGCCCGGCTTCCTCGAAGCGGCGGCAGAACTCGAGCACGCCCTTGGTGTAGTCAGTCGGCTGGCCCTGGTCGTCGAACAGCGGCAGGCCCTCCTCGCGCTTGCCGATCACCCCGACGCTGGGATCGAAGCACAGCGACATGTCCTCGCTGCCCGGCTGGAGCTTGGCGAGGATGAAGGGATAGCGCCGCACATAGGCGGGCAGATAGATCGCCTCGGTGATCTTGTTGTCGGGGCCGACGAAGGTGTTGACCCCTTCATTGAGCCCGAACAGCGCGATCGGCACCGAATTTTCGCCGGTGGTGAAGACGATCGGGAAATCGCGCTGGGCATCGACGAATTCGTCGGCGGTCAGCGGCACCGCGTGGGTGGCAGCGAGATGGGCGGCGCTTTCCAGCGTGCCGGCCTTCCAGTCGGCATGGTCGCGGCTGTTGAGCGGCAGGAGATCCTTGTAGAACAAGGGAAGTTGCGGTTGCGGCGCGCTGGCCATCGAATGTCTCCGGTCAAATCTGTCGTGGTGGATGCGGTCGGCCCCGTGGCGCCCCCGTCCGAGCCGCCGCGCATAGGCCTTTGTGCCGGGCCGCGCAAGGCGCAGCAGGGCGGCGCTGCGCGGGGTGGTCAGACCAGCTTGCCGGGGTTCAGCAGGCCTTCGGGATCGAGCGCCGCCTTGATCCGCCGCATCAGCCCGAGCGCAACCGGATCGTGCAGCCGCGCAAGCTCGTCGCGCTTCATCTGGCCGATCCCGTGTTCGGCGCTGATCGAGCCGCCCCATCGGGTGACGAGATCGTGGACATGGGCGCTGATCGCCTTGCCCTCGGCCTCCTCCCATACGCCGCGCACCGCGCCCTCGGGGGCGAGCACGTGGAAATGGACATTGCCATCGCCAAGGTGTCCGAAGGCGACCGCGCGGGTGCCAGGATGGGCGGCCTCGATCGCCGGGCCGGCGGCGAGGATGAAATCGGGCATGGCCTCGACCGGCACCGAAATATCGTGCTGCATCGCCGGGCCGAGCGCCCGTTCGGCCGCGGAAATCGCGTCGCGCAGGGCCCAGAAGGCATCGGCCTGGGCCTCGCTCGCAGCGATCGCGGCATCGGCGATGAGCCCCGCCTCGAGCGCCCCGGCAAGCGCCTGTTCCAGCGTCTCGCTGAGGGCCGCGCTGTCCTCGTGGGGCGAGACGCATTCGATCAGCGCGTTCCAGGGATGGCGTTCTGCCAGCGGCGAACGGGCGCCCGGTTGATGGGCGAGCACGCTTTCAAGGCAATGCGCGGGCACCACCTCGAAGCCTTCGAGCACGTCGCCGAGCCTGTGCTCCATCTGGCGCAGCAGGTGCCCTGCCTCCTTGATCCCGCCAAGCCCGACCCAGGCCGTGGCGCGCCCCGCCGCCGCGGGCAGCAGCCTGAGCGCTGCCGCGGTGACGATCCCCAGCGTGCCCTCCGAGCCGATGAACAGCTGCTTGAGATCGAACCCGCGATTGTCCTTCTTGAGGGCGGCGAGGAGATCGAGCACGCTGCCATCGGCAAGCACCACCTCGAGCCCCAGCACCTGCGCGCGCATGGTGCCATGGCGCAGCACCTGCGTTCCCCCGGCATTGGTCGAGACGAGGCCGCCAATGGTGGCCGAGCCCTTGCCGCCCAGCGTCAGCGGGAAGCGCAGGCCTTGGGCCTCGGCGGCCTCGTGGAGGTGCTGGAGCACCACGCCCGCCTCGCACACCACCAGCCTGGCGGCCGGATCAAGCCGGCGGATCGCGGCCATGCGCCGCAGCGACAGGAGGAGCGCGCCGCCGCTGGCGTCGGGCGTGGCGCCGCCCACCATGCCGCTGTTCCCGCCCTGCGGCACGACCGGCACCCGGTGCGCGGCGCACAGCCGCATCAGCGCTGCCACCTCGGCGGTGCTCGCCGGCTGCGCGAGCGCCAGCGCGCGCCCGGTGTAACGCCCGCGCCAGTCGGTCAGCCACGGCTCCATCAACTCGGAGTCGCGCGTCAACCCGCGTGGGCCGAGCAGGGCCTCGGCGGCGGCGAGAAAATCGGGGTCGGTCGCGAGGGCTGGCGGGGGCGGGGCGGGGTGATTCATTGTGGCCTTCATGCCACAGTTCGTCCCGATTGTGCCACCGCTTTCGAGCGCGGTGCAGGGCCAGTTAAGCCACGGTTCAATTGCCGCTGTTAGGCGGAAGGCTCGCCGAGGTGCATCCTGCCCTTGCGGGCAGGCACGCCGCGCCTGTCACCTGACGAGGGAGACCTTGCCCGCAACCATGCCCAGCCTGTTTGCCTTGGCGGCGCCACTGGCGCTGATCTGGCCGTGGACGGCCGGGGGCGAGGCCTCCGGAGTGGCCGCCGCGCCTGCCGCCTCGGCGCCGCGCTGCGAGGCGCCCGCCGCGATGGCCGGCGCGCCGCCGCTTCCCAACCCGCTCTCGGCGCTCAGGGCCTCGCAGAGCGCGCGGCAGGTGCGGATCGAACAGCGCGTGGTGATCCGCGTCGCGCCCCAGCCGCTGGCGGCGCGGCGCAACCTCTTTGCCGAACTGCCCGATCCCGATGCCGGCCCCCGCTTCGAGGAACGGCGGCGCGAGAAATGCGTGCCGCTGCAAGGCATTGCCGGGGTGCAGACGGGCAGCGGCAACCGCCTGGTGCTGTTCCTGCGCGATCAGCGGATGGTCTCGGTCAATCTCGAGAAATCCTGCCGCGCGCGCGATTTCTACTCGGGCTTTTATGTCGAGAAGAACGAGGATGGGCGCCTGTGCGCCGCGCGCGATCAGCTGCAATCGCGCACCGGGGCGCGCTGCCAGATCGCCGCGATGCGCCAGCTGGTTGCGGTGGATGATTGAACCTCTGGCCCCAAGCGCTTCTCAGGCGCGCGATTCCTTGACTTTTGCGCCCGTTTGCGAGAAAGGCGCGGCGACCTGACGCCGCGCCTTGCGCCCGCAGGCCTGACCAACACGGCAGTGCCCCTGCCGCTCATCTTTCGGAACCTGCTGCGCGCATGACCTTTGCCGATCTCGGCCTTTCGCCCGAATTGCTCAAAGCCGTGGAGGATGCGGGCTATACCACGCCCACGCCGATCCAGGCCCAGGCGATCCCGACGGTGCTGATGATGAAGGATCTCATCGGCATCGCCCAGACGGGCACGGGCAAGACCGCCAGTTTCGTGCTGCCGATGATCGACATTATGGCCGCCGGGCGGCGCCGGGCGCTGATGCCGCGCTCGCTGATCCTCGAGCCGACCCGCGAGCTCGCTGCGCAGGTGGCCGAGAACTTCGAGAAATACGGCAAGAACCACGATCTCAAGATGGCCCTGCTGATCGGCGGGGTGCAGATGGGCGATCAGCTCAAGGCTCTCGATGAAGGGGTGGACGTGTTGATCGCCACGCCGGGCCGGCTGATGGACCTGTTCGAGCGCGGCAAGATCCTCTTGAACGGCTGCGAGCTTCTGGTGATCGACGAGGCGGACCGCATGCTCGACATGGGTTTCATCCCCGATATCGAGTTCATCTGCGCGCGCCTGCCCGAAAGCCGCCAGACCATGCTGTTCTCGGCCACCATGCCGCCGCCGATCGAGAAGCTGGCCAAGAAGTTCCTGAACAACCCCAAGCGCATCGAGGTCAGCCGTGCGGCCTCGACCAATGCCGACATCACCGCCTTCAAGGTGCCGGTCAAGCCGGCCAAGAAGCGTGAAACATTGCGCTGGTTCCTCGAGAATGACCTCGTGGAGACCGCGATCATCTTCGCCAACCGCAAGACCACGGTGCGCGAACTCAACCAGAGCCTCAAGCGCCACGGCTTTGCCTCGAGCGAGATCCATGGCGACATGGACCAGCCCAGCCGGCTGAAGGAGCTGGAGCGCTTCAAGCGCGGCGAGGTCAACATCCTCGTCGCTTCGGATGTTGCCGCGCGTGGGCTCGACATCAAGGGTGTCAGCCACGTCTTCAACTTCGATACGCCCTGGCACCCGGATGACTATGTCCACCGTATCGGTCGCACCGGGCGTGCCGGGGCCAAGGGGCGGGCTTTCACCTTCGTCACCGAGGATGATGCCGAGGCCATCGCCAATATCGAAAAGCTCACCGGCAGCCCGATCAAGGTGTTCGGCAAGGAAGACCTGAGGGTTGACCTCAAGGAAATTCTTGACCGGGCCGAGGCTGCCGCTTCCGATGCACCTGATGCGGAGCAGGAGGGCGCACCATCGCCCGCGCGCAAGGCCCGCCGCAGCCGCGATGAGAGGGCCGAGAAGAAGGCTGAAAGCACGTCGCGCCGCGCGGCTCAGGGCGAAGTGCGCGCCGCAAGCGCCAGCCGCGCGAGGCCACCGCGCCCGCGCGAAGATGCCCCTGAGCCGCCGATGCAGCCCGGCGAGTGGAACGGGCCGATCCCGAGCTTCCTTGAAGTCAGCTGCAGCTAGGCGCCCTCGCCGAGCAGGGTCACGAAACTGTCAAGCACGCGCTTTTCGCCCACCTCCTCGAAGCGGATGGTGAGGCGGTTGCCTTCCTGGTCGATCACGCAGCCGCGGCCGAACTTGGCGTGGGCCACCATCGCGCCGATGGCGATGTCGCGCCGCGCGGGCGCGGCGATGCTGGCGGGCGAGCGGGTGGGTTCGCCAAGGCGCGCCGGGCGCTTGTCATAGCCCGAGGCCAGCGCCCGCTGCCAGCCGGGCCCGCGCGCCTCGCCCCGCTCGGGCCGGGTGGCGGCGACATGGGCGAAAGGATCCTCCTGCGCGCGCCAGCTTGCCCGCCACAGGCTCTCCCCACCGCCCAGCGTGGTCTGGCTCGCGATGTGCTCCTCGGGCAGTTCGGCGATGAAGCGCGAGGGAATCGAACTGACCCATTGGCCATAGATGCGGCGGTTCGCGGCGTGCAGGATGGTGCAGTGGCGCCGCGCCCTGGTGATCGCGACATAGGCAAGGCGCCGCTCCTCCTCGAGGCTGGCAAGGCCGCCCTCGTCGATCGCGCGCTGCGAAGGGAACACCCCTTCCTCCCAACCGGGCAGGAAGACGTGATCGAACTCCAGCCCCTTGGCGGCGTGGATGGTCATGATCGTCACCATGTCCTCGGCATCGGCGCGGTCATTGTCCATCACCAGGCTGACATGCTCGAGGAAATCGCCAAGGCTCTGATATTCCTCCATCGCCCGGGCAAGTTCGGAAAGGTTCTCCGCCCGTCCGGCGCTTTCGGGGGTGCGTTCGGCGGCGAGCATGGCGTTGTAGCCCGATTCGTCGAGCACCAGGCGCAGGAGATCAGCCGGGCTGAGCACCTCGGCCTGCTGCCGCCAGTGCAGGAACTGGCGCATCAGCGCGGCGATGGTGGCCGCCGCGCGCCTGGTCAACGCATCGCTGTCAGCCAGTTGCAGAGCCGCTGCTGCCAGCGGCAGGCCGGTGCGCCGGGCATGGGCGTGCATCGCCTCGAGCGCCTTGGCCCCAAGGCCGCGCCTCGGCACATTGTGGATGCGTTCGAAGGCCAGATCGTCCTGCGGCTGCGCGATCAGTCGCAGATAGGCCAGCGCGTCGCGGATCTCGGCTCGCTCGTAGAAACGGAAGCCACCGATGATGCGGTAAGCGATACCGGTCTGGATGAAGCGATCCTCGAACTCGCGGGTCTGGTATTGTGCGCGCACGAGGATGGCGATCTGGTTGAGCGCGGCGCCCTCGCGCTCGAGCCGCTCGATCGCCTCGCCCACCCGGCGCGCTTCCTCGGGCGCATCCCACACGCCGATCACCTTGACCTTGTCGCCGCCGTTGACTTCGGTCCACAGCGTCTTGTCGTGGCGCTGGCTGTTGGCGCGGATAAGGCCTGAGGCCGCGCCCAGGATATGCGGGGTGGAGCGGTAATTCTGCTCCAGCCGGATCACCTGCGCGCCGGGAAAATCCTTCTCGAACCGCAGGATATTGGCGACTTCCGCGCCGCGCCAGGAATAGATCGACTGGTCATCATCGCCCACCACGCAGATATTGCCATGCCCCTGCGCCAGCAGCCGCAGCCACAGATATTGCACGGTGTTGGTGTCCTGATACTCGTCCACCATGATGTAGCGAAAGCGGCGGTGGTAATCGGCGAGGATGTCGCGGTGCTGGCGCAGGATCGTCAGCATGTGCAGCATCAGATCGCCGAAATCGCAGGCGTTGAGGCCGCGCAGCCGCTCCTGATAACGGCCATAGAGCGCCGCGCCCTTGCCATTGGCGAAGGCCTCGTTCTCGATCGCGTCGAGATCGCCCGGGGCAAGCCCGCGGTTCTTCCAGCGATCGATCAGCCCGGCAAGCTGGCGGGCGGGCCAGCGCTTCTCGTCGAGATCGGCCTCGATGATCAGCGCCTTCAAAAGGCGCAGCTGATCATCGGTGTCGATGATGGTGTAATTGGGCTGGAGGCCGACCAGTTCGGCATGGCGGCGCAGCATCTTGGCGCAGATGGCGTGGAAGGTGCCGAGCCAGGGCAGGCCTTCGGCCGCCGTGCCGAGATGCGCGGCCACCCGCTCGCGCATCTCGCGCGCGGCCTTGTTGGTGAAGGTCACGCACAGGATCTGCGAGGGGAAGGCCCGGCGGGTGGCAACCAGATGGGCGAGGCGCGCGGTGAGCGCGGCGGTCTTGCCGGTGCCCGCACCGGCCAGCATCAGCACCGGCCCTTCGGTGGCCAGCACCGCCGCGCGCTGCGCCGGGTTGAGCCGGGCGGCATAGGCCGGGACAGGATCGCTGGCGGGCGCGGAGGTGGGCAGGGAGGGGCTCATGACGCTCGTGAACAGGTAGGGAACAATGGCCGCAGGGGCAAGCCGCCATGCGCGCCCCATGCCCGGCTTTTGCTTGGCTGCCAACGGCCCGCCCGCTTTGCGCCACGCTTCGCGCCCGGTGGTGGCCGCGGCGCGATGCATGGGTGCGGGGGGCGGTTGGCCGCGATCAAGGCGCGCGCCATAGTGGCAAGGCCCGGCTTGCAGGGGACTGAGCGGCCGGGCAGCGATGCGTTCGTCGTGCTTGGGACTTTCAACCACAAGGGAGAACCCCATGCACTCTTATCGCAATATCCTTGGGCTTGCCGGGCTTGGTGCGGCGCTGGCCGCAACGCCTGCGCTCGCTTCGGTGCAGGATGAGGCCGCCGCGCCCCCGGCTCATGCGGGGATGGAGAGCCCGGCGCCAGAGCAGGCTTCGCCGCCGCCAACGCCCGCGCAGCTGGCCGAGGTCGAGACCTGGCCCGCCGACAAGCAGCAGGCCTACAAGGGCTGGACAGCGGCGGTGCAGAACTATTTCTGGACGCTCACCCCCGAGCGCCGGGCGATGTTCTGGCGCCTCAATGATGCCGACCGCGAAACCTTGACCAAGTTGACCGAGCCCCAGCGCGAAATGGCCTGGGCCCAGATCAAGAGCAAGCTCGAGGCGATGCAGAGCTAGGCCGCTCAAGCCCCTCGGGTCGCCGCCGGGTCGGGGGCGGCAGGCGCCAGCCGCATCAGGTTGAGCTTGCCCTTGCCGACCCGGCGTGCCGTCTCGATCACCAGGCCCTTGACCGCCGGGTCCTCGTTGAAGGCGGTCTCGAGGCTGATCCAGGTCTCCGGGCCAATCCAGCCCAGCCGCAAGAGGCGGTCGAGCGCGACTTCGCCCGCGCCGGTGCGATAGGGCGGATCGGCAAGGATGAGGTCATAGGGCTGCGGTGCCGGGCCGAGGCCGAGCACCGATCCCGCCTCGATCCGCGCTGCCCCCTGCGCCCCGAGCGCCGCCACATTGGCGCGGATCGCTCCAAGCGCGGCGCGGTCCTGCTCGACGAACAGGCACGAGGCCGCCCCGCGCGAGAGCGCCTCGAGCCCGAGCGTGCCCGATCCGGCAAAGAGATCAACGACGCGCAGGCCCTCGAAGCTGCCGAGCCGGCTCGTCAGCATCGAAAACAGCGTCTCGCGGGTGCGGTCAGCCGTGGGACGGGTGGCCTCGCCCGGCGGCGCGGTCAGACGGCGCCCGCGCCAGGTGCCGGCAATGATCCTCACGCGCGCACCTCCCCCTTGGCGAGCCCTTCAAGGAAACGCGCAACCGGCTTGCCGGTGAGTTCCACCGCCTGCCCGCGCGGCAGATCGCCGAGGAGGAAGGGGCCATAGGCGGTGCGGATCAGCCGGTTGACCGCAAGTCCGAGGTGCTCGAGCACCCGGCGCACCTCGCGGTTCTTGCCCTCGGTTATGGTCAGCTCGATCCACAGGTTGCGCCCGCGCGCGCGCTCGAGATTGGCATCGATCCGGCCATAGCGCACCCCGTCGATGGTCACCCCCTCGATCAGTTCGTCGAGCTGGCGCTGGCTGACCGTGCCGAAGGCGCGGGCGCGATAGGTGCGCGGAATGCCGCTCGCCGGCAGTTCCAGCTGTCGCTTGACCGCGCCGTCATTGGTGAGGAGCAGCAGGCCTTCGGTGTTGAAGTCGAGCCGCCCGACCGGCATCACCCGACCGGCCCCCGGCGGCAAAGCGTTGCGCAGGGCATGGTAGATGGTCGGCCGCCCGGCGGGATCGCGCGCGGCGGTGATGAGGCCGGCAGGCTTGTGAAAGGCAAACAGCCTGGTCGGCTCGGGCGCGGCAACGGGCTTGCCATCCACCGTCACGCCCGCAAGGCCGGCAAGGATCGTCGCCGGGGTTTCAAGCACCTTGCCGTTGAGGGCCACCCGGCCTTCGGCAATCATCCGTTCGGCCTCGCGGCGGCTTGCCACCCCGGCGCGGGCGAGCAGCTTGGCGATGCGCTCGCCCGCGGGGCGGGGCAAGGATGGGGGCGCGGAGTGCGGGGGCTGGCTGGGCTTGGGGGGCTGGCTGGGCATGGGCGCGGCGCCTAGCCGATTTCGCCCGCAAAGGCGACCTTCTTGCGCCCACCGATCGGCCTTGCCTTGCTCAATTGGCCGCCCGCAGCGCCTCGCGCACGATCTCGTCGAAGCGCGCGATCCCGCCTTCGAGCGTGCCGAGGGTAAGGTGCTCCACCGCGCCGCTCATCAGCCCCTGCTGGCCGAGTTCGGCAGCGCGGAAATCCTCGCTGGCAAAAACCCCGCCGTCGAGCAGGTTCCAGCTTTTCTCCCAATGTGCCAGCGCCTTCTCGCTCGCAGGTGGCTCGGGGATCAGCATGAAATCCTCAACCAGGGTGCAATCGACCGCCTGCGGCATCAGCACCATCACGTTGACATAATCGGGGCTGGGCACGATCACCGTGGCGGGCAGCAGCTGATAGGCGAAGGTGACCACCCGGCGCAGCGCCGCCATGTCGGTGAGGTCAACCCCCTCCATCTCCTCGAGCCGTCCGACCGCCGAGCGCTGGTGCGGGCCGATCTGGTCGCCCGCGGTGATCCCGTCCTTGAAGAAGGGGCCGATGGTGGCGGCATGAAGCCGGGTGACATGGTAGCTTTCGAGGAAGGCATCCATGATCAGCTTCCAGTTGCCCCGCACCTTGTGGGTCTTGCGGCGGAACAGGTGGGCGCTGGGCAGGCCGAAGGCGGCAAAATCCGCGCCCAGCGCCTCGGCATGGGTGAAATCGGCCCCTTCGACCGGCGCGAACCAGATCAGCCCGCCCGCCTCGCACGAGGGCAGTTCGACAAGGGCGAACTCGCCCTTGTCGAGGCCCGGGAAGGTCTCGGGCCGGGGCAGGGCGAGCAGCGCGCCATCGAGCCTGTAGGTCCAGGCGTGATAGGGGCACACCAGCCGCTTGGCGCAGACCACCTCGCGGCCCTCCACCAGCCGGGTGCCGCGGTGGCGGCAGACATTGAGGAACACATGCGCCTTGCCCGCCCCGTCGCGGGTGATGAGCAGCGGGCGCCCGGTGGCATCATGCGGCAGGGCCATGCCCGGTTCGGGCAGCAGCGCCGAAGGAGCGATCACCTGCGGCAGGCGATCGAACAGCGCCAGCTTTTCGCGGGCGAAGTGATCGGGGCAGGTATAGCGCTGCGCGGGCACGCGCTGCACCGCGCCAGCCTGGCGCGCCGCGCCCGCGCGGATCGCTTCGGCCAAAGCCAGCTGGCCGGGGGTGGGCTGCAATCGGGGCAAATCTGTGGTTGCGGTGTTCATGGCTCTTTTCTCATCCTCTCCTTGCCGCTTAGTGTGCCATCAAATCGAGCCAAGGCAAATCCTTGCCTTGCCAAGCACGGGATCGAACATGGCCGAAGCCGCCCCCGAAAGCCTTTCCGCCGCGCGCGCGCGCCTTGGGCGCTGGCTCATGCTGCTGGCGGCGCTGCGCCATCCCAAGACCGGCTTCATCCTGCTGTTCGGCTTTGCCAGCGGGCTGCCCTACGCCCTGCTGCTGGGCACGCTCTATGCCTGGCTCACCGATGCCCGGGTCGATGTCGAGACCATGGGGGTGTTCTCGCTGATCGGCCTTGCCTATGCCTTCAAGTTCCTGTGGTCGCCCGCGCTTGACCGGGTCGATCTTCCGCTGCTGCGGCGCCTGGGCAAGCGCAAGCAGTGGATCGTGAGCGCGCAGGTGCTGCTGGGCACGATCCTGGTGACGCTGTCCGCGCTCGATCCGCTGACCTCGCTGGGCCTGTTCTCGCTGCTCGCCGGGATCGGGGCCTTCGCCAGCGCCACGCAGGACGTGGTGATCGATGCCTGGCGCGTCGATGTGGCCGATGAGGTGGCCACCATCGACATCCTCTCCACCGTGTTCCAGATGGGCTATCGCATCGCCGCGCTGGTGGGCGGAGCGCTGGCGCTGTTCATGGCCGAGCGCGAGGGCTGGCCCAATGTCTTTGCGACCATGGGCATCGTGCTCCTCGCGGTGGGTTTCCTGGGCCTGCTCGCGCCCGATGCCGAGCGCAGCGCGGCGGTGCGCGCAGGCGAGCGGGCCGATCTTGGCACCTTGCGCCAGGCCGGGCAGATCGTGCCGCGCATCCGTGCCTTGGCACTCGGGGCGGTGGGCCTGCTGTGGGCCTGGGCGCTGGTGACGGTGCTCGTGTTCATGGTCCGCTCGCTTGCCGCCAGCCCCGAGGATCGGCCCGATTCGACCGCCTTTGTCAGCACCATGGGCCCGCTGATCGTGATCGCCACGGTGGTGATCCCTGGCCTCATCGCCGGCTGGCTCGAGACGATGCGCAGGCAGGGGCGCCACGTGCTTGCCGATGCCGTGCCGTCCCGCGGCACGCTCGATGCGCTGCTCGATCATGGATACCGCGCGCTCATCCTGCCGCTTGCCGAGATCGTCGGGCGGCTGGGCTGGGCGGCGGTGCTGGTGATCGCGCTGGTGCTGTCCTACCGCATCACCGATGCGATCTGGGGCAGCTTTGCCTATCCCTTCTATCTCGATGAGCTCAAATACACCAAGGACGAGGTGGCGATCGCGTCCAAGTTCTTCGGCGTGGCGGCGTTGCTGGTGGGCCTCGCGCTCGGCGGCACGCTGCTATCGGTGATCGGGCGGATGACCACGCTCACCCTGGGCGCGGTGATCGCTGCGCTCACCAACCTGCTCTATGCCGATCTTGCCATCGGCGGCGCGCGGATGCAGGCGGCGAGCGATCTCATCGGCTTCACCCGGCTTGCCGGCCTGTTCGGCGCCGATGAGCGCATGGCCCGGCTGATGCTGACCATCGGCATGGAGAACATCGCCGTGGGCATCGCCGGGGCGGCCTTTGTCGCCTATCTTTCGAGCGTCGTCGCCAAGGGCTACAGCGCGGTGCAATATGCGCTGCTCTCCTCGCTCACCATGCTGGTGGGCACGCTCGGCCGCCCGGCGCTGGGGCAGATGATCGAGGAGCGCGGCTATTTCGACGTCTTCGTGCTCACCACCGCGATCGGCGGGTTTGCGGTGGTGCTGTGCCTTGTCGAATGGGCGCGCCAGGCGCGATCGGGCCGGGTCGAAAACGCGCCCCCGCCCGAGCCGGAGCTGGTCTAGAGCGGCATTTCTTCGTTCAGCCGCAGCACCTCGCCGGCAAGATAGAGCGAGCCGGTGATGAGGATGGGATAGCCATCGGCCGGCAGGCGCAGCAGCGCTTCGGGGACATTCGGCGCGGCCCGCGCCTCAGGGCCAAAGGCCTCGGCCAGGTGGCACTCGTGCCCGGGCACCGGAACGACCAAAAGGCTGCGGATACGGCCCGCGAGCGGCGCGATGATCGCGCGCGGATCTTTCCCCGCGATCATCCCGATGATGAGGTGGAGCGGCCCATCAAAATGGCCTGCAATGGCAGCGCCGGCGCTGGGGTTGTGCCCACCGTCGAGCCAGACTGGCCGATCGGGGGCAAGCGCGGTCAGCGGGCCGGGGCCAAGGCGCTGCATCCGGGCGGGCCAGCGCGCGGCGCTTGCCCCCGCAATGATCGCGGCTTCGGACACGGGGAGCCTGTCCTGGTGCGCCAGCATCGAGATCGCCAGGCACAGATTGAGCGCCTGATGCCTGCCCGCCAGCGCGGGGATGAGCGGCACCGCGGTCTCATCATCACGCAGGAACTCCGCCCGGTCGGCACAGGCGCGGCACCTCGCAAAGCCCTCGCGCAGCACCGCCCCGGTGCGGGCGGCAACCGCGCGGATCGCCTCCTGCGCTTCGGGCGGATAGGTGTCGTGGAGCGTCACCAGCGGCACGCCCGCCTTGGCGATCCCCGCCTTTTCAAAGGCGATGCGCGCCATCGGCGCTTTCGGCACGCCTTCTTCGGGGGCGAGCAGGAAGCGCTCGTGATCAAGGCCGAGCGCGGCGATCCCGCAGGCGGCAAGCACCTGCGGCTCGAGCACATTGGTGGCATCAAACCGCCCGCCCATGCCGACCTCGACCACGCAGGCATCGGCGGGCACGCGGGAAAAGGCAAGGAAGGTCGCGGCGATGGTCGCCTCGAAGAAACTGGGGCCGAGATCGGCGCCGGCATCAAGCACCTCGGCGAGCACCTCGGCCAGCATGGCATCAGAAATCAATTCGCCTGCGAGGCGGATGCGCTCGTTGTAGCGCACCAGATGGGGGGAGGTGGTCACGTGGACCTTGTAGCCTTGCGCCTCCAGCATCGCCCGCAGGAAGGCGCAGGTCGATCCCTTGCCGTTGGTGCCGGCGACATGGAAGGTCGGCGGCAAGCGCCGGTGCGGGTTGCCGAGCCGCGCGAGCAGCGCCGTGATCGTCTCCAGCCCGAGCCGCCCCTGCGGCAGGCTCAGGGCCGCGAGGCGATCGAGCTCAGCCTGAACGCGCGGATCGTCCGAGCGCCCGAAGTCGCGCATCGGCAGCTAGGCCGCCTTTACCGGCCGCAGATAGTCGAGCAGCTGGCCGAGCGTTGCCTTCAGCTCGCGCCGGTGCACCACCATGTCCACCATGCCGTGCTTGTGCAGATATTCGGCGCGCTGGAAGCCTTCGGGCAGTTGCTCGCGGATGGTGTCCTGGATCACCCGCTGCCCGGCAAAGCCGATGAGCGCGCCGGGCTCGGCAATGTGGATATCGCCGAGCATGGCATAGCTTGCCGTCACGCCCCCGGTGGTGGGATCGGTGAGCACCACGATATAGGGGAGCCCTGCGGCCTTGAGCCTTCTGGTCATCACCGTGGTGCGCGGCATCTGCATCAGGCTGAGAATGCCCTCCTGCATTCGCGCACCCCCGGCGGCGGTCACCACCACATAGGCGCAAGCGCGATCGAGCGCCTTTTGCGCACCCTCGCAGAAGGCCTGGCCCACGGCCATGCCCATCGAGCCGCCCATGAAGCCGAAATCCTGCACCCCCACCACCGCCGGGCGGGTCTCGATGAATCCCGAGCCGACGACGAAGGCATCCTTATGGGGGCTCGCCGCGCGCGCGGCCTTGAGCCGGTCGGTGTATTTCTTGGTGTCCTTGAACTGCAGCGGGTCTTCGGTCACCTCGGGGATCGGCAGCAGTTCAAAGCCCGGATCGAGCAGCAGCGCGAGGCGCGCATCGGCGCCGATGCGGCCGTGATGCTCGCACTTGGGGCAGACCGACAGGTTGCTCTCGTAATCCTGGACGAACAGCATCTCCTGGCAGGACGGGCACTTGATCCACAGGTCCTTCTCGGTGGTCTTCTTCTGCGAGGAAAAGCCGAGCGAATTGCGGACGCGGGTGAACCAGTTCATGCCAGTTGCTCCTGACGGGCGGTGTGAACCGCATGGGCGAGGGCTGCGGTGAGTTCCCTTAGCCTGGCCGGTGCCTCGGCGCCATGCGCGCCGCACAGCTCCACCAGCGCCGAGCCGACCACGACGCCATCTGCCACCTTGGCGATCGCCCCGGCCTGTTCGGCCGTGCGCACGCCAAAGCCCACTGCCACGGGCAGGCTGGTGGACTGCTTGATGCGCGCGACATTGGCCGCGATGCTCTCGATGGCGGCCTGCTGCTTGCCGGTGATCCCGGCGACCGAGACGTAATAGAGGAAGCCTTGCGAGCCTTCGAGCACCTGCGGCAGGCGCGCGGCATCGGTGGTGGGGGTAGCCAGGCGGATCGGGGCGATGCCACCCGCGCGCAGCGCCGGGCCGAGCGCGTCATCCTCCTCGGGCGGAATGTCGACGCAGATGACGCCATCAACGCCCGCCGCAGCGGCAGCCTCGGCGAACCATTCGGGCCCGCGCCGCACCATCGGGTTGGCATAGCCCATCAGCACCAGCGGCACTTGCGGGTGCCGGGCGCGGAAGTCGGCGGCGTGGCGCAGCACGTCCGCCGTGGTCGTGCCCGCGCCGAGGCTGCGCAGATTGGCCGCCTGGATCGCCGGGCCATCGGCCATCGGATCGGTGAAGGGCATGCCGAGCTCGATCACATCAGCCCCGCCTTCGACCAGCGCATCGAGATTGGCCGCGGTGTCGCCATCGCCGGCGGTGATGAAGCAGACGAGCGCGGGGTGGCTCTTGCCGAAGGCAGTGGCAAGGCGGCTCACAGCGCCACTCCCAATCTTTCGGCCACGGTGAAGATGTCCTTGTCGCCGCGCCCGCACAGGTTGGCGAGGATGATCGCGTCCTTGGGCATGGTGGGTGCGACCTTTTTCACCGCCGCGATCGCGTGCGAGGGCTCGAGCGCGGGGATGATGCCCTCGGTGCGGCACAAAAGCTGGAAGGCGGCGAGCGCCTCCTCGTCGGTGACGGCGGTGTAATCAACCCGCCCTGTCTCCTTGAGCCAAGCGTGTTCCGGCCCGATGCCGGGGTAATCGAGCCCGGCGCTGATCGAGTGGCCTTCGGTGATCTGGCCGTCTTCGTCCTGGAGCAGGTAGGTGCGGTTGCCGTGGAGCACGCCGGGCGAACCGCCGAGCAGGCTCGCGGCGTGTTCATCGCCATCAAGGCCATGGCCAGCGGCTTCGACGCCGAGCATCTTGACGCTGGGATCATCGAGGAAGGGGTGGAACAGCCCCAGCGCGTTCGAGCCACCGCCGATCGCCGCGACCAAGAGGTCGGGCAGGCGCCCGGTGCGGCTAAGCATCTGCGCACGTGCCTCGCGCCCGATCACGCTCTGGAAGTTCCTTACCATCTCGGGGTAGGGGTGCGGGCCCGCCGCGGTGCCGATGATGTAGAAGGTGTCGTGGACATTGGCGACCCAGTCGCGCAGCGCCTCGTTCATCGCGTCCTTGAGCGTTGCCCGCCCGCTCGTCACCGGCACCACCTCGGCTCCCAGCAGCTTCATGCGGAAGACATTGGGCGATTGGCGCTTCACGTCCTCGGCGCCCATATAGACCACGCAGGGCAGGCCAAAGCGCGCGCAAACCGTCGCGGTCGCCACCCCGTGCTGGCCCGCGCCGGTTTCGGCGATGATGCGCCTCTTGCCCATGCGGATCGCGAGCAGGATCTGGCCGATGCAATTGTTGATCTTGTGCGCGCCGGTGTGATTGAGTTCGTCGCGCTTGAACCATACCTGCGCGCCGCCAAGCTCCTCGGTGAGGCGCGGGGCGAAATAGAGCGGGCTCGGGCGGCCGACGTAATGTTCGAGCAGATCGTCGAACGCGGCCTCGAATGCCGGATCGGCTTGCGCCTTGCGGTATTCGCGCTCGAGCTCGAGCACCAGCGGCATCAGCGTTTCGGCGACATAGCGCCCGCCGAAGGGGCCGAAATGGCCGCGCTCATCCGGCATGGTGCGGAAGGAATTGAGAGGCGTGTTCATGACCGCGCGGCTTTGCAGAAGGCAGCGATCTTGTCCACGTCCTTGATGCCCGGCGCGCTCTCCACCCCCGACGAGGTGTCAACCAGCGGTGCCCCGGTGAGCCGGATGGTCTCGCCCACATTGGCAGGGGTGAGCCCGCCGGCAAGCCCCCAGGGGGTGGGCCCGCGATAGGCGGCAAGCAGGCTCCAATCGAAACGCGTGCCATTGCCGCCCGGAAGCGTGCTGGCCGGAGCATCGAAGAGCAGGCGATCGACCGCGCCCGCAAAGCGATCGGCCTCGGTGAGGCTCTCGGCGCTGCGCACGCCAAGCGCGCGCCAGGCGGCAATGCCGGTCTCGGCGCGGAAGCGGGCGATCAATTCGGGCGGCTCGTTCCCATGGAACTGGATGATGTCCGGGCGCACCGTTTGCACCGCCTCGGCAAGCAGATCGGCCGAAGGATTGACCAGCAGCAGCACCGCCTTGACCTGCGGCGGCACCAGCGCGCGCAGGCGTGCGGCCTCGGCCAGGGCAAGGTGGCGCGGGCTCTTGGCGAAGTGCACGAAACCAACGTGGCTTGCCCCGGCGCGCAGCGCAGCGGCGAGGGTTTCGGGGGTGGAAAGCCCGCAGATCTTGACAAGGGTGGCCATGCCCCGCGCCTTTAGGCGGGGCCGAGCGGCTTTTCCAGCACCGCGAAGGTGATCGGGGGATCGCGCAAGACGGGGAAGGGGCGGGTTTCGCCCGTGCGGGCATAGCCGCGCCGTTCATACCAGGCGATGAGGCTTGTCCGGCTGTCGATCACGGTCATTTCCATCGCCGCAAGGCCGAGCGCGCGGGCATGATCCTCGGCCTCCTCGAGCAGGCGCCGCCCGAGGCCTGCCGATTGCAGATCGGGCCGCACGCACAGCATCCCGAGATAGCCGAGCACCGCATCCTTGCGGGTGACGGCCACGCAGCCGATCAGCGCTTCGCCATCACGGGCCGTAAGGATGGTGACGGCAGGATCGGCCAGCATCGCCTCGAGCTCGCCCGGAGCGATGCGTTCATCGTCGAGAATATCGGCCTCGTGGTTCCATCCCGCCCTGGCCGAATCGCCGCGATAGGCGCCTTCGATCAGCGCCTTGAGGGCCGCTGCGTCGGCGGGAGTGGCGGGCAGGATGCTGGTCATACGCTCAATCGTTCTGGATGAGGCGCAGCAGGGTGCCGTCCGGGTCGATCAGACAGGCGATGCTGAGCCCGCTCGGATCGGGCGCGGGCGGGTGATGACGCGGGATGCCGATGCGGGCATCGGGCACGCCGCTCGCTTCCACCTGGCGCATCATGGCGGCCAGATCATCAAGCCGCAGACAGCAACCGAACGAGGACTGGTAGGGGTCGAGATCGGGGTAGGGGAAGAATTCGAGCGTTACATCCCCGCGCGAGAGGATCATCCATCCCTCGGAGCGATAATCCTCCTCGAAGCCCAGCGAAGCATAGAAGCGCGCTGTCGCCGCAAAATCGCGCGCGGGAAGGTTGGGAGCGGCATGGTTCGCCATGCGGTGCCCCTAGAGCGTCGCCTCGATCGCCCGCGCGGCTGCCACCGGGTCATCTGCGCGCGAAATGGGCCGGCCGATCACCAGCACGCTCGCGCCATTGTCGCGCGCGGCCCGGGGGGTGACGACGCGCTTCTGATCGCCCGTGCCATTGCCTGCGGGGCGCAGGCCGGGAACGACGAAGAAGCCGTCCTTCCACGCCTTCTTGACCATGCCCACCTCCTGGCCCGAGCACACGATCCCGTCGAGCCCGGCGGCATGGGCAAGCTCGGCGAGGCGCATCACCTGGGTCTCGGCACTGCCATAGATGCCGGTGCTGGCAAGATCGGCGGCATCGAGGCTGGTGAGCATGGTCACCGCCACCACCTTGCAGCCTTCGGCGGCGGCGGCCTTGGCATCCTCCATCATCGCCCGACCGCCGCTCGCATGAACGGTGACGATCGCCGGCTCATAGACATGGATCGCCTGCATCGCCCGGGCGACGGTGTTGGGGATGTCGTGGAACTTCAAGTCGAGGAAGATCGGCAACCCGCAATGGGCGATCTCGTGCACCCCGTGCCCGCCATGGGCGCAAAAGAACTCAAGCCCCAGCTTGACCCCGCCGATATGCGCCTTGACCTTCTCGACCAGCGCCTTGGCCGGCGCGAGCTGCGGCACATCGAGCGCAAGATAGACCGGATTGCTCATGCGCCCTCGCCCTCGCTGCCGGGGGGAACCGGGGCGAGCGACCCCGGGCCTTGTCCACCGCCATTCCCGGCGTTTTCTCCGGGGCTGTCCACCGCCGCTGCCTTGGCTGCGGCAGCCTCGTTGGCGCGGGCGAGCGCGGCCTGCTTCAATGAGTTCTCAAGCGTGCGGATGCGGCGGTTGAGGCCCCAGGCGATGCTGCGGTGATAGGCCCACATGGGAAGGAAGCCCGCGCCAAAGGCAATGAGCGCGAGCATCGGCACCTTGGTTTCGAGCACCAGGTTCTGCCACAAGGTCAGCTCGACCGGCTGCCAGTTGTAGATCGCGAAGATCAGGAAGCCCAGGGCTGCCAGAACCCAGGCAATGCTGCGCAATATCCTCACGCCTTGCGGCCCTCCCTATGCTTGCGTCCCCCGTGCCAGCCTAGGCAATTTGCCCGGCTTGTCCAGCGCTGCCCGGTTCAGCCGAAGACCCGCGCGAAGATCGTATCGACATGCTTGAAATGGTAGCCGAGGTCGAACAGCGCCTCGAGCTCTTCCGGTGAAAGCGCGGCGGTGACCTCGCCATCGGCCTTGAGCAGATCGAGAAGCTTGAGCCTGCCGCCCGATTCCCACACCTTCATCGCATTGCGCTGGACCAGCGCATAGGCCCCCTCGCGGCTCACCCCGGCCTGGGTAAGGGCAAGCAGCACCCGCTGCGAATGGACGAGCCCGCCCATGGCATCGAGGTTCTGCTGCATCCTTTCGGGATAGACGAGGAGCTTCTCGATCACGCCGGTAAGCCGGGCAAGCGCGAAATCGAGCGTGATCGTCGCGTCCGGGCCGATGAAGCGTTCGACCGAGGAGTGCGAGATGTCGCGCTCGTGCCACAGCGCGACATTTTCCAGGGCGGGCAGAGCATAGGCGCGCACCATCCGGGCAAGGCCGGTGAGGTTTTCGGTCAGCACCGGGTTGCGCTTGTGCGGCATGGCGCTCGAGCCCTTTTGCCCGGGGGCGAAATATTCCTCGGCCTCGAGCACCTCGGTGCGCTGGAGATGACGGATCTCGACCGCGAGCCGCTCGATCGAGCCGGCGATCACCGCGAGAGTGGCAAAGAACATCGCGTGGCGATCGCGTGGGATCACCTGGGTGCTGACCGGCTCGACCGCAAGGCCGAGCTTCTCGGCAACATGGGCCTCGACCGCCGGATCGATATTGGCAAAGGTGCCGACCGCGCCCGAAATGGCGCAGGTGGCAACCTCCGCGCGCGCCGCCACCAGCCGCGCGCGGCAGCGATCGAACTCCGCATAGGCCTGCGCCAGCTTCAATCCGAAGGTCACCGGCTCGGCATGGATGCCGTGGCTGCGGCCGATGGTGGGGGTGTATCTGTGCTCGAAGGCCCGGGCCTTGAGCGCGGCGAGCAAGGCGTCAAGATCGGCGATCAGGATGTCGCTGGCGCGGGTGAGTTGCACCGCGAGGGTGGTGTCGAGCACGTCCGAGCTGGTCATGCCCTGGTGCATGAAGCGCGCCTCCTCGCCCACCTGCTCGGCGACCCAGGTGAGAAAGGCGATCACGTCATGCTTGGTCACCGCTTCGATCGCATCGATCGCGGCGACATCGATCGCGGGGTTGGTTGCCCACCAGTCCCACAGCGCCTTGGCCGCGCTCTTGGGCACGACGCCGAGTTCACCGAGCTTTTCGGTGGCATGGGCCTCGATCTCGAACCAGATGCGATACTTGGCTTCCGGCTCCCACAGGGCGGTCATGGCAGGGCGGGCGTAACGGGGGACCATTGGTCAATTCCTTCAACCGGGATCGGGCGCGGGGGCTAGGCCGACATGGCGGCGATGACAAGCCTCAGATCAGGCCCTTGGCCCTGAGGCTCACATGACCCTCGCGCCCGATGATCACGTGATCGTGCACGGTAACGCCGAGCAGGCGCCCGGCCTCGGCGATGCGCTGGGTGATGTGGATATCGGCCCGGCTCGGCTCGGGGCTGCCCGAGGGATGGTTGTGGACGAGGATCATCGCGGTTGCCCCGAGGTCCATCGCCCGCCGGATTACCTCGCGCGGGTGGATGGCGGCCTCATCGATCGAGCCATCGCCGACGTGATGATCCTCGATCAGGCGGTTCCTGGCATCGAGATAGAGCACCCGCACGCGCTCGACAGTGAGATGCGCCATGTCGGTGGCAAGATAATCGAGCAGCGCCTGCCAGCTCGAGAGCACCGGCTTGCCGACAATTGCGCCGCGGGTCATGCGGCGCGCGGCGATTGCGACGGCCTTGAGCGCAGCGGCGCTGCTTTCGCCCACGCCTTTGACGCGCTGCAATGCCTTGGGATCGGCATTGAGCACGCCGGCAAGACTGCCGAACTGGGCAATCAGCGCCTTGGCGATCGGCTTGGTGTCCCCCCGCGGAATCGCGGCAAAGAGCAGATATTCGAGCACCTCGTAATCGGCGAGCGCCTCGGCCCCGCCGGTGAGCAGCCGGGCACGCAGCCGGGCGCGGTGGCCTTCGCCCGCCGCCTTGCCGGCCTCGCTGCGGGCGGGCGGCGGCGTGCCGAAATCGAAACCCTGTTCCGTCTCAGCCATTTGACCTCCGGATCAGCCGAGCCACCGTCTCGCTCATTGCCTTTGCGCGATGATGCGCGCAAGAGTGGCAGGCGATGGCGGCGCCTGATTTGCAAGCTGAAACCCCTCCGCCAGCGGCTGCGCACCGGCCCGCGCGCGGCAGCAGGCGGCGCTGGCGCAGGCGGCTGGCCGAGGGCGCGGCGGGGATCGCCCTTGTCGCCGCAGGCGCCCTGTGGCTGGCGCGCGAGGACATCGCCCGCGATGTGATCGACGACTATCTCGGCAGCGCCGGAGTGCCGGCCCGCTATGACATCATCGCCATCGGCCCGCGCGAGCAGGTGATCGCCAATCTCGTCATCGGCGATCCGGCACGGCCCGATTTCACCGCGCGCCGGGTCGTGGTCACCACCGGAGTGGGCTGGGCCGGGCCCGAGCTGCGCCGCCTCGAGGTTGAAGGCGCGCGGCTCTTTGCGAGCTACCGCGGCGGGCGCTTCAGCCTTGGCGCGCTCGATCCGCTGGTCTTCACCAAAAGCGATGCGCCGCCAGCGCTCCCGGCGATCGATTTGGAGCTCAAAGATGCGCGCGGGCTGATCGAGAGCGATTACGGGCGCATCGGGGTCAGGCTCGAAGGCGCGGGGCGGCTCGATGATGGCTTTGCCGGCGTGCTCGGGGCAACAGCGCCCGGATTTGGCATCGAGGGCTGCCGCGCCGAACGGGCGACGCTCTTTGGTGAGCTTTCCACCCGCAACGGGGCGCCGCGCCTTTCTGGGCCGCTGCGGCTTGGCGGGCTTGCTTGCCAAGGCGTGCGGGCGGCGCAGCTTGCAGCCGGGGTCAAGGCTCAACTGAGCCGCGATCTTGCCGGCGCGAAGGGCGATCTGGCGATCGAAGGCGGCGGCCTTTCGCTGGAGACGTTTGCTGCCGCACGCCTCGGCGGCACGCTGCGCTTTTCCTGGAACAAGGCGGCAGCCGCGCTGGCGCATGACCTTGCGCTTGCCGACCTGCGCACGCCGCAGGGGCGGCTTGATCGCTTGAGCGCCGAGGGCCGCTGGCGCGGCGCGGGCGATCTGGCCCGCGGCCAGTGGGAGGGGCAGGTGCGGGCCAGCGGGATCGCCCCGGCACACCCTCTTGGCCCCAGCCTCGCCCCCGCGCGCGCCAGCCTCGAAGGCACGCTGCTTGCCCCCCTGCTCGCGCAGGCCAGCGCCGCCTTTGATCGGGCCATCAACCGCGCCAGCCTTGCGGCCGAGGCGATCATTCGCCACCGCGCCGGCGAGGCGCGGCTGATCGTGCCCGAGGCCCGGATCACGGCCGCAGGCGGCGAGCGAATCGCTGCGCTTTCGCAGGTGAGCGCCGACATTGGTGCAGCGGGCCTCGGGGCGCTGCGCGGCAATCTGCTGATTGGCGGCGAGGGCCTGCCGCAGCTCAACGCGCGGATCGCCCCGGCGCCGGGCGGCGGCTGGAGCGCGCGGCTTGCCATGGCCGATTATGCCGCCGGCGCCAACCGGGTGGCTATCCCGCGGCTGGCGCTCATGCAGGAGCGCGGCGGCGCGCTGCGATTTGACGGCCTGCTTGCCGCCAGCGGCGCGCTGCCGGGCGGGATGCTCAGCGATCTTTCCCTGCCGCTCGAAGGCAGGTGGTCGCAGGCGGGCGGCCTTGCGCTCGGCACCCGCTGCACTGCCATCCGCTTCGGCGCGCTGGCGCTTTCGGGGCTTGCGCTTAAGGGCCAGAGCATCACCCTGTGCCCCGAGCGCGGCGCGCCGATGCTCGCCTATGATCGCGCCCTGCGCCTTGCCGCGCGCAGCGGGCCGATCACGCTTGCCGGAACGCTGGGCGAAAACCCGGCGCGGATTGCCGCCAAGAGCCTCGCCTTGCGCTATCCTTTGCCCTTTGCGGCCACTGGGCTTGCCATCGAGATCGGTGCCGAGGGCAGCGCGGTTGCGCTTTCCGCCGCGAGCCTCACCGGCCGGATGGATGGCGGGGCCGGCGGCGCCTTTGCCGGCGGCGCGGCCCGGATCGCGGCGGTGCCCTTCGATCTTTCGGCGATCTCCGGGCGCTGGCGCTTTACCGATGGCGTCCTCAGGATCGATGACGGCGCCTTCACCCTGACTGACCGGCCCGCCGGGGGCGTGGCCCGCTTCGCCCCGCTCAGCGCGCAAGGCGCCGCGCTCAGCCTTGACGGCAATCGGATTGCCGCCACCGCCACGCTTGCCCACCCCGGATCGGGGCGCAGGGTGGTGGAGGTTGCGCTCAGCCACGATCTGGAAAAGGCCAGCGGGCGGGCGCTGCTCAGCGTCCCGGGCATTGCCTTTGGCGACGATCTCCAGCCCGAGGATCTCACCTATCTGGCCAAGGGCGTGGTGGCCTTGGCCAAAGGCACGATCAGCGGCGAGGGCGAGGTTGCCTGGCGCGGCGATGATGTCACCAGCAGTGGGCGCCTGCGCAGCGACGGGTTTGATTTCGCCGCGGCCTTCGGCCCGGTGCGCGGGCTCAAGGGCGAGGTGGTGTTCACCGATCTCCTCGATCTCACCACCGCGCCCGATCAGACGGTCACCATCGCCGCGATCAACCCCGGGGTCGAGGTGCTCGACGGCCGGGTGCGCTTTGACCTTTCCGGCGGCACGCGCCTTGCGCTGCACGAGGCGCGTTTTCCCTTCATGGGCGGCAGCCTCAGTCTGCGCCCGCTGGTGATGGATTTCAGTCGGAGCGAGGAGCGCCGCTATGTCTTCGAGATCACGGGGCTCGATGCCGCGACCTTCGTGGCGCAGATGGAACTGACCAATCTCGGCGCCACCGGCACTTTCGATGGCATCGTGCCCGTGGTGTTCGATGCCAATGGCAATGGGCGGATCGCGCGCGGGGTGCTGGTGAGCCGCCCGGGCGGGGGCAATGTCGCCTATATCGGCGAGCTGAGCTATGAGGATTTGGGCGCAATCGGCAACTATGCCTTTGCCGCGCTGCGCTCGCTCGACTATCGCCGGATGGAGGTGGGGCTGAACGGCGATCTTGCCGGTGAAATTGTCACCAATTTCGATTTCGACGGCGTGCGCCAGGGCGCGGGCACCAGCCGCGATTTCCTGACGCGGCAGCTTGCCCGCCTGCCGATCCGCTTCAAGGTCAATGTCCGCTCGGAGAACTTCTACGAGCTTGCCACGATGGTGCGCTCGTTCTGGGATGCCGAATATCTCGGCAATCCGGTGGACAAGGGCCTGCTCACCACCAAAGGCGGTCGCCTCGTGCCCGCCCGGGAGCGCCAGCCATCCGTTCAACCTTCCGAAAGCGAAAGCCAGCCATGATGAGCCAAGATCTGATCGCGCCAAGCCGTCTTGCGAGGCCTGCCGGAGCCTTCCGGCGAGACACAGGGCTGCTGGCGTGGTCAGGCCGGGCAAGGCGCCGGAGCCTGATGGCGAGCGCGGCGATCCTTTCGCTGCTCGGCGGCGGATGCATCAACATCGCCGCGCCGAGCGAGCCGATCGTGATCGAGCTCAACATCAACATCCGGCAGGAAGTGATCTATCGGCTGGCCGAGGATGCGGCCAACACGATCGAGGAAAACGCGGAAATCTTCTGAACAGGGAAGGCCCGCGGGACAGGAGTGAGGGATGATGCGCACTGCAATGATCGCCGCGAGCACGACCCTGGTGGCGCTCGGCCTGGTGGTGGCCCCGGCGCTGGCGCAGCGCGATCCGGCCTATGCCGCCGCGCGCGCCGAGGGCAAGGTGGGCGAGCAGGCCGATGGCTATCTCGGCATTGTCGGCCCGGCCGATCCGGTGCTGCAGCGGCTGGTTGATGACATCAACATCAAGCGCCGCGCGGTCTATGCCGAGAAGGCCAAGGAGAACAACGCCACACTCGAGGCCTATGCGCTCACCGCCGGGTGCCAGGCCGTGCTGCGCACCGTGCCGGGCGAGAAATACCGCGCGCCCGATGGCACCTGGCACACCCGCACCAGCGCCCCACCGATCCGCGATCCGCGCTGTCCGTGAGCCGCGCAAGCTGCCCCCGCAGCGCAGCGGCGCCCCTGGGCCGAGCGGTCACAATTCGCACCTGCACAAAAGTCTCGCCGCGCGATGTTGACACATTTCTGCCCCCCTTCTAAGGGGGCGGCGCCCTTGGCGGGGTGGCTTGTTGCAACCGACCTGGCCTTGCCTCTAAAGGCCGGTTCATGAGTGACGAGACACCCGGTCGGGAACCCGTTGAGGAGGATGCGCGCATCGATGCGCTTGAGGCGCGGCTCAAGGCCGCCCGCGAGCGCGAGGAGCAGCGCAGCCGCCCGCAGGTGCAGGGGGTCGATGCGAATTACCGCAGCGGCAACCGCGTGCTGGCGGATCTTCTGGGGGGGATCCTGGGTGGGCTCGTGTTCGGCTGGCTGTTCGATCGCCTGGCCAATACGGCGCCCTGGGGCTTGATGGTCGGGCTGTTCCTCGGAATAGCCGTGGCCTTCAGGAACATCTTCCGGATGGCGAACACGCGCTCCGACGATCCTCCCCGCTAGGGGGCTTGCGGAGCGCGCGTATTCATCAGGCACGAGGGACACAGCGCAAGTGGCAGCCGAACAGGGCAAAGTCGACCCGATGCACCAGTTCACCATCGAGCCGGTGGTGCCGTTGCAGTTTGCGGGTTACGATCTTTCCTTCACCAACAGCGCCGCCTGGATGCTGGTCACCGCGGTGGTGCTGACGATCTTTGTCGCGGGCGGGCTCAAGCGTGAGCTGGTGCCGGGCCGCTGGCAGATGGCGGTGGAGACCTTCACCGGCTTCATCGACAACATGCTTGAGGCCAATATCGGCAAGGAAGGGCGCAAATATGTGCCCTATGTCTTCTCGCTGTTCATGTTCATCCTGCTCGCCAACCTGCTCGGCCTTTTGCCGCTTGGCGTGGTGGGCATCCATCCCTTCACCTTTACCAGCCACTTTACCGTGACCGGCGTGCTCGCGGCGATCAGCTTCGGCATCGTGCTGGTGGTGGGCTTCTGGAAGCACGGGTTCCATTTCTTCAGCCTGTTCGTGCCGCATGGCACCCCGGCGGTGATGGTGCCGCTCATCTTCCTGATCGAGCTGTTCTCCTTCATGATCCGCCCCTTCAGCCTGGCGCTGCGGCTGTTCGTGGCGATGATGGCGGGGCACGTGCTGCTCAAGGTGCTCTCGGGCTTCGTCATCAATGGCGCCAATGCCGGGATCGGCATCGGGGCGCTGGTGGGCTTGCCGAGCTTTGCCCTGATGATCGCCATTTCCGCGCTCGAGATCCTCGTCGCGGGCATCCAGGCCTATGTCTTTGCGCTGTTGACCTCGCTTTACATCAACGACGCCGAGCATCTCCACTAAGGTTCATCTTTCGAGTTCAACCGTTTCAATCCAAAGGAGTTTATAATGGAAGCAGAAGCTGCAAAGCTGGTCGGTGCGGGCCTGGCTGCGATCGGTGCGGGCATGGCCGCGATCGGCGTGGGCAACGTCTTCGGCTCGTTCCTTGAAAGCGCCCTGCGCAACCCTGGTGCGGCGGACGGGCAGCAGGGCCGCCTGTTCATCGGCTTTGCCGCGGCCGAACTGCTCGGCCTGCTGGCCTTCGTGGTGGCGATGATCCTGATCTTCGTCGCCTGACGAGCTGCTGCGGCAGGCGGGCGGCGCATGCGCGCTCTCTGCCTGCCGCGCCTTACCGGTTTGTTCGCGCGCAAGGCCTATCACCATGCCCCAGATCGCCCAGTTGGCGCAGACCTATGCCAGCCAGATCTTTTGGCTGCTGATCTTCTTTGGCGCTGTCTATTTCATCGTCGGACGAGGGATGGTGCCCAAGGTGCTCGCCACCGTCGAAGCGCGCGAGAACCAGATCGCGGCCGATCTGGCTGCTGCCGAAGCAGCAAGGGCCGCGGCCGATGCCGATGAAGCGGCATGGCGGGCGCGCGAGAATGCCAACCGCGCCGCGGCCCAGGCGATCATCGCCAAGGCCAAGGCCGAGGCCGCCGCTGCGCGCGAGGCACGGCTTGCCGCGGCCCAGGCCACGATCGATGCCCGCCTTGCCGAGGCCGAGGCGGCGATCGCGGCGGCGCGTGATTCGGCCCTCGCCGAGATCGAGGATGTCGCGGTCGAGGCGGCGCAGGATATCGTCCGCCGCCTTGCCGGGGCGAAGGTGACCAAGACGGCCGCCCGGGCCGCGGTGAAGGAGGCGCTTGCCCATGTCTGATCCGGCCAGCACTGCTGCGCATGGCGCGGTCCATCTCGAGCCGACCCTGTTCGGGCTCGAAGCCTATCAGATCGTCTCGATCGCGATGCTGGTGCTGATCGCGGTGATGGTGTGGAAGAAGGTTCCCGCGATGGTCACCGGCGGGCTCGACGCCAAGATCGCCGAGATCCGCAAGGCGCTTGACGAGGCGCGCGCGCTGCGCACCGAGGCCGAGGCGCTGCGCGCCGAATATGCCGCGCGGATCGCCAGCGCCGAGAAAGACGCCGAGGCGATCCTTGCCGGCGCCCGGAGCGAGGCCGAGGCGATCCTTGCCCGCGCCGAGGCGGAGAGCGAGGCGATGGTGGCGCGGCGCACCGCCATGGCCGAAAGCAAGATCGCCGCCGCCGAGCGGGCCGCGCTTGCCGAAGTCAAGGCGCGCGCCGTTGCTGCGGCCACCGCATCTTCGAAGACCTTGATCGGCAAGCTCCACGACGAAGCGGCCGACCGCAAGCTCGCCGACGATTTCATCGGCTCGCTCTGAGCCGGGTTCCCACGGATATCACGCGAAGGGGCAGCCTTGCGGGGCGGCCCCTTGTGTTTGCTGGATCCACGCCGGTCACCCGCCGGGTGCGAACACCACTTTCCCCACGAGTTCGCGCTGCGCCATCGCCTCGAAGCCCTCGCGCCATCGGCTGAGCGGCAGGACACGGTCGATCGCGGGGGCGATCTGCCCCGCTTCGGCAAGCCTGCGGATCTCCGCCGTGATTGCCTCGCCGCGTTCGGGGAGGCGCCGGGCATATTCCCCGGCGCGCAGGCCGATGATGCTGAAGCCCTTGATCAGCGGGATATTGGTGGAAACAGTGGCGATGCGTCCCGAGGTGAAGCCCACCACCACCAGCTTGCCGCCGAAGGCGACACAGCGGGTCGATTCCTCGAACACATCGCCGCCGACCGGATCGAAGACGATATCGGCAAGGTGACCGCCGGTGAGCGCCGCCACCTCCTCGCGGAACTGTCCTTCGGCGATCAGCACCGCGTGCGGCCGGGCGAGCGCGGCGATCCGCTCGCGCTTGGCAGGCGATCCGGTGCTGGCGATCACCCGCGCGCCAAGCGCCCGGGCCAGATCGCAGGCGGCAAGGCCCACCCCGCCGCTCGCCCCGTGCACGAGCACCCATTGGCCAGGCACGAGCCGGCCCAGCTCGACCAGGCCGGTATAGGCGGTCGCATAGGCAGCGCCCATCGCTGCGGCAACGGGGAAGTCCATGCCGCTGGGCATCAGGGAAAGCTTGTTTGCGGGCAGGCAAGCCAGTTCGGCGAAGGCGCCGGTCTTGTTGCCGCCCATCACCTTGTCGCCGGGGACAAAGCCGCTGTCAGGATCGGCCTCGACCACTTCTCCGGCAAGCTCGAGGCCGCTGGTGAAAGGCACCTCGGGCTTGAACTGATAAGCCCCCCGGGTCATCAACAGATCGGGAAAGTTGAGCGAGGCTGCCCGCACCTGCACCAGCACTTCGCCGGGCTGGCGGGTGGGGGCAGGCCAATCGACCAGCGCCACGCCGGACAGGTCGTCCGACAGGCGGGTGACACGCAGGGCCTGCATGGCCTTAGAAATTGTCCTTGGCCGCGCGCAGGGCTGCAAAGGTCTCGTGCGGGGCGCTGCCGCCCCAGCGCGCCATCATCGCCGGATCGTCGGCGCGCAGGAAGGGGTTGGTCGCAAGCTCGCGTTCGAGCCGGGTGGGCACCGTCCATTCGCTGCGCGCGCGCTTGGCGGCGATCTCCTCGGCATAGGCCTTGAGCGCGGCATTGTCGGGATCGGCATGGAGCGCGAAGCGGGCGTTCGATTCGGTGTATTCGTGCGCGCAATAGATCAGCGTTTCGGGTGGCAGGGCCTTGATGCGCGCAAGGCTCGCCCAGAACTGATCGGGCGTGCCCTCGAACATCCGCCCGCAGCCGAGGGCAAAGACGCTGTCGCCGACAAAGGCCACCCCGGCGCCGGCAAAGTGGTAGGCGATGTGGCCCTTGGTGTGGCCCGAAACATCGATCACCACCGCTTCAACCGCGCCAAGGCGCAGCGTCTCGCCATGCGCCGCGATCCGGTCGATCGGGAACTTGCCTAAGACTTCGGCCGGGCCGGTGATGGTGCAGCCGGTGGCGGCCTTGATCGCTTCGTTTCCGCCGGCGTGATCGGGGTGCCAATGGGTGTTCCAGATCTGGGTGATGCGCCAGCCCTTGGCCTCGGCCTCGGCAAGATAGGCCCTGGCATCGGGCGTATCGATGGCAAGGGTCTCGTGGCTCTCGGTGTCGTGGACGAGATAGCCGTAATTATCGCTGAGGCAGGGAAACTGGTGGACGTGCAGCATGGCAGCGAGCCTAGCGGCTTGCGGTGCACGAGAAAAGGCCCGCCTGCGCCGGGCAGACGGGCCTTTTCTGTGATCTTCGGTGATGTCCCTTGCGGGCGAGGCCTTATTCCTGGCCCTTCTTGAGCGCGGCGCCAAGGATGTCGCCGAGCGAGGCGCCCGAATCCGACGAGCCGAACTGGGCGACCGCTTCCTTTTCCTCGGCGATCTGGCGCGCCTTGATCGAGAAGGTGGGCTTCTTCGAACGGTCGAAGCCGATCACCATGGCATCGACCTTCTGGCCGACCTGGAAGCGATCGGGGCGCTGCTCATCGCGGTCACGGCCGAGATCGGAGCGCTTGATGAAGCCGGTCGGGCCGTTCTCGCCGACCTGCACCTCGAGCCCGCCGTCCCGCACCTCGAGCACGGTGACGGTGACGGTCTGGTTCTTGCGCAGGTTGCTGGCCGCGGCCGCATCGGGCGAGGGCGCGCCCTTCTCGAGCTGCTTCATGCCGAGGCTGATGCGCTCCTTCTCGATATCGACATCGAGCACCACCGCCTTGACGATCTCGCCCTTGCGGTGAAGCGCCAGCGCATCCTCGCCCGAGATGCCCCAGGCAATATCGGACATGTGCACCATGCCATCGACATCGCCATCGAGGCCGATGAACAGGCCGAATTCGGTGGCGTTCTTGACTTCGCCCTCGACCACCGAGCCGACCGGGTGCTTCTCGGCGAAGGCTTCCCACGGGTTCTGCTGGGCCTGCTTGAGGCCGAGGCTGATGCGGCGCTTGTCCGAATCGACCTCGAGCACCACGACCTCGACTTCCTGGCTGGTCGAGACGATCTTGCCAGGGTGGACGTTCTTCTTGGTCCAGCTCATCTCCGAGACGTGGACGAGGCCTTCGATGCCCGGTTCGAGTTCGACGAAGGCACCATATTCGGTGATGTTGGTGACCTGGCCCTTGAGCTTCATGCCCACCGGATACTTGGCCGAGACGCCTTCCCACGGATCGCTTTCGAGCTGCTTCATGCCGAGGCTGATGCGCTGGGTTTCGGCATTGATGCGCACGATCTGCACGCGCACCGTATCACCGATGTTGATGACCTCGTTGGGGTGGTTGATGCGCTTGTAGCTCATGTCGGTGACATGGAGCAGGCCGTCGATCCCGCCGAGATCGACGAAGGCGCCGTAATCGGTGATGTTCTTGACCACGCCGTCGATGATCTGGCCCTCGAACAGGTCGTTGATCAGCTCGCTGCGCTGCTCGGCGCGGGTTTCCTCGAGCACGGCGCGGCGCGAGACCACGATATTGCCGCGGCGGCGGTCCATCTTGAGGATCTGGAAGGGCTGCGGCACGTCCATCAGCGGGGTGACATCGCGCACCGGACGGATATCGACCTGGCTGCCCGGGAGGAAGGCCACGGCACCATCGAGATCGACGGTGAAGCCGCCCTTGACCCGGCCGAAGATGCGCCCTTCAACGCGCTTGCCTTCACCGAACTCGGCTTCGAGCTTGTCCCAGGCGGCCTCGCGGCGGGCGCGGTCACGGCTGAGCATGGCCTCGCCATCGGCGTTCTCGACCCGATCGACATAGACCTCGACCTCGGCCCCGACAGTCAGGCCGTGATCCTCGCCATCGCGGGCAAATTCCTTGAGCGGCACGCGGCCTTCGCTCTTGAGGCCGACATCGATCACGGCAAAGCCGTTCTCGATCGCGGTGACGGTGCCCTTGACGACGCGGCCTTCGAAGCCTTCATCGCCGGCGCCGCCGAGCTGTTCGTTGAGAAGCGCCTCGAAATCGGCGCGGGTGGGCATCTGGGTTGCCATGGGCAGGTCTAGTCCTTGGTTCGTTGTGCTACCGGCCACCGGTTTTTCCGGGGTCTTTCTCCGCTTCCCGTGCACCATTGCGCGGGCTGGCGGGGCAAGAGGCAGACTGCTCCGCGCGGCCCCATGCCGACGCGAAGGTTCCTTCAACCAGTGCTGATTGGCAAGAACGCCGGCGCGCCTAGGCGAGGGCGGGCCGAAAAGCAAGGAGAATCGCCCCCTGGCCCGAGGGGCTGCGCGGCAATCAGCCCGCTGCGATTCGCGCGCGCACCGCCTCGATCGCCGCCTCGATGGCGGCCTCGCGACTGAAATGCGTGGTGTCGAGCACCAGCGCGTCGGCGGCGGGCCTCAGCGGCGCGTCCTTGCGGCCCATGTCGCGGGCGTCGCGGGCAGCAATGTCGCGCTCGATCTCGGCGAGGGGCGCGTCAATCCCGCGCGCTTGCATCTCGAGCCAGCGGCGGCGCGCGCGCTCAGCCACGCTGGCGGTGACAAACAGCTTCACTTCGGCCTCGGGCGCGATCACCGTGCCGATATCGCGCCCGTCGAGCACGGCGCCGCCCGGTTGCAGGGCAAAGGCGCGCTGGCGATCATAGAGCGCGCGGCGCACCTCTTGATGCACCGAAACGCGGCTCGCGAAGCCACCGACCTCCTCGGAGCGCAGGACCGCGTCATCGAGCAAGGCATCGGGAAAATCGCAGGCGGCGAGCGCATCGCCCGGATCGTCGGGATCGCCGCCGTTCAATTGCACCTGCCGCCCGACCGCGCGGTAGAGCAGCCCGGTATCAAGGTGCGGCAGACCGAAATGGCTGGCGAGCGCCTTGGCGATCGTGCCCTTGCCTGATGCGGTTGGCCCGTCAACGGCGATGATCATGGCGATGCCCCGCTGCGGCTGCGCCAGGCGCGCACAAGGCCCAGCAGCGCGATGCTGGCCCAGAAGAACTCGAGCACCAGGCTCGCCCAATTGGTGTGGTAGATGAGCGAAATGGTGAGCAGCCCCGCCCCCAGAAGGTTGAGGCCATGGAGCACGAAGGGATTGGTGGCCTTGGCCAAGGTCAGATAGGCATAGGCGCCGATGATGCAGGCCGTGCCGACAAGGCCGATCACGCCGGGCAGATCGAGCGGGGTGTTCACGCGGCAGCGGCCTTGGCAAGCAGCCCGATGAAGGTGGGAAAGCTGGTGTTGATCGGCGCGGTGTCATCCACCTCGACGCCGCTGCGGCTCATAAGGCCTGCCACCGCCATGCTCATGGCGATGCGGTGATCGAGCCGGGTGGCAACATGCGCGCCTTCGCTCGTGCCGGGCAGCGGCTCGCCGCCGGTGCCGTGGATGACGAGACCATCGGCCTCCTCCTCCACCCGCGCCCCGGCAAGGCCGAGCGCGGCGGCCATGGTGGAAAGCCGGTCGCTCTCCTTCACCCGCAGTTCTTCGAGCCCGCGGGTGCGGGTCGTCCCTTGCGCGAGGGCGGCGGCGACGAAGAGCACCGGAAACTCGTCGATCATCGCCGGGGCGAGCGCCGGATCGACATCGATGCCGCTCAAGCGTGCGTGGCGCACGCGCAGATCGGCGACCGGCTCGCCGCCAACCGCGCGCGGGTTCTGCTCGACGATGTCGGCGCCCATGGCCCGCAGCACGGTGACAAGGCCGCTGCGCGTGGGATTGAGGCCGACATTTTCGATCACGAGGTCGCTGCCGGGCACGATGCTGGCGGCGACCATGAAGAAGGCCGCCGAGGAAGGATCGCCCGGCACCACCACATCCATCGGCCGAAGGTCGGCCTCGCCGTGGATGGCGATCACCCTGGCGCCATCCTCCTCGCCCAGCTCGAGCCGGGCGCCGAAGCCGGCGAGCATCCGTTCGGTATGGTCGCGGGTGGGGACGGGCTCGATCACCCGGGTGATGCCCGGCGTGTTCAATCCGGCAAGCAGCACCGCGCTCTTGACCTGGGCGCTGGCGACCGGAAGCCGGTAGCTGATCGGCACCGCCGGCGCGGCGCCTCTCACCATCACCGGCAGGGTGCCGCCGGGGCTGGCGTGAAAACTCGCCCCCATGAGCTGAAGCGGATCGATCACCCGCTGCATCGGGCGGCGCGAGAGGCTGGCATCGCCGATGAAGGTGGCAGTGAGGGCGTGGCTCGCCACCAGCCCCATCAACAGCCGCGTCGAGGTGCCCGAATTGCCCATGTCGAGCGCCGCGTGCGGCTCGAGCAGGCTGCCGACCCCCACGCCATCGACCACCCACGTTCCGTCATCCTCGCGCGCGATCGCGGCGCCAAGGGTTCGCATCGCTGCCGCGGTGGCGAGCACGTCCTCGCCCTCGAGCAGGCCGGTGATGCGGCTGCGTCCGACCGCGAGGCCGGCAAACATCAGCGCGCGGTGGCTGATCGACTTGTCGCCCGGCACGCGGATCGTGCCGCGCAAGGATCCGAGGGGGGCAAAGCGGTGGCTGGTCATGCGGGCGCGGTCTTTGACAGCGCCCCGCGCTTCTGGCAAGGCGCGCCGCGCTTTGCGGCGGGGCACTTGATAAAGCGCTTGCCGCAGACCAGTTTTTTGCGATCAAGCCACCCGCGAATCATAAGCATGATGCCCGGCCTGCCCGTTTGCGCGGGCGGCCCGACCTGAGGAATGACAATGGCCAAGCCCGAATGGGGTACCAAGCGTACCTGCCCGAAATGTGGCGAGCGTTTCTACGATCTCGGCAAGGATGACCCGGTCACCTGCATCGAATGCGGTGAAACCTGGCTGCCCGAGCCGGTGCTCAAGTCCAAGCAGCCGATTCCCTTCGAGGAAGCCGAGAAGAAGCTTGATGCCGATGCCGATGCCGATCTGGGCGCGGACGAGGATCTCGGCGATCTCGAGGATATCGAGGACATCGACGAGAACGGTGATTCGCCCGACAATGATGTCGATCTGGGCGGCGATGATGATCTTGGCGTTGCCACCTCGGGCGATGATGACGACGAGGAAAGCTGATTTACCGCTTGCAATGGGAGAGCGGCCCTTATAATGGGCGCCTCCCGCGGGCCGGGCGCGATCGTCCGGCTCGCAAGATGACTGGCTCGGGGCCTTAGCTCAGCTGGGAGAGCGCAACACTGGCAGTGTTGAGGTCAGCGGTTCGATCCCGCTAGGCTCCACCAGTCATACAAACGAAGTCGGAACCCATCGCCCCAAGGGGGGTGCTTTCCGCAACGCTGGCCGACGAGGTTTCGTCCGCCGGCGTTTTTCGCGTGATGCGGATGCTGCGGTGTTCGCGAGGAGAAGCTGGCGATGTTCGATACGCTGTCCGACCGCCTTGGTGGGGTGTTCGACAAGCTCAAGGGCCGCGGCGCGCTGCGCGAGAGCGATGTGCGCGAGGCCATGCGCGAGGTGCGCATCGCCCTGCTCGAGGCCGATGTCGCGCTCCCCGTTGCCCGCCGCTTCATCGATGCCGTCACCGAAAAGGCGGTGGGCCAGGACGTGCTGCGCTCGGTGACGCCGGGGCAGATGGTGATCAAGATCGTCCACGACGAGCTGGTCGCCACCCTCGGCGGCCACGAGGTCGAGGGGTTGCGGCTCGATGCCCGCCCACCGGTGGTGATCATGATGGTCGGCCTGCAAGGCTCGGGGAAAACCACCACCACCGCCAAGCTTGCCCGGCTGATCCGCGAGCGCCACGGCAAGAAGGCGCTGATGGCCTCGCTCGACGTCAACCGTCCGGCGGCGCAGGAACAGCTCGCCGTGCTCGGCCGCCAGATCGATGTGGCGACCTTGCCGATCGTGCCCGGGCAGCAGCCGGTCGATATTGCCCGCCGCGCGATGGAGGCGGCGCGCCTGCAGAACTTCGACGTGCTGCTGCTCGACACCGCTGGGCGCCTGCATGTCGATGACGCGCTGATGGCCGAGATGAAGGCGGTGGCGGGCGTTGCCACCCCGCACGAAGTGCTGCTGGTGGTCGATTCGCTCACCGGTCAGGATGCGGTCAACGTCGCCCAGTCCTTCGGCAGCGAGGTGCCGCTCACCGGCATCATCCTCACCCGCATGGATGGCGATGCGCGCGGCGGGGCGGCGCTCTCGATGCGCGCGGTCACCGGCAAGCCGATCAAGTTTGCCGGCACGGGCGAGAAGCTCGACGCGCTCGAACCCTTCCGCCCCGGCTCGGTGGCCGATCGCATCCTCGGCATGGGCGATGTCGTCAGCCTCGTCGAGAAGGCCGCGGCGACGATCAGGCATGAGGATGCCGAAAAGCTCGCCCGCAACATCGAGAAGGGCCGCTTTGACCTCGACGATCTGGCGATGCAATTGCGCCAGATGCGCGGCATGGGCGGGCTGGGGATGCTGGCAGGGCTGATGCCGGGGATGAAGAAGGCCAAGGCCGCGATGCAGGCGAGCGGGCTCGATGACAAGGTGCTCATCCACATGGAGGCGATCATCTCCTCGATGACGCCCAAGGAACGCGCCAATCCCGACCTCATGAACGCCAAGCGCAAGAAGCGCGTGGCGGCAGGCAGTGGCACCGATGTGCAGATGGTCAACAAGGTGCTCAAGATGCACCAGGAAATGGCCCGGGCGATGAAGCAGATCAAGAAGATGGGCGGGCTCAAGGGCCTTGCCGCGATGTTCGGCGCAGGCGGTGCGGGCGGGGCCATGGGCGGCCTGCCCGGCGGAGGTGCCGGGGGCCTTCCGGGCCTTGGCGGTGCGGGCGGCTTGCCCGGGCTGGGGGGCGGCAGCCTGCCCGGGCTCGGTGGCCCGCCGCGGGTAAAAAAGTAGCTTTATGACAGATGTTTGAAGATCATTGTTCCAATCTTGTGAAAGGTAGATAGCATGTCCATTTCGATCCGGCTTTCGCGCGGCGGGGCCAAGAAGCGCCCCTATTACCGCATTGTCGTTGCCAACAGCCGCAGCCCGCGTGACGGCAAGTATCTCGAGCAGATCGGCACCTACAACCCGCTGCTCGCCAAGGATTCGCCCGAGCGCGTCAAGCTCAACGAGGATCGCGCCCGCTACTGGCTCGGCGTCGGCGCCCAGCCGACCGACCGCGTGGCCCGCTTCCTCGATGCCGCCGGGATCCGCGAGCGCGCCCCGCGCAACAACCCCAAGAAGGGTGAGCCGGGCGAGAAGGCCAGGGAGCGCGCCGAGGAGCGCGCCGCCAAGCTGGCCGAGGCCGAGGAAGCCGCCCGCGCCGCGGCCGAAGCTCCGACTGAGGAAGCTGCGGCCGAGGCCGGGGCCGAGGCCTGAGGCACGCTGTAATGTCCCGGCCCGTCACCCTGGCCGCCATCGCCGGCGCGCACGGGGTGACGGGCGAGGTGCGCCTCAAGCTGTTCGGGCAAGGGGTGGAAGCGCTTTCCCGCCACCGCCATTTCAACGACGGGGCGCTCACGCTTGTGAAGCTGCGTGATGATGGCAAGGGCGGGGCGATTGCCCGCTTTGCCGAGTGCACCACCCGCGCCGCTGCCGAGCAGCTGCGCGGCACCGCGCTCACCGTGCCACGCGCCGCGCTCCCCCCGCTCGCCGAGGGCGAATTTTACCACATCGACCTCATCGATCTGCCGGTGGTGAGTGAGACGGGCGTGCCCATCGGCCGGGTGGTCGAGATCGCCAATTATGGCGCCAGCGACATCGTCGAGATCGCGCGCGAGCCGGTGCCGGCCAAGGGGCCGAGGCGCGTGCTGGTGCCCCTCGTCCCGGCAGCAGTGCTGGGCTGGGATGCCGAGCGGATGGTGATCAATTCCGCTTTCATCGACGACCTCTAGCAGCGCTTTGGCGCACCTTTGCGCCCGTTGGAGCGCCGCGCTTGCGGGAATCTACCCCTCGCGCCGAGGTGCAGATCGGCACGGGCGCGCCTTGCGACTTCGCGTTAACACAATTGGTGTTATCGTTCTGCGCGCCGGGTCGCGCTGGCGCCGGGCCTCATGCTGCGCGCGAGGAATGAGGCCTGCGGAAAGGAAAACATAATGCAGCTGTTCTCGTCCGCGACGGGCAGCGAATTTCTGTTGCTTTATATCGGCTTGCTGGGGGGCTGCTGGCTGGCATCGAAATGGCTCGAGACCCGGCTGCGCAGTCCGGGGCGGACCAGCGATTCGCTCGATCCCGAATCGCTGGCGCTGCTCGCGGGTGGCCCGGGGCGTTACGCCGATACGGTGATTGCCGATCTGTTTGTCAGCGGCGCGCTGGTCCAGAGAGAGGATGGCCGGTTTATGGCGCGCAAGGGGGCGCTTGCCACCGCCCCGGGCGGCCGGGCGCTCCTCGCCGCGCCTGCGCCCTTCACCAGCGCCGAGGCTGACAGGCTGCTGGCGATCGAGGCAAACCGGGCGATCGCGCGGCTGCGCCGCGATGGGCTGATGCTCGCGCCCGATGCGCTTGCCTGGCTGCGCTGGGCGGTGGCTATGCCTTTCTTGCCTCTCTTTGCCCTCGGCCTTTATCGCCAGCGTCTGGACGGCGCCGATGGCGCGCCGATCGGCCTCTTGGGGCCGCTCCTCGCGCTGACCGTGTCGCTGGCAGTGATCCGCATGTTCCTCATAGACAAGCGCACCCGCGGCGGCATCGCCGCGCTCGAGGCGGCGCGCGCCAAGGCAAAGACGCTGCGCGAGGCGCCCGGGGCGGATGAGGCGGCGCTGGCCGTGGCGCTGTTCGGCACCGGGGTGCTGGTCGGCACCGCCTGGGAGCCGGTCCATACCATGCGCCAGCAGGGCAGCGGCGCCGAGGCAGGCGATGGTGGGGGCGGTGACAGCGGCGGCGGGGATGGTTGCGGGGACTGACCGGCGGGCGTAAGCGCGGGCGCATGAGCATGCTCCCCGTCGCCCTCGTCCAAGCCGCGCCCATCCCGCTCGACGTCTCCGCCGGGATCGACAAGGCCGTGCGTCTGGCGCGCGCGGCGGTGGAGAGCGCCGCGCGCCTGGTGGCCTTCGGCGAGACCTTCCTCGGCGGCTATCCGCTCTGGCTCGACGAGGCACCGGGCGCGGCCTTGTGGGACCACCCCGGCGCGAAGGCGCTGCACCGGATCATGCTCGAGCAAGCCGTCGTCACGGGCGACGCGCGGCTCTTGCCCTTGCAGGAGCTTGCCGATGCCAGCGGGGCGATCATCAGCATCGGCGCGCATGAGCGGGTGCGGCGCAGCCTGTTCAACAACCAGCTGACCTTCCGCCCCGGCCTGCCGGTGCTGGATCGCCGCAAGCTGGTGCCCACCCACGGCGAGCGCCTGATCTGGGCACGCGGCGATGGTTCGACGCTGGGGGTGCACGAGGCCGAGTGGGGCCGGCTCGGCACGCTGATCTGCTGGGAGCACTGGATGCCCCTGGCGCGCGCGGCGATGCACAATCTGGGTGAGGATGTGCACATCGCCGCCTGGCCTACGGTGCGCGAAAGCCACCAGATCGCCTCACGGCACTATGCCATGGAGGGCCGCTGCTTCGTGCTCGCGGCGGGTTTGGTGCAGAAGAAGGACGATCTGCTCGCGGGGCTGGATCGTGTCGGCGGGTCTGAAGTTGCCCGCGAATTGCTCGAAGCCATCCCCGGAGCGGCACTCAACCGCGGCGGCTCGCTGATTGCCGCACCCGATACCCGCGTGCTTGCGCAGGCGGGTGAGGCGGAGGAGACTTTGTTCGCCGAGCTGGATTTGGCCGAAGTCGCTGAGGGCCTCGCGAACCTCGATACTGACGGGCACTATGCGCGGCCTGATGTGTTCGCGCTCCACGTCGATACGCGGGCGCAGGAAGGGGTCGCGTGGCGATGACCTTCGCCGCCACCATTCTCACGCTCTACCCCGAGATGTTCCCCGGGCCGCTCGGGCATTCGCTGGCGGGCCGCGCGCTTGCCGAGGGCAAGTGGGCCTGCGAGACGGTGCAGATCCGCGACTTTGCCACTGACAGGCACCGCACGGTTGATGATACGCCCGCAGGCGGCGGGGCGGGGATGGTGCTGAAGTGTGATGTGCTGGCGCGCGCGCTCGACAGCGTTGCGAGAGGTGGACGGCCCATCCTCGCCATGACTCCGCGCGGCACGCCGATCACGCAAACCCGCGTCCGCGAACTCGCCGCAGGCCCCGGCGTCATCATCCTGTGCGGGCGGTTCGAGGGCTTCGATGAACGCCTGTTCGAGGCCCGGCCGGAGATCGAACAGGTTTCGCTTGCCGACATTGTCCTGTCCGGCGGCGAGATCGCGGCACTGGCCATCCTCGATGCTTGCATTCGCCTCGTTCCCGGCGTAATGGGCGCGCCTTCAAGCGGGGTGGAGGAGTCGTTCGAACACGGCCTCCTCGAATACCCGCACTACACCCGACCTTTGACTTGGGAAGGGCGCACGATCCCCGAAGTGCTGCGATCGGGGGATCATGCGAGGATCGCCGCCTGGCGCAAGGCCAGGAGCGAAGAGGATACTCGGTCACGCAGGCCGGACTTGTGGGAACGCTATTGTGGCGATCCGGTCCGTTCTGCCTCTGGCGCGCAGCGTGCAAACGAGGAACCGGACCAGTGAACCTGATCCAGCAGATCGAAGCCGAAGAAATCGCCAAGCTCGCCAAGGACATTCCCGAATTCCGCCCCGGTGATACGGTGCGCGTGGGGGTGAAGGTCAAGGAAGGCAACCGCGAGCGCATCCAGAACTACGAGGGCGTGGTCATCGCCCGTTCTAACCGCGGCATGGGTTCGAACTTCACCGTGCGCAAGATCAGCTTCGGCGAAGGGGTGGAGCGCGTCTTTCCGCTCTATTCGCCGATCGTCGACAGCATCACCGTGGTGCGCCGCGGCGTGGTGCGCCGGGCCAAGCTCTATTATCTGCGCGGTCGCACCGGCAAGAGCGCCCGCATTGCCGAGCGGCGCGAGAACGCCCCCAAGGCCTAAGGGCCTTCTGCCTCACGAGGATCGAAGGGCGGCGCTGCAAGGTGCCGCCCTTTTGCTGTGCTCCGCTGCGTGATCCGGTGCGGGGACATGCGCGAGCAGGGGTTTTGCAATTTCGTTTGCCCTTCGCCATGAACCGGGCCGTTCGTGCCCAATGCGAAAGGCCTGTCCTTGACATGCGATCTTGCTTCATTGCTGCTCTCACCCTCTTTCTTGCCGCGCCTGCAACCGCGGAGGCGCCGGTGAACGCCGAGCCCCCCGTGCTCAGTTTCGAGCGGGTGTTTGCCTCGCCCGGCCTCGATGGCCCGGCCCCGCGTCAGGCGCGGCTTTCGCCCGATGGGCGCTGGCTCACACTGCTCAGGAACCGTGTGGAGGATCGCGAGCGTTATGACCTGTGGGGCTTTGAGATCGAGGCCGGCCAATGGCGCATGCTGGTCGATTCCGAGAGGCTCGGCTCGGGGCGCGAACTGTCCGAAGACGAGAAGATGCAGCGCGAGCGGGCGCGCATCGGCAATCTCAAGGGCATCATCACCTATCAATGGGCGGCCGATGGGGAAGGGGTGCTGGTGCCGCTTGACGGCGATCTTTTCCTGGCCCGGCTCGATGGCACCATCACCCGGCTGACCGACACCGATGGCACCGAACTCAATCCCCAGCTTTCGCCGCAAGGTCGGTTCGTCAGCTTTGTGCGCGATCGGCGGCTGTGGGTTGGGCCGGTGGGCGGCGCGGCGCGCCCGATCACGCCCGCAGGCGAGGGTGAAGCGATCCGCTGGGGTGAGGCCGAGTTCGTCGCTCAGGAGGAAATGCACCGGCTCGAGGGCTATTGGTGGGCGCCCGACGAGAAGCGGCTGGTGGTGCAGCGCACCGATGAGGCCCCGGTGGGGATCGTCACCCGCGCGGCGATCGGCGCAAAGGGCACGCGGGTCTATGACCAGCGCTATCCCATGGCCGGCACCGACAACGCCGTGGTCGAACTCTATGTGATGGACCCGGATGGTTCGAGGCCGGTCAAGGTCGATCTTGGCCCCAATGTCGATATCTATGTCGCCCGGGTCGATTGGGCGCCTGATGCTTCCGCAATCTATGTCCAGCGGCAGGACCGCGCGCAGAGCCGGATCGACATGCTCAAGGTCGATCCCGCCACTGGCGCGGCGCAGATCTGGTTCAGCGAAACCGCGGCGCGGCCCGATTACTGGGTGAACCTGTCGGACAACTACCGCTTCCTCAGGGATGGCGGCCTGCTGTGGTGGTCGGAGCGCGATGGTTTTGGCCATTTCTACCTGTTCAGGGACGGGCGCTGGCAGCAGCTGACCCGGGGCGCTTCGCCCACCACGCGGCTGGTGGGGGTGGACGAGGCGGCGGGCACCTTCACCTATCTTGCCACACACGAGGTGCTGACCCAGCAGCTCTACCGTGCCCGGCTTGATGGAGCGGGCGAGCCGGAACGGCTCAGCGATCCCGCCTTCACCCATGGCGCCAGCATGGATGGGGCCGGGCGGATGCTCTATGTCACCCGCTCGAGCCCGAGCCAGCCGCCGCAATCCTATCTCGCCGCGCCCGATGGCACGCTGGTCGCCTGGATCGAGGAGAACCGGGTCGAGGGCGCGCATCCCTATGCCCCGTTCCTTGCCGGCCATGCCACGCCTGAATTCGGGACGATTGCGGCCGAGGATGGCACGCCGCTCCACTGGATGATGCTCAAGCCCAAGATGCAGCTGGGCAAGCGCTATCCGGTGTTCTTCAGCCACTATGGCGGGCCGGGGCCGCAAATGGTGACGCGCGGCTGGGGCGGGACGCTCGCCCAGGCCATCGTTGACAAGGGCTATATCTATTTCGTGCTCGACAACCGCGGTTCGGCCAATCGCGGGGTCGATTTCGAGCAGCCGCTCTACCGTGCCATGGGCAGCGTCGAGGTGCGCGATCAGAAGGCGGGCGCGGCCTTCCTGAAGAGCCTCCCCTTCGTCGATCCTGAAAAGATCGCGATCTATGGCTGGTCCTATGGCGGCTATCTGACGCTCAAGATGCTTGAGGCCGATCCCGGACTTTATGCCGCCGGCATCGCGGGCGCGCCAGTGACACGCTGGGAGCTCTATGACACCCATTACACCGAGCGCTATATGGGCGATCCGCGTGCGGTGCCCGAGGCCTATGCCCGCGCGAGCGCGATTGACGAGGCGTGGCGGATTGCCGATCCGCTGCTGCTGATCCACGGGATGGCCGATGACAATGTGGTGTTCGAGCACAGCAGCGAGCTCATCAGCGTGATGCAGGAGGCCAACCGCCCCTTCGAGATGATGCTCTATCCCGGCTACACCCATCGTGTCGGCGGGCCGATGGTGGGCCCGCACCTGTGGAACAGCATCTTCCGCTTCCTTGCCGCCCACGGGGTGACGCCGCCCGCCGAATAGGTCTGCAGCCTTTGCGGATAGCCGTTGCGCTTGGCCGCGCGCGCGCTATGGCGCCCACGCGAGACAGAAGGAGAATGCCAGGTGGGTTATCGGGTGGCAGTGGTCGGCGCGACCGGCAATGTCGGGCGCGAGATGATGCAGGTGCTGGCCGAGCGCGAATTTCCCTGCGACGAGGTGGCCGCGGTTGCCTCGCCGCGCTCGACCGGGACCGAGATCGAGTTCGGCGATACCGGGCGAATGCTCAAGTGCAAGAACATCGAGCATTTCGACTTTGCCGGCTGGGACATCGCCCTGTTTGCCGCCGGTTCCGGCCCAGCCAAGCACTATGCCCCCAGGGCCGCCGCGGCGGGCTGCGTGGTGATCGACAATTCCTCGCTCTACCGCATGGACCCCGATGTGCCGCTGATCGTGCCCGAGGTGAACCCGGATGCGATCGACGACTACAGGAAGCGCAACATCATCGCCAATCCCAATTGCTCGACCGCGCAGCTGGTGGTGGCCTTGAAGCCGCTCCACGATGTCGCCCGGATCAAGCGGGTGGTGGTGGCGACTTACCAGTCCACTTCCGGCGCGGGCAAGGCGGGGATGGACGAGCTGTTCGCCCAAAGCCGCGCGATCTTCGTTGGCGATCCGGTCGAGCCCGCCAAGTTCACCAAACAGATCGCCTTCAACGTCATCCCCCATATCGACGTGTTCCTCGAGGATGGTTCGACCAAGGAGGAATGGAAGATGGTGGTTGAGACCAAGAAGATCCTCGACCCCGCGATCAAGCTCACCGCTACCTGCGTGCGGGTGCCGGTGTTCGTCGGCCATTCCGAAGCGGTCAATATCGAGTTCGAGAAGGAGATCAGCGCGGCCGAGGCGCAGGATATCCTGCGCGAGGCGCCGGGCGTGATGCTGATCGACAAGCGCGAGGATGGTGGTTACGTCACCCCGATCGAATGCGTTGGCGATGCGGCGACCTTCGTCAGCCGTGTGCGCGAGGATCCGACGGTGGAGAATGGCCTGTCGATGTGGGTGGTCTCGGACAACCTCAGGAAAGGCGCGGCCCTGAACGCGGTGCAGATTGCCGAACTGCTCGGCCGCCGGCACCTGAAGAAGGGTTAGGTGCAATGCGCGCGGGGCTGGCTGTGCTGGCGGCCTTGCTGCTCGCAGCGGGCTGCGACGGCGGCGAAGTGCCGAGCCCGGCCGAGCGCGCAGAGGGCGCGGCGGCGGGCGAGGCGCTTGCCGCCAATGTGGTCGAACTGCGCGGCGAGGGCCTGAGCGCCGGGGCAGAAGCCTTCTATTTCGCCGCCGGGCAGAAGGAGGTCGAGGCCGCGCTGGCCCGCGTGCTCGGCCCGGCGATGCGCAGCGGCGCCAATCCCGATTGCCCGGCAGGGCCGATCACCTTCACCGATTTTCCCGGCGGGCTCACCGCCCATTTCCAGGAAGGGCGGCTGGTGGGCTGGAACTGGCACCAGCCGCAGGATGGCGATGCGCCGGGCCGCGGCGCGCTGCGCCTTTCCGGCAGCAAGGTGGCGCTCGCCAGCCCGCGCGCGGTTGCGCAGGCCGCCCCGGGCTTTGCCCCGATCGCCGGCAGCACGCTCGGCGAGGAGTTTGCGCTGGGCGAGAAGATCGGGGGCTTCATCAAGGATGATGCGGTGGAGATGCTCTATGCTGGAACCCAGTGCTTCTTCCGCTGAGGCGGGGGGCGCGATCACGCTCCATCCGATCGGCCATGTCGTGGGCGGGCGTGCGCAGGTGATCGATGACAATTGGGGCGCGGTTGAGGCGGCGATTGTGCTCGATCCCAGGCGCTTTACCCCCGATGCCCTCGCCGGGCTCGGCGATTTCAGCCATTGCGAGGTGATCTTCCTGTTCGACCGCGTGCCCGAGGCGAAGATCGAGACCGGCGCGCGCCATCCGCGCGGGCGCGCGGACTGGCCGCGGGTCGGGATCTTTGCACAGCGCGGCAAGAACCGACCCAACCGCCTCGGGTTGACGACCTGCGAGATCCTCGGGGTTGACGGCCTCACCCTGCGGCTGCGCGGGCTTGATGCGGTCGATGGCACCCCGGTGCTCGATATCAAGCCGGTGATGCAGGGCTTTGCCCCGCGCGGGGCGCTGCGCGAGCCGGAATGGGCAGGCGCGATCATGCAGGATTACTGGTAGGCCTATTCGCTCAGCGCCACCGGCCCTGTCGGCGCGCGGTTGCGGCGCATCAGCAGCGCCAGCGGGGCAGCGGCAAGGGTGATCCACATCATCAGCCAATAATCATCAATATAGGCGATCATAGCCGCCTGGCGGTTCACTTCGGCATCAATCAGCGCCATTCCCGCATCGCCGAGCGCCTGGAAACGATCGGTGGTGGAAAAATCGATGACGCTTCCCGTGGCCGCGGTCACGTGGGTGGCAAGATCGCCGTGGGCGACCTGGAGGTTGCGCGCCAGCAGCACCGTCATCCACGCGATCCCCGCCGAGGCCCCGAGCGAACGGAACAGGTTGAGCAGGCTCGATCCGTCGGTGCGAAGGGCTGGGCTGAGCGTGGCAAAGGCGCTGACCTGGAGCGGGATGAAGACGAGGCCCATTCCCAGCCCCTGGATGAGACCGCTGATGATGATGTGGCGCGCATCGACCGCGAGCGACCAATGCGCCATCTGCCACAGGGAGAATGCGCTGATGAGAAAGCCGCTGGCCACCACCGGGCGCGCGTCGATCCCGCGGCGCATCAGCAGCCCGGATATCTGCATCGAGACGAGGATCCCCACCCCCCGCGGCATCAGCACCAGCCCGGTGTCGATCACGCCATAGCCAAGCAGGTTCTGCAACATCGGCGGAAGCAGGGCCATGACCGCGAACATCACGATCCCGATCACCACCATGAAGGCGAGCGCCAGGGCAAAGTTGCGATCGGCAAACAGCGCGCGTTCGAACAGGGGGCTGCGGGCCGTGGCAAAGTGCACCACCACCATCCAGGTCGCCGAAAGGGTGATGAGCAGATAGGCCCAGATCTCTTTCGAGGCGAGCCAGTCGCGCTGCTGCCCGCGATCGAGCATAAGCTGGAAAGCCGCCAGCGCCAGCGCCAGCAGCAGGAAGCCGGCAAGGTCGAATCGCCGGGTGCGGCGCGGTCGGGTTGGCAGGCAGAAGACGAGGATGGCCAGCGCCGCCAGCCCCACCGGCAGGTTGACGAAGAACACCCAGCGCCAATTGGCGGTTTCGGTGAGCCAGCCGCCGAGGATCGGCCCGAGGATCGGGCCGATCATGATCCCCATGCCCCAAAGCGCCATCACTTGCGGGTGGCGCGAGGGGCGGGTGGTATCGAGCATGAAGGACTGGCTGAGGGGGGCGATGAATGCCCCGGCGATGCCCTGCAGCGCGCGGAAGATCACCATTTCCTCGAGGTTCTGGGCAAGGCCGCAAAGGCCCGAGGCGATGATGAAGCCCGCCACCGAACCGATGAACAACTCCCGCGCGCCGATGCGGTCCGCGAGCCAGCCGGTGATCGGGAGCGCCACGGCCGAAGCGATGATGTAGCTGGTGAGCACCCAGGTGATGGTCTCGACCGTCGCCCCCAGCGAGGATTGCATGTGCGGCAGGGCGACATTGGCGATGGTGGTATCGAGGATCTGCAACAGCGATGCTGCCATCACCCCGATGATCATCAGCGGATAGTTGCGGCTTTCAAGCTCGGCCCGGTCGGGGCGGTGCGAGGGCGCGCTCGGCCCGACCGCGGACGGATTGGCCGCCGCGCTGGCCATTTCAGCCGCGCCGGCGGCGATCGGTGAAGACCGTCACCTCGCACGAAAGACCCGCGATCAGGCGGCGCGGGCTTTGCCCCTCGAGCGCGATGCGCACCGGCACGCGCTGGGTGACCTTGACCCAATTGCCAGTGGCGTTCTGCGCCGGGAGCACCGAAAACTCCGCCCCCGTGCCCGCGCCGATGCTCGCGACCCGGCCCTTGAGCACCACGCCGGGGTAGGCATCGATGCGTATCTCGGCCGGTTGGCCCACCGCCATGTCGGCAAGGTCGGTCTCCTTGAAATTGGCCTCGATATAGGCCGATCCGGCGCGCACCAGGGTGAGCACCGGCAGGTTGGGCACCACCTGCTGGCCCAACTGGAGCCGATCGGCCTCGGCGATCCGGCCCGCGGCGGGCGCGCGCACCTCGGTGCGGCGCAGCGCCAGTTCGGCGCTGGCCCGGCGCGCCCGGGCGGCGGCAAGCTGGGGGTTGATCCCGGGCACCGCCGATCCCGTCGCCAGCCGCGCGCGGGCCTCGCGCTGGCGATCCTGCGCCCGGGCCACGGCCTCGCGCGCCTGGAGCACCGCCTGTTCGGCCGCCTCGTAATCGGCCTTGGTGGCAAAGCCCTTCTCGCGCAGCGCGCGCACCCGCTCGAACCGTGCCTCGGCAAAGGCGACATCCTTGCGCGCCGCGGAAATCTCGGTGCCGGTCAGATCGGCATCATTGCTGAGCACGACGAGATTGGCCTCGGCCGCGGCGATCGCGGCATCGGCCTCGGCCAGCTGGTTGCGATAGGGCTCGGGATCGATGCGGAACAAGAGGTCGCCCGCGGCGACATCCTCGCCCTCGGCCACCGCGACCTCGACGATCCTGCCGCCGACCTCGGCGCTGACCGAGACAAGGTCCTGTTTGACATAGGCATTGTCGGTCGAGACCTGCCCGGCAAGGCTTTGCCAATAGGCAAGCGCGGCGATCACCAGCACCAGCGGCACCGCCAGCATCACCGCCCAGCGCCGCCACCGGCCCCGCGGTGCGGCAGCAGGGGACAGCCCGGCAGGGGCCGCGGGCGCAGGCGCGGGCGCGCTGGCTTCGCCCGTCTCCGGGGCAGGGCGCAGGGGATCGGCCTCAGCCATGGGCGGCCTCGGGCTGGCGCGCGACGGCGAGATTCTCGGCAATCCGTGCGAGCATGGCGGCAAACAGCGCGCGCTCCTTGTCGTCAAAGCCGGCGAGCATGTCCTCGGACAGGGTTTCGACCGTCTGCTCAAGGCGGGCGACGATGCCGCGGCTCTTGTCGGTAAGGTGCAGGATGCGCGCGCGCCGGTCTGCCGGTGCAGCGCGGCGCTCGACCCAGCCGGCATCCTCGAGCCGGTCGCAGATGCGGGTGAGCGTGATCGGCTCGATCTCGAGCCGCTCGGCATAGAAGGCCTGGTTGCAGTCAGGATTGCGGGCCAGGGCAAGGAGCAGCCGCGCCTGCGGCCCGGTGAGCCCGAGCGAGCGGACCCGCTCGTCAAACAGGCGGCGCAGCTGGCGCGAATTGTCGGCAAGGCGATAGCCGGTGGCGATGCTCATGCGTGGGCTTATAATAAGCATGCTTATTGTTTTCAATCCCGCTGGCACTCGCGTCTGCGGCACGCTAGCAGGCGGGCCATGAGCATCACCACGCACATGTTCGACAGTTTCGATGGCACCCGCCTGGCCTATCACAGTGCCGGGACCGGGGGGCGCACGGCAATCCTGCTGCACGGCCTGTTTTCCTCGGCCGAGATGAACTGGATCAAGTGGGGCCATGCCGCGCGCCTTGCCGGGGCCGGCATGCGGGTGGTGATGCTCGATTTTCGCGCGCACCGGCACAGCGCGGCGCCGCACGATCCGGCGGCCTATCCACCGAGCGTGCTGGTGCGCGATGTCGCCGCACTGATCGCGCACCTCGCCCTCGAGGAGGAAGGCTATGATCTGGTCGGCTTCTCGCTCGGCGCGCGCACCGCGGCTCATGGCTGTGCCAGCGGCGTCTTTGCCCCGCGGCGTCTGGTGCTGGCGGGGATGGGGATTTCCGGCCTTGCCGACTGGCAGCGGCGCGGGGCCTTTTTCCGCCGGGTGATCGATGAGTTCGACACCATCACCCGCGACGATCCGGCCTGGCTTTCGCGCCAGTTCCTCAAATCCCAGGGGGTTGATCGGGTGGCGGCACGGCTGTTGCTCGACACCTTCACCAATCTCGATCCGGCCAGCCTGGCCGCGGTGGAGGTGGAGACGCTGGTGATCTGCGGCGCGCGCGACGAGGACAATGGCTCGGCCCCGGAGCTTGCACGCCTGCTGCCGCGCGCGCGCTATCAGGAAATCCCCGGCGGCCACCTCGACAGCGCCACCCGGCCCGAGCTGGGCGAGGGGATCCTTGCCTTCCTCACGGCTTGATTCCCGCCGCCGGGCGGTTCACACCGCCGGGCAGTCCCACGATCAATTTCGGGAAACCCATCCGATGACCATTACCGCCCATGTTCTGCGCGGCGCTGTCGCCGCGCTCGCCATCGCCGCGGCTGCGCCGCTCGCCGCCGAGGATGACGCCGCGCCTGCCTCCACCACCACGGCTGCGGCCACGGCCGAAGCTGGTGCCCCCACCGCTGCCGATGCGCGCGCCTTCGTGGCCCGGGTCGAGGCCGAGCTTGCCCCCTTCCTCGTCGACTATGGCCGGGTGAGTTGGCTCAATGCCACCTACATCAATTTCGACACCGACACGCTGGCGGCACAATACGGCGCCGAGCTGACCAAGCGCCAGGTCGCCTATGCCAACGAGGCGGCGCGCTATGCCGGACTTGCCGATCTCGATGCCGAAACGCGCCGCAAGCTCGACATGCTGCGCATCGGCATCTCGCTGCCTGCGCCATCCCGCCCGGGTGCGGCCGAGGAACTCAACGCCATCGCCACCCGGCTCAACTCGGCCTATGGGCGCGGCCGCGGCACGCTTGGCGGCCAGCCGATCAACGGCTCGGACATCGAGGCGGAGATGGGCAATCTCGCGCGTTCGCCCGACGAACTCAAGGAAATGTGGGTGAGCTGGCACGACAATGTCGGCGCGCCGATGCGGCAGGACTATGCCCGCATGACCGCGCTCGCCAACGAGGGTGCGCGCGCGCTCGGCTTTGCCGACCTCGGGGCGATGTGGCGTTCGGGCTATGACATGCCGCCCGAGCAATTCGCCGCCGAGACCGAGCGCATGTGGCAGGAGGTCAGGCCGCTCTACATCGCGCTCCACACCTATGTGCGGCGCAAGCTCAACGAGAAGTATGGCGATGCGGTGCAGCCGCGCACCGGCCCGATCCGCGCCGATCTGCTCGGCAATATGTGGGCGCAGGAATGGGGCAATATCTATCCGCTGGTCGCCCCCCCGGGCGCGGGCGATATCGGCTATGACCTTACCGACCTCATCACGAAGAAGAACCTCGATCCGATCGGCATGGTCAAGATCGGTGAGCAGTTCTTCTCCTCGCTCGGCTTTGCGCCCTTGCCCGAGACCTTCTGGGAGCGCAGCCAGTTCGTCAAGCCGGCCGACCGCGAAGTGATCTGCCATGCCTCGGCCTGGGATATCGACAATGTCGATGACCTGCGCATCAAGATGTGCATCAAGCCCAATGCCGATGATTTCATCACCATCCACCACGAGCTCGGCCACAATTACTACCAGCGCGCCTACAACAAGCAGGATCTGCTTTATCTGAATGGCGCCAATGACGGCTTTCACGAGGCGATCGGCGACATGATCGCGCTCTCGATCACGCCCGAATATCTGGTGCAGATTGGCCTGCTTGATCCCAAGGACGTGCCGAGCGCCGACAAGGATATCGGCCTGTTGCTGCGCCAGGCGATGGACAAGGTAGCCTTCCTGCCCTTCGGCCTCCTGATCGACCGCTATCGCTGGGGTCTGTTCGACGGCTCGATCCCCGAGGAGGAGACCAACACCGCCTGGACGCGGATGCGGCGCCAGTATCAGGGGATCGTCCCGCCGGTTGAGCGTCCGGCGGATGGGTTTGACGCGGGCGCCAAGTATCACATTCCCGGCAACGTGCCCTATACCCGCTATTTCCTTGCCCGGCTGCTGCAGTTCCAGTTCTACAAGGCGGCCTGCGATATTGCCGGGTGGAAGGGGCCGCTCCACCGCTGCTCCTTCTTTGGCAACAAGGAGGTGGGCGCGAAGCTCAACGCGATGCTGGAAATGGGCGCCTCGCGGCCCTGGCCCGATGCGCTCGAAGCCTTCACCGGCACCCGGCAGATGAGCGGCAAGGCGATGATGGAATATTTCGCCCCGCTGATGAAGTGGCTGGAAAAGCAGAACAAGGGCGAAAAGGCGGGGTGGTGATGCGGCCTTTGCACAGCCTCGTCGCAGCGATGCTGGCGGTGCTTGCCGCCAGCATTCCTGCCGCCGCAGCAACGTCTGAGGGCGCGCTGTTCGTCGCCGCCAAGCGCGGCAATATGCTCTCGAGGCTCGATCTTGCCAGCGGCGCGGAGGTGCTGCGGGTGCCCAGCTGCGCCAATCCGCACGAGCTTGCCACCGCGCCCGATGGCCAGCATGTCGCGCTTGCCTGCTATGGCGGGACAAGCGTGGACATCTTCCGCACCGCCGATCTTGCAAAGGTTGCCAGCATCGATCTGGAGGAGAACGCGCGCCCGCATGGGATCGTCTGGCATCCGTCAGGCGCGATCTATGTCACCGCCGAGGGGCGCCGCGCGCTGTTTCGCATCAGTGCACCGCTCTCGGGCGCGCCGCGGCTCGAGGAATTTGCAACCGGAAAGCTGGGCAGCCACATGATCGCGGTCGCGGGCGATGAAAGCGCCGCCTGGACGACCGACTTGGGCTCGCGCACCGTTACCCGGGTGGCCTTGGCGCCGGGCGTGGCGCCGCGCTCGGTGACAGTGGGCGAGGAGCCTGAAGGCATTGCCTTGTCGGGCGATGGCAGGACCCTGTGGGTCTCGGCGCGCGGATCGAACCAGGCCTTTGCCCTCGATCCAGAAACGCTCGAGGTGCGCAAGACCATCGCCACCGGGCGCTTTCCCTTGCGCATCGCGCTGCGCCCGCAGGGCGATGTTGCGATCTCGTCCAACCTTCAGGACGCCAGCCTCAGCGTGATCGACACCTCCACCGCGCGCGTGATCCGCACCATCGTGGTCTCTCCGCCCGATGAGGCCGAGGCGCGCTTTCAGGTGACGATCCTGTGGTCGCCCGATGGCAGCCGCATCTATGTCGCCGAAACCGGCACCAGCACCATCGCCGAGGTGGACTATGCCAGCGGCAAGGTGCTGCGGCGGCTCAAGGCGGGCGAGGGTGGGGACGGGTTGGCGATCCTGCCTTGAAGGCGCCCGGCCCATCGATAACCAAGCCCCTCATCGTGGTGGGCTGGCGCGAGCTGGTGAGCCTGCCCGAGCTTGGCCTTCATGGCATTCCGGCCAAGATCGATACTGGCGCGCGCACCTCCTCGCTCCATGCCCATGTGCTCGAGGATTTCACCCGCAAGGGCGCGAGGTTCGTGCGCTTTGCGGTCGATTGGGGTGGGGTGCGCCATTTCTGCGAGGCGATCCATGTCGATCTGCGCGGGGTCACCAGTTCCAATGGCGAGACCCAGCGCCGCTTTGTCATCAAGACGCCGCTCACGATCGGTAGCCTCACCTTCCGGGCGGAAATCAGCCTGGCGGATCGTTCCCAGATGCAGTTCCCGATGCTGATCGGCCGCACCGCGCTCAGGCGGCGGGCGGTGGTGGATAGCGGCCATTCGTGGCTGCAATCCGCAGGGATTGCGGATATGGGGCCGGGCCGCGGCTAGAGCGCCGGCGAGGGATGACCACAGATGAAGATCGCGATGCTGGCGCGCAACGCCAACCTCTATTCGCACCGGCGCCTCAAGGAGGCAGCCGAGGCGCGGGGCCACAGCCTCGACATCCTCAACACCCTGCGTTGCACCGTGCACATCGCCAGCCATCGGCCCGAGGTCTATTACAATGGAGAGCCGATCGCCGCCTATGACGCGGTGATCCCGCGCATCGGCGCCTCGATCACCAATTACGGCCTCGCCATCCTCAGGCAGTTCGAGATGGCGGGCATCTGGCCGCTCAACGAGAGCGTTGCAATCGGCCGCAGCCGCGACAAGCTGCGCGCGCTGCAGATCTTCGCCAAGCACGGGCTCGGCCTGCCGCTGACCGCCTATGCCAATGATCCCAAGGCCGCCGAGGAGATCATCCGCGCGGTCAAGGGGCCGCCGGTGGTGATCAAGCTGATCGAGGGCACGCAGGGCATCGGCGTGGTGCTGGCCGAGACCATGTCGAGCGCCAAGTCGGTGATCGAGGCCTTCCGCGGCGCGAACGTCAACATCCTGGTGCAGGAGTTCATCAAGGAAGCCGGCGGCACCGATATCCGCGCGCTGGTGGTGGGGGGCAAGGTGGTTGCGGCGATGAAGCGCACCGGCGCGCCGACCGAGTTCCGCTCCAACCTCCACCGCGGGGGCGCGGCCGAGGTGATCCGGATCACCCCCGAGGAACGCTCGACCGCGGTGCGCGCGGCGCGGCGCATGGGCCTCAACGTGTGCGGGGTGGACATGCTGAGGAGCAATCACGGCCCCGTGATCATGGAGGTCAATTCCTCGCCGGGGCTTGAAGGCATCGAAAGCGCCACCGGCAAGGACGTGGCAGGGCAGATCATCGATTTCATCGTTGCCAATGCCGCGGGCGGCAAGACCAAGACCAAGGGCAAGGGATAGAGGTGGACCGCTGCCCGGTGGAGGGATAGAAGCGAGTCGGACACGCGATTGGGGGGGAAGACCATGGGATCACGTATCAATGCAGCGCGCGGTGCGCTGGCGCTTGCATCGGGCCTCGCGCTGTGCGGCGTTCTTGCCATGCCCGCTGCCGCGCAGACGCAGCGCGGCATGGTGAGCGCAGCCCAGCCCGAGGGGCTGGTCGCGGTGCTCAAGGGTGCGGGCTACGAGACCACGCTCGACAAGGACGATCTGGGCGATCCGCTGATCCGCTTCCGGGGCGAGGGTTACCGGGTGACGATGCTGTTCTATGGCTGCGACAAGAACACGCACAAGGGCTGCGATTCGGTGCAGTTTCGCACCGCGTTTGACCGCGAGGAACCGTGGACGGCGCGGGCCGTATCGGATTTCGCCGCCAAGTATCGCTATGCCTCTGCCTCGCTCGATGACGAGGGCGATCCGGTGTTCACCTGGGACGTGGTGACCGGCGATGGCATTCCCGCGGCCGTGTTCCTGAGCAGCGTCCGGCGCTTCGAGAACACCATCAGCAACGCCGCTGAACTGGTGTTCGGCAAGTAGGGCCCTCAGCGCAGCCCCGCGCGGGGCTGCCATCCGACCCGCCGCCACCGCGGCTCAGCGGAAGGGCGGCTCGTTGAAGGCGCGCAATTTCCGCGAATGCATCCGGTCGCCCTCGTCGCGCAGGCGCGAGACCGCGACGATCCCCATTTGCAAGTGCGCCGCGATCGCTTCCTCGTAGAACTTGTTGGCCTGCCCCGGCAGCTTGATCTCGCCGTGGAGCGGCTTGTCCGAGACGCACAGCAGCGTGCCATAGGGCACGCGGAAGCGATAGCCCTGGGCGGCGATGGTGGCGCTTTCCATGTCGATCGCGATCGCGCGGCTCTGCGAGAAGCGCCGCGCCGAGGAGGAATAGCGCAGCTCCCAGTTGCGATCATCGGTGGTCACCACCGTGCCAGTGCGCATCCGCTGCTTGAGGTTGGCGCCCTGAACGCCCGAGACCTGCTCGGCCGCCGCGGCCATCGCCTGCTGCACCTCGGCGATCGGCGGGATCGGCACTTCGGGCGGGAGCACCGCATCGAGCACGTGATCATCGCGCAAATAGGCGTGGGCGAGCACGAAGTCGCCGATCTTCTGGGTGGAACGAAGCCCGCCGCAATGGCCGATCATCATCCAGGCATGGGGCCGCAGCACCGCAAGGTGATCGCAGATGGTCTTGGCATTGGAGGGGCCGACGCCGATGTTGACGAGGGTGATCCCGCGCCCATCCTTGCGAATGAGGTGATAGGCGGGCATCTGGTGGCGGCGCCAGGCGGTGTCATTGAGCTGGTCCTGCGCGTGGGGCGTGGGCGCGCGGATGTCGAGCCCGGCCGCGCCGGTCAGCGCTTCATAGCCATCCTTGCCGATTTGCTGCGCGCCCCAGTTCACGAATTCATCGACATAGCGGTGATAGTTGGTGAACAGGATGAAGTCCTGAAAATCGGCCACCTCGCTGCCGGTGTAATGCTTGAGCCGGGCCAGCGAATAATCGGTGCGCAGCCCATCGAACAGCGAGAGCGGCATGGGGTGATCGCCATCAAGCTCGATCCCGTCGGCAAGTTCATCGCCAATGAGGGCAAGGTCGGTCGAGGGAAAATGCGCCGCGATCTCCTGCGGGGCCACCCCCACCATCGCCGCCCCGGCCTCGCCGTCGAGGACATAGGGAAAGGGGATCTCCTGGCGCGAGCGCTCGACCGTAACCTCGATCTCATATTCGGCGGCGATCAGCTCGAGCTGCTCGGTCAGATAGGCGGCAAAGCGGTCGGGCCGGGTGATGGTGGTGGCATAGGTGCCGGGCGCCTCGAGCCGCCCGAAGGCGCGGCTGCGATCGCGCGGCGCGCCGATCCCGCCATAATGCAGGGTGATCTGGGGATAGGCATAGGAGCCATCCTCGCGCCGGCTTGGCGGGGGCAGGGTGCCATCGCGCCCGAAGGCGATCACGTCCTCGCGCAGGTTGCGCACGGCTTCGTCATAATGCTCCTGAAGCTGGGCGAGAATGGCGGGGATGTCGACCATGGCAGATGTTCTGCTCCCTTGTTGTTATGCTTGTGTGGCAAGGCCGTGGCGCAGCCGGACGGTGATTGCAACAAGGGCGCGAAGATCGCATCCGACCTTCGCGCCCTGCCGTGTGTGCTGGCCGTGGGGCCGAAAGGATCAGGCTTCTTCGCCGCCCTCGCGCAGCTCGGCCGGGATCTCGCCCGGCTCGAGGCTGGTGTCGATGCGGGTCGCCTCGGCCTGTTCCTCGATCGCGCGCTGCTCGTCGGCGAACATCTGGGCGAGCACGTCCACGCCTTCGCTCTGCAGCTTGGCCTCGTCGTCCGAGCGGGCGACATTGGCCTTGACCGTCACCCGCACCTCGGGGTGCAGGGCGATGGTGACATTGTGCATCCCGATGGTCTTGATCGGCGCGCCCATGATTACCATGCGCTTGTCCACCGTGTGGCCGAGTTCGGCCAGGCCGGCAACGATGTCGCGCACGCTGACCGAGCCGTAGAGCTGGCCGGCGTTGGAGGCGGCGCGGATCAGCACCACCTCGGCGCCTTCGACCTTTTCGCCGAGCTTTTCGGCCGCCGCGCGGCGTTCGGCATTTTCCTTCTCGAGCCGCTCACGGTTGGCTTCGAAGATCTTGCGGTTGGCCTCATTGGCGCGCAGCGCCTTCTTCTGCGGCAGCAGGAAGTTGCGGGCATAGCCGTCCTTCACCGTCACCACATCGCCGATGGTGCCGAGCTTTTCGATCCGTTCGAGGAGAATGATTTCCATGACTGTCCCCTCTTACTTCACGATGTAGGGCAAAAGGCCGAGATGACGCGCGCGCTTGATCGCCTGGGCGAGTTCGCGCTGCTTCTTGGCCGAAACCGCGGTGATGCGCGAGGGCACGATCTTGCCGCGCTCGGACATGAAGCCCTGGAGCAGGCGCACATCCTTGTAATCGATCTTGGGCGCATCCTTGGCCGCGAAGGGGCAGGACTTGCGACGACGGAAAAACGGGCGGGCCATCAGTCACGCTCCTCACGGGTTTCGCGGCGCTTGCGCTCGCGTTCGTTCTTGCGCATCATCACCGAGGGGCCTTCCTCATGGGCATCGACCCGCACGGTCATGTAGCGGATGATGTCCTCGTTGATGCGGGTCTGGCGCTCGAGCTCGGCCACCACGCTGCCGGGGGCATCGATATTGAGCAGCACGAAATGGGCCTTGCGGTTGCGCGCGATCTTGTAGGCGAGCGACTTCAGACCCCAGGTCTCGATCTTGGTGACCTTGCCGTTGTTGGCTTCGATGATTTCGGTGGCTTGCGCCGCCAGCGCGTCAACCTGAGCCTGGCTCAAGTCCTGACGCGCAAGAAAGACGTGCTCGTAGAGCGCCATCCTTGCGTCCTTTCACTTCCCTGCCGATCGCTGGCTGATCCGGCGCCTGCACCTCATGCGGCGCGCGGGGCCCCTCCGGCTTTCTTCGACACATCGCCGGGGCGCATCCCCGCCGAAGCGCGGCCCCTTACAGCCTTGCGCGCAAATTGCAAGACTTGTCGCGCGGGAACTGCCGGGGCAGGCGCCGGGTTTGGCCACACGATTCGCAGAAAAGGGGGGTGCCGTGCCGTCAGGACTGGTCGCATTGCTCGACGACATATCGGTGATTGCCAAGGCGGCCTCGGCCTCGATCGACGATGTGGCGGCTGCCGCGGGCAAGGCCGGCACCAAGACCGCAGGGGTGGTGATCGATGATGCGGCGGTCACCCCAAGCTATGTGACGGGGCTTTCGCCGGCGCGCGAATTGCCGATCATCTGGAAGATCACGCTGGGCAGCCTCAGGAACAAGCTCATCATCCTGCTGCCCGCCGCGCTGCTCCTGTCCGAATTCCTGCCTCAGGCGATCGTCTGGTTGCTGCTGGTGGGCGGTGCCTTCCTTGCCTATGAGGGCGCGGAAAAGGTGATGGAAAAGCTCGGCTTTGCCAAGCATGGGGCAACGCTCGAGGACGAGATCGCCGATCCGGTCGCCTTTGAAAAGCAGCGGGTGGCGGGCGCGATCCGCACCGATTTCATCCTTTCGGCAGAAATCATGGCGATCGCGCTTGCCGAGGTCGCGGCCGAGAGCCTGGCGATGCGCGCCGCGGTGCTGGCGCTGGTGGCGGTGGTGGTGACGGTGGCGGTCTATGGCGCGGTCGGGCTGATCGTGAAGCTTGACGATATCGGCCTTGCCCTTGCCCGCCGCACCAGCAGCGCGGCACAGGGCACGGGGCGCTTCCTGCTGCGCTTCGTGCCCCAGCTGCTCGCGGTGCTCTCGATCATCGGCACCATCGCCATGCTCTGGGTCGGCGGGCACATCGTGGTCGACAGCCTCCACAAGCTTGGCTGGGACGGGCTCTACGGCCCGATCCACGCCGCCGAGCACTGGGTGCACGCGGGCGCGGGCGCCGCGGGCGGAGTGCTGGGCTGGCTCACCGCGACGGCGCTTTCGGCCCTGGTCGGCCTGGTGCTGGGCGCGGCCATCGCCTTTGCCTTGCACAAAGTGCTGGGTGTGGGCAGCGCCGAAAAGCATTAGGCAAGGTCGCCATGACCAAGCCTATCCTTTATACCTGCGCCCGCTCGCGCGGCCTGCGCGCGACCTGGGCGGCCGAGGAGGCCGGGGTCGATATTGACCTTCGCGTCCTGCCCTTTCCGCCGCGCTATCTTGCGCCCGACTATCTCGCGCTCAACCCGCTCGGCACGGTGCCGCTGCTGGTGGATGGCGAGACGAAGATGACCGAGAGCTGCGCCATCGCGCATTACCTTGCGACGCGCGAGGGCTACACCGACCTCGCCATCGCCCCGGGCGCAAGGGATTACGCCGAATATTGCGACTTCACCTATCACGCCGATGCCACGATCACCTTCCCGCAGACGGTCTATATGCGCTTCTGCCTGTTCGAGAAGGACAAGGGGCTGGAAGAGGCGGGCCGGGCTTACGCCAAGTGGTTCCACAAGCGCCTCGTCAAGGTCGAACAGCGCCTCGAGGGGCGTGAATATCTGTGCGCCGATCGCTTCACCGTGGCCGATATCTGCGTCGGCTACGCGCTGATCCTCGCTGACAGCATTGGGCTGGACGACGGCGTGCCGCAGACGCTCAAGGACTACCGCGCGCGGCTGACCGCGCGCCCTGCCTATCAGCGCGCCTTTGCGCGCGAAGAGGCCGGAAGGTTGGCGTTGGAAGCTGCGACGCGCTGATCACGCAGGCGGCGGCGAGCCGCCCGCGGGCTGTCGTTTCGGATCAGTGCACCTTGCTGCTTGCATGCCGAAAATCCCGCTGGCAGCCTCAGGGGTGCGATCACGCTTTGTCAGACGGAGATCATCCACCCGATGGGAGGCCCGAGCAAGTCCGAGCGGCTGCACTTCGACGAGGATGTCCTCATGGCCAGCCCGCTGCGTGCGGCCTTCGAGATCATGAATGGTCTCAGCCAGATCAATCTGGAGATCAGGACGATCTTCGGGCTGCGTCCGGTCGACATGGCCGTCCTGCACGTGCTCATGCTCGCCGCCGCCCAAAGGGTGGTGCGGCAGCCTTCGCTGGCTGCTGCGATCGGCCCGAGAATGCAGGTCCCCGACGACCTGCGCGGGACGATGTCCCGGCGGGCCGCTTCGCGAGCGCTGGAGCTCCCGTTTGAGACTGTGCGCCGCAGCGTTGCGCGGCTCAAGTCTTGTGGTCTGGTCGAGGAAAGGGGCCGTGGCAAGCTGGTCGTGACCGACCGGGTGATCGCGATCGAGGGGATCAAGGAAACCTTTGCCAGTGTGGTTGGTCGCTGGATCGCGGTAGCCGACCGCCTCGTCCAGCTCGGGGTCGTCAGGGTTTGTTGAAGCGCTTGGGCGCGCTGCACCCCAGAGTTCTGCTTCGCTGGAGTGCTTGCCAAGGTTCCAATTGCCGTGGCGCCAGTTTGACCAACAACGGGTCATTCATGGATATCTTTCGCTTCCCTCTGGCCTATAACATCACAGGGTCGCAACGCGAGTTTGTTGCGCAGCAGGGGGAGAAAACCACATGAAAGGATTGACGGGTTTTGCCGCTGGTCTTGCGCTCCTGACAGTGACGTCAGCGCCGCCGCATGCCGTGGCGCAGGAACGGCGCAGCCAACCGGAGGAGGGTGAAAAGAGCGATTCGAGCGCCGCTGTGATTGCGGGCCTTGCAGTCATCGGGGCGGGGATCGCGATTGCTTCCAAGCATGGCAAAAAACACAGGCACGATCAGGACTGGGACATCGGCTATTATGGAGAGCCGTTCAGCCCGGCTTACGGCGTCACCTGCGTGCCCAACCAGCGCAAATGCTACGAAAACGGCTATTTCTCTTATTCCTGGACGAAGCGGATCTTCGGAACCTCGGCCGGTTTTGGCGGCTCGGGTGGCTCGTGGGAAGGGGACTTTGGTGGTTGGGGGAGCAGTATCGATCCCGATCGGGCTCGCCAGGTCTGCCGAGATCGGGGTGAGCGCCGGGGGCTGCGTAACATTTTCATCGAGAGCGTGAGACCGCACAATAACGGTAAGCGGATCGACGTGATCATGCAGAGCCGCAGAAGCCCCATGACCGTGAATTACGAAAGGTGGCGCTGCATGTTCTATTATAACAACGGCGCCACTTCCTTTGAACGCCTGTAATGGCCTTGGGCTCGATTGCTGCAAGCGCGCTTGCGCTGCGTAAGACAATCGTCATGGAGATCAGACATGCTTCGCAAGATCTTTTTGCTTACCGCTGCCTGCACCCTCTTGTTCGGCCAGAACGTGGCGGCCCAGAACGCCGCCGGACAGACGGCTACTTTGGTGCGCCGCAGCGAGACTCCCGTCAGCGCGCGCATGGGGATGCACGTGCACAGCTATGCGCTCAAGGAACTCGAGGCCGCGGTGCCCGCACGGGACGTCATGCAGCCCCTGTTCCTGCGGCTTGTGTTGCTGGCCAAGCAGGAAGCCACCGCGATCAGCTGCGAAGGCTTTGAAAAGGATCGTGACCTCATGATCCGGGCCATGTTCCGAACCTTGAAGCCCGTGCTGGAAGGGGCAGAAGCAGGCAAGCCCAATTCCCAGGCGGACGCGGTGATGCGCGCCTACCATATCATGATGGGCGGCGAGCTGGCGATCTTTGCCCAGGATCCCGATGGCTTTTGCGAATACAGCCAGAAGTTGGTTGAGGAGCTCGGCAAGAGCGAGGACGAAAAGTCCTTGCTGGTGATCACCCAAGCGCCTTGACGCCCCAGGGTGGCACCGGTCCGGCAATGGGAAACGTGAGGCTGCCCATTGCCGGGCCGGCTATCCTCGGCGCAAGCCGCCCAAATTCGGGATAGCCGCGCTCACGCCAGCGCGGCCCCCGGCTCGCGAAAAAAGGGGGGCGGGCCGGGGCTTCCGGGAAGGAAAAGCAACCGCGGCGGCTCCACCAGTGGCGCAGGATCACGAAAGGTCAGACTTGTTCCTTCCAGCCCCAGGCGAGGCGGCAGGGCAGCACGTTGCGCCACTCGAACCCGTCATCGACCCTGCTGAAGAACTGCGCGGTCAGATCGCGCGCGACCCGGCTGAACTGGTAGGTCATGAAGGCGCCGCCCGGGCGCAGCGCCCGCGCCGTGGCGGCAAGAATGCGCTGGCCCACCGCTTCGGGCAGATTGGAAAAGGGCAGGCCCGAGAGGATGTAATCGGCATGTTCGTGCCCGTGGGCGCGGATGATCGCCTCGACCTCCTCGGCCGAGCCGTGCACCGCGATGAAGCGGCTGTCGCGGATGGTGCGCGCCAGATAGTCGATGAACAGCGGGTTGGTGTCGATCACGATCAGCGTGCCATCGCGCCGCAGCCGCTCGAGCACCGGGCCGCAAAAGGTGCCCACGCCCGGGCCATATTCGACGAACAGCCGGCAGGCCTGCCAGTCAACCGGCGCCAGCATCCTGGCGATGGTGTAGCGCGAGGACGGGATGACCGAGGCGACCATGCGCGGGTGCTGGACAAAGCCCTGGATGAACACGCCCCAGGGGCCGAGCATGCGGCGCAGCCAGTGCCGTGCCCGCGTCAGCCGCGCTTGTCTGGTCAGCTCATAGCCTGTCATGATGGGTGGTAATCCTCTGCCGCGCCCCCGGCACGAGGAGAGCACTTCCTGACCGCCAGATTGCAAATCCGTGACCAAGTTGCAAGGCCGGGATCGGGTGGAGCAGCCGTTCCGGCGCGCACCAGCCTCAGGCGGCCTGATCGGGCGTGACTGGCCGGGCAGCGAGTTCGCGGCGCAGCAGCTTGCCGATCGGATCGCGCGGCAGGCTGTCGACAAACTCGATATAGCGCGGGCGCTTGTAGCCGGCGATCTGGCCCTTGAACCGGCGGGTGATCTCCTCGCGCGTCAGGCTCATGCCGGGCTTGAGCACCACGAAGGCCTTGACCGCCTCGCCCCACTGTTTGTCGGGCACGCCGCAACAGCCGGCATCGGCCACTTCGGGCATGGCGGCAAAGACGGCATCGACCTCGGCCGGATAGACGTTTTCGCCCCCGGTCTTGATCAGCTCCTTGGCGCGGCCGAGAAGGTAGCCGCGCCCGCGTTCGTCCATGGTGCCGAGATCGCCGGTGCGCAGCCAGCCGTGGCCCAGCGCCGCTTCGCTCGCCTCGGGATTGTTCCAGTAGCCGAGCATCACCGAGGGGCCGCGCAAGGCGAGCTCGCCCTCCTCCCCGGGGGGCAGGTGCCGGCCCTCGGGATCGAGCACGGTCATGGTGACATGGGGCAGGGTCCAGCCGATCGAGCGCGGCGCTTCGAGCATATCGGGATAGTCGATGAAGGTGGCAAAGCCGCAGATCTCGGTCTGGCCATAGCCGCCCACCACCCGCGCATCCCATTCCTTCTCGATGAATTCATACATCTCAGGGCGCCCGGTCCCGGCCCCGCCGGTGTAGTTGGTGAGCGGCATGCGCCCGCCGCGCACCGCATCCATGGCGCGCCAGGGAAAGCAGATGGTGGGAAAGGCGCTGGTGGTGGTGCAGCTTTCGCGGTGGAGAAGATCGAGAATGCCTGCGCTGTCATCATCGCGCCCGGCAAAGACGCTGGTGCCCCCGCAGGCGAGCATTGCCGCGACCTGCTGCATCCCCACCACGTGGAACAGCGGGTTGACCGAGAGCAGCACTTCCTCATGCGTGAAGCGGCGGTGCTGGGCAAAGCCGAGCGCGCTTGCCGCCACCGCGCTGCCCGCTTGCAGGCACCCCTTTGGCCGCCCGGTGGTGCCGCTCGTGTACATCATATAGACGGGCCGATCGGGGGCAAGCGCAAGGCCAAGGTCATAGCGATAGCCTGCCGTGTCATCGCCGCGAGTGACGATGGTCTCGAACTGGCCCTCGGCATCGTGCCGCTCGTCAACCGCAATCACCTCGCCCGCCTCGGCCTGGGCCAGCAGGTGGGCAAAGCGCGGGTTGGCAAAGGTCATCGCCGGGCGGGCATCGCCGCAGATCCAGGCGATCTCTCCCGGGGCGAGGCGCCAGTTCAAGAGCACCGCAATCGCCCCGATCCGCGCCGCGGCGAGCAGCACGGTGAGGAACGGCGCCCCATCGGTGAGCAGCAGCGCCACCCGATCGCCGGGGGATATCCCGCGCGCGAGCAGCCAGCGGGCAAGGCTGGCAACGCGGGAGTCAAGCTCGGCATAGGTCAGGCGTTGGGCACCATCCACGCTGGCAAGGCGGTGGCCGTGGCGCTGGGCGCAATTGGCAAGCAGGGTATCGAGGCTGAAATCACGCGGCTGCATGGGCGCAAGGCTAATGCGCGCAAGGCCCTTGCTCCATCAGCGATTTTGGGGAGCGGGTGCGTCAAGATCGCTGCCGCAGCGCGTGCAGCGCCGGTTGGGCCAGGGCACCACCAGCACGCCGCGGAAGAAGGCGTTCTTGCCGCAGGTGGGGCAGTTGAAGCCGAGCATCGGCGCATTGGCGATGAGCAGCATCACGATCGCCGCGGCAAAGGCGAGGGTGGAATGGCCGGCGAGCCGATCAACCAGCGCCACCAGCACCACGCCGGCGGCGAGCACGCCCATCATCCGCCAGGCATGGCGCCGCGCGCGGGTATAAAGGCTCATGGCAGGCGGGCGAGCAGCGCTTGGGCAAACTGCGTCAGCGTGTCATCGCGCGCGCCCATCACCACGATCCTGTCCCCCGGGCGCGCCAGCGCAACGATACGATCGGCGCAGGCGTCGCGCTCGGGGATGTGTTCGGCATGGCCACCCGCGGCGGTGATCAGATCGACGATCTGCGCCGTGCCCTCGCTGCGATCGACCGTGCCGCCGAAATAGACCGGATCGCACATGATGGTGATGTCATCCGGCCCCAGCTCGCGCGCGAAGGTGGCGGCAAGTTCGTGCCCCATCTGGCGCAGCGGGCCATAGCCATGGGGCTGGAAGAAGGCGATCACCCGTCCTTCGCTGGCCTTGAGCGTGCGCAGCGTGGCGGCGCATTTTTCCGGGTTGTGGCCGAAATCATCGATCACCGTGATCCCCGAGGGCGAGGTGCCGATCACGTCGAACCGGCGCGCAAGGCCGGAAAAGCCGCGCAGGGTATAGACCGCCCGGTCGATCCCGATCCCGACGGCGCTCGCCGCCGCGATCGCCGCCAGTGCATTGGCAAGGTTGTGCAGCCCGGGCATCGGCAGGATCAGCGGGAACGCCTCGCGCCGGCGGTTGTCGAGCACCGCGGCGCGGATGCCGAGCGGGCTCTGGTCGATCGAATCCGGCTCCACTGCGATATCGGCCTTTGCCGCCCTGATCCCGAAGGTCACCTTGCGCCGCGCCTTGTTGGCGAGATGGGCCGCCTCCTCGCTGTCGAGATTGATCACCGCGATCTGGCTTGCCGCCACGAAATTGCCAAACAGAACACGCAGTTCCTCGATGCTCTTGTGATCGAGGCTGACATTGAGCAGCACCGCGATGGTGGGCCGGTAAAGCGCGATTGAGCCGTCGCTTTCATCCACCTCGCTGACAAACAGGCCCGGCGCGCCGATCCGCGCGCTGGCATAGGGATTGTCCGGGGTGACGAAGTTCTTCATCACCGCCCCGTTCATCACCGTGGGATCGAGCCCGCTCTCCTTGAGGATCCAGGCGATCATCCCGGTCACGGTGGATTTGCCCGAGGTGCCCCCCACCGCGATGCGATGATCGGCGGCGTTGAACAGGCTGGCGAGCAATTCGGCCCGGCTCAGGCGCAGGCAGCCCAGAGCCTTGGCGCGGGCGACTTCGGGGACGCTCTCCTCGATCGCGGCCGAGGCGATCAGCACCTGCTCGGGCGAGGTGATGCCGCTGCCGTCCTGGGGATGGAGCGCAAAGCCATGGGCTTCGAGCCAGGCGAACTTGTCGGGCGTGCGCCCCTGGTCGCGGCTGCGATCGGACCCGGCGACGGGATGGCCCAATCCGTGCGCGATCTGCGCCAGCGGTAGCATCCCCGATCCGCCGATGCCGCAGAAGAACAGGGGCCGCCCCGCAAGCGACCCGGCGGTGATCCCATGGTCCATGGGGGCAAGGGATATGGGCTTGCACCGGCACTGACAAGCGCCCTAGGCTCGTGTCCATGACGAATATCGCTGTCTGCGCCCCTGCCACGCCGATCACGCCCGCCCACCGCGATGCACTGCTGGCGCTGGTCGCGGCCGAGTTTCCGGGGCTCAAGGTGAGCTTTCACGACCAGTGCTATGCCCGCACCGGGCACTTTGCCGGGGACGATCTGCTGCGCCTGTCCGCGCTGCTCGACTGCGCCAATGATCCTGCCTTCGATGTCGTGTGGTTTGCCAAGGGCGGCTATGGCTCGAACCGCATTGCCGAGGCTGCGGTGGCGCAGATGAACGCGGCTGCACGGGCCAAGACCTATGTCGGCTTTTCCGATTGCGGCTATCTCTTGGCCGCGCTCTACCGCGCCGGGATCGGTCAGAGCGTGCATGGCCACATGCCCGTGAGCGCCCTGTCCCAAGGCGGGCGCGAGGCGATCCGGCGGGTGCTGCGCTGGCTTCAGGGCGATACCAGCGGGGTGGAGCCGAGCCTCGATGGCACCACGCCCGCGGCGGCCTTCAACCTCATCACCCTCGCCATGCTCACCGGCACGCCGCTGATGCCCGATCTTTCCGGCCATGTGCTGATGGTCGAGGAAGTGTCCGAACACCTCTATGCCATCGACCGGCTGTTCTTCCACCTTGCCGCCACGCTCCCGCGGCTTGCCGGCCTCAGGCTTGGCGCGATTACCGATGTGCCTGAGAATTATGTGGAGTTTGGGCAGAGCGAGGAGGAGATCGCGCGCTTCTGGTGCGCCCGGGCGGGCATTGCCTATCTCGGCCGCGCGCTCATCGGGCACAATGCGGCCAATCACGTGGTGCCCTTCGGGCTTGCCAGCCCGCCCGTGCGGGCCTAACGGCGCGCGCCAAAATCACACAAGAGCGGGATCGGCACATGCGCGCGTTTCTCTTTCCGGGGCAGGGCAGCCAGAAGGTTGGCATGGGGGCGGAACTTGCCGCGGCGAGCCTCGCCGCGCGCGAGGTCTTCGAGGAGGTGGACGAGGCCCTCAAGCAGAAACTGTCACAGCTGATGCGCGAGGGGCCGGAGGACGCGCTCACCCTCACCGCCAATGCCCAGCCGGCGATCATGGCCAATGCCATCGCCACGCTGCGGGTGCTCGAGCGGGATTTCGGCATTGCCCTTGCCGCGCACGGCCATTGCGTGGCCGGCCATTCGCTCGGCGAATATGCGGCGCTCTGCGCGGTAGGGGCCTTCAGCCTTGCCGATACCGCGCGGCTGCTGCGCCTGCGCGGCGAAGCGATGCAGGCAGCCGTGCCGGTGGGCGAGGGGGCGATGGCGGTGCTGCTCGGCGCCGGCTTGGCCGAGGCCGAGGCGCTTGCCCAGGCCGCGGCCGAGGGCGAGGTGTGCGAGGTTGCCAATGACAACGATCCCACCCAGGTGGTAATCTCGGGCCACAAGGGCGCGATCGAGCGCGCGGTGGCGCTTGCCAAGGAGCACGGGATCAGGCGCGCGATGATGCTCAATGTCTCCGCGCCGTTCCATTGCTCGCTGATGGCCCCGGCGGCAGCGCGCATGGCCGAGGCGCTCGGCGCGACGCCGCCCGGGGCCTTCACTCTGCCACTCTATGCCAATGTCACCGCTGCCGCGGTGAGCGATCCCGAGGCCGAGGCGGGGCTGCTGGTCACGCAGGTGACGGGCCGTGTGCGCTGGCGCGAAAGCGTGCTTGCCATGCGCGCCGATGGGGTGGAAAGCTTTGTCGAGCTGGGGGCAAAGGTGCTGGGGCCGATGGTCAGCCGGATCGATGGTGAGGCCGAAGTCAGAAGCCTTGTCGCCATGGCCGACCTCGAGGCCTTTGCCAGGGAGATCGCCTGATGTTTTCATTGAAGGGCATGAACGCGCTGGTCACCGGCGCGAGCGGGGGGATCGGCTCGGCGATTGCCCATGCGCTTGCGGCGCAGGGGGCGCGCCTCGCGCTGTCGGGCTCGAACGCGGCCAAACTGCGCGCCTTTCGCGACGAGCTCAACGAGGCCTATCCCCACCACGACCATGATGGCCATGTCGAGATCACCTGCGACCTGGGCGATCCCAAGCAGGTCGAGGAACTGGTGCCGGCCATGCTCGACACGCTGGGGACGATCGAGATCCTCGTCAACAATGCCGGGATCACCCGCGACAACCTTGCCCTCAGGATGAAGGATGAGGAGTGGGATCAGGTGATCCGCATCAATCTCGAAGCCGCCTTTCGGCTGATGCGCGCCGCGGCAAAGCCGATGATGAAGGCGCGCTTCGGCCGGATCGTCAACATCACCTCGGTGGTGGGGGCCACCGGCAATCCCGGGCAGATGAACTACTGCGCGGCGAAAGCGGGCCTCACCGGCATGACGAAGGCCTTTGCCCAGGAAGTCGCCAGCCGCGGGATCACCGCCAACTGTGTTGCCCCCGGCTTCATCCGCACCGCGATGACCGCTGCGCTCGACGAGAAACAGCAGGCCGCGATCAACGCCCGCATCCCGATGGGCCGGATGGGCGAGGGGGCCGAGATCGGCGCGGCCGTGGCCTATCTTGCCAGCCGCGAGGCTGCCTATGTCACCGGCGAGACCTTGCACGTCAACGGCGGCATGGCGATGGTGGGTTAGGCCCTCGAGGTCGCTGCGCGCCCCCTTATCCCCAGCCGAGTCGCTGCTGGCACGGCCGCCAACTTGCCCCTGTTGTTGCTGGCGCTAAGGTTTTGCGGACTTTCCGGCGCTTGGGGGCGATTCCTTTGCCGCCTTGGCGTCTTGAGGACCGATAGGGACAAGCGATGAAGGCCACGATCGAACGCGCGACGCTGCTGCGGTGTCTCTCCCATGTTCAATCCGTGGTCGAGCGGCGCAACACCATTCCCATCCTGTCCAACGTGCTGATCGATGCCGATGCCGGCGGCAGCGTGCGGGTGATGGCCACCGACCTTGATCTCCAGGTGGTCGAGACGATGACCGCTTCTGCGGTCGCGGCGCCCGGGGCGATCACCGTTTCGGCCCACCTGCTGCACGACATTGCGAGGAAGCTGCCCGACGGCAGCCAGGTCAGCCTTGCTACTCTCGACAACTGGCTCGAGGTCGAGGCGGGCCGCTCTAACTTCAGGCTGCCGACCTTGCCGCGCGATGATTTCCCGGTGATCGTCGAGGGCGATCTGCCGACCAGCTTCGAATTGCCCGCGCGGCTGCTGGCCGAACTCATCGACCGCACCCGCTTTGCCATCTCGACCGAGGAGACCCGCTACTACCTCAACGGCATCTTCCTGCATGTGAGCGACGAGGAGGAGCCGCTGCTCAAGGCCGCGGCCACCGATGGCCACCGCCTTGCGCGCTTCACCCTGCCGCGGCCCGAGGGCGCTGCCGGGATGCCCGACGTGATCGTGCCGCGAAAGGCGGTGGGCGAACTCAGGAAGCTGCTCGAGGAAGCGATGGACGGCAATGTGCTTGTTGACCTTTCGGCCAGCAAGATCCGCTTCACGCTCGGCGGCGAGGGCGGGGTGGTGCTCACCTCCAAGCTGATCGATGGCACCTTCCCCGATTACAGCCGGGTGATCCCCACCGCCAATGACAAGCTGCTCAAGGTCGATCCCAAGCTGCTCTACGCCGGGGTCGATCGCGTTGCCACCATCGCAACGGAAAAGACCCGCGCGGTCAAGATCGCGCTGGACAATGACCGGGTGACGCTCTCGGTCACCTCGCCCGACAATGGCACCGCGGCCGAGGAACTGGCCGCCGAATACCGCGCGCCGGCCATGGAGATCGGCTTTAATGCCAATTATCTCAAGGACATTCTCGGCCAGATCGATGGTGAGAGCGTGGAGATCCACCTCGCCGACGCCGGGGCGCCGACGCTGATCCGCGAGGACGATCAGGCCCGCGCCCTCTATGTGCTGATGCCGATGCGGGTGTGACCCGGCGCGGGCGGCCTATTCGGCCGCCTCGGCCAACTGCGCACGCTGGGGCCCGCGGATGAGGCCGCCCGGCGTTGCGCCCGTCCATTTGCCTTCGCGGAAGGTGACGACGCCGCTCTTGATCGTGGCGACATAGCCTTCGGCCTTCTGCAGCAGGCGCTTGCCGCCGGCGGGCAGATCGAAGGCGAGCCAGGGCTTGCCGAGCTTGAGGCGTTCCAGGTCGATCACGTTGCAATCGGCAAGATATCCCGGCGCGATCACCCCGCGGTCCTCGAGACCATAGAGCCGCGCCGTGTCATGGCATTGGCGCCTGATCGCATGTTCGAGCGCGATGCGCGCCCCGCGCCTGCGACCCTTGACCCAGTGCTCGAGCATGAAGGTGGGCGAGGCGGCATCGCAGATCGTGCCGCAATGGGCCCCGCCATCCGAAAGCGAATTGACCGTGTCCTTGGCGTGCTGGAGCGGCACGAGAAAATCGAGATTGCCATCGGCATAGTTGAGGATCGGCAGATAGATGAAGCCCCGGCCCTCGTCACGGCACAAAAGGTCATAGGCATATTCCTGCGGGGCCACGCCGGCGGCCGCGGCGCGGGCATTGATGCTTGCCTCCGGCCCCGGCTCGTAATCGAAATCGGGATCCATCTCGTATTGCAGGCTCCAGCCCATGGCGATGGCCATCACCACCCCGCCGATATCGGCTGGCGCGCTGCTGAAATCATTGGGCTCGGCCAGAAGCTGCGCCTTGAAGGCGGGATCGAGCAGGTGGGCCTTCTGTTCCTCCCACGGCAGATCGGCGATCTTCTGCCAGCTCGGGCGGAAGCGGAAGGGGTGGACGGTGCCCTGCCAGGCCATGATGATGCCGTTGCCGCGCAGCGCGATCTGCGCGACGATATGGGCGCCCTTGGCGTTTTCGGCGCGCATCTGGGCGATCTGTTCATCGAGCGGCATTTCCTTGGCGATCGATTGCAGCGCCGCAAAGGTGACGGGAATGCGCGCCTCGCGGCTCAAGCGGCCCATCCAGGCAAACTCGTTCCATTCGCGCTTGAGGTCGCTTGCCATCTCGAACACCGCATGGCCGCCCCCGGCGACCGCGCGGCCCATGGCCCGGCCGATCGCCATCAGCTCCTCGGGCGTGGCGGTGGTGCCGGGCACCAGCTCGCCATCGACCGACTTGTGCAGCACCGTGCGCGAAGTGGAAAAGCCGAGCGCCCCGGCGCGCACGCCTTCCTCGACGATGCGGCTCATCTCGGCGATGTCTTCCTCGGTGGGCACCGCGCCAGGACGCTCCCGATCGCCCAGCACATAGGCACGCACCGCCCCGTGGGGCACGTGGGTGGCGACATCGACCGTGCGGGGGAGCTTTTCCAGCGCGTCGAGATATTCGGGGAAGGTCTCCCAATCCCAGGTGATCCCTTCGGCAAGCGCGGTGCCGGGGATGTCTTCCACCCCCTCCATCAGGCTGATGAGCCATTCGTGGCGATCGGGCTTGGCTGGAGCAAAGCCGACCCCGCAATTGCCCATGATGACGGTGGTGACCCCGTGCCAGCTCGAGGGCGCCATCTCCTGGTCCCAGGTCGCCTGGCCGTCGTAATGGGTGTGGATATCGACAAAGCCGGGGGTGACGATCTTGCCGGTGGCGTCGATCTCCTCGCGCGCGCTGCCGGTGACCGCGCCGACCGCGGCGATCAGCCCGTCGCGGATCGCCACATCGCCAGTGAAGGCCGGGGCGCCCGTGCCATCGACAATCGTGCCCCCGCGGATGATGAGATCATATTGCGCCATTCTTTCTCTCCCTCTCGGGCGCAAGAATGTCGCAATCCCGGCAGCCTGTCCAGCGTTGCGCGCCTAGGCCGCGGCCATGCCCTCCGCTTCGCGCGCGGTCTGGGGCGCATCGAGGAAGGCGCGGATCGCGGCGATGCTCTCATCGGCATGGGTGAGCAGGAACAGGTGCCCGCCGCCGGCAAAGGTGACGAGCTCGGAGCGCGGGATCATCGCCTTCAAGATCTTGCCGTTGATGAGCGGCACGATCTGGTCATCCTCGCCCATCATGATCAGCGTTTGCTTGGCGAGAAAGGGCAGGGCGGGCAGGCTGGTCCAGCCGATCATGCACAGGAGCTGGTAAAAATAGCCGCGCGGGCTTGGCGGCTTGAGCCGGCCGATATGGCGATCCTTCTGGTGCTCGGCCCCGTCCTTGTCGAGCCCGCCATAGAGCGTGGCGAAATGCTCGTTCATGAACTCGGGGTCGATATAGCGGCGCGGATTGGCCATCTTGGTGAAGGCCGCCGGGTTGCCCGGCACCATCAGCATCCCCGGGGTGGTGGCGGCGAGGATCAGCCGACGGGTGCGTCCGGGGTGCTGGAGCGCGAAGTGCTGCGCCATCGCCCCGCCCCAGGACACGCCCATCACATCGACTTCATCCAGCCCGTATTTCGCCAGCAGCTGGGCGGCGGTCCAGCACATGGTGAAGGGGTTATAGGGGATCACTGGATCGGGCGATTCGCCGGTGCCGGGCATGTCGAACATGATGAAGCCGCGCTCGGGCAGGGCCGCGGCAAGCGGGGCGACCGCCTCGATATTGGCCCCGATCCCGTTGAAGAACAGGATCGGCAGGTGATCGGAGGGCATGTCGAGCCGCCATGCCGCAGTCCGTAGCGTCCGCCCGCCCACCTGTTCCATGGTGACGAGCGCATCGTCCATCGCATCGGCCATGCAAATTCCGTCCTTTCTGCCGCGCGCGAGGGCGCGGGTCGGGCGCGCGCGCCGATCCCATAGCGCGCGCGCCCCCAAGCTCTTGCACGCCTCGGCCCTATCCCTCGCACGCCGGCGCGCGTCGGCGCCATATCAGACTTCTTCGACGACGTAGAGTCCCGGTGCGGCTTCAAGCGGCGGATATTGGGCATTGCCGAGGCTCACCGGCGCCGGCCGCTTGGCACCCGAGCGCGCCTGCACCCATTCCATCCACAGCGGCCACCAGCTGCCCTTGACCTCCTCGGCCCCGGCCAGCCACTCGTCCGCACTCGGCGGCAGCTTGCCCTTCTTCTTCTGGATGAAATACTTGGCCTTGGGATTGGTGGGCGGATTGAGGATCGCCTGCATGTGCCCGCTCTGCGAGAGCACGTAGGTCACGTCCTTCGATCCAAACAGCTGGGTGGAGCGATAGGTCGCCTTCCACGGGGTGATGTGATCGGTCACCCCGCCGAGGATGAACAGGTCAGCGGTGACCCTGGAGAGGTCGATCTTGTGCCCGGCCATCTCGACCTCGCCCTTCTTGGTGAAGGCAAGGGTTTCAAACAGCGTGAGGAAATCGCCCATCAGGCTGGCCGAGAGGTTGGTGGCATCGGCGTTCCAGAACAGCACGTCAAAGGCCGGCGGGTCTTGCCCTAGCAGGTAGTTGTTGATGACATAGTTCCAGATGAGGTCGTTGGGCCTGAGCCAGGCAAAGCCGCGGGCCAGATCGTCGGCCTTGATCACGCCCTGCTTCATCGCCCGCTGGCGAGCAAGCTGCATCCCGTTTTCGCTCACCAGCGAGGCCGCCTCGATATCGGTCGGCATCGGGTGGAGCACGCAGACCATCAGCGTCAGCGTGCCGAGCACGGGGTTGCCGGTGGCGGCGAGCCTGGAGGCGAGCACCGAGGCCGTCTGCCCGCCCGAGCACCCGGCCGAGACATTGACCTTGTCCGAGCCGGTGATCGCCTGCACCACCTCGAGCGCCTTTTCGCAGGCGGCGATGTAATCGGCCATGCCCCAATGGCCCTGCTCCTTGCTCGGATTGCGCCACGAGATCACGAAGGTCTGGATGCCGTTATCGACCTGCCACTTGACCACCGACTTGTCGGGGCTGAGGTCGTTGATATACATCTTGTTGATCTGTGGCGGGATGGTGAGCTGAGGAATTTCATAGACCTCCTCGGTGCTCGGCGCATATTGGATGAGCTCCATGATCTCGTCGCGATAGACCACGTTGCCCTTGGAGGTGGCGATGTTCACCCCGAGCTTGAAGGGTCGCTTGTCCACCTGGCTGACCATGCCCTTGTTGTGGACGAGATCGTTGTAGGCGTTCTGCAGGCCCTTGATGAGGCTGAGCCCGCCCGAATTGATGATCTGCTTTTGCGCGGTGGGATTGCCGACGAGGGTGTTGGTGGGGGCAAGCGCGTCGAGGATGATGTTGGCGATGAAGTTGGCGCGGTTGCGCTCCAGCTCGTCAAGCTCCAGCTCCTCGAGCCAGCTGCGCATCCCCTTTTGCACCGCGAGGTAATATTGCACCCCGGCGCGGAAGAAGGGGTTGTATTGCCAGGCCGGATCCATGAAGCGCTTGTCCTTGGGATCGGGCGCAAGCTCGCTCTTGCCGGTCATGATCTTGACCATGTCCTCGGCCATCGCCGTGGTGTGGCGCACCAGCCGCGCCGGATCGCTCGCGGTCTCGCGCAGCAGCAAGGCCACCGCGCCGACGAAATCCTCGCGCGCGACCCCGATCAGCGGCCCCAGCGCCAGGGTGGACTGGGCGGCTTCGTTCTCGAGCCTGATCTTGCTGTCTCCCATGACGATCCCCTCTTGTTTGGTCGCGCCCGATGCCGGCGGGCCGCCTGGCGCGAGCATGCAGCCTGCCCGATCAAGTTGCAAGCGCGCCGCGCCGGTCTCGAGACCCGAGCGCGGCGGTCTCCGGCGCGGCCCTAACGATTCGCTCAAGTGTGCTGCGCCAGAGGCCCGGGGGTGTCCGGGGAGCCTGTCCGCAAATTCGTCTCAGACGTGCCGCGCGCGCGCCGGGGCGCGATCTGCGCGCGGCGGCCAAGGCCCGCGCGCCCGAGAGCGACCAGCGCAGCCGCGCCGCGCGCCTCACCGCCTGCGGGCCGGCGCGGGCGGCACGCACGAGGCCGATCCGGTTGCCGATCTCAACCACGTCCTGCCCCGCCATGCCAGCATGATGGCGGCCTTCGTGGCGGTGGGCTTTGCCATCGCCGCCCTCGTCACCGACGGCCTGCCCTCGCAGGGAACCGGCCTCTTGGCCCTTGCCGCGCGCGAGCGCCGAGCCGAGAGCGGGCGGGCGATGCGGCTCCTGGTCCTGCTGGTGGGGGCGGTCATCACCCTGGCGCTGATCGCCCGGCTCGAATGGGAGGCCGCCGAACGCCGCCGCCGTGAACGCGAGGCCCGCGCGCGGGTGGCCGCACGCGCCGAGGATATCCTCAGGAGCTTCGAGGAGACCGGGCAGGGCTGGTTCTGGGAGACCGACCGGCGCGGGCTCATCACCTATATCCCGCCCAAGGCCGCGCTGGTGCTGGGCAAGAGCGTCGAGGAGATCTGCGGCCAGCCGCTGAGCACCATCGTCGATGCCGGCGCCGGCGCCGTCGGGGCCGCGCGCACGCTGTCCTTCCACCTCTCGGCCCGCTCGGCCTTCCACGATGTCGAGGTGCGCGCCGCCACCAGCGAGGACGAGCGCTGGTGGGCGCTCACGGGCCGCCCGGTCCATGACAGCTACAGCAACTTCTGCGGCTTTCGCGGCCACGGCACCGATCTCACCGAGAAGCGCCGCAGCGAGCAGCAGGTCTCGCGCCTCGCGCTCTATGATCCGCTCACCGGCCTTGCCAACCGGGTGCAGATGAGCCAGGCGCCCGAGCAGCTCCTTGCCGCCCCCAGCAGGCGCGAGCGCGAATGCGCGGTGCTGATGCTCGATCTCGATCGCGTCAAGCATGTCAACGACACGCTCGACCGCCCGGCGGGCGATGCGCTGCTCAGGCAGGTGGCGCAGCGGCTCGAGCGCGCGATCGGCACGGCCGGGCGGCTGCGGACGCCTCGGGGGTGACGCGTTCCAGGTGATCGTGCCCGGCCACCAGAGGCGCGAAATGCTCGGCCATCTCGCGCAGGAGATCATCACCCAGCTTTCGCAGCCCCACACCATCGGAGCGCGCCGAGCTGGACCAAGACCTGCGCGAGGCCATCGCCCGCGGCGAGCTTGAGCTTTACGACCAGCCGGTGGGCTATGCCGCCAACGAGAGGATCGTTGGCTTCGAGGCGCTGATGCGCTGGAACCACCCGAGGCGCGGGTGGATCAGCCCAACCAAGCTCGTGCCGATTGCCGAGGATGCCGGGCTCATCGACCGCATCGGCCCATGGGCGCTGCGCAAGGCCTGCGCGGACCTCGCCCGCTGGCCGCGCGCGATCCGCTGCGCGGTCGACGTCTCGGCGCGGCAATTTGCCAATCCTGACCTTCCCACCATCGTCGCCAATGCCCTCGCGCACAGCGGGGTTGCTCCCTTGCGGCTCGAACTGGAGCTCACCGAGAGCGTGTTCCTCAACGACAGCGCCGGCGCCGACGCGATGTTCAAGGCTTTGAAGCGGGTGGGGGTGCGGCTGGCACTCGACGATTTCGGCACCGGCTATTCCTCATTGGGCGCTCTCAAGAAGGCGCCCTTCGACAAGATCAAGATCGACCGCAGCTTTTTCCAGGGCGCGACCGAGGAGGGCAGCCGCAACGGCGCGATCATCGCCTCGATCACCTCGCTGGCCGAGGCGCTGCACCTGGACACCACCGCCGAGGGGGTGGAGACGCGCGATGTGCTGGAACTGGTGCGCCTGCTCGGTTGCAGCCATGTCCGGGGCTATATCTATTGCAAGCCGATGAGCGCCGCCGATGCCACCGCGCTGGTGGCGGGCGATCTTGTCGCTGAGGCCGATGGCCCGCAATCGACCCGCGCCCCGCGCCAGAACCTGCTGCGCCGGGTGGCGGTGGTGCACCATGGCAACCGCCGCGACGCCACGCTGCGCAACATCTCCGAGCGCGGAGCGATGATCGAGGGGCTGTGGAACATGCCCGCGGGCAGCATCCTGAGGATCGAGTTCAGCGCCGACAAGTCGGTCTCCGGGCAGGTGCGCTGGTCGCACGAGAACCGCGTCGGGATCGCGTTCCACGTGCCCCTCAAGCGCCGCGCCGATGGCAGCTTCGCGGTGCTCAAGGGCCAGCCTTCCTCGGCCCGGTGGTGGTGAGCCTGCCGGCCTTGGCTCGCCTCTTAGCGGAATAATAACCATCAGCGCTTACCCCAAGCGAATGATGGCCGCGCCGCCGCTGCGCAGGGCGAGCGCGGCCACGGTCTGGAGGATCCGCGCGTCAGATGTCCCTCAAGGGTCTCTTGTCATCCCGGGGCGGCGGGGGCGCCCGCCGCGGTTCTGCCGCCGGCGTCTCGGCCTTGTCCGATGACGAGCGGCTGGCGATGCTCGATGCGCTCGAGCAATCGGGGTTGGGCTGGTTCTGGGCGAGCGATGCCCAAGGGGTGCTCACCTATCTTTCGCCCGCGATGGCGGCGCGGATCGGGGTGCCGCTCGGCGACCTCATCGGCAAGCCGCTGGCCCAGCTCTTGACAGCCGTCGATCATGAAGGGCGCGGGCGTTCGCTGCCCCTGCTGCTGGCCGCGCACAAGCCCTTTGCCAACCTCGCGGTGCGCGCGGCGCAACAGGGCGCGGGCGCGGTGCTGCGGCTCTCGGGCCAGCCGGTGCTCGGGGGCGGCGGCGGCTTTGCCGGGTTCCGCGGGACCGCCACCGACATCACCGAGGAATATGTCCGCGAGGCCGAAACCGCCCGGCTGGCGCGCTATGATTCGCTCACCGGCCTTTCCAACCGCTACCGCATGGCGCACCAGCTCGAGACCACACTCACCGCCTTCCAGGCGGCGCGCCGCAATTGCGCGGTGATGATGCTCGATCTCGATCGCTTCAAGCATGTCAACGACACGCTCGGCCATGCCGCGGGGGACGAGCTGCTCAAGCAGGTGGCCGAACGGCTGCGCCGCGCGATCGACCGCGAATGCGAGATCGGGCGCCTGGGCGGCGATGAGTTCCAGGTGATGCTTCCCGACATTGCCGACCGCGGGGTGCTGGGCGAGCTGGCGCTCAAGATCATCGCCATGCTCGGCCAGCCCTACAGCCTTGCCGAGGGGCGTTGCGTGATCGGCGCCTCGGTGGGGATCGCCATCGCGCCCCATGACGGGGTGACGCGCGAGGAGGTGGTTCGCGCGGCTGACCTTGCGCTCTATGCCGCCAAGAATGGCGGGCGCGGGCAATACCGCTTCTTCTCGGGCGAGCTTGAGAACGAGACGATCTTCCGCCGCCGGCTGGAACAGGAACTGGGCAGCGCGCTCGCGCGCGAGGAGCTGTTCCTGCGCTTCGAGCCGATCGTCGCGGTGGCGAGCGAGACGGTCTGCGCGCTCGAGGCCCACGTGTGCTGGCTCCACGAGACCCGCGGGATCATCGACGAGGAGGAGTTCGCCGCCATCCTCGAAGGCTCGGCGCTGGTGGGCGAGGTCGGGCGTTGGGCGATCGGCGCGGCCTGCGCGCGGGCCGGGCAATGGCCCGAGACCATCCGCGTGGCGGTCAACGTGCCGGTGGCGCTGTTCCTCGCCGAAGGCTTCGTCGAGCTGGTGGAAGAAGCCATCACCCGCGCCGGTATTGCGCCGGGGCGGCTTGAGCTCGAGATCAGCGAGGCGGTGTTCTTCGGCGATGCCAGCACCGTCGATCGCACCTTGGCTGCGCTGTTCAAGCTCGGGGTGCGGCTCACGCTCGACGAGTTCGGCTCGGGCTATTCCTCGCTCGCCTATCTGCGCCGCGCGCCCTTTGACAGCCTCAAGATCGACCAGCGCCTGCTCGCCGAGGCCGAGCGCCAGGAGGGCCGCGGGCTCGAGCTGGTGCGCGCGATCGTGGCGCTCGCCGGGGCGCTGCAGATGGACACCATCGCCAACGGGATCGAAAGCCCGGGACTATTGGCCGCGCTCAAGGATTGCGGGGTGCGCTATCTCGAGGGGCCGATCTTCAGCGAGCCGGTGGACGAAGACACGCTGGCGCAGGAGCTGGCCGGAGGCAGCTGGAAGATCGCCCCCGGCACCGATCGCACCCGCCGCGCCCGGCGCCGCACCGTGTTCCGCAAGATCCAGGTGATCCACGATGACTATGCCTACGAGGTCACGCTGCGCAACCTCTCGCGTACCGGGGCGCTGATCCAGGGGCTGGTCGATGTGCCCAAGGGCACGCAGTTCGTGGTCGACCTTGGCGGCGGGCAGCTGGCGGTGGCGACCGTCACCCGCTCGAATGGCGATGTCCAGGGGCTCGAGTTCGAGCAGGAGCTGGTCGAGGACGGCTCGGGCGGGCTGTGCACCCGCAACCGCGTCTCCCCCTATGCGCTCGCCGCCGCCGGTGCGCCGCTCGCGGCGCTGGCGCCGGGCCGCTTCGTCGGGATCGGACAGGGCGGCGCGGTGCCCAAGTTCGGCTATGCCGCAAGCCCGCGCGCCGAGCCGGGCTGAGGGGGGTGTTGCGTTTTTGGCGCATGACTTTGCCGCGCCCCGGCGCTAATCCGCCCGGGGTATGACCGACCTTACCAAGATCCGCAATTTCTCGATCATCGCACATATCGACCATGGCAAGTCGACCTTGGCCGACCGGCTGATCCAGTTCACCGGCGGGCTGTCCGAGCGCGAGATGTCCGAGCAAGTGCTTGATAACATGGACATCGAGAAGGAGCGCGGGATCACCATCAAGGCCCAGACCGTGCGCCTTTCCTACACCGCACGCGACGGGGAGACCTATCAGCTCAACCTCATGGACACCCCCGGCCATGTCGACTTTGCCTACGAGGTCTCGCGCTCACTCGCCGCCTGCGAGGGCGCGCTCCTGGTGGTCGATGCCGCGCAAGGGGTCGAGGCGCAGACGCTCGCCAATGTCTACCAGTCGATCGAGCATGATCACGAGATCGTGCCGGTCATCAACAAGATCGACCTGCCCGCCGCCGATCCCGACAAGGTGAAGGCCGAGATCGAGGAAATCATCGGTCTCGATGCCTCCGAGGCGGTGCTCACCAGCGCCAAGAGCGGCATCGGCATCGAGGAGGTGCTCGAGGCGGTGGTGCGCCGCATCCCCCCGCCCAAGGGCGATCCTGAGGCCCCGCTCAAGGCGAGCCTCGTGGATTCCTGGTACGATCCCTATCTCGGCGTGGTCATCCTGGTGCGGGTGATCGACGGCAAGCTCACCAAGGGGCTCCAGATCCGCTTCATGCAGGGCGGCACCCAGCACCTCATCGACCGGGTCGGCTGCTTCACCCCCAAGCGCACCGATCTGGCCGAACTCGGCCCGGGCGAGATCGGCTTCATCACCGCGCAGATCAAGGAGGTGGAGCAGGCCCGCGTGGGCGACACCATCACCACGGTCAAGAACGGGGCGGCCGAACCGCTGCCCGGCTATCGCCCGGTGCAGCCGGTGGTGTTCTGCGGGCTGTTCCCGGTCGATGCGGCCGATTTCGAAAAGCTGCGCGAGAGCATCGCCAAGCTCCGGCTCAACGATGCGAGCTTCTCCTACGAGATGGAATCGAGCGCGGCGCTCGGTTTCGGCTTTCGCTGCGGCTTCTTGGGCCTGCTGCACCTCGAGATCATCCAGGAGCGCCTCGCGCGCGAATATGATCTCGATCTCATCACCACCGCGCCCTCGGTGGTCTATCGCATCCACCTGTCGCACGCGAAGCACGAGGACGCCAAGGTCATCGACATCCACAACCCGGCCGATTGGCCCGATGTCAACCGCATCGAGCGGATCGAGGAGCCGTGGATCAAGGCGGTGATCTACACCCCCGATGAACATCTCGGCGCGATCCTCAAGCTGTGCCAGGACCGCCGCGGCATCCAGACCGACCTGACCTATGTCGGCACCCGCGCGCAGGTGACCTATGAGCTGCCCTTGAATGAGGTGGTGTTCGATTTCTACGACCGGCTCAAGTCGATCTCGCGCGGCTATGCCAGCTTCGATTATGAACAGATCGGCACCCGCGAGGGCGATCTCGTCAAGATGAACATCCTCGTCAATGGCGAGCCGGTCGATGCGCTGTCGATGATCGTCCACCGCGCCAATGCCGAGGAACGCGGGCGCGGGCTGTGCGAGCGGCTCAAGGACCTGATCCCGCGCCACCTGTTCAAGATCCCGATCCAGGCGGCGATCGGCGGCAAGATCATCGCCCGCGAGACCATCCCCGCGCTGCGCAAGGACGTGACCGCCAAGTGCTATGGCGGCGACATCACCCGCAAGAAGAAGCTCCTCGAAAAACAGAAGAAGGGCAAGGCGCGGATGCGCGAATACGGGAATGTGAGCATCCCGCAGGAAGCCTTCATCGCCGCGCTCAGGATGGGGGAGGAGTGAAGCCCCGCGCGCAAGCGAGGCTTGCGGGCGAGAGGCTGTGACTTCGGCCAGCGGGGCGGCGTCAGCCCAACCCGTCTGGAAGCGAAGCTGGCCAAAGGCCACCCGGGCCGCGGCTTTGCCGCGGCGCGTCCACAATCTTGCCCTTCAATCGACGCAAGACCGCCGCAAGTTGCAGTGGCGCGGACGACGCTGCTGTTGACCTGCAACGGGTCTGCGAGAGACTGTCGGGGCACCAGGGCAATGGCATGGCCTTACCGAAGGCTCGCCCCACGCTTCGCCTGAGGCTGCGGCGAGGTGCTTGCCGTGGCGCGCCCAAGCCTGGCTTTGAGGCCGGGCCATCTGCGCTGCCCTGCGCACCGCTTCCAGGGCCGTGTGCCGCTTGACTTGCGTGGCTTCGCGCTCGATCACTTCCGCATGGGCTTTGGCGTCTTCATGCACAAGGACGGGTCGATCTACGACGACATCCCGGAGGTCCATTACCAATTTCCCAAAATCTACCTGTCCCGCGCCAGGCACATGGTGGGCGACTGGATCGTTTACCGCGAGCCGGTGAAGGTTCCGCACTCCAAAGGCTTCTTTGCCGTTGCCAAGGTAGCCAGGATCATTCCCGATCCCGACCGGGCGGATCACTTTCGTGCCCTTATCGAACCGGGCAGCTATTTGCCGTTCAACCCCACCGTGCCCCATATTGTCGATGGCCAAGCCGTCGAGCGCGATCTTGCCAATGCCCAGGCCGCGGTGCGCCCGCTTTCGCCCTCTGATTTTGCCCGAATTGTCTCGCTGGGTTTGCCTGATGATGAGATGTTGCCGCGCATTGGCGAGCCCGCGCGGCCCCATGTCTTTCGCGAAGAACAGACGCCATTTGAAGTCGAACGCCCGCTCGTCCAGTCCCTTCTCAGCCGCCCCTTTCGCGATCGCGCGTTCCGGCGCGCGGTGCTCCACGCCTATGACGGCCGCTGTGCGGTCACCGGATGGCGCCTTGTCAACGGGGGCGGTCGGCTCGAAGCCGAAGCCGCGCATATTCGTCCTGTCGAACATGGAGGGCCAGATTCGATCAGGAACGGGCTTGCCTTGTCAGGCACCGCGCATTGGATGTTTGATCGTGGCCTGATCGGCATTGCCGACAATTACGAGATCATGATCCACCGAAAGGTCAATGACCGGGGCGGTGTTGAGGCAATCATCAATTCCACCGGCAAGCTCATTTTGCCAACGCGTGAAGCCGATCACCCCCACCCGCAATTCCTGTCATGGCATCGCAGCTTTCACGCCTTTTCGAACTGAGGATGCGCCGGGTTTCAAAACCTGCTGCGCAGAAAATCCAGCGCCCCGAGCACGCGCGCGCTCACACCGCGCCGCGGCCCTGCGCCGCCCCCGCCGCCCCGCTCGCCGAAGAAGCCCCGCTCACCGAAGAAAAGGTCTGCGCGCGCGCGTCCCATTCCACCGTGATCAGCTTGCGCCCCGCAGGGCTGGCCTCGATTGCGGCAAGATCGCGCGCGCGCAGTTCCACAAAGCGCGCCCAGGCGCTCTTGGTCTCATCGCTCATCTGCGCCCAGAGCGCGGCGCGCTCGGCCTCGATCTCCTTGCGGATCTCCGCGATCTTGCGCTCGATGCTGGCGCGCACCTCGGCGTGGCTCACCTTCGGCCGCTCGGCCTCCCATTCCTTGCGCCATTTCTGCTTGAGCTGTTCAAGCTGCATCCGGCCGATCGCGTTGAGCGCCTTGGAGCGCCCCTCGGCAAAGCGCTCGGGCGCGCGGTTCCTGAGGATGAACATCAGCAGCCGGTCGTTGTAGCGCCGGCGCGTGCCGACGAGCTTGCCGTAGGAATAGACCGGCTCCTCAACCCCGTTGAGCGCACGGTCCATCACCACGTCCTCGATCCGCGCCACGCCGAGCTGGAGCGCGGCCTCCCAGGCGGCGCGGAAGCTCTCGGCCCCGCTCTGGCGGCGCAGGTGATAGGCGCCGCGCGCGCTCATCCCCACCGCCCGGCTCGCCGCCTCGACCGAGCCGGTGTCGGCGAGCGCCTCGATGAAGGCGATCTGGCGCTCCGCGGTCCAGCCGTCGTGGCGCGGCGACTGGCGCGGGACGGGGGTGAAGCGCGGGAGTTCCCCGGCGGGAACGGGGGGCTGGGCGGTGCGGGGCGGTTTGCGGCGGGTCATGGGCCGCGAGGAAATCACAGGGCGCGCAAGTAGGAAAGCTGAAGGCCATGGGGATGGGGCTTGCAGCTTCACTTGGCGTTCAGCCCGGCGGCCGTTATAGAGCCGGGCCATGGCCAAGATCTTCTCCCCCCGCCTTGCCCGCGCCGCGCTGCTTGCCGCGGCGGCTGCCAGCCTTTCCGCCTGCGCCGGCAACAAGGCCGGGCGCGATGTCGCCTATGTCGCGCGCGATGTCGAAACGCTTTATGCCGCCGCGCAGGAGCGGCTCGACAAGGGCAACACGCTCCAGGCCGCGGCGCTGTTCGACGAGGTCGAGCGCCAGCACCCCTATTCGCCCTGGGCCCGCCGCGCCCAGCTGATGAGCGCCTTCAGCTATTATGTCGCGCGCGATTACAACAAGGCGATCCAGAACGCCCAGCGCTTTCTCTCGATCCATCCGGGCAACAAGGATGCGCCCTATGCCTATTATCTGATCGCGCTCAGCTATTACGAGCAGATCAGCGATGTGAACCGCGACCAGAAGATCACCGAGCAGGCGCAGACCGCGCTGCGCGAGGTCAACCGCCGCTTCCCCCAGAGCGAATATGCCGCCGATGCGCGCTTGAAGCTCGATCTCGTCGCCGATCACCTCGCCGGCAAGGAGATGGAGATCGGCCGCCACTACCAGCGCCGCGGGCTGTGGCTGGCTGCCGACATGCGCTTTCGCAACGTGATCGACAAGTTCCAGACCACCAGCCACGCGCCCGAGGCGCTCTACCGCCTGTGCGAGAGCAGCCTTGCCCTTGGCCTGCCGGCCGAGGCGGTGAAATATGCCGCGGTGCTGGGGGCCAATTACCCCGGCTCCAAGTGGTACGAACGCGCCTACCAATTGGTGCAGAAGCACGCCAGCGGCGTCACCCCGTCCTGACCGGGAGCGCGCGCCGGGGGCGGGGGCGCGCTCAGCCCACGGTGAAGCCGAACGTGCCGCGCACCAGCTTGCCATCGGCCCCGGCGGCCTGCCAGCGCACCTCATAGGTGCCCGCGGGCAGCGCCTGGCGCAGGGTGAGCGCGAGGGTCTTGCCATCCTGCGACCAGCTGGGGGTGAAATTGCGGATCGGCATTTCGCCGTGGTTCGCCACGCCCGGCATCGCCGTCATCACGATCGCCGCCACGCTGCGCGCCGGATCGACCTTCTCGCTGAAGGCCAGCCGCACCACCCGGGGGGCCTTGGCGCTGGCCTTGTCGGCAGGGGTGGAGCCAACCAGCTGAACCTCGGCGGCAAGCGGTGCGGGCGCGGCAAGGCCAAGACCAAGACCAAGACCAAGGGCAAGGGCAGCAAGGGCAGGCGTCAAACGCATCGGGTGAACTCCTTGGGGCTTGATCAGAACCAGAAACGGATGCCGGCAACGAGGCTGGTGACGGAAGGGTCCTCGCCCCGGGCGCGGGCGAAATCGGCGCCGCGCCCGCCGCGCCAGGATTGCTCGATCCCCACATAGGGGGCAAATTCGCGCGCGAATTCATAGCGCAGCCGCGCGCCGAGCGCGAGTTCATCGAGCCCGGCGCCGATGCCGAGCCGGGGGATCTCCTGCGCTGAAAGGTTCGCTTCCACGCGCGGCTGGAGGATCAGGCGCTGGGTGATGCGCTGGTCGATCTCGGCCTCGATCCGCGCGGTGAGATCGCCGCGGGTGCTCAGGAACAGCGCCGCATCGATCTCGAACATGTAGGGCGCAAGGCCCTGCACCCCGATCACCGCATGGGTGGTGTCCGGCCCGGCGAGATCCTGGCGCAGCCCGGCCTGCACGTCCCAGAAGGGCGCGAAGGCCGCGGCATAAAGCGCCTGAAGCGCGGCCTCCTCCACCCCATCGCCCCAGGCGCCTTCGCCCTCGCTCTTGAACCACAGCCGCCGCGTCGGCCCGCCATAATAGCCCTGGATGTCCCAGAGGAAGCGATCGGCCCCCTCGCGCAGCTGTGTCTCGATGCGATCGCCCTGGAACCAGAACAGCGGAAAATCGCCATGGCTGCGGCGCAGCGCCGCGCGCGCGGCGGCCATGGCCTCAGCGCCCCAGATCGCATCGGCGGCGCGCGGCGGGCCGCTGCCGGCCTCGGGCGGGGGCGGGCTTTCGAACTCGGGGCCGGGGGACGGGGGCTCACCCGGCGCCCCGCCTGACTCCTCGCGCGCATGCGCGGCATGGAGATCGGGAGCCGGTGCCGGGGCTGGCGTGGGGGCTGGCGCGGGCGCGGGCGTTTCTGCCCCATGGTGCTGGTGCTGCGCGGCGAGCGGCGCCGGCGCGGCAAGCCCCAGCAGCACCGAGGCAAGCGCAGCGCGCCTCACGCACCCGGCCCCATCACCGTCACCGTCTGCATCATCCCGCCGTGCATGTGATAGAGCAGGTGGCAGTGAAAGGCCCAGTCGCCCGGCGCGTTGGCGGTGAGGTCGAACTGCGCGCTCGCCCCGGGTTGGACGATCACCACGTTCTTGCGCGGCTGGCGCGTCGGCGCCTTGCCGTTGACCAGCTCGAAGAACATGCCGTGCAGGTGGATGGGGTGGGCCATCATGGTGTTGTTGACGAGCTTCACCCGCACCCTTTCGTTGAAGGCGAAGCGGATCGGCTTGTCGGCCACGGCCGAATACATCTCGCCGTCGAACGACCACATGTAGCGCTCCATGTTGCCGGTGAGGTGCAGCTCGATGAGGCGCGCGGGCGGGCGGGTGTCGCGGTTGGGCTCGCGCGCTGCGAGCATCCGGTAGGTGAGCACCCGGTGCGGCACATCGCGCAGGCCAATCCCCGGATCGCCGAGCTTGTCCACCGGCGCCATCGACACCATGTCGATGCCCGGCCCGACCTTGACATCGGGGGGCAAGAGCAGCGTGTCGCGCATCTTCATGCCCGCCATGGAATGGCCCGCGTGGCCGCCCGCGCCCCCATCGCCATGGCTCATGTCGCCATGGTTCATGCCCATGTCGCCCATGTCGAGCAGGGGGGGAGGGCGCAGCGGCGGCACGGGAGCGCGTGCGCCGTCGCGGCTTGCCAGCATCGCCAGCGCCATGCCCGAGCGGTCCATGCTCTCGGCCACGATCGCATGGGCCTCGGCCGTGGGGGTGACGATCACGTCATAGGTCTCGGCGGTGCCGATCTGGAACTCATCGACCTCGACGGGCAAGACATTCTGCCCATCCGCGGCGATCACCGTCATCGGCAGGCCGGGGATGCGAAAATTGAAGAAGGTCATGGCCGAGCCGTTGATGATCCTGAGGCGCACCCGCTCGCCGGGGGTGAAGCGGAAAGTGGGCGCTTCCTCGGGCCCGAGGCCATTGACGAGATAGGTATAGGCCGCGCCCGTCACATCGGCGATATCGGTGGGGGGCATGCGCATTCTGGCCCACATCCGCCGGGCGCGGCCCGAGAGCGGGTAGGCATCGCTCCAGCTGGTCTGCTGGTAGTTGAAATAGCCCTCGCCGGTGCGCAGGCGGGCCATGATCTGGTGCGGATCGCGCGGGGTGAACTCGCTCAACAGGATGATGTAGTCGCGCGCGTATTCCGCCGGCTCGGGCCCGGCCGGATCGATTACCAGCGGGCCATAATGGCCCTGCTGTTCCTGCAGGCCCGAATGCGAATGATACCAGTAGGTGCCGGCCTGGCGCACCGGAAACGCATAAGTGAAGGTCTCGCCCGGCCTGATCCCGGGAAAGCTGATCCCCGGCACCCCGTCCATGTGGAAGGGGACGAGCAGGCCATGCCAGTGGATCGAGGTGTCCTCGGGCAGGTGGTTGGTGACGGCAAGGCGCACCTGCTGGCCCTCGCGCAGGCGGATGAGCGGCCCGGGCACCGAGCCATTGACCGCGATGGCGAGCCCGCGCCGCCCCTGCACCCGGCGCACCCCGGCGGCGACGCTGAGCGCGATCGCCTCGCCCGAGACCATGTCGAACCCGGCGCGGATCGGCGCGCCGCCCTTCATCCGGTGGAGCGAATGGCCCTGCGCCCAGGCCGGCAAGGGCCCAAGCGCCGCGAGCGAGGCGGCAGAGCCGGACAGGAAGCGGCGGCGGGAGAGCGGCATGGGTGCGGGCAGAAAGGTCTTGGGCTCAGGCCGCCGGTCTTCTATATACCCCCCACGGGTATTGCAAGGGCTTGGGGCAAGGGAGGCGGCGATGAAGGAGAGCACCAAGGCCAAGGTGCAGCGGCTCAACCGCATCGCCGGGCAGGTGCGCGGCGTTGCACAGATGATCGCCGATGAGCGCTATTGCATCGAGATTCTCCAGCAGATCGCCGCGATCCGCGCCGCGCTCGCCAAGGTTGAAAGCCAGGTGCTCAAGGATCATGTCGCCTGCTGCGTCAACGAGGCGATCGCCAGCGGCAGCGCCGAAGAACAAAGGGCCAAGTTCGAGGAGCTGGTCGATCTCATCGAGCGCGCCCGGCGCTGAGGCGTCACAGCCGCCGGCGCCCCGGCTTTGGGGATGGTGCTGCGATCGGCTGGTGACGCGCGCGGCTGCCTGCGCTATCGCTCGGCCCCGGCCATGCTCACCCGCCTTGCGATCCGCAACATCGTCCTCATCGAAGCGCTCGACCTTGCCTTTGCGCGCGGCCTCGGGGTGCTCACCGGCGAGACCGGGGCGGGCAAGTCGATCCTGCTCGATGCGCTCGGGCTGGTGCTGGGTGACCGGGCCGACAGCGCGCTGGTGCGCGCCGGCACCGAGCAGGCCAGCGTGACGGCGGCGTTCGAGTTTGCCGCCTTGCCCGAGGGGGTCGCGGCGGCGCTCGACGAGGCGGGGATCGCGCGCGATCCGGGCGAGCCGCTGCTCATCCGCCGCGTGCTGCGCGCCGATGGCGGCTCCAAGGCCTTCGTCAACGACCAGCCGGTGAGCGTGGCGCTGCTGCGCGCGCTCGCCCCGGCGCTGGTTGAGCTCCACGGCCAGCATGACGAGCGCGGGCTCGTCAACCCGCGCGGCCACCGCGCGCTGCTCGATCGCTTTGCCGGGGTGGATACCGCGGGGCTGGAGCGCGCCTGGGCCGAATGGGCGCGGGCCGAGGCCCAGCTGGCTGAGGCGCGCGCCGCGGTGGAGGCGGCCAAGGCCGATCAGGAGCTGCTGATCGCCCACCTGGCTGAACTTGCCGCGCTCGATCCGGTGGCGGGCGAGGAGGAGCGCCTCGCCCTCGCGCGCGCCGAGATGCAGAAGGGTGAGCGCCTGGCGGGCGATCTCGCGGCGCTCAGGCACCTTTGGGAAGGTTCGGATTCGCCGCTCGCGGCGCTGCGGGTGGCCGCGCGCCGGCTCGATCGCATCGCCGGTGAGCATCCGCTGCTGGGCGAAGCGCTCGCCGCGCTCGACCGGGCGGTGATCGAGGCGAGCGAGGCCGAGGAGCGGCTCGCCCGCGCGGCCGAGGCGCTGGTGCACGATCCGCTCGCGCTCGAGCGGGCCGAGGCGCGGCTCTTCGATCTGCGCGCCGTCGCGCGCAAGCACCGCTGCGAGGTCGATGATCTGCCCGAACTGGCGCGCAGCCTGCGCGCGCGGCTCGATGCGATCGAGGGGGGCGAGGCGCGGCTCGATGCGCTCGAGGCCGCAGCGCGCGAGGCCCGCGCCGCCTATGTCGCCAGGGCCGAGGCGGCGCGCGCGGCGCGGCGCGCGGGCGCGGCGCGGCTCGATGCCGCGGTGGCGGGCGAGCTGGCGCCGCTCAAGCTCGACGCCGCGCGCTTCCGCACCGCGCTGACCGAGCTGCCCGAGGACAAGTGGGGCCCGGCGGGGATGGACGCGGCCGAGTTCCTGATCGCCACCAATCCCGGCGCCGATTTCGCCCCGCTCGGCAAGATCGCGAGCGGCGGCGAGCTTTCGCGCTTCATCCTCGCGCTCAAGGTGGCGCTCGCCGAACAGGGCGGGGCGGCGACGATCATCTTCGACGAGATCGACCGCGGGGTGGGCGGCGCGGTCGCCTCGGCGATCGGCGAGCGGCTGGCGCGGCTCGCGGCGGGCGGGCAATTGCTCGCGGTCACCCACAGCCCCCAGGTTGCCGCGCGCGGCACCCGCCACTATCTCATCGCCAAGTCCTCGAGCGGCACGGTGACCAAGACCAGCGTGGTGCTGCTCGATGCCGAAGGGCGGCGGCAGGAGATCGCCCGGATGCTCTCGGGCGCCGAGGTGACGCCCGAGGCCCGCGCCCAGGCCGAGCGCCTGCTGGAGGGGGTGTGAGGCGCGCGTCCCTGGCCGCGGCCGCGCTGCTCGCGGCCGCCTGCGCCCCCGCGATGTCCGCGCCCGAGGAGGCCCCGCCCGCCGCGGCGCCCAACCATGCCAGCTTCGGCACCGATGCCAACCTCGCCGCCTCGGCGCCGGATGCCATCTTGCGCTATGCCGATCACCCGCGCGGCTTTGCCGAGCTGCGCCTGCCGCAAGGGCAAGGCCCCTTCCCGCTGGCGGTGATCTTCCACGGTGGGTGCTGGCAGACCGGGATCGCGAGCCAGGCCTACATGGCCCCGCTCGCCACCCGCTGGCAGCAACTTGGCATTGCCACGCTCAATGTCGATTACCGCGAGGTCGGCGATGGCGGGGGCTGGCCGGGTTCGTTCACGGATTGGGCTGCCTCGGCGAGGCTGATCGACGCGGTTGCGGCGACCTATCCCATCGACCGTGCGCGCGTCACCCTGGTGGGCCATTCGGCCGGGGCGCTGCCGGCCCTGTGGCTCGCGCGCGGAGACGGGGCCGACGGCCCGCTCGGTGCGCGCGCGCCGCTTGGCGCACGCGCCGCGATCGTGCTCGATGGGCCGGGCGATATCGGGGCCGAGCAGGGCGCCTTTGATGCCCTGTGCCAGTTTTCCGCCGTCGCCCCCTTCATCGGCGCTGCCCCCGCCGCCGCGCCTGCGCGCTACAAGGCCATTTCCCCCGCCGCCCGCGCCCCGCAGCTCGCGCACATCCTGTTCGTGCAGGCACGCCTGCCCGCGCCCTCGCCCCAGACCGAGGCCGCGCTCGCCGCGGGCGGTGCGGCCGTTGCGGTGCGCGCCAACCCGGGCGCGAGCCATTTCGCCATTCTGACGCCCGGCAACCCGGCCTATATCGCCAACGAGCCGGCGATGCTGGCGGTGCTCGAGGGCGAGAGGTGAGCCGATGAAAGACCCCGCCACGCTCAGCGAAGCCGAAGCCGCCAACGAGCTGATGCGCCTCGCGCGCGCCATCGCCCGGCACGACCGGCTCTATCACCTCGAGGATGCGCCCGAGATTTCCGACGCCGCCTATGACGCGCTCGTGCGCCGCAATGCCGCGATCGAGGCGGCCTTCCCCCACCTGGTGCGCCCCGACAGCCCCTCGCGCAAGGTTGGCCATGGCGTGGCCGCCTCGCCGCTCGGCAAGGTCACGCACGAGGTGCGGATGATGAGCCTCGACAACGCCTTCTCGGCAGAGGAGGTGGGCGAGTGGCTGGCACGGATGCGGCGCTTCCTCGCCCTGCCCGAGGATGCCCCGCTCGCGCTCACCGCCGAGGACAAGATCGATGGCCTCTCGTGCAGCCTGCGCTACGAGCAGGGCCGGCTGGTGCGCGCGGCCACCCGCGGCGATGGCCAGGTGGGCGAGGACGTGACGGCCAATGTCGCACATATTGCCGATATCCCGCAAACCCTGCCCGAAGGCGTGCCCGAAGTGTTCGAGGTGCGCGGCGAGGTCTATATGGAAAAACAGGCCTTTGCCGCGCTCAATGCGGCGCAGCAGGAAGCCGGCGGCAAGCTCTTTGCCAACCCCCGCAACGCTGCCGCGGGGAGCCTCAGGCAAAAGGATCCGCGCATCACCGCGCAGCGCCCCTTGCGCTTCTGGGCGCATGGCTGGGGCGCCCATTCGGCGCTGCCGGGCACCACCCAGGCCGAGGTGATCGGGGCGATCAGGGGCTGGGGCTTTCCGGTCTCGCCGCTCTTTTCGCGGGTCGAGGGCGGGGTCGAGGCGCTGATGGCGCGCTTCGAGGCGATCGGGCGGGCCCGGGCAGACCTCGCCTATGAGATCGACGGCGTGGTCTACAAGCTCGACCGGCTCGACTGGCAGGAGCGGCTCGGCTTTGTCGCCAAGGCGCCGCGCTGGGCGCTGGCGCACAAGTTCCCGGCCGAGCGGGCCGAAACCAGCCTCGAGGCGATCGACATCCAGGTCGGGCGCACCGGCAAGCTCACCCCCGTCGGCCGGCTGGCCCCGGTGCTGGTGGGCGGGGTGACGGTGACCAATGTCACGCTCCACAACCGCGACGAGATTGCCCGCCTTGGCCTGCGCGTGGGCGACCGCGTGGTGATCCAGCGCGCGGGCGACGTGATCCCGCAGGTGGTCGAGAACCTCACCCGCGATGCGCCGCGCGCGCCCTTCGTCTTTCCCGATCACTGCCCCGAATGTGGCAGCGAGGCGGTGGCCGAGGAGGGCGAGGTCGATGTGCGCTGCACCGGCGGCCTCATCTGCCCGGCCCAGCGCATCCAGCGGCTCGAGCACTTCGTCAGCCGCAAGGCGCTCGACATCGAGGGGCTGGGGGAAAAGACCATCGCCCAGTTCTTTGCCCTGGGCTGGCTTGAAAGCCCGGTCGATATCTTCCGCCTGAAACGTCGCCGCGCCGAGATGCTCGCGCTCGAGGGCTGGCAGGAGAAATCGGTCGATAACCTCCTCGCTGCGATCGAGGCGCGCCGTCAGCCCGATGCCGCGCGGCTGCTGTTTGCGCTCGGCATCCGCCATGTCGGCGAGGTGACCGCGCGCGACCTGATGAAGCACCTCCATGAATTGCCGGTGCTGCGCGATCTGGCCACCCGCGCCCATGCCGGCGATGCCGAGGCGCTCGCCGAACTGACCGCGATCGACGGCATCGGCCCGGTGGTGGTGCGCGCGCTCGGCGATTTCTTTCACGAGCCGCACAATGTCGCGGTGTGGGAGGATCTGCTCAGCGAGGTCTCCCCGCCGCGCTACGAGGTCGAAACCCGCGCCAGCCGGGTCGCGGGCAAGACCGTGGTGTTCACCGGCAAGCTTGAGACCATGAGCCGCGAGGAAGCCAAGGCCCAGGCCGAGCGGCTGGGCGCCAAGGCGGCCGGATCGGTGAGCGCCAGGACCGATCTGGTGGTGGCCGGGCCGGGCGCGGGCTCCAAGCTCAAGAAGGCCGCCGAGCTCGGGATCGAGGTGATCGACGAGGCCGCCTGGGCGGCGATCGTCGCCGAGGCGCTTGGCGGATCCTGATGGATCTCCTGCGCGCGCTTCACCCCCAGGCGCTGCGCATCGCCGGCCTCTTGCGCGCGCGCGGGGAGAAGCTGGCGGTGGCCGATGGGGCCAGCGGCGGGCTCATCGCTGCGAGCCTGCTCACCGTGCCCGGGGCGCTCGATGTTTTCGTCGGCGGCGGGATCGTCTATTCGCTGCGCGCGCGCGACGTGCTCCTTGCCCTGCCGCGCGCGGCCTATCGCGGGATGCGCGGGGCGAGCGCGGATTATGCGCTGCTCCAGGCCCGCGCCATCGCGGCCCATTTCGGCGCCGCGTGGGGCCTTGCCGAGAGCGGATCGGCCGGGGGATCGGCGCATCCCTCGGGCGCGCCGGCGGGCCGCTCGGTCGCGGCGCTGGCCGGCCCGGGGGTGGCCGAGACCCGGCTGATCGAAACCGGCAGCGATGATCGCATCGCCAACATGGGTGCCTTCACCCGCAACGCGCTCGATCTGCTCGCCGAGGTGCTGGCGCGCGAGGCGCCCTAGCGCGCGCGGCGCCGGCGCAGCCACAGGATCGCCCAGTCGCCGCGCTCGAGCCGCGCCACCGGGCGAAAGCCGGCGCGCCGCATCGCGCGGCTGACCGCAGCCTCCTGCGCGCCGGCGAGCAGCCCGGCAAGGAGCAGGCTTCCCCCCGGGCGCACCGCCTTGCCGAAATCCCCGGCCATCTCGACCAGCGGCCCGGCAAGGATATTGGCGATGAGCAGATCGAAGGGCGCGCGCAGGGTGATGAGCGGATCGGCCATGCCATCGGCCACGATCATCAGCGCCGCGCCCGGCCCGGGGCCGAGCGGCACGGCGTTCATCGCGGCGTTCGCCGCCACCACTCCGGCGCAGACCGGGTCGATATCGGTAAGGGTGAGCTGGGCGCGCGGCCACAGCGCGCGCGCGGCAAAGGCGAGCAGGCCCGTGCCGGTGCCGATATCGGCGATGCGGCGCGCGATCAGCCCGCTTGCCCGGATGTGCCCGAGCATCTCGAGACACCCGGCGGTGGTGTGGTGGTGGCCGGTGCCAAAGGCCTGCGCGGCCGGGATGACGAGATCGATCAACCCCGGATCGGGCGGAAAATCGGGGGTGTGGACATGAAAGCGCCCGGCGCGGATCGGCGGGGTGGTGTGCTGGCTCAGCGTCACCCAATCGGCCGGGGGCAGCTCCTCGAGGCTAAGCGGCGGGGCGCCGCCGGCAAACAGGCCGGTTATCGCCGCGATCACCTCTGGCCCGGGCTTCCGCGGATACCAGGCCTCGAGCACCCAGTCACCGGGCCGGTCCTCGGCCAGCTCGCGCCCGGCGATCACCAGCTCGGCGTCCCAGTCGGCGATGCGCTCATGCGCAAGCAGCGCCGCCTCGATCACGTCCTTGGGCGCATGGGCCGAAAGTTTCCAGGTGGGATCAGCGGACAAAGCTGGCTCCATTGGCATCGATCACCGCGCCGGTCATGCTCTCTGGCGCATCGAGCGCGCAGAAGGCGATGATGCGGGCGATCTCCTCGGGGCGCGCCACCCGCCCGAGCGGAATGTCGGCGAGCAGGCCGGGGCCGCCGCGGCTGGCAAGATAATCGCCCGCCATGCTGGTATCGGTAAAGCCGGGGGTGACGGCAAAGCTCAAGATCCCCTGGCCGGCATAGGCGCGGGCGATGGTCTTGTGCATCGCCACCATCCCGCCCTTGGCCGCGGCATAGTGCCAATGGGCCGGGGAATCGCCGCGATAGGCCGCGCGGCTTGCCACATGCACCAGCCGCCCGCCGCGCCCCTCGGCCTGCCAGTGCAGCACCGCCAGGCGCGACAATTGCGCCGCGGCGGTGAGGTTGACCCGCAGCGTATCCTCCCAGGCATCGAGCCATTCGATGTCCGAACGTTCGAGCCGGTTGGCCTCGAAGCGCCCGGCATTGTTGACCACCACGTCGATCTTGCCCTCGGCGAGCTCGAGCGCGGCGTGCCACAGGCGATCGACGCTCAAGGGATCGGCAAGATCGGCGGCGATGAAGGCAAGGCCGCCGGCATCCTCGGGCTGCGGGCGCGAGCCATGGCCGATCACCCTGGCCCCGCGCTGCGCGAGGAGCGTGAGCGCGGCCCTGCCAATTCCGCGGCTTGATCCGGTGACAAGAATGTGTCCCATGCAAGTGCCTATCCGAAACTTTGCAAGCCCTGTCCACCGCCTCGCCGCTTGCCACAAGCAACAGGGGCGCTAAGGGGATGGGGCAGTCAACAGGGACATATCGGGATCACCATGAACCAAAGACCGCTTTCTCCGCATTTGCAGGTGTGGCGCTGGGGGCCGCACATGCTGGTGTCGATCCTGCACCGCATCACCGGCGATGGCATGGCGCTTGTCGGCCTGGCGGTGCTGGTGTGGTGGCTGGGCGCGCTGGCAAGCGGGCCCGAGGCCTATGCCGCATTCCAGGCGGTGATGGGATCGCCCGTGGGCATGGTGGTGCTGGTCGGCCTTTCCTGGGCCTTCTTCACCCATTTCATGAGCGGGCTGAGGCACTTCGTGCTTGATATTGGCGCGGGCTATGAACTCACAACCAACCGTGCCTGGTCGATCGGCGCGCCGCTGATCGCGCTGGCCCTTACCGCCGCCTTCTGGGCCGCGGTGCTGCTGCGCTGAAGGGGGAAGGGCGATGGGTAACGGAACCTCGATCGGCAAGGTGCGTGGGCTGGGCGCGGCGCATCACGGCGCGCATCACTGGCTGGTGCAGCGCTTCACCGCGGCGGGCAATGTGGTGCTGATGAGCTGGCTTGTCGTCAGCCTCGCGCTGCTGGGCGACTATAGCCATGGCGCGATCGTCAAGTGGCTCTCTGCGCCGATTGCGGCCACGGCGATGATCCTCCTCGTCATCAGCCTGTTCTGGCACGCCCGGCTGGGCCTGCAGGTGGTGATCGAGGATTACATCCACGACGCCGGTTCGAAATTCGCGCTGATCGCAGCGCTCAATCTTGCCACCATCGGCGGCGGCGCCTTTGCCATCTTCAGCGTCGCCAGCCTCGCTTTCGGAAGGACTGTGTGATGGCCGATGCAACCTTCGGCAACGGCGGCGCCCCCAATCTTCAGGGCGCCTATACCATCATCGATCACACCTATGACGTGGTGGTGGTGGGCGCGGGCGGATCGGGCCTGCGCGCCACCATGGGCGCGGCCGAGGCAGGGCTGAAGACCGCCAATATCTCCAAGGTCTTCCCCACCCGCTCGCACACCGTGGCGGCGCAGGGCGGGATCGCCGCCTCGCTCGGCAACAATTCGCCCGATCACTGGACCTGGCACATGTACGACACCGTCAAGGGGTCGGACTGGCTGGGTGACCAGGACGCGATCGAATATCTCGCGCGCGAGGCCCCGGCGGCGGTCTATGAGCTCGAGCATGCCGGCGTGCCGTTCAGCCGCAATCCCGATGGCACGATCTACCAGCGCCCCTTTGGCGGGCACATGCAGAACATGGGCGCCGGCCCGCCGGTGCAGCGCACCTGCGCCGCGGCCGACCGCACCGGCCACGCCATGCTCCATGCGCTCTACCAGCAGAGCCTGAAGTATGATGCCGACTTCTTCATCGAATATTTCGCGCTCGATCTCATCATGGCCGAGCGCGACGGCGAGCGGCGCTGCGTCGGGGTGATGGCGATGTGCCTCGATGACGGCACCATCCACCGCTTCCGCGCCCAGGCGGTGGTGCTGGCCACCGGGGGCTATGGCCGCTGCTACTACACCGCCACTTCGGCCCACACCTGCACCGGCGATGGCGGCGGCATGGTGCTGCGCGCCGGCCTGCCGCTGCAGGACATGGAGTTCGTGCAGTTCCACCCCACCGGCATCTATGGCGCCGGCGTGCTCATCACCGAGGGCGCGCGGGGCGAGGGCGGCTATCTCACCAATTCCGAAGGCGAGCGCTTCATGGAGCGCTATGCCCCCTCGGCCAAGGACCTTGCCAGCCGCGACGTGGTGAGCCGCGCGATGGCGCTCGAGATCCGCGAGGGCCGCGGGGTCGGGCCGGAGAAGGACCACATCTATCTCCACCTCGACCACATCGATCCCAAGGTCTTGGCCGAGCGTCTGCCGGGGATCACCGAGAGCGGCAAGATCTTCGCCGGGGTCGATCTTACCAAGCAGCCGCTCCCCGTCACCCCGACGGTGCATTACAACATGGGCGGCATCCCGTGTAACTATCACGGCCAGGTGGTGACCATCGGGCCGGACGGCAACCCCGATACGATCGTCCCTGGCCTTTATGCCGTGGGCGAGGCGGCCTGCGTCTCGGTGCACGGGGCCAACCGCCTGGGTTCCAACTCGCTGATCGACCTCGTGGTGTTTGGCCGGGCGACCGGGCATCACCTGCGCGACAATCTGAAGCCGGGTGCCAAGCAGCCCGAGCTTCCCGGCGACAGCGCCGATTTCGCGCTCACCCGGCTCGATCACTTCCGCTACGCCAAGGGTGGATCGCCCACCGCGCAGATCCGCGCCGAGATGCAGAAGGCGATGCAGAAGCACTGCGCGGTGTTCCGCGACCAGAAGCTGATGGACGAGGGCGTGGCCAAGCTGGCCGAGCAGAACAAGCGGATGGAGGACATCCACGTCACCGACCGTTCGCTGATCTGGAACTCGGACCTCATCGAGACGCTCGAGCTCGACAACCTCATGGCCCAGGCCAACGTGACGATGGCAAGCGCCGCCAACCGCAAGGAGAGCCGCGGCGCCCATGCGCACGAGGACTATCCGCAGCGCGATGATGTCAACTGGATGAAGCACACCGTCGCCTGGTTCGACGGCTGGGGCGGGCGCGGCAGCAATATCCGCATCGATTACCGCCCGGTGCACACCTACACGCTCACCGACGACATCGCCTATATCGAGCCCAAGGCGCGGGTCTATTGATGCGGCGCGCGCCCGTCCGCGGGGCCTGCTGATGGCACGCGGCGGGCGGGTCGCGCGGCGGTTGGCGTGGTATTGGCAGGTCGAGCTTGCCAATGCCGCGCTGGTGCCGCTGTTGCTTGTCGCGATCGGCCTTCACATGGGCGGCGCGATCGGTTGGCCGAGCCTTGCGGCGATGGTGCCGATGTCCGGGCTGCTGATCGTCGGCGGGCTCTACTGGCGCGGCAAGCTGCGCGCGCTCCAGGGACAAGGCGCGGCGCTCGACAAGGCGCTGCGGCTGGCAGACCGCTGGGATCGCCCCTTGCTGGGGCTGACCGGCATCGCTTGCGGGCTGGCCGGGGCAGGCTTCATCATCCCGCTTCCCGGCGGCGCGGCGGGTGATCGCTGGGCAGCGAGCGGCGCGGCCATGCTCGCGCTGGCGGAATACGTGAACTACTACCACCGCCAGCTCCAGCATTTCGACAACGGGGCCGATTTCTCGCGGCTGATCACCGGGCGGGGGCTGCGCCGGGCCTGGCTCGCACGCGATCTGGCCGCCTGGCGCGCCGCGCGCGGGCATGGGGTTGCGGCTTGACGATGCGGCGCGCCAAGGTCACCCTCCCTGCCGCATGAACAGGGGCCGGATCATCGCTGCGGCCGTGGCGGCCTTGCTGGCGGTGCCGGCGCTGTCGCAATCGGCCGCGCCCAATCCTTATCTGCCGCCGCCCCACACCCTGCCCTTTCCCGATCTCGGCAGTGGAGACAGCCGCGAGGCCTGGCGGCGTTCCTTCGATCTCAATCCCGAGCTGCACCGCGGCCTTTCCCCCGCGGCACGGCGCGAACAGGCCGCGCGGCTCGCCGCCGCGCTCGGCGCGCTCGCGCCGCAGCAGCCGGGCCGGGCCGATGCCTTCGTGATCGCGGTCGCGCTCGACAGCGATCCCGTCTTTGCCCGCGAGGCGCGCGAGGCCGGGCGGGTGCTGGGCGCGCGCTATGGCGCCGCCGCGCGCACACTGGTGCTCGCCGGGCCCGATGGGGCGCGCGATGATGCCCCGCACGGTTCGGTGAGCGCGCTGATGGAGGCGCTCGATCACATCGGGCGGATGCTCGATCCGGCTGAGGACGTGCTGGTGCTCTACACCACCAGCCACGGCACCGAGCTTGGCCTTGCCTATCACTGGGGTGACAGCGGCTATGGCGTGATTTCACCCGCGGGCCTCAAGCGCGCGCTCGACGAGGCCGGGATCCGGCGCCGCTTGCTGATCCTTTCGGCCTGCCATTCGGGCGTCTTCGTGCCGGTGCTGGCCGGGCCGGACACCGCGATCCTCACCGCCGCAGCGAGCACGCGCACCTCCTTCGGCTGCGTCGCCGAGAACGACTGGACCTTCTTTGGCGATGCGCTGATCAACCGCGCGCTGCGCCAGCCGGTGGGGCTGGAAGAGGCGGCGCGCATGGCGGGGCGGATGGTGGCGGAGTGGGAGGCGCGCGCGCGCTTTCTCGCCTCGCTCCCGCAGGTCAATATCGGCGCCGGGGCGCGCGCCTGGCTCGCCGAGATCGAGGCCGCAATGCCCGAGGTCGCCAGCGCTCCGGTGGGCCGGCCCGCCTTCGACGAGGCGGCGCTCACGGCGCGGACGGGGAAGGGGCGGCGCGCCGCGCCCTGAGGATCGTCACCGGGGCGGCGAGCATCTGCCCCTTCATCACCCCTTCGCCCGCATCCGGATCACGCGCGGCGGCGTGGATCGCGGCGATGACCTCCATGCCTTCCACCACATGGCCGAACACGGCAAAGCCCGCCGCCCATTGCGGGTCGCGCGTCGCCGGATCGGCATCGAAGCCCGGTTGATCCTCGATCAGGATGAAGAAATCCCCATCCGCGCTGCCGGGTTCAAGCCGCGCCATCGCCACCGCACCGTGAACGTGGCTGAGGCCGGTGGCGCTGGTCGGCTCGTGCGCGATCGGGGGGAGCACGCGCTTGGGATCGCCGCGGGTGCCGCCCTGCACCAGGCCCGAAGGCTGGCGCGCGCCCACGAGGTCCATGGCGCGGTAGAAGCTGGTGCCATCGAGCCGGCCCTCATCGACATAGCGCAGGAAATTGCCGGCGGTGATTGGTGCGCGCTCGGTCTCGAGCATGATGGTGATGGGGCCAAGGCTGGTCTCGAGCACCACCGGCACGCCCTGCGCTTGCGGCAAAGGCCGCGCCGCCGGGCGCGCTGCCGCGCTGCCGACAAAATCGGCCGGGGCGAGCGGCGCGCGGGCAGCGCCTTGGGGCGGGGCGAGTTCGAACTTGAGCAGCAGGGTGCGCTGGCAGCCGGGGCGTTCGCGTGCGGCGCAATTGTTGAGGTTGTCGTCGGAGACGAGATAGAGGAAGCGCCGCCCCGGCTCCTCGCGCAGCGCCAGGCCCTCGAAATTGTCGAGCCGGAGCGGGGGCGCGAGGAGAGCGATGAGGCGCGTGTCATTGCCGGGCGTCACTTCCACGATCGCCGCGCGGTTGCCCTCGCCGGGCTGGTAGCTGCGCAAGAGCACATAGCAGGTGCCATCGGCGCGGCAGGCGGCATCGGTCGGCACCCCGCCAGCCTCGGCAATGCCCGCGGGGGCGGTAAGAGCGAAGGGCTGAGGCCCGCTCTCGGTGAGGCGCAGGCAATTGGGCCGATCCGGTTTCACCCATTCGCCGCAGGCAAGCAGGCCCCCCGGCCAGGCGGCGAGCGTCTCGATCCCGCCATTGGGGCTGGCCGCAGCGATCAGGCTGTCGGCGCCGGCCTCGCGCGCCTGTGCCGGCCCGCCGAGTGCGCCATAGCGCCAGATGCGGTGCTCCTGCTCGAAGGCGACCAGCCAATCGCCCGTGGCCAGCCGGGTGAGCGCCTCGGCATCGCCGCGCGTCTTGCCGGACAGCGGTGCGCCCTTCATGTCCGCAAGCGCGCCGATCCGCACCTCGGAGACATCGACGAGGCGGCCGCCCAGATCCTCGGGGCGCAGCACCAGCCAGCGCCCGTCATCGCTCACCGCGTAGAGCTGGCCCTCGTGCCATTCGAGCGCGGAAATGCCGCCGATCCCGGCCTTGTCGGGGGCGATCGCCACCCCGCCGCGAAAGGTGAGATCGCCCACCACCAGCTCGCCCCCGTCCGGGGCCAGCTCGACCGGCTCGGTGATTGGCATGAAGGCGTCCTCTGCCGCGGCGCGCGGCGCGGCAGGGGCGAGGAATGCCGCGCCGAGCGCGGCGAGCACGGCAAGCGCGCGCGGGGCAAGGCCTGGGCGGGTGGGGCGCATTGCGGACAGGGGGCGGGGGCATGTCATTCGTCAGAGCCTATCGCCGCTTCGTCGAAGCGCAAGCGCGGCGCGGCGCCGTTCAGCCGCGGGCAAGGTTTACACCTGTAGCCGTCACGATTACAGACGTAATCATCAAGGAGGGAAATGGTGGTCTCCCCATCCGATGACACCCCCGGCGAGCGCATCACCGAGGCCGAGCACGCGGTGATGGAAGTGCTGTGGGAGCGCCCGCGCCTTACCGCTGCCGAGGTGTGCGAGGCCCTGTGCGCCGCGCGCGGCTGGAGCCTGCCCACGGTCAAGACCCTGCTTGCGCGGCTGGTGAGCAAGGGCGCGCTCGCTGCCGAGCCCGATGGCCGGCGCTATCTCTACACGCCCCTGATCGCCCGCGCCGCATATGTCGAGGGCGAATCGCGCCGCCTGCTCGATCGCCTGTTCGGCGGGCGCGCGGCCTCGCTGGTTGCGCACCTTGCCGAAAGCGAAGCGCTGAGCGCGGAGGATCTCGCCGAGATCGAGGCGCTGCTCAAGGAGCTGCGGCCATGAGCGCGGTCATGCTCGAAACCCTGGTGTGGACCGGGGTGCTGATCGCGCTGGTGCTTGTGCTGCGCCGGGCGGTGGCGCGCAGCTTCGGGCCGGAGGCGGCCTATGCGCTCTGGGCGCTGCCGGTGCTGCGGCTGGTGCTGCCGCCGATCACCCTGCCGGCCGCGATGGCGCCGGCCGCGCTGCTGCCCGCTGCGCCCGCTCCGGCTTCTGGGGCCATGCCGCTCGCGCTTGCGCCCGAAGCTTCAGCCGTTTCGGGCGAGGCGGTGCTGTGGGCCGCCTCGGCCAGCGCGCCGGTGGCCGATCCGGGCGCGCCTGTAGGCTTTGATCTTTTTGCTCTGCTTGACGCGCTGCCGCTGGGCGACGTGCTGCTCGCGCTGTGGCTCGGCGGGGCGGGGGTGTTCCTGTGGCGCCGCTTTGCCGCCTATTTCGCCCTGCGCGCCGCGCTGCTCGCCGAGGCGCGCGAAGTCGGCCGGGTGCGTGGACGGCTCGCCGGATGGCTCCCCGAAAGCATGGGCGCGGTGCGGCTGGTCGAGACCCCGGCGACCAGCGCTCCGCTGGCCTTTGGCGTGCTCGACCGGGTGATCGCGCTGCCCTGCGGCTTTCTTGCCATGCCCGATCGCCAGGCGCGCGACCTCGCGCTGGCGCACGAGCTCGCCCATCACCGCGGCGGCGATCTGCTGGTCAACTTCCTGGTGCAGCCGCTGTTCGCGCTGCACTGGTTCAACCCGCTTGCCCATTATGGCTGGCTGGCGCTGCGGCGCGATCAGGAGGCGGCCTGCGATGCCCGGGTGGTGGCGCGCTGCTCGCCTGCCGAGCGGGCCGCCTATGCCGCGCTCATCGCCCGCTTTGCCGGGGCCGCGCGCGGCGCCTCGCCGGTGGCGCTGAGCGCGCCGATGGCCTGCCCGGTGCTGGGCGAAAGCTCGATCCTTCATCGCTTGAGGAGCATGTCCATGTCCCACATCACCGAGCGCCGGCGCCTCGCCGGGCGCGCACTCGTCGGCGCCGGGCTGCTGGCTCTGCCGCTCACCGCCTCGATCTGCTATGCCGCAGCCGCGCCGCGCGCCGCCGCCGCGGTGCCGCCAGCCCCCCCGGCAGCGCCCGAAGCCCCGGTGGCGCCGCAAGCCCCAGCGGCGCCTGAGGCTCCCGAGGCGCCCGAAGCGCCCGCGGCGGGCGTCAAGGATCGCATCATCTTTGGCGATGGCACGCACCGGGTGATCACCGCGGACGGGGAGGTGATGCGCGCGCACACCATCACCGACAAGGATGGCAAGACTGCCACCATGCGCCTGGTGCTGCGCGACCGCCCGGACGCGCCGCGTGGTCCCGAGGGCAGCGCGGGCGAGGAGACCGGCGCGGAGATCATCGAGCTGTCGCTGCGCGAGGGCATGGCCGCGCTTGAACGGGTGCGGCGGGACATGCCGCGCATCCTCGAGGAAGCCCGGCGCGCCGCCGAGGAGGCCCGCAGCGCTTCGGCCGAGGCGCGCGCGGCCATGCCGCGCATCGTCATGCGCCGCCATTGCAAGCCTGGCGAGGGCGGGGCGGGCGAGACCAGCACCAGCGCCGATGGCAAGACCATCATCACCATCTGCGAGGCGCGCGCCTTTGCCGCGGCCCGCTCGGGGCTGGAGCGCGCCCGGGCCGAGATCGCCCGCGATCCTGCCATCCCCGAGGCGATGCGCAAGCGCCTGATCGAGCAGCTCGACCGCGAGATCGCCCGCTGGCGCGCCGGCGAAGGCGAGGGCTGAGGCCGCAGAACCGGGCGCCGGGCGGGGGGCGGGCTAGCGGCCCGCCTTGTGCCTGGGCCGGGCGGGGTAGGCGCAGCCGCGCTGAAGGCCAAGGCCCTTCAGAAAGCCGCGCCGCACCATCCCGGCGGTGTAGGCGGCGCGCAGCGCCCGGTCGTTGCTTGCCGCCCCCGTCACCTCGCGCACGATCCCGCGGAAGGGGATCAGCGAGCCGACCAGGCTCTGCCCGATCCGCCCCTCGCTGATGCGGTCGCGCCCGTCATCGCTGGCAATGTCGTAATCGGCGCCCAGCACCTCATCGAGCGCGGCGATCTCGCGGGTGAGCGCGGCGCAGCGGCCAAGCCCGGTGGTCTTGTAAGGATCCTCGGCCGCCATCACCAGCACCGTGGGGATGTCGCGCGCATCGAGGTTGAGATCGCGCAGCGGGGTCTTGGCCACTTCCTCGATATCGGGCTCGGGCATGGATTGGGCCGCGGCGCTTGCCAGCGGGGCAAGCGCCAGCCCCAATCCCAGCGCGCCGGCGCACAGCATCGGGCGGATCATCACGCTCTCCCTCATGCAAAGAACACATCGCACGCGGCATCATCGCGCGCTTCGAGCCCGCGCCGCAGCGCCTCCATGCGCTGGCGGCTGGTGCCGTGGGTGAAGCTTTCCGGGTTGATGCGCTGCCCGGCGTTGCGCATCAGCGTGTCATCGCCGATCGCGCTGGCGGCCTTGAGGCCCTCCTCGAGATCGCCCGGTTCGATGAGGTTGCGGTTCTTGCCCGCCCACATCCCGGCGTAGCAATCGGCCTGGAGTTCCATCGCCACCTGCAACCGGTTGGCGGCGGCAGGATTGGCCGATTGCGCCGAGCGCACCTGCGCGGCAAGGCCCGTGAGGTTCTGGATGTGGTGGCCATATTCATGGGCGATCACGTAGAGCCGGGCAAAATCGCCCCCGGTGCCCGCCATCTGCGCGAGCTGATCGTAAAAGCCGGTGTCGATATAGATGCCCTTGTCCGCCGGACAGTAGAACGGCCCGGCGGCCGAGGTGGCGCTGCCGCAGCCATCGGTCGTCACCCGCCCGCCGCGGTAGAGGTCGAGCACCGGCTCCGCGAAGGCAAGGCGATTGCGCGCGAAGGTCGCCGCCCAGGTGGCGTTGAGGCTGGTGAGCGCGTTGCAGGCCTCGCGCGCATAGGCGCTGCTGGCGCAGATCTCCTCCTCGCTCAGCCGCGCCCCGCCACCGCCTGCGGCATCGGCGCCGGCCGGGGGCATCTGCTGCTGCACCCCTTCGACCATGCCGATGGTTTGCATCGGATCGATCCCGAAGACCAGCGCGCCGATGAGCGCGATCACCAGGGTGCCGCAGCCGATCCCCCCGGCCCGGCCCATGCCGCCGCCCCCGCCGCCCTCGGAGGAGCGCACGGTGATGCGCGATGTGTCGAATGGCCCGAGCCGCATGGCTTCCCCCTCCTTCTCCCGCGCGCTGCGCGCAAATCGCTGGACAGCCGCGCTGATGGCGGCAAAAGCGTGGCGCAACAAGCCCGAAGGTGCAGGAGAAGCAAGCAATGCTCAAGGCCAAGCGCGCGTTGGTGACCGGCTCGACCTCGGGGATCGGCCTTGCCATCGCCCGGGCGCTGGCGACCGAGGGCGCCGAGGTGATCCTCAACGGCTTTGGCGATCCCGATGAGATCGCGCGGCTCTGCGCCGAACTCGGCGCGCGCCACCATGGCGCCAACCTCATGGACGGCGCCGCAATCGCGGCGATGATGGACGAGATCGGCCCTGTTGATATCCTTGTGAACAACGCCGGGATGCAGCATGTCGCCCCGGTCGAGGCGTTCCCGCCGGAAAAGTGGGACGCGATCCTCGCGCTCAACCTCACCGCGGCCTTCCACACCACGCGCCTCGCGGTGCCGGGGATGAAGGCGCGCGGATGGGGCCGCATCATCTCCACCGCCAGCGCCCATTCGCTCGCCGCCTCGCCGTTCAAGAGCGCCTATGTCGCTGCCAAGCACGGCCTTGCCGGGTTCACCAAGACCATCGCGCTCGAACTTGCCACCCACGGCATCACCGCCAATTGCATCTCTCCGGGCTATGTCTGGACCCCGCTGGTCGAGCAGCAGATCCCCGACACCATGGCCGCGCGCGGGCTTTCGCGCGAGGAGGTGATCCGCGATGTGCTGCTGGCCAAGCAGCCGACCAAGCGCTTCGTCGCGCCCGAGGAGGTCGCGGCGCTGGCGGTGTTCCTGTGCAGCGATGCCGCGGCCAGCATCACCGGTGCCAATTACAGCATCGACGGGGGCTGGACCGCCGAATGAGACCGGTAAGGCGCGGCTGGCTGTGGGCGCTCTTGGCAAGCCTTGCGCTTGCCGCTTGCGCGTCCCCGCCGCGCCCCGGCCCGCCGGTGGACGAGCGCGAGGCGATCGCCGCACGGCTGATGGCGGATATTGCCGTGCTGGCGAGCGACGAGTTTGCCGGGCGCAAGCCGGGCACGCCGGGCGGGCGGGCGACCTCGGCCTATCTGGAACGGCGCATGGCCGAGATCGGCCTCGTCTCGGGCACCGGCGATCCGGGCAGCTATTGGCGCTTGCCGGTGGAACTGGTGGCCAGCGTGCCGCAGACCGCGCGCCTCGTGCTCACCCACGGGCGCCGCAGCCTTGCCGTGCCCGAGGATGCAGCGGCGGTCTTCACCCCGCGCCGCCGGGCGCTGGCGGTGGGCGGGCCGGGCACGGGGGTGCCGGTGGTGTTCGTCGGCTATGGCGATGGCTCGGTGCTCGGCGATGCGCTTGCCGGGGCGATCGCGGTGATGCTGGCCGATCCGCCGCGCGATGCGGCGCGGCGCGAGGCGCTGCTGCGCCAGCGCGCCACCGCGGTGGTGACGGTGCTGCCCGATGCGGCGGCGCTCGCCGAGGTGAGGCGGCGCGAGGGACGCCCCCGGCTCGAGCTGGCGAGCGAGGAGGCCGACCGGCTCACCGCCTATCTCACCGAGGACGCGCTCGCCGAGGTGCTGGGGCCCAAGCGCTGGGCGCGGCTGCGCGCCGAGGCGCAAACCAGCGCCTTCGAGCCGCTCGAGCTCAACCTTGCGATGACGCTCGAGGCCACCTGCGACCGGCGCGAATTCGTCAGCTACAACGTGATTGGCCGCATCCCGGGCACCGCGCCGGGATCGGGGGCGGTGCTGCTGCTGGCCCATTGGGATCACCTCGGCGAATGTGCGCCGCCCGAGGCCACAGACCGGATCTGCAACGGCGCGGCCGACAATGCCAGCGGCCTTGCGGTGCTGCTGGAACTTGCCCGGCGCCTCAGGGCCGGCCCGCCGCTCGGGCGCGACATCTATGTGCTTGCCGTCACCGCCGAGGAGGACGGGCTGCTTGGCACCCGCGCCTTCATCAAGGCGCCGCCGCTGCCGCTTGAAAGCATCCTTGCCGCCTTCAATTTCGACATGGTCGCGCTCGCCCCGGCGGGCGCGCCGCTCGGATTTGTCGGGCGCGGGCAGACCCCGCTCGATAGCCTCATCCTCGAGACCATCGCTTCGAGCGGGAGGCGGCTTGGCGATCAGGCGCTCGCCGACAGCTTCCTCCAGCGCCAGGATGGCTGGGCGCTGCTCCAGCACGGCGTGCCCGCGGTGCTGCTCTCGAGCACCTACGGCAGCCAGGCGCTGCTGCGCCCCTTCCTCGACAGCCACTATCACCGCCCCTCGGACGAGGCCGGGCGCATCGAGCTTGGCGGGGCGATCGATGACCTGCTGCTCCACGAGCGGCTGATCCGCCTCATCGCCGATCCGGCGCGCTATCAGCCGCCGCCCGCGGCGCGGCCCTAGCGCTGGGCCCCGAGCGCGGTTACATGGGCCGCCACGATTCTCCCTTGCCGGAGCCTTCCTCTCTCGATGACGCGGAAAGTGGCAGCCATGGATATCCCCCTCGGCCTTACCTTTGACGACGTGCTGCTGCGCCCGCGCGAATCGCGTGTGCTGCCGAGCATGGCCGACACCTCGACACGGCTGACCCGCGAGATCGGCCTCAACATCCCGGTGCTCTCGGCGGCAATGGACACCGTGACCGAGGCCGACATGGCGATCGCCATGGCGCAACTGGGCGGGATCGGGGTGCTCCACCGCAACCTCGATATCGAGGCGCAATGCGCCGCGGTGCGCGCGGTCAAGCGCTACGAGAGCGGGATGGTGGTCAACCCCATCACCATCGGACCCGATGCCACGCTGGGCGAGGCCCAGGCGCTGATGCAGGCCAACCGCATCAGCGGCATTCCGGTGGTCGATGCCACCGGCAAGCTGGTCGGCATCCTCACCAACCGCGACGTGCGCTTTGCCGAGAACCCGGCGCAGCCGGTGCGCGAGCTGATGACCACCGAGAACCTTGCCACCGTGCCGCTCGGCACCAGCCAGGACGAGGCCCGGCGCCTGCTCCACGCGCGCCGGATCGAGAAGCTGCTGGTGGTCGATGATGAATATCGCTGCATCGGCCTCATCACCGTCAAGGACATCGAGAAGGCGGTGACATATCCGGCCGCCACCAAGGATGCCGCCGGGCGCCTGAGGGTGGCCGCGGCGACCACCGTGGGCGATCTCGGCTTTGCCCGCACCGAGGCGCTGATCGCGGCCGAGGTCGACGTGATCGTGATCGACACCGCCCATGGCCACAATGTCGAGGTCGCCCGCGCGGTCGAGCGGGTGAAGAAGCATTCCAATTCGGTGCAGGTGATCGCCGGCAATGTCGCCACCGCCGAGGCCACCCGCGCGCTGGTCGATGCCGGGGCCGATGCGGTCAAGGTGGGCATCGGGCCGGGCTCGATCTGCACCACCCGGGTGGTGGCGGGCGTGGGCGTACCGCAATTGACCGCGATCATGGAAAGCGCCGAGGAAGCCGCCAAGGCGGGCGTGCCGGTGATCGCCGATGGGGGCCTCAGAACCTCGGGCGATGCCGCCAAGGCGCTCGCCGCCGGGGCCTCGAGCGTGATGATCGGCTCGATGCTCGCCGGCACCAGCGAAAGCCCGGGCGAGGTGTTCCTCTATCAGGGCCGCTCCTACAAGGCCTATCGCGGCATGGGCAGCGTGGGCGCAATGGCGCGCGGCTCGGCCGATCGCTATTTCCAGCAGGATGTCAGCGCGATGAAGCTGGTGCCCGAGGGGATCGAGGGACAGGTGCCGTTCAAGGGCCCGGTCGCCGACGTGATCCACCAGCTCGTCGGCGGGATCAAGGCGGCGATGGGCTATACCGGGGCGGCCACCATCCCCGAGCTTCAGGCGCGCGCGCAATTCGTGCGCATCACCAATGCCGGGCTTTCGGAAAGCCACGTCCACGATGTCGCCATCACCCGCGAGGCGCCCAATTATCCCACCCGCTAGGGGCGGGCGATGACCCCGGCGGCGCGCGTCCAGGCGGCGATCGAGCTGCTTGACCAGATCATTGCCTCTGCGCGCGCCAGGGGCGCCCCGGCAGACCGCCTGATCGCCGACTATTTCCGCGCCCGCCGCTATGCCGGGGCTAAGGATCGGCGCGCGGTGCGCGAGCTGGCCTACCGCGCCATCCGCCTGTGCGGCCCGGTGCCGGCCAGCGGGCGCGCGGCGCTGCTGGCGCTGGCCGAGACCGATCCGGCGCTCGCGGCCTGTTTCGACGGCTCCCCCCATGGCCCCGCGCCGCGGGGCGAGGGCGAGGAGGCCGCCGCGACCGGCCTTGCCCCCCGATGGCTCGCCGCGGCGCTACGCGCTTCAGGCCTTGGCGCACCCGAGATCGCCGCGCTGCTGGAGCGCGCCCCGCTCGATGTGCGGGTCAATGCCCTCAAGGCCGATCGTGCCTGCATCGCCCTGCCCGAGCCGGGCCAGGCGCTCGCCAGCGCGCAGGGCCTGCGCTTTGCTGCGGGCACCCCGGTCGAACAATGGGAGGCCTATGCCCAAGGCCTGATCGAAGTGCAGGACCTGGGCAGCCAGCTCATCGTCGAGGCGCTCCCCGTGGCGCGCGGGGATACCATCATCGATCTGTGCGCGGGCGCCGGGGGCAAGACGCTCGCGCTGGCCGCGCGGCTGGGCAATGGCGCAAGCCTGATCGCCGCCGACACCGACAAGCGCCGCCTTGGCAACCTTGCCCCGCGTGCGGCCCGCGCGGGCGCGGCGCTTGCGCAGATCGTGCTGCTCGATCCCGGCCGCGAGCTGCAGGCCCTGGCCCCCTGGGCGGGCAAGGCCGATCATGTGCTGGTTGATGCGCCCTGCTCGGGCAGCGGCACCTGGCGGCGCAATCCCGAAGGGCGCTGGCGGCTCGATCGGGCGGAACTGGCGCGGCTCACGGCCTTGCAGGACCATGTGCTCGATCTGGCGGTGCGATTGGTGCGTCCCGGGGGCAGCATCGCCTTTGTCACCTGTTCGCTGCTCGATGCCGAAGGGGCAGAGCGGATCGCCGCCTTCCTCGAGCGCCATCCGGGCTGGCGCAGCGAGGCCGTGCCCCTGCCCTTGGGCACGCCGCGGGGCGAGGGAATGCGGCTCGATCCGCTCCATCACGGCACTGATGGTTTTTTCATCGCGGCCTTGCGTTCACCATGATAGCTTCGCATGATATGCTCTCAGCCGGTTCCCGGATCGATGCCATCAAGGAGCTTGTGATGCGTTTTGCGCCCGCTGCCGCTGCCCTTGCGCTGTGCCTTGCGATCAGTGCCAGCGTCACCACTGCGGGTGGGCGCGCTGCCCCCGATCCGCGCGCGGCAGCGCTCATGGCCGAGGGCCGCGCGGCGCTGGCCGCGGGCGATGCCCAAGCGGCGACCGATGCCTTCGAGGCGGCGCTGGCGGTCGATCCCGGCTTCACCCCGATCTTCATCGATCTGGCCGAGGCGGCGCGCCAGCAGGGCCTGCAGGGCAAGGCGATCCGCTATTACCGCGAGGCGCTGGCGCGCGAGCCGGGCAATCTTGCCGCGATCTCGGGCGAGGGCGCTGCGCTGGCCGAAAAGGGCGCGGTGGAGAAGGCCAAGCGCAACCTTGCCACGCTGCAATCGCTGTGCGGGGCCGATTGCCCCGAGGCCCGGGCGCTGCAATCCACGATCGCGCGCGGGCCGGCGGCACGGCTCGCTGCCGAGAGCAGCGCCGATCCGGCCTCAGCCGCCAATTGAGGCGCGGATCAGCGGGGCAAACTCGGCCACCACCGCTTCATAGACCGCGCGCTTGAAGGGGATGATGAGCCGCGGCAGCGCCTCCGGCTCCACCCAGCGCCAGGCCTTGAACTCGGGCGGGTGGTGCGCGGCAAGATCGATGTCGCTGTCTTCGCCTAGGAAGCGGCCGAGGAACCAGTGCTGTTCCTGCCCGCGATAGCGCCCCTTCCACACCTTGCCCAGCAGCTCTGCCGGCAGATCGTAGAGATGGGGCCGGGCGCTGCGGGCAATCACCTCGACGAGATCGGGGCCAATGCCGGTCTCCTCGGCAAGCTCGCGCAGCGCCGCCGCGGCCTCGTCCTCGCCCGGATCGATCCCGCCCTGCGGCATCTGCCAGAAGCCTTGGGCGCTGGCATCGATGCGCTCGCCGACGAAGACGAGGCCTTCCCGGTTCACCAGCATGAAGCCCGCGCAGGGGCGATAGGGCAGGCTTGCGGGATCGCTCATGCCGGATTGGCCAGCATGAACTTCATCGCCGCGATCACGCGTTCCAGATCGGCCTGCGTGCTCGGCACCATCTGGCGCAGGTTGGTGAAAGAGTGCGTCACCCCGCGCATCTCGAGGAACACCACGTCGCGCCCGGCATCGACCAACGCCTTGGCATAGGCCCGGCCCGAATCGCGGATCGGATCGAGGCTGGCGGTCACCACGATGGTGGGGGGCGCGTTGTCGTGCCGCCCGAGGATCGGAAAGCCGCGGGGGTCAGAGCGATCGGCGCCATAGGCGGCATCGAAGAAGGCCATGGTCTCGGCGGTGAGGAGATAGCCCTCGCTGAACTGGGCCATGCTCTGCGAGCCATTGGCATCGGCCACCAGCGGGAAGATCGGCACTTGCAGCACCACCGGCACGGCAGCCGGACTCGCGGCGAGCAATTGGCCGACCACCACCGTGGCATTGCCCCCGGCCGAATCGCCGATGGTGATGATGCCGCTCGCGGAAAGGCCCAGCGCCTCGGGGCTGGACGCGATCCAGCGCGTTGCCGCCTCGCAATCGAGGATCGCGGCGGGGAAGGGCGCCTCGGGCGCGCGGGCATAGTGGACCGCGACCAGCGGCAGGTCCATCAGCGCGGCGATCTCGGTGCACAGCGCATGATGGGTGTCGAGATCGCCGATGACGAAGCCGCCGCCGTGAAAGAAGGTGATGACGGGCGTCGGCCCCGCGCGGCGCTCGCGCGGGTCGTAGAGGCGCAGGGGAATCTCGCCCTTGGGGCCGGGGCAGGAAAGATCGCGGATCACCGGCAGCGCGCGCGCCGGGCGGTCGGCAAGGTTGTGCATGGCAAGGTAAGAGGCGCGCGCTTCCTCAAGGCTCATTTCGCTCAGCTTGGGCCCGTTTACCTGCGCCATCATCTCGAGAAAGGCCTTCATGTCGGGGCGGATATAGGGCGCGTTGCTCATTTCAGGTTCTCTCCCATGGCTTTGGCGCTGCGATAGGCGAGGGCGGGCGCCTTCGCCAAGCGCATTTGCACTCGCGCACGCGCACGCGCCGCGCTAGCGCTGCAAAGCGATGGACAATCTGACACATAGTCTTGTCGGCGCGGTGCTGGGGCAGGCGGGGCTGAAGCGCCGCACGGGCCTTGCCATGCCGGCCCTCATCATCGGCGCGAACCTGCCCGATGTGGATGTTGCCTGCTTCCTCTGGCTCGAGGGCACCGGGCACCTCGCCTTCCGCCGCGGCATCACCCACGGGCCGCCCGCGCTGGTGCTGCTGCCACTGGTGCTGGCGGGGCTTTTGTGGGGCTTCGACCGCTGGCAGGCGCGGCGCGGCACAAGGCCCGCGGGGCGGCTGCCGGTGCGGTTTGGCTGGCTCTATGCGCTGGCCTTCATCGGCTGCCTGACGCACCCGGCGCTCGACTGGCTCAACGTCTATGGCATCCGGCTGCTGGAGCCGTTTTCCTCGCAATGGTTCTACGGTGACATGCTGTTCATCATCGACCCGTGGCTATGGGCGATCCTGAGTGCCAGCCTATGGCTCTCGCGGCGGCGGGAAAAGGCGGGCGGGGCGTGGATGCGGCCGGCGCAGCTGGGGATTGCGGCGGCACTGGCCTATATCGGGGTGAACGGGGCGATCACGGCCACAGTCGAGCGCTCGCTTCTCGCTGAAAGTGGGCGAGGTGATGTGATGGCGATTGCTGCGCCGGTTCCCTTCGCCTTCTGGCAGCGCGAGAAACTGGTCGGCAATCCCTCTCATGGGCGATGGTATGTCGAGACTCCCGGCAAAGAACCGTGGCTTGACGGCTACGATCCTGCAGGGTGCGACCTTTCAGGAGCGCGCAAGACCGATCCCCAAATCGACGCGTTCCTCTTCTGGTCGAGGGCACCTTATGTCCACAAACGAGAGGGTGGCGCCTTGTGGATCGGGGATGCCCGATTTACCGACGCGCGTGTGAAGGACCGTTTCGCCGTGGCGCTTCCGGAAGGATGCCGGATCATCGATTGATCGCCAATTGGCGCTGCCAGATGCGAAGTGCGAGGAACTTGGCGCGCCCAGGGTGCGTTGCGGAACCTAACTCTCCTCCTTTTCGCAAGGAGGGGCTGGGGGCAGTGGTGCGGCGCGGATGCGTCGCGCACTGCCTCGAACACCAACCCGCGGCGATTGGATCGCTGCGCTCACCAAGTCTCGCGCCCTTCCTTTGAAGAGGAGGGGGAAGGTGGTTCAATGACCCAAATCGTATGGCTGCGGCGCGATCTGCGCCTCGCCGATAACCCCGCGCTCTTTCACGCCGCCAAGGCCGGGCCGGTGGTGTGTGTCTATGTTCTCGATGACGAAAGCCCCAGGCACCACGCCTATGGCGGGGCCTCGCGCTGGTGGCTGCACCATTCGCTGGCGAGCCTTGGCAAGAGCCTCGCGGCGCGCGGCTCAAGGCTGATCCTGCGGCGCGGCGAGGCGGTGGGCGAACTTGCCAAACTGGCAGCCGAAACAGGCGCCGCCACCATTCACGCCAATTGTCACTACGAGCCGTGGTGGCGCAATGCCGAGCGCAAGCTCGCCACGCACATCGATCTTAAGCTTTATCACGGCAATTACCTGATGCCGCCGGGCAGCATCACCACCGGCACCGGCGGGCAATACAAGATCTACACGCCCTTTGCCCGCGCGCTGCGCGCCGCCTTGCCGCCGCGTGCCGAACTCCCGGCGCCCGAGCGGCTCGATGCGCCCGCACACTGGCCCGCCAGTGAGGCGCTTGCGTCATGGAACCTCCTCCCGACGAAACCCGATTGGGCGGGGGGCCTGCGCGCTTTCTGGCAGGTGGGCGAGGAGGCCGCGCACAGGCGCCTCGAGGCCTGGGCGGGTGATCTCGACGACTATCACGACAAGCGCAACTTCCCCAGCGAGGACAAGGTCTCGCGCCTCTCGCCGCACCTTCATTTTGGCGAGATCTCGCCGATCCAGATCTGGCACCGGTTCAGCGACAGGTGCTCGAAAGGCTGGGAGACCTTCGAGGGCGAGCTGATCTGGCGCGACTATGCGCAAAACGCGATCCTGCAATTTCCCGCCTATGCGACGCGCAATTACCACGCGGCCTTTGATCGCTTCCCCTGGCGCGATCCTGCCACCGACGAGGCCGCCGCGCGCGATCTTGAGGCCTGGCAAGCGGGCCGCACCGGATACCCCATCGTCGATGCCGGGATGCGCCAGCTGTGGCAGACCGGGTGGATGCACAACCGCGTGCGGATGATCACCGCGAGCTTTCTCATCAAGCACCTGCTGATCGACTGGCGCGAGGGCGAGAAGTGGTTCTGGGATTGCCTCGTCGATGCCGACTATGCCTCCAACGCCACCAACTGGCAGTGGACCGCGGGCACCGGGGTGGATGCCAACATGTTCAGCCGCATCATGGCCCCGCTGTCGCAATCGGAAAAGTTCGATGCGGCGCGCTATATCCGTGCGCATGTGCCCGAACTGAAAGGTCTGGAGGAGCCTTACATCCACGATCCCGAGGAATATGGGCGGCGCCCGCAAGCCTATCCGCGCAAGATCGTCGCCCACCGCGCCGCGCGCGCGCGGGCGCTCGCGGCGCTCAAGGCGCTCAAGAGCGCCTGAGGCGCTTGCGCCCCCTTGCCCTTTCCGGTTGCGCCCGCCTATGGCGGGGCGAAGACGGGAGAAGGGACAGAACATGGGCATGATCGCGCGCGCCGCCTCGGGGCTGGTCTGTGCCGCCTTGGTGGCGCTTGCACCGCTGCCCGCGCTGGCCGAGCCGGGGGCAGGCACAGTCACGCTCACCCAGCCGCCTCAGCGCGCGCCGGAGGGCCTGCAGGTGCTGTTCTGGAGCGATGCCGAGCGCGCCGCGCGCTTCCGCGCGATGGAGCAGTGGTTTGCTGGGCACGAGGTGCCGCCCGCGCCCGCCCCGCGCGCGCTGCCCAGGGGCGCGCCGCTCGAACCTGCCCTCGAGGCCGAGCTTGCCGCGGTGCTGGCCGAGTCCGCGACCGCCGGGATCATCGTGGTGCAGGACGGGAAGGTGCGCTTTGAAGCCTATGGCCTTGGGCTTGGCCCGGAGGATCGCTGGACCAGCTTCTCGGTGGCCAAGAGCTTCACCTCCACCCTGCTCGGCGCGGCGGTGAAGGATGGCTTCATCGCCAGCCTCGACGATCCGGTGACGAGATACATCCCCGGCCTTGCGGGCAGCGCCTATGAGGGCGTCACTGTCAAGCAGCTTGCCACCATGACGAGCGGGGTGAAGTGGAACGAGGATTACACCGATCCGGCAAGCGATGTGGCGCAGATGAACCGCTTCGTCGTCGAATATGGCCCCGATGCCATTGTCGCGCAGATGAAGCGCCTGCCGCGCGAGGCCGAGCCGGGCGCCAAGTGGGTGTACAAGACCGGCGAGACCAATCTCATCGGCCTGCTGGTCGAGAATGCAGTCGGCAGGCCGCTGGCCGAATATGCCAAGAGCAAGATCGTCGATCCGGCGGGCTTTGCCGGGCCGATGTTCTGGATGGTCGATCCGCGCGGAGGCAATATCGGCGGGTGCTGCCTTTCGCTCACCCTCGCCGATTATGCCCGCATGGGCCTGTTTGCGCTCGAAGGGGGCAAGGGGCTGGTGCCCCAGGGCTGGTTTGCCGAGGCGGGCGCCGCCAAGGTGAGCTTTGCCCCCGAGATGCCGGGGTTCGGCTATGGCTACCAATGGTGGGCCTATCCCGAGGGCGCCTATGGCGCGCAAGGGATCTTCGGCCAGGCCATCACCATCGTGCCGGCCAAGCGGCTGGTGATCGCCTATGTCGGCAACTGGCCGCGGGCAAGCGGCGGGCCCGAGCGCGCGCGGCTGCTGGCGCTCAGCCAGAAGATCGCCGCAAGCCTCGACTAGCGCCGCCCGCGCCGCCCGCGGCTCAGATCATCTGGCGATAGACCCCGACATTGCTGTAGCGCTGGAGGATGTTGTCGTGCACGATCGGGCTCAACAGCTCGGCAAAGGCGCAGCCGACGATGCAATTGTCCCACCACACCACCTCGGCCTGAAGCGCCTCCAGCCCCGGCAGGGTGAGCCAGCAGATCTGCCCTTCGTGCATCCGGTTGATCGCCGCGGCGGAAAAGCCCGAGATCGAAAGATCGTGCACGACGCTCTGGAACGCCCGCCCGCCCGAGGCGCGCAGGGTTGCCGGGATGGTGAGCTTGGTGCGCGGGGCGCAGCGGTCTTCCTGCGCTGCCCTGCTGTAGGGATCAAGGTCGCGTCGCATCGCTGTGTGCCCTGGCTGGTCTGGCTGCGGGATGGCCCGGTGGCGGGCCATGCGCGACCTTGCGCCGCCAATCCCTAAGGCCGTCTTTCCAAACGGGGTTAACGCGCGGGCAATCAGTCGCCCTGTTCGATGCGCTCGCGGTGGAGGCTGTCAAAGCCTGCCGCGATCAGCGCCACCAGGCGATCGGCCACCACCTCGGGCGGCTTGACGCTGGCCGGATCCTCGCCCGGATAGGCGCGCGCGCGCATCTGCGTGCGGGTGGCGCCGGGATCGATGATCGCGACGCGGAGCGGCGCGAGCCGCTCGACCTCGGCGGCATAGGTGGCAAGCAGGTTTTCAAACGCCGCCTTGGTCGCACCATAGGCCCCCCAATAGGCCCGCGGCGCGGCGGCAACGCTGCTGGTAAGGCCGATGAGCTTGCCCGCGCTGGCGCGGCGCAGCAGCGGGTCGAAGCCGGCGATCAGCGCCTGGGTGGCCACGACATTGGTGAGCAGCGCCTGGTTGAACTGCTTGGGATCGATCTGCGCGGCCGGGGTCAGCTCGGGCAGATAGGCCGCGGCCAGCACGAGGATGTCGAGCGCCTGCCAGCGCCCCGCCACCGCTGCAGCGAGGCGGGCCACCGCATCGGGCTCGGCCAGATCGAGCGGGGCGATGGTCGCACTGCCGCCCGCGGCGTGGATCGCATCCTCGACCTCCTCGAGCGCCTTGACCTTGCGCGCCACGAGGATGACGTGCGCGCCGGCCGCGGCCAATGCCTTGGCAGTGGCAGCGCCGATGCCGCGGCTGGCCCCGGTGACGAGCGCGGTCTGCCCGGCGAGCGGTTTGTCGGTTTGGGTCATGCTGTCTCAGGCGGCCTTGGGATCGGCAAAGGGAAGCTCGGCGCTGCGCGCCTCGGCGATGGCCAGATCGGTGAGGCTGGTGGGATAGTCGCCGGTGAAGCAGGCATCGCAGAATTGCGGGCAGGCCGGATCGCGCCCCTCCTTGCCCACCGCGCGATAAAGCCCCTCGATCGAGATGAAGGCGAGGCTGTCGGCCTTGATGAAGGTGCGCATCGCCTCAAGCTCCATCCGCGCGGCGAGCAGCTTGGAGCGCTCGGGCGTGTCCACCCCATAGAAGCAGGAATGGGCCGTGGGCGGGCTGGCGACGCGGAAATGCACCTCGCGCGCCCCGGCATCGCGCATCATCTCGACGATCTTGAGCGAGGTGGTGCCGCGCACGATCGAATCGTCGATCAGGACGATGCGCTTGCCTTCCACCAGCGCGCGGTTGGCATTGTGCTTGCGCTTGACGCTCGAATGGCGCGCCCCGTCGCCGGGCTGGATGAAGGTGCGCCCGACATAGTGCGAGCGGACGATGCCAAGCTCGAAGGGCAGGCCCGATTCCTGGGCAAAGCCGATCGCGGCGGGCACCCCGCTGTCGGGCACGGGCACCACCACATCGGCGCTGCAGGGGGCCTCGCGCGCCAGCTGGATGCCGATTGCCTTCCTCGCCTCATAGACACTGCGCCCGGCGAACACCGAATCGGGGCGGCTGAAATAGACATGCTCGAAGATGCAGGGGCGCGGCGGCAGGCTGCCGAAGGGGCGCACCGAGCGGATCTCGCCGGCGAAGTTGACCAGCACCAGCTCGCCCGGCTCGACCTCGCGGATGAGCTCGGCCCCGACGACATCGAAGGCCACCGTTTCCGAAGCAAAGACGATCGCCCCCCCGTTGTCTGGCCCCATGCGGCCCATCACCAGCGGGCGGATGCCGAGCGGATCGCGGCACGCGATCATGCCCTCGGGCGTCATCACGATGAGGGCATAGGCGCCCTCGACCAGCCGCAGCGCATCGACCAGCCGGTCGGCGATGGTGGGATAGCGGCTGGTGGCAACCAGGTGGATGATCACCTCGGTATCCGAGGTCGACTGGAAGATCGAGCCTTTGCTGACGAGATCGGCGCGCAGCGCACCCGCGTTGGAGATGTTGCCATTATGCGCCACGGCAAAGCCGCCGCTGGCAAGATCGGCATAGAGCGGCTGCACGTTCCTGAGGCCCGATCCGCCGGTGGTGGAATAGCGCACGTGGCCTGCCGCCATGTGCCCGGGAAGCGCGGCGATCGCCTCGGCATTGGAGAAGTTCTCGGCCACGTGGCCAAGCCCGCGCCGGGCATAGAACTCCTGCCCGTCATAGCTCACGATCCCGGCGGCTTCCTGCCCGCGATGCTGGAGCGCGTGGAGCCCGAGCGCGGTGATCGCCGCGGCATCGGCAGCGTTGATCGCGCCGAAGATGCCGCATTCCTCGCCGAGCTTGTCGCCCTCGGCATCGCGCCAGGGATGGGTCAGATTGCAGGGTGTCATCGGCATCACCAACCTGTGCGTCTTGCCCGGCGCGGTCGCGCTGTGCCCCCATGGCGATGTGACCGATCAATTACAAGTGCCCGCACCGCTGCAACCCCCGCATTTTTGGCGACCGTGATGTGACCACCCCGCCCGGGGACAGGGATGCGGGCGGGATTGCCGAGCGCGCATGCGCGCCCTAGATGCATGGCGCACCGCAGTTTCCCCGGGCTTCATCGTTCCTCTCATGCTCTCCCCCTTCGAATGGATGATCGCCAAGCGCTACCTCTGGCCCGGCCGGGGCGAGGCCTTCATCGCGCTGGTGGCGGGCATTTCGGTGGGGGTGGTGGCGCTTTCGGTGGCGCTGCTGGTGGTGGTGATGAGCGTGATGAACGGCTTTCGCGCCGAACTGCTCGACAAGATCACCAGCCTCAACGGCCATGCCGTGGTGCAGGCCTATGGCGGGCGGATCGAGGACTGGCAGCGCATCATCGCCCGGCTCGAACGCACGCCCGGGGTGCGCGACGCCTCGCCGCTGATCGAGCAGCCCCTGCTGGCGAGCTATGGCGGGCGGGTGGAGGCGGTGTTCGTGCGCGGCCATACCGATGCCGATATCCGCGCGCTCTCTGACAAGGTGCTGATCGGCGACATCGCCAATGTGCTCGACGGGTCAGGCCGGGTCGCGCTCGGCAGCCGTCTGGCGCAGAACCTCGGGGTGCGGGTGGGCGATACCATCACCATCATCAACCCCCAGGGCCGCACCACGCCCTTCGGCACGTCGATCCGCCAGGTGGGCTACGAGGTCGGCGCGATCTTCGAGGTGGGCATCTACACCTTTGACGAGAAATTCGTGGTCATGCCCCTGAAGGACGCACAGACCCTGCTGCTGATGGGCGATGCCGTGGCGCAGATCGAGGTCACGGTGGACGATCCCGACCGGGTCGGCACGATCCTCGCGCCCGTGGCCGAGAGCCTTTCGGGCAAGGCGGTGGTCGCCGACTGGAAGACCATGAATGCGGCGCTGTTCGAGGCCCTGCAGGTCGAGCGTGTGGCGATGTTCTTTGCGCTCAGTTTCATGGTGCTGGTCGCGGCCTTCAACATCCTTTCGAGCCTCGTCATGCTGGTGCGCGCCAAGACCCGCGACATCGCGATCATGCGCACCATGGGGGCAACCCGGCGCAGCCTGCTCAAGATCTTCGTCACCACCGGCACCACCGTCGGGGCGATCGGCACCGCGGCGGGCCTGGTGCTGGGCGCGATCGTGCTGTTCTTCCGCGAACAGATCGTCGCGGCCATCGCCTTTGCCACCGGCCAGCAGATCTGGGATCCGGAGGTGCGCTTCCTTTCCACCCTGCCTTCGCGCACCGATCCGTGGGAGGTGGCCGGGATCATCGCGCTGGCGCTCACCTTGAGCTTCCTTGCCACGCTCTACCCCGCGCTCAAGGCCGCCAACACCGATCCGGTGCAGGTGCTGCGCTATGAATGAGCCCGAGCCGATCGTGGCGCTGCGCGGCCTGAAGCGCAGCTTCATCCAGGGGGGGGAGCGCATCGAGGTGCTGCGCGGGGTCGATCTCGACATCATGCCGGGCGAGCTCGTCGCGCTGCTCGGGCCTTCGGGCTCGGGCAAATCGACCATGCTCCAGGCGGTCGGCCTGCTCGAGGGCGGGTTTGAAGGCTCGATCCGCATCGCCGGGGTCTGCGCCGAGGAGCTTTCCGCCGATGCGCGCACGCAATTGCGGCGCGCGCACCTCGGCTTTGTCTATCAGTTCCACCACCTGCTCCCGGATTTCGACGCGCGCGAGAACGTGGTGATGCCGCAGATGATCCTCGGCCGTCCGCGCGCCGAGGCCGAGGCGCGGGCCGAGGCGCTGCTTGCCGGGCTTGGGCTTGGCGCGCGGCTGACCCACCGGCCCAGCCAGCTTTCGGGCGGCGAGCAGCAGCGCGTGGCCGTGGCCCGGGCGCTGGCCAACCGGCCGGCGCTGGTGCTCGCCGACGAGCCGACCGGCAATCTCGACGAGGCGACCTCGGACGTGGTGCTCGCCCAGTTCCTCGCGCTGGTGCGGGGCGAGGGCAGCGCCGCGCTGGTCGCCACCCACAACGAACGCCTCGCCGCGAAGATGGACCGGGTGGTTCGCCTCAAGGACGGGGTGCTGCACGCGCAGGAAGGGAAGTTGCCATGACCACGATTGCCGATTTCACCGTCACCACCAACCGCGGCGAGATGCTCGATCTCAAGGACAAGCTCGGCAAGGTGCTGCTCGTGGTCAACACCGCCTCCAGATGCGGCTTTACCCCGCAATATCAGGGCCTCGAGGCGCTCTATCAGCGCTACAAGGACAGGGGCTTTGAGGTGCTGGGCTTTCCCTGCAACCAGTTCGGCGCGCAGGAGCCGGGCAGCAACGAGGAGATCGCCCGGTTCTGCAGCGTCAATTTTGGCGTCACCTTCCCGCTGATGGCCAAGATCGAGGTCAACGGCCCCGATGCTTCGCCGCTGTTCGACTGGCTGAAGCGCGAGGCCAAGGGGGTGCTGGGCACCAGCGCGATCAAGTGGAACTTCACCAAGTTCCTGATCGACCGCGAGGGCAAGGTGGTGCGCCGCTATGCCCCCACCGATACGCCCGAGCGGATCGCGCGCGATATCGAGGCGCTGCTGTGAGGCGCGCCGGGCGCGGCTGTGGACAACCCGCGCCGCGCCGGGCTGCGGGAATCGCCGCCATGGCCTAGGCTTGGCCCATGCCCTTTGCCCGCTTCGTCCCGCTGCGCGTGTTTTCGAGCTATTCGATGCTCGAGGGGGCGATCGATCCCAAGGCGATTGCCAAGCTCGCGCGCGCGCGTGGCTTTCCCGCCATCGCCATCTGTGATCGCAACGGGCTTTATGCCGCCATGGCCTTTGCCGCGGCGTGCAAGAGCGAAGGGGTGCAGCCGATCATCGGCGCGCTGCTCGGGGTGGCGCGCGAGGAGGGCGGGGCGGCGATCGATCACCTGCCGCTCTATGCCAAGGACGAGGCAGGCTATGCCAATCTGTGCCACCTCGTCTCCAGGGCCCATCTCGATCGCCCGCTCGAGCGCGCGCCGCATGTCACGCTGGCTGATCTTGCAGGGCGCAGCGAGGGGCTGATCGCGCTCACCGGGGCGGAAGAAGGGGCGCTCACCCGGCTCCTTGCCGAGGGCCAGCACGAGGCGGCCCAGCGCCTTGCCGAGCGGCTGATGCAGCTCTTTCCCGGGCGGCTCTATGTCGAGCTCGCGCGCCATGGCGATCCGGTCTGCGCGCGCGCCGAGGAGGCCTTGATCGATCTCGCCTATGCGCGCGATCTGCCGCTGGTGGCCACCAACCCTGCCAATTTCGCCGAGCCGCAGATGCACGCCGCGCATGATGCCATGCTGTGCATCGCCCATTCCACCCACCTCGAGGCCGAGGAGCGGGTGCGCTCCAACCCGCAGGCCTTCGTCAAGTCGGCGGCGATGATGGAGGAGCTGTTTGCCGACCTGCCCGAAGCCATCGCCAACACTCTGGTGATCGCCCAGCGCTGCGCTCTGGCGCCGCCCTATCGCAAGCCGATCCTGCCGAGCCTCGCGGGCGATCAGGCGGGCGAGGCGCGGATGCTGGCCGAGGATGCGCGCCGCGGGCTCGAGGCCCGGCTGGCCGCCTATCCCGATCTCAGCGAGGAGCAACGCCGCGCCTATTTCGATCGTCTCGCCTTCGAGGTCGAGGTGATCACCAAGATGGGCTTTCCCGGCTATTTCCTCATCGTTGCCGATTTCATCAAATGGGCCAAGCAGCAGGGCATTCCGGTGGGGCCGGGGCGCGGTTCGGGGGCGGGCTCGCTGGTCGCCTGGGCGCTGACCATCACCGATCTCGATCCGATCCGTCTGGGGCTGCTGTTCGAGCGCTTCCTCAACCCCGAGCGCGTCTCGATGCCCGATTTCGATATCGACTTCTGCGAAACCCGCCGCGGCGAGGTGATCCGCTATGTCCAGGCCAAATACGGGGCCGATCACGTCGCCCAGATCATCACCTTCGGCAAGATGAAGGCGCGCATGGTGCTGCGCGATTGCGGGCGCATCCTGCAGATGAGCTTCGGCCAGGTCGATCGGCTGTGCAAGATGGTGCCCAACCATCCCACCGATCCCTGGCCGCTGCCGCGCGCGCTCAATGGCGTGCCCGAGTTCAAGCGCGAATATGACAATGATCCCGAGGTCAGGCGCATGGTTGATCTTGCCATGCAGCTCGAAGGCCTGCCGCGCAATTCCTCCACCCATGCCGCCGGGGTGGTGATCGGCGATCGCCCGCTGGCCGAGCTGGTGCCGCTCTACCGCGATCCGCGCTCGGACATGCCGGTGACCCAGTTCGACATGAAGCATGTCGAGAGCGCCGGCCTCGTCAAGTTCGACTTTCTCGGGCTCAAGACGCTCTCAGTGCTGCGCAAGGCGGTGGATCTGCTGGCTGCGCGCGGCATTGCCATCGATCTGGGCACCCTGCCGCTCGACGATCCGGCGGTCTATCAGCTGATGCAGGCGGGCAACACCGTGGGGGTGTTCCAGCTCGAATCGGAAGGGATGCGGCGCACGCTCAAATCGGTAAAGCCGACCAACTTTGGCGACATCATCGCGCTGGTCTCGCTCTACCGCCCTGGCCCGATGGACAATATCGATCTGTTCGGCCAGCGCAAGGCGGGCCTGGTGCCGATCGAATATCCCCATCCCAAGCTCGAGCAGATCCTCGCCGAGACCTATGGCATCTTCGTCTATCAGGAACAGGTGATGCAGGCCGCGCAGGTGCTGGCCGGCTATTCGCTGGGCGAGGCCGACCTCTTGCGCCGGGCGATGGGCAAGAAGATCAAGGAGGAGATGGACGCCCAGCGCGCCCGCTTTGTCGAGGGCTGCGGCAAGGTTTCGGGCATTGCGCCCCAGCGCGCCAACGAGCTGTTCGACCTCATCGACAAGTTTGCCGGCTACGGCTTCAACAAGAGCCATGCCGCGGCCTATGCCCTGCTCGCCTATCAGACCGCTTGGCTCAAGGCCCATTACCCCGAGGAGTTCTACGCCGCCTCGATGTGCTTTGACATGCACCAGTCGGACAAGCTCAGCGTGTTTGTCGATGATGCCAGGCGCTATCCCAATGGCGCGGGCGGCGTTGCCATCCTGCCGCCTGCGATCAACGCCAGCGAGGCCGAGTTCACCGTCGAGCAGACCGATGCGGGCTATGGCGTGCGCTATGCGCTCGCAGGCATCCGCAATGTCGGGGAAAAGGCGATGGAGGCGATCGTCGCCGAGCGCCGGGCGCGCGGGCCCTTTGCCAGCCTCAAGGATTTCTTCGAGCGCCTGCCCCCCGGCAGCATGAACCGCCGCCAATTGGAAGCGCTGATCGGCGCGGGCGCGCTCGATGCGCTCGAGCCCGATCGCGCCCTGCTCCACGCCAATGCCGAGCACCTCATGGCGCTTGCCGATGCCGCCGCGCGCGAGCGCAGCAGCGGGCAGGGCGGGCTGTTCGGCGGCGAGGCGGGCGAGGCCGCGGCGCTGCGCCTCCAGCCGGCCGCGCCGTGGAGCCGGGCCGAGCGCATGGCCAAGGAGCGCGAGAATTTCGGCTTCTTCTTCTCCGCCCACCCGGTGCAGCAATATCGCGCCATCGCCTCGGCCAATGGCGCGCGCTCCTACCAGAGCCTGATCGAGGCCGGGGCGCCGCCGGGCGGACGCGGCAGTGCGGTGATGGCGGTGATGGTCGAAGGGCTGACCAAGGCGCGCACCCGCAAGGGCGGCGCCTTCGTGCGGGCTGATTTTTCCGATGCCAGCGGGCAGTTTTCCGCCGCCTGCTTCGAGGAGGCGCTGATCCCTTCCTTCGAGCGCTGGGCCGCAGCGGGCGAGTGCCTGTTGCTGACGGTGGAACTCGATGCCCCCAATCCCGATGAGCCGCCGCGCCTCACCGTGCGCGGAGCGCGGCCCTTGCGGGAGGTGAGCGGCACCACTCCGATGCAGCTTTCGCTCGAGATCGCCAGCATCACCGCGCTCGGCGAATTGAAGCGCGAGCTCGAGGCGGCGCGGGACGGTAGCGAGGGCGGCAATGGCGAGGTGGTGGCGCGCCTGAAGCTCGCGGGCGGAGGGGCGGCGCACTTGAGGCTCGGCACGCGCTTCGTGCTCTCGGGCGAGCTGGCCGAAAGGCTCGGCGCGGTCGAAGGGATCAGCCAGGTCGCGCTCGCCCCCGTCAAGCGCCGCCCCCATCTCAGGCTGGTGGCCTGAAGGCAAGGGCGCGGGGTGCAAGAGGGGGGCGGATCGGCTCCGCCCCCCGGTGATGCTGCCCGGAGGCTGGCGGCGCCTTACATCCCCGAACCCGGGCCGTAAGTCACCTCGACCCGGCGGTTCTGCGCCTCGCGCACACCATCGGCGGTGGGCACCCGCGGCTGGGCTTCGCCGAAAGCCTCGGCAGCGATGCGGCCTGCCGGAATGCCGCGCGCAACCAGGTAATCGCGCACCGCCATGTTGCGCCTTTCGGCCAGGCCGAGGTTGTATCGGGGCGTGCCGGCGCGGTCGGTGTGCCCGGCCAGCATCACCCGCGCCATGCCGCAATTGGCATAGGCCGTGGCGGCGCCATTGAGGATGGTTGCGGCCTCGGGGGTGATGTCCGAGCGGTCGAAATCGAAGAACACGATGAAGGGCCCGGTGTTGCACGCCGGGCGCGGCGGCGGGGGCGGCGGCGGTGGGGGCGGCGGGGGCGGCGCAACCACCGGCGCGGGCGGCGGCGGGGCTGGTTCGGGCGCCGGGCGGCCGCCGAAATTGTAGGTCAGGCTCGCGAGCAGCGCATGGGCGCGGTAATCGGCCACGATCGGGCGATTATTGGCCGCAACGAGATCGAAATTGTCAGCGACGAAATAGCGATACTTGAGGCCAAGATCGACATTGTCGCTCACTGCCACCCGCGCCCCGGCGAGCAATTGCCAGGCAAGGTCGGTCTTGTCGTCGTCGATCACCGTGCCCACGCCGGCCACCTCGACCGGCAGGGCGAGATTGGCAAAGCCGACCCCGCCGCCAGCGAAGAACTGCACCCCATCATCCTTGCCCACTTCCAGAAGGCCGTTGAGCATCCCGCTCCAGATCCGCAGGTCACGGGTGTTCTCGACCACGGTGCCGCCGGGCACGGTGATGCCGCCGGGAAGGATGGTCGAGCTGATCACGGTAAGGCCCTTGTATCCGGCTTTCTTGTAGCCGCCCTCGGCCTCGATCCTGAGCGGCCCGAAGTCATAGCCGACCACGAGATCGGCATCGATGCCGGTCTCGGTATCGGCAAAGGCCGCCGGTTCGAGCAGGCCATCGGGGCGGTTGTTGTCGATCCGCACCCGCACCTGGTCCTCGAAGCTGACCCCGCCGTTGATGCCGACATAGAACTGGCCCTCGCGCGCCGCAGCCGGTGCGCCGACCATCGCAGCGGCGCCGGCAAGAAGAAGTGCTGTGCGTGTCATGATCGTCCTTTCGCTTGCAGCTGACAGCCAAGGGCTAGCCCGGCTCGATGGCAGGCCTGTGACAATCATGCGCATCGGGCCCGGCGCCCTGCCGCACACCCGCCCCGATTGCCAAGCCGGCGGCGGGCGGGCATGAATTCGGGCGTGATTCCGCGGGGCTCAGGGCACAGCGCCCGGCCGCGCCAGCCAGACAGGGAGAGAGAAATGGCCGCCACCAGGCTCGGAGCGATGCAGGACTGGACCATGCGGGTGACCGCGGTGATCGATCACGCCGCGCGCGAGGCGCCGACACGCGAGATCGTCAGCCGCTGGGCCGATGGCAGCATCACCCGCACCAATTGGGCCGGCATCCGCCGCGATGCATTGAAGATGGCCCAGGCGCTCCAGCGGCTCGGGGTCAAGCAGGGCGAGCGGGTGGCGAGCCTGGCGATGAACCATTCCCGCCACCTCGTCAGCTGGTATGGCGTGGCCGGGATGGGCGGGGTGCTCCACACCGTCAACCCGCGGCTGTTTGACGATCAGCTCGAATATATCGTGAACCACGCCGAAGACCGGGTGCTGTGTTACGATGCCGCCTTCCAGCCGATCGTCGAGCGGATGCGGGATCGCTGGCCCACGGTCGAACATTACATCTGTTATGACAGCGGCGAGCACGCCCCCGCCTTCGAGGACTGGATCGGGGCCGAGGACGGCGATTTCGAATGGGTCATGGGCGCCGAGACCGACCCTTGCATGATCTGCTACACCTCGGGCACCACCGGCAATCCCAAGGGGGTGCAGTATGAGCACCGCTCGACCGTGCTCCACGCCCTTGCCGGCCTGCAACCGGCGGCGTTCAACTTCAGCGCCTCCTCGGTGATGCTCCCGGTGGTGCCGATGTTCCATGCGGCCAGCTGGGGCCTGCCCTATGCGGGCGCGATGGCGGGGATCAAGTTCGTCTTTTCCGCGGTCAACGATCCGGCGGTGCTCCACCAGCTGATGCTCGATGAGGGCGTGACCGACAGCGCCGGGGTGCCGACGGTGTGGCTGGCGCATTTCCAGTATTGCGATGCCAACGGGCTCGATCTGCCGCCGCTCAAGGCCGCCACCATCGGCGGCTCGGCGGCGCCCCGGTTCATGATCGAGCGGCTGCTCAAGAACGGCACCCGGGTGCAGCACGCCTGGGGGATGACCGAGACCTCGCCCATCGGCACGGTGGGCGGGCCGACCTGGGACTGGGACAGCCTCACCCTTGAGGAGAAGGTCGAGAAGACCGCGATGCAGGGCCGCCCGATCTTCGGCGTCCAGCTGCGCACGGTTGCTCTTGATGACATGACCACCGAACTGCCGCGCGACGGCAAGACCGCCGGGGCTCTGCAGATCCGCGGGCCCTGGGTGATCAAGCGCTATTTCAAGGCCGAGAAGGACGCGGTCAACGACGAGGGCTGGTTCGATACCGGCGATGTCGGCATTCTCCATCCCGATGGCACGCTCCAGCTCACCGATCGCACCAAGGACGTGATCAAGTCGGGCGGCGAGTGGATCAGCTCGGTCGAGCTGGAAAACGCCGCCTGCGGGCACCCGGGCGTGGCCGAGGCGGCCTGCATCGGCGTGCCCCATCCCAAGTGGGACGAGCGGCCGGTGCTGTTCGTGGTGAAGAAGCCCGGGGCCGAGGTCAGCGCGCAGGACATCATCGAGCACCTGAGGCCGCTGGTGGCCAAGTGGTGGCTGCCCGATGCGGTCGAGTTTGTCGATGAGATCCCCCACACCGCCACCGGCAAGATCAGCAAGAAGGACCTGCGCGACCGCTTCCGTGACTACCAGCTGGCCTGATCTGGCGATCCGCGCGAGCGCGCCTGCCGATGCCGGCGCGATCGCGGCGATCTATGCCTGGCACGTGGCAAACGGCACCGCCACCTTCGATCTCGAGGCGCCCGACGCCAAGGCCTGGATGGCGAAGATCGCCGATTTCGCCGCGCGCGGGCTGCCCTTCCTCGTCGCCGCGCGCGGCGCAGAGGTGATCGCCTATGCCCATGCTGCGCGCTTCCGCGAGCGGCCCGCCTATGCCCCGACCTGCGAGGACAGCATCTATGTCGCCGCCGAGGCGCGCGGGCAGGGGATCGGCAGCGCCCTGCTGCCAGCGCTGATCGAAGCGGCGCGCGCCGCCGGGTTCGAGCAGATGATCGCGGTGATCGGCGGGGGCGAGCCGGCCTCGGTGGCGCTCCATGCCAGATGCGGCTTTGTCCATGCCGGGCGGATGCGCAAGGTTGGCAGGAAGTTCGGACGGCTGCTCGATACGGTCTATATGCAATGCGATCTCACAGGGAAGGGATGGGACGGGGATGACAGCCTATATTGATCCGGGCGCGGCCAATTTTGCCGCCTTCAAGGCCCTGCCGCGCGACACGCCGATCCACATGCTCAACCTGCTCGCCTATCGCGCGCTTGCCCACTATCCCGAAGGCCACGAACATGCAGGCAAGGGCTGGAGCGGGCGGCGCGCCTATGAGGAATATGGCCGCACCAGCGCGCCGATCTTCCAGCGCGTGGGCGGCAGGATCGTGTGGCGCGGGCGGTGCGAGACGATGGTGACCGGGCCTGAAGGAAAGCGCTGGGACGATGGCTTCATCGCCTTCTATCCCAATGCCGCGGCCTTCTTTGCCATGATCAAGGACCCTGACTATCAGAAGGCGGTGATCAACCGCAGCGCTGCGCTCCTTGACAGCCGGCTGATCCGCTTTGCGCCCTCGGAGGCGGGCGCGGGGTTCGGCGCCTAGGCGCCGCCTTCGCCCTCCTCACCTGCGCCCGGCGGACCGAGGGGGGCGATGCGCGGGTTGGCAAACACCCCGACCGGCCCCTCGGCTCCGGCAAGGCGCGCATCGATGCGCGCGGCCCAATCGCGCGGCACCAGCACACAGGCAAGCCTTTCGGCCTCGTCGGTGACGATCACGCCGAAATCCGGATCGATAAGCTCGAGCGGGATGGCAAAAAGGGCGGCCACGCCCGCGCGGTCAGGCACAGCCTCGCCGATATAGCGAAACTGCACCATCACCTTGTCACCGGGCTCGGGGGCATCGGCCGCGGTGTTCTCGGGTTCGGGCATGGCCGCAAGTCTCCTTAGCCTGCTTCGCGCCTAGCCGCCGCAGCCGCATCCGCCCCCGGCGGGCCTTGCCGGGGCCGGGGCGGGTGGTGCGGCGCGCGCGGCGCCGGCACGGGCATCGATCTGGCCGAGATAGTAGAACAGTTCGGCCAGATCATCGAGGCCAAGCTGAGCGAGGGCGCTGCCATCGCCAAGATCGAGCACGCCGCCCATCGCCGCGGCGCCCTGCCAGCCCCAGGCGTAAGGATCGCCCGCGTCGGCATCGAGCCCCGGGCGCGGCGGGATCGGCGGCAGCGAGGGCACGGGCGGGATCGGCGGGATGGGCGGCAGCGGCGGGATCGGGCGGCACAGCTGGGGGAAGCGCCGGCACAGGTCGGGTGGCACCGGCACCGGGCGGCACAGGTGCGGGAAGCGCCGGCAGATATCGATGACCAGCGGCTGCAACTGCCGGGCGATGGCGCAGCCATTGACCACCCCGAAGCCGTGGAGGAAATCATAGCCGCTGCTGCCAAGATCCTCGGCGGTGCCGGTCACCAGCGAACGGATCGCCGCCGGCGTGCGCGCGGGATTGCCGGCGATGAAGGGGCGCTTGGTGCGGATCGCGGCGACCACGCCCGCCACCACCGGGCAGGCCGCCGAGGTGCCGCCATCGGCCGCATAGACCCCCGATCCGCTGAAATGGGTGTAGCCCGAAATATCGGGCTTGTTGCGTGCCAGCCGTCCGGGGCCCTTGCTCGAATAGCCCACGCGGGTCTTGCCGGTGTCCACCCCGGCGACCGAGAGCACCTCGGGGTGGCTGTTGGCCCCGTAAATCGCGTTGCTCGTCACCCCCTGGCAGCGCCCATCGGGGCAATCGCTGCCGCAATTGCCCGCGGCAAAGAGGATATCGGCGCCGTGGCTGGCAAGCGTGGCGACGATGCGGTTGAAGGGGTGGTTGGGGTTATCGCTGTAATTGCCCGGGTGGCCGAGAGGGAAGTCCCACGAGGGGTGGAACATGCCCCAGCTGTTGTTGACCACCAGCGAGCGGGTCTCGCCCGGGCGGCGCGGGGCGCGCATCACGGTGATGAGGTGGTTGTAGGCCCGCACCGCATCCGAGAGGAAGCCCTCCATCCGGGTGGCGCCGGTCGCGGTCGATTGCAGCAGCGCGATATCGAGCAGGGTGCACTTGGGCGCGGCGATGCAGACATCAAAGGCGCACATGGTGCCGTGCCCCACCGGCAGATTGCCCGGCACCAGCCCCGCGCGCGGCACCCAGCTGCGCGTTGCATCGAAGGCGGGATGCTTGCCCTTTGCGGCGAGGTGGGCAAGGTTGATGCCCGTATCGACGATCGCCACCAACACGCCCTCGCCCGTCGCCCCGGCGCGGTGCAGCGCATCGGTGCACAGCAGCCGTTCCACCGTGTGATGATCGCCGAGCGGCGGCGAGCCGGGACAGATCAGGCACGGCTCGATCGCGACATCGGCGAATACCCCGATCACCCCGTCCTGCGCCAGCAGCTCATCGGCGATCCTCTCGGCCTCGCCGGCCTCGCATTCGGCGCGCATCAGATAGGTTTGCGAGATCGGCGGCTGCATGTCGAAGGCGGCCGGCGCATCGCCCGAAGCCGTTTCGCCATCGGTCGCGGCAAACCCGGCCGCGGCCCCCCCGGCGGCGATATCGGTGACCACCGCCACCCCGAAATCGGTATCGATGCTGAGGCCCTTGACGCCATCGGCGGCGCTGACGGTCTTCGATTTCATCATCGCCTTGGCACCATCGGCACCGTCTTCGGCGCCGGTATCGGCGGCAAAGGCGGCGGCGGCCTTGGCCACATTGGTATCGCCGGCCATCTCGATGAGTATTCTGATTTTGCCCATGATCGTGATCCTTCCCTGCGCTGGTGTTGGCGGCATGATTGCGCGACCATGTTCTTGTGCTGTTTCAATCAGGCGCACGGCGGCAATCCCGAAGATCGGGTGAAATATTCAAAATATGAAAACAGGATTGCGCCGAATCTGCTTATACAAGGAAACCCTCAGGCAAAGATGTAGAATCACGACAATATTCAGTAAGAAAAATATTCAAATATTAGCTAAATATTAGTCATGTTGCTCCGGCGAACCGCCAACGCCCCGGTGCTGGCTGCTCGCCAGCAAGGCCGAGGCAGCGGCGCCGGGGCGGGCGCGGTCAGAACAGCGCCAGCTGCGCGCCGCTGGCAGGCGGGCGGAAGCGGGTGCAATCGAGTTCGAACCGCACCCGCTCGGCGCCCGTGGGGATCCCGGATTTGATGCAGGCAAGGCGGATGCGGCTGCGGATGAGCTCGGCCCACACCCCTTGCGCCTTCATCCGGCTGAAAAAGCGCGGATCATTGTCACGCCCTGCGCGCATCTCGCGCAAGATTCCCATCACCTTGGCGGCGCGCTCGGGAAAATGGACCGCGAGCCACTCGCGGAACAGCGGCGCCACCTCGTGCGGCAGGCGCAGCGGGATCCAGCCGACGCTCCTCACCCCCAGCGCGGCCGCGCGGGCGATGATCGCCTCGATGAATGGATCGGTGAGCGCGGGGATGACGGGCGAGAGCGAGCAATGCACCGGCACGCCCGCCGCGACCAGCCGCCCGAGCGCGGCGAGGCGCTTTTCCGGCGTGGGGCAGCGCGGCTCGAGCCGCGCGGACAGCGCGGGATCGAGGCTGGTCACCGAGATCGCCACCGCCACCAGGTTTTCCCGCGCAAGCTCTGCGAGCAGATCGAGATCGGCGAGCACCCGGTCGGACTTGGTGGTGATCGTCACCGGGTGGCGCGCTTCGCTGCAGACCTCGAGCAGCTGGCGGGTGAGGCGATAGCGCCGCTCGATCGGCTGATAGGGATCGGTGTTGGTGCCCATGGCGATCGGGCGGGGCTGGTAGCCGGGCCGCGCCAGCGCCGCGCGCAGCAGCGCCGCCGCATTGGGCTTGGCGAAAAGCTGGGTCTCGAAATCGAGCCCCGGCGACAGATCGTGCCAGGCATGGGTGGGCCGGGCATAGCAATAGATGCAGCCATGCTCGCAGCCGCGATAGGCATTGACCGAGCGATCAAAGGGAATGTCGGGCGAGGCGTTGAAGCTGAGGATGCTGCGCGCGCGCTCCTCATGCACGTGGGTTCTGAGCTTGACCGGCGCTTCACCCAGCATGCGCACATGCTCGCGCCAATCGGCATCGGCTTCGCGCGCGGGCAGGCCGAAGCGGGCCGAGATGGCCCGCGATTGCGCCCCGCGCCCCTTGATCCGCGCATGTTTCACGTGGAACATTTACGGAACAAAGGCGCGCTTGCCAAGCCTTGGGCGCAGGCCGGGCCCGCGCCGCGGCGGCGCTATTCGCCGTAGAGATAGCCGAAGAAATCCACCACCGAGCCGAACCATAGCCCGATCTGGCGGCGATAGTTCTCGCGCGTGATCCCGCCATCGGCGATGATGTACATGCGTACCGCGATGGTGCCATCGGGCTCGGTGTAGGCGCGGCCGAAGTTCTCGCGGTAATTGTAGGTGTTGATCGCCGCGACGATCTGCTCTTCGGTTGTCCCGTCATCGGGGGTGAAGGTGGCGAGCATCGAGCTGCCGAGGCAGTTGGTCTTCTTCTCGTTGTCCTCGCAGGCCATGAGCAGGGCATCGGCAAGCACCCCGTCATTGAAGGTGAAGTCGATCCTCTCGACCGTGCGCGGCGAGGTGATGGTCGCCCCGGCATCGCGCAGCGCCGCCTCGAACTCGTCGCGGGTGAAGCGGGTGAGCGTGCCGCTCGCCTGCGCAAGCGCGGGCGTGCTGGCCAGGCCAAGCAGCCCGGCGGCGAGAATCATTGCGGTTTTCATGTTGCCCCTCCTCGTGATGAGGCCATGGGGCTAACAGAAATCCGCAGCGTGAACAGGGGGCGCAAGCGCGCGTGCGCGCTATTTTTCGCGCAGCCGGGGCATCAATTCGACAAAGTTGCAGGGGCGGTTGCGGCTGTCGAGCTGTTCGGCAAGGATGCCGTCCCAGCCATCCTTCACCGCCCCGTTCGATCCCGGCAGGGCAAAGATATAGGTGCCCCGCGCCACCACCGCCATGGCGCGCGATTGCACCGTGCTGGTGCCGATGGTCTTGAAGCTGATCCAGCGGAACAGCTCGCCAAAGCCGGGGATTTCGCGCGCATCGCGGATCATCGCCAGCGCCTCGGGGGTCACGTCGCGGCCGGTGAGGCCCGTGCCGCCGGTGCTGATGATGGCATCGATCGCCGGATCGTCGATCCAGGTCTCGAGCTGCGCGGCAAGAAGGGCCGCATCGTCCTTGACGATCCTGCGCGCGGCCAGCTGGTGGCCGGCGCCGGTCACGCGCGCGGCAAGGATATCGCCCGAGGTGTCGTCATCCGCCGTGCGGGTGTCCGAGACGGTCAGCACCGCGATATTGATCGGCTTGAATGGGCGGGAAGGATCGATCGCCATCAGCGCTCCAGCCGCGCGGCGCGCATCGGGCGGGCATCGGGGAAGGTCGGCCAGCGCCCTTCGGCGAGCGCCCGGCGGCTGGGCGAGGCAGTCCCGGCGAGCCGCTCATACATCCAGTAATTGCGCATCACGATCGCCACATATCCGCGGGTTTCCCAATAGGGAATCGATTCCATCCACAAGAGCGGATCGCCTTGATCGTTGATCTCGGCGTTCCAGCGCGCCACCGGGGTCAGCCCGGCGTTGTAGGCGGCCATGATCTTGGGCAGCACCCCGCCGGTGGCGGGATGGTCGCGCAGCATGGCGAGGTGGCGCTGGCCATAGGCAAGGTTGACTTCGGGATCGTTCAAATCGGCCCAGCTCGCCCCGAGATTGAGCCGCCCGGCATGATCGCGCGCAGCCGCCGGCATGATCTGCATCAGCCCGCGGGCATTGGCCGGGCTGACCGCATCGGCCCGGAAGTTCGATTCCTGCAGCGCATGGGCAAAGGCGAGCGCCGGATCGACCTGCCAGCCGCCCACCGGCTGCCAGCGCGCCAGCGGAAAGCGCAGCGCCGGATCGCTGCTGGTGCCATAGGGGGCGTTGTGGGCCATGAACAGCTGCGTGCCAGGCAGGCCCAGCTCGCGCGCCAGCCGGGCGAGCGCGGCATAATGGCTCACCGGGCCGATCTTCGCCTCGTGGCGCAGGACGGTGTCGGCGAGCGCCGGGCGGCCGATCTCGGCCAGCGCCACGGCCACCGCGACATTGCTGCGCGTGGCAAGCTGCTGCCAGTCCTCGCGGCTGAAGGGCGCGGGCGGGGCATGGGCGGGAAGCTCGATCCCGAGCTGATCGGCCGCGAGCATCCCGTAGAGCGTCTCGTGCAGCTGCGCCGCGGCGGCAAGGTGCTGCTGCGCGGCGCCCGGCTCGCGGCAGCGGATCGCAGCGCGGTGCGCCCAATAGTGGCCCGCAGCGGCGAGTTCGACATTGGCAGCGCGCCCCGCCACCCGATCAAAGGCCTCGCCCGCGAGCGCGCAATAGCCCAGCCGCCAGGCCGCGAGGCCCTCGACCCAGGCGGCCTCGGCCACCCATTCGCCGGTGCCCTCGGCGGCGGTGCGCGCCAGTTCGAGCGCGGCATTGTCGTCGTTCTCGATGTAGAAGCTCCAGGCGACGCGCTGGCGCCATTCGGCCCGGGCATCGGCGGAAAGCAGCGGATCGACCTCGGCGAGCAGCCTCTGGGCCTCGACCGGATTGTCGCCCTTGATCGCGGCGAGGATGGCGCTGGCGGTGGCGGCGGGCATGGTGCCGTCATTGACCGGTCGGGGCAGGATGCGCCGCGGCGCCGAGGGCTGGCGCACCAGCGCCTGCGCGCTCGGCAGCGCCGGCAGCACGGCCAGCCCGCGCTTGGCCCCCATGCGCACCAGCTGTTCAGCCTGGGGCAGATCGGTGCCGCGCGCAAGCCAGGCGGCGATCGCCTCGGCGCTTACCTTGGGGCTGCGGGCATGGGTGTAATATTCCGCCTCGGCCACCTGGGTGAGCACGCCCTCGCGGCGCTGGGCGAGGAGGCTTTCCACCTCGCCCCATTGCTCGGCATCGATCGCGGCAAACAGGGCACGGTAATGGGCGCGCTCCTCGGGGGTGAGCACGCTCGGCGTGGCGGCGCTGGCGGCGCGCGCCTCGCCGCGCCAGTCGGCGACGAGATTGCCGACCTGCGCCGCCGCCGCGCCCGGCAGGGCCAGCGCGGCAAGGCCGATTCCCACCAGCGCTGCCCGAAGGTGCCTCATGCCGCGTGCGACCATTCCATCCATCTCCGCCAGAACCGGGCCTTGAGCCGGGGCATTGCCAGCATCGCCTCGAGCGCATCGCCAATCATCACCGGAGCCTTGCCCGAAGCCTGGTTGAATTCACGTAAAGACGCCCCCGGCTGCGGCGCCAGCAGCGGGCCGAGCGCGGTGCCGAGCACGAGGAGGCGCCGCGGTGCGACAAGGGCGATGTGATGGGCGAGCACCTTGTCCCACCCTTGCGCTGCGAGCGCGGCATAATCGGCGAGCGGCATGTGGCAGGGCAGGGCGCTCGCCAGATAGGCCTCGTCAGCCCCAAGGCCCATGGCGCCAAGCATATTGGCGAGCAGGCGCCCCTGCGGCCCTTCGAGCAGGGCGGCGCTATCACCTTCCTCGGGCTGGGGCACCAGCACCATCAGCCTCGCGCCGGCCGGCCCACGCGGCGGCACGCGCGGATAGAGAGAGCGGGGGCCAAGCGCCGGATCGTGCAGCCACCAGTGGCGGAAGGCGGCCAGATCGGCAGGGGGCGATTCGCCCAGAAGATCGCGCGCGGGGGCGCGCGCGGGCGCCGATCGGGCAGGGGCCGAGGCTGCCGGTGCTGCGGCGGCCGCGCCGCGCGGCCCTGCTGGCCCGGCAGCGCCTTGGGCCTCGTCAAGCGGCGCCTCGGCCAGCAGCGCCGTAACGTCATCATGGAAGGCGCAGTCCACCCCCGCGGCCTGCCACCAGGCCAGCGTTGCTGCCACATCCCGGGCGAGCGAAGGGTCTGCCAGGCTCATTGCGATCCCATGTCAAGAAAGGCAGGTCTTGACTGTCCCGCACCCTGTTAGCAAGTGAGCCAGCACACCAATTCGCCGGATTGTGCGGCGCGCGCGCCCAAACCGGCCAAGGATCAGGATAGCCCGATGAGCGAACGTGAATCCATGCCCTGCGATGTGGTGATCGTGGGCGGCGGCCCGGCCGGGCTTTCCGCGGCGATCCGGCTGAAGCAGATCAATCCCGAGCTTGAGGTGATCCTGCTCGAGAAAGGCTCGGAGATCGGCGCCCATATCCTTTCGGGTGCGGTGGTCGATCCCCGGGCGCTCGACGAGCTTGTGCCCGAGTGGCGCAGCATGGGCTGCCCGATGGCCGAAACACCGGTGACCGACAATTGGCACTGGGTGCTCTCCAAGACTGGCAAGACCGCGCTGCCCCATGCGTTGATGCCGCCGCTGATGAGCAACCACGGCTGCTACACCGGCAGCCTCGGCAACCTGTGCCGCTGGCTCGCCGAGCAGGCCGAGGCGCTGGGGGTGATGGTCTTCCCCGGCTTTCCTGCCGCCGAGGTGATGATCGATGAAGAAGGCCGGGTCGCCGGCGTCATCACGCAGGACATGGGCGTTGCCGCCGATGGCAGCCACAAGCCCGATTACCAGCCGGGCATGGAGATCCACGCCAAATACACCCTCTTTGCCGAGGGCGCGCGCGGGCACCTCACCAAGCGGATGAAGGCCCGTTATGACCTTGAGGCCAATTGCTGCCCGCAGGTCTATGGCATTGGCATCAAGGAGTTGTGGGACATTGATCCCAGGAAGCACAAGCCCGGCCGGGTGATCCACACCCAAGGCTGGCCGCTTTCGGAAAGCGACAGCTGGGGCGGGGGCTTCCTCTACCACCAGGCCAATGGCCAGGTGGCGCTCGGCTTTGTCACCGCGCTCGATTACAGGAACCCCTGGGTCTCGCCCTATCAGGAGTTCCAGCGCTGGAAGCAGCACCCGGCGATCCGCGAATATCTCGAAGGCGGCAAGCGCGTGGCCTATGGCGCGCGGGCGATCAACGAGGGCGGCTGGCAATCGGTGCCCAAGCTCGCCTTCCCCGGCGGGGCGTTGATCGGCTGCGCCGCGGGGTTCGTCAACGTGCCGCGGATCAAGGGCAGCCACACCGCGATGAAGAGCGGGATGCTGGCGGCCGAAAGCGTCGCGGCGGCGATCGCGGCGGGGCACGAGAAGACCGAGCTTGCCGATTACGATGCGGCGGTGCGTTCGAGCTGGATCGCGACCGAGCTGAAGCTGGTGCAGAACGCCCAGCCGGCGGTTGCCAAGTATGGCGGCGACATCGGCACGCTGCTTGCCGGCATCGACATGTGGATGCGCACGCTCAAGATCGGCCTGCCGATCAGCATGAAGCACAAGCCGGATTACACCTTTACCGGCCGCGCCGACCTTTATCCAAAGATCGATTACCCCAAGCCCGACGGCGTGATCAGCTTCGACCGCCTCACCAACGTCGCCTACAGCTACACCAACCACGCCGAGGATCAGCCCTGCCACTTGCAGGTCAAGGATCTGGCGCTCCAGGTGGAAAGCGAGCTTGGGGTCTATGGCGGCCCGTCGGCGCGCTATTGCCCCGCCGGGGTTTATGAATGGCTGACCGACGAGAAGACCGGCGCGCCCAGGTTCCAGATCAATTCGCAGAACTGCGTCCACTGCAAGACCTGCGACATCAAGGACCCCAACCAGAACATCAACTGGGTGACGCCCGAGGGCGGGGGCGGGCCGAACTATCCGAACATGTGAGCGGCGCCTTGCCGCGCCGCGAAACCGCCTACGCCAAGATCAACCTCGCCCTCCACGTCCGCAAGGTGCGGGAGGACGGGTATCACGCGCTCGAGACCCTGTTCGCCTTCGTCGATGCGGGCGATGTGCTGAGCGCCGCGCCTGCTGCCGCCGACAGCGTCACCACGCTGGGCGAGTTTGCGGGCGGGCTGGACAATCCTTTCGATAACCTTGTCGCCAAGGCGCTCAATGCCCTCCCGCGCCCGCAGGGTCTTGCGGTGACGCTGGAGAAGAACCTCCCCGTCGCCGCGGGCCTTGGTGGCGGGTCGGCGGATGCGGGGGCGGTGTTCCGGATGGTCGAGGCGCTTCATGGCTTGCCTGACGACTGGCAGGCGCGCGCGGCGCGGCTCGGCGCGGATGTGCCTGCCTGTGTCCTCAGCCGCACCCATATCGGTCTTGGCACCGGCACCGAGCAGGCCGAGGTGGAAGACGATCTTGCCGGAACCCCGGTGCTGCTGGTCAACCCGCGCGTGCCGCTCTCCACCGGCCCGGTGTTCAAGGCCTGGGACGGGGTTGATCGCGGGCCCCTGCCGCAAGGCCCGGCGAGCCGGATCGCAAGGCACGGGCGCAACGATCTTGAAGCCGGTGCCATCAGCCTTTGCCCGGTGATCGCCGAGGTGCTCGCCGCCCTGCGCGCCACCGGTCCATGGCTTGCCCGCATGTCGGGCTCCGGCGCGACCTGCTTTGCGCTCTACGAGACGAGCGCGGCGCGCGACGCGGCCCGCGCGGCGATGCCGCAGGCGTGGTGGACCATGGCGGGGCGGCTCCGGTGAGCGAGGTCTTTCGCCAGATCGGCATGCCCGCGCCCGGCGGGATCGTCTGCGTGGTCGATCACGCCAGCAATCACGTGCCGGAAGATATCGACCTTGCGATCCCCGCGCGCCTGCTTGACGATCACATCGCGCTGGACATCGGCACCGCGGCGATCGCCGAGCGCCTCGCCCGCGATCATGCCATTCCCGCCCATCTTGCCGCGGTCAGCCGCCTTGTCTGCGACCTCAACCGCGACGAAGATGCCCCTGGCCTCGTGCCCGAGGTGAGCGATGGGCACCCGATCCCCGGCAATATCGGGGCCGACAGGCAAGGGCGGCTGAACCGCTTCCACCGCCCCTATCACGCTGCGCTCGGCGCATGGCTCGAAGGCGCCGCGCCGGCGCTGATCATCTCGCTCCACTCCTTCACCCCAAGCCTTGCCAGCCGTGAGGAGCCGCGCCCGTGGCAGGTCGGCGTGCTCTACAACACCGACGCGCGCGCCGCGCGCATCGCCATCCCGCTGTTCGAGGCCGAGGGGCTGATGGTGGGCGACAATCTTCCCTATTCGGGGCGCGATCTCAATTACACCATGAACCGCCACGCGGAAGGCCGGGGCCGCGCCTATCTCGGGCTCGAGCTGCGCCAGGATCTGGTGCGAGACGCCGCAGACCACGCCCGCTGGGCCGCACGCATCGCCGGCATCGCGCAAAGGGTTGCGCAGCGGCTCGGCTGAAGGCAGGGGACATTGCGTCATACCCCGCGCAACAGGACATTCCATGTCGCACACCTTCGACAAGACCAGGCTGCCGAGCCGCCATGTCTCGCTCGGGCCCGAGCGCGCCCCGCATCGCTCCTACTACTACGCCATGGGCATGAGCGAGGAGGAGATCAACCGCCCCTTCGTCGGCGTGGTCAGCGCCGGGAACGATTCGGCGCCCTGCAACACCACCCTGAATGCCCAGGCCGATATCTGCCGCGAAGGGGTGATCGCCGGCGGGGGCACGCCGCGGCGGTTCAACACCATCACCGTGACCGATGGCATCGCCATGGGCCACCAGGGGATGAAAAGCTCGCTCGTCAGCCGCGAGGTGATCGCCGATTCGATCGAGCTTTCGGTGCGCGGCCATTGCTATGATGCGCTGGTGGGCTTTGCCGGTTGCGACAAGAGCCTGCCGGGCATGATGATGGCGATGCTGCGGCTCAACGTCCCCTCGATCTTCGTCTATGGCGGCTCGATCCTGCCCGGCACCTATCGCGGCGCGGATGTCACCGTGGTCGATGTGTTCGAGGCCGTGGGCCAGCACGCCGCGGGCAAATGCCCCTTGAGCGAGCTGATCGCGCTCGAGAAGGTCGCCTGCCCGGGCCACGGGGCCTGCGGCGGGCAATTCACCGCCAACACCATGGCCTGTGTGGGTGAGGCGATCGGATTGTCATTGCCCAACAGCAATATGGCGCCTGCCCCTTACAAATCGCGTGAGGAAATCGCGATTGCCGCGGGGCGCCAGGTGATGGAGCTGGTGGCGCGCAACCTGCGCCCGCGCGACATCTGCACCCGCGCCGCCTTCGAGAACGCCGCGCGGGTGGTGGCGGCCACCGGCGGCTCGACCAATGCCGCGCTGCACCTGCCCGCCATGGCCCATGAATGCGGCATCGACTTTGATCTTTTCGATGTCGCGGAAATATTCAAGTCAACACCTTACATCGCAGACCTCAAACCCGGTGGCAAATATGTCGCCAAGGACATGCACGAGGCCGGCGGGGTCTATATGGCGATGAAGACCCTGCTCGATGGCGGCTTTCTCGATCCGAACCCGATCACCGTCACCGGCAAGACCATCGGCGAAAACCTCGAGGAGATCACCTGGAACCCCGATCAGAAGGTGTTCTATGACGTCAAGACGCCGCTTTCGCCCACCGGCGGGGTGGTGGGGCTCAAGGGCAGCCTCGCGCCCGATGGCGCGATCGTGAAGGTTGCCGGCATGGCGCGCTTGCAGTTTTCCGGCCCGGCGCGGGTGTTCGAATGCGAGGAGGATGCCTTCGCCGCGGTCGAGGCGCGCGAGATTGCCGAGGGCAGCGTGATCGTGATCCGCTATGAAGGGCCCAAGGGCGGCCCGGGAATGCGCGAGATGCTCTCCACCACCGCGGCGCTCTATGGCCAGGGCATGGGCGAGAAGGTGGCGCTGATCACCGATGGGCGCTTCTCGGGCGCCACCCGCGGCTTCTGCATCGGCCATGTCGGCCCCGAGGCGGCCGATTGCGGCCCGATCGCGCTGGTCGAGGATGGCGACATGATCCATATCGATGCCGTGGCGGGCACGATCGACCTCGATGTGCCCGAGGAGGTGCTGGCCGCGCGGCGCGCCCGCTGGCAGCCGCGGCAGAACGATTATCGTTCGGGGGCGCTGTGGCGCTATGCCCAGAACGTTGGCCCGGCGCGCTATGGGGCGGTGACCCATCCCGGTGCGCGGGAGGAAACCCATGTCTTTGCGGATATCTAGAGCGCTGCTGCTCAGCCTTGCCGCGGCGGCTTGCAGCGAGGCCAGCCCACCGCCGCCGGGCGAGAAGGTGGCCTGCGCGATCGGGGCTGCAGGCGATTTTTCTCATGCCTGCACGCTCGAGCGCGTGGCGGGCGGGAATGAATTCGTCATCCACCATCCCGATGGCGGCTTTCGCCGCTTCAGCCGCGATCCCGCCAGCGGCGCGCTGAGCGCGGGGGACGGGGCCGAGGCGCTGGTGCGCGAGGAAGGCGCGGCGGGCACGCTCGCCTTTGCCGTGGGCGCGGATCGCTATCGCGTTCCGGCAGAGCTGCTCGCTGCGCCCACGTGGCCGTGAGCGCCGCGCAGATCCTCACTGCCGCGCAGATGCGCGCCGCCGAACAGGCGCTGTTCGATGCCGGCACCAGCGTTTGCGAACTGATGGAGATCGCCGCGGGGGGCGCGGCCGAATGGGTGCGGCGCGCCGCGGCGGGCCGGGCGGTGACGGTGCTGTGCGGGCCCGGCAATAATGGCGGCGATGGCTATGTGATCGCGCGCCGCCTGCGCGAGGCGGGCAATGCCGTGACGATTGTCGCGCCGCTCGCGCCCACAACCGCGGCGGCGCAGGAGGCGCGGCAGCGCTGGGGCGGCGCGCCGAGCGCGCCCGAGGCGGCGCGCGGCGAGGTCTTCGTCGATTGCCTGTTCGGCTCGGGGCTCGCGCGCCCGCTGGCGGGCGATCACGCGCGGCTGATCGCCGATCTCGCCAAGCGCCACCGGCTCAAGATCGCGATCGATCTGCCCTCGGGCATCGCCAGCGACAGCGGCGCGGTGCTGGCCGAAGGCTTGCCCAAGTTCGACCTCACCCTCGCGCTCGGCGCGTGGAAGTTTGCGCATTGGAGCCTGCCCGGCCGGGCGCTGATGGGGGAAAAGCGGCTGGTGCCGATCGGGATTGCCCCGGTGGCGGGTGCTGCACGGCTGGTGACGCGCCCCAGGATCGCCGCGCCGGGGCTTGAGGCTCACAAATATTCCCGGGGCTTGCTCGGCATTGTTGTGGGCACGATGCAAGGCGCGAGCCTGCTTGCCGCCGCTGCCGCCCAGCGCGCCGGGGCGGGCTATGTCAAGCTGCTGGGCGCGCCGCCGGGCCTCGCGGCGGCGCCCGATCTCGTCGCCGATCATGCCCCGCTCGCCGCGGCGCTTGCCGATCCGCGGCTCGCGGCGGTGCTGATCGGGCCGGGGCTGGGCCGTGATGAGGCCGCGCGCGCGGCGCTCACCGCGGCGCTAGGCGGCGCGCGGGCGCTGGTGCTCGATGCCGATGCGCTGATGCTGCTCACCCCCGATCAGCTTCCCGCCGGGCTGCCGCTCATCGCCACCCCGCACGCGGGCGAGCTTGCCGCGCTGCTTGGTGCTTTCGGCATTTCCGGTGGGGATCGGCGCGCGCAGGTGCTGGCGCTGGCCCGGGCGAGCGGCATGGTGGTACTGGCCAAGGGGCCGGACACGCTGATCGCCGCGCCCGATGGCCGCCTCGCGCTCGCCCCGCCGGCGCCGAGCTGGCTTTCGGTCGCAGGCAGCGGCGATGTGCTCGCCGGGATCGCGGCGAGCCGCATGGCCTGCGGCGCCGATCCCTTCACCGCGGCCTGCGAAGCGGTGTGGCTCCACGGCGCGGCGGCACGGGCGGCGGGGCCGGCCTTCACCCCCGCAGCGCTCGCCGCGCAGGTCTCCTGCGCGCTGGCGGCCTGCCTGTGAGCGCGCCCGAGCCGATCATCCGCTTCGCCGCCAAGGGCGACGGGGTCACCGCTTCGGGCCGCCACGTTCCGGGCGCGGTGCCGGGTGATCTGATCGATGCGGCAGGGCAGGTGATCCCCGGCCCGCATCGCCAAGTCCCGCCCTGCGCACACTTTTCAAGCTGTGGTGGATGTCAGCTCCAACATGTTGACGAGGAAGCACTTGCTGCCTTCGTGCATGACCGCGTGGTGCATGCCGCCAAGGCCCAGGGGCTGGCGGCGCAGGAGGTGCTTTCCGTTCACCTTTCGCCCCCTGCGAGCCGCCGCCGGGCAGCGCTCCATGGCTTGCGCACCGCGGGCGGGGCGGTGCTGGGCTTTCGTGCGGCCGGCTCGCACCGGATCGTCGATCTGTCCGCCTGCCCGGTGCTCGATCCCGCGCTCGCCCGCCTGATCGGCCCGCTGCGCGCCTTCCTTGCCGAATGGGGGCCGCGGGAGATGGTGGGGATCGACCTTGCCCTGTGCGATCAGGGGGTGGATGTCGCGCTCGGGCCCTTTGTGCTTCAAGGGCTGGAGGCGACCGAGGCGGCGCTTGCCTTTGCCCGGGAGCAGGGCCTCGCCCGCCTCGCGTGCGATCAGGGCTATGGGCCGGAAATCCTGTGGGAGCCGGAGCCGGTGACGATCACCCTTTCGGGCACGGCAGTGAGCCTGCCGCCCGGCGCATTCCTCCAGGCCACTGCTGATGCCGAGGCGCGGATGGTGGGTGATGCGGCGGAATGGCTCGCGGGCGCCGGGACGATCGTTGATCTTTTCGCCGGGCTTGGCACCTTTGCCTTCGGCCTTGCTGGTCGGGCGCGGGTGCTTGCGGTCGAGGCCGATCGCGCTGCGCATCTCGCCTCAAAGGCCGCGGGCGCGCGCGCTGGCGGGCGGGTGCTCGCGCTCCACCGCGATCTTTTCCGCAATCCCCTCCGCCCCGAGGAGCTGCAGCGCTTCGATGCGGTGCTGCTCAATCCCCCCCGCGCCGGCGCCCGCGCGCAGGTGGCCGAGCTGGCGGCAAGCCGGGTGGAGCGGATCGTCTATGTCAGCTGCAACCCGTCAAGCTGGGCGCGCGATGCCGCGGTGCTGGCCGCAGCCGGCTATCGCCTTGCGCGGCTGCGCCCCATAGGCCAGTTCCGTTGGTCAACCCATGTCGAACTCGTCAGCCTGTTCGCGCGCTAGGTCTCGAGCACCGCGCGGATCTCGGCCACAAGCCAGTCGCGATGCGCGGCTTCAACAAAAGCATGGCCTGCCCCCGGGCAGCGGCGGATTCGCGGATCGGCCCGGTCCCAGGCGCTTTCGAACACCTGCGCGGTGCGGTCGGCTCCGGCCAGCAGGATGCGCACCGGCCCCTCGAAGCCGGCAAGCCCCGCGCGCATGTCCTCGGCGAGGCTCGAGGGCGGCGGGGGCGGGCGCAGCGCCCGGGCAAGCCCGCGGGCGAGCTTGCCGAGATCGACCCCGCCGGTGATGAGGCGGGCGATCTCGCGCGGGTTCCTGAGCTTTTCGGCATAGCGCGCGCGGATCGCCGCCGGGGGCTGGGTGGGAGGCGCGGCGCCGCCCTGCGGCTCCTCGATCGTCCAGGGGTTGGAGAGCACCAGCGCATCGCAGCCGCCCCCGCGCGCCAGCATCAGCGCCGAGGCGGCATCGCAATTGCCGAAGGCCACCACCCGGCCAAGCTGCGGCGCGAGCGCGCGAAAGGTCTCAAGTGCGGCTCTTATGTCCTTGTCCGAATGACGAAAGCCGCGGTTCTCGCCCTCGCTGTCACCAATCCCGCGGCGGTCGAAGCGGAACACCGGAAAGCCGGCCGCGGCGATCCGCCGGGCCAGCTCGGCCTGGCCGCTGAAGGCGCCGCTGCGGATCTCGTTGCCGCCCGAGACGATCAGCAGCCCGGTGCTTCCCGGTGCCGGATCGAGCGTGCCGGCGAGCATCGCCCCTTCGCAGGCGAAGGCAAGGTGCAGGCGGGTCATGCCGCGCCCCGGGCAAGATCCTGCGCGATCAGCGCGGCGAGGGCATCGGCCTGGGCCGGGTCCTCATCGGGCTCGGCGCGCAGCCAGAGGCCGCCGCCCGCGCCGAGCATGGCCTGCGTGACGGGGCGCTGGGCCGGGCCGGGCGCAGGCTCGGCGGTCTCGAGCGCGCGCAGCATGTGCGCGCCGATGGCCCACCCGCCAAGCACCAGGCCCTGGCTGCGACCCATTTCGAGCAATTCTTCCGAAGTCTCGGAAATCCCTGCCTCACGCGCGGCAAGGCTGCGGGCGCGCAGCATCGCGCGCAAGAGTTTCGGGCCGGACAGTGCGGCATAGTGCCAGCCGGGCAGGGCGGCAGGGGCGATCAGGCACCCGGCGCGGATCGCGAACACGTGGCTCGCCTTGCAGGCAACAGCGGCGGCCGCGGCGGCGCGGCGCCAGCCATCGAGGCTCTGCTCGATGAGCGGGGCGAGGCTCTCGTTGCAGCCGGGCAGATCGGGGAGGAAGGCATCGATCCCGGCGCGATCGAGCTGCCGCATCACCTCGAGCGTGAAGCGCCTCAGCTTGTTGGCCTCGTCAAACCAGGCGGGCAGCACCAGCACCCGCGCGCTGCGCGCGCGATCAAAGGCGATCAGCAGTTCCTCGCGCGGCGGGCCGCCTGCATCAGCCGGACAGAGCCAGGACGAAATCACGGGGCAACCGGCCCACGCAGGCTAGGCGGGGCGCCTCGCCTCGGCGAGCTTGGCCCGGGCAAAGTCGAGCAGCGCGCCATAGGTCTCGAGCATGGCGCCATCGACATCCTCGTCCTCGATGGTGATGCCGAGCCGGTCTTCCATCTCGGTGAGCAGCCCTGCGACCGCCATCGAATCAAGCTCGGGCAGGTGGCCGAACAGGCCGGTGTCAGGCCCGAAGGCGGCGGCGCGATCGGGATCGAGCCCGAGCACCTCGGCAATCAAGCCCTTCATTTCCCGATCGAGCGCGGCCTCGCCGTCAAGGATGGGAATGCTGGTCATCGGCTGTCTCGGTCCCCTGCCGGCCGCATCCCGGCGGCCGTGGGCGCGGGGCTTAGCCAGCGCCACGCGGGCGCGCAAGTCCTGCGGGCGAGACGCTTGGCGAGCGCCGGCCAGGCGCGCGGGGCGGCAGGATCGAGGCAGTCGATGCGGTAACGCGGGCGGATGGTGTCCATCCAGTCGGCCTTGTAGGGCTGGTCGCCCGTGCCAAAATCGACCAGCTCCACGCCATCGACATCGATCACATGGGCAAACAGCGCCGCGGTGAGCGTGGTGCCGGCCGAAAGGTGGCGGTGGCTTTCGAGATGGGCGAGCTTGTGGATGTAGGCGATGGCGTTCTCGACCGTCCAGCACTGCGCCGCCACCGCCTGGCCATCGGCGCGCGCGACGCCGAGCCGCAGCCGGCCCGCGGCGCCTTCGGCCTCGGCAAAGGCGCGCAGCATCGCCGGGTGATCCTCGGCCGGTTTCCAGCTTGCCGCATAGATCGCCTCGTATTCGGCCCAGACGGCCGGATCGAAGCGGGTGAGCACCTCGGTTTTCACCTTGCGCCCCTTGCGCTTCACCGTGCTGCGCAGCGCCCCCGGGCGGCTCTGCCAATATTCGGCAAAGCTGCGCCCCTTGACCGCGAGCACGTGGTTGATGTCGCATTGCTCCACCGCCACCTGCCAGCCGGCGGCGCAAAAGGCGCGCGCGAGGCGGGCGGCCGAGCCATCCTCGCCCGGCACGGGTTCGAGCGTGACGCGCCAGCCGCGCGCGCGCAATTGCCGGGCGATCGCCGCAAGCAGGCGGTCGCCCGAAGGGCCGGGCGGGGCCAGCTCGCGCCAGGTGAAGCTGTACCAGTTGCGCAGCGGCACGATCCGCCCGCCGCTTTCGGTCAGCGCCAGGGCCGCGCTGTTTTCGCCATCGCTGGCAAGCGCGATCAGCGGGACGAGCCCGGTTTCAGCCAGCAGCCCATACCACTCGGCCCGGTCGAAAGGGGCGGCGGCGGGCGCATTGAGCGCTTGCAAGACATTAACGCTCTCGTGATACCGCGCTTCGATCACTGGAAAACCGCTCCTCATCATGGCCCAAGCCCCTGACCCGACACCCTTCCCGCTCGATCACCTCGCCGAAAGGGCCGAGGCGGCGGGGCTGGGCGCGCGAGGGGCGCTGGTGCTGCGCGGGGAGGTGCTTAACCACAATCAGTTAAGACAGCGTGTGGCGCGCCTTGCCGGGTGGCTTGCCGCCATGGTGCCAGAACCGGGCGCGCGGGTGGCCACTTGGGCGGCCAAGGGCGAACTTTCCTGCCTTATGCCGCTCGCCGCGGCGCGCGCGGGGCTGGTGCATGTGCCGATCAACCCGCTGCTCAAGCGCGCGCAGGTGGCCCATATCCTTGCCGACAGCGGCGCGCGGCTGCTGCTCGGCACGCCTTCGCGTCTTGCCAGCCTCGCAAGCGGCGATCTGCCGCCGGGCTGTGCGGCGCTGGGCGAGGCCGAGGCGCTCGCCGCCGCCGCCGCGGCGGAGCACGAACTGGGGCCATCGGCGGCCGACCCCGACGATCTGGCCGCGATCCTCTACACCTCGGGCTCGACCGGGCGGCCCAAGGGGGTGATGCTGAGCCATGCCAATCTCTGGCTCGGCGCGGTGAGCGTGGCGCATTACCTCGCCCTTGCCGAGGATGACGTGACGCTGGCGGTGCTGCCGCTGTCCTTCGACTATGGGCAAAACCAGCTGCTATCCACCTGGTATGCCGGGGGCTGCGTGGTGCCGCTCGACTTTCTCTTTGCCCGTGATGTGGTGAAGGCCTGCGCCGCGCACAGGGTGACGACGCTCGCCGCGGTGCCGCCGCTGTGGGTGCAGCTGGCCGAGAGTGACTGGCCCGCCCCGGCGCGCGCCGGCTTGCGCCGCCTCACCAACAGCGGCGGGGCGCTGACGGTCGATCTGGTGCGGCGCCTGCGCGCCCTGTTCCCCGAGGCGCGCCTGTTTGCCATGTATGGGCTGACCGAAGCCTTCCGTTCGACCTTTCTCGATCCGGCGCTGATCGATCACCACCCGACCTCTATGGGCAAGGCCATTCCCTTTGCCGAGGTGCTGGTCATCAACGATGCCGGCGCGCTCGCCGCCGATGGCGAGGAGGGAGAACTCGTCCATTGCGGGCCGCTGGTGGCCAAGGGCTATTGGCGCGATCCTGCGCGCAGCGCCGAGCGCTTCCGCCCGGCGCCGGCGGCCTCCACCCATGGCGGCATGGCGGTGTGGTCGGGCGACAGGGTGCGGCGCGACAAGGACGGCCTGCTCTATTTTGCCGGGCGGCGCGATGCGATGATCAAGAGCGCAGGCAACCGCATCAGCCCGCAGGAGATCGAGGAGGCCGCGCTGGCCACCGGGTTGGTGGCCGAGGCGGTGGCGCTGGGGGTGGCCGATCCCCGGCTCGGCCAGGCGGTGCACCTGGTGGTGCGCGGCGATGCAGCGCGCGAGGCCGAACTGGCCGAGAAATTGCTGCGCGAGCTGCCCAATTTCATGCAGCCCAAGGCGATCCACTGGCGCGCCGCGCTGCCGCTCAACCCCAATGGCAAGATCGATCGTGCCGCGCTCCAGGCCGAACTTGACCGGGACCATGCCTCATGAAGCCCGTCGGCCCCATCCCCCCCGGCTATCAGGCGATTGAAGGCGAGCTTGCAATCGGCGGCAAGACGGCGCGCGCGCTGGTGGCCGAGGCCGGGGGCACGCCGCTGTTCGTCTATTCGCGCGCGCATCTCGATGCCCGCATGGCCCAATTGCGCGCCGCGATCCCGCCGCGGGTGGGAATCAACTATGCGGTCAAGGCCAATCCGCACCCGGCGGTGGTGGCGCACATGGCCACTCTGGTCGATGGGTTCGACATCGCCTCGGCGGGCGAGCTTGCGCTGTGCATGGATGCAGGGATTGATCCGGCGCGCATCAGCTTTGCCGGGCCGGGCAAGCGCGACGGCGAACTCGAGGCGGCGATTGCCGCCGGCGTCACGCTCAACTGCGAGAGCGAGGGCGAGGCCGCGCGCGCGCTGGCCATCGGCGCGCGGCTGGGCAAGGCGCCGCGGCTGGCGATCAGGGTCAACCCCTCTTTCGTGATGACCGGATCGGGAATGAAGATGGGCGGCGGGGCCAAGCCCTTCGGGGTTGATGCCGAGCGCGTGCCGGCCCTGGCGCGGCACCTCATCGCGCAAGGGGCCGAATGGCGGGGCCTGCACATCTTCACCGGCAGCCAGACGCTTGCGGCCGAGGCGATCATCGAGGCCCAGGCCAATGTGCTGCGTCTCGCGGCCGAGCTTGCCGAGGCGATCGGCGCGCCTTGCCCCAAGCTCAACATGGGCGGGGGGCTTGGCATTCCCTATTTCCCCGGCGATGCCCCGGTCGATCTGCCGCGGGTGGGGGCGGCGCTCACCGAGCGGCTGGCCGCGCTGCCCGAGGCCTTGGCCGGGGCCGAGCTGTGCATGGAGCTGGGGCGCTATCTCGTCGGCGAGGCGGGGGTCTATCTCGCCCGCGTGGTCGATCGCAAGGTCAGCCACGGCGTCACCTTCCTCGTCACCGATGGCGGGCTGCACCACCAGCTCGCCGCCTCAGGCAATTTCGGCACCGTGGTGCGGCGCAACTATCCCGTGGCGATCGCCACCCGCTTCGATGCCCCGGGCGAGGAGGAGGTCAACATCGTCGGCTGCCTGTGCACCCCACTCGATCGGCTGGCCGACAATGCCTGGATGCCGCGCGCCGAGGTGGGCGATCTCGTGGCAGTGTTCTGCGCCGGGGCCTATGGCGCCAGCGCCAGCCCGGCGGCCTTTCTCGGCCATGGCCCCGCGACCGAAATCCTGGTGTGAAACCGCCCCGTTAACCTGCGCTCGGCCGCTGTCCCGGAACGGGATGGGGCCGGATTTGGCGCTGTATAACTAACCAGATGTTCACCATTTCCGGCCAGAACCAACCCGATATGCCCGGGGGTCAGGTGTCGCAGGTCGCTCCTGCAGCATGGCGCCGGTCTCCCGGCACGCACTGGCCAAGGATCCGCACGTCATGTTCCACCGTCTGCCTCTCGTCCCGCTCGCCGCGCTGGGGCTGGCCACGCCGCTCGTGGCCGGCTGCGCGGGCAGCGGCCCGCAGCTGCCCAGCGCCAGCTATTCGAGCAGCACCATCGCGCCGAGCGAGGAATACACCATCGGCCCGCTCGACGAGATCACCATCCATGTCTGGCGCAATCCGGAACTTTCCGCCGACAAGGTGCGGGTGCGCCCCGATGGGCGGCTGACCATCCCGCTGGTGCAGGACATCCCGGCGGTAGGCAAGACCGCCACGCAGCTGCAGGAATACATCGCCGCGGAGCTTTCCAGATATATCGAGCAGCCGATCGTCTCGGTGATCGTCAACGTGCCCGAGGGCAATTTCACCCAGCAGGTGCGGGTGATCGGGGCGACCGAGAAGCCCGCCTCGCTGCCCTTCCGCGCCAATATGACCGTGCTCGACGCGATGATCGCGGTGGGCGGCCTCAACGAATTTGCCGCCGGCAACCGCGCCAAGCTGATCCGGCTTGATCGCGAGAGCGGCCGCCAGGTCGAATATCGCCTGCGCCTGTCCGATCTCATCCGCCGCGGCGATGCCAGCGCCAATGTGATGCTGATGCCGGGCGATACCATCATCATCCCCGAGAGCCGGTTCTAGGGCGGGCACGGCGCCGATGAGCGAGCTTCTCGAGGAACTGCGCGCGGCGCTGTGGGCGGTCTGGCACCGCCGCTGGATCGCGCTCGCCACCGCCTGGGGCGTGTGCCTCATCGGCTGGCTGGTGATCGCGCTGATCCCCAATTCCTATGAATCGAAGGCGCGGGTCTATGTCGATGTGAAGGACGTGCTCTCGCGCCAGCTCGGCTTTGCCGGCGACGGCAAGGAAGAGATCATGCGGGTGCGCCAGACTCTTTCGAGCGCCAAGAACCTCGAAAAGGTGATCACCGCCACCCGGCTGGGCGAAGGCATCACCGAGCGCGGCGCGCTCGATGCGGCGATCGCCGAGCTCGAAAAGAAGGTGAAGGTGACGAGCGAGCAGGACAACCTGTTCGAGATCACCGCGGTGATCGGCCGCAGCGACCTTTCCGATGCCGAGAACGCCGTGCTGGCGCGCGATGTGGTGCAAAAGCTGCTCGACATCCTGCGCGAGGAGCACATCGTCGGCAATCGCGCCGGGATCAGCACCGCGATTGCCGATCTTGATCGCCAGCTCGAGGAACGCAAGCGCGAGCTGGAAGAGGCCGAACAGCGCCGCCTTGCCTTCGAGGCGCAATATCCCGATCTCGTCGGCGGCTCGGAGAGCCTTTCGAACAAGGTCCAGCAGGCCCGCGCCGAGCTGCGCGATGTCGAGGCCAATCTCGCCGCGGCGGAAAGCGCGCTTGCCTCGATCACCGCGCAGATCGCCAGCACCCCGCGCACCCTGGTGAGCACCGGGCGCGATGCCACCGGGCCCAAGGCGGCGCTGCTCCAGGCCCAGACCCAGCTTGCCGAGCTGCGCGCCCGCGGGCTGACCGACAACCATCCCGATGTGGTCGCAGCCACGCGCCAGGTGACGCTGCTGGCCAAACAGGCCGCCGCGGCGGGGGATGATGCCGGGGGCACGCCCAACCCCGCCTATGCCTCGCTGGTGGCGATCCGCAGCGAGCGCCAGGCCAATGTCGAGGCGCTGCAGGCCCGCCGCGCCGCGCTGCAAAGCAACTTCGCCGCGCTGATGGCGAGCCAGGCGAGCGAGCCGACCGTGGCCGCCGAGGCCAACCGCATCAGCCGCGATTATGACGTGCTGCGCAAGAATTATGAAAAGCTGCTCGAGGACCGCGAGGCGCTGCGCACCCGCGGCAAGGTCGAGGACAAGGCCAGCCAGTTCCGCTTCGACGTGATCCAGCAGCCCAGCGTGCCGCAGAAGCCCGCCGCGCCCAATCGCCCGCTGCTGCTGCTGGGCGTGCTGGTGGTGGGGATCGGCGCCGGGGTGGCGGCGGCCTATGCCATGGCCCAGCTCAAGGCCGGCTTTGCCACGCCCAAGAAGCTCGAGGCCGCGCTGGCCCTGCCGGTGATCGGGGCGATCTCGCTCAACCTCTCCGATGCCGCGCGCGCGCTCGAGAAGAAGCGGCTGACGCAGTTCTTCGGCGCCTGCGGCGGGCTCGTCGCGGTGTTCATGGTGCTGATCGTGATCGAGGTGATCACGGTGGGCATGCTGGCGTGAGGCGGGGGGAGAGGCGATGACCGAACAGCGCAGGATCGACCCCGCCAAGGCCCGCCCGGCGTCGCTGCTCGAGCGCGCCGATGCGGCCTTCGGGCTTGGCCCGGTGGGCCGCGCGCCGCTGGTGCCGCCGGTGCCCGAGGCGCTGCGCCGCGCCCCGCCCCGCCCGCAGCCGGGGCCTGCGCCCGCCGGGGCAGCCGAACGCCTTGCGGCTACCGCGAGCACGCCCGCAGCGGCACCTGCGCCTGCGCCTGCGCCCGAGGTGCCGCGCGCCGTGGCGCTGTGCGGGCCGATGGTGGCGATCGACCGCGATCACCTGCGCGAGGCGGGCCTGATCGTGCCCGAGGATCCGGTGACCCGCCTGCTCGAGGAGTTTCGCATCGTCAAGCGCGAGCTGCTCGCCGATGCCCGCGCCGCTGCCTCGCCGCTGGCGCGCCGCATCCTCGTGTGCTCGCCCCATTCGGGCGAGGGCAAGACCTATTGCGCCACCAACCTTGCGATCGCGCTCGCCGCCGAACCGGGGCTCGAGGTGCTGCTGGTTGATGCCGATGTGGTCAATCCCGCGATCACCGCCAGGCTCGGCCTTCCCGAGGGGCCGGGGCTGATGGATGCGCTCGCCGATCCGGCGATCCGGCCCGAGGCGCTGGTGCTGCGCAGCGACATTCCCGGTCTGTTCATCCTGCCCGCCGGCAGCGCCACCAACCGCGACGCCGAACTGCTCGCCAGCGCCCGCACCGGCGCGGTGCTCGACCGGCTGACCGCCGGGACGAGTGACCGGATCGTGATCTTCGACACTCCGCCCGCGCTCGCCGCCTCGCCCGCCGCCGCGCTCGCCCAGCATGTCGGCCAGGCGCTGCTGGTGGTGCGCGCCGAGGAGACCGGGCGCGCCGCGCTCGAGGATGCGCAGCAGCTGCTTTCGGCCTGCGGCGACATCAAGCTGCTCTTGAACGCCGCGCGCTACAGCCCCTCGGGGCGGCGCTTCGGCACTTACGGCAGGAGGGGGAGATAGCCATGCGTGCCCGCATCCTTCAGCTTGCAACCCTGGCCGCGGCAGGCGCCGCGCTGGCCCTGTCGCCCGCGTCGGTGCTGGCACAGGACATGGGCGCGGGCGAGGGGGCAGGCGCCCCGGCCCGCCGCGCCAGCGTGATCCAGCCCTATATCGAGGTCGCCCAGGTGCTCTCGGCCGAGATCGCCCCGGGCGATGACGTGCTCACCTTCACCCAGGTTGCCGTGGGCGTCGATATCAATGTCCAGGGCCGCAACAGCGGGGCGGCGGTCTCGCTGCGCTATGAACGCAACATCGGCTGGGGCGAGGACAGCATCGACACCGACACGCTGAGCGGGATTGCCCGCGGCACGCTGGCGGTGATCCCGGGGGCGCTCAGCCTCGAGGCCGGGGCGCTGGCGGCGCGCACCCGCGCTGATGGCGGGGGCGGGGCGAGCGCCAATCCGCTGGTGCGCGAGGATGCCGAAAGCCGCATCTACAGCCTCTATGCCGGGCCGAGCCTCAAGACCCAGGTCGGGCGGGTCGGCATCGAGGGCGTGGCCCGGGTCGGCTACAACCGCTTCGAGACCGATGCGGCGATCATCAACCCCCAGGGCGCGCTGGTCGATGCCTTCGACGACAGTGTTACCTATCTCGGCCAGCTGCGCGCCGGGGTGCGCGCCGGCGAGGTGCTGCCCGTCGGCCTCGCCGTGACTGCGGGGGGCTTTCAGGAGGATATCGGCAATCTCGACCAGCGGGTGCGCGATCTCTACGTGCGCGGCGATGTCACCGTGCCGCTCAGCCCCAGCCTCGCGCTGGTGGCTGGTGCGGGCTACGAGGACGTGCAGATCTCGAGTCGCGATGCGCTGCGCGATGCCAATGGCAACCCGGTGATCGGCAGCGATGGCCGCTTCGTCACCGATCCATCCTCGCCGCGCCGGATCGCCTTTGATGTCGATGGACTGCTGTGGGATGTGGGGGTGCTCTGGCGCCCCTCCTCGCGCACCAACCTCGCCGCGGCGGTGGGGCGGCGCTATGATTCGACCACCTATTACGGCACCTTCACCTACACCCCCAATGCCCGCAGCGCGCTGGCGATCGCCGCCTATGACGGGGTGAGCGGCTTTGGCGGGGTGATCAACAATGCGCTCGCCGGGCTCGACAGCGATTTCGAGGCGATCCGCAATCCCGTCACCGGCGATTTCGGCGGCCTTGTCAGCGGCACTCAGGGCCAGGCGCTGGTCGGCAGCCTCGGCTCGGTGCGCTCGGCCGCCTTCCGCGGGCGCGGGGTGCGCGCCTCCTACCAGCGCCAGTTCGGGCGCACCACCGCGGCGCTCGGCGCGGGCTATGATCGGCGCACCTTCATCGCCGCGGCCGGCACCGCGCTGGCGCCCGCCGATGGCCTGACCGACGAGAGCTATTACGTGATCGGCGGGCTCACCCGCCAGCTCGGGGCCAATGCCAGCCTCACCACCAATGCCTATGTCAACTGGTTCGACGGGGCAGGTGACAATGACGTGACCGCGATTGGCGCCTCGGCCGCCTACAGCCAGGCGATCACCCGCCGGCTCTCGGGCCGGGCGGCGCTGGCGGTCGACTATTTCGACAGCGAGTTCACCGCGCAGGACTTTGCCTATGCCACCGCGCTGGTGGGCCTGCGCTACGATTTCTAGCCGGGGAGCCTCACGCCTCATGTACGAACAGTTCTACGGTTTCAGCGGCAGGCCCTTCCAGCTCACCCCTGATCCGCACTTCTATTTCGAAAGCGCCAGCCACAGGAAGGCGATGAGCTACCTCGGCTATGGGCTGGCCCAGGGCGAGGGCTTCATCGTCATCACCGGCGAGATCGGCGCGGGCAAATCGACCCTGGTGGCGCATCTGATGGAGCGCATCGATCCCACCGCGCTCACCGTGGCCCAGGTGGTCACCAGCGCGCTCGACGGGGCCGAGATCGTCCATGTCGTTGCCCAGGCCTTTGGCCTTGCGGTCGAGGGCCACGACAAGGCCGCAGCCTTGGGGGCGATCGAGCGCTTCCTCCAGGACGAGGCCCGCGCCGGGCGCCGCTGCCTTCTGGTGGTGGACGAGTGCCAGAACCTTGATCTCGCCGCGCTCGAGGAACTGCGGATGCTCTCCAACTTCCAGCTGGGCGCGCACCCGCTGCTGCAGGGCCTGCTGCTCGGCCAGCCCGAGTTCCGGCGCACCCTTGCGCATCATCCGGGCCTTGAGCAATTGCGCCAGCGGATCATCGCCTCGCATCATCTCGAAGCGCTCGATGCTGGCGAAGTTGCCCATTACGTGCGCCACCGGCTGGCGCAGGTGGGCTGGCAGGGCCACCCGCGCTTTGCCGAGGGGCTGCTCGAGGCGCTCTATCGTCACACCGACGGGATCCCGCGGCGGGTCAACCAGGTGATGAACCGGCTGCTGCTGCTCGGTGCGATCGAGGAGCGCGGCGAACTTGATCTTGCCATGCTCGATGCCGTGATCGCCGAGATGAAGGCCGATCAGACCCGCGGGGCCGGAGGGGCGCGAAGCCATGCCGATCTGCGCGCCGCGCCCGAGGCCGCGCCCGGGCCCGCCGCGCCTCCCCCGCCTGCGGCGCGGCCCGAGACCATGCCCGCCGCCGAGGTCGCCGCGCTGCTGGCTGACCGCGACGCGCGCACTGCCGAGCTCGAGGCGGCGATCAGCGAATTGCAGGCCGCCGGTCGCGCCCAACCGTCGGCAGTGGGCGAGGGCGTCGATGAGGAGGCCGAGGCGCGCCTTGGCGCAGCGCTGGCGCGGATCGAGGCGCGGCTCGAGGAGCAGGAGCAATCCTTCCGCCACGTGCTCACCATGCTGATCGAGTGGCTCGAGGATCGCCCTTCGCGCGAGGCGGCCTGACCATGGTGGCACAACCCCATGGCGAGGCCCAGCCGCCCATTCTCAACGGCCTGTCGGTCGATGTTGAGGACTGGTTTCAGGTCGGCGCCTTCGAGAACGTGATCGCGCGCGGCGAGTGGGACAGCATCAAGACCCGCGTGGCCGACAATGTCTATCGCGTGCTCGATCTTTTCGCCGAGGCCGAAGTGCACGCCACCTTCTTCACCCTTGGCTGGGTGGCGCAGCGCCATCCCGAGATGATCCGCCGCATCGCCGATGCGGGGCATGAACTGGCGAGCCACGGCTATGACCATGCCCGGGTGTTTACCTTCACGCCGAGGGAATTTGCCGCGGATATCCGCAAGGCCCGCGCGGTGATCGAGGATTGCGCCGGGGTGGCGGTGCGCGGCTATCGCGCGCCCAGTTTTTCGATCGACCAGCGCACGCCCTGGGCCTTTGCCGAACTTGCCGCGCAGGGCTATGCCTATTCCTCGAGCGTGGCCCCGGTCGTGCATGACCACTATGGCTGGCCCGAGGCGCCGCGCTTTGCCTTTCGCCCGCTGCCCTGGGCCGATCTCATCGAACTTCCCGTCACCACCGCCATGCTCGGCGGGCGCCGGGTGGCGGCGGGGGGCGGGGGCTTCTTCCGGGTGCTGCCCTATGCCTTCTCGCGCTGGGCGATCCGCCAGGTCAACCGCCGCGAGGGCCGCCCGGCGATCTTCTATTTCCACCCCTGGGAGATCGATCCCGATCAGCCCCGCCTCAGCCACGCCCCGATGCGCGCGCGCCTGCGCCACTACACCGGCCTTGCGCAGATGGCAGGCAAGCTGAAGGCGCTTGTTCACGCCTTCCGCTGGGGGCGGATGGATGTGGTGGCGCATCGCGAGGCCGTGCGCCTTGCTGCCGAGAGGGGCCAGATCACCGGAGTGGCGGCATGAACGCGCCGCTCGCCCTCGGCCACAGCGTGCGCGCGGCTGATCTTGCTGATGGCGCCACGCGCCGGCGGATCGAGGGCTTCGTCGCCGAGCGCGCGGGAAGCCTGTTCCACCGCCCGGCCTGGCTCATGGCGGTCGAGGCCGGCACGGGGCAGCGCGCCGCGGGGCTGGTTTGCGAGCGGCTCGGGGTGATCACCGGATGGCTGCCGCTTACCGAGGTGCGCTCGGCCCTGTTCGGCAAGGCGCTGGTCTCGAGCGGCTTTGGCGTGGGCGGCGGGATCATCGCCGAGAGCGAGGCGGCCGCGCGCGCGCTCGCCAGCGCCGCCGAGGCGCGCGCCAGGGCCGGCGGCTTTGCCACGATCGAGCTGCGCGGCGGGCCGATCCCCCAGGGCTGGGAGGCCTGGAGCGATCGGCATTGCGGCTTTGCCCGCCCGCTCGCGCCAAGCGACGAGGCCGAGCTTGCCGCCATCCCGCGCAAGGCCCGTGCCGAGGTGAGGAAGGGCCTGGCGATGGGCCATCGCGTCACCATCGGGAGCGCTGCAAGCGACCTTGCCGCGCATTACGCCTGCTACAGCGCCAGCGTGCGCAATCTTGGCACCCCGGTGTTTCCGCGGCGGCTGTTTGCCGCCATGCTCGATGCCTTTCCCGATGCGAGCGACATCCTCACCGTGTGGGCAGGGGAAAGGCCGCTGGCGAGCGTGCTCAGCTTCTACCACGCCGGCGCGGTGATGCCTTTCTGGGGCGGGGGCGTGTTTGCCGCCCGCGCGGCCCGGGCCAATGAGGTGATGTATTATGCTCTCATGGGCCATGCCCGCAGCCGGGGCATGGCGCGTTTCGATTTCGGCCGCTCCAAGACCGGCAGCGGCCCCTATCACTTCAAGAAGAACTGGGGCTTCGTGCCCGAACCGCTGACCTATGGCGCCTGGACTGTGGCAGGGGGGGAGGGGGGGGGGGGGGGGGGCCACCCCCCCGCCCCTTCCCGCCCGCTCGCGCTGTGTGCGAGGATGCCCCCGCCTTCCCCCCCCCCCGGGCCGATCCCACCGATGCCGCCTATTCCCGCACGATCGCGCTGTGGAAGAGGCTGCCGCTGCCGATCGCCAACACCCTGGGGCCGTGGATCGCGCGGGGGCTGGCGTGATGGGCGAGATCCTGTTTCTGGCCCATCGCGTGCCCTTTCCGCCCGACCGCGGCGATCGCATCCGCTCGCACCATCTCCTCCAGGCGCTCTGCCGGCTCGCCCCGGTGCATGTCGGCTGCTTTGCCGAGGGCCACGAGCCTGAGGCCGAGGCCGCGCTGCGCGCTCTTGCCGCTTCGGCCTGCGTGGTGCGCCGGGCCAAGCCGCTGCCTATCGCCGGGGCCGAAGCGGTGCTGACGGGCAGGCCGGTGAGCCTTGCCGCCTTTGCCAGCCGCCGCCTTGCCGCCTTCGTGCGCGCGACGCTGGCCGCGCGCCCCATCAGCGCGATCGTGGTGTTCTCGGGCCAGATGGGCCAGTTCGTGCCCGCCGATTATCCCGGCAGGGTGGTGGTTGACCTGTGCGATGTCGATAGCGCCAAGTTCGCCGCCTATGCCGCCGCGGGCGAACGGGTGTGGCTCAACGCGCGCGAGGCGCGGCTGCTCGCCGCCGAGGAGGAGCGCCTCGGCCACCGCGCCCATGCCACGCTGCTGATTTCCGAGAACGAGGCAGCGCTCTATCGCAGCCGCCTTGCCGCGCCCGGGAAGGTCAATATCCGGGTGATCGGCAATGGCATTGATGCCACCCGCTTCGATCCCGCCGCAGCCCGGCCCCATCCGGCGCTCTTGCAGGCGCCGGGGCCACATTTCGTTTTCACCGGGCAGATGGACTATCGCCCCAACGAGCAGGCGGCGCTGTGGGTGATCGAAGCGCTCATGCCCCATCTGCGCGCGCGCTGGCCAGAGGCCTGCTTTCACGTGGTCGGGCGCGCGCCCACGGCGCGACTGCGCGCCCGTGGGGGCGAGGCGGGCGTGCGGGTGTGGGGCGAGGTTCCCGATGTGCGCCCCTTCCTCGCCGCTGCCGATGCGGTGCTCGCCCCGCTGATGATCGCGCGCGGGGTGCAGAACAAGGTGCTCGAGGCCATGGCCATGGCCCGGCCCGTCATGCTCACCCCCGAAGCGGCGACGGGAATAGACGCGCGCGACGGGGTGCATTGGCTGATCAGCCCCGCCGACCCGGCGGCGATGGCGCGGCGCATCGCCGAGCTGCTTGCTGATCGCGAGGCTGCCGGACGCCTCGGTGCGGCGGCACGGCGCTTCGTGATCGCGGAGCATGGGTGGGAAGCGATGCTTGCCCCGCTTGGTGCCCTTGTCGGGATCGAGGGGGAGCGTGCGCGCCATGCCGCCTGAGCCGCTCGCAACCGCGCCTGCCCCGGCAAAGCTGGCCGCGCTGCCCGCCACCTGGCGCGCGCCGCTGGCGGCGCTCGGCGCGGCTGCCATCGCGCTCGTTACCGCCACCGCCCCGAGCTGGGGCGAGATGCTCCACCAGTGGTGGAACATCGACACCTATAACCACCTGCTGCTCGTGCCCCTCATCATCGCCTGGCTGGTGCGGCTCAAGGCCGGCGCGCTGGCGCGCCTTGCCCCGCAGCCCTTCACCCCCGGCCTGGCGCTGGTGGCAGCGGCGCTGGCGTTGTGGCTGATCGGGCGGGCGAGCGGCATCAACCTTCTCGCCCATGCCGGCGCGGTGGGCGCGCTCCAGGCCGCGGTGCTCACGCTCCTCGGCCTGCGCGCCAGCCTCGTCATCGCCCTGCCGCTGGGCATGGGCGCCTTCCTCGTCCCCTTCGGCGACGAGATCATCCCGCCGCTGCAAGTGATCACGGCCAAGATCACCATCGCGCTCACCCATTGGAGCGGCATTCCCGCGCGGATCGAGGGGATCCACATCCACACCCCTGCCGGGCTGTTCATCGTGGCCGAGGCCTGTTCGGGGGTGAAGTTCCTGGTGGCGCTGGTCACGCTCGGCGTGCTCGTCATCTTCACCCGCCTTGTAAGCTGGCGGCGGCGCGCAGCCTTCCTGCTCGCCTGCGTGATCGTGGCGATCCTGGCCAATGGCGTGCGCGCCTGGGCGACGGTCTATGTCGCGCAGTTCATCGGGGCCGAGGCGGCAACCGGGTTCGATCACATCGTCTATGGCTGGGTGTTCTTCGCGCTCATCGTTGCCGGGCTGCTTGCCGCGGCCTGGTGCTGGTTCGAGCGCGAGCCCGAGAGCTATGGCTGGCCGCTCGAGGCGCTGGCGCAGTGGGGCTGGCTCGCCCGGGCCGAGCGCATCACCCTGCCGCCCGCCAGTGGCGCGCTCGCGATCGCGGTGCTGGCGGCGATTGCCGCGGCGCTCGCCATGCTCTAGGCGCAGCACGCGCGATGTGCGGAATTGCCGGGATCTTCCATGCCCAAACCCCCAAGCCGGTCGATCCCGCGCGTCTCGTGCGCATGTGCGATGCGCTTGCCCACCGCGGCCCGGACGGGTCGGGGGTGTGGACCGATCACGGGGTAGGGCTCGGCCACCGGCGCCTCTCGATCATCGATCTGGCCGGATCGCCCCAGCCGATGGTCTCGGGTGATGGCCGCGCGGTGATCGTCTTCAACGGCGAGATCTACAATTTCCGCGCCCTGCGCCGCGAGCTTGAAGCTGCGGGCCATGTGTTCCGCACCAGCGGCGATACCGAAGTGATCCTTGCCGCCTGGCAGCAATGGGGCAGCGATTGCCTCGCACGGCTCGATGGCATGTTTGCCTTTGCCCTGTTCGACCGCGAGCGGCGCCAGCTCCTGCTCGCGCGCGACCGCTTTGGCGTAAAGCCGCTCTACACCGCCGCGCTTTCCGACGGCAGCATGGCCTTTGCCTCCGAACTCAAGGGCCTGCTGGCCCACCCGCTGCTGCGCCGGCGTTTGAGCCCGCAGGCGATCGAAGCCTATCTCGCCTGGGGCTACGTGCCCGATAGCCACGCCATCCTTGCCGGGGTGGAAAAGCTCCCCGCCGGGCACTTCCGCTTGCTCACCCAGGGCAAGGTGCCCCCACCGCCGCAGCGCTGGTGGCAGATTTCCTTTGCCGAGCGCGAGACCGGCAGCACCGCCGATCTTTCCGCCCGGCTCGTCCACCTGCTGCGCGAGGCGGTGCAGGCGCGCATGGTTGCCGATGTGCCGCTCGGCGCCTTTCTTTCGGGCGGGGTCGATTCCTCGGCCGTCGTCGCGCTGATGGCCGAAGCGAGCGCTGCCCCGGTGCAGACCTGTTCGATCGGCTTTGATGTCGCCGCCTATGACGAGACCTCCTATGCCCGGCAGGTCGCCGCGCGCTTTGGGGCCGACCATGCCGAGCGGATCGTTGCCACGGATGATTTCGCCGCGATCGACCGGCTCGCCGCGATCTTCGATGAGCCCTTTGCCGATGCCTCGGCGCTGCCCACCTTGCGGGTGTGCGAGCTCGCGCGCGAGCGGGTGACGGTGGCGCTCTCGGGCGACGGGGCGGACGAGGCCTTTGCCGGCTATCGCCGCCAGGTCTTCCACCATCACGAGGAGCGCCTGCGCGCGCTGCTGCCCGCTGCGCTGCGGGCCGGGGTGTTCGGCACGCTCGGGCGCGTCTGGCCCAAGGCCGATTGGGCGCCGCGCCCGCTGCGCGCCAAGACCACGCTGCTGGCGCTCGCCGAAAGCGGCGAGGAAGCCTATGCCCGGGCGCTGGCGATCACGCCGCCCGAGCAGCGCCGCGCGCTCTATACCGACAGCTTTGCCGCTGAGCTCGGCGGCTTTCGCGCCGAGGATGAACTCGTGGCGCTGATGCGTGCCGCGCCGGCGCGTTCGGGGCTCGACCGGGCGCAATATGCCGATCTGGCCTTCTGGCTGCCGGGCGATATCCTCACCAAGATCGACCGCACCAGCATGGCGGTGAGCCTCGAGGCGCGCGAGCCGCTGCTCGATCATCGCCTCGTCACCTTCGCCGCGCGCCTGCCCGAGCGCGAAAGGGTGCGCGGCACCATCGGCAAGGCGCTGCTCAAGCACACGCTTGCGCGCTATCTGCCGCACGAGGTGCTCTACCGGCCCAAGCAGGGCTTTGTCACCCCGATCGCCGAATGGCTCAAGGGGCCGCTCGCCGGCGCGGCGCGGGGGATCGCCAGCGGCGCTCTGGCGCAGACCGGCATGTTCAAGCCCGAGTCGATCGCCGCCATGGCCGAGGCGCATATCGCCGGGCGGGCCGACCATGCGCGCAGCCTGTGGCAATTGCTGATGCTGGAAAAGGCGCTCGCGCGGCTCGGCCCTGCCACCTAGCCTTGCTTAGCCATCGGCCCCGTGGCCAAGTGCCATGTAGCTGTCGGATTGCATTTCCTTGAGCCGGCTTACCGTGCGGGCAAATTCGAAGGCGCCATCGCCTTCGGGATAAAGCGCCTCGGGTGCGGCGGCGGCGGTGGCGAAGAGCTTGACCCGGTGCTCGTAGAGCGCATCGATCAGCTTGGTGAAGCGGATCGCCTCGTTGCGCTGCTCCGGCCCCATCTGCGGGATGCCGACAATGATCACGGTGTGGAACGCGCGGGCGATGGCGAGATAATCGGCCGCGCCGCGGTTCTCGCCGCACAGCTTCCTGAAGCTGAAAACGCCCACGCCCTTGAGGCTCTTGGGCACGTGCAGCACCCGCCCGCCGCCAAGGTCGAGCGCGCCCGAGGGCACATGGGCGGCGTCCTCTGGCGCGAAATCGGTGAGCCGGAAGAAGGCCTCGCGCACCTGCGCGGTGGCGGCATCACCGATCGGCGCGTGCCAGCTGGCAAGGCCCCCGATGCGCTCGAGCCGGTAGTCGGTCGGGCCGTTGAGGCTGAGCACATCCATCTCGCGCTCGACCAGCTCGATGAAGGGCAGGAACAGCGAGCGGTTGAGCCCATCCTTGTAAAGATCGCGCGGGGGGCGGTTCGAGGTGGTGACGATCACCGTGCCGCCTTGCATCAGTGCGGTGAAGAAGCGCCCCATGATCGCGGCATCGGCGGTGTTGGTGACGACCATCTCGTCAAAGGCAAGGCAGGCAAGGCCGCGCCCCATCTCCTGCGCCACGCTGGTGAGCGGATCGGCGATGCGCCCCTCGCGCGCCGCGGCGATGCGCCGATCGACCTCGAGCATGAAGGCATGGAAATGGACGCGGCGCTTGGCGGCAATGCCGAGGGTCTCGACGAAGAGATCCATCAGCATCGATTTGCCGCGCCCGACGCCGCCCCACAGATAGATGCCGCGCGGGGGCGGGGCGGGCTTGCGACCGAGCAACCTGCCGACGAAGCCGGGCGGGGCAGGCGGGGCCTCGAGCGCGCCCTGCAACGCGGCCAGCCTATCGGCGGCAGCGCGCTGGTCGGCATCGGGGCGCAATTCGCCGCTGGCAATCAGCGCGTCATAGCGGGCGATGAGGCCTGGCATCGGCGCCTCAGGCGCGCGCGCGCATCTTGCGCACGATGCCCGAATAGGCGGCGATCACGTCCTCGCCACCATCGGCGCGGGGCTGGGTGGCAAAGCCCCGCAGGAACAGCATCCGCCCGGTCTCGCGCACGATCTCGCTCACTGCATCGAGCGGGCGGGTGGGATCGCCCGCGCCGACGAACTGGGTGGAAAGCTCGACCGTCACCGAAGGCCCGGCCTCGCCGCTGCCGTTGATGTGCATCGCTGCAAACAGGGCAATGTCGATGAGGCCGAGGGTCACCGCCCCGTGGATATTGTCGCCAAGATTGGTGTGGCGCCGCTGAGGGAACATGCGCAGGCGGCACTTGTCGCCCTCGCGCCGCACCCGCATCTCGCCCAGCACCGCGGTGTTGAAGCGGGTGCGGTCAACCAGGTTCCAGGTGAACCAGCCCTCCTCGCCGCCGCATTCCTCGGGCGCGAGCGCACGATATTCAAAGGGCAGCGCCCGCTCGCCGACATCTGCCATCAGCCAGCCCCGCGCCGCGGCTCAGATGGCCCGCTCGGCCATCATCTTCTTGGTCTCGGCAATCGCCTTGGCGGGCGAGAGGCCCTTGGGGCAGACATTGGCGCAGTTCATGATGGTGTGGCAGCGATAGAGGCGGAACGGATCCTCGAGCGCATCGAGCCGCTCGCCGGTCATCTCGTCGCGGCTGTCGGCAAGCCAGCGATAGGCCTGGAGCAGGATGGCAGGGCCGAGGAACTTGTCCGAGTTCCACCAATAGGACGGGCACGAGGTCGAGCAGCAGGCGCACAGGATGCACTCGTAAAGCCCGTCGAGCTTCTCGCGCTGCGCGGGGCTTTGCCGCCGCTCCTTGCCCGAAGGGGCGGGGGTGACGGTCTGCAGCCACGGACGGATCGAGGCATATTGGGCATAGAAATGGGTGAAATCGGGGACGAGATCCTTGATCACGTCCATGTGCGGCAGCGGGGTGATGCGGATTTCGCCCTTCAAATCCTCGATCGCGGTGGTGCAGGCAAGGCCGTTCTTGCCATTGATGTTCATCGCGCACGAGCCGCAGATGCCCTCGCGGCACGAGCGGCGGAAGGTCAGCGTCGGGTCAATCTCGTTCTTGATCTTGAACAGCGCGTCGAGGACCATCGGCCCGCATTCATCGAGATTGATCTCGAAGCGGTCATAGCGCGGGTTTGCGCCGCTGTCGGGATCGTAGCGGTAGATCTTGAACGCCTTCACCCGCCCGCCGCTGGCCTTGTGCACCTTGCCCGCGGGGTTGATCTTCGAATTCTTGGGGAGCGTGAAGGTCGCCATAGCTTGATCCCTGTGCCTGTCGCGGCACTGTTTAGCGCGATTGGCGGGGCGCGCAAGCGGGGGGTGTTGCAGCCTTTTTAACAGGGGTTGAACCGCGCACAGCAAGCGCCGGGCAAGGGAACCCCGGGGCGGCCCGGGCGCTTTGGGCAGCATGGACGAGACAACAAATGCCCCGCGCGCCGTGCCGCGCACGGCCTGCGTGTTCGGCGCATCGGGCGGGATCGGCAGGGCCTTGTGCGAGAAGCTGGCAGCGCTTGGCTGCGAGCGGATTTACGCCGGATCGCGCCGCGGCGCCGCGCCGACGGGATCGGCCTTCACGCCCTTCGCCTTCGATCTCAATGACGAGGCCAGCATCGCCGCGGCGGCAACGGAAATGAAGGACGATCCGCCCGAATGGGTGATCGTGGCGAGCGGGGTGCTCACCCTTGCCGATGGCACAGGGCCCGAACGCACCTTGAAGCGGCTCGATCCGCAAGTGATGGCCGAGGTCTTTGCGCTCAACACCATTGGCCCGGCGCTCATTGCCAAGCATTGCCTTGCGCTCATGCCGCGCAGCCGGCCCTTCGTCTTCGCTGCGCTCAGCGCCCGGGTCGGCTCGATCAGCGACAATCGCCTTGGCGGTTGGCATTCCTACCGCGCCAGCAAGGCCGCGCTCAACATGCTGATCCGCAATTTCGCGATCGAGCTGGCCCGCACCCATCCGCAGGGCATCGTGGTGGGGCTGCACCCGGGCACGGTGGACAGCGCGCTTTCGCGCCCCTTCCAGGCAGGCCTCGCCCCGGGACAGCTGACGACGCCCGAACTGGCCGCAGATCGGCTGATCGGGGTGCTCGGCCGGCTCGGCCCGGCACAGTCGGGCCGGGTGTTCGACTGGAAGGGCGCGGAGATTCCGGCCTAATCGAACAGGCCCACGGCAAGATGGGCCCAGATCGTGAGGAACATCAGCACCGCCATCAGCCCCGCGCCGATCCGCCAGCGCGGCGTCTCGAACAGGTGCAAGGCCGCCTCGATCCCGGCGCACAGCCCCACGAGCAAAAGGGCGAAGACGGCAAAATCCTCCGGCCCCCAGCGCACCTCGGGGCTCATCACCATCCCCAGCGCCGGAAAGGCGAGCAGCAGCGCCGCGCCCAGCCAGAGCAGCGGGTGCAGGCGCAACCGGCGCTTGGGATTGGGGGCGGTGTTGAGGGTCATCATGGCACTCCCCGGCACAAAGCGGTTTGGCAAGCGGGGCAAGGTATGCCACGCATGGGCGCGGCGCGATAGGGGCATTGAGGAGCGCGTGATGGGGCTCAAGGATTGGTACGAGGCGCGGATCATGCCGCGGCTGATCACCTGCGCCTGCAGCCAGCCGCAGGTGATGAAACGCCGCGCCGCGATCGTGCCACGCGCCCGCGGCGATGTCTTCGAGCTGGGCTGCGGGGGCGGGATCAACCAGGCTTTCTATGATCCGACGGCGATCACCACCTATGCCGGCATCGACCCGCACGCGGGCCTGCTCGATGGCGCACGCGCAGCAGCACAGCGCAAGGGCTGGACGGCAGACATCCGCCAGGGGCGGGGCGAGGCGATCCCCTTTGGCGATGCCAGCTTCGATTGCGTGGTGTGCACCTTCACGCTGTGCTCCGTCGAAGATCCAGAGCAGGTCATGCGCGAGCTGCGCCGCATCCTGCGCCCGGGCGGCGAGGTGTTGTTCCTCGAACATGGCCGCGCGCCCGATGCCGGCGTGCGGCGCTGGCAGGAGCGCATCGAACCCTTGTGGAAGCGCCTTGCCGGCGGCTGCCACCTCACCCGCCCGATCGCAAGCGCGCTCGCACACGCGGGCTTTGCCGTCGAGCGTCTGGGGGAGGGCTATACGCCCAAGGCCCCGCGGATTGCTGGCTGGATGGAATGGGGGGTGGCGCGCAAGGCCGGCTGACGAGGGGCGCCTTGCCCGCGCAGGCACATGCAGCGCCTGTATGCCCGACCCGTTTGGCGAACAGCAGGGCGGCTTGCGCGAAAGCGGGCAGGAAGGGCCAAGCCTTCCCGCCCGCTTTGCTTGTGTCCGTGGGGCCTATTCCCCGAAGGTGCGTTGCCACCAGCCGCGGCGCGGCTTTGGTTCAGGCTGGGGCTCGGGCTGAAGCTCGGGCTCGGGCGCAGCCGGGGCTTCGGCCTGCGGCGCCTCGGCCGGTTCGGCCGGGCTGGCGGTGGCGGTTTCAACCGCTCCGGCCTCGGCCTCGGCTGCCTTGGCCTTGCGCGGCGCGCGCTTGCGCTTGGGCTTCTCCTCGGCAGGCGGGGCGGCTGCCTCGGCTGCCTCAGCGGCCTCAGCGACCTCGGCGACCTCGGCAAGATCGGCAGGCGCGCCTTCGACCCCGGCTTCGCGCGCCGTCTCATCGGCTGCGGCGGCCTTGGCCTTGCGCGGCGCACGCTTGCGCTTGGGTTTTTCCGCCGCTGCCTCAGTCGCATCAGCCGGATTGTCCGGCATCACCTCCTCGAGCGCAGGGGCATCGGCAGCAGGTGCGGGGGCTTCCTCACCGCCCGCGCGCGTCTCCTCGCCCTCCGGCTCTGCGCTGGGGGACACCTCACCGGCCTCGCGCCGCTTGCGCCCGCGTCCGCCGCGGCGGCGCTTCTTCTTGGGACGCGCTTCACTATCCTCGGCGCTCTCATCGCCTGCCGCCTCGGCCGCATCGGCCTCCGCGGTTTCAGCGTCGCTCGCAGCGGCTTCGCGCGCGTCACCTTCGTCACGCTCGCGATTGCGGCCACGCCCACCGCGACGCCGGCGGCGCTTCTTCTTGCGCCCGCCGTTGTCCTCGTCATCCTGCCGCGCGGCGGATGCATCCGCGGCCTCCTCGGCGGTCTCATCCTCCTCCTCGGGGATCTCGTCGTCGTCCTCGTCGATGATCGGCGCGAATTTCGGGGCCTGGAGCGGGCGCGGCCCCAGGCTCGAGATGCTCATCTTCGCGCCTTCCTGCTCGCCCTCGGGCACCACCTCGACGCTCACACCGTAGCGCTGCTCGATCTCGATGAGGTCGGCGCGCTTCTCGTTGAGCAGGTAGATCGCCGCTTCGGTGCTGGCGGCAAGGCGGATTCTCGTGCCCTTGCCCTTGGCTGCCTCGTCCTCGATCAACCGCAGCGCCGACAGCCCGGCCGAGGAGGCGGTGCGCACGAGGCCCGTGCCATCGCAGTGCGGGCAGGGGCGGGTGGTCGCCTCGAGCACCCCGGTGCGCAGCCGCTGCCGGCTCATTTCCATCAGCCCGAAGGAGCTGATGCGGCCCACCTGGATGCGCGCCCGGTCGTTCTTGAGCGCTTCCTTCATCGCCTTCTCGACCTTGCGGACGTTGGAAGGATATTCCATGTCGATGAAGTCAATCACGATCAGCCCGGCCATGTCGCGCAGGCGCAGCTGGCGGGCGATTTCCTTGGCAGCCTCGAGATTGGTGTTGAGCGCGGTCTGCTCGATATTGTGTTCCTTGGTGGACCTGCCTGAGTTGATGTCGATCGAGACCAGCGCCTCGGTGGGGTTGATGATGATGTAGCCACCGCTCTTGAGCTGCACCATCGGATCATACATCGCGCGCAGCTGGTCTTCGGCGCCATAGCGCTGGAACAGCGGCACCGGATCGGAATAGGCCTTCACCCGCCGTGCGTGGCTGGGCATCAGCAGCTTCATGAAGGCCTTGGCCGACTTGTAGCCCTCCTCGCCCTCGACCACCACTTCCTCGATATCGCGGTGATAGATGTCGCGGATCGCGCGCTTGATGAGGTCGCTGTCGGAATGGATCAGCGCCGGGGCGGTGGAGGCGAGGGTCTTCTCGCGGATCTCGTCCCACAGCCGCGCAAGATAGTCGAAATCGCGCTTGATCTCGGGCTTGGTGCGGCTCATCCCGGCGGTCCGGACGATGAGGCCCATGGTCTTGGGCAGCTTGAGATCGGCGACCATTTCCTTGAGCCGCTTGCGATCGGCGGCCGAACTGATCTTGCGGCTGATCCCGCCGCCGCTGGTGCTGTTGGGCATCAGCACGGTGTAGCGCCCGGCGAGGCTCAGATAGGTGGTGAGCGCGGCGCCCTTGTTGCCGCGTTCCTCCTTGACCACCTGCACCAGCAGCACCTGGCGGCGCTGGATCACGTCCTGGATCTTGTAGCGGCGGCGCAGCTCCAACCGCCGCGCGCGCAGTTCATCGACCAGCTTGGCGCGGCTGCGGCTCTTTTCGCTGGCCTTCTCGCCGCCCTTGCCCTGGCGGCGGCGCCCGCGACGCGCGCGGGGCTGATCATCGCCCTCGGCGCCCTCGGCCTCGCTCTCCTCGGGCGTCTCGTCCTCGTCGGAAACCCCGTCCTCGAGCGTGGCTACCTCGTCCTTGTCTGAAGTGTCGACTTCCTCGACACCGTTTTCGGCCAGATCCTCGGCCAGCGCCTCGCCGCTGTCGTCGGCGGCATCATATTCGGCGCCCGGCGCGATGCCCTCGGCCTCCTCCTCGGCGCGCAGCCGCTCCTCCTCGGCCGCGGCCTCGGCATCGGCAGCCAGCAGCGCCTCGCGATCGGCCTTGGGGATCTGATAATAATCGGGGTGGATCTCGCTGAAGGCGAGAAAGCCGTGGCGGTTGCCGCCGAAATCGACAAAGGCCGCCTGCAGCGAAGGTTCGACCCGGGTTACCTTGGCAAGATAGATATTGCCCTTGATCTGCTTGTGTTCGGCAGATTCGAAATCGAATTCCTCAATCCGGTTGCCCTGCAGAACCGCCACCCGGGTTTCTTCCGGGTGGCGCGCATCGATAAGCATGCGCGTTGCCATTCATTCGTCTCCATGCGCCCGGCCGGGCCCGCATCGGGGCCGCAGGGGGGCGCGCATTGTGGGGTGAACCGGCGCGCCTCACGGGCGTGCCGGAAGGGAGTGCCGCGCTCGACCGGCCGGGGCCGGCGAGTGCGAAGCCTGTGTCTGCAGCAGCAGGGGTGCGGCACGGCGCCGCGCCTTGGCCCGCACCCGCGCCCGCGCGCGCCGGGCGCCGGGTGCATGGAAGCGGGGAAAGACATCCTGTCACTGCATCAACCTGTATTCGAGCCGCTGCCCGGGGAAGAATTGGGCGGTGGGGCGGGAAAGACGGACGGTGGGGACGCGAAGGTGCGCCTTGGTGCGGCCTTTCAATCCCATGCGCTAGCATTGTGGGACAAACCCCGCAACTCTCTTGCGCTTGGCCCGCACAAAACCGTAAGCGCCGCCGGTCATGAGCCTGCGCAGCCTTGCCCTCATCGTGCTGCTGGTGCCGCTGGCGGTGTTCGGCGCGGCCGGGCTGATGGGCTGGCGCGTGCCGGTGCCGATCTGGGGGCGCGACTATGTGGTGCATGTGGCGCTGGGCGCCGCGCGCGCGGCGCTGGTGCTGCCCCCGATCGAGGGGCCGGCCGATCCCTCGCGCCCGCTGGTGGTGATCGATGCCGGGCACGGCGGGCGCGATCCCGGCGCGATCGGCACCGATGCGGCAGGCCGCCGGATCGCCGAAAAGGACATCACCCTCGCGCTCGCCCAGGCGCTGCGCGCCGAGCTGTTGCGCGGCGGCGGGATCCGCGTGGCGCTCACCCGCGCGGATGACCGCATCCTGCCGCTCGCCCACCGGCCCGAGATCGCCCGGCGGCTCGAGGCCGATCTGTTCGTCTCGATCCATGCCGATTCTGCCGGAAACAAGGCCGATGTGGGGGGCGCGAGCATCTATACCCTGTCCGAGGCCGCCTCGAGCGAGGCGGCGGCGCGCTTTGCCGCGCGCGAGAACGATGCCGACCGGCTCAATGGCATCGCCATTGCCGGCACCAGCCCGGCGGTGAGCGCGATCCTCGTCGAATTGTCGCAGCAGCGCACGCAGGAGGCGGCGCTCGCCTTTGCCCGCCTGGTGCTGCGCGAGGGTGGGGGCGCGATCGCCTTCCATCCCCAGCCGCAGCGCAGCGCCGCCCTCGCTGTGCTGCGCGCGCCCGATGTGCCCTCGGTGCTGTTCGAGAGCGGTTTTGTCACCAACACCACGGATCGTGCGCGGCTGACCACGCCCGAGGGCCGCGTCGCCTATGCCGCGGCGCTGGCGCGGGCGATAAGGGTTTTTCTTGCGCGCGAGGCCGCCCAGGCACCGGGCTAGGCGGTGGGAAAGCGGCTAGCCTTCAAGGCCGGGCCCATGCTAGGGGCGCGCGGCGCGCATGAGTGAAGCCTCCGCCCCTTCCGAAGCCCCCGGCCTTTGGGCCTATCTGCGCTACCGGGTGAACCGCGATCTGCGCGGGGCAGGGGCGTGGTTTGCCGCGCGCTGGCGGGCGAGCCGCCTGTTCCGCCTCGGGGCAATCGCGCTGGGGCTGGGCTTGAGCCTGTGGATTGCGCTGTTCGTGTGGCTGGCGAGCGATCTGCCCGAGGCCGAGGCACTGCTCACCTATGAAACCCCGCTGCCCACGGTGGTGCGCGGGGTGGATGGCGAGATCGTCCACTCCTATGCGCGCGAGCGGCGGGTGCAGCTCCAATATGCCGATTTTCCCCCGAAGCTGATCGAGGCCTTCCTCGCCGCGGAAGACAAGAGCTTCTTCAGCCACGGCGGGATCGACTATCTCGGCACGCTCAACGCGGTGTTCGACTATGCCCGCAAGCTCGGCTCGGGCGAGCGCGCGGTGGGCGGCTCGACCATCACCCAGCAGGTCGCCAAGAACCTGCTGCTTGGCGATGAATATTCGATCACCCGCAAGCTCAAGGAGATGATCCTTGCCGGGCGCATCGAGGCGGTGCTGACCAAGCAGGAGATCCTCGAGCTTTATCTCAACGAGATCCCGCTCGGGCGGCGCAGCTTCGGGGTGCAGGCCGCCGCGCGCGCCTATTTCGACAAGGATGTGGGCGATCTGGCGCTGCACGAGATGGCCTTCCTTGCCACCCTGCCCAAGGCGCCCGAGCGCTATGGCCGCAAGGGGCAGGAACAGGCCGCCTATGCCCGGCGCGCCTTCGTGCTTGATCAGATGGCGGCCAATGGCTTCATCACCGAGGCCGAGCGGCGCGCGGCCGCGGCGAGGCCGCTCGGCCTTGTCACCCAGCGCCAGGAGCGCAGCGTCGATGCTGGCTATTTCCTCGAGGAGGTGCGGCGTGAGCTGATCGAACGCTTCGGCGAGACTGCCGAGGATGGGCCCAATTCGGTCTATGCCGGGGGGCTGTGGGTGCGCACCTCGCTCGACCCCGAGATCCAGCGCGCCGCCCGCGATGCCCTGCGCGAGGGCCTCTTGCGCTACCACGGCGCGCGCGGATGGGCCGGGCCGATCGCCACCATCGATGTGCGCCGCGGCGATTGGGCGCGCCAGCTCCAGAGTTCGCCGCTCGGCATCAGCTACAAGGACTGGCGCGTCGGCGTGGTCACCAGCCGCAGCGGGCCGAGCGCACGGATCGGCTTTGCCGATGGCAGCGAGGCGCCGCTCACGGGCCTGCCCGATCGCCTGAAGGCGGGCGACGTGATCGCCGCCAGCCCAGCCGGCAATGGCTGGCAGGTGCGCACCATTCCCGAAGCGCAAGGCGCGCTGGTGGTGGAACAGGCGCAAACCGGGCGGGTGCTGGCGATGCAGGGCGGGTTCGATCACCGCCTGTCGGACTTCAACCGCGCCACCCAGGCGCTGCGCCAGCCCGGCTCGACGATCAAGCCCTTCGTCTATGCCGCGGGGCTCGATTCCGGAATGACGCCTTCGACCCAGATCGACAATTCGCGCTTCTGTTATTATCAGGGCGCCGGCCTCGGCGAAAAATGCATCCGTGGCGGGCGCGGCGGGCAGTTCCCGATGCGCTATGGCCTTGAGCAGTCGCAGAACATCATGACCGTGCAGATCGGCATGAGCGCCGGCATGGCCAATGTCGTCAAGGAGATCGAGAAGGTCGGGATCGGCAAGTTCCCGCCCTATCCCTCGACCGCATTGGGCGCCGGCGAGACAACGCTGATCAAGATGGTTTCCGCCTATGGCGCGCTCGCCAATCACGGGCGGCTCAACCCGCCGACGGTGATCGACTATGTCCAGGACCGGCGCGGCAAGGTGCTCTGGCGGGCGGACACGCGCGAATGCCGCGGCTGCAACATGGCCAAGTGGGATGGCAAGCCGATGCCGCGTCTGGGCATGCGCGGGGTGCAGGCGATGGATCCGCGCACCGCCTTCCAGGTGATGCACATGCTGCGCGGCGCGGTGAGCCGCGGCACCGCCACGGTGCTCAATTCGCTCGGCCTGCCGCTGTTCGGCAAGACCGGCACCACCACCGGCCCCAAGGACGTGTGGTTCATCGGCGGCACCCAGGCGATGATCGCCGGGGCCTATGTCGGCTTTGATCGCCCGCGCAACATGGGCGGCTATGCCTATGGTGGCACGATTGCCGCGCCGATCGTGAAAAGCCTGATCGAGAAGACCCGTTCGCGCTGGTCCGATCTGCCGCCGGTGGCGCCCTATGGGGTGCGCATGGTGCGGGTCGATCGGCGCTCGGGCAAGCGCGTGTTCGAGGGCTGGCCGAGCGATGATCCCAAGTCGGCGATCATCTGGGAGGCCTTCAAGCCCGATACCGAGCCTGAGCGCTTCACCCGCCAGGATGCGATCGCGGCCAAGCGCAACGAGATCATCGCCCTGATCCGCGCCGGACGGCGGAACGCCGAAAACGCGGTGGTCGATGCCGAGGAGGAGCCGATCGACGATATCGGCCTCGATCCGACCGGGCTTTAAGGCTTGGGCAGGGGAGGTTGGGCGTGGAACCGGCAGCAGCTGTTGCGGGTTGGGCAGGTATGATCAGGCTTCTGAAAAACCTCATCGCCGCGCTCGTGCCCGGCGCGCTTGCGCTCCTTTCCGCCCCCGCCGCTGCCGAACTCGCCGAAGGGGCAATGGCGCCGGCCTTTGCCACCCAGGCGGCGCTCAAAGGCCGGGAATTCGGCTTTGCCCTGCGCGCTGCGCTCGCCAAGGGGCCGGTGGTGCTCTACTTCTACCCCAAGGCCTTCACCCAGGGCTGCACGCTCGAGGCCAATGCCTTTGCCGAGGCCATGCCCCGCTTCAAGGCCGCAGGGGCAAGCGTGATCGGCATGTCGGCTGACGATATCGCAACCTTGAAGCGTTTCAGCCGTGAGGAATGCCGCGATGCCTTTCCGGTCGGGGTAGCGAGCCGGAAGATCATCGCCGCCTATGACGTGGGCATGGGCACTTCGGGCCTGGCGCGGCGCACCTCCTATGTGATCGACCGCGATGGCCGGGTGGTGCTGGTCCATTCCGATCCCGATTACCGCAGCCATGTCGAAAAGACCCTCGCCGCGGTGCGCAAGCTGGCGAAGAAGTAGCCGCGCGGTGGCCAGCCCGGCGCGGCGCTTTACAATCGCGCCGCCAACGCTAAGCGGGGCCGCCTGATCAGCTTGCGGATGCGAAGGAAGACCCATGCGGGCCGAGGCCCAAACCTATGTCAACCGGATCGAGGCGGCGCTGGCGCTGGTGCGCCTCTCGCTCGACTGGGAACGCGCGCTCAGGCGCCTCGATGAGCTGAGTGCCCGGGTGCAGGACCCGGCGCTCTGGGACAATCCCAAGCAGGCTCAGGCGATCACCCGCGAGCACAAGCGGCTCGAGACCGCGATCGGCACGGTTAACCAGATCGCTGCCGAGATGGCCGATGCGATCGAGTTCATCGAGCTGGGCGAGGCCGAGGGAGAGGAGAGCATCATCGCCGAAGGGCTTGCCACGCTTGCGCGCCTCGCCGAGCGGGCGGACGCCGACAAGGTCCAGGCGCTGCTTTCGGGCGAGGCCGATGCCAACGACACCTATCTGGAAATCCACGCCGGGGCGGGCGGCACCGAAAGCCAGGACTGGGCCGAGATGCTGCTGCGCATGTATGCCCGCTGGGCCGAGCGGCGCGGCTTCAAGGTCGAGACGGTGGAATATCAGGCGGGCGAGCAGGCCGGGATCAAGTCGGCAACGCTGCTGATCAAGGGCGAGAACGCCTATGGCTATGCCAAGACCGAAAGCGGGGTGCACCGGCTCGTCCGCATCAGCCCCTATGACAGCTCGGCCCGGCGCCACACCAGCTTTTCGAGCGTCTGGGTCTATCCGGTGATCGACGATTCCTTCGAGGTCGAGATCAACCCGGCCGATCTCAAGATCGACACCTACCGCGCTTCGGGCGCCGGCGGGCAGCACGTCAACACCACCGATTCGGCGGTGCGCATCACCCATGTGCCCACCGGCATCGTGGTGGCGAGCCAGCAGGACCGCAGCCAGCACAAGAACCGCGAGATCGCCATGAACATGCTCAAGGCCAGGCTCTACGAGGCCGAGATGCGCGCCCGCGAGGAAGCCGCCAATGCCGAGCACGCCTCCAAGAGCGATATTGGCTGGGGCCACCAGATCCGCTCCTATGTGCTCCAGCCCTATCAGATGGTGAAGGATCTGCGCACCGGGGTGGTCTCGACCTCGCCCGATGACGTGCTCGACGGGGCGATCGATCCCTTCATCTCGGCCGCGCTTGCCCAGAGGGTGACGGGCGAGAGGGTCGAGATCGAGGATGTCGATTAAGCCATGGGCGCGCGGGGCGTGGCTCTGCTGATGGCGGCGCTGGCGCCGCTCATTGCCGGCTGCGATGCGGTGATGCCGGTCGCAGCCGAGCGGCCCGAAAGCGCGCTCAGCTTTCCCCGGCCGAGCCGCCCGGTGGTGCGGGTGGTTGCGAACGAGTTTTCCAACGAGGATGACCGCGACGAGCGCGGCGAGGCCAAGGTGGTGATGGACCTTGCCGATATCCGCCCCGGCATGACCGTGGCCGATATCGGCGCGGGCGAGGGCTATTACACCGTGCGCCTTGCCGAACGGGTGGGGCCCGAAGGCCGGGTCCTGGCGCAGGACATCAGCCGCGAAGCGCTCGAGCGGCTCGGGCGCCGGGTCGAGCGCGAGCGGCTCGAGAACATCTCGATCAAGCTCGGGCAGCCGGACGATCCGCAACTGCCGCCCGACAGTTTCGACCGCATCTTCATGGTGCACATGTATCACGAGGTGAGCGAGCCCTATGCCTTCCTCTGGCGGCTGTGGCCGGCGCTGGCGACGGGCGGGCAGATCATCGTGGTGGAAAGCGAGCGCCCGGTGGGTGAGCACGGGCTGCCCCACGGCCTGTTGTTCTGCGAGTTCGAGGCGGTGGGCTACGTGCTGGCCGAATATATCGAGCGGCCCGATATCCAGGGCTATTATGCCCGCTTCGAGCGCGGCAAGGCGCGCACCGCGCCCGAGGCGATCAAGGTGTGCAGCGCCGATTGAGGTCGCATCGGGCGCAAGGTTGCGATGCGCGGCGCTGCGCATTATGGCACGAACCGGAAAGTGCGCGCGGGGCGGCTCTCGCGCTGAAGGGGATCATCATTGTTCAAGGGACTTAGCCCGATCCTTTATGGCGGGCGCGAAGTTTGGCCTCTGGTCGAGGGCGGCAAGGGCGTTTCGGCCACCAATCATGCAAGCTCTGGCGCCTGGGCGGCCGCGGGCGGGATCGGCACGGTCAGCGCCGTCAATGCCGACAGCTATGATGCCGACGGCAATGTCATCCCGCAGATCTATCACGGCCGCACCCGCGAGGAGCGCCACCAGGAGCTGATCCGCTATGCCATCGAGGGTGCGGTCACCCAGGTGAAGAAGGCCTATGAGATCGCCAGCGGCAGGGGCGCGATCAACATCAACGTGCTGTGGGAAATGGGCGGCGCCCAGGCGGTGCTCGAAGGCGTGCTTGAGCGCACCCGCGGGCTGGTGACGGGTGTGACCTGCGGGGCGGGGATGCCCTACAAGCTCGCCGAGATCGCCGCGCGCTTCAACGTCAATTATCTGCCGATCGTCAGTTCCGCCCGTGCCTTCAGGGCCTTGTGGAAGCGCTCCTACCACAAGGTTGCCGAGCTGATGGCGGCGGTGGTCTATGAGGACCCATGGCTTGCCGGGGGGCACAATGGCCTCTCCAACGCGGAAGACCCGACCAAGCCCGAAGATCCCTATCCCCGGGTCAAGCTGCTGCGCGAGACCATGCGCGCCGAAGGCGTGAGCGAGAGCGTGCCGATCGTGATGGCCGGCGGGGTGTGGTATCTGCGCGAGTGGAACGACTGGATCGACAATCCCGAGCTCGGCAGCATCGCCTTCCAGTTCGGCACCCGGCCGCTGTTGACCAGGGAAAGCCCGATCCCGCAGGTGTGGAAGGACATGCTGCGCACCGTGGAGCCGGGCGACGTGCTGCTCCACAAGTTTTCGCCCACGGGCTTCTATTCGAGCGCGGTCAAGACCCCGTTCCTCTATGACCTGATGCACCGCTCCGAGCGCCAGATCGCCTTCTTCAAACGCGGCGAGCAGGAAGGCACGGTGCCGCTCGGCGAGGAGGGCAAGGCGAGAAGCTTCTGGGTGTGGCCCGAGGACAAGGCGCGGGCCGAACTGTGGATGCGTGCCGGGCATAGCGAGCCCCTGAAGACGCCGGATGGCACGCTGGTCTTCGTCACTCCGGAAACCCGCGAGACCATCCGCAAGGACCAGCAGGACTGCATGGGCTGTCTGTCGCACTGCCAGTTTTCGAGCTGGAAGGATCACGATGATTTCACCACCGGGCGGCTTGCCGATCCGCGGAGCTTCTGCATCCAGAAGACCCTGCAGGACATCGCCCACGGCGCCGATCCCGCCCGCAACCTCGCCTTTGCCGGCCATGCGGCCTATCGCTTCAAGACCGATCCCTTCTTCTCGAACGGCTACACGCCGAGCGTGAAGGAGCTGGTGGAGCGGATTTTGACGGGGGATTGAGGCGCGACTCTCCGGCTTCCTCGCGGATCAGCGCACCAGCGCGTCGAGCACCTGGTCGGGCGGGCGGTGGCCATCGGCCCACATGCGGATATTGGCGATCACCTTGTGGCCCGATTCCTCGCGGCCCTCGGCGGTGGCGCTGCCGATGTGGGGCAGGGTCATGACATTGGGGTGGGCGATGAGGCGCGCATCGACATGCGGCTCGTTCGGATAGACATCGAGCCCCGCGCCGGCGAGGTGGCCGCTTTCCAGCGCCGCGATCAGCGCCTCCTGATCGATCAGCTCGCCGCGCGCAGTGTTCACGATCGCGCCGCCCGGCTTCATCAACCCGATCCGCCGCGCGTCGATAAGGTGGCGGGTCTCCTCGGTGAGCGGGCAGTGCAGGGTGAGGATGTCGGCCGCGGCGATGAGGTCATCAAGCCCGGCGACGAAGCGCGCGCCGAGCATTCGCTCCAATGCCTCGGGCAGGCGCTTGCGGTTGTGATAGGCAATCTCGAGCCCGAAGGCGCGGGCGCGGTGGGCGACCGCCTGGCCGATCCGCCCCATGCCGATGATGCCGAGCACCTTGCCGGCGAGCTTGCGCCCGAGGAGGCCCGAGGGTGTCCACCCGGTCCACTCCCCGCGCCGCACCAGCGCAGTGCCCTCGCGCACCCGCCGCGGCACGCCGATGATCATCGCCATGGCGATATCGGCGGTGTCATCGGTGAAGACGCCCGGGGTGTTGGTGACGATGATCCTGCGCGAGGCGGCGGCGGCGAGATCAATGTGCTCGGTGCCCGCGCCGAAATTGGCGATGAGGCCCAGCCGCTCGCCCGCGCCCGCGATCAGCTCGGCATCGATGCGGTCGGTCACGGTCGGCACCAGCACGTCGCAATCCTGCATCGCTTGGGCCAGCTGATCGCGGGTGAAGGGCACGTCGGTCTCGTTGAGCACGACGTCGAACAGCTCGCGCATCCGCGCCTCTACCTGCGGCATCAGGTGGCGAGTGACGATCACGCGGGGGGGCGCGGCAAGCGGGCGGGGCAGGCGCTGACTCATGGCAAGACGGGCTAATGCCACAGCCCCGCCGCGGTCAAGGCGCGCGGGCGCAGCGGGGCCTTGAAAGCGCCGGCGCGCTGCGGCTATCGCCATGACTTATGGGATATTGGACAAAAATCGCGGCGCTGGCGATGCTGCTCGGGGCGGCACTCGCAGCGCCTGCGCGGGCGCAGGACAGGAAGGTGCCCTATTGGGCGATGCTGCGCTATGACGAGGTGCGGATGCGGGTGGGGCCGAGCGATGAATATCCGATCGCCTGGGTTTACAAGCGCCGGGGCCTTCCGGTGCGGGTGGTGCGCGTGCGTGAGGGCTGGCGCCTGGTCGAGGATCCCGATGGCACCAGGGGCTGGATTGCCGAAAGCCAGCTCCTGCGCGAGCGCGGGGCGGTGGTGATCGGCGCGGGCCTGGCGGAGGTGCGGGCCGAGCCCGCCGCGGCCGGGCGGCTCAAGTGGCGCGCCGAGCCGGGGGCGCTGGCGCGGCTGCTGCGTTGCCGCGAGGCCTGGTGCGAGGTCGATTTCGCCCGCGGCGCAGAGCGCGCACGCGGGGTAAGCCTCAAGGGCTGGGTCGCGCGTGGGCGACTGTGGGGCAGCGAGGACTTGCCGGGCGACCGCTAGCCGCCCGGATCGACGCCGCAGCGCCTCAGACCAGTTCGACCGCGATCGCGGTGGCCTCGCCCCCGCCGATGCACAGGCTCGCCACCCCGCGCTTCTTGCCTTTTGCCTTGAGCGCGGCGATCAGCGTGACGATGATGCGCGCGCCCGAGGCGCCGATCGGGTGGCCGAGCGCGGTCGCCCCGCCGTTCACATTGATCTTTTCGTGCGGGATGCCGAGATCGCGCATCGCGAACATCGCAACGCAGGCGAAGGCCTCGTTGACCTCGAACAGATCGACATCATCGACGCTCCACCCGGCGCGCGCCAGCACCTTCTGGATCGCCGGGATCGGCGCGGTGGTGAACAGCGCCGGGGCATGGGCATGGGCGGCAGTGGCCACCACCCGGGCGACGGGATTGAGCCCCTTGGCCTCGGCCACGCTGGCGCGGGTCAGCACCAGGGCGGCGGCGCCATCGGAGATCGAGGAGGAAGTCGCCGCGGTGATGGTGCCATCCTTGGCAAAGGCGGGCTTGAGCTGCGGGATCTTGTCCGGGCGGCCCTTGCCGGGCTGCTCGTCCACCGCCACCACCACCTCGCCCGCGCGGGTCGCAACGGTCACCGGCACCACCTCGTCGGCAAAGGCGCCCTCGGCAATCGCGCGGTTGGCCCGGGCGAGCGATTCGATCGCATAGGCGTCCATTTCCTCGCGGGTCATCTGGTAGGCATTGGCGGTTTCCTGGGCGAAGGTGCCCATCGCCCGGCCCGGTTCATAGGCATCCTCGAGCCCGTCGAGGAACATGTGGTCATAGGCCGTGTCATGCCCGAGACGCGCGCCCGAGCGGTGCTTTTTGAGCAGGTAGGGAGCATTGGTCATGCTCTCCATGCCGCCTGCCACCACCATGTCGATGGTGCCGCTGGCGAGCGCCTCGGCGCCCATGATCACCGTCTGCATCCCCGAGCCGCACACCTTGTTGACGGTGGTGGCTTCGACCGATTGCGGCAGACCGGCCTTGATCGCCGCCTGACGCGCCGGGGCCTGGCCGAGCCCGGCGGGAAGCACGCAGCCCATATAGGCCCGGTCGATGTCCTCACCGGCAACGCCCGCACGCGCGACCGCGTTCTTGACCGCGACGGCGCCAAGATCGGTTGCAGAAAGATCAGCGAGCGCACCCTGCATCGCCCCCATCGGGGTGCGGGCATAGGAGAGGATCACGATCGGATCGGCAGCGGAAAAGGCGGTCATGGCAGGTTCCTCGCTTGCATGGCGGAAGGCTGGGCCTGCCTCTAATGCTGCATTGCGAGATTGGCAATTGCGCCGGCTGCGCGGCAAGGCGCTTGTCAGGCCGCGGGCTTTGCGCAAGAACGCGTCGCAAATCAAAACCAATCCTGACCGAGGGGAGATGACCATGGCCGACGACCGCCGCGCCGAACTTGAAAGCCTGCTCGAACGCCAGCGCGCGGCCTTCACCGCCTCGCGCCCCGAGCCGCTGAGCCAGCGCAAGGACCGCATCCGCCGCGCCATCGCGCTGGTCAAGGAGCATGGCGAGGAACTCGCCAGGGCGATGAGCGCCGATTTCGGCAACCGTTCGGTGCACCAGTCGATGCTCACCGATATCGCCGCCACGGTGGGGGCGGGCAATCATGCCCTCAAGCACCTCGCGCAATGGGCAAGGCCGGAAAAGCGCAAGGTGCAGTTTCCGCTCGGCCTGCTCGGCGCCAAGGCCGAGGTGCGCTATGAGCCCAAGGGGGTGGTGGGCATCCTTTCGCCGTGGAACTTCCCCGTCCAGCTTGCCTTCGGCCCGCTGATGCAGGTGCTGGCCGCGGGCAACCGGGCGATGATCAAGCCGAGCGAGTTCACCGAGCGCACCAGCGCGCTGATGGCCGAGCTGACGGCGCAATATTTCGCGCCCGAGGAAGTGGTGGTGGTGACCGGCGGGCCCGAGGTGGCGGCGGCTTTCTCATCGCTCCCCTTCGATCACCTGATCTTCACCGGATCGACTGCCACGGGCCGCCGGGTGATGCAGGCGGCGGCGGCCAACCTCGTGCCGGTGACGCTCGAGCTGGGCGGCAAGTCGCCGGTGGTGATGGGGCGCAGCGCCGATTTGAAGCGCGCGGGCGAGCGCATCGCCATCGGCAAGATGCTCAATGCCGGGCAGATCTGCCTTGCCCCCGATTACCTGCTGGTGCCCGAGGACAAGGCCGATGAGGCGGTGGCTGGCGTCACCGGCGCGGCCGCGGCGATGTATCCGCGCCTGCTCGACAACGAGGACTATGCCTCGATCGTCTCGGATCGCCATTTCGAGCGGCTCAAGGGGCTGATTGCCGATGCCCGCGACAAGGGCGCCGAGGTGATCGAGGTGAACCCGGCGGGCGAGGATTTCGCCAATGCCAACCAGCGCAAGCTTCCGCTCACCGTGCTGCGCGGCGTCAATGACGACATGGCAGTGATGCAGGAGGAGATCTTTGGCCCCGTGCTGCCGGTGATGACCTATCAGGCGGTGGACGAGGCGATCGATTACATCAACGCGCATGACCGCCCGCTCGGGCTCTATTATTTCGGCGAGGACAAGGCCGAGCAGGAGCGGGTGCTGAGCCGCACCATCTCGGGCGGGGTGACCACCAATGACGTGATCTTCCACGTCTCGATGGAAGACCTGCCCTTCGGCGGGGTCGGGCCATCGGGGATGGGCAGCTATCACGCGATCGAGGGTTTCCGCGAGTTCAGCCACGCCCGCGCGGTCTATCACCAGCCGAAGATCGACGTGGCCAAGCTCGGCGGGCTCAAGCCCCCCTATGGCAAGGCGACCGCGGCGGCGGCAGCGCGGATGATGAAATAGGCAGGGCGAAGCGCGCAGCCGGCCGCAACGACTGTTCGATTTCCTGCAACATAGCTCCGGGCTTTTCCCCGAGTCGGGCCCTTGCGCGCGGGGCCCGACCGGCCTAGGGCGAGCCTTGGGATTAACAGCTTGGACATCCTCGTGCTCGACCTTAGCCAGTATCTGCCGATACTGCTGTTCGTGCTTGTCGCCCTGGGGCTTTCGGTCCTGTTCGTGGTGGCGCCGATGGCAGTCTCGCGCCTCACCGGGGTGCACAATCCGACGGCCGAGAAGCTTTCGGAGTATGAATGCGGCTTTCCCGCCTTCGAGGATGCCCGCAGCCGCTTTGACGTGCGCTTCTATCTGGTGGCGATCAGCTTCATCGTTTTCGATCTCGAGGCGGCCTTCCTGTTCCCCTGGGCGGTGAGCCTCGGCCAGACGGGCTGGGTGGGTTGGGGCGGCATGATGCTGTTCCTGTTCATCCTTGCCGTGGGCCTGGCCTATGAATGGAAGAAGGGGGCGCTGGACTGGGAATGACCGACACCGTTTCTCCTCCCCGCACTCTTGCCGATGTCTCGGGCCTGCCCACCGCGCGCGGCGGTGAGGTGCGCCAGCCCGATCCCGCCTTCTTCCAGGCGCTCCAGACCGAGGTCAGCGACAAGGGCTTCCTTGTCACCTCGACCGAGGAGCTGTTCCAATGGGCGCGCACCGGCTCCTTGTGGTGGATGACCTTCGGCCTTGCCTGCTGCGCGGTCGAGATGATCCACGTCAACATGCCGCGCTACGACATGGAGCGCTTTGGCGCCGCCCCGCGCGCCTCGCCGCGCCAGTCGGACGTGATGATCGTGGCCGGCACGCTGTGCAACAAGATGGCCCCGGCGCTGCGCAAGGTCTATGACCAGATGAGCGACCCCAAATATGTGATCAGCATGGGCAGTTGCGCCAATGGCGGGGGCTATTATCACTATTCCTATTCGGTGGTGCGCGGCTGTGACCGGATCGTGCCGGTGGACATCTACGTGCCCGGCTGCCCGCCGACCGCCGAGGCGCTGCTCTACGGCGTGATGCAATTGCAGCGCAAGATCCGCCGCGTGGGCACGATCGAGAGGTAAGGGGCAAGGCCAATGGCTGTTCTACATTCCGCCCCGCGGATTGCTTCCAACGAGGGCGTGATCGAGGCCATCAGCCCGACGATCAGCGTCTGGCTGATCGAGGCGAAAGAGGCCCATGGTGAGGTGATCTTCCGCGTCACGCGCGACGGCATTGCGCGGGTGCTCGAGATCCTGCGCGATGCGCACGAATATCAGCAGCTGATGGAGATTGCCGGGGTTGACTACCCCTCGCGGCCTGAGCGCTTCGAGGTCGTCTACATGCTCCAGAGCCTGACGAAGAACCACCGCGTGATGGTCAAGTGCTCGGCGAGCGAGGACACGCCCGTGCCCACTGTCACCACCTTGTGGCCCAATGCCGGGTGGCTCGAGCGCGAGGTCTTCGACATGTTCGGCGTGACCTTCGCCGGCAACCCCGATCTGCGGCGCATCCTTACCGATTACGGCTTTGAAGGGCACCCCTTCCGCAAGGACTTCCCGATGACGGGCTATACCGAGCTGCGCTATTCCGAGGAGGAAAAGCGCGTCGTCTATGAGCCGGTCGAACTCGCGCAGGAAATGCGCAGCTTCGATTTCCTCTCCCCCTGGGAAGGGGCTGATTACGTGCTGCCGGGCGATGAGAAGGCCCCTGCCAGGCCGGAAGGCGAGGCGAAGAAATGACCCTTACCAAGGAAGAATCGCCCACCACCGAGGGCGGGATCGTCACCAATTACACCATCAATTTCGGCCCCCAGCACCCGGCTGCGCACGGCGTCTTGCGCATGGTGATGGAGCTTGATGGCGAGGTGATCGAGCGGATCGATCCGCATGTCGGCCTGCTCCACCGCGGCACCGAGAAGCTGATCGAGCACAAGACCTATCTCCAGGCGCTCCCCTATTTCGACCGGCTCGACTATTGCTCGCCGCTCGCCATGGAGCACTCCTATGTGCTGGCGATCGAGAAGCTCTTGAACCTCGAGGTGCCGCTGCGGGCGCAATACTTGCGGGTGTTGTTCGCGGAACTCACCCGCATCTGCAACCACATGCTCAACATGGGCGCGCATATCCTCGATGTCGGGGCCTTCACGCCGAACCTGTGGATCATGGACCTGCGCGAGGACTGCCTCACCTTCTTCGAGCGCGCCTCGGGCGCGCGGATGCACTCGGCATGGTTCCGCCCGGGCGGGGTGCACCAGGATGTGCCGGAAAAGCTGCTGGTCGATATCGGCGACTGGCTCGACAACCGCTTCTTCCAGCTGTTCGAGGACGCGATGAGCCTTGTCATGGACAACCGCATCTTCAAGCAGCGCAATGTCGATATCGGCGTGGTTGCGCGCGAGGATGCGATCGCCTGGGGCTTTTCCGGCCCGATGATCCGCGCTGCGGGCATACCCTGGGATCTGCGCAAGAGCCAGCCCTACGATGTCTATGATCGCATGGAGTTCGACGTGCCCGTGGGCACCAATTCGGACTGCTACGATCGCTTCATGGTGCGGGTGAAGGAAGTTTACGAGAGCGCGAAGATCATCCGCCAGTGTCTGCGCGACATGCCGGGCGGGCCGATCGCCAGCACCGATCGCAAGGTGGTGCCGCCCAAGCGAGGCGAGATGAAGCAATCGATGGAAAGCCTCATCCATCACTTCAAGCTGTACACCGAAGGCTTCCACGTGCCTGCGGGCGAGGTCTATGTTGCCACCGAAAGCCCCAAGGGCGAGTTCGGCGTCTATCTGGTGAGCGATGGCACCAACAGGCCCTATCGCTGCAAGATCCGCCCCACCGCCTTCTCGCACCTCCAGGCGATGGAGTTCATGTCCAAGGGGCACATGCTGCCCGACGTCACCGCCATCCTGGGCGCGATCGACGTGGTGTTCGGGGAGTGTGACCGGTGAGTGATCCTGATTTTGACGTGAACGTTCGGAATGTTGGCGATGAGCGGGTTGTTGAAGTCACGGCAAATGGATGGACCGTGAAGCTGTCTGTCGAGCTAACTGTGGTTGCCGACTCAAAGGCTGGTCAGTCTTTCTACGTCCTTAACGATCAATTCCTAATCGATGCAGCCAAAAATGAGATAATGCAGAGGGTTGAGCATGGCTGACCGTGCCCCCGCTCCCGACACCCCCGAACTGCGCGCCCGCTGGGGGGCGTTCCAATGGACGCCGGAGAACAAGCAGAAGGCCGATTGGCACATCGCCAAATATCCGCCGGGCCGCCAGCGTTCGGCGGTGATGCCGCTGCTCGATCTTGCCCAGCGGCAGGTCGGCGCGGAGACTGGCACGCAGGGCTGGCTGCCGCTGCCGGTGATCGAATATGTCGCCAAGTATCTCGACATGCCGGTGATCCGCGTGCTCGAGGTCGCCAGCTTCTACTTCATGTATAACCTCAAGCCCGTGGGCAAATTCCACGTGCAGGTGTGCGGCACCACGCCGTGCATGCTGCGCGGGAGCGACGATCTCATCGCCACCTGCAAGAAGCGGGGGATGAAGAAGGGCGAGGTTTCGGATGATGGGCTGTGGACCCTCACCGAGGTCGAATGCATGGGCAATTGCGCCACCGCGCCGATGGTGCAGATCAACGACGACAACTACGAGGATCTGACGCCCGAACGCCTCGATGCCATCCTTGATGCGCTCGCGCGCGGCGAGCAGCCCAAGACCGGCACGCAGGAGCCGGGGCGACACACCAGTGAACCGCTCGGCGGACCGACCACGCTGAAGGAAATGGTGCACGAGAACCACGATTACCGGGGCGAGTGGTAAGGTGACTGCCGCTGCATCCCTTATCGGCGCGGCTGTGCTCGCCTTCATCGCCTACAAGGTGCTGATGGGGCTGGTGCGCGTGGGCGTGATCCTGCTGATCATCGCCGTGCTCGCCGGGCTGTGGAGCCAGGGGGTGATCGGATGAACCCGCTCACGCTCCTTATCGCCATGCTGGGGCTGACCGGCTTTGCCCTTGGTGCGGTGCTCACCGTCACCGGGCCTTACGAGATGGGCGTGATCGTGATGGGCCTGGCCCTCGCTTTTCAGGTGATTGCGCTGGTGCGTCTCAAGCGCGCCAAAGGGAAGGACGGCAGCAATGCTCGCGGATAAGGACCGCATCTTCACCAATCTCTACGGCTTTCAGGACTGGGGCCTCAAGGCCGCGCAGGCGCGCGGGGATTGGGACAATACCAAGGCGCTGCTCGAGCGCGGGGCCGATGCAATCATCGAGGAGGTCAAGGCTTCCGGCCTGCGCGGGCGGGGCGGGGCGGGTTTCCCGACGGGGCTCAAGTGGTCCTTCATGCCCAAGGAAAGCCGCGACGGGCGCCCGAGCTTCCTCGTCATCAATGCCGACGAGTCCGAGCCGGGCAGCTGCAAGGACCGCGAGATCATCCGCCACGATCCGCACAAGCTCGTCGAAGGGGCGCTGCTGGCGGGCTTCGCCATGCGTGCGCGTGCGGCCTATATCTACATCCGCGGCGAATATATCCGCGAGGCCGAAACACTGCAGAAGGCGATCGACGAGGCCTATGCCGCCGGCCTGATCGGCAAGAATGCCTGCAAGTCGGGCTATGATTTCGACGTCTTCATGCACCGCGGCGCGGGGGCCTATATCTGCGGCGAAGAAACCGCGATGATCGAGAGCCTCGAGGGCAAGAAGGGCCAGCCGCGGTTGAAGCCTCCCTTCCCGGCGGGCGCGGGGCTCTATGGCTGCCCGACCACGGTCAACAATGTCGAGAGCATCGCGGTCGTGCCCACCATCCTGCGGCGCGGGGCAAACTGGTTTGCCAGCTTCGGGCGCGAGAACAACAAGGGCACCAAGCTGTTCCAGATCTCGGGCCACGTGGACAAGCCCTGCGTGGTGGAAGAATCGATGAGCATTCCCTTCGAGGAGCTGATCGAGAAGCATTGCGGCGGGATTCGCGGCGGGTGGGACAATCTGCTTGCGGTGATCCCCGGCGGCTCATCGGTGCCGCTGGTGCCGGCCGAGCAGATCCGCCACGCGCCGATGGATTTCGATGGCTTGAAGGAACTTGGCTCGGGCCTCGGCACCGCCGCCGTTATCGTCATGGACAAGTCCACCGATATCGTCCGCGCCATCAGCCGCCTCTCCTACTTCTACAAGCACGAAAGCTGCGGCCAGTGCACCCCCTGCCGCGAGGGCACGGGCTGGATGTGGCGCATGATGGAGCGGCTGCGCACGGGTGACGCGGCGATCGAGGAGATCGACATGCTCCACGAGGTCACCAAGCAGGTCGAAGGCCACACCATCTGCGCGCTGGGCGATGCGGCGGCCTGGCCGATCCAGGGCCTCATCCGCCACTTCCGCCCTGAGCTCGAGCGGCGGATTCATGAGCATAACGCGCGGTTTGCGGAGGCGGCAGAGTGATAAAGGCGCTCGAAAAAGACCATCTCTGCGTTCGGCGAAATGGAACCCGGCTTCCCGTTCGGCTCGCCGCTTATCGGAAGAATGGTGCTTACAAAGTTTCCAAAGGCCCGAACGTAGTCGCAGCTGAGATTTCTTGTGACACGCTTGAGGAAGCTTACTCTTACGTTGCCAAAGGATACATGATCCGGATGCAGAGCGACATCATGGAGATTGATGGCAAGCGGCGGCGAGTTAGCGGCCTCTACAGTTCGGATGGAATTGAGGTAATCCGCTAATGCCCAAGGTTACCGTTGACGGCGTCGAGATCGAGGTGCCGGCAGGCGCCACCGTGCTCCAGGCCTGCGAGCTGGCGGGCAAGGAAATTCCGCGCTTCTGCTATCACGAACGCCTCAGCATCGCGGGCAATTGCCGCATGTGCCTCGTCGAGGTGAAGCCCGGGCCGCCCAAGCCGCAGGCTTCCTGCGCGCTGCCGGCTGCAGATGGGCAGGAGATCCGCACCGATAGCCCCATGGTCAAAAAGGCCCGCGAAGGCGTGATGGAGTTCCTGCTCATCAACCACCCGCTCGATTGCCCGATTTGCGACCAGGGCGGAGAATGCGACCTGCAGGACCAGGCGATGGCCTATGGCCGCGGCACCTCGCGCTTTGCCGAGAACAAGCGCGCGGTGAGCGAGAAATATATGGGCCCGCTGATCAAGACGATCATGACCCGCTGCATCCACTGCACCCGCTGCGTGCGCTTTTCCGAGGAAATCGCGGGCGTGGACGAGATCGGCGCGCTCTATCGCGGCGAAGACACGCAGATCACCACCTATCTCGAGCGCGCCGCGCGCCACGAGCTTTCCGCCAATGTCATCGATCTGTGCCCGGTGGGTGCGCTCACCAGCGCCCCCTATGCCTTCGAGGCCCGGCCTTGGGAGCTGAAGAAGACCCTCAGCATCGACGTGTCCGATGCGATCGGCGCCAATATCACGCTCCATTCCAAGGGGCGCGAGGTGATGCGCGCGCTGCCGCGGGTGAATGACGACGTCAACGAGGAATGGCTTTCGGACAAAGGCCGCTATCAGGTCGATGGCCTCACCCGGCGGCGGCTCGATCGGGTGTGGATCCGCCGCGAGGGCCGCTTGCAACCGGGCGAATGGCGCGAGGCCTTTGACCTCATCGCCGCGGCGCTCGGCACCGACAAGGCCAGCATCGCCGCGGTGGCGGGCGATCTTGTCGATGCCGAGACCATGTTTGCCGCCAAGGCGCTCGTCAATGCCTGCGGATCGCAGCTTGTCGAGGCGCGCCAGACCGGCATGACCTACGATGTGTCGAACCTCGCTGCGGTCAATTTCAATTCCACGCTCGCCGGGATCGAGACCGCCGATGCCATCCTCATCATCGGCAGCCATGTGCGCTGGGAGGCGCCGCTGCTCAATGTGCGCCTGAGAAAGGCGGTCAAGGCCGGGGCCAGGGTGTTCATCATCGGGCCGGAATGGGAAACCACCTATCCGGCGACCTTTCTCGGGTTTGATCTCAAGATCCTCAACCGCGTGTCCAAGGAACTGGGTGACGCGATGAAGGCGGCGCAGCGCCCGGCGGTGATTCTCGGCGCGGCGGCGCTGGCCAAGGGCGCGCTGCCTGCCGCATTGAAGCTCATCGACAAGTTCGGCCTCGTGAAGGAGGATTGGAACGGCTTCAACGTGCTGCACATTTCGGCGGCGCGCATGGCTTCGCTGATGCTGGGCTTCACGCTGCCGGGCGGGATGGGCGAGTTGGCCGCGGCCAGCCCCAAGGTGCTGCTCAGCCTCGGCGCGGACGAGATGGACTATGCGCCCTTTGCTGGCAGCCTCAAGGTCTATATCGGCCACCACGGCGACAAGGGCGCGCATCACGCCGACATCATCCTTCCGGCCGCATCCTATGCCGAGAAGGATGGCACTTACGTCAACACCGAAGGCCGCGTGCAGTTTGCCGAAAAGGCTGTGTTTGCCCCGGGTGACGCGCGCGAGGACTGGACGATTTTGCGCGCGCTTGCCGATGCGCTGGGCGTGCATGTGGGCTTCGACAGTTTTGCCGAGCTTCAGGCCAAGATGGTCGCCGCGGTGCCGGCGCTGGGCAAAGAGGGCCTTGCCGATTTCGGTCCGCTCCCCAAGCCCGACGGCGCCGCCAGGTTCGAGGGCGAGATCGCGGCCTATCCGATCAAGGATTTCTACCTCACCAACCCCATCGCCCGCGCCAGCGCGGTGATGCAGCGCTGCTCGGAGGAACTGCTCCACGGGGCTGATGTCAAGGAGGCCGCGGAATGACCGCCTTCTTTCAATCCCTCGGCCTCAGCTATGAATGGGCCTGGACCGTGGCGACGCTGGCGGCGATCGTCATCGTCTCGCTGCTCGTCATGTTCTGCGTTGCCATGGTGATCTATGTCGATCGCAAGGTGCTGGGCGCGATCATGCTGCGGCGCGGGCCCAATGTGGTGGGGCCCTTCGGCTTGCTCCAGAGCTTTGCCGATGGGATCAAGGTGTTCCTGCAGGAAACCATCATCCCGTCAGCCGCGAACAAGGGCATCTTCCTGATTGCCCCCATCATCACCTTCACCGTCGCGCTCGCCGCCTGGGCGGTGGTTCCCTTCGATGCGGGCATGGTGATCGCGGACATCAATGTCGGCCTGCTCTACATCCTCGCGATCAGCTCGATGGGGGTTTACGGCGTGGTGATGAGCGGGTGGGCGTCGAACTCCAAATACCCGTTCTTCTCGGCGATGCGCGCCTCGGCGCAGATGATCTCCTACGAAGTCTCGATCGGCTTCGTGCTGGTGTGCGTGGTGCTGTTTGCCGGCACCTTCAACCTTTCGGGGATCGTCAAGGCGCAGCAGGGCTTCGGGCTCGGCCTCATCAACGCCTATGCGGTGCACCCGCTGCTCTTCCCGATGTGGGTGGTGTTCTTCATCTCGGCGCTCGCGGAGACCGCGCGCGCGCCCTTTGACCTTACCGAGGCCGAAAGCGAGCTCGTCGCGGGCTACCAGACCGAATATTCCTCGATGAGCTTCGCGCTGTTCTGGCTCGGCGAATATGCCAACATCCTGCTGATGTGCAGCCTCAACACGCTGCTGTTCTGGGGCGGGTGGCTGCCGCCGCTCGACATTCCGGTGCTCTATGCGGTGCCCGGGATCGTCTGGTTCCTCGTCAAGACCTTCATCTTCTTTTTCATGTTCAGCTGGATCTGGGCGACCGTGCCGCGGTATCGCTACGACCAGCTGATGCGGCTTGGCTGGAAGGTGTTCCTGCCAATGAGCCTGCTCTTTGTTGCCGCCACTTCCGGCTATCTCATGGCCACGGGGCATTTCGCATGACCAGCGTTGCGCACCTCATCAAAAGCTTCACCCTCTGGGACTTTCTCAAGGCCCACGCCTTGACGCTCAAGTATCTGTTCAAGCCCAAGGTGACGATCAACTACCCCTTCGAGAAGGCGCCGCTCAGCCCCCGTTTCCGCGGCGAGCACGCCTTGCGGCGCTATCCGAATGGCGAGGAACGCTGCATCGCCTGCAAGCTGTGCGAGGCGATCTGCCCCGCGCAGGCGATCACCATCGAGAGCGAACCGCGCGCCGATGGCAGCCGCCGCACCACCCGCTATGACATCGACATGACCAAGTGCATCTTCTGCGGCTTCTGCCAGGAAGCCTGTCCGGTCGATGCCATCGTCGAGGGGCCGAATTTCGAATACGCCACCGAAACCCGTGAGGAGCTGCTTTACGACAAGGCCAAGCTGCTGGCGAACGGGGACAAGTGGGAAAGGGCCATCGCGGCCAATCTTGAAGCCGACGCCCCCTATCGCTAGGGGGCGCCGAACACAAAGCCACGCGCGCCCGGACAGCGCCCTGCGCCTGCCCTGGGAAGCGCAACTTGGGATCATTTCGGACGGCCTTCGTGCCCGCGCCCGTGCAAGGGGTGGGCAAGGGGTTGGGGACAAGCATGATACAGGCCATCGCCTTCTATTTCTTCGCGACGATCGTGATCGCCAGCGCGGTCATGGTGGTCATGGCCCGAAATCCGGTGCATTCGGTGCTGTGGCTGATCCTCGCCTTTTTCAACGCCGCCGGGCTGATGGTGCTGGTGGGCGCCGAGTTCATCGCCATGCTGCTGGTGATCGTCTATGTCGGCGCGGTCGCGGTGCTGTTCCTGTTCGTGGTGATGATGCTCGACATCGATTTTGCCGCGATGCGCGCCGGCTTTGCCCGCAATGCGCCGCTTGGTCTTGCCATCGCCGCGGTGCTGCTGGCCGAGCTGCTCCTGGCGGTGGGCGCCTGGCAGGCCGGAGGCATCCGGCTCGGCACGCCCGATGGCGCTGCGTTGCAGCCGGCTGACGTGCCCAATATCGAGGCGCTCGGGGCGCTGCTCTATGGCCGCTACATCCTCCTGTTCGAGGTGGCCGGCATCATCCTGCTGGTGGCGATGATCGGCGCGATCGTGCTCACCTTCCAGCCCCCAGGGCCGGGCGCGCGGGCGCGGCAGGATGTGGGCAAGCAAATTCGCCGCCGTCCGGAGGAAGCCGTGGTGATGAAGCGGCCCGAAGTGGGCAAGGGGATCGAACTGTGATCGGGATCGAACATTACCTGACCGTCGCGGCAATCCTGTTCGTGCTCGGGGTCCTGGGCATCTTTTTGAACCGCAAGAACGTGATCGTGATCCTCATGGCGGTCGAGCTGATCCTGCTCAGCGTCAACCTCAACCTCGTCGCCTTCAGCGCCTTCATGCAGGATCTGGTGGGGCAGGTCTTTGCCATGCTGGTGCTCACCGTGGCCGCTGCCGAGGCCGCGATCGGCCTTGCGATCCTGGTGATCTATTTCCGCAGCCGCGGCACCATCGCGGTCGATGATATCAACCGGATGAAGGGGTAAGGCGCTCGTGCATCCGATCCTCATCATCACCTTCGCGCCGCTTGTTGCTGCCCTCGTCGCAGGGCTGGGCAACCGCATGATCGGCAATGTCGTGGCAAAGTCGGTCACCACGGCTGCGTTGTTCCTCTCCGCCGCGCTCGCCTGGCCGATCTTCCTCGGCTTCCTCTCGGGAAGCGAGAGCGCCGAGGTCGTGCACCTGCTCAAGTGGGTCGAAAGCGGCACGCTCAGCTTCGACTGGGCCTTGCGGGTCGATACGCTCACCGCGGTGATGCTGGTGGTGATCACCTCGGTCTCGGCGCTGGTGCACCTCTATTCCTGGGGCTACATGGCCGAGGATCCGGATCAGCCTCGCTTCTTCGCCTATCTTTCGCTGTTCACCTTCGCGATGCTGATGCTGGTGACGGCGGACAACCTGGTGCAGATGTTCTTTGGCTGGGAAGGGGTGGGGCTGGCTTCCTACCTGCTGATCGGCTTCTGGTATAGAAAGCCGAGTGCGGGCGCCGCGGCGATCAAGGCTTTCGTGGTCAACCGTGTCGGCGACCTTGGCTTCATGCTGGGGATCTTCGGCACCTACCTCGTGTTCCAGACCACCTCGATCCCCGAGATCCTCGCCGCTGCGCCGGGCATGAGCGGCGCGACCATCACCTTCCTGGGCATGCGCCTTTACACCATGGATGTGCTGTGCATCCTGTTGTTCATCGGGGCGATGGGCAAGAGCGCGCAGCTGGGCCTGCACACCTGGCTTCCCGACGCGATGGAAGGGCCGACCCCGGTGTCCGCGCTGATCCATGCCGCCACCATGGTGACAGCGGGCGTGTTCATGGTCTGCCGCCTCTCGCCGATGTTCGAGACCGCGCCGAGTGCGCTCGCCCTGGTCACCATCATCGGCGCGGCGACCTGCTTCTTTGCTGCCACCATCGGCACCACCCAGTGGGACATCAAGCGGGTGATCGCCTATTCGACGTGCTCACAACTCGGCTACATGTTCTTCGCCGCCGGGGTGGGGGCCTATGGCGCGGCGATGTTCCACCTTTTCACCCACGCCTTCTTCAAGGCACTGCTGTTCCTCGGCGCGGGGAGCGTGATCCATGCCATGCACCATGAGCAGGACATGCGCTTCTATGGCGGCCTCAGAAAGCACATTCCCTTCACCTTCTGGGCGATGATGGCGGGCACGCTGGCGATCACGGGCCTCGGTGTCTATCACCTCGGGCTCGGCTTTGCTGGCTTCTGGTCGAAGGACGCGATCCTCGAAGCCGCCTTTGCCCGGGGCAATGGCGCGGGGCAGTTCGCCTTCTGGGCGGGGGCTTTCGCGGCGCTGCTCACCAGCTTCTATTCCTGGCGGCTGATGTTCCTCACCTTCTGGGGCAAACCCCGCTGGATCGGGAGCGAACACATCCAGCACGCCGTGCACAAGACGCCGGAGGAAGCCGGGGAGGACACCACCGGTGGCTATCACCCGCATGAAAGCCCGCGCTCGATGCTCGTGCCGCTGGGCGTGCTCACCTTGGGCGCGGTTGCTGCGGGGCAGGTGTTTGCCCCGAGCTTCCTCGACAGCGCGGCTTTCTGGAACGGTTCGATCTTCTACAACGAGGCACTGATCCACGCGATGCACGCCGTGCCCTATTGGGTGAAATACACGGCCTTCATCGTCATGCTCATCGGCCTTGCCGGGGCCTACCTTGCCTATATCGCGCGGCCCGAGCTTCCGGCCAAGTTCGTGCAGCGTTTTGGGGCGCTTCACAACTTCGTCTACCGCAAGTGGTATTTCGACGAGCTTTACGACGCCCTTTTCGTTCGGCCCGCCTTCGCCTTTGGTCGCGCCTTCTGGCAGTGGGGCGATATCGGCACGATCGACCGCTTCGGGCCCAATGGCGTTGCCGCCGTAATCCAGCGCTCTGCGCTGGCCGCAAGGTCGCTCCAGTCGGGCTATGTCTACACCTACGCGCTGATCATGCTGCTGGGGCTGGTCGCGGCTGTCACCTACGTTCTGCTTTAGGAGCGCGCTTCGCTCATGGAAGGCCTTCCTCTCCTTTCGCTGATGATGCTCGTGCCCTTGCTGGGCGCGCTGCTCTGCCTGTTTGCCGGGGCGCAGGCCGCGCGGCTGATCGCGCTCGCGGCCACGCTCGTCACCTTCCTGCTCGGCCTCGTGCTCTGGTCGGGCTACGAGATCGGCGGGCCGCAGTGGCAATTCACCGAGCGTGCCGAGATTTTCGCCGGCTTTGCCTGGGCGCTGGGGATCGACGGCATCGCGCTGATGCTGATCCTTTTGAGCGTCTTCCTGATGCCCATCTGTATCCTTGCCAGCTGGGAGGCGATCGACAAGCGGGTGGGCGAATACATGGCCGCCTTCCTGTTCATGGAGGTGCTGATGATCGGCACCTTCGCCGCGCAGGATCTGTTCCTGTTCTATGTCTTCTTCGAGGCGGGCCTCATTCCGATGTATCTCATCATCGGGGTGTGGGGCGGCGACAACCGCATCTATGCGAGCTACAAGTTCTTCCTCTACACCCTGCTCGGCTCGGTGCTGATGCTGATCGCGATGCTGTGGATGGTGGCCGAGGCGGGCACCTCCGACATCCCGACGCTGATGCAGTATGATTTCCCGCCGCAGGCGCAGACCTGGCTGTGGCTCGCCTTCTTCGCCAGCTTTGCGGTGAAGGTGCCGATGTGGCCCTTCCACACCTGGCTGCCCGATGCCCACGTGCAGGCGCCCACCGCCGGCTCGGTGATCCTGGCCGGGGTGCTCCTGAAGCTCGGCGGCTATGGCTTCATCCGCTTCAGCCTGCCGATGTTCCCCGAGGCGAGCGCGCAGTTTGCCTGGCTGGTCTTTGCCCTCTCGATGGTGGCGGTGGTCTATACCTCGCTGGTCGCGCTGGTGCAGGCCGACATGAAGAAGCTGATCGCCTATTCCTCGGTCGCGCACATGGCGATCGTCACCGTTGGCCTGTTCGCCTTCAACGTGCAGGGGCTTGAAGGGGCGATGATCGTGATGCTGAGCCACGGCCTCGTCTCGGGCGCGCTGTTCCTGTGCGTCGGCGTGATCTACGACCGGCTGCACACCCGCGAGATCGCGCGCTATGGCGGGCTCGCCACCAACATGCCCTATTACGCACTGTTCTTCCTGCTCTTCACCATGGCCTCGATCGGCCTGCCCGGCACCAGCGGCTTTGTTGGCGAGTTCCTCTCGCTCGCCGGGGTTTACCAGGTCTCGAGCACGGTGGCGCTGGTGTGCACCACCGGGATCATCCTTGGCGCGGCCTACATGCTCTATCTCTACCGCCGGGTCGCCTTCGGGGCGCAGAGCAATGCCGATGCCGCCGCCATGCCCGATATCACCGCGCGCGAATGGGCGATGATGGCCCCGATCGCGGCGGCGGTGCTGTGGATGGGGGTCTATCCCGAGACCTTCCTTGCGCCGATGCGCGCCGATATTGCCGCGCTCGATGCGCGCCTTGCCGCCGCGGCCCCTGCGGGCGATGCGCAGCTTGCCGCAGGCGCCCCGCGTGGGCCCGCCAACGCCATCGAGCATCATCAAAGCGCTGATCATGCAAGCGCCAAGGAGGGCGCGCACTGATGGACTTTGCCCATTCCTTTGGCCTTATCATTCCCGATCTGCTGCTGAGCTTTTCCGGGCTCGTGCTGCTCCTGGTTGCCGCCTGGAGCGGCGACAGGGCCGCGCGCCAGATCGCCATTGGGGCGGCCGCGGCGCTGTTCGTTGCCGGCTTCCTGCTGGTGCCCGGGCTGCACGGCGGCGCCGAGGGGCCGGCAAGGCTGGGCTTTGGCGGCCTCATCAAGGTCGATGGCTTTGCCCTTTTCGCCAAGGCGCTGATCTACCTTTCCGCGATCGGCGCGCTGATGGTTGCGCCCGCTTTCTTCGCCAGCCCTGCCGCCGGCAGCGAGCGCGGGATGCGCGGCGAATATCCGGTGCTGGTGCTGTTCGCCTGCGTCGGCATGGGGCTGATGGTTTCGGCCAATGATTTCATGAGCCTCTATCTCGGGCTCGAGCTCAACAGCCTCTCGGCCTATGTGCTGGCGGCGATCCTGCGGCGCGATGCGCGCTCGGGCGAGGCAGGGCTCAAATATTTCGTCCTCGGGGCGCTGGCCTCGGGCATCCTGCTTTATGGCATGAGCCTGCTTTACGGCTTTACGGGCAGCACCGGCTTTGCCGCGGTGCGCGCCGGGCTTTCGGGCGAGCTGGGCTATGGGGCGCTGTTCGGGGTGATCTTCGTGCTCTCAGGGCTAGCCTTCAAGATCAGCGCCGTGCCCTTCCACATGTGGACGCCCGACGTCTATGAGGGCGCGCCCACGCCGGTCACCGCCTTCTTTGCCACCGCGCCCAAGGTGGCGGCGGTGGCGCTCACTGCGCGGGTCGTGTTCGAAGTGTTCGGTGCGCAGGTTGCCGCCTGGCAGCAGATCGTGATGTTCACCGCGCTGGCCTCGATCATCTTCGGGGCGCTGGGAGCGATCGGGCAGGAGAACCTCAAGCGCCTGCTCGCCTATTCCTCGATCAACAATATCGGCTTTATCCTGCTTGGCCTGGCGGTGGCGAGCCACAGTGGGGCGGCGGCGATGCTGGTCTATCTGTTCATCTATGTCGCCATGAGCCTGGGCAGCTTTGTCGCGCTGCTGATGCTGCGCGGCGAGGATGGCAGCCTGATGGAGACCTTTGCCGATATCCGCGGCCTTTCGGTCACCCGTCCGGCGCTCGCCGCGGCGCTGCTGATCTTCATGTTCAGCCTTGCCGGGATCCCGCCGCTGCTTGGCTTCTATGCCAAGTTCGTGGTGTTCCAGGCGACGGTCGAAGCGGGGCTCGTTGCCTTTGGCGCCATCGCCATCGCGGCGAGCGTGATCGGGGCCTTCTATTACATCAAGTTCGTCAAGGTGATGTTCTTCGATCCGCCCGCAGGGGTGATCACCGGGCGCAGCGGCGTGGCGCATTGGGTGCTGCTTGGCCTCACCGCGGCGATCGTCTCGCCGCTCGGCTATTTCCTCACCCGCTCGCTCAGCGACCTTGCCGACAAGGCCGCCTCAGCCCTGTTCCTCGCGGCTTGATTACCTTCCTCGACGAGACCGGCTCGACCAACGCCGATATCGCCGCGGCGATTAGGCGCGGCGAGGGCTGGGCCGAGGGGCACTGGTTGGTGGCGCGGCGCCAGAGCGCCGGGCGCGGGCGGCAGGGTCGCCAATGGTTCGACGGGGCGGGCAATTTCATGGGCTCGACTGCGGTGGAACTGCGCCCCGGCGATCCGCCACCGGCGAGCCTCAGCTTCGTTGCCGCGCTGGCGGTGCACGATGCCGCCGCGGCGCTGGTGGGCGAGGGGAGGGCGCTGGCGCTCAAGTGGCCCAATGACGTGCTCCTTGATGGCGGCAAGCTCTCCGGCATCCTGCTCGAGATGGTGCAAGGGCGCATCATCATCGGGATCGGGGTCAACCTTGCGCACGCACCGCAGGTGCCCGATCGCCGGACGGCGGCGCTGGCAGATGTGACCGCACCGCCCGCGCCCGAAGACTTCGCCCCGCGCCTTGCTGCGCGTTTTGCCGAGCGCCTTGCTGCCTGGCGCGCCTTTGGCCTTGCGCCGATCCTTTCGGCCTTCCTGTTGCGATCGATCCACGCCCCCGGCGCGCCCGTCACCGTGCATGACAGCGACGGCGCACGCATCAGCGGCACCTTCGCCGGGCTCGATGAGGCTGACGGGGCCTTGCGGCTGCGCTTGGCGGATGGCCGCGAACGTGCCATTCGCGCAGGCGACATATCCTGAAGCGAGAGAGGACCGGCCCCATGCTGCTTGCCGCCGATGTCGGGAACACCAATGTCGTCTTTGCGCTGTTCGACTTTGGCGCGGACGGCACCCACACCATCCGCGCGCGCTGGCGCATCGCCACCGATCCGCGCCGCACCGGGGATGAATATGCCGTCTGGCTGCTGCAGCTGCTCAAGATCGAGGGGGTGGAGCGCAGCGCCATCACGCAGATCATCATCGCCTCGGTGGTGCCGCGCGCCGACCACAATCTCACCGTGCTGGCGCAGAAATATTTCGGCATCACGCCGCTCTTTGCCGGGCAGGGGGCGGCGCGCTGGCGCTTTGCCATCGATGTCGATCAGCCCTCCTCGCTCGGGGCAGATCGGGCGGTCAACATCCTTGCCGCCCATCACAAGTATGGCGGTGACCTCATCGTCGTCGATTTCGGCACCGCCACCAAGTTCGAGGCGATCGATTACACCGGCGCCTACAAGGGCGGCGCGATCGCCCCGGGCATCAACCTCTCGCTCGATGCGCTGGTGGGCAAGACCGCCAAGCTGCCGCGCATCGCCATCCGCGTGCCCGAAAGCCGCAGCGTCATCGGTCGCAACACCGAGGACCAGATGCTGATCGGGGTGTTCTGGGGCTATGTCGCGATGATGGAAGGCATGGTCGCGCGGATGAAGACCGAGATCGGCCGGCCGGCCAAGGTGGTGGCGACCGGCGGGCTTGCCATCCTGTTCGACGAGGCGAGCGACATCTTCGACCATGTCGATGCCGATCTCACGCTTGATGGCCTGGCCATCCTTGCCCGCCAGGCCGAAACCGCCTGAAAAGCACCAACGTAAGGACCATCGTGACCAAGGAATTTACTCCGAAGGACGAAGTGCTGTTCTGCGCCCTTGGCGGCTCGGGCGAGATCGGCATGAACGTCAACCTCTACGGCGCCCAGGGCAAGTGGATCATGGTCGATCTCGGCATGACCTTTGCGGGCAGCGAATATCCCGGGGTCGAGCTGGTCTTTGCCGATCTTGAGTTCATCGAGGAACGTCGCGCGGATCTGCTCGCCATCGTGCTCACCCATGCGCACGAGGACCATATCGGCGCCGTGCCCTATTTCGCCGCCGATCTCGGCGTGCCGATCTATGCCACGCCCTTCACCGCCGACCTCGTGGCGAGGAAGCTCGAGGAAGCGGGGCTGCTCGACGAGGTCGAACTCAACGTCGTCCTCGAGGATCACGGGCCGATTCCCCTTGGCCCCTTTGCCATCACCTATGTGCCGCTGGCCCATTCGATTGCCGAGGGCAATGCCCTGCTGATCGACACACCCCATGGGCGCATCTTCCACACCGGCGACTGGAAGCTCGACGAGGAGCCGATCATCGGCGAGCCGACCACCGAGGAGGAGCTGCGCGCCATTGGCGATCAGGGGGTGCTCGCGCTGGTGTGCGATTCCACCAATGTCTTCAATCCCAAGGCCTCGGGCAGCGAGGGCGCGGTGCACCGCGCGCTGATGGAGGAGGTGGCGCGCCATGCCGGAAAGCGCGTGGTCGTCACCACCTTTGCCAGCAATGTCGCGCGGTTGCAGACCCTGGGCGAGGTCGCGCGCGAGACCGGGCGGCGGATCGTGGTGGCGGGCCGCTCGCTCGAACGCATCATCGAGGTGGCGCAGGACAATGGCTACCTTGCCGATTTTCCCGAGCCGGTCGATTTCGACACCGCCATGGGCTTGCCGCGCGGCGAGGTGCTGATCCTGGCGACCGGCGGGCAGGGCGAGCCGCGCGCGGCGCTGGCGCGCATGGCCGAGGGCAACCATCCGATCGAACTGGCGCCGGGCGATGTGGTGCTGTTCTCCTCGCGCCAGATCCCCGGCAACGAGATCGCGATTGGCCGGGTGCAGAACCAGCTGGCCGCGCGCGGCATCACCATGGTGACCGACCGGCAGGCCTTTATCCATGTCTCGGGTCACCCCGGCCGGCCCGAGCTCGAGGCGCTCTATCAGTGGCTGCGCCCGCAGGTGCTGGTGCCGGTGCACGGCGAGATGCGCCACATGGCCGAGCAGGCGCGCCTCGGCAAGGCCTGCGGCATTCCGGCGCAGGTGGTGCAGAAGAACGGCGATCTCGTCCGCCTTGCCCCCGGCGCCCCGGGCAAGATCGCCGAAGTGCGTGCCGGGCGCCTGGTGCTCGATGGCGACATCATCACCCCGGCCAATGGCGAGGCGATGACGATGCGCCGCCGCCTTGCCGCCGAGGGGCTGGTGGTGGTGCTGCTGCTGCGCGGGCAGCGGCCGGTGATCGAGGCGGTGGGCCTGCCGCTCGATGAGGATCTGCCGGAGTTTCTCGATGAGGCCGCCGAGGACGTGCTCGCCGCGATCGGGCGGCTCAAGGGGCGCGATGGGCGCGATCCCGAGGCGATCCGCGAGGCGGCACGGCTTGCCGCCCGGCGCGCAGCGCAGCGCTGGTCGGGCAAGCGCCCGCAGGTGCGGGTGATCATCCCCGAGGCGACGGCCTGATGCAGATCACCTCGATCCTGGCGATCTACTTCCTGTTCTGGGTGATGTGCGCCTTCATCATGCTGCCCTTCGGCGTCGAGACCGCCGACGAGGCCGGGGTGGAGAAGGTGCCGGGGCAGGCCGAGAGCGCCCCGGTTAACTTCCGGCCCGGCCGGCTGATGCTGCGCGCCACCATCTTGTCGGCCCTGTGCACCGGGCTCTACCTTGCCAATTACACCTATGGCTGGATCACGGTGGAGGATATCGACTTCCTGCCCAAGCCACCCGGGGCCGAACGCTGAGGCCAGCACGCGCTAGGCGCGCAGCCGCTCGATCGCCTGGGCCAGCGCGACATAGAGCTTGCCCATGTCCGATCCCAGCATGGTGACGCTCAGCACATGCCCGTCACGGGTCGAGAGCGTGGCGCGCAGCAGCGCCTCGAAATCGTGGATGTAGCGGTTGACATTGGCGCGGAAGGTCTCGTCACTGCCATAGAGCCCGGCGATCTCGCGCGCCGTTCCGCTGTCGATCAGCCGCACTGCCCGGCGGGTGAAGATCCCGCGGTCGCCCTTGAGATAGGCCTCCCAGGCGGTATCGGCGATCTCGGCCGAAAGCGCGGTGGAAATGTCGATCGCGGCCGAATTGAGGCTGTCGGTGATGAGCGCCATGCGCCGGGCAAAATCATTGTTGACCTGTTCCTCGGCCAGCTCGCGCGCGCGCGCCACGCGCTGTTCGAGATTGCCGGTGAGCTCGTTGACCTTGACCAGCTGGTCGCGCAGCTGGATCGCCGCCTCGCGCGCCACGCCCGAGGCATGGGCGGCGGCCTGTTCGAGCTTGCCGATCGTGGCCGCGGCCTCGTTGCGCAGCGCGCGCTCGAGCGTCTCGACCGCCTGACCGCCAAGCTGCTCGGCGAGCGCGCCGGCGCGGCTCAGCGTGCCATCTTCGAGCGTGGCAAAGGTCTCCCGGATCGCCTCCTCGAGCCGGACGAGCGCGGCGCGCAGCGCGTCTTGCGTCTCGCCGGCCAGCGCCGCGCTTTCGGCAGCGAGCCGGGCAAAGCCGCCGCGCAGCCCCTGGAGCCGGGCGAGGGCCTCCTCACTGTCGGCGGCAAGACCGGCCTTGAGGCTTGCCATCGCCGCCTCCGCAGCCACGATCCCGGCACGGGTCTCATGGAGATAGGCGGACAGATCCTGCCCCGCCGCGCTGCTGGTGAGCATCAGCTGCGAGACCGCCTCGGCGCGGGTCTCGAGCGTGCCGAGCGTGCCCCCGGCAGCGGCGATCGCCGCGTCGAGGTCCTCGCGCGAGGTGCGCGCGGCGGCTTGGATGATCTCGAGCAGACGCACCGCGCTGTCGGTGAGCTGCTCGAGGCTGCTGGCGGTGTCGCCCAGCGCGCTGCGCTTGTCGGAGAGCGCCGCGGCGATTGCCGTGAGCGCGGCGTCGAGGCGCTGCTCGGCCTCGCTCCCGGCAGCGCCAGCCTCGGCCATCAGCGCGCGCAGCGCCTCGAGCCTTGCGGTGAGCGCCTCGCCCTGGGCGACCAGCTGCTCGGCCTCGGCCAGCTGGGCGGCGCGCCGCTCGCCAAGCGCATCATCGAGCGCGGCGAGGCGCTGCGCCAGCACCTCGCTCGCCTGGGCCTCCTGCGTCTCGAAAGCGGCCTGGCGCTGCGCAATCATCGCATCGAAGCGGCGGCAATGCTCGGCCAGAAGTTCGTCGAAGCGCGTCGATTCCTCGCGCAAGGCAAGGATGCGCTGGCTCGCCGCGGCCCCGGTGCTGCGGTCAAGCTCATCAATGTTGCGCAGCTTTTCGACCAGCCGGTCATGGAGCGCCGCGATCGCCTGTTCATAGGCGCTGCGGGCATGTTCTGCCGCCTCGGTGAGACGCGCGGTGAGCGCAGCGCCTTCCTCCTCCACCGCGGCGAGGCGCGCGTCATGGGCCGTGCGCGCCTCGACCGCGAGCGTCTCGAGCCGGGCCTGGTAGGCCTCGGCCTCGGCCTGGAGCGTGGCAAAGCGGCCCTGCGCCAGCGCCTCGATCCGGGCCATCGCCGCTTCGAGCCCGGCAAGAATCCGCTCGACCTCGCTGCCCAGCCCATCGACCTCCTCCGCGCTCGCCGCGCTCGCGGCCTCGAGCCGGGTGAAGCCCTCGCTGAGCCGGGCCAGTTGCTCCTGCGCGGCATGGCCGGCGGCGCCGATCTGGTTGGAAACATCGCGCGCACTCTGGGCGATCACCGGCAGATCGCTGCGCAGCCGGTTCATGTTGCCGAGCGCCGCCTCGCTGGCGGTGGCGATGGCGCTCACCTGCGCTCCATTGTCGGCGATCAGCGCCTGCAACTCTGCCGCGTGGGTGGAAATCCGCTCGACCGCAAGGCGCCCGAGGGTTTCCAGATCGCGCGCCTCGGCGGCAAGGAACTCGCGCGCGAGGCTGAGTTCGCGGTTGACCGCCTTGAGTCGCACCTCGAGCGCCTCGCTCTCGCGCCGCAGCAACGCGGCGCTCTCGGCAAAGCGCTGCGCCTCGGCGCGCGAGGAGCGCATCGCAAGCAGCCAGACGATGCCGATCAGCCCGGCCGGCACCGCCCATTGGCCGATCAGCGCCGCCCATTCGCGCGGCGCGGCACCGCTGGCGAGCACATCCTGATGCGCCCAAGCAAAAAACCCGCTCCACATGGCCAGCACCAGTCCGGCGAGCGCCGCGGCGATCCAGCCGCGGCGAGCGGTGGGCGCGCGCGCCATTTCGTCTTCGGCAATCCAGCCATCGGCCAGCGCAAGCTCCTCATCGGCAGGGCCAAGCTCCAGCGCCTCGCCCCCCGTCGCCGCGCTCTCCTCTGCCGCGCCGCCATGGCTGCCCCCGCGCCCCAAGGCGCGCATCTGATGCCGTCCTGCCATGGGATATCCTTACCACACTCGGAATCGCGATAAACCCCGCTTTAACCCGAACTGGCCTAGGGCTGCGGCCATGGCCTTCGATTACGGTGCCCTTGATGCCACCCTTGCCGCAGCGGCCGGGGATGATGCCGCGCTGATGCGCGAGCTGCGCCAAGCCTTTCTTGACAGCGCGGCGCGCCAGCTCGATCTGCTCAAGCGCGCGCGGTGCGATGGCAACTGGCACGTCGCCGCGATGCGGCTCAAGGGCCTGGCCGCGAGCTTTAACGCCGATGATCTTCTTCAGGCCGCCGAGATCGCGCTCCACGCCGCGCCGGGCGAGCCCATGGCGGTGCGTGAGGTCGAGGGGGTGATCGCCCGCTATGCCCGCGCCCACCAGCGCGACCAGCAGCGCCAGCAGCGCCGCTGAGCGGCAAGGGCAGGGTAGCGCACACCGCTTGCACTGGCCCGCGCAAAGCGGCACTGCGCTGATGCGGACAGGATCGCCGCGAGGCGGAGCAGGACATGCGGATCGCGCTTCTGACAGCGCTTTCAACCACCGAGACGGGCGCGCTCAGCGCCGAATTGCCGCTCGCCGGCCGGCCCTTGCTGGCCTGGCAGGCGGCGCTCTTGCGCAAGGCCGGGGCCGAGCGGGTGATCTGCCTGTGCCGAGAGCGCTGCGATGGCGTGCTGGCGGCGCAGCACGAGACCGAGGCGGCAGGGGCGCAGTTCCACGCCCTCGCGCGCTTTGCCGCGCTGCCCGCGCTGGTGCGGGCCGAGGACACGCTGATCGTGCTGCGCGAGGGCATCCTGCCCGATCCCGCGGCGCTCTTTGGCCTGCTGGGCGCGGGCGAAAGCGCCCGGCGCGTGGTGGCGGCGATCCCGGCCGATCACACCCGCGCGATCGCGCATCCGCAGGTGTTCGAGCGGATCGATGCCGCCCACTGCTGGGCGGGCCTTCTGGCGATGTGCGGCGGGCCTGTGCAGCGCCTTGCCGATTTTCCCGAGGATGCCGATGCGATTTCGGTGCTGCTGCGCCTCGCGCTTCAGGCCGGCACCCCGTGCGAGACGCTGCCGGGCGAGATGTTTGGCGATGAAAGCTGGATGCTGTTCGACAGCGCCGAGACGGCCCGGCGGCACGAGGCGCGGTTGATCGCCGCTGCCGCAACGCCCATGCCCGGGGCCGCCCCCTCGGCGGTGCTGGCGATGGCCCTGGCGCGCGGGCTTGCGCCGCGTGGTCTGGCGCAGGGCGTCGTGATCGCAGCTGGGCTGGGGCTGGCGGGCCTCGGCGCCGCGGTGGCCGCCGCGCTCGCCAGTGCCGCCCCGCTCGCGCTGGCGCTTGGCGCGGCAGGGTGCCTGAGCGTCGCGCTTGCCGAGGCGATCGGCTTGCTGCGCGCGCGGCTGCACGGCGTGCCGCCGGGCCGGGGCCTTGCCGCGCTCAGCCCCTTGGGAGACGGGCTTGCCGCGCTGGTCGTATGGTTCGCGCTCGATCCCTGGCCGCTCGAGACGCCGCTGGCGCTCATCGGGCCGCTGCTTGTCGGGCTTGCCCGCCTCGCGGCGCGCTCCGCCGGAGCGCTGGCGGCGCTCGCAGCCGAGCGTGCCGGCCTCCTCGCGCTGCTCGGGCTTGCTGCTGCGCTTGGCCAGCTGCCCGGCGCTGTCGCCGTTCTGGCGCTCGCGCTTCTGGCGGTCTTGCTGCTGCGCGCGCCGGCGCAATGAACTAACGCGGATTTAACTATGCCGGGACTAAGTCTCCTGCGATGGGCGATGAGGTGATCGATCAGGCCGCCGACAATGCTGTCGAGGCGCTCCTCACGGAGGCTGTCGCGCGCGAGCAGCGCGCGCTGGCGGCGGTCGTCCCGGTGCTGCGCCACCTGCTCGGCAGCGAGGCCGAGGGGCTGGTGAGCGATGCCGTGCTTGCCCGGGTGCGCGGCATGATCGGCGATCTTTCCGCGCAGATCGTCGCTGCCAGGGCGGGCCGCGATCCGGCGATGCGCGCTGGGCCCGAGGCAGAGGACCAGATCGCGCATTGGAGCGCCGCGCTGATCGCCGACGAGGCGCTGCTCGCCTTCTGCCACGCGCTTGCCGCCGAGGGGCTGATCGCCGAGCGGCTGCACCAGCGCCACGCCATCGATCCGGTGCTGAGCCCATTGCTTCAGGAACTCATCGCCGCGCAGGACCCGGCCACCGCGAGCCTGGCGATGCGCACGCTCGCGGCGCAAGCGCGCTTCATCCAGAGCCAGCGGCGGATGGAACTGCCGCTCGGCGAACTCCCGGCCGAGCTGTTCCACGCCCTCGCGCTGCGCGCCGGCCTTGAGCATCTTCAGGCCGGGCATGACGAGGGCGCGAGCCGTATTGGTCTGCTCGCGCGCCTCGTGGCGGCGATGCGGGGGGCAGCGCGGGCCGCGCTTGGCCTTGAGCATGCGGGGCTCGCGCTCTTTGCCAGTGCGCTCGCCGCCGCCACCCGCCTGCCGCGCGGCGCGCTGGTGCTCGCCTGCCACGAGGGGCAGGGGGCAAGGCTGGCGCTGGCGCTGCGCGCCGCCGGAGCCGCGCTTCCCGAGATCGAGCGCCAATGCCTGCTGATCGCCCCCGCCGCCCGCATGCCGCGCGCGATTGCCGCGCTGGCGCCTGCGCGCGCCGGGCAGCTCCTCGCCAGCGATCCGGCCTGGTGATGACCACGATGGATCTTCCCGACAGCCGCCTTGGCGCCGCCGGCATCACCGATGGGCGCGATCGCCTGCTCCAGGCCGATGCGGCGCTCGCCGATCTGCAGGAGCGTTGCGGCGGAGAATTGCCGGGAACGCTGGCGATCCCCGAATTGCTGGCGCTGGTGCAGCAGGCGCGGCGCATGGGGCTGCGCCTCGCGCGCGCCTTTAGCGCCTATGATGGCGAGGCCGAGGTCTCGGGCTTTGCCCGGATCCGTCCGCTCGGCGCGGATGAGGGCGGGGGCTGCGAGGTGCTGGTTGAAAACTGGCAGCGCCGGGCGCCCTCGGCAGGGCTGGCGCGCGACATGGCCGCAACGCTCGATGCGATCGACCGGGCCAGCGCCGAAGTCAGCGCCCGGCTCGATGCCCGCCAGCAGGTGCAGGTGCTGAACGCCACCGCCCCCGATGCCGCCGCGCTCGAGGCGGCAGCGATGGCAGCGCCGGGGCAGGTCTGGACGAAGCTGGTCGAGCTGGCCGACATTTCCCACCACCAGCCGCTGCATTGGCGCCTGCTCGATGGCGCGCTGTGCCGCTTTGCCGGATCGGCGCGCAGCTGGCGCGTGCGGCTGATCCCGCTCGGCCCCGATCCCCAGGCGCCAAGCGGGTTTGAATGGTTGCTGGTGCCCGAGGAGCCCCTGCTTCCCGAACCCACCGCCGAGGCCGAGGACGAGGCCGGCGAGGCAAGCCCCGCGCGCCTCGTCGGCACCGCGCTCACCCCGGTGCTGCGCCAGCCGGTGGCCCGGATCATCGCCAATGCCGAGACCATCCGCGCGCGCCTTGCCGGCCCCTTGCGCGAGGAATACAGCGATTATGCCGCGACCATCGCCAGCGCCGGGCAGCACCTTGCGGCGATGCTCGATGATCTTGCCGATCTCGAGGTGGTCGAAGCCCCGGGCTTTGCCACCGCCGAGGAGCCGGTCGATCTGGTTGATGCGGCCACGCGCGCGGCGGGAATCCTCGGCGTGCGGGCCCGCAGCCGCGAGACCGTGCTCGAGGTCGTGGGCGAGGCGGGCGCGGCGGTGGCGCGCGCCGAGTTTCGCCGGGTGCTGCAGATCCTCATCAACCTCATAGGCAATGCCATCGCCTATGCCCCCGCGGCGAGCACCGTCACCATCACCGTGCACGGTGCCGCCGGGGGGCGCGTGGGCGTGAGCGTTGCCGACGAAGGCCCGGGCATCACGCCCGAGCAGGCGGCGCGAATCTTCGACAAGTTCGAGCGGCTCGGGCGCGCGCACGAGGGCGGGCGCGAGGGCGGCGCGGGCCTTGGCCTCTACATCTCGCGCCGGCTCGCCGAAGCCATGGCCGGCACGCTCACGGTCAGCAACGGGCCGGAAGGCGGGGCGGTGTTCCGGCTCGATCTGCCCGCTTGGGTTGAAAAGCCCGGCGCAACCGGCTGACGGCGCCAGCGATCATCAAGGCAGGTTGGTGAGCGCGGCAGGAAGGCCGCTGCCTCACCGTGCCGATGGGCCCAGCCGCAACAGAATGACCGCCCCAGCTGCAAGGGTCAGCGCACCTGCAAGCGCCCATTCGCCGCGCGCGAACATGAAGGTGCCGGCGGGCCAGGCGAGCAGCCCCAGCCCTTGCAGGCTCCAGAGGCCGCCCAGCACCACCATGGCGATGCCGATCATCCAGATCAGCCTGCGCCCCGCGCCCATGCGCGCCGCTCAGCGCTGGTCGATCGGGACGTAATCGCGCTGGGTCGGCCCGGTGTAGAGCTGGCGCGGACGGCCGATCTTCTGCGCCGGATCGGAGATCATCTCGTTCCACTGCGCCACCCAGCCCACGGTGCGCGCGAGGGCAAACAGGGCGGTGAACATCGTGGTCGGGAAGCCAATCGCCGAAAGGATGATCCCCGAATAGAAATCGACATTGGGAAACAGCTTCTTCTCGATGAAATAATCATCGCTCAGCGCGATTTCCTCGAGCCGCAGGGCGGTCTCGAACAGCGGATCGGTGACCTTGAGCGAGGCGAACACCTCGCGCACGGTCTGCTGCATCACCGTCGCGCGCGGATCGTAGTTCTTGTAAACACGGTGGCCGAAGCCCATCAGGCGGAAGGGATCGTTCTTGTCCTTGGCGCGCTCGATATAGTGCGGGATGCGGTCGGGGGTGCCGATCTCCTTGAGCATGTTGAGCGCCGCCTCATTGGCACCGCCATGGGCCGGGCCCCACAGGCAAGCAATGCCCGCCGCGATGCAGGCGAAGGGGTTGGCGCCCGAGGAACCGGCGAGACGCACGGTCGAGGTCGAAGCGTTCTGCTCGTGGTCGGCATGGAGAATGAAGATGCGGTCGAGCGCGCGCTCGACCACCGGGTTCACCACATAGGGCTCGGCCGGAACGCCAAAGGTCATGCGCAGGAAGTTGCCGGTGTAGCTCAGCGAATTGTCCGGATAGACGAAGGGCTGGCCGATCGAATATTTATAGGCCATCGCCGCGATCGTCGGCATCTTGGCGATCAGCCGGTGCGAGCTGATCTTGCGGTGTTCGGGATCGGAAATGTCGGTGCTGTCATGGTAGAAGGCCGAGAGCGCGCCGACCACCCCGCACATCACCGCCATCGGGTGCGCGTCGCGGCGGAACCCGCGATAGAAGGTCATCAGCTGCTCGTGCAGCATGGTGTGGCGCGAGATGGTGTAGGTGAAGTCGTCGAGTTCCTGCCTGGTCGGCAGTTCGCCATTGAGCAGCAGGTAGGAGACCTCCATGAAGCTCGAATCCTGGGCCAGCTGCCCGATCGGATAGCCGCGGTGGAGCAGCACCCCGGCATCGCCATCGATATAGGTGAGCGCGCTTTCGCAGCTGGCGGTGGAGGTGAATCCGGGATCGAAGGTGAACAGGCCCGTCTGGGCATAGAGCTTGCGGATGTCGATCACGTCCGGGCCGGTGCTGCCCTCGAGCACCGGGTATTCATAGGTCTTGCCGTCCAGTTCGAGTTTCGCCAGCTTGTCTGCCACGATCATTCTCCTGTCCAAAATCCCTGTGTGACGCGCCCCGGCTCGCTCAGGCGGCAGTGCCAGCCTGATCGGCAAGCCGGGCAAGCGCCTCGTCCCGGCCCAAAAGCACGAGGACATCGAAGATGCCGGGTGAAGTGGTCGTCCCGGTCAAGGCCGCGCGCATCGGCTGCGCCAGCTTGCCGAGACCCAACCCCCACTCCTCGGCGAGCGCCTTGGTAGTGGCTTCGAGCGCCGCGCTTGTCCAGTCGTTTTCGCCCGCAAGTCGATCGACAATCCGGCGCAGGATCGCGCGCGCTTCGTCATCGAGCAGGGCGGCGGCCTTGGCGTCCATGGCAAGGGGACGGCGGGCAAAGAGAAAGCGTGCGCCTTCAACGATATCATTGAGGTTCCTCGCACGCACTTTGAGCACCGGCATGGCCCGGGTGAGCAGCGCCACATCGGCCTCATCGCCGATCCGCGCAGCCGCCAACGCAGCAAGGCGCGCATCATCGGCCGCGCGCAGATAGTGGCCATTGAGATTCTCGAGCTTCTTCATGTCGAAGCGCGAAGGGCTCTTGCCCACCCCGTCGAGATCGAACAGCGCGATCGCCTCCTCGCGGCTGATTTCCTCACGGTCGCCATGGCCCCAGCCGAGGCGCAGCAGATAGTTGAAGAGCGCCTCGGGCAGGACGCCGAATTCGTCGCGATAGGTCTCCACCCCCAGCGCCCCGTGGCGCTTGGAGAGCTTGGCCCCGTCTGACCCATGGATCAGCGGAATATGGGCATAGACCGGATCGGGCCAGCCGCCCTCGATTTCGTTCATGGCCCGGATGATCGGCAGCTGGCGGAAGGCATTGTTGAGGTGGTCATCGCCGCGGATCACGTGGGTGACGCCCATATCGTGATCATCCACCACCACTGCGAGCATGTAGGTCGGCGTGCCATCGGCGCGCAGGATGATGTAATCGTCAATCTCGGCGTTCTTCACCGTCACCGGGCCCTGGACCCGATCATGGATCGTGGTCTCGCCCTCGCGCGGGGCCTTGATGCGGATGGTGAATGGGGCGCCTGCGGGGGCTTCAGCCGGATCGCGGTCGCGCCAGCGCCCGTCATAGCGCAGCGGCTGCTTGTTGGCGCGCTGCTCGGCGCGCATCGCCTCAAGTTCCTCGGGCGTGGCGAAGCACTTGTAAGCGTGGCCGGCTTCAAGCAGTTTCCAGGCGATCTCGGCATGGCGCTCGGCGCGGTCGGACTGAAACAGCGGCGGCGCATCAAAGTCGAGCCCGAGCCAGTCGAGCCCGTCGATGATTGCATCGATCGCGGCCTGGGTTGAACGCTGGCGGTCGGTGTCCTCGATCCGCAGCAGCACCCGCCCGCCGTGGTGGCGGGCATAGAGCCAGTTGAACAGCGCCGTGCGCGCCCCGCCAATATGCAGGAAACCGGTGGGCGAGGGGGCAAAGCGGGTCACCACCTCGGCAGGGGCGGGCGGGGGCGGCGTGCTGGTTTCGCTTGCCATGGACGATCACTTCCTGTTCACTTTGAGCGGCTTGGGCGCCGGTCTGCGGCCGGACTCGGGCCGGTCGGGGGGCAGGCCTTTGCGCGATGTGCCGATCATTCCGCTTGGAGACGATCCCGGCGACCGCGATGCCGCCGGAGGAGGGCAGGCGCGCCCTTGGCAAACCGGCGCGCGCTTGTCCAGCACCGGCACGGGGCGGTTAGCGGGGCGGCTTGGCGATGCGGTCGAGGCCTTCCTCGCGCGGGCCGGGTTTGACCGCGCGCCCTGGCTCGCGGTGGTGCTCGCCGGCGGGATCGCCGCCTGGTTCGTGCTGCCGGAAGTGTGGCAGTGGTGCGCGGCGATTGCTGCCGGGCTGGGTCTGGCGCTCGGCGCGCGGCTGCTCTGGCCTTTCGGCAGCGCCGCCGACGAGGCGCGGCCCCATCTGCGCCGGGCGCTGATCGCCTGCGGGCTGGTCTTCGCCCTCGGTGTGGCGCTGATCTGGGCGCGCTCGGCGATGGTCGGGGCCGCGCCGATCAAGGCGCCGATGCTGGCACAGCTCGATGGCCATGTGCTCGCGCGCGAGGATGAGCCCGCCGAGGGCCGCCTGCGCCTCACGCTCGCGGTGCGGCTTCCGGGAGAGACGGCGGCGCGCAAGGTCAGGGTCAATGTCCCGCTCTCCGCCCTGGGTGAGGCAGGCGCACCGCCCGGGCTGGCCGAGGGCGCGCGGGTGCGGCTGCGCGCCCTGCTGATGCCCCCGGCAAGCCCGATGTTGCCGGGTGCCTATGACTTTGCCCGGGCGGCCTGGTTCAAGGGGCTTTCCGCGACCGGCACGATGGTGGGCCCGCTTGTGGTGCTGCGCCCGGCGAAAGAAGGCTGGGGCCTTTCCCGTCTGCAGCGCGCGCTGGCCGCCCATGTGCGCGCGCGGGTTGATGGGCCTGCCGGCACGATCGCGGCGGCCTTTGCCAGCGGCGAGCGCGGCAGCATTGCGCCTGCGGACGAGGCGGCGATGCGCGATTCGGGCCTTACCCACCTGCTCTCGATCAGCGGGCTGCATGTGAGCGCGGTGATCGGCGCGGCCTATCTGGCGGTGCTGCGGCTGCTCGCACTCTGGCCCGCGCTCGCGCTCAGGCTGCGGCTGCCGCTGGTGGCGGCGGGCGGCGGGGCATTGGCGGGGATCGGCTACACCCTGCTCACCGGGGCCGAGGTGCCGACGGTGCGCTCGTGCCTCGGGGCACTGCTGGTGCTCGGCGCACTGGCGCTCGGGCGCGAGGCGCTGTCGCTGCGCATGGTTGCGGTGGCCGCCGCTGCGGTGCTGCTGCTGTGGCCCGAGAGCGCGATCGGGCCGAGCTTCCAGATGAGCTTTGCCGCGGTGCTGGCGATCGTGGCGCTCGCCACCAGCGCGCCGGTGCGCGCCTTCATGGCCGCACGCGACGAGCCCTGGTGGCAGCGCCTTCTGCGACAGGTGGCCATGCTGTTTGTCACCGGGGTGGTGATCGAGCTGGCGCTGATGCCGATCGTGCTGTTCCACTTTCACCGCGCCGGGGCCTATGGCGCGCTGGCCAATGTGGTGGCGATCCCGCTGGTCACCTTCGTCGCCATGCCGATGATCGCGCTCGGTCTGGCGCTCGACCTTGCCGGGCTGGGGGCGCCGTGCTGGTGGGTGGTGGAAAAGGCGCTCGATCTGCTGCTCGCCATCGCCCGCTTCACCGCCGCGCAGGCCGGGGCGGTGACGCTGATGCCGCAGATCAGCCGTTCGACGATCGCGCTGTTCGTGGCCGGAGCCTTGTGGTTGGGGCTGTGGCGCGAGCGGGTGCGGCTTTGGGGCCTCGTGCCGATCGCGGTGGCGAGCCTGATGGCGGCCACGACCCCGATCCCCGATGTGTTGATCGCTGGGGACGGGCGGCAGGTGGGCATCACGCTGCGCTTGGCCGATGGCGGGCGCGGCCTCGTGGTGCTGCGCGACAGCCGTTCGGACTATGTGCGCGACAATTTCATGGAGCTTGCCGGGGTCAGAGCCGATCCGGTGCCGCTGGCCTCGTGGCCGGGAGCACGCTGTTCTTCGGCCTTCTGCGCGGTGCGGCTCGCGCGCGGTGGGCGGGTGTGGGACCTCCTCATCGCTCGCAGCCGCGCACAGGTTCCCGAGCGCGCGCTCGCGGCCGCCTGCGCCGAGGCCGATATCGTGATCGCCGACCGGCGGCTGCCCCGCTCGTGCCGGCCGCGCTGGCTCAAGGCCGACCGGCGCTATCTTGCCGCGAGCGGCGGGCTTGCCATCGACCTTGCACGGCAGAAGATCACCAGCGTGGCGGATACCCAGGGCGCGCATGGGTGGTGGCGGGGCACCACGGATGAGCGGCGGGCGGACCTCGCCAGACCAAAGCGCACGCGCGATCTCACCTGAGCGACGCAGCCCTTGCGCCAAGCCGCAGCAGATCCCGGGCCCGGCGGAGCGGCAGGCGCTGCAATCATGCCGCAGCCAGCAAGGCGCGCCGCCCGCATCGAGGCCCGCTGAGCACCGCTGGAAAGGGGGGGCAGCGGCTCAGCCTCAGTGGTAGCGCCGCAGCAGCCCGGCGAGCTTGCCCTGCACCTCGACCTCCTCGGGCCGGTAATATTGCGGCGCATAGGCGGAATTGGCCGGATCGAGCCGCACCTTGCCGCCCTCGCGCCGCAGATATTTGAGCGTGGCCTCCTCGCCGCGCACCAGCGCCACCACGATCTCGCCCTCGCGCGCGACATTGGTGCGCCGCACCAGGGCATAGTCGCCATCGAAGATGCCAGCCTCGATCATCGAATCGCCCGAGACCTCGAGCGCGAAATGCTCGCCCGGGCCGAGCAGCGCCGCGGGAACGGGAAGGGTGCTCTGGCCCTCGAGTGCCTCGATCGGCGCGCCCGCAGCGATCCGCCCATGCAGCGGCAGTTCGATCACGTCATTGGCCGGTTCGGGCGCCGGGGTGCGCGGCATGGCCGGTGCCGGTGCCGCGCCGGTGCTGGCACGGATGGGCGTGACATCGCCGGGCTGGCGGATCACCTCGAGCGCCCGCGCCCGGTTGGGCAGGCGGCGCAGGAAGCCACGTTCCTCGAGCGCGGAGATCAGCCGATGCACCCCCGACTTGCTTTTGAGATCGAGCGCTTCCTTCATCTCCTCGAAACTGGGCGAAATGCCCGTCTCCTCCAGCCGCTGCTGGATGAAACGGAGCAATTCATGCTGCTTGGCCGTCAGCATTGCGCAATACTCCCTCGGTCGCGTCAGGCCCCGCGCGTGGCAGGGCCATGCCAATCCCTTCGCGTGCACCAAGAGGCACCCGACCGGGCTGCGCCAGCGGTGCTTTGCCTGCACTTGTCGTCCGTCCCGAAAGGTGAACGAACGTGGAACAATTAGGAAACTGGCGCGCCCAAGTCAAGCGCGCCCTACGGCGGCGGCGCCGGCGCGCCTCAGCCGCCATCGAGCGGATAGATCGTCACCGTGCTTCCCGCGCCAAGCGCCGGCGCGCGGGCCGGGCGATCGATCAGGCAGTCGGCCGCCGCGAGGGTGGAAAGCGCGCCCGAATCCTGCGCCCCGGCAAGACCCACACACGCGCCCAAGCGCCGGGCGCGGAGGAATTCGCGGCGCGCGCCCACCGCGGGCAGCGGCGCGTCCACCACCGCGCTGGCGGTGCGCGGCAGGGGATCGGCTGCCCCGAGGCTGGCGCGCACCAGCGGCAGGGCAAATAGATGCGCGGTGACGAAGCAGGACGCCGGGTTGCCCGGCAGGCCGAGCACCACCTGCGCGCCGCGGGTGGCGACCAGCAGCGGCTTTCCGGGTTTGATCGCCACCTTCCAGAAAGCGATCTCGGCGCCCCAGCGCGCCAGCGCAGGCTTGATGAGATCATGGTCACCCACCGAGGCCCCGCCGGTGGTGATGAGGATATCGGCGCCCTCGGCCTGTTCGAGGGCCGCTGCCAGCGCCGCATGGTCATCGCGGGCCGGGCCGAGCAGCGACACCGTGCAGCCAAGCGGGGCCAGCATCGCAGCAAGCATCGCGGCATTGCTGGCGGGGACCTGATGCGCGCCGCAGGCTGCCGGATCGGCGCTCAGCTCATCGCCGCTGTCGAGCAGCGCCACGCGCAAGGGGCGCGCGGCCAGCGCCGCCGCGTGGCCCGCCGCCAGCGCCAGAGCGATGCGCGGCGGGGTCATTCTTGCGCCGCGGGCAATGAGCAGATCGCCTTCACGGAAATCGAAACCGCGCGGGCGGATGTGGCGCCCGGGGGGCGGCTCCTGCACGGCGTGCACGACATCGCCGGAGCGCTGGGCATCTTCCTGAAGCAGCACCCGATCAGCGCCCGCGGGCATCACCGCGCCGGTTGAGATCCGCACGCATTCACCGGGGGCCAGCGCGCGCGCGAAGGGGGCGCCGGCGCGGCTTTCACCCACCACCTGCCACGGGCCCGGGCCGGGCGCGAGGGCATAGCCATCCATCGCCGAAAGATCGGCCGCTGGCTGGGTGCGCGCGGCGCGCAGGTCTTCGCCGAGATAGCGCCCCACCAGCGCCGCAAGCGGCACCTGCTCGAGCGGCAGCAACGGGGCCAGCGCAAGGATGCGGCCCTGGGCCTCCTCGAGAGAGAGCAGCTCGCTCACGGCACCTGTGCGTCCGGCGCCTTCCATTCGCCTGACTTGCCGCCTGACTTGGCGATCAGGCGCACTTCGCCGATCACCATTGCCTTGTCGATCGCCTTAGCCATGTCATAGATCGTGAGCAGCGCGACGCAAACCGCTGTCATCGCTTCCATTTCAACCCCGGTTTTGCCAGTCAGCGCGGCGCGGGCCGTGGCCCGGATCGCGCCATCCTCGAAGGCAAAGTCGATGCTGACCGTCTCGAGCCCCAGGGGGTGGCACAGCGGGATCAGTTCGCCGGTGCGCTTGGCCGCCATGATCCCGGCGATGCGCGCCGCGGCAAGCACGTCGCCCTTGGGGGCATCGCCGGTGCGGATCGCGGCCATCGCCTCGGCTGACATGGCGATCCGCCCGCTTGCGATCGCCCGGCGCCGGCTTGCGGGTTTGCCCCCGACATCGACCATGCGCGCCGCGCCGTATTCGTCAATATGGCTAAGCCCGCTCATGCCTCAGGCTTGTGCGCCGATCAGCGCGGCGGTGGCAAGGGCAATGTCATCGGCGCGCATCAGGCTTTCGCCAACGAGAAAGGCGCGCACCCCCACCGCGGCGAGGCGCTGGCAATCGGCATGGCTGTTGATCCCGCTCTCGCCCACCACGAGGGTGCCGGGGGGCATGAGCGGGGCAAGCCGCTCGGTCACGGCAAGGCTGGTGGTGAAGGTCTTGAGGTCGCGGTTATTCACCCCGATCAGGCGCGACTGCAGGCGGGTGTGGGCGCGTTCGAGCTCGGCCTCGTCGTGCACCTCGACCAGCACGTCCATGCCCCAGGCGCGCGCCGCCGCCTCGATCTCGACCATCTGCGGGTCGGAAAGCGCCGCAACGATGATCAGGATCGCGTCGGCCCCGATGCTGCGCGCCTCGAGGCACTGCCAGGGATCGACCATGAAATCCTTGCGCAGCACCGGCAGGCGGCAGGCGCTGCGGGCGGCGAGGAGGTAATCCTCGTGCCCCTGGAAATAGGGCGCGTCGGTGAGCACCGAAAGGCAGGTGGCACCGCCCGCCTCATAGGCCGCGGCGTGTTCTGCCGGGTAAAAATCGGCGCGGATCAGCCCCTTTGAGGGGCTCGCCTTCTTGATCTCGGCAATGAGGGCAAGGCCGCCGCTGCCGGCGCGCTGACGCAGCGCCGCCTCGAACCCACGCGGGGCGCTGGCAGCGCGGGCGCGCGCCTCGAGCTCGGCGAGCGAAATGGCAGCGCGGCGCGCGGCCACCTCCTCGCGCTTGGTGGCGCAGATTTGCGCGAGCTTGTCCATCACTTGGCCATCCCGATCCAGCGTTCGAGCAAGGCGCGGGCAGCGCCCGAATCGATCGCTTCGGCTGCGATCGCCACCCGTTCCCGCCAGTCTGCCCCACGGCCCGCGACGGCCAAAGCGCCAGCGGCGTTGAACAGCACCGCATCGCGATAGGGCCCCGGGGTGCCGATCAGCAGCGCCTTCAAGGCCGCGGCATTGTGGCGCGCATCGCCGCCGCGGATCGCCGCCACCGGGGCATGGGGCAGGCCCGCTTGCGAGGCATCCACCCGCTCCATGGTAAAGCCGTTGCCGACCACCCGCGCGACCTCGTTGCCGCCGGCAAGGCTCAATTCGTCCAGCCCCTCATCGCCCGAGACGATCAGCGACATGCCGGTGCCGAGCCGCGCCAGCGCCTCGGCATAGATCGGCACATAGGCCGGGCGGGCAATGCCGATCAGCTGGCTTGCCACCCCGGCGGGGTTCGACAGCGGGCCCATGAGGTTGAAGATGGTGCGCCGGCCGATCCTTACCCGGATCGGCTGAATACGCGCCATCGCCGGGTGATGGTTGCGGGCAAAGAGAAAGCAGATGCCAAGCTCGGCCAGGCTGGCCTCGGCGGTGCGCCCGGCGGCCTCCAGGTCAAGCCCGAGCGCCTCGAGCGTGTCAGCCGCCCCAGCCTTGGAGCTGGCGGCGCGGTTGCCGTGCTTGGCCACCGGCACCCCGCAGGCCGCGACCACCAGGCTCACCGCGGTCGAGACATTGAGCGTGTGATGCCCATCGCCCCCGGTGCCGCACACGTCGATCGCGCCGGGCGGGGCGGTGATCGGGATCAGCCGGGCCCTCAGCGCCCGGGCTGCCCCGGCGATTTCCGCCGCGGTCTCCCCGCGCTGCGACAAGGCGATGAGGAAGGCGGCGATCTCTTCCTCGCTTGGGGCCCCATCGAGGAGCACGCCAAAGGCGGCCTCGGCCTCGGCCTCGGACAAAGGCTCCGCGACATCAGGCAGGAGGCTCATGGCAAAGGCCTTTCGGGCATCGCGGGCGCGATCCCGCACAGGCGCAGAAAATTGGCGAGCAGCGCGTGGCCGTGCTCGGTGGCGATGCTTTCGGGGTGGAACTGCACCGAGTGGATCGGCAGCGCGACATGGCGAAAGCCCATCACGCTGGCATGATCTGCGCCCGGGGTATCGGCCTCGGCATTGGTGATCAGCACGCCCGGCACATCGACCACCTCGAGGCTGTGATAGCGCGTGGCGGTGAAGGGCGAGGGCAGGCCGGCAAAGAGCCCTGAGCCATCATGGCGGATCGGCGAGGTCTTGCCGTGCATCAGCCCGCCGCGCACCACCCGACCGCCGAAATGCTGGCCGATCGCCTGATGGCCAAGGCACACGCCCATCAGCGGCCTGCCCGCATCGGCACAGGCCGCCACGAGATCGAGGCTGATCCCCGCCTCGTTGGGCGTGCAGGGGCCGGGGGAAATGAGGAAGCCCTCGGCCTTGGTGCGCAGCGCCTCAGCCGCGCTCAGGGCATCATTGCGCTCGACGCGCACCTCGGCGCCCAGCTCCATCAGATAGTGGACGAGGTTGAAGGTGAAGCTGTCGTAATTGTCGATCACGAGGATCATGGCGCCGCGCTCTCCTGCCGCTTCATCACCACGATGATCGGCCCCACCCGGCCCTTGTCCATGCGCCCGCTCGCCGGATCCCACAGGCTCGAGACCTGCCCGTCGAGGTAGAGCGCGTTCGACACCTTGATCTCGTCGCGGAAATAGCGGGCGAGCTGGCCGAAGCTGATCGGGGCATTGGAAATGACGAAATGGGCCCGGCCACGCGCATCCACGCCCACGCCGTTGCGGATCGCGCGCGAGGGGCCATTGTCCTGGACTTCCGGGTGGAGCTTGCCCTCCACCAGCAACAGCGGGCCCGACTGGGTGCCGAATTCGGGCCTCTCGCTCACCGTGTTGAAGAAGGTGTTGCTGCCCAGCACCTGCCACTTGCCCCCGCTGCCGAAGAACACCCCGTTGGGCTTCATGTAGAAATTGCCTTCCCCCTCGCCGCGGTTGAGTTCCTTCAACCTTTCGCCATTTTCGACATAGTAGCCTAAGGCCCTGAGGTCATCGCCATAGATCCCCCCGTTCATGGCAAAGGCGATGGTGGCCGGATCGACATTGGCGGCAAAGGCGGCAAGCGAGCCGTAGGGCTGGCGGTCAGGGCCGAGATTGGCCATGGCGATGCGGTGCAGCGCCGGATCGGCGATGCAGTGGGTGAGCGGCACCTCCTCGAAGCGCACCTCGCGGCAGGCCGAGGCCGAGGCGCTTGCCGGGGCAGTGGGAGTGGGCGCAGCCGCGCTCTCCTCGTCCCCGCCGCTGCCAAGCTTGACTTCAACCAGCGCCTCGCCCGCCGGCTGCTCGGAACAGGCGCCGAGCAGCAGCGCTGCGAGCAGCAGCAACACGCCGCGGATAGGCCCTGCCTTCCACACGCTCATTGGCCGAACCCCGGCTCCTGCGCCACGCGCAGCGCCTCGCGCGCCGCGGCGATCAGCGCTCCGGCCTTGGCCCGGCACTCGGCAAGTTCATAGTCAGGATCGCTGTCGGCGACGATCCCGGCCCCGGCCTGCACATGCATCACCCCGTCCTTGACCACGGCGGTGCGCAGCACGATGCACGAATCAAGGCTGCCATCGGGGGCGAAATAGCCCACGCCCCCGGCATAGGCGCCGCGGGTTTCGGGCTCGAGTTCGGCGATGATCTCACACGCCCTGATCTTGGGCGCGCCCGAGACCGTTCCGGCAGGAAAGCCGGCAAACAGGGCATCGAGCGCGTCCTTGCCCGGGGCGAGCGCGCCCACGACATTGCTGACGATGTGCATCACGTGGCTGTAGCGTTCGATGGTGAAGCTGTCGGTGACCCGCACGCTGCCCGCGGCGGCCACCCGGCCGACATCATTGCGCCCGAGATCGAGCAGCATCAGATGCTCGGCGCGCTCCTTGGGGTCGGCCAACAGGCTGGCCTCATTGGCAAGATCAGCGTCGCGCGTGGCGCCGCGCGGGCGGGTGCCCGCGATCGGGCGGATGGTGACTTCGCTCCGCCCCATCGCATCGGGGCGCACGCGCACGAGGATCTCGGGGCTCGAGCCGACCAGCGCAAAGCCCGGCAGATCGAGAAAATAGAGGAAGGGCGAGGGGTTGACCCGCCTGAGCGCGCGGTAGAGCGCGAGCGGGGGCAGGGGGAAGGGGCAGGTGAAGCGCTGCGCCAGCACCACCTGGAAGATGTCGCCGGCAAGGATGTAGTCCTTGGCCGCGCGCACCATGGCCTTGTAATCCTCGGGCGCGATCACCGGGGCAAGTTCAGGCAGGCTGGCGGGCAGATCGCTCGTGGCTCCCGCAGGGGCGGGCTGGGCCAGCTGGCTCAGCACCGCATCGATCCGTTCGCCGGCGCGCGCCACCGCGCCCTCCGGGTCATCCGCCTGCCAGATCGGCGCGATCGCATAGAGCGCATCGCTCAGGCGGTCGAACACGAGGATCACGGTCGGGCGCACGAACAGCATGTCGGGCAGATCGAGCGGGCTTTCGGGTGCGCGCGGCAGATTCTCGACGAGGCCGATGGTCTCATAGCCCAAATAGCCCACCAGGAAGGCGAGCGCCGGGGGCAGCCCCGCCGGCACCGGGTCGATCCGGCAGGCGGCCGCGAGCGCGCGCAAGGCGCTCAAGGCATCGCCTTCGAGCGGCACGAAGGCCTCAGGCGCAAGTCTCCAGGTGCGGTTGATTGCGGCCCGGTCGCCGCGGGCGCGAAAGACGAGGTCCGGATCGAGCCCGAGCAGGCTGTAGCGCCCGCGCACCTCGCCGCCTTCAACCGATTCGAGCAGGAAATCGCCGCGCCCGCGCGCCATCAACCGCCGCGCCGCGCCCACCGGCGTGTCGCTGTCGGCCACGATCTGCCGCCACACCAGCGTTGCCCGCCCGGCGGCAAGGGCTTCGATCGCTGCGGCAGCGTTTTCGGGCAGGCCTGTTGCAGGAGTGCTCACGCCAGCATCGCGCCCGGTTCTACTGCTCGCCCGAAAGCCGCTTGCGCTCGGCAGCGATCGCCGCATCATTGCGGGTGACGCCCAGTTCCTTGCGCATCGCGGCAAGCGTCTGCCGGCGATATTCCTCGCCAAGTGCCTGGCCGAGCTGGCGCCGGGTGTTCTCCACCAGCCCCGGTTCGCCTTCACGCGGCGAGGTGCTGATCTGATCGAGACTGACCACATACCAGCCGAGATTGCGCGGCGCCTCGAGCACCTTGACCGAGCGCTGGGCCATACTGAAGAGCAACACCAGCGGCGGCGGGACATTCCCGCCGCGACTGCGGGCCAGGAGTTCGCGGCGCTCAAGGTCAATGGATTCGCGCTCGGCGCCGGTGACCTTCTCGGCGGCAAGGGCAGCGGCAAGTGGGGTCTTGCCGCGCACCCGGGCGACAACCCGGTTGGCCGCGGCCTCGGCCAGCCTTGCGCCCTGCGCGCGCTTCCACCCGGCGACCGCCTCGGCGCGCACCTCCGCGAGCGGCGGGGCAGCGGCTTCCTCGATCCGGGCGACCTCGAAGATCACGAACTCCTTGCCCGGCACCACCTCGGCGAGCTGCGGCTCGCTCTCCTCCATCTGGAAGGCGGTGGCGAGCACCGGGGCAAGCTGGGGGACGATCTGCACCTCGGGCCTGCCGAAGGCGCGGCCATTGGCCAGCATCGGTGGGGTGGTCTCGACCTTGAGGCCATAGGCCTTGGCGACTTCGGCAAGCGCGGTGCCGCTGTCGATCTCGCTTTCAACCTCGGCAGTGAGATCAGCGAGCGCCGCGGCGCGCTTTTCCTCGGTGAGCTGGCGGGTGATCTCGGGGGTGGCCTCGGCGAGGCTGCGCGCCGGGGTGCGCTCGATCGCATCGACCCGGGCGACATACCAGCCAAGCGTGCCCTGGGCCGGCGGGACGATCCCGCCTTGCGGGGTCTTGAACACCGCCTCGGCAAAGGCAAAGCTGGTGGCATTGGCCATGGCCTCGCGCTCGCGCGCCTCGCTGCGTGAGGCGGTAAAGCCCGCTTCGCGCGCCGCCGCCTCGAGCGCAAGGCCGCCGCGGATGCGCGCGGCGAAGGCCTTGGCGGCATCCTCGGTCGGCACCACGAAGCTGGTCACGGCGCGCTTCTCGCTCGCCTTGTAGCGCGCCGCATCGCGCTGATAGCGCGCCGCGATCTCGGCGGCGCTCGGGGTGGTGCTGGCCTTGAGCTGCGCCTCGCCGAAAACGGCAAAGCGGATGGTGCGGCGCTCGGGCCGCACGAATTGGGTGCGGTTGTCGCGATACCAGGCCTCAAGCTCGGCGTTGCTGGGCTCGCGCGTGGGCGCAAAGGCATCGCTGCGGATCAGCGCGATCTCGCCCTTGCGCCTCTCCAACACCAGCGCGGCATAGCGCCGCGCGACCTTCTCGGGCAGCACCGGGGCGCTGACCGCCGGGCGCAGCAGCTGCTGCTCGATCAGCCCATCGGCAAGGTCGCGCCGAAAGGTGGCATCATTGAGGCCCCGCTGGCGCAGCAGTTCCTGATAGCGCTGCGGATCGAAGGCGCCGGTCAGCCCCTTGAAGGCATCGATCTTGAGGATTTCGCTGTTGACCAGGTTCTCGCCCGCCCTGAGGCCATATTTCTCACCGTAATTGCCCACCGCATAGCGATCGATCAGCTGCTCCACCACCTGTTCCAGCCCGCCGCGTTCGACGAATTCGGGCATGGTCAGCGTCGGATCGCTCGCGCGCACCTGGTCAAGCGCGGTGTTGGCAGCGATGCTGACATCGCGCAGCGGCACGGGCTCGCCGCCCACCACCGCCACCCGGTCCCCATTCGCAATCCCACCAAAGGTGGTGCCGGTGATGTCCGAAGCGGCAAAGGCGAGCGCCATCAACGCCAGAAAGGCAAGGAAGATCGGCAGGCCGATCTTCGAGGCGAAAAAGCGGCGAAAGAACGAAAGCATGGCGTGTATCGACCCGTCCGAGGCTGGCAGTGGCGCAGGACAGGGCTGTCCCGCGGGGCGCGCCGCGCGCAAGGCGTGGCACCGCGGCGCTTTAGAGGCCCTGCGACCGCGCGGCAACAGGTGGCTTGGGGTTTTGACTAGGGCTTGCGCCTCGGCTAGCGCAGCGCGCCCGGGGGCACTAGAGCAAGGCGAGAATCGCAAGCCCCCGCGGCACAAACCTCTCGATTATCTCAGGCGCAGGATAAGAACCGATGACCCGCCGACCGCTCATTGTCGGAAACTGGAAGATGCACGGCACCCGCGCGATGCTTTCCGAAGCGCGCGCGATCGACCGGGCGGCCCAGCGCAACATGAAGGTCGAGGTGGCGCTTGCGCCGCCCTACACCCTGATCCACCCGATCCACCGCGAGGCCGAACAGATCGCCGTGGGCGCGCAGGATTGCCACCATGCCGAGGGCGGGGCCTTCACCGGCGACATTTCCGCAGCGATGGTGGCCGACGCCGGGGCGACTTTCGTCATCCTCGGCCATTCCGAGCGGCGCCTCGGCCACGGCGAGAGCGACGCGCTGGTGCGCGCCAAGGCCGAGGCGGCGCTGGCCGCGGGGCTGAAGATCATCCTGTGCTGCGGCGAAAGCGCCGAGACCCGCACTGCGGGCAAGGCCGCGGCCTTCATCAAGCGCCAGCTCAAGGCCTCGCTCCCGCCGCCCGAGAACATGCCCGCCGATGTCGGCGAGCGGCTCACCATTGCCTATGAGCCGATCTGGGCGATCGGCACCGGGACGCCCGCCACCACCGAGGACATTGCCGAGATGCACGGCCTCATCAGGGAGCTGATGGTGGACATGTTCGGCGAGGAACAGGGGCGCGAGGTGCGCATCCTCTATGGAGGCTCGGTCAAGCCCGAGAACGCGGCGGCGATCTTTGCCGTCCCCGAGGTCAGCGGCGCCCTGGTGGGTGGGGCGAGCCTCACTGCTGACAGCCTGATGGGGATTGCGCTCGCCGCGAGCGAGCCCTTCGATCCCTGATCGGCCTTGCGCCGCCTGGCTTGAGCCGCCCGGGCTTGCCCCGGGGCCTGCGGGCGCCTACATGGCCGCCACACGCTTCCCCCGGGCGGTGATCGCCCCCGCTACGAGATTTGCCGATGTCGCTTTTCATCTTTCTCACCGTGATCCAGGCCCTGGTGGCGGCCGCGCTGGTCGGCGTGGTGCTGATGCAGCGGTCCGAAGGCGGGGGGCTCGGCATCGGCAGCAACCCCTCGGGAGCCTTCGGCGCGCGCGGGGCGGCGGATTTCCTCACCCGTTCGACCAAGTGGCTGGCGATTGCCTTTGTCGGCCTGTCGATCGTGCTCGCTGCGCTGGCGGTGCGCGAGAACCAGATCGGCGGGGTGACCACCACGCTCGAGCGCGCGGCCAAGCCCCCTGCCGGGCCCGATCTGCTCGCCGATCCCGTGGCGCCCGCCTCCGCTCCTGGCGAGACCCCGGCGCCGCCCGCGGGCGAAGATCCGTTGGCCGAATAGGCCGCCGCCCGAACCCGTGACGGGCCGAAACGGCCCGCCCGTGGCAGCCGCGGCACGCCATGCTCCACGCGCTTGTGGATGGCAGCGTCGGCCCCGCTGCAATTCGCTTGCTCCGAATCCCTCCCGCTGATTAAGGCTCAAGTCCCATGGCGCGGTTCATTTTCATCACCGGCGGCGTGGTTTCCTCGCTTGGCAAGGGTCTCATGGCAGCCTCGCTCGCGGCGCTCTTGCAGGCGCGCGGCTACAAGGTGCGCATCCGCAAGTTCGACCCCTATCTCAACGTCGATCCGGGGACGATGAGCCCCTATCAGCACGGTGAGGTCTTCGTCACCGACGATGGGGCCGAGACCGATCTCGACCTTGGCCACTATGAACGCTTCACCGGGGTTTCGGCGCGCCAGAGCGACAACATCACCTCGGGCCGTGTCTATCGCGACATCATCGCGCGCGAGCGGCGGGGCGACTATCTTGGCGCCACGGTGCAGGTGATCCCGCATGTGACCGACGCGATCAAGCAGTTTGCGCTCGCCGACCAGGAAGACCATGATTTCATTCTGTGTGAGATCGGCGGCACGGTGGGCGACATCGAATCGCTCCCCTTCATGGAAGCGATCCGCCAGCTCAGGAACGAGCTTGAGCCGCTCCAGACGGTGAGCGTCCACGTGACCCTGGTGCCCTATATCAAGGCGGCGGGCGAGCTGAAGACCAAGCCCACCCAGCATTCGGTGCGCGAGCTTGCCAGCCTCGGCATCAAGCCCGATGTGCTGCTCTGCCGAGCCGAGCATCCCATCCCCGAAAGCGACCGGCAGAAGATCGCCAATTTCTGCAACGTGCGCAAGGAAGCGGTAATCCCCGCGCTCGATGCGCCTTCGATCTATTCGGTGCCGCTGCAATACCACGCGGAGGGGCTCGACCGCGAGGTGCTGCGCGCCTTTGGCATCACCGATGCGCCCGAGCCTGACCTTTCGGCTTGGCGCGATGTCACCGACCGCTATTTCAATCCGGAAGGAGAAGTGACGATCGCGGTGGTGGGCAAATATGTCGGCCTTCCCGATGCTTACAAGAGCCTCAACGAAGCGCTGATCCACGGCGGCCTTGCCAACCGGGTCAAGGTCAACATCAAGTGGATCGATGCCGAGATCTTCGAATCGGATGACCAATCGGCGATCGTCTCGGCGCTCGAGCCGATGCACGGTATCCTCGTGCCCGGAGGCTTTGGCGAGCGCGGCAGCGAGGGCAAGATTGCGAGCGTGCGCTTTGCCCGCGAACGCAAGATCCCGTTCTTCGGCATTTGCCTCGGGATGCAGATGGCCTGCATCGAGGCGGCGCGCGCCGCGGGCTATCCCGGGGCCTCCTCGACCGAGTTCGGCCCGACCGATACGCCGGTGGTCGGGATCATCACCGAGTGGATGAGCCCGGAAGGTCTCCAGCAGCGCAAGGCCGGGGACGATCTGGGCGGCACCATGCGGCTCGGGGCCTATCCGGCGCGGCTTTCGCCCAACAGCCATGCCGCGCGCATCTATGGCGGGGCCGAGATCATTTCCGAGCGGCACCGCCACCGCTACGAGGTCAACAGTGCCTTCATCGAGCCGCTCGAAAAGCATGGGCTGATCTTTGCCGGCATGTCGCCCGACGGCCTGCTGCCGGAGATCGTCGAGCGGCCCGATCATCCCTGGTTTGTCGGCGTGCAGTTCCACCCCGAACTCAAGTCGCGGCCCTTCGATCCGCACCCGCTGTTTGCCGGTTTCATCGCCGCCGCGCTCGAGCAGTCACGACTCGTCTGACGGGCGCGCAGTCGGCCTTTGTGGGCGCCCTGTCAGATTGAATAGGCGTAGCCAATCGGGCCGCCGCACCCTGCAAGAGTTCGCGCCAGTTCTTCAGGTGTCGAAATAATCCGTTGTTATATATCGAAGAAAATCTTCTGTCGTTTCCTTACAAGCGTGCAAGTTAGTTCTTGCCTCGGCGGCGCCTTCAGCATTAGACCGGGCACAACGGCAACGCCTTTTGCACCTCCGGGTGGGATAAGCCCCCTTCCACCATCGTCGGGGCGCGCATCCCACGGGCGCGTGGTGCTTGGCTTCAAAGGCTTGCCCGGTTTTGTCCGTCTTCTGCGACCCGGACGGACAGGGCCAGGCGAGGCGGCGCAAGCCGCGGGGGCGGGCCGCAAGGCCCGCCCCCTTCAAGTTTCCGGAAGCCTGGCAGGCCAGCTGCCTTGGGCGCCGTGCGCAGATCAGGCGGCGTTGGCCTTGTCGCTCTCGGGCGCAGGCACAGCAGACAGCTGGGCACCGCCGCCGATGGCGATCTTGCGCGGCTTCATCGCCTCGGGCACCTCGCGCACCAGATCGATCACCAGGAGGCCGTCAGCCATATCGGCGCGCTCAACCCGGACATAGTCGGCCAGTTCGAAGCGACGTTCAAACCCGCGGTTGGCGATGCCGACATGGATCAGCTCGGCCCCGTCCTCGACTTCCTCGCGCTTCCTGCCCTGGATGATCAGCAGGTTCTGCTGCGCGGTGATGTCGATATCGGCCGGCTTGAAGCCCGCCACTGCCAGCGTGATGCGGTAGTGATCATCGCCCCGGCGCGAAATGTTGAAGGGGGGATAGTTGTCACTGGCATTGAGCCGTGCCTGGTTCTCGAGCAGATCGAACAGGCGGTCAAAGCCCACGGTGGTGCGGCGATAGGGGGTGAAATCGAAACGAGACATTGCGCAAATCCTCCTTGATCGAGCAATTTGGGTTCTGGCGCGGGCCTGCCGGATGCAGCACCCGCTTGCCCCCGCAAGCTCCCCGAGACTGGCGGAACGCGGCGGCACGCCTTATTTGGTTTTGACGACGAGGCTTTCAAGAGGTTGGAGATGGGGCAGCCGCGGATCGACATCTACACCAAGTTTGCCTGCCCGTTCTGCGTCCGGGCCAAGCGGCTGCTCGCCTCCAAGGGTGTTGCCTTCAACGAATACGACATCACGCTCGGCGGTCCGCGGCGCGAGGAGATGCTCGCCCGCGCGCCCCAGGCGCGCACCGTGCCGCAGATCTTCATCGGCGAGACCCACGTGGGCGGGTGCGACGATCTCCACGCGCTCGATGCGGCCGGAAAGCTCGATGCCTTGCTGCAAGGCTAGGTTGCCGTGCCGGGGGTGGTGACCATCGCGGTGCTGCAGATGACCTCGGGGATCGATCCCGAGGCCAATCTTGCCACCATTGCCGATGCGGCGCGCACCGCCGCGCGGCAGGGTGCCAAGGTGCTGTTCACGCCGGAAATGTCGCTGCTGCTTGATCGCAACCGCGCGCGCGCAGGCCGCTGGATCGCTGCCGATGCGCCGCAGGGCTGGGTCGCTGAGCTCCGCCGCATCGCTGCCGAATGTGCGATCGACATTGCCCTCGGCTCGATGCCGGTGCGCGCGTCGAGCGGCAAATGGGCCAATCGCTCGTTCTACCTCCGCGCAGACGGCGGCGAGCCGGACATCTACGACAAGATCCACATGTTCGATGTCGATCTTGCCAGCGGCGAGAGCTGGCGGGAAAGCAGTGCCTATGAGCCGGGGCGTGCGGTGGTGACAGTGGAGGAAACACCGCTCGGGAGGATCGGGCTGACGGTGTGCTATGACCTCAGGTTTCCGGCGCTCTTCGGCGCTCTGGGGGATCGGCGCTGCGATGCGATCGCGGTGCCAGCCGCCTTCACCCGCCCCACGGGGGAGGCCCATTGGCACGTGCTGCTGCGCGCCCGGGCGATCGAGGCCCAGGCCTTCATCATCGCCGCGGCACAGGTTGGCCACCATGCCGATGGGCGCGAGACCTATGGCCACAGTCTGGTGGTCGATCCCTGGGGCGAGGTGCTGCTCGACATGGGTGGGGAGGCGCCGGGGCTGGCCCTGTGCGCGATCGATCTGTCCCGCATCACCGAAGTGCGTGCGCAGATCCCGGCTCTTGCCAACCGCCGGGCAATTCCCACATCGTGAGCTGCCATGATCGTCTATGACCTTGCCTGCCCCGACGGGCACCGTTTTGAAGGCTGGTTCGGCAATTCCGCCGATTTCGAGGCGCAGCGCGCGCGCGGCCTCTTGTCCTGCCCGACCTGCGGGCATGCCGAGATCAGCAAGGCGCCGATGGCCCCGGCAGTGCCGGCCAAGGGCAATACGCGCCAGGAAGTGCTCCCGCCCGAAAGCCATCGTCCCATGGCCAGCGCGCCGCTGCCACCGCAGCTGCGCGAGGCGCTCGCCGCGCTCGCCCGTGCGCAAGCCGAGGCGCTCAAGCACTCGACCTGGGTGGGCGAGCGCTTCGCCGAGGAATCGCGCGCGATGTATTATGGCGAGCGCGAACAGGCCCCGATCCACGGGCAGGCAAGCCTCGACGAGGCGCGCGCGCTGATCGAGGAAGGCGTGCCGATTGCGCCGCTGCCATTCCCCGTGGCGCCGCCCGAAAAGTTGAATTGATCGGCGCGTTCCGGCTGCTAAGGAGAGCGCCGGGACCCCGTAGCTCAGCAGGATAGAGCATCAGATTCCTAATCTGAGGGCCGCGCGTTCGAATCGCGCCGGGGTCACCATCAGCGCTCGAGCCCGCGCCAGTGCTGCTCGGCGTGCCAGGAAAGCGCGGTCACCCCCGCCGAAAGCGCGAGCAGCAGCGCGCAGGTTCCCGCCCAGCCGTGGCTGGCAAAGACGGCGGTGCCGAGCGCACTGCCGAGCGCCCCGCCGAGGAACATCGCCATGATGTAGCCCGAGGTCAGTCGGGTGCGGATTTCGCTCTCGCGGGTGAACAGCGTCATGCGTCCCGTCACGTCGATCGTGGGGCCAACCGCGTTGGTGAGCACCAGCGAGGCGAGCACCCCCCAGATGCTGGAACCCAGCGGGTAGAGCAGCGCAATGCCTGCAAGTTGCACCAGCGCCGCAAGCAGCCGCGCGCGGTGGGCCCCTACCTTGTCGGCCCAGCGCCCGAGCCGTGGGGTGGCAAAGACGCTCACCGCTGCCACCGCCGCGAGATAGCCGACCTCGTGTGTGCCATAGCCGAGCGCCGGGCTGGTGAGGTGCAGCGCGAGCGCCAGCCAGGTGGCGGTGAAGATGGCGAAGTTGAGCCCCTGGATCGCTGCCGAAAGGCGCATGTCCGGATTGCGGGCGGCAAGCGTGAAGACCGAAGCGACGAGCGCGCCATAACGCGCTCCGCCCGGCCTTGGTGCGGCAGGCTCACGCCGCATGGTTGCGGCCAGAAGGGCGGTCGCGCCCACCATCAGCCCAAGGGCAATGACATAGACGCTGTGCCAATCGGCCAGCTCGGCGACCACCCCGGCGCCGAGACGTGCGACGAGGATCCCGAAGATCACTGCTGCGGTGAGCAGCGCGGTGACCTGTCCCAGGCGTTCGGGTGCGACCCGGCGTGAGGCATAGGCGGGAATGAGATAGGGGGCGATGGTGACAAAGCCGAGCAGGGTCGATGCGGCGGTGAAGAGCGCCAGATTATCGGCCATCACCATGCCCGCCAGGCACAGCGTCTGGGCGGCGACGAAGATCAGGCACAGGTGGCGGTTGGAATAGAAATCGCCGAGCGGCAGCAGCAAAACGATGCCAAGGGCAAGGCCGAGCTGGTTGAGCGCCGGCACCAGCCCGATCGCCGCGGTGCCGACGCCAAAGCCTTGTGCGACCAGCCCGATGATCGGGTGGATGTAATAGGCATTGGCGGTGACCACCGCGATCACCACCGCCAGCGCCCATTCCTGCGCCCGGGTGAGCAGCGCCGGGGCAGGGGGAGGGGCAGCAGCAGGGGCGCCGGACACCTTGCTCAAGCGAGAAATCCCGCCGCCCGGGCCATGTCGATCACTCCTTGGGCCAGTTCCCGAGGGCGGTCTTCCTGGCTGAAATGGCCGCAGCGCGAAAGCAGCGCGTGGGGCTGGCCGGTCGCACCCTCGATCCGCCCAGCCAGAAGCGGCCCGGTCGCGCCCAGCACCGGGTCATCGGCGCCGAAAAGGGTGAGGAAGGGCCGCGCAAACCCGGCAAGGCCGCGCCAGGCGGCGATGTTTTCCGCCACCCCGTCCATGCCATCCTCGATCGGCACGAGCTGCGGGAAGGCGCGCGCCCCGGCCTTGCTCGGCTCGTCGGGGAAGGGGGCGTCATAGGCGGCGATCTCGGCCTCGGTCAGGCCGCGCTGGCAGCCGCGATACATGATCCCCCCGATCCGGAACTCGGGCGAGGTGCGGGCAAATTCGCGCCAGGCGAGAAAGCCGGGCGAGGCCTGCCCGCCGCCGGTGGGGAGGACGGTGTTGCTGGCGACCACGAAGGCGAAGCGATCGGGCTCCTCGCCCACCATGCGCAAACCCAGAAGCCCGCCCCAATCCTGGCAGAACAGGCCGGCAGGCTCGGCCACCACGGCATCGCGCCACTGCTTCAGCCACGCGACATGCCGGGCATAGGTGTAGAAGCCCGGATCGTCGGGCTTGTCGCTCTTGCCAAAGCCGATGAGATCGGGTGCAAGGCAGCGAAAGCCCGCCGCCACCAGCAGCGGGATCATCCGGCGATAAAGATAGCTCCACGAAGGCTCGCCGTGCAGCAGCAGCACGGGCGGTGCGTCCCTCGGGCCTTCGTCGAGGTAATGCATCCTGCCGACAAAGCCCTCGCCAAGGTCGATCGTCAGCCAATTCTCGGCGAAGGGATAGTCCGGCAGTCGGGCAAAGCGGGCCGGATCGTGGGCGAGAATCTGCATGGCGGGCGCTCCCTCGACGTGTTCGGTAGCAGATCGAAACGGGATTGCCAGAGCCGACGTCTTTCGCAAAAGCAGCCAGAAATGCGAGGTGCGCTGCGCCCGCGAGGCAGGGCAGGGCGCAGTGGGCGCGCATCAAATCGAGGAAAGGCAGCATGATGGACACCCGAGAAACAGAAGACCTTGCCGCCATTCGCGCTGCGGTGCGCAGCCTGTGCGCCGACTTTCCGGGCGAATATTGGCGCGCCAAGGATGCTGCGCGCGCCTATCCGGCGGAATTCGTCGATGCGCTCACCAAGGCGGGCTTTCTCGCCGCATTGATCCCTGCCGAGCATGGCGGCAGCGGCCTCAGCCTTGAAGCGGCCTGCGTGATCATGGAGGAGATCCAGGCCTGCGGATGCAACGGCTCCTCGGCCCATGCGCAGATGTACATCATGAACACGCTGCTACGTTACGGCTCGCCCGAACAGAAGGCGCATTATCTGCCCCGCATCGCCAGCGGCGCGCTGCGCCTGCAGGCCTTCGGGGTCTCCGAGCCGACCAGCGGCACCGATACCTTGAGCCTCAAGACCCGGGCGGTGCGCAAGGGCGACAGTTATATCGTCAGCGGTCAGAAAATCTGGACCAGCCGCGCCGAGCACTCCGATCTCATGCTCCTGCTCGCGCGCACCACCCCGCGCGAGGAGGCGGCGAGCAGGACCGAGGGCCTCTCGATCTTCCTTGTCGATATGCGCGCCGCGCTTGGCAAGGGGATGACGATCAAGCCGATCCGCACAATGATGAACCATTCCTCCTGCGAGGTCTTCTTCGATGACCTCGAGATCCCCGCGAGCAGCCTCGTGGGCGAGGAAGGCAAGGGCTTTCGTTACATCCTTTCGGGCATGAATGCCGAACGCATCCTGATCGCCGCCGAGTGCATCGGCGATGCCAAGTGGTTCATCGACAAGGCCACCGGATATGCGCGCGAGCGGCAGGTCTTCGGCCGCCCGATCGGGCAGAACCAGGGGGTGCAGTTCCCGATCGCGCGCGCCTATGCCCAGATGCGCGCGGCCGAGCTGATGGTGCACCATGCCGCGCGCGTCTATGACGAGGGCGGCAATCCCGGCGCCGAGGCCAATATGGCCAAGCTCCTCGCCTCCGAAGCAAGCTGGGCGGCGGCCGACATGTGCGTGCAGACCTTCGGCGGCTTCGGCTTTGCCGAGGAATATGATGTCGAGCGCAAGTTCCGCGAAGCCCGGCTCTATACCGTGGCGCCGATCTCGACCAATCTCATCCTCTCCTACCTTGCCGAACACGTTCTCGGCCTGCCGCGATCCTATTGAGAGATTTTCGTTTCGCCCCGGATTTCCACGGGGTGCGGCGCATGGGCCTTGCGCTTGGGCGGCAAGTGTGATTCTGTCGGATAGGTCGCGCACGTCAGGCGCGACGGGGGGATGGGCAAGGGGTCACGATGGCAGCGCCGCGCAGCATCGCAGCACGGGATCGCCGCAGGCAATGGCTGGCGCTCGGCTTTCTGCTGGTGCTCGCAGGCTTTGCCGTGGCCGGGCCCTGGGGCCTGCTCGCGTGGAGTGAGAATGCCGCCGCGCTCGAAGCGCGCCAGGCGGAGATCGCCGCGCTTGCGGCCAAGCGCGATGCCCTGCGCAACCGGGTGCGTCTGCTCGATCCCGAAGCGGCCGATCCTGATCTTGCCAGCGAGCTCGTGCGCGAGCAGCTCGGCGTGATGCGCGAGGACGAAGTGGTGATCACGCTCGAAGACGAGTGATCGCTGCCTCTGTCCGCCCGGCCATTCTTTTTTCCGCATTCGGCTTGATTTCGTATGCGCGCGCAGGCCTTGCGCGGCTTGGCGTTGCGCCGTGCGGGGCTTGGCGCCTATAGACGGCCTGCGCGCATCTCCTCCCCAGGGGCGCGCCAGTCGGAGGGATCCAGACCTTGGCCAAGAAGCCTGCAAAACCGTCAAGCCCGGCAAGCCCGCCCGCCAATGTGGCAGAGGATGCCGACTTCATTCTTCATTCGCTACAGGAGCGCTTTGCCGCCAACCGGCGCTATCCGGCCAGCCAGGCCGAGATGCTCGAATTCTACCGCCAGATGCTGCTGATCCGGCGGTTCGAGGAGAAGGCCGGGCAGCTATACGGTCTGGGGCTGATTGGCGGCTTCTGCCACCTCTACATCGGGCAGGAAGCGGTGGCGATCGGGCTGCAATCGGCGCTCGATCCGGAAAAGGACAGCGTCATCACCGGCTATCGCGATCATGGTCACATGCTCGCCTACGGGATCGATCCCAAGGTCATCATGGCCGAGCTTACGGGCCGCGCCGCGGGCATTTCCAAGGGCAAGGGCGGCTCGATGCACATGTTCTCGACCGCGCACAAGTTCTACGGCGGGCACGGCATCGTCGGCGCGCAGGTGGCGCTTGGCGGGGGCCTGGCGCTCGCACACAAGTACAACGAGGATGGCGGGATCTGCCTTGCCTATTTCGGCGATGGCGCGGCCAACCAGGGGCAGGTCTATGAGACCTTCAACATGGCCGCCTTGTGGCAATTGCCGATCGTCTTCGTGGTCGAGGACAACCAGTATGCCATGGGCACCGCCACCCGGCGTTCCTCGGCTGAAACGCGCTTCTATCGCCGCGGCACCGCGTTCCGCATCCCGGGCATGGAAGTGAACGGCATGGACGTGCTCGAGGTGCGCGCGGCGGCCGAGGTGGCCTTTGCCCATGTGCGCGCCGGCAAGGGGCCGGTGCTGATGGAGTGCAACACCTATCGCTACCGCGGCCATTCGATGTCCGACCCGGCCAAGTATCGCACCCGCGAGGAGGTGCAGGAGCAGCGCGAACAAAACGATCCGATCGAGGGCCTCAAGAAGGTGCTGCTCGCCGTCGGCACGAGCGAGGAAGAGCTCAAGGCAATCGACAAGGCGATCCGCGCCGAGGTTGCCGCGGCGGCCGATTTTGCCGAGACCTCGCCCGAGCCCGATCCGTCCGAACTCTACACCGACGTGCTGGTGGGGAGCTATTGAGCCATGGGAATCGAACTCAAGATGCCGGCGCTTTCGCCGACGATGGAACAGGGCACGCTGGCGCGCTGGCTCAAGCAGGAGGGCGACCGGATCGAGCCGGGTGACATCATCGCCGAGATCGAGACCGACAAGGCGACGATGGAATTCGAGGCGGTCGACGAGGGCGTGCTCGAGAAGATCCTCGTGCCCGCTGGCACCGAAGATGTCGCGGTCGGTGCAGTGATCGCCTTGATCGCGGGGGAAGGGGAGGCCGCGGCCGTGCCTGCCCGGGATGCTGGGCCGGCACCGCAACCGGCGAGCGCAGTGGCGCCAGCGGCGGGCCCCGCGCGCCCGGCCCAGCCGGCTGCCGCCCCTGCTGCTGCCGCGGCTGACCCGGCAATTCCTTCGGGAACCGCCTTCGTCAGCACCACCGTGCGCGAGGCGCTGCGTGATGCCATGGCCGAGGAGATGCGCCGCGATCCACGCGTCTTCGTGATGGGCGAGGAGGTGGCCGAATACCAGGGCGCCTACAAGGTCACGCAGGGCCTGCTCGCCGAATTCGGCCCCAAGCGCGTCATCGACACCCCGATCACCGAATATGGCTTTGCCGGGATCGGCACCGGCGCGGCGATGGGCGGGCTGCGGCCGATCGTCGAGTTCATGACCTTCAACTTCGCCATGCAGGCGATCGACCACATCATCAATTCGGCCGCCAAGACCAATTACATGTCGGGCGGGCAGATGCGCTGTCCGGTGGTGTTCCGCGGGCCCAATGGCGCGGCGAGCCGCGTGGCCGCGCAGCATTCGCAGAACTTTGCCCCCTGGTATGCCAGCGTCCCGGGGCTGATCGTGATCGCGCCCTATGATGCGGCTGATGCCAAGGGCCTGCTCAAGGCAGCGATCCGCTGCGAGGATCCGGTGGTCTTCCTCGAGAACGAGCTGGTCTATGGCCGCAGCTTCGATGTGCCGCAGATGGAGGACTATGTGCTTCCCATCGGCAAGGCGCGGATCGTGCGCGAGGGGCGCGATGCCACCATCGTGAGCTATTCGATCGGGGTGGGCCTTGCGCTCGAAGCCGCAGAAGCGCTGGCTGGCGAGGGCATCGAGGCGGAGGTGATTGACCTCAGGACCCTGCGCCCGCTCGACAAGCAGGCGGTGCTGGCGAGCCTTGCCAAGACCAACCGCCTCGTCATCGCCGAGGAAGGCTGGCCGACCTGCTCGATCGCCTCGGAGATCATGGCCCTGTGCATGGAGGAGGGATTTGACCACCTCGATGCCCCGGTGCTCAGGGTCTGCAACGAGGATGTGCCGCTGCCCTATGCCGCCAATCTCGAGAAGCTCGCGCTGATCGATGCCGCGAGGATCGCCGCGGCGGTGCGCAAGGTGTGCTATCGCTAGGCCGACACGCGGCGGCGCCCCGATCCTCGATCAGGTCGGGCGCGCCGCCGAATAGACGTTGCAGCGGGCCACCGGCCCGCCGCTGTAAAGCCCGTTACCGTCCGGCCCGCCGGTCAGGTCGCGGTTGTCGCGCACGTTGAAGGCGGCGGTGTAGGTCAGCGTCTTGCCTTCGAAGATGTTCACCGGGGTGAGCGAGCGATAGTCGTAGGCGACTTCGACAAACATCACCGCGGTGCCCGGCGCTGCGGTGATCTGTCGGCCCGGCTCGCCCATGCCGGGAAAGCCCGTGCCGGTCTTGCCGTCACCCTCGCGACCATAGGCCGAGTTGTAAACCTTGGCCCCCCGGCAACGCTGCCAGGCGAGCCACTGCCCACCTTGGGCATTGCGCTGCAAACTCGAGATGATCACGCGACCCCGCTCGAAGATCCGAATGTCCTCGCCCAGCTTTTCCGCGCCGATCAGGGTCTCGGCGATGTCACGCTCATAGACCTTGCGTGCGCTCAGCACCGAATCGTCACCGACCCGCGAGGCATTGTCGGCAACCTGCATGGCCAGCTGGCTGACCCTGAGGTGCGTGACCACCAGGTAGGAGGTCTCGGTGCCCATCAACCCCATGCCGAGCACGATCGGCATGGCGAAGGCGAACTCGATCATTGCCAGGCCTGACTGGTTGCGAACCAAGCGGTGCCCGAAAGTGCGCCGCACCGACACGACCCTGCGGAGCGCGCGTTGAACCACGTTCGCCATCAGCAATTCCTCGTCACGGTCGAGCGATCCTGCTCGTCGAAGGGCTGGTTGCGCAGCACCGTCGAGGCGCTGAGCGTAACATCGGGCGACATGCCCGCGAGCACGAAGACCGGGAACAGGCGGCGATAGCGCACCGTGGCAGTGTAGAGCACCGCGTCGCGGGCACCGCCGATCCCGGTCTTGCCTCGATCGGCTTCCCATGCGCCCGAATCGTTCACGTCGATATAGGTCTCACCCGGATCGCAGCGATTGTTGCCGTTGTCCCCCAGGATCGGTTCAGGCTCGCCAATATCGGCAAAATCGAAGTGCGAGAGCTTGGTGATGCTTATGCTGGCTCCAGCAGGCATCACCACCTTGACCTGCTGACGCACCAGATCATCGATTTGCGATTGTCTGCCCGCAGCGTTCTCGAGCGTGAGATCACGGCCTGCCTTCTGCATGGCGCCAGTGAGCATGGCGCTGGTGTATTGGTTGTGCGCCATGTCGAACAGACCGAGCAGCATCATGATCAGCACCGGCGCAACGAAAGCGAATTCGACGATGGTCGCGCCGCCCTCGTGGCGCACGAGGCGCCGCATCCGCGTGGTCAGGAAAGAGACAATGCCGGTCATGACGTGAGCCTCAATGCGGCGATCTTCTGCGCGATTTCCTGGAAGGCGGCGTTCAGCTGCGCCCCATTGACGGCGCGATAGGCACGGCCCGGAGAGGCACAGTTGATCATTTCCTGAGTGAGCGTCGGATTCATCGAGACGATCCAGAGCGTGATGTTCTCGCGCTTGATCGCATCGCACACCGCCTGCAGCCGCGCGGCATGGCGCTCGTGCGACTGGAGCGTGTCGCCGGCATCGGTGACGCGCCGGTCCCAGAACTCCATGCCCCAAGGGGTGTAGGTATGGACATTGGTCTCGTTGAGCAGGCCGTCGGTCATGAACACCACGTGCCGGGCAATCGGATCGCCATTGGGCGCGCTGGTGTTGTCCGCCGCGAACATGCCGCGCGGCGAGATCACCCGTCCGGCCCAGACCATGCCCATCGCGTGGTAGGTCGATCCCAGCGCCGAGAGGCTGTTGACGAAGTTCTGCAGATCGGTACGCGAGATATCCCCGAGCCGCCGCGCTGCGACCGGGCAGCGATAAGAGAGCGGCCCGCTCATCGTGGTGAAGGTTTCGATCGGCGTCGTCACCCAAGTGCTGCCGCTCTGCCGCCGATAGATGATGTCGGGCAGTGAGGGCTTCCAGCGCTGCGCCTCGGTGGTCGGCACCAGATTGATGTCCATGTCAAAGGCGTTGGCCGGCATCGGGTTCCAGGTGCCGGTGTTGACCGTCGCCGCCTCCTCGATGCAGCCGTTCCACGTGTGCGTCTGATTCGCTCCGAGGTCACCGGTGTCGGTGACGACGTTGCCGCCCGTGCGGAAGGCCGAGACATCGAAGGTGCGCGGCTCGTAACGATAGACCTCGCGGATGCGCCGGACGTTCGCGCGGCACCCCGCCTTGTTGGTAGCGGTGCTGGTGCCGGAGAAGGCGTTGAGCGTGTAGACGTTGCCGCTGATCTCGTAGAGCACGTCGCCAACCCGGAAGGTGCCGCGGTTGGTGGTCTCGCACAGGGTCTTCTCGCTTGGAATGGCGGTGCCGTTGGAGTTGTTGTTGTAGCGCAGCAGCGAGGTGTTGGTGGTGCCAAGATTGCTCGTCGAGCGCGGGATCCACTCGGCCTGGTAGGAGATCTGCTGGCTGATCCAGCGCCGCGACTGATAGGTGTGGCTGCTTGCCAGCATCGTGCGCGGGATGACGTTGATGACATTGACGTTGTGGCCATAGGGCACGAAACCGAAGCGCACCTGCGCGCTCGGCGAAGTTGCGGCCTTGACGGTGTCGAAGAAGTTCATCGTCGCGATCCGCAGCGCCCGGATCCGCGAATTGCTCGCCTCGACATTGTTGTTGTTGCCGTTGGGGCAGCTGGTGAAATTGTCCTCAGGGCAGTTCATCGAGCCGGTGGTGTCGAGCGCAAAGACGATGTCGGTGTTCGAGATGTTGACATCGGCCGAGCAGGTGACGCTGAGGTTGAAGTCGTCAAAGCCGAAGATCTGCATGATCGTGGTCGGCAGCCGCGCGCTGGCGGTGCCGTGGACCACACCATCGCCATTGCTGGTAAAGTCGCGCTGGCGGTTGGTGGTGCCGAAGATGCCGTCTTCGAAATTCTGGTCAAAGAAGTTGAGCCCCGTCTGGCGGTGCGCGGTGGTGAATGTGGCGGTGGTCATCGCCTGGCGCGCCGCCAGCGCGCCCGCATCGCAGGCCGCCTGGAGCCGGGCAGCGGTCATGTAGTAGCGGCTGGCATCGATGCCGCTGCCGACCATCGCCAGGATCGGCACCATCGCCGCGGCAGCAATCACCAGCGTATTGGCGGTGGTGTCATGCGCCAGCCTGCGCATGAAGGTCGCTTGCGTGTGCCGTTCTTGCTCCATCGGATCGATGCCTTTCCCCCGCTGGCCCAGCGCAAGACTGCGCCGCCATTCCGGATGCAACTTTCGCGCATAGGCCAGTCTGGTAAGCGGAACGCGAAAGAGCATGGTTGACAGCGGGTTAAAGCCGGCAAACCAAGCTATTGAGGCAGCCAATGTCCCGCCGCAGGACAGCTTGCTTGCCAAACCTGTGGGCGCACCACTAAAGGCCGCCGGGTGCATTCCCCCAGTCTTGAAGCTCTGCCGCCCGAGGCCCGGATGGCGCTCGCCTGGAGCCCGCCGCCGCTGCGCGCCCGGCTCGGCACCGCCCTTGCGCTTGATCGGCGTCTGGCGCGCATCGCGATGCGCACACGCGAGCCGATGCTGGGGCAGATGCGCCTTGCGTGGTGGCGCGAGGCGCTCGGCAAGCCGGTCGCCGATCGCCCGCGCGGCGATCTCGTGCTTGATAACGCCGGCCAGCACTGGGCCGGGCGCGAGGCGGGGCTGATCGCGCTGGTCGATGGCTGGGAGCTGCTGGTGAGCGCCCCGCGCATCGGAGCGGATGAGGCCGAGGCCTTCGCGCGCCAGCGCGCCGCCTTCTTTGCCCTGTTGCCGAACGAGGCGGCGCCGCCGGCCGTGGCCGAAGCGGTGGCGGCAGCGGCACGGGTGTGGGCGCTGGCCGATGCCGCCGCCGCGGTTTCCGATCCGGCCGAACGCGCGGTGCTGGTGGCCGCGGGACAGACAGCGGCTGCGCGGCCGGCGCGCCTTCCTGCCGCGCTGCGCGGCCTTGCGGTGCTCGCCGCGCTGGGGCGCCGCGCGCTGGCACGGGGCGGGCGCCCCCTGATGGAAGGCAGGGCGGCCGCGCTGAGCGCGCTCAGGGGCGCTATCTTTCTGAGGTGATTGCGGTTATTCAAGAAACCTCGTCAGCAACGCGGGGAGCAGAGCGATGCGGCAGGCCGTGCTGGGAGCATTGGGAGCGCTGGTGCTGGTGGGCATCGGGTTGTTCTGGTGGCAGGGCCGCGCCAGCATCGAGAGCCGCGCCCCGCCGCCACCGCCCGCCGCGCCCATCACCGATCCCGAGGTGTTGCCGATTGCCGATCCGGGCACGATGAAGGGCCCGGCGCCGCCCGAGGTGAGCGAACTATCGCGCGAGGAACAGCGCTTCTTCCGCTATGATCGCAATCGCGACCGGGTGATCTCGCGCAACGAGATGCTCTCCACCCGCACCGCGGGCTTTCGCGCACTCGATGTCGATGGCAACAACCTCCTGACCTTCGAGGAATGGGCGGTGACCACGGTGAAGCGCTTCGAGGGTGCCGACAAGGACGGCGACGGGCGCCTGACCCCACAGGAGTTTGCCACCACCGCGCCCAAGCCCGCCCCGAAGAAACCGGCCTGCAAGTGCTGAGGCTTCAGGTGGGCACCACCTCGCGGTTGGCGGCGATCCAGCGCGCCAGATCGGCCTTGGCTCGCGCGGTATAGGCTTCCTTGCGCGCCTTCTTGCCGATCTCGTGCAGCGGCGGGAAGAGGCCGAAATTGATGTTCATGGGCTGGAAGGTCTCCGCTTCGGCATCGCCGGTGATGTGGGCGAGCATGGCGCCAAGCGCGGTGGTTGGCGGGAGCGGCTGCCAGGCGCGCCCGGCCAGCTCAGCTGCTGCCATCAGCCCGGCGACAAGGCCGACCGCGGCGCTTTCGACATAGCCCTCGCAACCTGTCACCTGCCCGGCAAAGCGGATATGCGGCGCGGCCCTCAGCCGCAGCTGGCGATCGAGCACCTGCGGGGAGTTGAGGAAGGTGTTGCGGTGCAGCCCGCCGAGCCGGGCAAACTCGGCCTTCTCCAGCCCCGGAATGGTGCGGAACAGGCGGATCTGTTCGGCATATTTGAGCTTCGTCTGGAAGCCCACCATGTTCCACAAGGTGCCAAGCTTGTTGTCCTGCCGCAGCTGCACCACCGCATAGGGCCAACGGCCCTGCGGATATTCGGGCGTGCGGTCGAAGGGATTGTCGAGCCCCACGCCCTTCATCGGCCCGAAGCGCAGCGTATCGACCCCGCGCTCGGCCATCACCTCGATCGGCATGCAGCCTTCAAAATAAGGCGTGTCCTTCTCCCACTCGCGAAAGCTGGTCTTTTCCGCTTCGAGCAAGCCCTTGTGGAAGGCGAGATATTGCTCCCGCGTCAGCGGGCAATTGATGTAGTCGCCGCCTTCGTTCGAGGCATGGGTTGCCTTGTTCCAGCGCGATTGCACCCAGCATTTGCTCATGTCGATGCTGTCACGATAGACGATCGGCGCGATCGCATCGAAGAAGGCGAGCCGCTCGGCCCCCGTCACCCTGACGATGCTGGCGGCAAGGCTTTCCGCGGTGAGCGGGCCGGTGGCGATGATGGTCGGCCCCGCAGCGGGCAGGGCATCGATGCGTTCGCGCACGATGGTGACATTGGGGTGGGCGCCGAGTGCCCTTTCCACCTCGGCCGAGAACACCTCGCGATCGACCGCCATGGCGCTGCCCGCCGGCAGGCGCGCGATCTCGCCCGCGCGCATCACCAGGCTGCCGAGCATCCGCATCTCGTGATGCAGGAGGCCGACGGCGTTGCTGGTGTCATCGTCCGAACGGAAGGAATTGGAGCACACCAATTCGGCCAGGCCCTCGGTTTGGTGCGCAGGGGTGGTGGCACCGCTGCCACGCATCTCGGAAAGGCGCACGCGAAAGCCGCGCTGCGCCAGTTGCCAGGCCGCCTCGCTGCCGGCGAGCCCGCCGCCGATGATGTGGATGTCGTGCACAGGTGATGCTGTCGCCATGGCCGGGCAGCTAATTGCATGATAGCGCCGCGGCAAGCCCCGCGGGGCTTCATCAAGGTGAGGAGAGCGCGCAAGATGGCACACCAGGCGCTGATCGAGCGCAGACCGTGGCTGCTCGCCAGCATCCTCGCGGCGAGCGCCTATTACGTGCTCAGCGACAATCCGCTGTTCGAGGGCCTGTGGGGGCTGATCGCCAAGGGGTCGGCCGTGGGCCTGCTCGCGGTCTATGTGCTGCTGCGCGTGCCAGCGGGCCGCCACCGTGCCGACGGGTTGCTGCTGGGGGGCGCGCTCGCCCTTGCGGCGGCGGGCGATGTGGCGATCGAGCTCGATTTTCGTGCCGGCGGCGCGCTCTTCGCCGCGGCCCATGTGGTCGCGGTGGTGCTCTATCTCAGGAACCGCCACCCGCGCCCCTCACCGATGCAGAAGCTGATCGGGGCGGGCCTGCTGGTCGCCACCCCGCTGATGAGCTGGCTGCTGAGCGCGCGCAGCGAGGTGGCGATCTATGCGCTGTTCCTCGGCGCCATGGCCGCGGCGGCGTGGATGAGCCACTATCCCCGCTACCGCGTCGGCAGCGGGGCGGTGCTGTTCGTGGTGAGCGACTGGCTGATCTTTGCGCGCATGGGCGCCTTCGATCTGGCTCCGCTGCCCGATCTGCTGATCTGGCCGCTCTACTATGCCGGGCAGGTGATGATCGCCACGGGGATCGTGCAATGCCTGCGCGGCGAACAACCGGTCAGATAGAGGGCGGGGCGCTCGCGCTTTCGGGTGACTCGTCCGCCTCGTCCGCATCGATCAGCGCCGCGCCGACGATGTGCTCATCCTCGGCCACGTTGAACAGGCGGATCCCCGAGGAGGCGCGGCCCGAAATCGCGATGCCCCTGGGAGGCTGGCCAAAACCGCCCTCGACAAGGTGGCGCAAATCGATGCTCAGGCGAATGAGCTTGGCCTGATCGGTCACCAGCATCACTTGCGCGCCGTGGCGCACCGGGAAGCTCGCCACCACCGGGCCATTGCGGTCCGGATTGCTCTCGGGCACGCCGATATTGGTGATCCCCTGACCGCCGCGCGCGGTGACGCGGTATTCATAGGCCGAGGAGATCTTGCCATAGCCATTGGCGGTGACGGTGAGGATGAACTCCTCACCCGCCGCCATCGCTGCCATTTGTTCGGGCGGCAGAGTGGGGGCGGCATCATTGTTCTTCCACGGCGCCGCGCGCAGATAGGCCTCGCGCGTTTCAAGATCGGCGGTGAAAGGCTCGAGCACCGCCATCGAGACCACCTTGCCGCCTTTCTTGAGGCTCATGCCGCGCACCCCGATGCCGGTGCGGCTCTTGGTCTCGCGCGCCTCGGTCGCGGCAAAGCGGATCGCCTTGCCGCTGTCGCTGGCAAGGAAGATGTGCTGGTCTTCCCGGAGCAGCGCCACCCCCACCAGCCGGTCGCCCGAACCCTCGACGAAGCCCATGGCGTATTTGCCCGCGGTCGGGATGTTGGCAAAGGCATCCATGGCGTTGCGCCGCACCATCCCCTGCTCGGTGGCAAAGACGATGTGGAGCCGTGCCCATGAGCTTTCGTCCTCGGGCAGGGGCAGCACCTTGGTGATCCGCTCCTCGGGGCCGAGCGGCAGCAGGTTGACCATCGGGCGCCCCTTGGTGGCCGGCCCGCCCTCGGGCAGCTTCCAGACCTTGAGGCGATAGACCCGCCCGGTGTTGGTGAAGAACAGCACCGGATTATGGGTGGAGGTGACGAACAGCTCGGCCACCGCATCCTCGTCCTTGGTGGCCATGCCCGAGCGGCCCTTGCCGCCGCGCCCCTGGGCGCGGAAGGCGGCAAGCGCGGTGCGCTTGATATAGCCATCATGGGTGACGGTGACGACCATCTCCTCGCGCTCGATCAGGTCTTCATCCTCGAAGCCTTCGACCGGCGGGGCGATCTCGGAAACCCGCGGGGTGGCGTAGGTCGCCTTGATCTCGGCAAGCTCGGCCCGCATCACCTCGTATAGCCGCGCGCGATTGCCGAGGATCGCCAGATATTCCTCGATCGCGCGGGCCAGCCCGGCGAGCTCGTCGCCGATCTCGTCGCGCCCCAGCGCGGTGAGGCGGTGGAGGCGCAGCTCGAGGATCGCCCGCACCTGCCGCTCGGACAGGCGATAGACGCCGCCAAGTTCGGCCGCGCTCGGCTCGATCGCCTCGACGAGGCGGATATAGGGCGCGATCTCGCCGATCGGCCATTCCTTGGCGAGGAGCCGGGCTCGGGCCTCGGCCGGGTTTGCCGCCCCGCGGATCATCGCCACCACCTCGTCGAGGTTGGAGACCGCCACCACCAGCCCAAGCAGGATATGCGCCCGCTCGCGCGCCCGGGCGAGCTCGAACTTGGTGCGCCGGGTGATCACTTCCTCGCGGAAGGCGATGAAGGCGGCGATGCAGTCGCGCAGGGTCAGCACCTCGGGCCGCCCGCCGCGAATCGCCAGCATGTTCGCCGGGAAGGAGGCCTGGGCCGGGGTGTGGCGCCAGATCTGGTTGAGCACCACCTCGGGCGTGGCATCGCGCTTGAGGTCGATCACCACCCTGACGCCCTCGCGCGAGGATTCGTCGCGAATATCGGCGATCCCCTCGATCCGCTTGTCCTTGGCCGCCTCGGCGATCTTTTCCACCAGCGTCGCCTTGCCGACCTGGTAGGGGATCGAGGTGAAGACGATGCTCTGCCGCTCGCCCCGGCCGGTCTCGATCTCGTGGCGGCAGCGCATCAGGATCGACCCGCGCCCGGTGGTGTAGGCCGCCCGCGCGCCCTGGGTGCCGAGGATCAGCGGCGCGGTGGGAAAATCGGGCCCGGGGATATGTTCGATCAGCTCCTCCGAGGTGATCGCCGGATTGTCGATGAAGGCAAGGCAGGCATCGATCACCTCGCCCAGATTGTGCGGCGGCACGTTGGTGGCCATGCCCACCGCGATCCCGCCCGCGCCGTTGACGAGCAGGTTGGGAAAGCGCGCCGGCAGCACCGTCGGTTCCTTGCGGCTGCCGTCGTAATTGTCCTGGAAATCGACCGTGTCCTTGTCGAGATCGTCGAGCAGCGCGCTCGCCACCCGGGCAAGGCGCGCCTCGGTGTAGCGCATCGAGGCCGGGGGATCGGGATCCATCGATCCGAAATTGCCCTGACCGTCGATCAGCGGCAGGCGCATCGACCAGGGCTGGGTCATGCGCGCGAGCGCGTCATAGATCGCCGCATCCCCATGCGGGTGATAATTGCCCATCACGTCGCCGACGATCTTGGCGCTCTTGCGATAGGGCCGCCCGGCGACAAAGCCGCCTTCCTGGCTGGCAAAGAGGATGCGGCGGTGAACCGGCTTCAGCCCGTCGCGCACATCGGGCAGCGCGCGGGAGACGATCACGCTCATCGCATAGTCGAGATAGCTCGACTTCATCTCATCGACGATGTCGATGCGGTCGAAGGCACCCATCGGGGCAGGGGCGGGGGAATCGAGGATATCGGTGTCGTCGCTCAAGGCTGGGGCCGTTTCTGTTCGTGTTCGATGCGCCGCGCTGCGGCGCCGTGCGGCCGCGGGCGGCCGGGTCCCCTCCCATGTAGGAGCTTGGCCGTGATTTCGCCACTAGAGCCACGGAACAGGCCGCGAACGCCGCCAATTTTTCCACATATGCGCTGATGCGCCCATGCCCGCGGCGGGTGGCCATTCAAAGCCGGTTCAGCACCGCCCGCCTAGCGGCGATTGCAAATTGGTCGTGAGCCGTTCAAAGGCTGCGGCATCATTGTGGCAGGAGGCGCCCTGAGGGTCTTTCTGCCGGGTATTTGCTGGAGGACCCCGTGATCAAGCCCACTTCGCTTCGCCACCGCTCGGCCGGTCTTGCCCGTCACTTCGCCCTTGCGCTTGCGCTTGCTGCGGGCGGGGCGGTGCTGACTGTGCCCGGCCTTGCCGATCCTGCCATGGCGCAGAAGAAGAAGGACGAGCCCAAGGGCGCGGCCAAGCCTGTCTTCTCCAAGCCTTTTGTTGACGCCTATCAGCCGCTCGACAAGGCGCTCAAGGCCCCGGATGTCGATGTCGCGGCCATCAAGCCGCAGATGCTCGCGATGGTGCCGCTCGCCAATTCGGCGGACGAGAAATACGCGCTCGGCATCATGATGTTCAACGCCGGAATCACCGGCAAGGATGAATTGCTGCAGTTGCAGGGGGTTGACCTGATCCTGGCGAGCGAAAAGGCGCCTCAGGCCGATGCGGCCCGCTTCAACGTCGTAGGCTTTCAGATCACCGCCGGTCGGCGCGAGTTTGAGCGTGCCCGTGCCTATCTCCAGCGCGGCATCGATCTGGGCTTCAGCTCACCCTCGGCCTCGACCGATGACCTGCGGCTCAACTATGCCGAGCTATACTTCAGCGAGGAACGCTATGCCGAAGGGCTCGCCTACCTTGCCGACCTTATCGCCGCGAACAAGGCCGCCGGCATTGAGGTGCCTCTGAAATGGTATCGCCGTGCGGTCTCGGTCGCCTATACCAACGAGATCGTGCCGCAAGTCTATGAATTCGCGGCGGGCTGGGTGACCGATTATCCCTCGCCTGACAGCTGGCGTGACGCGGTCAACCTCACCCGCAACCTCAATGATTTCGAGTCCCAGCCGCTGCTCGATCTGCTGCGCCTCGGGCGCAAGATCGGCACCTTCAAGGGCAAGAACGACTACATTTCCTACATCGAATCCGCCGATGCCCGGCGTCTGCCGGGTGAAGTCAAGGCGGTGATCGAGGAGGCCTATGCCAATGGCACCATCCCGCGCGGATCGGACAGCTTCGTCGATGACCAGTATCGCCTTGCAAGCGAGCGGGCTGGGACCGAAAGGGCGGACATGGCCGGGCTCGAGCGCGATGCCAATGCCACCAATGCCCAGTTGCGCACCGTGGTGGCCGCGGGTGATGTGTTCCTCAGCAATGGGGATCATGCCAAGGCGGCGGGCTTCTATCAGAAGGCGCTCGGCATGGCCGGGGTGGACCGCGATCATGTGCTCACCCGGCTCGGCATGGCGCTGATCGGCACCGGCGACATCGCCGGAGCGCGCGAGGCGCTCGCCAAGGTCGGGGGCGCGCGGCTTCCTGTTGCCCGTTTGTGGGCGGCCTATGCCGCGCAGCAGGGCGCTGCGGCCGCGGGCGGCTGAGCCAGCACATCCCGGACCAAGGCACGGCGCGCGTCGGAGCGATCCGGCGCGCGCTTTTGCTTAGGGCCGGCGCCCCGGCGAAAGGCGCCGCGCCGCGCTTGCGGCAGGGCGGCTTGGCGCCTAAATGGCACCCATGAACGATCTTGCCAGCACGCCGCCGCCCGAAGCGCGCCCCGCGCGCCAGCGCAAGCCCGACTGGATCCGCGTGCGCGCTCCAGTGAGCGAGGGCTATCATCAGACCCGGCGGCTGATGCGCGAGCTCAACCTCAACACCGTGTGCGAGGAGGCCGCCTGCCCCAATATCGGCGAATGCTGGAACAAGAAGCACGCCACGGTGATGATCCTTGGCGATGTCTGCACCCGCGCCTGCGCCTTCTGCAACGTCAAGACCGGGATGCCGCGCGCGGTCGATCCGCTCGAGCCCGAGCATGTCGCCATCGCCGCGGCGCGGATGGGGCTTGAGCACATCGTCGTCACCTCGGTGGACCGCGATGACCTGCCCGATGGCGGCGCTGCGCAATTCGTCAAGGTGATCGAAGCGCTGCGCCGCACCACGCCGACGACCACGATCGAGATCCTCACTCCCGATTTCCGCGGCAAGATGCGCCGTGCAGTTGAGATGATCTGCGCGGCGGGGCCGGACGTTTACAACCACAATCTTGAAACCGTGCCGCGGCTCTATCCCACGATCCGCCCGGGCGCGCGCTACTATGCCTCGCTGCGCCTGCTTGAGGAAGTCAAGGCGCACAATCCGCTGATCTTTACCAAATCGGGGATCATGCTTGGCCTTGGCGAACAGCGGCTCGAGGTGCACCAGGTGATGGACGACATGCGCAGCGCCGATGTCGATTTCATCACCATGGGCCAATATCTCCAGCCCACGCCCAAACACGCCAAGGTCGAGGAATTCGTCACCCCCAAGGCCTTTGCCGCCTATGGCGCGATCGCGCGGGCCAAGGGTTTCCTGCAGGTCGCCTCGAGCCCGCTCACCCGCTCGAGCTATCACGCGGGCGAGGATTTTGCCCAGATGCGCGCGGCGCGCGAAGCCAGGCTGGCGCGCAGCGGAGCGATGGCAGGCGCCTGATGCCCGGCATCCGCGAGACCCGCCGCCTGCCCTACAGCGCCGAACAGATGTTCGACCTCGTGGCGGACGTCGGGCGCTACGCCGAGTTCCTGCCCTGGGTGATCGCCACCAGGGTGCGCAGCAATTCGGACACCGAGATGCTGGCTGACATGGTGGTGGGCTTCAAGTCGATCCGCGAAAGCTTTACCTCGCGGGTGAAGAAGACCCGCCCGCGTGAGATCGATGTCCACTATGTCGATGGTCCGCTCAGCGATCTCGACAATGTCTGGACCTTCCGGGCGATCGATGCCCATAGCTGCGAGATCGACTTCATGGTCGATTTCACTTTCAAGAACCGCCTGTTCGAAAAGCTCGCCGGGAAATATTTCGACAAGGCCTTCCGCAAGATGGTGGAGGCCTTCGAGGCGCGCGCCGCGCAGCTTTATGGCAGCAGCAGCTCGAGCGCGCAGAGCGTTGCCTGACGGCGGATCGCGGCGCGGCCATCGGGGCCGTCGCCGCCGGGGAAGAACCTCAGCTCGCCCTCGGGCTCGCGCTCACCCTCGCGGGTGACGCGGGCAAAGACCACCGTTCCGACCGGCTTTTGCGCGGTGCCACCGCCAGGCCCGGCAATCCCGCTGATCGCCACCGCCACATCGGCCTTCGAGCGCTCGAGCGCGCCCTTCGCCATCGCCCAGGCGCAGGCCACCGAGACCGCGCCGAAGGTCTCGATGATGTCTGCGGCGACGCCCAGCATCTCCATCTTGGCCTCGTTCGAATAGGTCACGAAGCTGCGATCGAGCACCGCTGAGGAGCCGGCGATCTCGGTCAGCGCCGCGGCCACCAGTCCGCCGGTGCAGCTTTCGGCCAGAGTCACCACGCGCCCGGCGGCGGCATTCTCGGCAATCACCCGCCCGGCCAGCGTGGCGATGTCGTCAGGCAGAAGGTGGGCCGCCATCACTTCCTCGGCGCGCCGGCAGCGGTCGGGCAGATCGAGGGGTTCTTGAGATCGGCCATTTCGGCAATGAAGGCGATGAGGCCGCCGACATTCTCGGTCGGCAGCGGGCTGATCAGTTCCGCCCCGCGCTCGATACGGCTGCAATCATCGCCCTTGATCTCCTCGGCGATGAGCTGGCCGATCATGGCATCGACGAAGGGCCGCAGCGCATCTTCGGGCATGGACGAGAGCATGGCGAGCATATCCGGCCCGCCATTGCCGGCATTCTTCGGATCGCTCGCCATGAAGGTCTTGAGCAGGCGGAAGGCGCCGGGCCAGGCCGCGTCCTGCCGGGCCCTGAAGGGGGTGATGAAGCCTTCGCCGCGGGCGCTGATGAAGCCATCGCGCGCAAGCCGGTTGGCACAAGCACTGCGCACCGCCTCATAGGCGATCGGCATGGCATAGACCACGCCGTCGCCGAGATCGGCGGGCGCGACACAGGCCTGGGTTTGTGCCGCAGCGGCCTCGCCGGTGAGGAGTGCGGCAAAGGCAAGCACGGGGGCAAGGAGCGATCGGGTCATGGCAGGGTTCCTCAGGTTGCGCGCAGAAGCGAGACGATGGCCTGGGCGGCGATGCCTTCGCCGCGGCCGGTAAAGCCGAGCCTTTCGGTGGTGGTGGCCTTGATGCTGACCGCAGCTTCATTGACGCCCATGAGGCGCGCCAGCTCGGCCCGCATCGCCGGGCGGTGAGGGCCGATCCTGGGCGCCTCGCAAATGAGCGTCAGATCGACATTGCCCACCACATAGCCCGCCGCGCGGGCGAGGCCCACGGCATGTTCGAGAAAGCGCCCCGAACGCGCACCCTTCCATTGCGGATCGCTGGGCGGAAAGTGGGTGCCGATATCGCCCGCCCCGATCCCACCCAGCACCGCATCGGTGATGGCATGGAGCGCGACATCGGCATCGGAATGGCCGACCAGCCCGTGATCATGGGGAATGCGCACCCCGGCGAGCCACAGTTCCTCGCCCGGGGCAAGGCGGTGCACGTCAAAGCCCTGGCCGATGCGGCAGGGGGGAAGGGCGGTCTCGTCCATCAGGTCCTCGGCAAAGGTGATCTTCTTGAGCCGCTCGTCCCCCTCGACCAGCGCCACCATGCCCCCGGCCGCGCGCAGCACCTGGGCATCATCTCCGGCATCGGCCGGGCCCTCCCACGCCCGGTGCGCGGCGAGGATCGCATCATAGCGGAAGGCCTGCGGGGTCTGCACCCGGCGCAGGTGCTCGCGCGGGGCGCTGCCCGCCATCAGCCCGCCCTCGTCGCGTGCGAGGCTGTCCACCACCGGCAGCACCGGGATCGCCCCGGGATGGTGCGCGAGTGCGGCGAGCAGGCGGGCGATAACGCCATGGGGCAGATCGGGACGCGCGGCATCGTGGATCAGCACGCGCACGGGCGCGCAAGTCGCCAGCGCCTCGAGCCCGGCGCGCACCGATTCCTGCCGGGTCGCCCCGCCATGGACGATCCGCACGCCTGGGGCGCCCGCCAACACCTGGCGTGCGGCGTCCTCATGCTCTGGGCTGACCACCACCACGATCACATCGGCGCCCGCGCGCACGAGGCTGTCGATGGACCACAGCAGCACAGGCTTCCCGCGCAACATCCTGAATTGTTTCGGGGTATCCCCGCCGGCGCGCAGGCCTTTGCCGGCCGCCACGACCACGGCGGCAAAGGCGGGAAGGGTGGCGGCGGTCTCCATCGCAGCGGCTCGCTTAGGGTCTGGACGGGCCTTGGGCAATCCATTATGCGCCTGCCCATATTTTAGGCAAGTTTCCTGCATGACCGCGCTTCCCACCCCTCCGCCCCTGCGGCCCATCGCCATCGGCCCGGTGTGCGTGGCCGAGCCGGTGCTGCTGGCGCCGATGACGGGGGTGACGGACCTGCCCTTCCGCACCCTGGTGCGGCGCTATGGCTCGGGCCTCAACGTCACCGAGATGGTGGCGAGCGAGGCGGCGATCCGCGAAACCCGCCAGTCGCGCCAGAAATCCGCCTGGGACCGGATCGAGGAGCCGGTCTCGATGCAGCTGGTTGGCTGCGATCCGAAAAGCATGGCCGAGGCGGCCAAGCTGCAAGAAGGCAATGGCGCGGCGATCATCGACATCAATTTCGGCTGCCCGGTGCGCAAGGTGGTGGGCCAATATGCCGGCAGCGCGCTGATGCGCGAGGTGCCGCTGGCAATCAGGCTGATCGAGGCGACGGTGAAAGCGGTCAAGGTGCCGGTGACGGTGAAGATGCGCATGGGCTGGGATCATGACAGCCTCAACGCGCCCGAGCTTGCGCGGATCGCCGAGGATCTCGGGGTGCAGATGGTCACCGTCCATGGCCGCACCCGCAACCAGATGTACAAGGGCCATGCCGATTGGGCCTTCGTGCGCAAGGTCAAGGAGGCGGTGCGCATCCCGGTGATCGTCAATGGCGATATCTGCACCATCGCCGATGCCGCCCGCGCGCTTGAGCTTTCAGGCGCCGACGGGTTGATGATCGGGCGCGGCGCATATGGCAAGCCCTGGCTGCTCGCGCAGGTGATGCATTGGTGGCGCACCGGCCAGGCCCTGCCTGGCCCAGGCCTCGAGGAGCAATATCGCCTGGTGGTCGAGCACTATCAGCGTATGCTCGATCACTATGGGCGCGAGACCGGGGTGAAGATGGCGCGCAAGCACCTGGGCTGGTACACCAAGGGGCTGCACGGTTCGGCCGAGTTTCGCAACCGGGTCAATTTCCTCGAGGATGCGGACGCGGTGCTGGGCGAGATCGCGCGCTTCTACGAACCCTTCCTGCTGCGCGAGGCAGCCTGAGCCGTGGCGACCCATCCGGCCGAACCGCCCGAGACCCGGAAGCCAGCCCACCCCGATGCCCGTGCGCAGATTGCCGGGCTGATCTTCGCCCTGCTGCTGATCGACGATGAGGGCGCTATCCGCGAGGTCAACCACGCCGCCGAGGATCTGATCGGCACCAGCGCCAGTCGCCTCATCGGCACTCGCCTCATCGACCGGCTCGGCCCGCTCGATCCCCGGGTCGAGGCGCGGCTTGCGGCGGGCGAGGAAGGGCTGGTGGTGCGCGATCTTGCCGTGCGGCTTTCGGGCAACGAGCTCAGGGTCAACCTCACGGTCTCGCCCCTGCCGCACCATCCGGGCTGGCGGGTGGTGACGATCTCGCAACTGGGGCACGATGACAGCGCGGCCCCGGGAAGCGGTGAGGCGATGCTCGGCGCTCCGGTGGTGTTGGCGCACGAGATCAAGAACCCGCTCGCCGCCATCCGCGGTGCCGCCCAGCTGGCTGCCCGCAAGCTGCCCCATGTCGATCGCAAGCTGGCGCGGATGATCACCGACGAGGTTGACCGCATCGCCCGACTGATCGATCGGATGCAGCAGCTGGGCAGCACCCGCACCGGGCCGGTTGCCCCCTGCAATCCGCACGAGGCGGTGCGCGCCGCGGTGGCAACGCTGCGCGCCGCCGAAGCCGCGGGTGAGGCGATCGAGATCCGCGAGGAGTTCGACCCCTCGCTCCCCCCGGTGCTGGCCAATCGCGACGCGCTCGAGCAGGTGCTCATCAATCTTCTCTCCAACGCCCGCGACGCGGTGCTTGACCAAGGCGGGGCGGGGCAGATCACGGTGCAGACCCGTTTCGTCAGCGGGCTGGCCTTCAGTGCCATCCGCAATGGCCGGGCGGTGCCGCTGCCGATCGAGATCACCGTCACCGACAATGGCCCCGGGATCGATCCGGCGCTGCGCGACCACGTGTTCGAGCCTTTCGTCTCGTCCAAGCCTTCGGGCCAGGGGCTGGGTCTGTCGCTGGTGCGCAAGCTGGTGCGCGATATGAACGGCAATGTCAGCCATGAACGCGATGCGCGCGCCGGGCTCACCCATTTCCGCCTGCACCTGCCGCAGGCGCCCGAGGTGGCCTGAGCCCATGCCCAACCGTCTGCCGATCCTGCTGGTCGAGGACGATCCGGCGATTGCCATGGTGATCATTGCCGCGCTTGAGGACGAGGGTTTTGCCATCGCCCATTGCACCAGCATCGAAGCGCGCGACCGGCAATTGGCGCAGCGCGAGTTCGGGGTGATGCTCACCGACGTCGTCCTCGAGGATGGCGATGGGCTGGCGAGCCTTGCCAAGGTGCGTGCGCGCGCCCCAGAGATGCCGGTGATCGTGCTCTCAGCGCAGAACACGCTCGACACCGCGGTGCGGGCGAGCGAGAGCGAGGCCTACGAATATTTCCCCAAGCCCTTCGACCTTGACGAGCTGGTGCAGGCGGTGCGCCAGGCGGCGGGCGCGCGCACGAATGGGGGCGAGCCGGGCGAGGCGCCCGTGGGCACGGGCGAGACCATGCCGCTGGTCGGGCGCAGTCCGGCGATGCAGACGGTTTACCGGATGATCACCCGGGTGCTGCGCAATGACCTTACCGTGCTCATCACCGGGGAGAGCGGCACCGGCAAGGAGCTGGTGGCCGAGGCAATCCACGAGCTTGGCAACCGCCGCACCGGCCCATTCGTCGCGGTCAATACCGCCGCGATCCCTTCCGATCTCATCGAAAGCGAGCTGTTCGGGCACGAGAAGGGCGCCTTTACCGGCGCCATCGCCCAGGCGATCGGCAAGTTCGAGCAGGCCAATGGCGGCACGCTGTTTCTCGACGAGATCGGCGACATGCCGGCCGAGGCCCAGACCCGGTTGCTGCGCGCGCTGCAATCGGGGCGCATCCGCCGGGTAGGCGGACGGCAGGAAATCGCGGTGAATGTGCGGATCATCGCCGCCACCAACCGCGATCTGGCGCCAATGATCGCCGCCGGCACCTTTCGCGAGGATCTGTTCTATCGCCTCAACGTGGTGCCGATCCACCTGCCGCCACTGCGAGAGCGGCGCGAGGACATCGCCGCGCTGGCCCAGCACTTTCTCATCAAGGCGGCCGAGGATGGGCTGCCGCGCCGGCATCTCACCGCCGATGCCATCGCCCTGCTCGAGGCGCGCAGCTGGCGCGGCAATGTGCGCGAACTGCGCAATGTCGTTTATCGCCTGGCGCTGATGGCGCGCGAGGAGCGGATCGATGCCGCGGCGGTGCGCGACATCATCGGGCCGGAAATCGCCCCCGCTGGGCAGCCGGGCGAGCCCGCCAGCGGCTTTGGCGCGGCGCTGAGCGCCTGGCTCGCCGTCGAGGCGCCGCCTGCCGGAGCGCTCTATCACCGTGCGCTTGCCGCCTTCGAGAAGCCGCTGATTGAATATGCTCTCGGGCGCACCGGGGGCAACCAGCTGCGCGCGGCCCAGCTGCTCGGGATCAACCGCAACACCCTGCGCAAGCGGATCGGCGAGCTGGGGCTGGAGCCTGATCGTTTCGCCACCTCCTGAGCGCACCGCGCATCGGTGCGGCAGGGGCGGGCAGGCAACACTTTGTCCTTGCATGAATGCCACACCGCTGTTGTAAAGTGGCAACTATGCACCGCCCCGCTCCCAGCGCGCCCACTCCGCCCACCCGGCACCCGCCGCGCTGGTGGCGGCGTGCGCTGGTGGCGGCGCGCCGGGCCAATGTCTTTCTCTGGCTCGAGGTTGCCTGCGTTGTGGCGCTCGTGGCAGCGGTGGCGGCGACCTATGCCGCCTATGACCGTTCCGCCCGGCCCGACGATCTCCTGCCGACGATGCAGGTCTCGGTGCTGCTGATGGCAACGCTGGTGCCGGCAATGACGCTGCTGGTGCTGATCGGGCGTCGCCTCGCGCTGCGCCGCGCCGCGGGCAGCACCGCGCGGCTGCATGTGCGTCTGGTGTTCTTCTTCTCGTTGGTGGCGGCGGTGCCTACGCTGCTGGTGGCGGGCTTTGCCGCCTTTCTGTTCCAGTCGGGTGTCGATTTCTGGTTTTCCGATGAATCGCGCGGGCTGATGGAAAACGCCAATGCTCTCGCGCAGAACTATTATGACGCCAATCAGCGCGATGTCGAACAGAACACCATCACCATGGCCACCGACATGCGCGACATCCTTGCGCGGGTGCCGATCACCGATCCCGACTTTCCCGATTTCTATGCCTATCAGGCCCAGGCGCGCGAGATCTCCGAAAGCGCCATTCTCCAGCGCATGGCCGATGGCTCCCTGCGCACCGCGGCTATCCTGAACCTCACCAAGGACAACAGCCCGCTGGCGTTCAGCCGCGCTGCGCTGCCGCGGCTCGACAAGGGCGAGTTTGCCGTGGTCGTGGGCAGTCCCGAGCGGATCGAGGCGCTGGTGCCGATCGATCCGGTGAGCGGGATCTATCTCTACAATGCCCGCACCACCGAAGAGACGATGTTCAATTCCTGGTCGCGCGCGCAATCGATCGTCGCCGCCTATGATCGGCTCACCGGCAATGCGCGGACGCTACAGCTGCGCTTCAACATTGCTCTGGTGGCGGTGAGCCTGCTGCTTGTGGGCATGGCGATTTGGTTTGCACTGCGCTTTGCCGACCGCCAGGTCGAGCCGCTCACCAATCTGGTCGCCGCGGCGCGCAAGGTGGGGCAGGGCAATTTCGCGCTGCGGATCGACGGGCGCACCGGGGCCGACGAGATCGGGCTGTTGAACCGCGCGTTCAACCGCATGACCGCGCAGCTCGAAAAGCAGACCCGAGCGTTGATGAATGCCAACCGCCAGATCGATGATCGCCGCGCCTTCACCGAGGCGGTGCTCGAATCGGTGAGCGCCGGGGTGATCTCGGTCAACGCCGCGCGCGAGGTGACGCTGATGAACTCCTCCGCCCAGCGGCTGCTCGGGCCGGAGGACAGCCGGGCTGCGGGCGGTGGGATGATCGGCCAGTCGCTCGAGACGCTCTCGCCCGAGCTGGCCCGGCTGATCAGCGAGGGCAAGGAGCGCGCGATCATTACCCATGCCAAGGGGAGCGAACTGTTGACCCTCGCGGTCAAGGTGGCTCCGGGAAGCGAGGGCCAGGTGATCACCTTCGAGGATATCACCCGCCAGCTGCTCGACCAGCGTCAGGCGGCCTGGTCCGATGTGGCGCGGCGGATCGCGCACGAGATCAAGAACCCGCTCACCCCGATCCAGCTCGCGACCGAGCGCCTCAAGCGCCGCTATCGCACCCAGGTGGACGCGACCGATCAGGCGCTGTTTGACGACCTTACCAACACCATCGTGCGCCAGGTGGGGGGCCTCAGGAAGATGGTCGATGAGTTCTCCTCCTTCGCCCGCCTGCCCAAGCCGGTGTTCCGCGACGAGGACGTGCTCGATCTCGTGCGCCAGGCGGTGTTCCTACAGGAGGTCGCGCATACCGGGATCGCCTTCAGCGTGAACGCTTCGGGCTTGTCTGACCGCGAGATCCGCTGCGATCGCCACCAGTTCGGCCAGGCCATGACCAACGTGCTCAAGAACGCGGTCGAAGCGGTCGAGGCGCGCGCCGCCGAGGCCAAGGGCGCCTATGCCGGTGAGATCGCGGTGAGCTTGAGCGATCATGGCGATACGATCAGCGTGACGATCGAGGACAATGGCATCGGTCTTCCGGCCGACCGTGAGCGGATCGTCGAGCCCTATGTCACCACCCGCGAAAAGGGCACGGGACTGGGCCTCGCGATCGTCAACAAGATCGTCGATGAACACGGCGGTGACATGAGCTTTGCCAGCGCCCCGAGTGGCGGCACCCGTGTCACCTTGCGCTTCGCCCGCAACCCCCAGCCCCCCGAGGCAGGTGGCGCATGAGCGCGCCTGTTCCCACACCCTTCCACGAATCCGAGGAATGAGCCGATGGCGCTTGAAATCCTGATCGTCGATGATGAGCGCGACATTCGCGAACTGGTCGCAGGCGTGCTCAGCGATGAAGGCTATGTCTGCCGCACCGCGGCGGACAGCACCGCCGCGCTCGCCGCGATCGACGAGCGCCGGCCGAGCCTGGTGCTGCTCGATGTCTGGCTCCACGGCAGCCCGATGGACGGGCTCGAACTGCTCGATGCGATCAAGGCGCGCGAGCCCAATCTTCCGGTGATCATCTTCTCCGGGCACGGCAATATCGACACCGCGGTTGCCGCAGTCGGACGCGGGGCGATGGACTTCATCGAGAAGCCCTTCGAGGCCGAGCGCCTGCTGCTGCTGGTCGCCCGCGCCACCGAGACCGAGCGGCTGCGGCGCGAGAACAGCCGGCTGCGCGAAGGCAGCTGGGGCAATGCCGAGTTCACCGGCAATTCGCCCGCGATCAACGCCGTGCGCGCGACCTTGAAGCGCGTGGCGGGCACCGGCAGCCGGGTGCTGATCTCCGGCCCTCCCGGCGCGGGCAAGGAAGTGGCAGCGCGCCTGCTCCATGCCTGGAGCCCGCGGGCCAACAATGCCTTCGTGCTGGTCAATTCCGCCCGGATCACCCCGGAGCGCTTCGAGCAGGAGCTGTTCGGCGAGGAATCGGGCGGCAAGCTGGTGCGCCCGGGCCTGCTCGAACTGGCCGACGGCGGCACGCTCTATCTCGACGAGATCGCCGACATGCCGCTGTCCACCCAGGCGCGCATCCTGCGCGTGCTCACCGACCAGAGCTTCGTGCGGGTGGGGGGCACCCGCCAGATCGGGGTCGATGTCCGTGTGGTCTCCTCCACCACCCGCGATCTCAGCGTGGAGATGGCGGAAAAGCGCTTCCGCGAAGATCTGTTCTACCGGCTCAACGTGGTGCCGGTGTCCATCCCCTCGCTCGCCCAGCGGCGCGACGACATCCCCGCGCTCGCCGAGCACTTCTTCACCCGCTATGCCACCGACCAGGGCCTTGCCCCGCCCGAACTTTCGGCCGAGGCGATCGCCGCGCTCCAGGCATACGACTGGCCCGGCAATGTCCGCCAATTGAGGAACGTGGTCGAGCGCACCATCATCATGACCCCGCGCGAGAAGCTGACCACGATCGAGCCGGACATGCTCCCGCCGGAGATCATCGGCGGGCAGATCGCGCTTGCCAGCGAGAGCCTCTCGGCGATCATGGGCGTGCCGCTGCGCGAGGCGCGCGAGAGCTTCGAGCGCGAATATCTGGCGATCCAGATCCGCCGCTTCTCGGGCAATATCTCCAAGACCGCGAGCTTCATCGGGATGGAGCGCTCGGCTTTGCACCGCAAATTGAAGCTGCTCGGCATGGCCGACCGGCGTGACGGCGAGGGGTAAGCGCGCAGCGCCGCGCGGCAAAGTCGCGGCAAAATGACACCTTGTCGCAGCCGGCTCGAGTCGCCATTATGCATTCATGGCGGGCTTGGTGGACGGCTCGCTTGACCTGCGGACCGCAAGGGCGGCCGCCAAGAACAGGAGCTTAGACGATGGCCAGCGGACGAACACTCTCTCCCCGTCCGGTTGCGCGTGCCGCGACAGCGGCCGAAGCGCGCACCAGCCCCGGGCCCGGCACCAGCGGCCCTGGCGCGCGGCCCGGCAACCTGCAGGACGCCTTTCTCAACCTGCTGCGCAAGCACAAGGTGCCGGTCACCATGTTCCTGGTGAAGGGCGTGAAGCTGCAGGGGATCGTCACCTGGTTTGACAATTTCTCGATCCTGCTGCGCCGCGATGGCCAATCGCAGCTGGTCTATAAGCACGCGATCAGCACGATCATGCCCGGCCAGGCGCTCGATCCGGCGCAGTTCATCGCCCCGGCAGGCGGCAAGAAGCAGCGGCTGCTTCAGGACGTGTTCCTGAGCCGCGTCGCCGAGGCGCAGGTGCAGGTGACGATGTTCCTCGTGAACGGCGTGATGCTCCAGGGCCGGATCGCCGCCTATGACCTGTTCTGCATGTTGCTCGAGCGTGATGGGGCAGTGCAACTGGCTTACAAGCACGCGGTCTCGACCATCCAGCCCGCAGCGCCGGTCGATCTCACCGTTGCCGATGATGACGCGCCGGCAAGCGATGATGGGGCCGACGACTGAGCTTTTCCGCTGACCACGCCAATGAGGTGACCCGCGGGGCGCGGGCTCTTGTGCTGTGCCCGGATATCCGCACCCAGCACCATGACCTGGCACCCGCCGAGCGCCTCGCCGAGGCCGAGGGGCTGGCGCGGGCGATTGGCCTCGTCATTGTCCATGCGGCGATCCTGCCGGTGCGGCGGGTGCAGCCCAACACCCTGTTCGGCTCGGGCCAGGTGGCCAATATCGCTGCCTGTTGCGAACTTCACGCGGCCGAGCTGGTTATCGTCGATGGTGCGCTCAGCCCGATCCAACAGCGCAATCTCGAGGATCGGCTGAAACGCAAGGTGATCGACCGCACCGGCCTCATCCTCGAGATCTTTGGCGAACGCGCCGCCACCGCCGAAGGGCGCCTGCAAGTGGAACTGGCGCATCTCGACTATCAGCAGAGCCGCCTGGTGCGCAGCTGGACCCACCTTGAGCGCCAGCGCGGCGGCTTCGGCTTTCTCGGCGGGCCGGGCGAGACCCAGATCGAGGCTGACCGGCGGATGATCCGCCAGCGCATGGCGCGCCTGAGGCGCGAGCTTGATCAGGTGCGCAAGACCCGCAAGCTCCACCGCGATCGGCGCGAGCGGGCGCCCTGGCCGGTGATTGCGCTGGTTGGCTATACCAATGCCGGCAAATCCACCCTGTTCAACCGTCTCACCGGCGCTCAGGTGATGGCAGAAGACCTGCTCTTTGCCACGCTTGATCCGACCATGCGGGCCATCAGCCTCCCGGGGGTGGACAAGGCGATCCTGTCCGACACCGTGGGCTTCATCTCCGATCTGCCGACGCAATTGGTGGCGGCTTTTCGCGCCACACTCGAGGAAGTGACTGCCGCCGATGTGATCTGCCACGTGCGCGACATGGCCAACCCGAGCCACGGGGCGCAGAAGAAGCAGGTGATCGAGGTGCTCGCCGATCTTGGCGTTGCAGACCGCGAGACCGGGGCGGGGACGGTTCCGATCCTCGAGGTGTGGAACAAGTGCGATCTTCTGCCACAACCGGCCCGGGCCGAACTGGCCGAGGCCGCCGCGGGGCAGGGGGCGGTGTTGGTCTCGGCGGCAACGGGGGAGGGGGTGGAGCGGCTCGAGGCCGAGCTTGCGCGCCTGCTGACTGGCGCAGCGCGCGAGGTGAGCCTCACCGTACCGCTTGCCGATGGCCGGCGGATCGCATGGCTTCACGCCCATGGCGAAGTGCTGGCTGAGGAAGATGCGGGCGAGAGCGAGGTGGATGGCCCCTTGCGCCGCTTGCGGGTGCGGCTCAAGCCGAAGGAATTGGGACAGTTCTCAAGACTTTCCTGAAATTTATCAGGCTTTCTTGACCTTCTGCCACAATTCTTCCTGGGCTTCGAGCGAGAGCTTCGGGAAAGCCTCGGGCCCGGCAAGGCTTTCCATCGCGCGGAAGCGGCGTTCGAACTTGGCATTGGCGGCGCGCAGCGCGTCCTCGGCGCCGATGCCGTGGGCACGCAGGAAATTGACCACGGCAAAGAGCAGATCGCCGGCTTCCTCGAATCTTTCGAGATCGCTGCCTGCCGCCTTCAGCTCGGCGATCTCCTCGGCGATCTTGGCTTCGGCGCCTGAGGGATCCGGCCAGTCGAAGCCGGTGCGCGCGGCGCGCTGCTGCAATTTTTGCGCGCGCAGCAGCGCGGGCAGCGCGAGTGCGACACCATCGAGCGCGCTGGTCGTGCCCTTGGCGGCGCGCTCGCGGGCCTTGAGATCTTCCCAGCGCGCACTGTCCATGCTGCCGCCTTCAGAGCCGAAGATGTGGGGGTGGCGCGCTTCCATCTTGTCGCTGATCGCCGCGGCCACATCGGCAAAGGCAAAGTGGCCGGCTTCTTCGGCCATGCGCGCGTGGAACACCACCTGGAGCAGCAGATCGCCAAGTTCGTCCTTGAGATCGGCCATGTCGCCGCGGGCGATGGCATCGGCGACTTCGTAGGCTTCCTCGATGGTATATGGCGCAATGCTGGCAAAATCCTGCGCGAGATCCCATGCGCAGCCACTTTGCGGATCGCGCAGCCGGGCCATGATCGCAAGCAGGCGGGCAACCGCAGCCGCGGGAGCTTCAGGGGATTGGGAGGAGTGCGCGGACATGACGATCCCCAAGATGGATAATATATATTATGTAAAATATACCAAGGATGGCGAAAGGCCCGGTGGCGCCGCAACGGCCTCCACCACCAACAGCAGCCCGAGAAAAATCGCGATCCACACCAGCGCCATGCGCACAAGCTGGCTCCAGCCGAGGCGATAAGATGCAAGCGCGCTCGCGGCGAAGAACAGCCAGGCAAGTCCGGTGATGATCGTGAGCACCTCGCCGCTCACGCGACCAGCTCCAGCCCGTCATGGCCGACGATCACGAAATCGGGCACTTCAGCGCACAGCGTACGATAATCCATGCTCTTGTCGAGGTGGCTCAGCACCAGGTGGCGGGCCCCCGCGCGCTCACCCAGCTCGATCGCCAGCGCCAGATGGGCATGGGTGGGATGCGGTTCGCGCCGCAGACAATCGCTCACCAGGATGTCAACGCCGGCGAAGAGATCCACCATCTCGGGCGTAATCGCACTATAATCAGTGGCATAAGCGATAGACTTACCATCGGCTTCGAAGCGATAGCCGGTGGTCTCGCCCGATCCATGGGGCATCTGGCACCAGTCCACCGCAAAGCCGGCGATCACCTTGAGCCGATCAAGCGTGTCGAGCGCGCAAATCGCCTGATAGCCATCCTGCGCGGCAAAGACATAGCCGAAACGCTGGCGCAGCCGCCGCACGGTCTCAGCCGAAGCGAACCCCGGGATCGGCGCGGCGCGGCCATAGCGCAGCACCCGCAAATCGTCGATGCCGTGGCAGTGGTCGGCATGGTCATGGGTCCAGAACACCGCGTCGATGCTGGCGATACGGTTGGCGAGCAGCTGCGCGCGGCAATCGGACGAGGTATCGACCAAGAGCCGCCGCCCCTCGGCGCTTTCGACCAGGATCGACACCCGGGTGCGGCGGTTGCGCGGCTCGGCCGGGTCGCAGGCCCCCCAGTCACCCACCCCGTCAGGCCCGCCGACCCGCGGCACCCCGGTGGATGTGCCCGAGCCGAGCATCACCAGCTTCACGCCCGGGCCTTTCGGAAAAGCGCGAAGAAATTGGCGCTGGTCTGCGCTGCCAGGGTCTCCGCATCGGTCCCGCGCAGGGACGCGAGAAAACGGGCGGTGTCTGCAACATAAGCGGGCTCGCACACGCGGCCCCGATGCGGCACCGGCGCGAGGAACGGACTGTCGGTCTCGATCAGCAGCCGATCTTCAGGAATGGTTCTCGCAACCTCCTGCAAGGTCTTGGCATTCTTGAAGGTGACGATGCCCGAAAGCGAAATGAACAGGCCCAGCGCCAGCACCTTCTCGGCAAAGTCGGCCGAGGCGGTGAAGCAATGGATCAGCGCCGGAAAGGCCCCCTCGCCCTGCTCCTCGGCGAGGATCGCATAGGTGTCCTCCTCGGCATCACGGGTGTGGATGATGACCGGCAGACCGGTTTCACGCGCAACCGAAATATGCATCCGGAACAGAGCCTTCTGCGCCTCTCTGTCGGAATGATCGTAATAATAGTCGAGCCCCGTCTCGCCGATCGCGATCACCCGCGGGTGCTGCGTGGCCGCAAGCAGCGCGCCGCGCCCGAGATCACGGTGGGCATCGGCCTCGTGCGGGTGAATGCCGACGCTGGCATAGACATCCGCCTCGCGCGCCGCGGTTGCGATCACCTGGTCCCATTCGCCCTGGCGGGTGGAGATGTTGAGCATCGCCCCCACGCCTGCGGCCCGGGCGCGCGCGAGCACCCCCGCCTGATCCTCGACGAGACCCTTATATTCAAGATGGCAATGGCTATCGACCAGCATTGCTGCGGCTCATGCTTCTTCTGGTGCCAGTTCCAGCCGGGGGAACAGCGGCGTCGGCGGGGCAATCACGTGGCCGCTGCCGGCGAGCTCGCCATACCAATCGGCGGCGATCCCCCCAAGGCCGCGCTCCGTCTCGGGCACGCCCAGCATGTCAAGCAGCCGCGCGCTGCTCGCCGGGATCACCGGGCTGATCGCCACCGCGAGGCGACCGATGGCGATGCACAGCGTCGCCAGCACGCTCTCCATCCGCGCCGGATCGGTCTTGCGCAGTGTCCATGGTGCCTCGGCATCGATATAGGCGTTGCAGGCGAAGACCGCCTGGAGCCAGGCCTCGACCGCCTGTTGCAGCGCCAGCGCCGCGAAGGCCTCGGGCATGTCGCTCTCGGTCGCCCGCGCCACCGCATCGAGGAGCGCGCGATCCGCCGCGCTTTCCGCTCCGCGCTGTGGCAGCCGCCCATCGAGGTTCTTGGCGATAAAGCCGAGCGTGCGCTGCGCGAGATTGCCAAAGGCATTGCCCAGCTCGCCATTGGCCCTTTGCACAATGGCTTCGGGTGAATAGCTGCCATCCTGCCCGAAGGCGACCTCGCGGATCAGGAAGTAGCGCAAGGCATCCACCCCGAAGCGCTCGGCGAGCGCCAGCGGATCGGTGACATTGCCGAGCGACTTTGATTCCTTCTGCCCGCGGTTGAGCAGGAAGCCATGGCCGAACACCTTCTGCGGCAGCGGCAGCCCCGCACTCATCAGAAAGGCCGGCCAATAGATGGTGTGAAACCGCACGATATCCTTGCCGATGAGATGCAGGCTCGCCGGCCAGAAGCGCGCCATCAGCTCGGTCTCGTCGGGATAGCCCAGCCCGGTGAGGTAGTTGGTGAGCGCATCGACCCACACATACATCACATGTCCATCGCTGCCCGGAACCTTCACCCCCCAGTCAAAAGAGGTGCGGCTGACCGACAGATCGCGCAGCCCCTGTTCGACAAAGGCAATCATCTCGTTGCGCCGGCTTGCCGGTTCGAGAAAGCCGGGCTGCTTCAACAATTCAAGCAATTGGCCTTCATACTTCGAAAGGCGGAAGAACCAGCTTTCCTCCACCGTCCATTCCACCGGCGTGCCTTGCGGGGAGAGCTTCTCGCCCCCCTCGCCCGGCACCAGCTCGGCCTCGTCATAGAAGGCCTCGTCGCGCACCGAATACCAGCCCTCGTAGCGATCAAGATAGAGATCGCCGTTTTCCGCCATCGCCTGCCACAGCGCCTGGCTGGCGCGGTGATGATCGGGCTCGCTGGTGCGGATGAAACGATCATAAGAGACGTTCAGTCGATCGCACATCTCCCTGAAATAGGAAGACATTTCATCAGCCAACTGGCGCGGGGCAAGGCCCTGATCGGCGGCCTTGCGTGCCATCTTGAGGCCGTGTTCATCGGTGCCGGTCTGGAACCGCACCGGCCGGCCGGCCAGGCGGTGATAGCGCGCGATCACATCGGCGGCGATCGCTTCGTAGGCATGGCCGATATGCGGCCTGCCATTGGGATAGCTGATCGCGGTGGTGATGTAGAAGGGGGTGTCAGCCATGGGCCGGTTCGCTAGCCGGGGCGGCTGCGACAAGCAAGCCGCCGATCTCGAAGGCAAGCAGGCCGGGATCGAAATTGGCGGTGGGAGCCTCAGCCGCGAGCCTCACCAGCGCCGCATGGGTCTCGATCAGCTTCAGGCGGTGGGCATCGTCGGCAGTGGCGCGCGCCCGCGCGGCGACCAGCGCCTGGGCAAGCTCGAGCACTGCCTGCACCCGCTCGCGCGCGGGGCGCGGGCCGATCAGCCGGGCAAGCTCGCCGCGCCCCTGAAGGCCCGTATCCCCGCTGCCGATCAGCGCGTCGATCGCGCGCGCCACCGGGCCAAGCTCCTCCTCGGCAAAGCGCCGCGCCACGCCGAAGGAGCCTTGTGCGGCGGCGATCGCCTGCGGATCGGCACCCAGCCCCTCAGCCTCGAGCATCGCGGCCAATTCCTGTGCGCTCAGGGTGGGAAAGCGCAGCATCCGGCAGCGCGAGCGGATGGTCGGCAAGAGCCGGGCCGGGCGGTGGCAAATGAGCAGGAAAAAAGTGCCTGCGGGCGGCTCCTCGAGGCTCTTGAGCAGGGCATTGGCCGCGGGCTTTTCGAGATCATCGGCCGGATCGACGATGATCGCCCGGCGGCTGCCCAGACTCGGGCGGGTGACGAGCCGCCGCTGCATCGCACGGATCTGGGCGATGCGGATCGAGCGGGCGCGCTCGAAGGGCTTGCCTTCGGCCATGTCGCGCGCGGCCTTGTCGTCCTTGGGGCCATAGGTGAGGGTGATGATATCGGGATGCTCGCCCGGCGGCTGCGGCACTCCCGGCTCGGCGACCAGTGCCCGCGCCGCGGCAAGGGCAAAGTCGCGCTTGCCCAGCCCCTCCTTGCCCGCGAGCAGCCAGGCGTGGTGCATCCGCGCGCCGGCAAGCGCCTCGCGCCACTGCCGCCAGGGCTCAGCATGGTTGGGCCAGGCGCTCACGCTTCCTCCCCGCCGAGAAGATCGCTGAGCGCATCGAGCACGCGGGCATGGACCGCTTGGGGCGTGCCGCTCGCCTCGATCCGGGCAAAGCCGCAAGGATCGCGCGACGCCATGGCGTGGAAAGCCTCGGCCACCTTGCGGTGATAGGCGAGCGGGCGCCCGCCGATCGCATCGCTGTGCGCTCCGTCGCGCGCGGCGAGCCTTGCGGCGAGCGCGGCCTCGTCGACCTCGAGCAGGATCACCCGGTCGGGCCGCAAGCCGCCGCTGCCAAAGGCGTGCAGCGCGCAGATCGCCTCATCGCCAAGCCCGCCCGCCGCGCCCTGATAGGCCCGGCTCGAATCGACGAAGCGGTCACACACCACCACAGCGCCGCGCGCCAGCGCCGGGCGGATCAGCCGCGCGACATGATCGGCCCGCGCCGCTGCAAAGAGCAGCGCCTCGGCCTCTGCCCCCCAGCCCTCACCCGGCGGGGCGAGCAGCAGGTCGCGGATCACCTCGGCGCCCGGCGTGCCGCCCGGCTCGCGGGTGGTGACGACCTCACGACCGCGCGCGCGCAGCGCTTCGGCAAGCAGGCGCGCCTGGGTGGACTTGCCTGCCCCCTCCCCACCTTCAAAGGCGATGAAGATGCCGCGCGCTGCGCTCATGCAAAGGGCTCCAGCAGCGCGTTGCGGATGCGCGCCAGCGGCCCGGCCTTCGCAACCGCTTCGGCGGCGACAAGCGGAATGCGCGCAGGAGGAAGGCCGGGGCCGGTGATCTCAAGCACCGCGATCTCCTCACCCTTGGCAATCGGCGCGCGCAGCGGCCCGTCATAGCGGATCACGGCGGTAAGCGGCGGGCTTTGCCCGCGCGGCAGGTTGATCGCCACCGGCCCGCGCGCCACCAGCCTCACATGGCGGGCCGCCCCATCCTGCACCCGCGCGCTGCCCACCACGTGGCCGGGCGAAAACAGGAGGCGGTGATCGAAGGCAGCAAAGCCCCATTCGGTGTAGGCACGCGCAAGGCGCGCGCGCAGCCGCCCACTCTCCACCCCGGCGAGCACCAGCACCAGCCGCTGGCCATCCCGCGCTGCGGTGCCGAGATAGGTGAAGCCCGCCTCGTTGGTAAAGCCGGTCTTGATTCCGTCCGCTCCCGGCACGCGGCCGATCATGGGATCGTGATTGACCTGCGCGATTCCCTTGTAGGCAAAGCCGGCGCGCCCGATGTAATAGCCCAGCTTGTCCGGGTGGCGTGTCACCAGCGCGCGGGCGAGCGTCACGAGATCGCGCGCGGTGGTGAAGGTGCGCCCTTCATCGGGCCAGCCATTGGGCGTGGCAAAATGGCTGCCATGCATCCCCAGCGCTCGGGCGGTGCGGTTCATCGCCGCCGTCCAGGCGGCGAGCGAGCCGGTGGCGCCCTCGGCCAGCACCGCGGCGCCATCATTGGCCGAGACATTGGCAATGCCGAGCAGCAGATCGTGCACCCGCACCGGCTCGCCCGGCTCGAGAAACATGGTCGAGCCCTTGCGCCGCCAGTCGCGCGCCAGCGCCGGGCTCATGGCAAAGACCTGGTCGGGATCGAGCCTGCCCGCCGCGATCAGCTCGAAGGCGAGATAGAGCGTCATCACCTTGGTGACCGAGGCCGGGACGAAGCGCCGATCGGGGTCGCGCGCGTGCAGCACCTGCCCGCTGGACAGATCGACCAGCATGGCCACCGGCGCCTCCTGTGCCGTGGGAAGGGCCGGCACAAGCACGCCGGGATCAGGCAGCGCAGCCCGGGCGGGCACCGCGAGGGCGGCAAGGGCAAGCAAGGGGGCAAGCAGGCGCAGGATCAGGGGCATGGCAGACACGCGCCCGCTATATCGCCGCGGCGCTGCCTTGGCGAGGCACGCGCCGGGCTCAATCACGAATGGCATCGGCAAGCAGGCCGACGCTCAGCGCATAATAGCTCGAGCAGTTGTATTCGAGAATGGCGCGGAAATTGCCGGTGAGCAGCCAGGCGGGCTGGCCCGGCCCGTCGGGCTGAAACAATGAGGCCATGACGTCATCACCAATGCCGACCATGGGCTCGATGCCAAGCGCGCGCCACTCGGCAATGGTGCGCCAGCGGCTGAAGCGCTCGTGCACCCGCGGGCATTGGGGGGCGACGAGCCGGCTGCGCTGGCTCGCCATGTCGAAGCCCGGCGGTACGCGCGCACGTACGCCCCAGGGCTCACCGGCGCGCCAGCCGGCATCGCGCAGATAGTTGGCGATCGAGGCGAAGGTATCGGCGCGGTTGGTGAAGATATCCGCGCGCCCGTCGCCATCACCATCGCTCGCAAGGCGCAGATAGACGCTGGGCAGGAACTGCGGATTGCCGAAGGCCCCGGCATAGGAGCCGACCAGCTGCGCGCGGTCATAGCCCTTTTCGGCCACCTTCATCAGCGCCACGAATTCGCCCGCGAACAGCTCGCGCCGCCGCCCTTCCCAGGCAAGCGTGGCAAGGCTGCGGGCGAGATCGAAATCGCCCTTCACCCGGCCATAGCTGGTCTCGTGCCCGAAGATCGCCACCAGGATCGGCCCCGGCACGCCATAGCGTGCCTCGATTGCGGCAAGCGTGCTGTGGCTTTGGGCATAGACCGCCCTCCCCCCGCCGATCCGCGCGGCATCGACATGGGTGCGGATATAGTCGGCCATCGGCGGATAGCCGCGGGTGGTGGCGCTGCCGGGCTGGTTCCGATCGAGCGCGATCACCCTTGGATTGGGGGTGAGCCCTGCGGTCATGCGTTCGATGGTCGCCTCGCTCACACCTTCGGCCCGGGCGCGGGCCTTGAGCAGCTCGAGATAGGCATCGAAGGGCAGGTCAGCAGCCGCCTGCGCGGTCACAGGCGCCGAGACGGGCGGCGCGGTGGGCGCAGCAAGGGCCAGCGCGATGGCGGGAAGCAACCGGGGAATCATGGCCCAAGGGATGTCACAGCTTGACTGAATTCCCAACAACCGGATTGCGCTTGTCAGCCCTTGGAGAGCGAAGGTGGATGACAATGCCGCGGCATCGCGCTAGCGGCGCTAATGCGCATCGACAGATAGCCGGCTGGTTCAAGGCCGCGGTCTTGGAGTCGCAGGCGCTGCAAGGCGCCGGAGATGTCACCGCAGGTGACAATACCGCCCTCTGGCGTTAGCCAGCCGAGGCACAGGACAGGTGGCCGAGTGGTTTAAGGCAGCGGTCTTGAAAACCGCCGTAGGTGCAAGCCTACCGTGGGTTCGAATCCCACCCTGTCCGCCAGACCTGCCAGAGGCAAGGTTGAAGGCGAGGATTGGTGCGAGAAAGCGCGCCGGGTTCGGAAGCGAAAGACGCAAGGCGCCGGAGCCGGCCGGAGCGATGCGAGAGGCCTATCCCT
>JBKBHR010000003.1:0-202982 GCA_046297575.1 Erythrobacter cryptus
ACCGCCAGCCAAAAGTTGATCCAGCAAATCAGACGGGATCACAGGTTCTTTGCGTCGAGACATAGTGGGACTCCTTCTTACCCATTATGCCCGCCCACACACGAAATTCCTGACAGTCCCGATGGAGGAGCTGGCGGCGCGGTTCTGATCCGCGCGCCGTCCCGCGTTACCCTGCCCGCACGGTCTTGAGGAAGCCGCGCACCTGTTCGCTGAGGTGGCCGGCCTGGGCCTCGAGCTCGTTGGCGCTGGCGAGCACCTGGCTTGCCGCCGCCCCGGTCGAAAGCGACAATTGCCGCACGTCCTCGATGTGGCTGGCGACCTTCTCGGTCCCGCGCGCGGCCAGATCGATGCTCTGCGCCAGATCGCGCCCGGCCACCGATTGCTGATCGACCGCGGTGGCGATCGAAACCGCGGTGGCTTCAAGCTCGCGCACCTGCCCGGCAATGGCGCGCAGCGCCTTCACGCTGGCGCCGGTGCTCGATTGCATCGCGCGGATCTGCTCGGCCACCTTTTCGGTCGCGCGGCTGGTCTGCATGGCGAGTTCCTTGACCTCGCTCGCCACCACGGCAAAGCCGCGGCCCGCCTCGCCCCCGCGCGCGGCCTCGATCGAGGCGTTGAGCGCCAGCAGGTTGGTGCGCTGGGCGATGGTCTGGATCAGCTCGACGATCTGGCCCACTTCCTCGGCCGAGGCGGCGAGCGCCGAGATCGTCTCGTCGGCCTCGCCCGTGGCCAGGGTGGCAAGCCGGGCAAGCTCGCTCGAGGAAGCCGCCTGGCGGCTGATCTCGCTGATCGACAGGGCAAATTCATCGCTCGCCGCGGCCGCGGCGGTGGCCCCGGCATTGGCCTCCTCCATCGCGCTTGCCGCTTCGCTGGTGCGGCGGCTGGCCTGCTCGGCGCTTTCGGCCATGCGCGTGGCGGTGGTGTGGAGCTGGCTCGAGGCTGCGGCGACGCCGCTCACCACCTCGCCCACGGTGCGCTCGAACTGGCGCGCCACCTCGTCGAGCAGCGCGGCGCGCTTGGCCTCGGCCTCGAGCCGCTCGCGCTCGCGCTCTTGCTGCAATTGCAATTCCTGCTCGGCCTTTTCCGAGCGTTCGCGCGCCCAGGCCTCGAGCCGCTTGCTCGCGCGCTTGAACAGCGCGATCGCGCGCACCATCGCGCCGATCTCGTCGCGGCGCTCCTCGCCGCCCAGCTCGAAATTGCGGTCGCCATCGGCAAGCCGCGTCATGGCATCGGTGATCTCGGCGATGCGGCGCGAGAAATCGCGCGAGAGATAGGCAAGGCCAAGCAGCAGCACGCCCCCGCCAAACACCGCCATCACCGCAAGGATCAGGATCATGTTGAAGAAATAGGCGATGCCGCGCGCCTCGCGCGCCTCGGCATCGGCCGAAAGCGCGGCCGACAGGCCAGCGCTCGCGGTGATGAGCGCGCGGCCCGCCTCGGCCATGCTGTCGGCGGCGCGGCCAGGTCCCTCACCGCTGCGCGCGGCCTCACGGGCTTCGTCATAGCGCGCCTGGAAGGTGGCCAGCCCCTCGCGCAGTGCCGCCACGCGGGGCGCAAATTCGGGTGCATCACTGCCGAGCTTCGTCTCGAGCGCGGCGAGCCTTGTGGCGAGCGCGCTTTCGCTGCGACGCTGGGCGGCATCGAGCGCCGCGCTGCGCTGGTAGAGCGCCCGCAGCGAATCGTGGCGCAGCTCGGCCGCGCCCGCCTCGATCTGCCCGGCCATCACCCGCGCTTCCTGGAGCCGGGCCGAGGTGGTGTAGCGCTGCCACAATTCGCCAAGGCCCAGCCCAAGCACCAGTGCCATCAACAGGCCCACGCCAAGGAAGGTGCCGAAAATGGTGTTGATCTTGCGCGCCAGCGGCAGGTTGCGGAACCAGGCAAAGCGCTCGAGCAGGGTGGTGCGCTCTGCCCCGGCGACGGGCGCTGCCTCGTTGGCTTCAGCCTGTGCGGATTCGCTGCGCAATTGCCGGACAAAATCGGGTACCGCCCGTTCCTCGCGCTGCGCCTGCCAGCTCATCATGTTCATTACGCGTTCCCCCGAGGTTTGCTGCGCGCAAATGTGAACGAAAATCCTTTCCGAAAACTTGATTCGGGAGCGCTTTTTCAGCCCGGCGCAGGGCAGTTTCAGGCGCCGCGCACCCCGGCGAGGAAGGTCTCGGCCTGCTGGCGCAGGCTGGCGGCCTGCACCTCGAGGCTGGAGGCGCTGGCGAGCACCTCGGCGGCGGCGCTGCCGGTGCCAAGCGCCATGCCGCGCACCTCGGCGATGTGGCCAGCCACCTTTTCGCTGCCGCGCGCGGCGATATCGATGCTGCGCGCCAGATCGTGCCCCGCCACCGATTGCTGATCGACCGCGCTGGCGATGGCGATGGCGCTGCTCTCGAGGCTGGCGATCTGCCCGGCGATGGCGCGCAGCGCGGCAACGCTGGCACCGGTGGTGGATTGCATCGCGCGGATCTGCTGGGCCACCGCATCGGTGGCGCGGCTCGCCTGGTTGGCGAGTTCCTTGACCTCGCTCGCCACCACGGCAAAGCCGCGGCCTGCCTCGCCGCCGCGCGCCGCCTCGATCGAGGCATTGAGCGCGAGCAGGTTGGTGCGCCGCGCGATCGACTGGATCAGCTCGACGATCTGGCCCACTTCCTCGGCCGAGGTGGCGAGCGCGCCGATGGTGCTGTCGGCCTCGCGCGCGGCAAGGCTCGCCTCGCGCGCCAGCGCGGCCGAGGCAGCAGCCTGGCGGCTGATCTCGCCGATCGACAGGGCAAATTCGTCGCTCGCCGCCGCCGCTGCGGTGGCGCCGAGGTGGGCCTCCTCCATCGCGCCTTCGGCCGCGGCGGTCGATAGGCTGGTCTGCTCGGCAGTGGCGGCCATGGCGCTGGCGGTGGCTTGCAGCTGGCCCGCCGCGGCGACCACGCCGGTGACGACTTCGCCGAGGCTGCGCTCGAACTGGTCGGCGATCTGGGTGAGCACCCGCTCGCGGGCGATCCGCGCTTCCTCGCGCACCAGCTGCAGGCGGGCCTGCTCGTCAAGCTCGGCGCGGGCGCGCGCGGCGCGTTCCTCGCTCATTTGCTCGAGCCTTACGCCTGCCTGGTGGAACACCTCGGTGGCGCGTGCGATTGCGCCGATCTCGTCCTCGCGCGCGGTGCCGCTGATCGCCACCCCGCGCTCGCCGGCGGCGATCCGGCTCATCTGTGCCGCAATTGCCTTGATCGTGCCGCCAAGCTGGCGGTGGACATAGCGCTGCGCGACCAGGGTGAGCACGACGAGAACCGCGCCAAGCCCGATCCAGAGGGTAAAGAGGCGCGCCAGCAGCGCTTCGCCGGCGGCGCTGGCCGATGCGACCTCCTGCCCGAGCAGCTGGGTAAGCGCGCTGCCAGCCTCGGCCACTATGCCGCTGGTCGCCGCCAGTTCAAGCGCCATGCGGCGCCGCGCCGCAGGATCGGCCTCCGCCGCATCGAAGGCGGCGATCTGGCGGCTGACATCCGCGATTCCCTCGCGGATCAGCGCGAGGCGATCATAGGCCTGCGGGCTTTGCTGCGGCAGGGTTTCGGCCAGTGCGTTCGCCAGCGCCGCGGCCCGATCGAGCGCGGCGCGTGCGGCGCGGGCGCGGTCAGCCCCGGGGGCGCCCGCCGCCAGCACTTCGGCATGGCGCTGGCCTTCGCTCAGCTGCACCATCAGCCGTTCGGCCTGGAGCGCCTCTTGGTGCGCGGTGCGGATGCGCTCGTCGCTTTCGCCCAGTTCGCCATGGCCGCGCACCACCAAAAGGCCGGCAGCAAGGGCAAAGACGAGGTTGAGATTGAGGAACAGCGCCACCTTGCCGCCGACCGGGAGCCGCGCAAACCAGGCGCGCAGCCGGCCGAGCGGGCCACGGCGCGGTGCGGCCGGCGCGGCCGCGACGCGCTCGGCGGCAAGATCGATGGCGATGTCGCCGAGCGCGCTCATGCCGATGCCGTGCCGCCGGCCTCGCCAGACCCGGGGGCGGCGCGTTCCTGCGCGTCGATCAACCGGTCGATCTCGGCGGCGCTCAGCGCCCGGTGATAGAGCCAGCCCTGGAGCTGGTCGCACCCGGCCAGGCGCGCAAGTTCGGCCTGGTCCTCGGTTTCTACCCCTTCGGCGGTCACCCCCATGTCGAGCGCGCGGGCGAGTGCCACCGAGGAGAGCATCATCGCCCGGCTGGCCTCGTCCACCCCGGCAAGTTCGACGAGGCTGCGATCGAGCTTCAGTTTCTCAAAGCGGAAGCGCCGCAAAAAGCCGATCGAGGCATAGCCGGTTCCGAAATCATCGAGGGCGATCCTGACCCCGAAGCTGCGGATCACATCGAGCGTGCGCTCGGCCACCTCGGGATCGAGCACCAGGCAGGTCTCGGTCACCTCCAGTTCGAGTCGGTGCGGGGGAAAGCCGGTTTCCTCGAGCACCTCGCCGAGCTTGATCGGGAACTCGGCGTTGCGCAGCTGCGCGGCGGAGATGTTGACCGCGAGCGTGATCCCTTCCCAGCGGCGCGCGTCGCACACCGCCTGGCGCAGCACCCAGGCCCCGAGCGGGTTGATAAGGCCCGAATCCTCGGCCACCGGGATGAAGATATTGGGGCCCAGCGGGGCGCGCGCGCCGCGATCCCAGCGCAGCAGCGCCTCGACCGCGACGATCCGCCCACTCTCGGCGCTCACCAGCGGCTGATAGGCGAGGCGAAACTCGCCCGCGGCGATCCCGGCGCGGATCTCCTCCTCGATCTCGCGCATCCGCTCGCGGCGGCGGTCGAAGCTCTCGTTGAACCAGGTGCAGCGCATCCGCCCGCCGCGCTTGGACATGGTCATCGCCACGTCGGCCCGGCGCAGCATCTCCGATGAGGGCACCCGGGCGGTGGCGGTCGAGCGGGCAAGGCCGATGCTCGCCCCCACGGCGATGTGCCGCCCATCGAGCACGATCGGGCTGGAAAGCCGATCGAGCAGGGTGCGGCAGATGCCCTCGAGGATGGTGCCGGCCACCTTGCCGCTCATCAGCGCGGCAAATTCGTCGCCGCCGAGGCGGTAGCAGCGCGCTTCCCTGCCGCACACCTCGCGGATCGCCTCGGCGCAGCGGGCGATCAGCGCGTCGCCCACGGCATGGCCATAGTGGTCGTTGACCTGCTTGAAGCTGTCGAGATCGATCACCGCCAGCGCCACCTCGGCCTCGCCGCGCGAGAGCCGCTCGATCTCCTCGTGCAGCGCGTGGCGGTTGGGCATCAGGGTGAGCGGATCGGTGACGGCGCGCACCTCGAGCGCGCGGATATTGGCAAGTCCGCTGCGGCCAAGCAGGAACAGCAGCGCGGCATAGATGAGCAGCCCGGCGATCAGCAGCGGGGCGGGCGAGATGATCGCAAGGCGGTTGCTGAAGCTCACCCCCAGCACGAACAGGCCGGTGAGAAGGCTCGCCCCTGCCATCGGCAGGAACATCAGGCCCCAGGCCGGAAGTGCCAGCGGTGGCTTTGCCGTGATCACCTGTGGGTCATCCCGCAAAAAGGGCGCAGCCACGCGCCGCGCTGTTCCGCTACCCGCTTGTAAGGCCCGGCGGCTAAGGAAGGGTAAAGCGCCGTGCCCGGTTGTGCGGCGCGGGGGCGCGGCGATCACGCCTGGCGCCGGCGCAGCGCCTCGGTGGGTGCCGCGGCTGGCTCGAAGAAGCTGGCGCGCGGGGCGCTGGGCACGAAGCGCTCGGTATGGCCCACCGTGGTCTCGCCCGCGCCGAGCATCAACAGCCCGTCGGGCAGCACCGCGCTCGCCAGCCGCTCGAAGGCCAGCGCCCGGGTGGTGCGATCGAAATAGAGCAGCACGTTGCGGCACAGCACGAGGTCAAAGGGCATCCGCCCGGGATGGGGGCCGAGCAGGTTGTGCTGGCGGAAGCGCACCATCGCGCGCAGCTCGTCGCGCACCTGCCAGCCGCGCTCGGTCTCGTCGAAATGGCGCAGCATCTGCGCCACGCTCAGCCCGCGCTGCACCTCGAACTGGCTGTAAAGCCCGCTGCGCGCGGCATTGATCGCGCGGTGCGAGACATCGGTGCCGAGGATGTCGATAGTCCAGCCGTGCCAGCGTTCGGGCTGGTCGAGAAAGAGCATCGCCAGCGAATAGGCCTCCTGCCCGGTGGAGCAGCCCGCCGACCAGATCGACAGGCGCTTAACCTCGCGCCGTCGCCGGGCCAGCTCGGGCAGGATCTCCTCGGGCAATTGATCAAAGGTTGGGCGGTCGCGGAAGAAATAGGTCTCGTTGTTGAGCAGCGCCTCGACCACCTCCTGCGCCAGATCGGGGCATTCCGGCCCGCGCGGCGGGGCGGCGAGCAGGCAGACGAGCTGATCGACATTGCTGATCCCGTGCTCGCGGAACAGCCCGGCGAGCGCCGAATTGACCCGCCAGCGGCGGCTTTCGGTGAGGTGCTGGCCGGTGCGCGCGGCGAGCAGTTCGGCGATGATCTGGAACGAGGCCTCGCTGCTGTGCATCAGCCACGCCCCCGTCGCGGCGCATCGGGCGAGGCTGCCAGCAGCGGCGCGGCCAGCTGGCCGAGCACCGCCTCGCCGAGCCGCTCGGGCGGGGCGACCAGCGTGGCAAGGCCGGCGCGCGCCACCGCGCCCGGCATTCCCCACACCGCGCTGCTGTCGGCATCCTGGGCAAAGACCGCGCCGCCCGCGGCCACCAGCGCCTCGGCGCCGATCGCTCCGTCGCGGCCCATGCCCGAAAGGATCACCGCCAGCGCTGCGCCGGCGCAGGCCTCGGCAAGGCTTTCGAGCATCGGATCGACCGAGGACACACAGCCGCTCGGCGCGGGTTCAGTGCCGATGCGGGCGATCAGCCGCTCGCCCTGGCGGCGCACCATGAGGTGGCCGTGCCCGGGGGCGATGACGATGCGGCCCGCGGTGATGGCAAGGCCATCGCGGGCGATCTCGGCCGGGCGGCCACAGGCGGTCTCCACCTGCCGCGCGAACACCGGCATGAACGAGGCGGGCAGGTGCTGGGTGATGAGGATCGGCACATCGCAGGCGGCACCCATGCGCCGCAGCAACTGCGCCAGCGCGTGGATGCCGCCGGTCGAGGCGCCGATGCCGAGCACCTGCGGGCGCCAGCCGGGCCGGGCGCGGGCCGGGCGGGGAAAGCGCGCCGGGATCGCGCCTGCGCCGGGGGCGGGCGCGGCCGGATCGCCGCCCGCCAGTGCGGCCTCATCCCCGCGCGGGGCGCCGAGCGCGCGGATCTTGCGCAACAGCTGCCCGCGATAATCCTCGGTAAAGCCCCCGGGGCGCGGCTTCAAAAGGGTGTCGGCCGCTCCCATCTCGAGCGCGGCCAGCGTGTGCTCTGCCCCGTCCATGGTGAGCGATGAGACCACCAGCACCTGCGGGCGGCCGGGCGTGGCCAGGATCGCGGGCAGGGCATCGAGCCCGCCGCGGCCCGGCATTTCGAGATCGAGCAGCACCACATCAGCCGGCGTGCTCGCCAGTTGCGCGAGCGCCCCTTCGGCGCTGCTGGCGGTGCCGGCGATCACGAGCGCCGGATCGCTTTCGACCATGCGCTTCAGGATCGTGCGCACGGTGAGCGAATCATCGACGATCATCACCCGGATCGGCGCCCCGGCGCCATGACCAAGCGGCCGCCGTGGGCGCGGCGGGGCGCTGGCGGCAGCCGGCGCACCGGGGCGGGGCAGGGGCCGACTCATGCAAATCCGACAAGCTGGAGCTTGATCTGCAGGGTCTCGTGATCGAAGGGCTTCATCACATATTCGTCGGCGCCCGCCTGGATCGCCTCGCGGATATGGGCGACGTCATTCTCGGTGGTGCAGAACACCACCTTGGGCCGCTCACCCCCGGGCCGCTGGCGCAGATGGGCGAGGAACTCGATCCCGCTCATCACCGGCATGTTCCAGTCGAGCAGCACGACATCGGGCATCGCCGCCTCGCAGGCCTCGAGCGCCTCCTTGCCGTTTTCGGCCTCGGCCACGGCAAAGCCAAGGGTTTCGAGGATATGCCGCGAAACCTTGCGGATGACGCGCGAATCATCGACGATCAGGCATGTTTTCATGGCGAGTCCTGCTTGTGGCCAAGAAAGCCTAGGCAAATCGGGTAAGCATTGGATTAAGCGGCGGCCTCGCTTTCGCTGCGGGCGAGCTCGCTCCCGGCGATCAGCGCCGCCGGATCGAGCAGCAGCGCCGGGCCGATCTGGGTTTCGATCATGCCGCGCGCGGCGCGCGACCATTGTGCGCCGAACCCGCCCGGCACCTGGCCCGGCGCGCCAATCGCGCTGGTGATGTCTTCGATCCCGTCGACCCGCAGGGCATAGGCATGGCCGCCCTGCGCCACCACCACGGCGCGGTGATCGGTGGGCCATTCCTCCGCCGCAAGGCCGAGCGCGCGGCGGCAATCGATCACGGTCAGCGCCTGACTGCGCAGCGCGGCAATGCCGGTGATATGCGCCGGCGCGCGCGGGATCGGCGCGATCGCGGCAAGCTCGATCACCGAACGCACGGCGAGCGCGGGCAGGGCGCAGCGCCGCCCGGCGATCTGGATGATGACCAGCAATTCCTCGCTCATGCGCGGTCTCCGGCAGGCCGCGGGGTGCGGGCGGCGACGAGCGCGGCGAGCAGCCCGGCGCGGTCATAGCGATAGATGGTGGGCGCGCCAGCCGGCGCCTCGGGCTGGTCGCGCAGGCGGATCACCGGGCCGGGGATCGGGCGCCCGAGCGCCTCGGCAGCCTCATAGACCTCATCGAAGATGATCGTCACGGTCTCGTCATCGGCGCTCGCCGGCGGGATAATCGCATAGCCGGCGGCCTCGACCAGCGGGGCAAGGATGGTGCGCGCCCAATCATCATCGGGCAGCACGCAGCGCGCCCGGGCCGCCGGCTCGGGCGCAGCGCCGTGCCGCGCGAAGAGCGCATGGCCATCGATCAGCGTGACCGGGCGGTCATCGACCAGGGTCACCGCTTCGGCGAGCGGATCGCCGGGCACTGGGCCGAGCGCGCCATCGAGCAGGCGCGCATCCTCGATCTCGCGCACCGCGAGCAGCACCTCGCTGCGGCCATCGGTGAGCCGCAGGAGCCGCAGGCGCGGGGCGGCAAGCGCGTCTTCGGGCAGGCCCACCAGCGGCAGGATCTGCCCGTCGATCACCGCGCGCGGGTGCGGGCCGGACAGGTCGATCGCGCTGGCCGGGGCGGTCTCGATGCGGCGCACCAGTTCGAGCCGCACCGCCATGCGCCGCCCGGCAAAATCGCTGAACAGCATCGCCTGCACCCCGCTGCGGGCGATGTTCGCCTCGGCCTCCTCTGCCGCGATCTCGAGGCGCGAATGCTTGTCGATCGCCAGCTGGTGCATGGCGGCGATATTGGCGATGTCGAGCAGCAGCACCGGCTGGCCATCATCGAGCAGGGTCGATCCGGCATAGAGCCCGCAGCGCATCACCGCCGGGGCGAGCGGCTTGACCACGAGATCGCCGTGGCCGTGGATGCGATCGACCGCGAGCGCGAACAGCATCCCCCCGGAGAGCCGCAGCATCACCAGGGTTGCCCCCCGCGCCGCCTCGGCCTCGGGGGCGGGGCGGGCCAGGCCGAGCAGGGCATCGAGCATCAGGCACACCACCCGCTTGCCGCGGAAGGTGACGAGCGCGGTCTCGCCCATGCGGGTGAAGGCGAGCGCGCTGTGGCTGGCCTCGACGATTTCCTCGACATGGCTTTGCGGAATGGCAAAGCGCTGCCCGGCGGTCTCGACCGTGAGCCCGGCGATGATGCTGAGCGTGAGCGGGATCTGCAAGGTGAAGCGGGTGCCCGCGCCCGGCTCGCTCGCCACCTTGATCGAGCCGCCGACCTTTTCGAGGTTCTGCCGCACCACATCAAGCCCGACCCCGCGGCCCGAGACATTGCTGACGGCAGCGGCAGTGGAAAAGCCCGGCTCGAAGATCAGATCGAGCAGCTTTTCGCGGGACAGCTGGGCGCGCTCTGCCGGGGTGATCAGCCCCATCGCCTCGGCCTTGGCGGCGATGCGCGCCTCATCAAGCCCGCGCCCGTCATCGCTGATGGCAAGCGCGATGGTGTTGCCCGATTGGCGCGCGGTGATGGTGATGAGGCCGATCTCGCGCTTGCCCGCGGCGCGGCGCGCGGCGGGCGCCTCGATACCGTGGTCGATGGCGTTGCGGATGATGTGGGTGAGAGGATCGCGGATGGTCTCGATCATCTCGCGATCGAGTTCGACATCGCCGCCATCAACATCGATCATCACCTGCTTGCCAAGCTCACCCGAAAGATCGCGCACCAGCCGGGGGAGAGCGCCAAGCAGGGTCTCGATGCGCTGCATCCGCATCCGCGTGACCGCGTCGCGCACGTCGGAAAGGATCGCGGTGAGCCGCTCGAACGGCCCGTCGATGGTCGGCTGGGTGCCGGCCTGGCGCAGGCGGTGGGCAAGGTCGTTGCGCGCCAGCACCATGTCGGAAATGCCGCTCATCACCCGGTCGAGCAGTTCCACCGGCAGGCGGATGGTGCGCTGCGCCCGAGGCGTGGGCGGGGTTGGCGGATGGGACGGGCAATGCGCCTCGGGCCTCGCGTGTGCGGGATTTTGGCCCGTGCCCGCTTCGGGCTGCGGGGCGGGGCTCTCGTCCGGGGCGAGCGGCGCGGCGGCCTCCTCCCCATCCTCCTCCGGATCATCGAGGCCGAGCGCGGCGATCAGCTCGGCCTCGCCCTCCTCGGGAAGCGCGCTGCCGGCCTCGATTGCATCGACCAGCGCGGCGATGCGGTCGATGATCGCGAGCACCGCCGAGACCAGCGCGCGATCGGGCTCGCGCCGCCCGGCGCGGCAATCCGCGAGCGCATCCTCGGCCGCGTGCGAAAGCGCGGCAAGGCGGGGAAAATCGAAGAAACCGCAATTGCCCTTGACCGTGTGGACGAAGCGGAAAATCGCATCGAGCCGCGCGCGATCGGAAGGATCGGCTTCCCAGGCGACGATCTCGCCGCTCGATGCCGCGAGCATCTCGCGGGTTTCGGCGATGAATTCGGCCAGAAGATCGTCCATGGCAAAAGCGCAGCGCCCCTGTTTGCCTCTCCGGCCCGGGGCTATGCGGCACATTTGGTTAACAAGCGCCTAGCGCGCGCCCCATGCCGGATCGCGGCGGCGGAAGATGTGTCGCACCAGCACCACCGCCGAAGCTGCGCCGAAGAGGTTGGCGGCAAGTTCGGCGGTGTAGATCGCGCCCGAGCCCATGCGCGGCTGGAGCAGCAGCGCCACCGGCAGCATCACCAGGAACACCCGCGCCAGCGATTGGGCGAGGGCATGGGCGGCCTTGTCCACCGCGTTCATGATGCCATTGCCCACGATCAGCAGCCCGAAGCCGGCATAGCCCCAGGCGGCGATCTTGAGATAGAGCGCAAACTCCGCGATCACCGCCGGATCGTCGGTGAACAGGCGCGCGAAGCCCTCGCCAGCGACCATCATCCACAAGGCCACGCCCAGCCCCCAGACGAGGCAGAAGCCCGCGGCATAGAGCGTCGCGGCGCGCGCGCGGTCATATTGGCGCGCGCCCCAGTTCTGCCCGACGATCGCCCCGATCGCGCCCGAAAGCGCGAGCAGCGGCACGATCACGAAGCTTTGCAGCCTGCTGGCCGCGCCGAACCCGGCCACCGCCGCCTCGCCCTCGAGCGCCACGCGCGCGGTGAGGATCGACAGGCCGAGCGGGTTGATGGCGTTGGAAAAGGCCGCCGGCAGGCCGACGCGCAGGATCGCCAGCGCCGATTCGCCGATGCGGCAGCGGGCGATGAGGGCAGGATCAAGCGGCAGCGCCGTGCCGCGCAGCAGCAGCGCGGCGGCGCCCACGCCCAGCGCCCAGCCGATCACCGTGGCATAGGCCGCGCCCGCCATGCCCAGCCCCTCGAACCCCATGGCACCGGTGATCAGCAGCGGATCGAGCACCCAGTTGGCCGCGGCATAGGTGATCGAGACGGTGCTGGTGCGGCGCGCCTCCCCCTGGCCGCGCAGCACCCCGTTGAAGCCCATGATGAGCAGGATCAGCGGGAACCCGGCGGCATAGGGGAACATATAGGCGCGGATCAGCGGCATCAGCGCCGGCGGCGCGTTCATCGCGGCAAAGATCGCATCGGTGCAGAGCCACAGGCCAAGGCCCATCCCCACCCCGCAAACCCCGGCAAAGACGATCCCGAAATTGGCGCGCCGCGCCGCGCGCGCCGCGTCGCCTTCGCCGAGCGCGCGGGCGACCACCGAATTGATCCCCACCATCACCCCCACGCCCAGCGAGGTGGTGGCCACGCTCACAGGGAAGATGAAGCTGATGGCAGCGAGCGCCTCGCTGCCCAGCTGGCCGATGAAATAGGCATCGACGATCCCGATCGACATGATCGCCGCCACCCCGATGATCGCCGGCAGGGTCTGCGCAACGAGGTGCGCGGGGATCGAACCGCTCACGAGTTTGGCAGCAGAAGGGCCGGGTGCGCTCATCGCCTGCCCGGCCTAGCCGCGCGGCGCGCTGCTTGCAAAGCCTTCCCCGCCCATGCGATAGCCGCAGAAGCAATCACCGGCAGAGAGAGGATCAGCGATCATGGCCACCCAGCTCAAACCCGCGCCTGACAGCCTCGAGGGCAAGTGCAGCAAGGAGGAATGGCAGGCCCGGCTTGACCTTGCCGCCTGCTACCGCATCTTCGATCATCTCGGCTGGTCGGAATCGATCTACAACCACATCTCGGTGAAGGTTCCGGGTGAGGAGGACACCTTCCTCATCAACCCCTTCGGCCTGCTCTATTCGGAAGTCACCGCCTCCAACCTCGTCAAGATCGATGTCGAGGGCAACAATGTCGGCGGCTCGCCCTATATGGTGAACAAGGCGGGCTTCACCCAGCACGCCTATTTCCACAAGCATCTGGGCGAGCGCGCCGCGGCGATCTGCCACGTCCACACCACCGCCACCATGGCGGTGGCCAGCCACAAGGACGGGCTGCTGCCGTGCAATTTCTACGCCTGCAACTTCATCGGCCAGATCGGCTATCACGATTTCGAGGGCGTGACCGTGCGGCCCGAGGAGGGCGAGCGGCTGGTCAGGAACCTTGGGCCCCATTCGATCCTGATGCTGCGCAACCACGGCCCGGTGGTGATGGATCGCACCATCCCGGGCATGTTCGTCAAGATGTGGGCCTTGCAGCGCGCCTGCGAGATCCAGGTGGCAACGCTGGCCATGGGCGAGCCCACGCTGGTTTCGCCCGAGGTGATCGCGGTGCACCAGCGCGATCTGGCGGTGATGAGCGGGCAGGGCGGCGCGGGGCTGTTCGATTTCGAGGCGTGGAAGCGCAAGATCGACCGCATCGACGACAGCTGGCGCCGCTAGGGGCGCAGGAAACCACCCCATGTCCCGCATGACCGTCAACGGGCGGCCGGTGGCCTTCGATCTCGATCCGCGCATGCCGCTGCTCTATGCCCTGCGCGAGGCGATGAACCTCACCGGCACCAAGGCCTGCGGGGGGAGCGGGGTGGGTGAGGATTGCCCGGGCACCTGCATGGTGCTCGTCGATGGGGTGGCGCTGCGCTCCTGCGCGATCACCCTCGCCGAGGCCGAGGGGCGCGAGATCGTCACGATCGAGGGCCTCTCGCCCGATCGTTCGCACCCGGTGCAGCAGGCGCTGGTGGCGCAGGGGGCGATCCAGTGCGGCTATTGCACCCCCGGCATCGTCATCGCCGCCGCCGCGCTGATCCAGCGCAATCCCGCCCCCAGCCGCGAGGAGATCGCCGCGGCGATCCCCAATATCTGCCGCTGCGGGGTCTATCCCCGGCTCCTGCGCGCGATCGAACAGGCCGGGCGCGTCGCCCAGCGCCAGGAACGCATCAGCGCCGTGCCCGCTCCGGCGATCAGCCCCGAGGATGCGGCCCGGGCGGTGCCGGCCCTGCGGGTGGTGCCGGCGGAAGATTAAGCGCGCGGCGCCTAGCCCGCCGACCAGCTGCGCAGGAGGTTGTGATAGCAGCCGGTGAGCGCGATCAGCGCCGGGTCTTCATCCCCCACCTTGCCGCGCAGCGACTGGATAGCGATGTCCATGTCGAACAGGATATCGCGCCGGCCCGCATCGGGCACGAAGCTTTCCACCCAGAAGAAGGCGGCGATGCGCGCCCCGCGCGTCACCGGCGTCACCTGGTGCAGCGTGGTGGCGGGATAGAGGAACAGATGGCCCGCCTTGAGCTTGACCCGCTTGCCTTCGTGCCCGTCCTCGATCAGCAGCTCGCCCCCGTCATATTCCTCCGGATCGGCAAGAAACAACGTCGCGGAAAGATCGGTGCGCAAGTGCCCGCCGCCGGGCAGCGGGCGCCAGGCATTGTCGATATGGGTGCCGAAATGCTCGCCCACGCCATAGCGGTTGAACAGCGGGGGATAGATCGCCCGCGGGAGCGCGGCCGACTGGAACAGCAGCGAGCGCGAAAGCGCGGCGCGGATCTCTTCGCCAAGCTGGCGCGCCTCGGCACAATCCTGGGGCAGTTGCTGGTTGTGCTTGGCGAGCGCGGACTGATAGCCCGCGGTCACCTTGCCATCGGCCCAGGGCGCCTGGTCGAGCACGGCGCGCATCGCGCGCACCGTGGCGGCATCGAGCAGGGCTTCGATCTCGATCATCATGGCCAATCGGGCTGTGACAGCCCTAGTAGCTATAGGTCAAGGTGAAGGTCGCCGAACGCGCCGGGGCCGGGATCGACTGGGCCTGCCCGAAGGAGAGGAAATAGGTCTCATCGGCAAGGTTATAGACATTGATCCGCGCGCTCAGCCGATCGGTCAGCTGATATTCGGCAAAGGCATCAAACACCGTGTACGAAGGCGCGGTGATGACGAAATCGGCAGTGGGGCCGGGGCGCACATTGCTGGTGCGGCTCGAGGCATATTGCACCCCGCCGCCCACCAGCAGCGCATCGGTGAGCGCATAGCTGGTCCAGGCGCTCAGCGCATGTTCCGGGGTCTGTTCGAGCCGCTGGCCGATCTCGAAGGGGCGGTTGGACTTGGTCACCTCGCCATCGAGATAGGAATAGCCCGCAAAGATGTTCCAGCGCGGGGTGATCGCGCCCACCGCCTGCACTTCGAACCCGCGCACCCGCTGTTCGCCATCGAGCACCACCGCCGGATCGCCCGGGTTGATCCCCGGGGTGCGGGCATTGTTGCGGGTGATCTCGAACAGCGCGGCGGAAAGCTGGAGCCTGCCGTCCATGAGATCGAGCTTGCCGCCCAGTTCGAAGGCCTCGCTGGTTTCCGGGGCGACGAAGAAATTGGCCGGCGTTACCGGTGGGTTGTTGTTGCCCCCGGCAAGCTGGATCACTTCCGAAGCGCTGCCCGGCTCGAAGGCGGTGGCCCAGGCGAAATAGAGGCTGGAATTGGCCGTGGGCTTGAACACCAGCGCGGCATTGCCGCTAAATTCGCTGTCCTTGCGGGTAAGATCGGTAACGAAGCCGGGGGCAATGCCATTGTCGTCAAAGCCGCGCACCCGGGTTTCGACCCAGTCGTGCCGCAGCCCCGCAACGATCCGCCAGCGCTCGCCCAGTTCGATGGTGTCAAAGAGGAAGAGCGAGACGGTGTCGAGATCGATCCGCGCCCGGGTGCCGTTATAGGCGAGCGTCTGGGCCGGAACGAAGGCGGGGTTGAACAGATTGCGCGCCGGGCCATTGGCATCGAGCCGGCGGCGGTTGCGGTTGGTCTCCTCGACATATTCGGCACCGATCACCAGGGTATGGCGGAAGGCCGGGCTGCCGAAGCTCGCCGTGAGCGTGGTCTGATTGATGAACAGCTCGTCCACCTGATCGCGCGGCTTCATGTTGCCCACCACCTGGGTGTTGGCATTCAGCGTCGTAACCGTGCCGACGAAGCGCGGGGCCGAGACGATCTGATCGAGCGCCACCCGGGCATAGCGGGTGATGTTGGCCAGCTGCACCGCCTCGTTCACCTTGTGATCGATGCGCGCGGTGATCGTGTCGGTCTCGACATGGCGGTAATCGGTCGAATAGCCGTAGAAATTGTCGCGATCGACCGGCGCGACCCGGCCCTCGAAGCCCGATCCGGCAAGGCTGGAATTGCGGGCATTGGGAAGGCCGAGATCGGGCAGGTCGTCCTGCTGAAGGTGCAGGTAATTGACCATCACCGTGGTATCCCCGCCGAGCCCGAAGCCGATCGAGGGGGCCACCGCCCAGCGCTCGTTCTCGACGAAATCGCGCCCCGGCTCGTCATTGTGGTGGGCCATGGCGGTAAGGCGCACAGCAATGCCGCGCTCCGCATCGAGCACGGCATTGCCATCAAAGGTGCCGCGGAAGAACTGATCGGTGCCCACCACCGCCTCGCCGAACAGGCTGTCCTTGAGGTTGGCCTGGCGGGTGACGATGTTGACCGTGCCGCCGACATTGCCGCGCCCGGCAAAGGCCGAGGCCGGGCCCTTGGTCACCTCGATCCGCTCGGCATAGAAGGGATCGCGGAAATAATTGCCCGGATCGCGGATGCCATCGACGAAGATGTCGTCGCGGGCGGAAAAGCCGCGCACGTTGAAGGCATCGCCCCCGCCCGGCGGGTTGCCCTCGCCCGCCTGGAAGCTCACCCCGGTGATGTTGCGCAGGGCATCGCGCAGGGTGCGCCGGCCCTGTTCCTCGAGCAGGTCGTCGGAAATCACCACCGCGGTCTGCGGGGTGTCGAGCAGCGGCAGCTGGTGCTGCGGGGTGGAGAGGGTTTCGCTGGCATATTCGCCGATCACCGTGATCTCGCGGGGGCCGGCCTCGGCCGCATCGAGGGCATCGACGTTGTCGGCCGCGGTTTCGGCCATGGCCGGGGCGGCGAGAAGGGTGGTGCCCGCAGCAAGCGCGCGGGTGAGCTGGCGACGGATCATGGAAACTCCCTGTGATTCGTTGCCCAGCTATTGAAAATTATTCGCATCTGCAAGCCTGGTGCGCAGATGAAAGTGATTATCAACCACCTGTGGCGCCGGTGCCGCGCCGCCCGTCACCACGGCGCGCGGCGGCTCAATGGCGTTCGCGGGTCAGTTCGCGGTCGGCCTGAAGCGCAAACCAGCCATGGCCCAGCACCGCCGCGCACAGGGCGATGATCAGCCCGAAGCCGAGCCAGTCGGAATGGCCATAGAGCCACACGCCGAGCGCCGGGGCATAGATGTAGCTTGCCCCGGCAAGGCTGGCGACGATGCCGCTTGCCTGGCCCTGTTCGGCGCGGGTCACGGCAAGGCTCGTGCCCGCGGTGGTGCCGGGGCGGAACAGGCCAAAGCCGAGCGAGGCGATGGCATAGCCAAGCGCAATGAGGTGCAGATCCCCCGCGATCCCCAGCACCAGCGTGCCCAGCGCCGCGGTGGCAATGCCCCAAAGGGTCGCCGCGCGCGGCCCTAGGTCAAAGCGCGGGATCAGCCCCCACTGGGCGAGCAGGGTGGCGATCGCCCCGCTCATCAGCACCAGCCCCACGGGCCCTGCGCCCTCGGTGGGCGCGGCGCGCAGGCCCAGCCGGTCGAGCACCAGAAAGCCGGTGATCCCCAGCACCATCGCCTGGGCATGGCCGCCGAAGAACCCGGCAAAGACCCAAGGCGCAAGGCGCGGATCGCGCCAGGAAAGGTGCGGCGGCACCCCTTCTTCCGGCTCGAGCGCGCTTGCCGGATCGCTCGGCGCGCCCGAGGGCGCCGAATAGGGCGCCGCAAGGCCGCGCGCGGCAAATTGCGGCTCGTCATTGGGCAGGCGCAGCCGCAGCACCACCAGGGCGGCAAGGCCGATGAGGCCAAAGCACAGGAACGGGCCCGTCAGCCCGATCCCGAGGAAGGGCAGCACCATCAGCGGCGCGAGCGCCGGGCCGATCACCGTGCCGAGCCCGAAGGTCGAGGCAATGAGCGAGAGCGCCTGGGTGCGCTGCGCCCGCGGGGTGCGCGAGGCGACATAGGCCTGCACCGCCGGGGGCGCGGCGCTGCCGAAACCGCCATAGAGGCTGCGCGCCGCGGCAAAGGCGATGAGCGTCCACAGCGCCGACATCCAGCCCGAAAGCCCTGCCCACAGCACCGCCCCGCACAGCAGGAAGGAGACGATGAAGCCGAGGAGCCCCAGCGCCATCATCGCCTTGCGCCCGCGCCGGTCGGAACGCCGCGCCCAATAGGGCGCGCACACCACCCACAGCAGCGCCGACCAAGAATAGGCAAGGCTGATCCACACATCGGCAACACCGAGCGCGGTGCCGATCGAGGGCATCACCGATTGCATCGCGGTGTTGCCCGCCGCAGTCACCAGCATCACGGTGAACAGCAGGGCCATGCGCGCCGGCGGGATCGCGCCCGCACCGCTGCCGGGCGGGGCCGCGGCAGGCGGCCGGGCCGTCTCGGGATCGCGCGTGGCCATGGAGCTTGCGGCGGGCTGCTATTCGAAGACTTCGGCCACCCGCCCCGGCGCCTCGCCGGCAAGCTGGCGGTGGATCGCGCCGATCACCACCAGGAAGATCACGGTGATGAGCGTGTTGATGATCGCGCTCACCACCCCGTTGCCGATGGTTGCCACCTCGCCCCCGATCGCCGCAAAGATGAGCGTGAGGATCCCCTGCACCAGCGCGCTGATGATGCCGATCACCAGGAACAGCAGCGCGAGGAAGACAAAGATGCGCAGCGAATTGCCCTTGGTCAGCCGCCACGAACGCGCGATCGCGGCGAGAGGATTGGTGATCCCCTCGGTCGCGATCACCGGGGCAATGAGCGCGAACTTGATGACGAGGTAGATCACCAGCACCACCGCGGCGAGCAGCACCACCACGGTCGCCCAGGCCGGGGCGAAGGCGGCGACCAGGCCGAGCGGCAGGCCCACGGCCAGCCCCGCCAGCAGCGCGCTGATGATCTGGGCGGCAAGGTAGCTCGGCAGGCGCTTGGCGGCAGTTGCCAGCGCCTCGCGCACCGTGGGACGGCCGCGGTCGCTGAGCAGCGCGAGGATCGCCAGCGAGCCGACCAGCCCGGCAAGGCTGATCGCGAGGAACAGCGGCCAGTTGTCGGCATAGATCGCTCGCATCTGGCCAAGCGCGGCATCGAGGACCGCCTGCGGATCGTTGCTCGCCGCGCGCGCTGGCTCGGGATTGACAAGCTCGGGCACGAACAGCGCCGCGGCGAAAGAGGGCAGGAAGAAAAACAGCCCGGCAATTGCACCGATGGTGTCGCGGTTGGCGCCGAGCAGCGCACTCGCCTCGCTCCATGCCTGTCCCATGTCGAGTTTGCGGCTTGCCATGTCCTGTTCCTGTCCGATCCCTCAGCCTTGCGGCGGTGAAGCGACAATCGCCTCTTGATATGCGCGCTCAATGCCCCCACCGAAGCGGCATGGCAAGCATTGCACCCGAAACCGTGATGCCCGCGCCGCCTGAATGGCGCATCGCCCCTGCGCCGGTGCCCTACGCGCAGGCGCTCGCCACGATGGAGGCGCGCAACGCCGCGGTGCAGGCCGGCACCGCGCGCGAGCTGATCTGGCTGCTCGAGCATCCCCCGGTCTATACCGCGGGCACCAGCGCCGATCCGGCGGAACTCATCGATCCGCGCTTCGAGGTGGTCGAGGCCGGGCGCGGCGGGCGCTACACCTATCACGGCCCGGGCCAGCGGGTGGGCTATCTCGTGCTCGACCTTGCCCGCCGCGGCAAGGACGTGCGCTGCTTCGTCCATGCGATCGAGGGCTGGGTGATCGCCGCGCTCGCGCGCTTCGGGGTGGAAAGCTGGCGGTCCGAGGGGCGCGTGGGCATCTGGACGCGCGATATCGACGGGGCCGAGGCCAAGATCGGCGCGATCGGCGTGCGCGTGCGCCGCTGGGTGACGATGCACGGCTTTTCGGTCAATCTCGATCCTGATCTTGCGCATTTCGGCGGGATCGTGCCTTGCGGCATTGCCGAATATGGCGTCACCAGCCTTGCCCGGCTTGGCCTTCGCGTGAGCGCTGAGGAATGGGACGCGGCGCTGGCCGCAACCGCGGTGGATTTTCTTGACGCGCTGGCCGCTTCGGCCAACAGGGCGTGCCGATGATGCGCGCGCTCGCCCCTCTTGCCCTGTTGCTGCTGGCCGCCTGCAACGAGGAGGCCGCCCCTGCGGCGCAGGGGGAGAAGGCGGCGGGCGAGGTGCTTGGCGGCACCATCAGCGATGCGATGATCCCGCTCGATCAATTGCAATCCGAAGCCCCGCTCGCCCCGCGCCAGAGCCCAGCGGCGCCGAGCCTCGATGCCGAGCAGCCCGAGGTCAGCCCCGCGCCGGGGATCGAGGACGGGGCCGAGAGCGCGGCGGGCGAGGGGGGCGCGCCGACCGCGCAGGAATCGCCGAATTAGGCTCTGCCCCCCCCCCGCGCCGCTTGATGGCGAGAGCCGGGCGCTAGGGTGTGGCCGCAAGCGCTGCGCCGGCCATTCAAGAACCGCAGATGTGGGTGCCACCAACGCCCTTCCCCGTGGGGAAGGGTTGGGGGATAGGGGCGGGGCTGCGAGGCCTCGTGTCCAAGCGGCGCGGAGATCCCCCCGCCCCCTCTCGCAAGGGGAGGGGCGAAGAAAGGGAGAGCCTTGTCCCCCTTTGGCCCTACTCGGCCGCCTGGGCCTGTTCCTCTTCCAGCGTGGGATAGTCGATGTAGCCCTGGGGAATCGGGAAGTACCAGCTCTTGGGCACGTCCTTGTTGGGGTTCCAGTGCGCGCCCACTGCGATGCGCTTTTCCAGATCGGGGTTGGAGATATAGGGTCGGCCAAAGCTCACCGCGTCGCACTTGCCGCTGGTGATATCGGCCTCGGCCTGTTCTGCCGTGTAGTCCGAATTGAGGATCAGCGCGCCGGTGTAGATCTGGCGGATGAGCGGGCTCTGCTTGGGCACGTCGGTCTGGCCGAAGGTGCCGTTGGGGCCGGGTTCGCGCAGCTCGACAAAGGCAAGCCCCAGCTCCTCGCACACCCTCGCCGCCGCGCCGAAGGTGGCCGGCGGATCGCTGTCATCGCAGCCCTGGGTCTCGCCATTGGGGGAAAGGCGGATGCCCACCCGATCGGCGCCCCAGACATCGATCAGCGCTTCCAGAACCTCGCGCATGAAGCGGGTGCGCTTTTCCGGGCTGCCGCCATATTCATCGCTGCGAAGGTTGGTTGAGTCGCGCAGGAACTGGTCGACGAGGTAGCCATTGGCGCCGTGGAGCTGCACCCCGTCGAACCCGGCCTTCTTGGCGTTTGCGGCGGCGCGGGCGTAATCGGCGATGGTGCGCTTGATGTCGGCGTGGGTCATCTCGCGCGCGAGGGCATAGGGCTGCTTGCCGATCGGCGTGTGCGCCTCGCCCGGGGCCTGGGTGGCGCTGGCCGAGAAGGGCGGCTCGCCATCGAGGAAATAGGGGTGGACGATGCGGCCCATGTGCCACAGCTGCATGACGATAAGCCCACCTTCCGCGTGCACGGCGCTGGTGGTGGCCTTCCACGCCTCGGTCTGCTCATCGCTCCAGATGCCCGGCGCGCTCGGCCAGCCAAGCCCTTCGCGGCTGATCCCGGTTGCCTCGGAAATGATCATGCCCGCGCCGGCGCGCTGGCGGTAATAGGTCGCCATCAAATCATTGGGCACGAACATCGGATCGGCCGCGCGCCCGCGGGTGAGCGGGGCCATGAAGATGCGGTTCTTGGCGTGCAGCGCCCCCATAGTGAGCGGCTGGAACAGGGCTTCGTGCATGTGGGTAATCCTTGGGATTGGGTTGCGATTGGCTATCCACTTGGCCCTGCCGCGGCTAGGGCGCAAGCATGGAAAATGACGGGGCCAGCAAAGCCGGGCTTTTGGCAGGCGAGGGGCGCCCGCCCGGCTGGCTGCTGCTCGCCGCGCTGATCGGCGGCAATGTCGCGCTGGCGCTCGGGCCGTGGTTCGTGCGCGCGGCCGATACCGGGCCGGTCGCCGCGGGGTTCTGGCGGCTCGCCCTGGCGCTGCCCTTCATGGTGCTGCTCGCCCGGACCAATCGCCAGCCGCTTCTCGGAATGCCGGCGCGCACGCTGGCGCTGGTGGCGCTGGGGGCGGTGACCTTCGCGCTCGATCTTGCCAGTTGGCACATCGGCATCGGCATGACCCGGCTGGGAAATGCCACGCTGTTCGGCAATTCGGGCTCGCTGGTGCTGTTGTTCTGGGGCTTCATCGTCCACCGGGTGCTGCCGGGAAGGCTCGAATGGCTGGCGATCACCTTCGCGCTTGCCGGCGCGGCGATCCTGATGGGGCGGAGCCTCGAGATTTCGCAGGCGACGCTGGTGGGCGACCTGTTCTCGGTGGCGGCGGGGCTGCTCTATGCGGTCTATCTCCTCACCCTGCAGAACGCGCGCGGCGCCTTTGGCGCGTGGAGCCTGCTCGCCTGGGTGAGCCTGTTCGGCGCCCCGGTGCTGCTGGGGATCGCGCTTGCGCTGGGCGAGCCGGTGTGGCCGCAGGATTGGGGGCCGGTGATCGGCCTCGTCGTGATGAGCCAGCTGGTCGGCCAGGGGCTGATGGTCTTCGCGCTCAGATATTTCCCGCCGCTGGTGGTGGGCCTTGCGCTCCTCACCCAACCGGTGGTGGCCTCGGCCTATGGCTGGCTGGCCTTTGGCGAGGTGCTGAGCGGGCTCGACATCATCGGCATGGTGCTGGTGGGCGCGGCGCTGGCGGTGAGCCGGGCGCGGGGGTAGATGCCGCGCCCAGGCTCAATCCCCGCTCAGCCGCACCTTGCCCAGATCGCCCATCCCCACGGTGCCGCTCGCCATTTCCAGCATCCTATCGAGGCTGCGCCTGGCCTTGATGCGCACCTCCTCGTCGATGGCGATCTGGGGCTGAAGGTCGCGCAGCGCGGCGTAGAGCTTCTCGAGCGTATTCAAGGCCATGTAGGGGCAGATGTTGCACGAGCAATTGCCGTCCGCCCCCGGCGCGCCGATGAAGGTCTTCTCAGGCAGGGCCTTTTCCATCTGGTGGATGATGTGCGGCTCGGTCGCCACGATCAGGGTGTCGCCGGGGAAGGTCTTGGCGAAGCTGAGGATGCCGCTGGTCGAGCCGACGTAATCCGCGTGGTCGATGATGCTCGGCGGGCATTCGGGGTGCGCGGCGATCGGCGCGCCCGGATATTGCTCCTTCAGTTTCAGCAGCTCGGTCTCGCTGAAGGCCTCGTGGACGATGCACACGCCCGGCCAGAGCAGCATTTGGCGGCCGAACTTGCGCGCAAGATAGCCGCCAAGGTGCCGGTCGGGGCCGAAGATGATCTTCTGCTCGGGCGGGATCTGGGCGAGGATGGTCTCGGCGCTCGACGAGGTGACGATGATGTCGGAGAGCGCCTTCACCTCGGTCGAACAATTGATATAGGTGAGCGCGATGTGATCGGGGTGGGCTTCGCGGAAGGCCTTGAACTTTTCCGGCGGGCAGGAATCCTCAAGGCTGCACCCGGCGTCCATGTCGGGCAGGATCACGGTTTTGTGGGGCGAGAGGATCTTGGCCGTCTCGGCCATGAACTTGACCCCGCAAAAAGCGATCACATCGGCATCGGTCGCCGCCGCCTTGCGCGACAGCTCGAGCGAATCCCCGACGAAATCGGCCAGGTCCTGGATCTCGGGGCTCTGGTAGTAATGCGCAAGGATCACCGCGTTGCGCTCCCGGCGCAAGCGGTCGATCTCGGCCAAGAGGTCGGCGCCGGTGGGGATCTTGGTGAGCGTGGTCATCGGGCGGCTTTCGCTGGGCTGGGATGGCGTTGATATAGGGGCGCTCGCTGCCTTAGACCACCCGCCAGACTTCGCCCTCGCGCCGGGCCATCCCGCGCTTTTCAAGATCGAGGAGATGCGCGGTGACGCTCATCTCGGCGGCAGGCACGAGGCGCGGGTCGAGCCCCTTGTACATATCGGGGATGAAGCCCGCCACTGCGCGCGGCGCTTCGGCAAGCAGGCGCAGGATCTGCGCCTCGCGCTGGCGGCGGTGGGCGATCATGCCGCGCACCAGCTGGCGGGGCTTGTCGATCGCGGGCCCGTGGGCCGAGTGATAGACCCGATCCTCGCGCGCCATCAGCTTTTCCAGGCTGGCCATGTAATCGCCCATGTCGCCATCGGGCGGGATCACCACGCTGGTTGACCAGCCCATCACATGGTCGCCGGTGAACAGCGCGCGCGATTCTTCGAGCGCAAAGCACAGGTGGTTGGAGGTGTGGCCCGGGGTGGCGACCGCGATCAGCGTCCAGCCGGTGCCGCGCATCCCCTCGCCGTCGGCAAGCACCCGATCCGGCGCATAGGTGGGATCGAAGGCCTCGTCGGCGCGCGGCAGGTCGCTTGCGAGCACCAGCGGCGCGCAGCCCACGACCGGCGCGCCGGTGCGCTGGCTGAGCACCGCGGCGGCCGGGGAGTGATCGCGGTGGGTGTGGGTGCACATGATCGCCAGCACCCGCCGCCCGGCGATCGCTCCGATCACCGCCTCGAGGTGCGCCGGATCGTTCGGCCCCGGATCGATCACCGCGCAGTCCGGCCCTTGCGGCTCGCCCACCACATAGGTCTGCGTGCCGGTGAAGGTGTAGGGCGAAGGATTGGGAGCGAGCACGCGGCGCACCAGCGGTTCGACATCTTCGGCTAGGCCCGTGGGCCAGGGCTGGGGAGGGATCGTGACCATGGGTTTGCATATGCGGCGGCGCGTGGCAGAAGTCACGCCCAAGCGCGCAGGGGGGACGAGCCCACCGGCGCCCGGGCGGAAGGTTGTGCGCAGCAACCGCGCGCGCATAGGGAGAAATGGGTGCGCGGCAACCTCGCGCTCAAGCAACGAAGTGGGTGCGCAGCAAAGATGTCCGATTACATCCTCGTGCTCGATGAAGGCACCACCTCCACCCGGGCGATGCTCTTTGCCGCGGACGGGGTGCTGGTGGCGAGCAGCCAGGCGCCGCTCACCCAGCATTATCCGCGCGCCGGCTGGGTCGAGCACGATCCGCAGGAAATCTGGGACAAGACCCTCGCCTGCGCGCGCGAGGTGATCCCGCGGGTGGGCGGGGCGGCGATGATCGCCTGCATCGGCATCACCAACCAGCGCGAGACCGTGGTGGCCTGGGACATGGCAAGCGGCGCGCCGCTCGCCCATGCCATCGTCTGGCAGGATCGCCGCACCGAGCCGCTCTGCGCCGCGCTGCGCGAGGCGGGCGAGGAGGAGGCGATCGCCGTGCGCACGGGCCTGAGGCTCGATCCCTATTTCTCCGCCACCAAGATGCGCTGGATGCTCGACCACGTGCCCGAAGTGCGCGCCGCGGCAGAACGGGGCACGCTCGCGTTTGGCACGGTGGAAAGCTGGCTGGTCTACAAGCTCACTGGCGGCGCGGCGCATGTCTCGGATGCGAGCAATGCCAGCCGCACGCTGCTGATGGGGCTCGAGGATGCGCAGTTCGACGAGGGCCTGTGCGAATTGTTCGGCGTGCCGCGCGCGGCCCTGCCCGGGGTTACCGACATGGCCGGCCCGCTTGGCCTCACCGACAAGGCACTGTTCGGCCGCGCTATCCCGATCACCGGGCTTGCCGGTGACCAGCAGGCCGCCACCATCGGCCAGGCCTGCCTCGCGCCCGGCGAGACCAAGGCGACCTATGGCACCGGCGCCTTCGTGCTCACTTGTCAGGGCAGCCGCATCCCGCGCTCGACCAACCGCCTGCTCGGCACGGTGCTGACCCAGATCGAAGGGGAGCGCAGCTATGCCATCGAAGGCTCGGTCTTCGTCGCCGGCAGCCTCATCCAGTGGCTGAGGGACTCGCTCGGGATCGTCGCCGTGGCCGAGGAGACCGAGGCGCTCGCCCGCTCGATCCCCGACAGCGGCGGGGTGGTGATCGTGCCGGCGCTCGCTGGCCTCGGCGCGCCGCATTGGCAGCCGCAGGCGCGCGGGGTGATCGCGGGCTTGAGCTTTGCCAGCGGCAAGGCCGAACTGGCGCGCGCCGCGCTCGAGGCGATGGCGCACCAGACCCACGATCTGGCCGCCGCCTTTGCTGCCGATGGGGCGCCGTGGCAGGCCCTGCGGATCGATGGCGGCATGGCGGCAAATGACTGGATGGCGCAGGATCTCGCGGACATTCTCGGCCTGCCGGTCGAGCGCCCGGCCTTCGTCGAGACCACCGCGCTCGGCGCGGCGATGCTGGCGGCGAGCGGGGCCGGGCTCTATCCCGATCTGGCCGCCGCCGCCGAGGCGATGCGCGGGGGCCTCACCCGCTTTGAACCGGCGATGGCCGATGATGTGCGCGCGGCGCGGCTCAACATGTGGCGCAAGGCCCTCGCCGCCGCCTAGCCGCGCAGCGCGGCGCGGCTAACCGCGTCGCCCGAATTCGCGCCCGATGCGTTCCTGAAAGGCGCGCGCGGGTGAATCCATCTCGAAATGCTGGCGCCAGGCCTCGTCCAGCCGCGCGATGCGCCGGTGCAGCCGCTCGGTATCGGCGATGAGTTCGCGGGTGGCCGGCTCGAGCAGGGCAAGCTGGGCCGGATCGGCAGGACGATCGGGCGGCAGCGCCCCGTGCAGGCGCACCTGGCTTTCGCTGAGTTCGCCCGAGAACAGCGCCCGCTGGTTGAGCAGCCAGGCGAGCACGTGCATCATCCGCGTGGTGGTCTTGAGCCCCTCGGTCGAGAGCGCGAGGCGCACCAGCGCCTCCTCGCCGCTGGGCGGCTCGCGCGTGCCCGCGGTGAACACCGCGCGCACCTCGTCGGCCAGCACCAGCGCCTCGCTGTAGAGCGCCTCGATGATCGGCCGGGACAGGTTGCTCGTGCGCGCCATGGTGCGCAAGGCAATAAGCCACAACGCCCCGCGTCGCCACGCGCGCATGGTTACTTTCCCGGCAATTTTTGCACCCGTCCCGCAGGGAAACAGATTGGCGCGGCGCCGAGCTGGGGCGGCAGGCTCGGGCGGCTCAGGCGATGATGTCGGGCAGCAGCGTGTCCTCGATGATCGCGATCTGGTCCTTGAGGCGCAGCTTGCGCTTCTTGAGCCGGGCGATCTGGAGCATGTCCGCGCCCGCGCTGCCGCGCGCCGCCTCGGTCAGCGCGGCGATCGCGGCGTCGAGGTCGCGGTGTTCGAGCTTGAGCAGCTCGAGCCGCTTGCGCAGTTCCTCCTCGGTCATGCCGCCTGTGCTCCTCCTTCGCGCGCCTGTGAGCGCATCATGCCGCCCGCGCCCGTGTGCAGCTAAGCGTTCCGCAGCGATTCGATAAGGGGCAGCCGCGCTTTTGCGCAAGCGGCGCCGCGGCCCGCCGCAGCGCAGATGGGGCCCGTCCGTTCACGATCCATTAGGGCTTTCAAAGCCAGGCTGCTTGTGGTTTCACTGAAACCTGCGGCTCGGCCGCAAACGCTGCCGAGTCGCCTTTCCGGGGGCATCCCCCCGCAGGACAGGAGAACGCGATTATGGCATCGAGCGCAGTGTCTTCCCACCTCCACGCCCTTCAAGCCAAGCACGCCGGCCTCGAGGCCCGACTGCGCGAGGAGATGGCCCGGCCCCAGCCCGACACCGCGACGATCCAGCAGCTCAAGCGCCAGAAGCTGCGTCTCAAGGAGGAAATGGCCGGCTTCTAGCCGCCGCGCGGGGCCGCTTCGGCGGCGCCCGGCATCGGCGCGCCCATCTGCGCGGCAGGTGCGCGCGGCGCATCTGGGCTTTTGCATTTGCCGCGGGGAATGAATAGAGCTTGGCGGACATGAGTGCCGCCGCCGCCGCCCGCCGCATCCTCACCCGCCTCACCGGCGTCATGGCCTCGCGCCTGCACGCCCAGGCCAAGCTCGACCAGGTGGTCGAGATCATCGGCGAATGCCTTTCGAGCGAGGTGTGCTCGATCTATCTCCTGCGCGACGGGATGCTCGAGCTGTTCGCCACCCGCGGGCTCAACCAGAGCGCGGTGCACGTCACCCGCATGGGCGTGGGCGAGGGCCTGGTGGGGGCGATCGCCAAGAAGATCGAGACGCTCAACCTCGCCGAGGCCAAGGCCCATCCCGATTTCCAGTATCGCCCCGAAACCGGCGAGGAGAAGTTCCATTCCTTCGCCGGGGTGCCGATCGTCTACCGCGAGCGCGCGGTGGGCGTGCTGTGCGTCCAGCATGTCGAGCCGCGCCGCTACGAGGACGTGGAGATCGAGGCGCTGCAGACCACCGCGATGGTGCTCTCCGAACTGATCGCCAATGCCGAGCTGATCGACGAGGAGGACGCCCGCGCGCTCACCCCCGAGCAGACCGGGCCGCAGACCCTTGCGGGCCTCACCCTCGTCAAGGGGCTGGGCGCGGGCCATGCGGTCTATCACCAGCCGCGGGTGGAAATCACCCAGGTGATGGCCGAGGACACCGAGGCCGAGCGCCAGCGGGTCTATCGCGCCTTTGACCGGATGCGCGAGCAGATCGACGCGCTCGCCAGCCAGGCCGAGTTCGGGGTGGGGGGCGAGCACGAGGAGGTGCTCGAGACCTACAAGATGTTCGCCTATGACGAGGGCTGGTCGCGCCGGATCAACGAGGCGATCGATTCCGGTCTCACCGCCGAGGCGGCGATCGAGCGGGTGCAGCAGCACACCCGGATGCGGATGCGCGAGATCGACGATCCGCTGCTCGCGGACCGCATGCACGATCTTGAGGATCTCTCCAACCGCCTGCTGCGCATCGTTGCCGGGCAGGTCGGCACCGCCGCCTCGCAGGGGCTGCGGCGCGACACCATCCTCATCGCCCGCAATCTCGGCCCGGCCGAGCTGCTCGAATATGACAAGCGGCGTTTGAAGGGCGTGATCCTCGAGGAAGGCTCGCTCACCGCCCATGTGGTGATCGTTGCCCGGGCGATGAACGTGCCGGTGCTGGGCCGGGTGAAGAACGTGCGCACCACCATCCGCGAGGGCGATGAGATCCTGCTCGATGCCAGCGCCGGCCAGGCCATCATCCGCCCGCTGCCGCAGGTGGCCGAGGCCTTCCACGCGCGCTTTGCCAAGAGCCGCGAGAAGCAGGCGGCCTACGCCTCCTTGCGCGATGTCGAACCCTTCACCCGCTGCGGCACGCGCATCCAGGTGATGATGAATGCCGGCCTGCGCGATGACATGGCGATGCTGGCGCTGACCGGCGCCGATGGGGTGGGGCTGTTCCGCACCGAGTTCCAGTTCCTCGTCTCGGCCACCCTGCCGCAGCGCGAGCGCCAGACCCGGCTCTACCGCGACGTGCTCGATGCGGCCGGTGACAAGCCGGTGATCTTCCGCACCGTCGATATCGGCGGCGACAAGTCGGTGCCCTATCTCGCCTCGGAGATCGCCGCGCAGGATGAAAACCCGGCAATGGGCTGGCGCGCGCTGCGCCTCGCGCTCGAGCGCGAGGGGCTGATGAAGGTGCAGGCCCGCGCATTGCTCGAGGCCGCAGCCGGGCGCGCGCTTTATGTGATGTTCCCGATGGTGGGCGAGCCCTGGGAGTTCGACGCGGCCAAGGCCGTGTTCGATGAACAGCTCGCCTTCCTGCGCGCGCAGAAGAAGCTGCTGCCCGAGCGCATCCATTTCGGCGCGATGCTCGAGGTGCCGGCGCTGGCCGAGGTGCTCGATCTGCTGTTGCCCAAGCTCTCCTTCCTGTCGATCGGCACCAATGATCTGACGCAATTCCTGTTCGCCGCCGACCGGGCCAATCCCAAGCTCGCCGAGCGCTATGATTGGTTGAGCGTCTCGATCCTGCGCTTCCTGCGCCGGGTGGTGGAGGCCAGCCGTGGTTCGGACGTCGATATCGGGGTGTGCGGCGAGATGGGCGGTCGGCGGCTCGAGGCGCTGGCGCTGCTCGGCATCGGCTATCGCCGCCTCTCGATCACCCCCACCGCGGTCGGCCCGATCAAGGAGATGGTGCGCAAGATCGACCTTGCCGAATTGTCCGCGGCGATGGCCGGCTGGCTCGCCGATCCGGCCACCAACCTGCGCCGGGAACTGGCCGCCTGGGCCGAGGCGCGCGAAATCGAGTATGATTGACCCATCGCGGGCCGCTGGCAGGTGCATAGGGCGTGGCGGCGTGCTAAGGCAGGGCCTGTCCGGCGGCGTGCAGCGCGCGAATCCGGTTCAAGGTCGATTCAGCCACGTATTTTCAGGGACAGCCTCGGCAGAAGGCGCAAGTTCGGGTCATGGACAGCAAGCACGAGAAGGGCGCGCCGGACGTGCCGGACAGCGCGGTTGAGGAGATCACCCCGGGCGCCGTCGGCCCCGGGGCGCGCCTGCGCGCCGCGCGCGAGGCGCAGGGGCTTGCGCTGGCGCATATTGCCGCGGAAACCCGCATCCCGCTGCGCCATCTCGAGGCGATCGAGCGCGGCGCCTTCGACACCCTGCCGAGCCGCACCTATGCGATCGGTTTTGCCCGCAGCTATGCCAGGGCCGTGGGGCTCGACGAGGCGGCGATCATCGCTGCGGTGCGCGCCGACCTCGGCGATGGCGGCGCACCCCGCAGCGTGCCGGGCGCGGGGCTGGAGCCGGGCGATCCGGCGCGGGTGCCCTCGCCGGGCCTTGCCTGGGCCGGCGCGCTGGCGGCGCTGCTGCTGGCGGTGGGGGCCTATGCCTTCTACAATTCCCATTTCGCCGCGGGCAGCGTGCCCGGCCCGCTCCTGCCCTCCGCGCCCGAGCCCAGCCCCGCCGCACCCGCCCGCGCGGCGCCCAGTCCGGTCGCGGCGGTGCCCGGCGGGCCGGTGGTGCTGACCGCGCTCGAGGATGGCATCTGGGTGCGGCTCTACGAGGAAGGCGGCGCTCGGCTGGCCGAGCGCACGTTGGCCAAGGGCGAGACGCTGACCGTGCCCGCCGAGGCGCGCGATCCGCGGCTCAACACCGGACGGCCTGACGCGCTGGCGATCACCATCGGCGGGCAGGCGGCGGCGCCCTTGTCCGATCGGCCGGTGACGCTTGCGGGCGTGCCGGTTTCGGCCGCGGCGTTGCGCGCCCGTGCCGCGCCTGCCGCCCCCGCCAGCGCCAGCCCGACGGCGGCGCCCGGCACAGCGCCCCCGCGCGGCGAGGCGCGCGCGCCGGCGCGCCGTGCGCCATCCGCAGCCGAAGCCGCGCCTTCCGCAAGCGCGTCCGACACCCCGCCGCCCTCCGCCTCCGAGCCTGCCGACAGCGCGCGCAGCGAGGCGCCCGGCGCCTGAGGCCTTGCCCTTGCGGCATCCTGCCGATTTAGCCGTTGATGATCGGCCCGCTTCCTCTCGACTTGGGCGCCGCGCCAAGGCAGGGAAGGGCGGCAATCTCACCCGGCCCGGCCCCAGCGGCTGGGCCACAGACCCGGGAGCCTGACGCGCCATGACCAGAGCCCATCGCCCCGTCTTCGCCCGCCTGTCCGGCGCCATGCTGGCAGCCGCCGTGATCGCCGCTGTGCCAGCGCCCGCTGCGGCGCAGGACAACACCACCGCCGAAGCGCGCCTGCGCAAGATGGAGGCCGAAATCCGCGCACTCCAGCGCAAGGTTTTTCCCGGTGGGGACGGGCGCTTGTTCGAGCCGCAGATCGCCCCCGGCACCGCCCCCACAACCTCGCCGAGCGTGAGCACGCCCGCCGCCACCGCGATGACCGACATCCTGCTACGGCTCGATGCGCTCGAGGCCCAGCTCCAGGCGCTCACCGCGCGCGCCGAAGAACAAACCAACCGGATGGTCCAGCTCGATACCCGGCTGACCGCGCTCGAAACCCGCAGCAATGCGCCACTGGTGGCTGCGGCGCCAGCAGGCGTAGCGACGCCCTCTGCATCGAGCCCCACGCCGGCCTCTCCATCCGCCCCTGCCCCCGCCAGCGCCGTTGCGACGCCGCGCCCGGCGGCGCCTGCGGCAAGCCCGCCGCGCGCCGCAAGCCCGGCGCCGCCGGGCGCCTCTGCCGGGGCCACCGCTGCCAGCGCGTCCGCGCCCAGCGCCACTCGCCTTGCCGCGGTGCAGGCGATCGCCAAGCCGCAGACCGCTGATCCGGGCGATGATGAATACAGCTATGGCTTTCGCCTGTGGAACGCGGGCTTCTATCCCGAGGCGCGCCAGCAGCTGATGAGGTTCGTCGAGCAATATCCCAACCACCCGCGCATCAGCTATGGCCGCAATCTGCTTGGCCGCGCCTTCCTTGACGACAACATGCCCAAGGAGGCAGCAGGTTGGTTCCTCAAGAACTACAACGCCGACAAGGCCGGCGCCCGCGCGCCCGACAGCCTGCTCTATCTCGGCCAGGCGATGATCGCGCTCAAGGACACCAAGCGCGCCTGCATCGCGCTTGCCGAGTTTGCCGAGACCTATCCGCTGATCGCCTCGGGGCGCCTTGCCAGCGAATACCAGGCGACGCGTGCCAAGGTGACGTGCAACTGATCGAGGCGGCGGCGCGCCGCTTTGCCGCCGATCTGGCGGCGCTGTGGCCCGAGGCCGAGCGCCATGGCCCGCTGGGCCTTGCGGTCTCGGGCGGAGCTGACAGCCTTGCCCTGCTGCTCATCGCCCATGCCGCGCTGCCGGGCAGGATCGCGGTGGCGAGCATCGATCACGGGCTGAGACCTGAGGCGGCGGCGGAAGTGGCGCTGGTCGAGCGTGTTGCTGCCCAGCGCGGCATCCCCTTTGCCGCGCTTGCGGTGAGGCTTGCCCCGGGCAACACCCAGGCCCGCGCCCGCGAGGCGCGCTATGCTGCGCTGGCGCGCTGGGCGAGCGGCGCCGGGCTGGGGGCGGTCGCGACCGCGCACCACGCCGATGACCAGGCCGAAACCCTGCTGATGCGCCTTGCGCGCGGCAGCGGGCTATCGGGCCTTGCCGGGGTGCGCGGGCGCGGCCTCATCCCCGAAAGCGAGGTGCCGCTGCTGCGCCCGCTGCTCGGCTGGCGGCGCGCCGAGCTGGCGGCGGTCGTTGCGGCAGCCGGGCTGGTGCCGGTCGATGACCCTTCGAACCACGATCCCGCCTTTGACCGTGCCCGGATGCGCGCCGCGCTGGCCGAGATGCCCTGGCTCGATCCGCTCGCGCTGGCCGCGAGCGCTGCACATCTGGCCGAGGCCTGGGCGGCGCTCGAATGGTATGGCGAGCTTGACTGGCACGAGATGGTGCTGCGCGAGGAGAGTGCCGAGGGCGCGCCCTGCTATGCCTATTGCGCCAACGCCCCGCGCATCATCGGGATCGAGACGATCCTGAAAATCCTGCGCGCGCTCGGCGGCCATGCCAGCCGGGCCGAGGCCGCGCGCGCGTGGGACCGGCTGTGGGCGGGGCAGAACGCCTCGCTTGGCGGGGTGCTGGCGGTGCCGAGCGCCGAGAAGGTGGAGAAGGTGGGGGTGGTGATGCGGGTGTGGCGCTTTCGCCCCGAGCCGCCGCGCCGGGCGCCGAGCTAGAGCACCTTGTCGCCCACGCCGATCATCCGCCCGCGGGTGATGATCACCTTGTCGCCGCGCTTGGTGGCAGCAAACAGCTTGGCGGCAAATTCATCCGGCACCCCGATGCAGCCGTGCGAGGCATAGCCGTTCATCACCGGCGAGCCGTGGATGGCGATGCCGGTGCGGGTGAGCCACAGGCTCCAGGGCATCGGGGCATTGTCATACTTGCGCGAGAAATGCTGGCGCGACTTGTCGAGCACCGGAAAGACCCCGAGCGGGGTGGGGTGCGAGGGCGTGCCCACCAGCACCACCGCGGTGCCGATCTCGTGCCCGTCACGAAAGGCGCTGAGCACCCGGGCTTCGAGATCGACGGTGATCACCAGCTGGCCGGTGGCGGGCGCGGCGCTTTCGTCCCAGAACCAGTCGCCATAGCGGATCGTGCCCTCGATCGGCAGGATCGACTTGACGATGAAGGGCTGAGGCTCCGGGCGCGGGGCCTTGGCCGTGCTCTGGCTTGCCGCCTTGGGGGCGGGCCTGGGCGCGGCGGGAGGAAGCGGCTGGACCACCGGCTCGGCGATCATCCGCACCGCCGGGCCGCGCGGGGGCGCCGGTTCGTCGGCGGGGGCCGGGGCGGGCGCGGCCTCAACGAGCGGCGGCAACCCGGCATAGGAGGCCATGGCGGCATCATCGGCGGGCATCTCGCTGTCGGGATCGATGCGCTCGAAGGCGCCGCGCGCCTGCCCGGCCACGGCCTCGGCGGCCTCGGCAGCGCGCGAAGCTTCGCCAGCAGCGTCCGGCACGGTCTGGCCAAGGGCCGGCCAGGCCAGCGCGGCGAGCGCGATGAGCGCGATCGGGGTGACGAGCGAGCGGATCATGCGCCCCTTATGCCGCAGCGCTCCTGTCAAGGCCAGCGCCTTGGCCCTGGCCGTCCCCCCGGGGGACGCGCCGCGCCAAGGGGTTAACGCGCCCGGCCCCGGTTGCGGGCCTGCACAGCGCAGGCGCTCAGGCGCTCAGGCGCTCAGACGTTCAGGCGATCACGCCGAACAGGTCGTGGGCGTCGGCATCCTCGATGGTGACTTGGACGATATCGCCGGGCGCGAGGCTTTCGGGCACGTGGCGCAGGTGCACCGCCCCGTCGATCTCGGGCGCGTCGGCCTGGCTGCGGCCGGTGGCGCCGATATCGCCATCCGCGTCCGGCGCGCCCACCTCGTCGATGATGACGGGCAGGGTGCGGCCCACCTTGGCCGCAAGCTTGGCGGCGCTGATCCGCGCGCAGGCTTCCATCAGCCGCGCATAGCGCTCTTCCTTGACCGCCTCGGGCACCGGATCGGGCAGGGCATTGGCCGGAGCGCCCGCCACGGGCTCGAAGCGGAAGGCGCCGACGCGGTCGAGCTGAGCTTCCTCGAGCCAATCGAGCAGATAGCGGAAATCCTCCGCGCTCTCGCCCGGAAAGCCCACCACGAAGGACGAGCGGATGGCAATATCGGGGCAGATCGCGCGCCAGGCCCTGAGCCGCTCGAGCACCTTGGCCTCGTTCGCCGGGCGGCGCATGGCCTTGAGCACGCGCGGGCTGGCGTGCTGGAAGGGAATGTCGAGATAGGGGGTGATCAGCCCCTCGGCCATCAGCGGGATGAGCTGATCGACATGGGGATAGGGATAGACATAGTGGAGCCGCACCCAGGGCCGCTCGCCCTCGGGCGTGCGCAGTGCGCCCAGTTCGCGCGCAAGATCGGTCAGGTGCGCGCGCACCTCGCGCCCCTTCCAGGCGCGCGCCTCGTGGCGGATATCGACCCCGTAGGCGCTGGTATCCTGCGAGATGATGAGCAGTTCCCGGGTGCCTGCCGCCACCAGCTTTTCCGCCTCGCGCAGGCAGGCATCGATCCGGCGGCTGGCGAGCTTGCCGCGCAATTGCGGGATGATGCAGAAGCTGCAGGCGTGGTTGCAGCCCTCGGAAATCTTGAGATAGCTGTAATGGCGCGGGGTGAGCTTGATGGCGTTTTCGTCTGCGCTACCGCTTCGCTGCTTGCGCGCAGGGTGCTGCGGGATCAGGTCGATGAACGGCCCCTGGCTCGGCGGGGCGTGGGTGTGCACCGCCGCCACCACCTCCTCATACTGGTGCGCCCCGGTGATCGCCAGCACCTGCGGGTGCACGGCGCGGATCGCCTCGGCCTCCTCGCCCATGCACCCGGTCACGATCACCCGGCCATTGGCGGCAATCGCCTCGCCGATCGCGGCAAGGCTTTCGGCCTTGGCCGAATCGAGAAAGCCGCAGGTATTGACCAGCACCACGTCGGCCCCGGCATAGTCCTCGGCAAAGGCATAGCCATCGGCGCGCAGCCGGGTGAGGATGCGCTCGGAATCGACCAGCGCCTTGGGGCAGCCGAGGCTGACCATGCCGATGCGCTTCTGCTGGGGCAGGGTGGTGGGGGTGTTCATCGCCGCGCGCCCCCTACACTGCGCGCGCCGCCAGCGCTAGGCTTGACCGCGGGGCGCCTGTAGGGGCATCGCATGGCGCCATGATCAACCGCCTGCTGTTTGACCACCCCCGCGCCGTGGGCGAGACCTATGGCGCGCATGCCCGCACCGCGCTCGGCTTTGGCTGGCGGATGGTGGCGGCGGGGCTTGCCTGCATCATCCACGCGCTCATCCCCGGCCTGTTTGCCGACACCGCCAGCCGCACCGTCGCCCGGCTCGCGCTCGAGATGCGCGACCGCAAGCCGCGGCCCGCTCCGGCGGGCGGGATGGAGTCCTTCGCCTATGTCATCTAGCGGCCGGGCAGCGGCGGGCGGCACCGCGGCATGAGCGACTTTGCCCTCATCCCCGTGCTCGCCGGCACCGCGGCGTTCTTTCTCGTGGGCGCGCTGTGGTATGGGGTGATCTTTGGCAAGGCGTGGCAGCGCGCCGCGGGGCTGGCCGAGGCCGATCTGGCGCGCGGCAACATGGCGTTGATCTTCGGCCTGACGCTCGCCCTTGAAATGCTGGTGGCGATGGTGCTGTGGCACCTCATCGCCCGCACCGATCCTGCCCCCCACGTGGTGCTGATGATGGCGCTGGGCTTTGCCGGGGGCGTGATGATCCCGGCGGTGGGGATCAACTACCTTTACCAGCGCAAGCCCTTGGCGCTGTTCCTGATCGATGCCGGGCATTTCATTGCTGGCATGGCGGCGATGGGGGCGGTGTTCGTCGCCTTTCGCGGCTAGTCGCGCGGGCTTTCGCTCGGCACGGTGGGGACGATCTCGACCACCACATCGCCCGGCTGGAGGCTCTGGCATTCTGCCTCCCAGAAGCCGATCGCCCGGCCATTGCGATAGACCCGCACCCCCCGTCCGCCGCTCGTCAGGCTGTCGAGCGAGCGGCCGCATTCCTCCGGCCCCACCACCCTTTCGACCAGTTGCACCCGCCCGGCGACACTGGCGAGGTCGGCGAGATAGTCGGCAATATGCGCGCCCCTGACGCTGCCGGCGAGGAGCAATCCCGTAAAGCGCACCGGATTGATCACGATGTCGGCCCCGGCCTGGCGGGCGAGCAGCTCGTTGTCATCGGCGCGCACCACCACGCTGATCGGCACCTTCGGGGCAAGGTGGCGCACGGTCAGCACGATCAGGATCGAGGTGTCATCGCGCCCGGCGCTGACCAGCACGCTCGCTGCCTGATCGATTCGCACTGCCTTGAGCGTCTCGTCACGCGTGGCATCGGCCGCCATCACGTTGACGCCGAGCTTCTCGGCCTCGGCAAGGCGCTCCTCGGACGGATCGATCACCACGATGGTGCGCGGATCGACCCCGCGCTCGATGAGCTCGCCCACGCTCTCGCTGTTCGAGGTGCCATACCCCAGCACTACCACATGGCCGGTGAGCTGTTCCTGGATGCGGGCCATGCGCCACTTCTCCCAACTGCGCTTGATGACGAAATCGTAGGCCGCGCCGACGAAGATGAACAGCACCGCCACCCGCACGGGGGTGACGATCACGGCCTCGATCAGCCGCGCCCGGTCGCTCACCGGGGCGATGTCGCCAAAGCCGGTGGTGGTGATGCTGATCATGGTGAAATAGACCACGTCGAGAAAGCTGACGTGCCCATCGAGATTGTCGTTGAGGCCGGCGCGGTCCCACCAGTGGATGGCGATGACCAGGCCGATGAGCCCAAGCGCAAGTCCCAGCCGGATGCCAAGATCGCCCCATACCGGGATCTTCACCTGTCGCCGCAAGGGTTGGAACCGATCGGCGAGCATCGCCTTGCGGCGGAAGGGATTGCGGCTTGCCTGCGGCCCGGCCATGCCCGCCCCGCCGCTCAGGCGCCGAAGCGCTCGGCCAGGATGCCGATGGTCGAATAGTGGGTAAGGTCGAGCTGCAGCGGGGTGATCGCGACATAGCCCTCCTCGATCGCTTCGAGATCCGTGCCGTGGTCGAGGGTGTGCTCGATCGGATCGAGCCCGAACCAGAAATAGCGATAACCGCGCGGGTCGCGCCCTTCGACCACGGTGCCGCGCGAATAGTCGTGAAACCCCTGGCGCACCACCCGGATGCCCTTGACCTCCTCTGGCGCGAGGGCGGGAAAGTTGATGTTGATCAGCGTGCGTTCGGCCAGCGGCGCATCGATCAGCGGCCGGAGCACCCGCGCGCCCCAGGCCCGCGCGGCGCCGAAGGGCACGTCATCGCCCATGCCCTCGCGGGCATAGACCTGGCTCAGCGCGACCGCGCGGATGCCGGCGAGCGCCCCCTCGATCGCGGCCGAGACCGTGCCCGAATAGGTGATGTCATCGCCGAGATTGGCGCCGCGGTTGACGCCCGAAAGGATGATGTCGGGCGGGGCGGGCATCACCGTGCGCAGTGCCATCATCACCGCATCGGTGGGCGTGCCGGTGACGGCAAAGCGCTTGTCGCCGAGCTTGTGCAGCCGCACCGGGCGGGTGAGAGTGAGCGAATGGCCCGCGCCCGATTGCTCCTCTGACGGGGCGCAGATCCAGATATCTTCGGAAAACTGCCGCGCGATCTCCTCCAGCACCTTGAGGCCGGGGGCGTGGACGCCATCGTCATTGGTGAGGAGGATGCGCATCGCCCGGCTCATTCATTGCCCATGATGATATCGCCAAGCCCGCCGAGCACGCTGCCCTCACCGCGGTTGCCGCCCGCGTTGCCCGCCGCGGCCAGCATCCGCGCCGCCAGGCGGCTGAAGGGCAGCGACTGGATCCACACCTTGCCCGGGCCCCGCAGCCGCGCGAAGAACACGCCTTCCCCGGCAAAGAGCATCGATTTGACCCCGCCCACGGTCTGCAAGTCCATGTCCACCCCGGCGGTGAAGGCGGCGATGCAGCCGGTATCGACGTGCAGTTCCTCGCCCGGGCCAAGCTCGCGCTCGATCAGGGTGCCGCCCATCTGCACGAACACCCAGCCATCGCCCGAAAGCCGCTGCATGATGAAGCCTTCGCCGCCGAACAGCCCGGTCATCACCTTGCGCTGGAAGGCGATGCCAAGCTGCACCCCGCGCGCCGCGGCGAGGAAGCTGTCCTTCTGGCAGATCAGCGTGCCGCCCACTTCGCTGAGCTTGATCGGCAGGATGGTGCCGGGCGTGGGCGCGGCAAAGGCCACCCGCGCCTTGCCCTGGCCCTGGTGGGTGAAGACCGTGGTGAACAGCGATTCGCCGGTGATCAGCCGCTTGCCCGCACCCAGCAGCTTGCCCATGAAGCCGCCCTCGGCGCCGCTGTCGCTGCCATCGCCGAACACCGTGGTCATCACCACGCTGGCATCCTTCCACACCATCGCCCGGGCCTCGGCCACCGCGCTTTCACCGGGATCAAGCTCGATCTCGACCATCTGCAAGTCCTGCCCGCGGATGTCGAAATCAATGTCATCGGCAACACCCGATTGGCGGGCGTGGTGCCAGGGATTGGCGCTCATCACTGGTCTCCTTGTGGCGCAATATTATCAAGGCCGCCCATGTAGGGCACGAGGGCGCTCGGAATTGTGACGCTGCCATCGGCGTTCTGGAAGTTCTCGATCACCGCCACCAGCGTGCGCCCCACGGCAAGGCCCGAGCCATTGAGGGTGTGGACGAAGCGGGTGGCCTTTTCGCCCGCGGCGCGGCAGCGCGTGTTCATCCGCCGGGCCTGGAAATCGCCGGTGTTCGAGCACGAGCTGATCTCGCGATAGGCGCCCTGGCCGGGAAGCCAGACCTCGAGATCGAAGGTCTTGCGCGCGCCGAAGCCCATGTCGCCGGTGCACAGCAGCACCCGGCGATAGGGCAGGCCGAGCCGCTCGAGGATGGTCTCGGCGGCGCGGGTCATGCGCTCGTGCTCGGCCTCGCTGTCCTCGGGCCGGGTGATCGAGACCAGCTCGCACTTTTCAAACTGGTGCTGGCGGATGAAGCCGCGGGTGTCGCGCCCGGCAGCGCCTGCCTCCGAGCGGAAGCACAAGGTGAGCGCGGTGAGGCGGATGGGAAGCGCGGCCTCGTCGAGCAATTCGCCCATGACGCTGGCGGTGAGCGGCACCTCGCTGGTGGGGATCAGCCAGCGCCCGCTCGTGGTGCAGAAGCTGTCGCCTGCAAACTTGGGCAGCTTGTCGGTGCCATACATGGCCGCATCGCTCACCAGCACCGGCGGGTTGCATTCGGCATAGCCGTGCTCGCCGGTCTGCACGTCGAGCATGAACTGGCCAAGCGCGCGGTGGAGCCGGGCGAGGGGGCCGCGCAGGAAGGTGAAGCGCGCGCCCGAAAGCCGCGCCCCGGTTTCGAAATCCATGCCGAGCGCGGGGGCGATGTCGGCGTGTTCGCGCGGGGTGAAGGCAAAGCTGCGCTTCTCGCCCCACTCGTGCACCACCACATTTCCGCTCTCATCCACCCCGTCGGGCACATCGGCGGCGGGCAGATTGGGGATGACTTCGAGCGCGGCCTGCAACTGCCCCGCGAGCTCCGCGGCGCGCGCCTCGCGCGCGGGCAATTCCTCCTTGAGCGCGGCGACCTCGGCCTTGAGCGCCTCGGCCCGTGCTGTGTCGCCCGCCGCCATGGCCGCACCGATCGCCTTGCTCGCCTCGTTGCGGCGGCTCTGGGCCTGCTGCGCCGCTGTCACCGCCTCGCGGCGGGCTTCGTCAAGCGCGATCAGCCGGGCTGCCTCGGGGCCAAGCCCCCGGCGGGCAAGCCCGGCATCGAAGGCCTCGGGGTTCTCTCGGATCAAGCGGATATCGTGCATGGGCAGGGCCTATGCCCGCTTGGCCGAGGCAAGGAAAGAGGGAAGGGGAAAAGCGCGGCCCTGACGCAGCGGCCGCGCTTGGCCCTCCTTCACCGGCAGATCAGAAATTGACCTGCGCGGTCACATAGATGCGCCGCGGATCGCCATAGAAGGCGGTCAACGTGCCTTCGCGCCCGAGCGTGGGGATGAAGGGCGCGCCCCCGACGCCACCGGCAACGAAATTGTAGCCGGCGACGATATACTCCTTGTCGAACAGGTTTTTGCCATGGAGGCCCAGCGAGTAGCGGCCATCATCGGTGGTATAGACGAGGCTCGCATCGACGAGCACGAAGCCATCCTGATCGAGGAAGCGGTTGGGCACCTCGAACTGGCTGGCATCGGAACGCAGCGAGGCAAGGCCGATCAGGTTCACCATCCCGCTCGCCACCGGCAGGCCGAGGTTGAAGCCCATGTGCGCAGTGATCTCGGGAGTGTTCTGGAACACGCGGCTGTCGGCCACGTCCTGGCCGAAGGCATCGATGAAGGTGTTGAACTTGGCATCGATCACCCCCAGCGACCAATTGACGCTGAAGCGGCTGCCTTCCCCGGCAAAATCCTTGCCAACGAGAGCATTGCCCTCGAACTCGATCCCGTTGATATCGGCATCGGCGGCGTTCGAGGTGATGCCGATGAAGGTGTCGTTCACCCCGTCGCCATTGCTGTCGAAGCCGACCGAGCCGGGGATCTGCACGTTCTTGTATTGCCCGAGGAACCCGGCGAGGCGGATGTTGAGGCGGTTGTCGAGCAGCGAGGCCTTCCAGCCCAATTCGTAGCTGTCCACCGTCTCCGGCTCGAAGCTCATGAAGTCGAACACTTCCTGAGCGTTGCAGGTGCCACCGGTGGCGTTGCGGCAGGCAGTGGTCTGGCCGCGCGGGTCAAACCCGCCGCCCTTGAAGCCCTGCGAATAGGTGAAATAGACATTGTTGTTGGCATCGGGCTGCCAGCTGATCGAGGCGCGCGGGTTGAAATCCTCGAAGGTGCGGCTGCCGTTGAAATTGCTGGTGACGGCAAAGGCCGTGCCGGTGCCGCCGAACAGGTTGGAAAAGCCGCCGAAGAAGCTCGTGCGCAGCACCCGGCTGGTGCGCTTGTCGTTGGTGTAACGCCCGCCGAGCGAGACGCTGATGGTGTCGGTGAGATCATAGGTGAAATCGCCGAAGATCGACCAGGTCTCGGTGTCCACATCGCCCAGCGTCTGCGCGGTGAGGCCGGGCAGGCCCAGCAGCGCGCCGGTGGTGAACAGCCCGACATCAAAGGCGGTGAAGGCCTTGGCGTCGAGATAGTAGAAGCCGAGCACGCCCGAGAGCCGGTCGCCCTCATAGACGAGCTGCACTTCCTGGCTGAACTGCTCGTTCTCATAGACCGCCGGCACGTCGACATCGACCGCGGGCAGCGAATCGAAATCGATCGGGGTGGTGGACTTGTCCTTGCGGTAGCCGGTGATCGACTTCAGGGTGAGCGTGTCGCTGAGCGCGACAGCGACATTGAGCGCGCCGCCCCAGGCCTCGACCTCCTGATCGACGATGTTGAGCCCGGCGCGGGTGTCGAACACGTTATCGAGCACCGGCGCGCCCGAAACCAGGCCCGGGATCAGCCGGTGCCCCTGGCGTGCCTCGGAATTGTCCTTGATGTAATCGCCCGAGAGGCGAACGAACACCGGCCCGCTGTCGAACTCGATCGTGCCGCGCGCGGCCCACACGTCCTTGTTGTAGTTCTCGGTGCCGAGCGTGAGGTTGTCGCCAAAGCCCCCGCGCGACAGGCGCGCGCCGCTGGCGCCGATCTTGAGGTTGCTGCCGATCGGGGTCGAGGCGCTGACGATGATGTCGGCCTGATCATAGGAGCCATAGGTGGCGCGCACCTTGAGGTTGAGATCATCGGGCAGGCGTGCGGTGACATATTTGATCGCCCCGCCGATGGTGTTGCGCCCGTAGAGCGTGCCCTGCGGCCCGCGCAGCACCTCGATCCGCTCGACATCATAGATATCGAGCACCGCGGCCTGCGGGCGATTGAGATAGACATCGTCGATATAGAGGCCCACGCCCGCCTCGAACCCGGCGACCGGATCCTGCTGGCCGACGCCGCGGATGAAGGCGGTGAGCGTGGTGTTGGTGCCGCGGCTCACCTCCAGCGTGATGTTGGGCACCTGTTGGGCGATCTGGGTCAGCTCGAGCACGCCCTGCTGCGCGAGCTCCTCGCCCGAAATCGCGGTGACCGAGAGCGGCACGTCGAGCAGGCGCTCCTCGCGGCGGCGGGCGGTGACATAGATCACCCCGTCCTCGGCAAGGTCGCTCGCGGCTGCATCAGCGACTGTCTCGGCGGCGCTGTCCTGCGCGGCGGCGGGTGCGGCAAAAGTGGCAAGCCCGGCAGCGCCGGCAAGCAGCAGCGCGCGGGTGCAAAGCATCGTCTTCATCGGAAAAGTCCTCTCCTGGCCCTCTTGTGGCCTCCTTGATATTGAAAGGTGAACCACCTTTCAAGTTTGGACTTGTGCCGGCGCCCCTCTCGGCGTAGCGAAAGGGGCAAGGGAGTAGCCGATGGGCAACAGTCATGCGCGCGCGGCCGGGCCGGTTGCGGCGGGCCAGCTTGAGGCCAAGGCTCCGCGCACCGAGCGCGGGCGGCGCACCTTGCGCAAGCTGCTCGATGCGGCGGCCGAGGAGTTTGGCGAAAAGGGCTTTCACGAGGCTTCGGTGAGTTCGATCACCCGCCGGGCGGGCGTGGCGCTGGGCAGTTTCTACACCTATTTCGACAGCAAGGATGCGCTGTTCCGCGCGCTGGTGGCGGACATGAGCGAGAAGGTGCGCACCAGCGCCCGCGCGGCGCTGCGCGAGGGCATGGACGCGCTCGAGATCGAGCGTGCCGCGCTCGCGGCCTTCCTTGCCTTTGCCGCCGAGCACAAGGAGATTTACCGGATCATCGACGAGGCGGAATTTGTCGATCCGGCAAGCTACCGGGCGCATTACGAGACCATCGCCGCGCGCATTGCCGAGCGGCTGCGCGCCGGGGCGGCGCGGGGCGAGCTGCGCGATGGCCTGGGCGAGCTTGAGGCCTGGGCATTGATGGGGATGAATGTCTTTGTCGGCCTGCGCTATGTGGTGTGGGGCGATGGCGCGGCGGCGCACGAGGAGATTGCCGCCGCGGTCAACCGCCTGCTCGCCGAAGGCATTGCCCGGCGCTGAAGCCCGGCGCCAGGCACACGCGCAGGGCGCCGCTGCCCTGACAGACCCCTGATCCCGCAAGACTTGTTCGCCCCCCGCCGTGGCCGCGGGCAGGCCGGCCCGTGCCCGCGAGGCAAATATGCGATCGATTCTTAGTTGCAGGCCTATTGACTCGCATTCGCAATAAGGCCAGAAGCGCGCCGCAACCCTCTTTCCCCAAAAGGATCGCCGCGTGTCTCGCATCACCCGACTTGCCCTTTGCGCCGCCCCGCTTGCCCTTCTCGCCGCCGCGCCGGCTGTTGCTGCGCCGGGCGAGGATGCGCTTGATGCCGCGCGCGAGGCCGAGGCCGAAGGCCAGCTGCAAAGCGGGCGCATCACCGTCACCGCCACCCGCACCCCGGTGTTGCAGGAGGAGGCCCCGGCGACGGTCACGGTGATCACCAGCGAGGAGATCGCCGACCAGCTTGCCACCGACATCAAGGACATGCTGCGCTTTGAACCCGGGGTCTCGGTGCGCCGCGCCCCGGCGCGCTTCGGCGCCGCGCTCGGCTCCACCGGGCGGGCGCGTAACGAGGACATCACCATCCGCGGGATCGGCGGGAACCGGGTGCTGATCCAGGTCGATGGCATCCGCGCGCCGCAGGGCTTCAGCTTCGGCGCGCAGGAGGTGGGGCGCGGCGGCTTTGCCGATGTCAGCCTGGTGAAGCAGGTCGAGCTGCTGCGCGGCCCGGCCTCGGCGCTCTATGGCTCGGATGGCCTTGCCGGCGCGGTCAGCGTCACCACCGCCGATCCTGCCGATCTTCTTGGCAGCGCGCGCCTCGGCGGCTTTGTCTCGAGCCAATATGCGAGCGCTGATGAGGAATTCGCCCAGCTTGCCACGCTCGCCGGCAGGAGCGGCGAGGTCTCGGGCCTCATTGCCTATTCGCGGCGCGACTTTGCCGAGCTTGACAACCGCGCCCGCACCGGTGGCACCGGCCCCGCGCGCACCCGGCCCAATCCGCAGGACGGCAGCAGCGATGCGCTGCTGGCCAAGCTGGTGTGGAACCGGGGCGCGCACCGTCTGCGTCTGACCGGCGAGCTGTTCGAGACCACGATCCGTTCGAACATCCTTTCGGGCCTTGGTCCGGTGTTCCTGTTCGGCCCGGCGCCGGTGTGGACGGTCGATGCGCTCACTGCCCGCGATGCGACCAGGCGCCAGCGCGTCTCGCTCGACTGGACCTATGAGGGCGGGGCCGGGGAGGTGATCGAGCGGGCCTTTCTTGCCGCCTATTGGCAGGACGCCAGGGACCGCCAGTTCACGCTCGAGGAGCGCACGCCGCTTGGGACGACGCCCGCCCCTGACCGCGAGCGGCGCAACAGCTTCGACAACCGGGTCTATGGCCTCGCCGGCGAGCTCGGCAGCAGCTTCGCGCTCGGCCCCATGCGCCACCGCCTCGCGCTTGGCGGCGATATCAGCTGGACCCGGCAGCAGGGCCTGCGCGATGGCACCGTGCCGCCGCGCGGCGAGACCTTCCCAACCCGCGCCTTCCCGGTCACCGATTTCACCTTGGGCGGCCTCTTCCTTGCCGACGAGATCGCGCTCGGCGAGGGCGCGCTGACGCTGTTTCCGGCGCTGCGCTTCGATTTCTATGAGCTCGATCCAAAGGCCGATCCGCTGCTGCCCGGCTTTGCCGCTGCGGGGCAGAGCGGCAGCCGGCTTTCGCCCAAGCTGGGCCTGACGCTGAAAGCAGGGGGCGCTCTGGTGCTGTTCGGCCACTATGCCCAGGGCTTCCTTGCGCCCACCCCGAGCCAGGTGAACAATTTCTTCGAGAACCTCGCCAGCGGCTATACCTCGATCCCCAATCCGGATCTCAGGCCCGAGACCAGCGAGAGCTGGGAAGCCGGGGCGCGCTATCTTGCCGGGGGGCTCTCGCTCCAGCTCGCAGCCTTCCGCGGTGATTATGACAATTTCATCAGCCAGCAGGTGGTGGGCGGCAGCTTCACCCCGCAGGACCCGGCGGTGTTCCAGTTCGTCAATTTCGATCGGGTGCGGATCGAAGGGGTGGAGGCGCGCGCCGAGCTGCGCCTTGCCGAAGGCTGGACCTCGCGGCTTGCCCTTGCCCATGCCGATGGCACGGTGATCGGCCCGGATGGCAGCCGCACCCCGCTCGACACCATCGATCCCTTCACCCTGGTGGCCGCGGCGGGTTATCGCGATCCCGGCGGGCGCTTCGGTGGTGAGCTGATTCTCACCCACAATGCCCGCAAGCGCGCCGACGAGGTCGAGCGCGCCGCCGATGGCAGCGATCTTTTCGTCCGCCCCGCGGCCTCGACCATCCTCGATCTCACCGCCTTTGTGGCGCTCACCGACCGGCTCAAGCTGCGCGCCGGGCTCTTCAACCTCACCAACGAACGCTACGCCCTGTGGTCCGATGTCCGCGGGCTGCGCCTTGCCGATGCCGCGATCGCCGAGGCCTTCACCCGCCCCGGGCGCAATCTCAGCCTCGCGGCGAGCTACCGCTTCTGACCTGAACCAAGGAGGAACACCACCATGCCCAGATTGCGCCATTGCCTTGCCGCGGGATTGGCCGCGCTCACCCTGCCGCTCGCCGCGCTTCCCGCCCCGGCGCTTGCCGACGGGCCGATCGTCCAATCGCCCGAGGCGGCGCGGGCCGCCTTTGAACAGGACCGCCAGGCGATCCTTGCCATGGCGGGCGATTTCAAGGTCACCTTCGACATGCAGGAATCGACCCCCTGGATGGCCGGCTACCAGCCGCTCGAGCGCAAGATTTCGGGCGGGTATGAAAGCGTGCGGGTGATCGAGGACAGCGGCACGCGCATCGTGCTCCAGCACCTGCTCGTCACCGGCGACGAGGCCAATCCCTATGTCGTCAAGCACTGGCGGCAGGACTGGCAATACGAGCCCGCGCGCATCCTCGTCTTCAAGGGCGCCGATCGCTGGGAATGGGAAGATGTGCCGCAGAAGATGCGCGCCGGGCGCTGGTCGCAGACCGTCTGGCAGGTGGATGACAGTCCGCGCTATGCCGGCTGGGGCCAGTGGGAAACGGTGCAGGGCATCCGCCGCTGGCGCTCCAACTGGACGATGCGCCCGCTCGCCCGGCGCGATGCGATCCGAAATCCCATCTATGATCACTATGTCGGGATCAACCGCCACCAGATCACCCCGGATGGCTGGATCCACTGGCAGGACAACACCAAGATGATCAGCGCCAAGGATGGCGGCGAGGCGCAGCCGGTGGTGCAGGAATATGTGCTCAACACCTACACGCGCTTCAACGGCTACAATGTCGCTGCGGCCGATGCCTATTGGGAAAAGACCCGGAGCTTCTGGGACGCGGTGCGGCGCAAGTGGGACGCGGTGGCCGAGAGCGAGGGCGGCATCCGCATCGCCCAGGAGCCGGGGGCCGGCACCACCATCGCCGATGACCTTTTGCGCCTTGCCGATGCGATCAAGGACGGCAAGACCTCGGGCGAGGTGGCCAGCGCCGAGGCCCTCGCGCTGATCGCGGCGGCGACCACGGGCAAGGGCGGCTGATCGCGCACCGTGGCCGCCCGGCGCCGGGCGCGCTTTCCTCCGCGCGTGCCCGGCGCTAAGCCCATTGCTCCATGATCCTTGTTATCGACGCCCTCGCTGATCGCGAACACCTCGCCGCGCTTGCCGAGCGCATCGCCCTGCTCGAATGGCGCGATGGGCGCGAGAGCGCGGGCAAGGTGGCCGCAGCGGTCAAGCGCAATCTCCAGGCGGCGATGGCCAGCCCGGCCGGGCGGCGGCTGCATGAGGAATTGCTCCGGCTGATTGCCGATCACCCGGTGGTGCAGGCCGCCGCCCGACCGCGGCGCTTCTCCCCGCTCCTCATCAGCCGCACCGAGGCGGGCGGGGGCTATGGCGCGCATATCGACAATCCGCTGATGGGCAAGGGCGAGGGGCAGCTGCGCAGCGATGTCTCCTTCACCCTGTTTCTGAGCCCGCCTGAGGATTACGATGGCGGCGAGCTGGTGGTCCACGCCGCCGGGATGACCCAGGAAGTCAAGGGAAAGGCCGGGCAGCTGCTGCTTTATCCCGCGACCAGCATCCACGAGGTGCGGCCCGTTACCCGCGGCACGCGGATCGTATGCGTGGGCTGGATCGAGAGCCTCGTGCCCGATCCGGCGCAGCGTGAGCTGCTGTTTGATCTGGAGAACCTGCGCGCCGCGCTGCGCCAGCGCCTGGAGCTGCAATCGGCCGAGCTGCTGACCCTCGACAAGAGCCTTGCCAACCTAGTGCGGATGTGGGCGCGCCCCTGAGCGGGCCTCAGGGCCCAAGCGCCGCTGCTGCCGGCGCGAGAAATGGATGATGAGGCCGACCCCGATCACGCTCGGCCCGGCCCAGATCGCCGGGTTGAAGACATGTTCGGGCACCAGCCGAATGAGCCCCACCGAAAGAAAGGCGGTATAGGCCGAAATCCCCATGCCGATGAGCGCGCGGAAATGCTCGGCCACGTGGGTGCCGAGCGGGAAGGCGGCACGGCGCCAGATGTAGCGCTGCTCGATGGCCATGGCGAGCAGGCCGATCACCGCCACCAGCACCATGAGCGGGTGGCCGACCTTCAAGCCATAGATACCGCACCAGGCGCCCGAGAGCGCCACCGCGGCGATCACCGCTTGATGGCGCGGCGCGCGCAGCGCCGCGCGGGCGCGGGCGTGGCGCACCACCGCCAGCCCATAATCGACAAAGCCGATGGTGAGCAGGCCGAGATAGAGCATCATCCAGCCGAACAGCCCGTCGAACAGCGCCCGGTCACTCACTTCCGGGTGGCGGTGTTCCGGCCCATAGAGCGAGAGCAGCGCCATCGCGATCGCCAGCGTGCCGGCGCCCACGAAGCCATGGCAGGCCGTGCGGCCCCAGCGGCGATGGGGGGCTGAACCCTTTCTTGTGACGATCGGCCCCCAGAAGGCGGTTAGCCCCACCGCGCCGGTGGCGACATGGGCAATGACGAGGGCCTCGAACAGCGCCATGGCCCAAAGCATGGCACAATCCCCGCCCGCTTCCTAGAGCGGGCGCCGCCGCCGGCCTAGCTCGCGATCGCAGCGGTGCGCGCGCGCCCAAGCCGGTGGGCGGCGGACTTGGCCAGGCTGACCAGCGGCCTTTCGACGTAGAGATAAAAGCCCACGCCCACCGCCAGCGCCAGCAGCGCCGCCGAAAGCAGCAGCAGCACGTCGCTTTGCTGCACCATGGCGGGCATCATCGGCCAGACCTTGCGCACCGCCCCCAGCGGAAAGAGGTGCGTGAGGTAGATGGCGTAGGACGCATTGCCGAGCAGCAGCAGGGTGCGGTTGAGCGGAATTGGGCCGCGCAGATCGAGTGCGGCGATGCAGGCCACCACCCGGGGGCTGACCGGATAGCGCTGGAGGACGAGCGCGATTGCCATGCCGAACACGAACTCGATCATGATCGTCGAGGAATAGAACTGGAAGAAGTCGTTGCTGTCATTGGGGATGAACAGCTGCATCGAGACCAGGGCAAGGATCGCGCCAGCTGCGATCACGATCCGGGCTTCGCGCGCAATCAGCATCGCCAGCGCGAAGATCGCATAGAACAGCATCTCGTAATTGAGCGTCCAGCCGATCTGCAGCAGCGGCGCCGTGCCGGGCACTGCCGTGCTGGGCCAGGGGATGAACAGCAGCGAGGTGATGAGCGTGGCGATGTCGAACGAAGCCGAGCGGAACACGCTGGGCGCAACGATCAGCACCGCCGCCATCAGCAGCGTGATCAGCCAATAGGGCGGTGCGATCCGCGCGGCGCGATCCAGCATGAACTGCCCCGGGCCAACCGGACGCTGGCTGGTGATATGGACCATGATGAAGCCGCTGATGACGAAGAACAGGTCCACGCCCGCCGCGCCGCCGGGGAAGCTGGCGCCGACCAGGCTCCCCCCCCCCCCCCCCCAACGATCGGCACCATCTGCCAGGCATGGGCCAACACCACCATCAGCGCGGCCACGAAGCGCAGATACTGGATGCCCCGCAACAACCCGTTTTGCGCTTGCTGGTTCAAGCTTCGTCCCCCCCGTCATCGCCGGGTTCCCGGCGCGCCGCTGCCGCATGAGGTATAGAAGGATGCAGGTGCGGCGCAAGGCCGGGCCGGTGACATGGCGGGCGGCGCCGCGCCCCCCGCGGGGGTCTCAGCGCAACCGCGCCGGGGCCACCAGCACCGCATTGGCGAGCAGCAGGTCGAGCCCTTCGAGATAGGCGCGGGTGGAAGGATCGTGGGCAAAGCCGATCACCAGCCCGCGGCCCTGTGGCTGGGCCATGAGATAGGGCTTGAAGGCGAGCTGGCGCTGGTTTTCCTGCCACACATAGCCGCTGGCGATCAGGCTTTCGGCCGCGGCAAAGCGCAGCACGTTGGTGCCATCGCCACGCCCGAGCGGGGTGTAGATGCGCGTGCCGGTGGCGAGCACCACCGCGCCCTCGTCATAGCCGGCGGAAAGGAAATGGTCGCGCTCGGCCACCACCTTCAGCAGCGCGCCGGGCAATTCGTCGGGCGCGGCCGCCTGGTCCTTGATCGCCTCGCGGTATTCGGCCTCGCTCGCAATCGCGCGGCCCTCGGCCAGCGCGCCCTTGTCCTTCTTCTCAGCTTCGTCGGGCTTGCGCCCCAGCGCCGCCTCGCGCCGCACCGCCAGCAGGGGAGTGTCGCCTGCGCTGAAGGAATCGAGGCTCTCGCCGATCGCCACCAGCACCCCGCCGCGCCGCACGAAATCGCGGATGGTGCGCTGCCCGGCTTCGCCCAGCACGCCCGCGGGCGCGCCCTCGGGCACCAGCAGCACGTCATAATCGGCAAGGTCAGCCCGGGCGAGGCGGCGGGTGCGGATCGGCGTGATCGGCAGGCCGAGCCGCTGCTCGAGCACATAGCGCAGCGCCCCGGCGCTGAGCTGCGAGATCCCCTCGTCCCAGGCCACGGCCACCCGCGGCAGGGTGAGGCGGACAAAGCTCTCGCTGCCGAAATTGGGGCCATCCTCGACCCAGCCGCTCGCGAGCGCGACGGTGTGGGCGCCGACCTCGCGGGCGAGCGCGGCCAGCCGGGCCATCTGTTCGGGGCTGTTGGCCCCGGCGAGGAACACCACCGTGCCGCGCGGGAAGCGGCGCCCTTGGGCGGTGAAGGCCTTGTCGGTGACGCGCGCCTCGATCCCCTCGCGCAGCGCCAGGGTGACGAGCCGGGCCTGGCCGCTGTCGCTCCACGGCACGGCGATGGCAAAGCTGCCTTGGCCCTCGGCAAGCGGCGCGATCGGGGCTTCGGCGCTCACCGGGGTGCCGCTGGCCGCGGCATTGCACAGCGCCACCTCCACCCCCGCCATCGGCCCGAGCGACCAGGCGGTGACGTCGTAAAGCTCGTGCGGCAGGTCCTCGGCGCGGCGGCGCTCCTGCTCGGTGATGAAGGCGCGCGGCAGCGGCGTGTCGCGCGCGAGCAGGCTGGCGACCAGCCGTGCGGCGGGCTGGGCCTGCGGCACCGCGAGATATCCGGCCGGATAGCTGCGCCCGCACAGGCTGGCCGGCCCGTCGCGGCGCAGCACGGTGATGCCCTGTTCGGCCAGGCGCCGCCCCAGCCGCTCGGCGTTCCAGCGGCGGGTGGCAAGGTCGATCACATAGGCGCCGCGCCCTGCCGCCCCGGAAGCATTGGCGGCGCGATAGGCGGCAAAATCGGCAAGGAAGCGCCGGGCGTTGGCGGCCACGGCGGCGGCGGTGGCGAGGCTGGCGGTGAAGTGGTTCCTCACCCCATCGGCATAGGTCAGCGTGGTGCCATCGCGCCGGGCAAAGACGAGCCCGCGCGCCGAGCCTTGCTCATAGGTGCTGCCGATCGCGCCGTGATGCGCGTTCCAGGTATCGCCATAGCCGGGATAGAACAGGTCATAGACCTCGCGGGTGAAATAGGGCTCGCCCATGGCATCGAAGGCCGCGGCATTGGCGCGCCCGATCAGCTCATAGGCGCGCAGTTGCGCGGGCGAGAGGTTGGGATTGAGCGGGTCGGCGGCAGGGCTGAAGAAATAGGTCTGATCGCCCCCCATCTCGTGCAGATCGACCACCACCACCGGGTTCCACTGGCGGATCGCGGCCACCTTTCCGCGGGTCTCGGGCTGGGAGAGGGTGAACCAGTCGCGGTTGAGATCGAACATGTAGTGGTTGACCCGCCCGCTCGGCCAGGGCTCATCGTGCTCGGCGGCCTGGCGGTCGGCAGCGGGCACGATCCCGCTCGCGCCAAGGAAGCTGGCGAGGAAGCGCGCGCGCCCATCGGGGTTCTGCATCGGATCGATCACCACGATGGTCTCGCGCAGGATCGTCTCGACCTCGGCATCGCCCGTGGCGGCGAGCAGGTGATAGGCGGTCATCAGCGCGGCATCGGTGGAAGAAATCTCGTTGCCGTGGACGCCATAGGCAAGCCATGTCACCGGCAGGGCGCTGCCATTGCCCGGGCGCCCGGCGGCGATGGTGGCAAGATCGGCGCGGATCGCCTCGAGCCGGGCGATGTTCTGCTTCGCGGAGATCACGAGGTAATGAAGCGGGCGGCCCTCCCAGCTCGTGGCATAGCGCACCAGCCGCACCCGATCGGGCGCAGCCTTGGCCAGCGCCTCGAGATAGGCATAGGTCTGATCGGGCGAGGTGATGCGGGTGCCCGGGGCATGGCCCGCGATTTGGGTGAGCGTGGGGATCGCCGGATCGAACTGCCCCTCGCGGAAGGATTGCGCCGCCAGTGGCGCGGCTGCGCTCAAGGCCAGCACCAGAAACGCCAACGCCCCCGCCAAAGCCTTCTTCACCATGCCTGTCCCTTGTGATGCGCCGCCGCTTGCCGCGCGCGAGGGGCGAGCCTTGCCGCGCGCGCACCGCCGCGGTCAAGCCGGATGGGGCAAATGACGAAGGCTATGGTGAGGAAAGGCGCACCACCAACTGCTGGCCGCAATGCGAGGCCGGGCCATTTCCGTGAAGCAAGCAGCCAGGGAAATGGTGGGCGCGACAGGGATTGAACCTGTGACCCCACCCGTGTGAAGGGTGTGCTCTACCGCTGAGCTACGCGCCCGCCGCGGGACCATTGGCCCCGGACAGGGGCGCGCCTTTAATGCGGCCTTGCGCGCTTGGCAAGCGCTGGCGCGCGGCTGGGGGCGATTGTCTGCCTCTCAGCGCCCGGCAAGCGCGGCGAGCAGCGCGAGCAGGCCGGCCGGCTCGTCCTGCTTGCGCTGCCGGGCGGCGGGAAGCGCCGGGCATTCGAGGCACAGCGCCTGCGCCCCGCGGGTGCCCATGAGGCGTTCGAGATCATCGACCAGCCGGGTTCCCAGCGCCGCGTTGCGCGCCGCGACGAGGGCAAAGATATCGCCGCCCGCGCCCGCCTGCGCCGCCGGGGTGCCGTTGCCGCGGCGGGTGAGGAGCTTGCGGATCAGCGAATCATAGCCCTCGTCCGCAGCACCGAGGAACACCGGGTGCCATTCGTCCTCCTTGAGCCCGGCCTTGGCCGCAGCCCAGGCGAGCGCATCGTCAAGCCCGCCGAAGGCATCGACCAGCCCGATCTGGCGCGCCGCACCGCCATCCCACACCCGCCCTTCGGCAATCGCCTCGACCTTTTCGGGCGCGAGCTTGCGGCCCTTGGCCACCAGCGTGACGAAATCGCGGTAGGTGGCGCTGATCGAGCCTTGCAGCACCGCGTCCATCTCGGGCGAAAAGCCACCGATGATGTCCGGCTGTCCCGAAAGCGGGGTGGTGCGATAGCCATCGGCCCTGATGCCGAGCCGCGCCGCGCTGCCCTCGAAGGTGGGCACCACCGCGAAGACCCCGATCGAGCCGGTGATGGTGGCGGGCTGGGCAAAGATCCGGTCGCTCGCCATCGCCACCCAATAGCCTCCGCTCGCGGCGAGATTGGCAAAGGAGACCGCAACCGGGATCTTGCGCTGGCGGTGGCGGTCGATGGCGCGGCGGATCTCCTCGGCCGCGGTGGCCGAGCCGCCGGGCGAATCGACCCGCACCACCAGCGCCGCAAGGTCCTGCGCGAGCGCGGCATCGAGCATATCGGCGATGCGCTTGCCCCCGGCGATCCCCGGCCCGGCCTCGCCATCGACGATCTCGCCGGCGATGGTGACAACGCCGATCGCCTTGCCGCCGCGCGGCGGGCCGAGATCGGCAAGGTAGGAATCAAGTTCGCTTGCGGCAAAGGCGCCCGGCGTTTCGTCACCAGGGGGCTTGCCGGCGATCTCGGCCACCCGCTCGCCAAACTCGATGCGATCGCCCAGCTTGTCGACCAGCCCGGCGGCCAGCGCGGCATCGGCCAGATCGCCCTCCGCCGCGCCGATCCAGCCGATCACATCGCCGGTGACCTTGCCCAGCGCGAGGCGCGGGCGGGCCTTGGCGAGATTGGCCTGGTATTCCTCCCACAGCGCGCCCAGCACCCCGGCGATATTGGCGCGCGCCTCGTCCGACATCGAATTGCGCGACCACGGCTCGACCGCGGACTTGAAGGTGCCGACCCGATAGACGTGGGCCTTGATGCTGAGCTTGTCGAGCAGTTCGGCATAATAGAGGTTGGTGCCGCCCGGCCCGGCGATGATCGCCAGGCCCTGGGGATCGAGCCAGACCTCGCTGGCATGGGCGGCCAGCAGCATGTGATCATCGGCATAGCCGCGGGCAAAGGCGAGCACCGGCTTCTTCGCCTTGCGCACCCGGTCCATCGCCTCGCCGATTTCGGTGAGGTGCACCTGCCCGCCGCCAAGAAAGGTGCTGAGATCAAGCACCACCACCTTGATCCGTGGGTCCGTGGCGGCAGCATCGAGCGCGCGGATGATGTCGCGGGCGCGGTATTCGGTCACCGGCGCGGTGCCCGAAAGCAGGGTCTCCACCGGGTCAAACAGTGACTTTTCCTCCACCACCACGCCTTCGAGCGCGAGCAGCAGCGCGCCTTCGCGCACCGTGCCGGGGTGGGGGCGGGCCGAAAGCAGGGCAAACAGGCCAATGAAGAACAGCAGCATGAACAAAAGGACGAGACCGTCCTTGATCCCGACCAGGATTTTCCAGACCTTGCCGACGAAATTCATGCAGAAGCTTCCTTGTGCAGCGCCTGCCCATCTAGGGGCATTGGCGGCCAAGTTCCATGCCAAAGCCTACGCTGCGGCTTGAGCGGCGGATGCGGCTCGACTAAGGGCTGGCGGCTGATGGGCACCACCGCTTCCTCCGCCCCCGCGGGCCGCTTTCCCCCCGGCCGGCTTGCCTTTCCCCACCGCGATCTGACCGGGATAGGCCAGCTTGAGCGCCACGAGATCCTCTACCTGCTCGATCAGGCCGAGCAATGGGTGGCGCTCAACCGCCAGCCGAGCAAGCATTGCGACCTGCTTTCCGGCCTCACGATCATCAACGCCTTCTTTGAAAACTCCACCCGCACGCTCCTCTCCTTCGAGATCGCCGGCAAGCGCCTCGGGGCCGATGTGGTCAACATGCAGGCGGCGACCTCGAGCCTCAAGAAGGGCGAGACGCTGATCGACACCGCGATCACCCTGAATGCCATGCGCGCCGATGCGATCGTGATCCGCCATGGCTCGTCCGGCGCCACGCGGCTGATCGCCGACAAGGTCGATTGCCCGGTGCTCAACGCCGGGGATGGCAGCCACGAACATCCCACCCAGGCGCTGCTCGATGCGCTCACCTTGCGTCATGCGCTGGCCGAGCGGGGCGAGGCGGCGGAGGATTTTGCCGGCCTCACCGTCACCATCTGCGGCGACATTCTCCACAGCCGGGTGGCGCGGTCGAACATCCTGTGCCTCACCGCGCTCGGCGCCAAGGTGCGCCTGTGCGCCCCCCCGGCGCTGATGCCCCGCGGGATCGAAGCGATGGGGGTGGAGGTGTTCCACCATTTCGATGCCGCGCTCGAAGGGGCCGAGGTGGTGATGATGCTGCGCTTGCAATCCGAGCGGATGAGCGGGCAGTTCGTGCCGAGCGCGCGCGAATACCGCCACCTTTATGGCCTCACCACCAGGCGCCTCGCGCTCGCCCGCCCCGGGGCGCTGGTGATGCACCCCGGGCCGATGAACCGCGGGGTCGAGATCGACAGCGAGGTGGCCGACCTTGCCGGCCGCTCGCTCATCACCCGGCAGGTGGAGATGGGGGTGGCAATCCGCATGGCCTGTCTCGACATCCTCACCCGCACGGCGCGCGGGGTGGAGGGCTGGGCATGAGGCAGGCCCGCGCGCTCACCATCACCGACGCCCGGATCGTCACTCCCGGCGGCGTGATCACCGGCGCACTGCGCGCCGAGAATGGCTTGATCGCGGCGCTGGGGCGCGATGTTTCCCCGCAGGAGGGCGATGAGGTGATCGCCGCCAGGGGCCAACTGCTCGCCCCCGGCCTCATCGATTTCGGGGTCTTCGCGGTGGACAAGCCCGCCTTCCATTTCGGCGGGATCACCCGGGCGGCGCTGATGCCCGATCAGGCCCCGCCGCTCGATCTGCCGAGCCGGGTCAATTTCATCGCCAAGAGCGGCAAGCCTGACCTGTGGGTGCACCCGCTTGCCGCTGCCACGCGCGCGCTTGCCGGCCGCGAATTGGCGGAACTCGCACTGATGCAGGAGGCAGGCGCGCGCGGGGTCGCCACCGGGCGCGGCTGGATCGCCGATTCGGGGGTGATGCTGCGCCTGTGTGAATATGCCGCGATGCTGGGTCTGGTGGTCGTCACCCATGCCGAGGATGGCGGCCTTGTCGGCGCGGCGGTGGCGACTGCGGGAGAAATTGCCACCCGGCTCGGGCTGCCGGCCGCCCCGGCCGAGGCCGAGGCGCTGGCGATCATGCGCGATCTGGCGCTGGCCGAATTGGCCGGCGCGCGGCTCCACATCCGCCAGGTGACCACCGCGCGCGGGTTTGATCTGGTGCGCGCCGCCAAGGCGCGGGGCCTGCCGGTGACCTGCGGCATCACGCCTGCCCATTTCCTCCTTTCCGATCTTGCCACCGCCGATTTCCGCACCTTCACCCGGCTCTCGCCCCCCTTGCGCAGCGAGGCCGACCGCAAGGCCGCGCTTGCCGCGATCGCCGATGGCACCGTGGACGTGATCGCCAGCGGCCACGATCCGCGCGGGCCCGAGGACAAGCGCCTGCCCTTTGCCGATGCCGCGCCGGGCATGGCCGGGGCCGAAACCCTCCTCGCCATGACCCTCGGGCTGGTGCGCGATGGCCTTATCGATCTGCCGCGCGCCTTCGATCTGCTCGCGCGCAATCCGGCGCGGCTGCTCGGCGTTGCCGCGGGGGAGCTTGCGGTGGGGCTTGAGGCCGATCTTGCCCTGATCGATCCGGACGCGCCGTGGATCATCGACCGGCGCAAGATGGAGGCGACCGCCGACAACACCCCCTTCGACCGGCTGGGCACCGAGGGGCGCGTGCGGGGGCTGTGGAAGGGCGGGGTGCGGCTCGGCCTGCCTGGCTGAGCGCGGCGCCGCCGCCCGCGCCGCGTGCACATCCCCAGCGCAAAAGAACCCCCGCAGGCGCTTGGGCGCTGCGGGGGCACAAGGTCTTGCTCAAGAGGAAAGGGGAAGGGGCCTACTTCATCCGCGCGGCCATGCGCACCTCGCGGGTCACCGCGCCGGCAGGCGGGTTGGTGGCGGCATAGGCAAAGCAGCCGCGCCCGGCCGATTTCACCGTGCTGCACATCGCCCGCGCGCTCATCGGGCCAAAGCCCTCGGCCGCGACGCGCCAGAAGGTGCGCCCGCCGACCACCGCCTCGGTGATCACCAGCCTGTGGTCCTTGAGCTGCGGGAATCTGGACTGGAGCAGGTTCCAGCCGCGCTCTGCCTCGATGCGGCTGTCATAGGCGCCAAGCTGGACGAGGTGGGTGGCCGCGGCCTTGTCGCTGGGAGCGTCGCTGGGAGCGTCGCTGGCAGCGCGCCGCGCACGGCTGGCCGGCGCGGCGGCAAGGCGCGGGGCCGCCTGGGCGCGCGGGGCAGCGCGCGCGGGCAACGGCTGCACCACCGGGTTGGAAACAAAACGCAGGCCCGATCCCGCCTCGCTCGCCCGAGCCGGAGCCGGCGCGGGGGCGGGCAGCGGCTCGGCAAAGGCCTCGGCAAAGCGCGCGGTGGCAGGCACGGCCGGCGCCGGGACAGGTTCAGGCTCAACGCCTGCCGCCTCGGCCAGCATCGCCGCGGGCGCCTGGGCCGCGGCCTCGGCAACCATGGTCTGGGCGGCCGGGAAATTGGCGAGCGCAAGGCGCTGCGGCTGGCCGCTGTCGGGCTGCGGGGTGACCTTGAGCAGGCTGGCAACGCGCTGCTGGAACTGTTCGGGCGCGGCGCTTGCCGCCCACTGGGCAAGGCGCGCGTCGAGTTGGTCGGCGGGCACGTCCTCGGCCGCCATCACCCGCGCCGCGCGCCAATTGCCCGCCAGCGCATAGGCATAGGCAAGGTTCTGGCGCAGCTTGGGGGTGGCCTGCTCGCTGCTGCGCACCGCGTTGACCAGCACATGCACCCCGCGTTCCGGCTGGCCAGCGAGGGCCAACGCAAGGCCGAGATCGGCCGGATCGAGCGTGGCGGCATAATCATCGAGCACGGCGAGCGCCGCGCGCTTCTCGCCCAGCGCGATCTTGGCAAGGGCAAAGCTCAGCACCGTGCGCGGACTTTCGTCACCAAGGTCGAGCGCATCGCCAAAGCTGGTCGCCGCCGCCTGGAAGCGCCCGGCCTCGAGATAGGCCGCCCCCAGCAGCGCGCGGAAGCCCGGATTGCGCGGCTCGGCCAGCACCGCGGCCTCGGCATGGGTGATCGCGGCGGAGACCTTGCCCTGCTTGAGCGCCGCCTGGGCATTGGCGAAGGACAGATCGGCGCGCGGCGCGGCCGCGGCGGTCATGCAGCCGCCCAGGGCCAGCGCGGCGAGCGCGCCCGAAAGCGCCAGCGCGCAGCGCGCGGCAGGGCGGCGGCCTTTCGTCGTGATGCTGCTCTCCATGGTCATTTCCCCCGTGTGATCCTTGCTGGTGGGCCCTGGGTTGGCGTGGTTGGTCAGTTGCGCTTCAATTGGCTGGCGATGGCATCGAGCGCGCCATATTCGGCGAGCAGGCGATCGAGCGCCTCGGTCACCAGCGCCTGAGCGCTCACACCCTGGACGGTGGCGGCAAGGCGCAGCTTGAGATGGCGCTCGGCATCGAGCCGCAGGGTGAAGGCTGCCCGGCGCCCGGCTGCGAGCGCCGCACCGCGCGGTCGGCGCGGGGCCGGCGCCGTTGGCGGCGTGGGGCGGTGGGGCGCGGCCTCGGCGGCGAAGGGACCATCGCGCTCATCGCCTTCGCTGCCTTCGCGGCTTTCCTCCTCGTCCCATTCCTCCGCGTCGGGATCGCGGTCTTCAGGCCCGGTCATCACCGCATCGGCGAGCACGCGCTGCTCGAGCCGGCGCTGCTGGCGCACCACGATCGGGCTGGGGCTGGCGGCCAGCTGCTCGGGCGTGAGCGTGCCGTTGAACGGCACCACGGCGCCGCTTTCGGCCCCAGCCCCATCCTGGCCCCCATCATGGCCCATATCGTTCCAGCCAAGGTCCTCGAGCTTGTCCTCGGGGATCGCGGCGGGGCTTGCGGCGCTTTCGACCAGCGGGGCAAGCTGCGGGCGCATCGCGGGCCTGGCCCCGCCCTTGCGCGCCAGCAGGGACGGGCCGAGCGAGGCAAACCCGGAATCGGACATCGCCCTTGGCCTCCTTGCCGCTTACTGCTGCGCCACCCGGCGCCCGAATCCGCCCACCGGGCGCGGCACGCCGCCCAGCGGCTGGCCCACGCCATTGGGCGCGGCGGCAAAGACGGTGCGGCGGAAGTTCTTTTCCAGCCGGTCGGCGACATAGCGCCACAGCGCGGCGATCTCGGCAGCCGAGCGGCTTTCGGGATCGACCTCCATCACCGTGCGCCCGTCGATCATCGCCGCGGCGTAATCGGTGCGGTGGTGCAGGGTGATCGGCGCCACGGTGCCGTGCTGCGACAGCGCGACCGCGGCTTCCGAGGTGATCTTGGCCTTGGGGGTGGCAGCGTTGACGACGAAGACCAGCGGCTTGCCCGCGCGCTCGCACAGATCGACCGTGGCGCCCACGGCGCGCAGATCGTGGGGCGAGGGGCGGGTCGGCACCACGATCAGCTCGGCCACCGAGATCACCGACTGGATCGCCATGGTGATCGCAGGCGGGGTATCGATCACCGCCAGCTTGAAGCCCTGCTGGCGCAGCACCTGCAGGTCATTGGCCAGCCGCGCCACGGTGGTCTGGGCGAAGGCGGGAAACTCGGCCTCGCGCTCGTTCCACCAGTCGGCGAGCGAGCCCTGCGGGTCGATGTCGATGAGCACGACCGGCCCGGCGCCCGTGCGCTGGGCCTGGACGGCGAGATGACCGGACAGGGTGGTCTTGCCCGATCCACCTTTCTGCGATGCCAAAGCAAGTACACGCAACGCCAGGGTCCCCCATGGATAGCTTGGTCGCAGCGCCGCCCGTTTGTGGCAGCCAGCAGCGACTGGATGGCCACCGGGATCGCAGGATACCCCTAATTTAGAGTTAACGGCGGGCCATGCCGGTGCATTTCCCGGATGTTGCCTCGCCTTGCCCGCCCGCGCGCCGCCAGCGCGGCGAATCCGCGCCACTCCCGCGGGGGGCGGGACAACCATTTGCTAACCCTGTTCGGCTAACTGGGAGGCGCAAATCACGCGCCGGGGGCGCAAGCGAGGCTGTCCATGGCAAGCAGCAGGACGATCATGCACAGGTCACTTACCATCCTTTCGCTCGCAGGGGCGGGGCTGCTGCTCGCCAGCGTGCCTGCGCGCGCCGATGTCAAGGCCGGGGTCGATGCCTGGAGCGCCGGGGACTATGCCCGCGCGGTGGTGGAATGGCAGGGCCCGGCGGCCAAGGGTGATCCCGATGCGCTGTTCAACCTCGCCCAGGCCTATCGCCTTGGCCGCGGGGTGGAACGCGACAATGCCCGCGCACGCAAGCTTTATGAGGAAGCCGCGCGCCAGGGCCATGTCAAGGCTGCCGACAATCTCGGGCTGATGCTGTTTCAGGAAGGCGAGCAGGAGCGCGCCATGCCCCTCATCCACGCCGCTGCCGAGCGCGGCGATCCGCGCGCGCAATATGTGCTGGGCCTGTCGCACTTCAACGCCGATTATGCCCCGCGCGACTGGGTGCGCGCCTATGCGCTGATGACGCTGGCAAGCGGGGCGGGCCTGCCGCAGGCGCGCGATGCGCTGGCGCAGATGGACAGCTTCGTGCCCCAGGCGCAGCGCTCCCAGGCGCAGGTGCTCGCGCGCGAGCTCGAGGCCGGGGCCAAGGCGCAGCGCGCGGCCGAGCTGGCCGCCGCCGAACTGGCCACCCGCCCGGCAGCCCCCCAGCAGGCCAGCGCCGCGGCGCGCCCGCCTGCCGCCGCGATGGCACCCGCAGCCGCACCGGCGCCGCGGCCCGTGCCGGCCCCGGCGGCGCCAGCCCGGCCCGCCGTGATCACCCCTGCCGCCGTGGCCCCGCAGCAGGGTGCCGCGGCCCGGCCGCTGCCCGTCCCCGCCGCCGCGACGCTTGCCAGCGCCGCGCCGCGCCCGGGCAATTGGCGGGTGCAGCTTGGCGCCTTCGGCATCGCCGCCAATGCCGACAAGCTGTGGCGCCAGCTTTCCGGCCACGCCGCGCTTGCGGGCACGCGCAAGGTGCTCGTTCCCAGCGGCAATCTCACCCGTCTTGTCGCCAGCGGCTTTGCCAGCGAGGCCGAGGCCGCGCGCGCCTGCGCGGCGCTCAAGCGCGACGGCCAGGCCTGCGTGGTGGCCGGACAGGGCTGAACGCAAGGATCGCTCGACCAGCGGGTCTTTCCCAAGCCAGCGTGCCTGCTATGCTGCCCCGGCCAACGAGGCCGGGGATCAGCCATGCACGAGACGATGCCAGCGCGCGCGGCCGAGCTGCACGCGGACCAGCCGCCCGCCGCCGCCGCGCTCGCGCCGGCCGAGGCAGGCGCGCGAATCGACACGCTCGATTTCATCCGCGGGATCGCGGTGATGGGCATTCTCGGGGCCAATATCATCGCCTTCGGCCAGCCCTTTGCCGCCTATCTCTATCCTGCCGCCTTTCTCACCGATCCCGGCGACCCGGGCGGGTGGCTGTGGATTGCCCAGTTCGTGCTCATCGATGGCAAGATGCGCGGGCTGTTCACCCTGCTGTTCGGCGCAGGCATGGTGCTGTTCATGGAGAAGGCCTGGGAGAAGGGCGCCACCCGCTGGTTGCAGGCCTGGCGGCTCATCATCCTGCTTGGCTTCGGGATGGTGCATTTCTTCTTCATCTGGCCGGGCGATATCCTTGCCTTTTACGCGCTTTTCGGCCTCATCGCGCTCCCTTGCATGAGGTGGAGCATCAAGGCCCAGCTGGTGGCGGGGCTTGGCGGCTACATGCTGGGGGTGGTGGTCTATCTCGGCCTCAGCTTTCCCTGGGCGATCGTCGAGACCTCGCTGGGCGAGAGCACGGGCGAGATGCGTGCCCAGCGCGCCGCCCTCATCGCCGAGATCGACACCGCGCTTGCCCGCGATGCGGTGCCAAGCGCGCTGATCCGCGCGGGCGATTATGCCGGCCTCGTGGCGCACCGCATCACCGAGCAGTGGAGCGAGCCGCTCCAGAACGCGGTGCTGTTCGGCTTTGAGACCCTGCCGCTGATGTTGATCGGCATGGCGCTTTACCGGCTCGGCTTCTTCACCGGCGGGATTGCCCGGGCCAAGCTGCTGCGCTGGGGCTGGGTCGGGGTGATCGCCGGGGGCCTTGCGCATCTCGCGCTCGGGCTGGTCGTTCAGGCCGGGGGCTTTTCCTACTATGGCACGCTCGCGGCGATGATGGGTGCAAGCCCGCTGCCGCGGCTGTGGATGGTGCTGGGCCTCGCCGCGCTGCTGGTGGCCTATGCGCCCGCGGCTAGCGGCTGGTTCGGTGAGAGGGTGCGCGCCGCTGGCCGGGCGGCCTTCACCAATTATCTCGGCACCTCGGTGGTGATGATGTTCGTGTTCCACGGCTGGGCGCTGGGGCTGTTCGGCCAATTGAACCGCCCGCAACTCTATCTGGTGATGCTGCTCGCCTGGGCGGTGATGCTGGCCTGGTCGAAGCCCTGGCTCGATCGCTACCGCTATGGCCCGCTCGAATGGCTGTGGCGCTGCCTCACCTATCGCCGGGTGTTCGCGCTGCACCGGTGATTTTCCCACTTGTTATTGAGAGTGGTTTGCATATTTTGCCTCCTGCAAACGCCTCGCAGGAAGGATTCGCGCGCCCATGTATATCTGCATCTGCAACGCCATTCGTGAGAATGAATTGCGCAAGGCCGCGCTTGCCTGCGATGGCGATGCCGAGGCGACCTATGCCTGCCTGGGCAAGCGCCCCAATTGCGGCCAATGCCTTGGCGAGGCGCAGCAATTCATCGAGGCGGCCCGGGCAGCGGCGGCCTGCGAGTTCCTCGCAGTAGAAGCCGCCTGAGCCGCGATTGCGAACCGCTCGCAAACATCTGATTCATAAAGAGATTTGATCGCCGCCCCTTGCGGTGGGCCTTGGCATCCGGTTACAATGGCGCCGTTGCCGCTGGCCGGCTTTGACATTTCGCAAGGGACACAAACGCGATGAAGGGCGACCCCAAGGTCATCGACTATCTCAACCAGGCGCTCACCAACGAGCTGACCGCGATCAACCAGTATTGGCTGCATTACCGTGTGCTCGACAATTGGGGCCTCAAAAAGCTCGCCGCCTATGAACGCCACGAATCGATCGAGGAGATGGAGCACGCCGACAAGCTGGCCGAGCGCATCCTGTTCCTCGAGGCGCTGCCCAACTTCCAGGCGATCCACAAGCTCAAGGTGGGCGAGAGCGTCGAGGAGATCCTCAAGGCCGATCTCGCGCTCGAGCACGAGGCGATCCCGCTGCTGCGCGATGCGATCGAATATTGCGAGAGCGTGCGCGACTTCGTCAGCCGCGAGCTGTTTGCCCATATCCTCAAGAACGAGGAGGAGCATGTCGATTTTCTCGAGACCCAGTTCGAGCTGATCGAGCGCATGGGGCTTGCCAACTACTGCCAGCTGCAAAGCGCGCCCGCGGGCGACAGCTAGGGGCTGGCCGGAAGGTCTGCACCACTGGCGGGCAGGGCCGGGCGCGGCGCCTGCCCGTTTTTGCGGGCTAATCCTCGCTTGCCTGCGCGCCCACCGCCGCCAGCCGGGTCTCGAGCAGGAAGAAGCCGAGCCCGGTGACCAGCAGCACCATGGTGAGCACCCAGAGCATCGCGATGATCGTGCCGATCTGCGCCTTGATATAGGCCGAGACGAACAGCAGCATGATCACCGCGCTGATGATCACCGCCGCGGCGGTCGAGAACAGAATCGCCCCCTGCGCGAGCTTGCGCCGCCGCATCAGCCAGGCGTGTTCGCGCGCCTGCCGGGCGCCCAGCTGATCCTCCATGCGGTCCTCGATCTTGTCGATCCGCTGGGCGATCCAGATCATCCGGCTCATGATCACGTTCATGATCGCCCCGATCCCCGAGAGCAGGAAGGCCGGCGCAAGGCTCAGCTGCACCACCTGCTGCACCCGCGGGGTGGAGGCGGTGCGCTCGAGGATCTCGAAGGCAAAGGGCTGGTGTGCGGCGGCAAGCAGATCGGTGAGCATCATCCCTCCAGGGCAAAGGCGGCCTTGCCCGACAGCGCGGGGGCCTCGGGCGAGGATATGGGTTCCCACTTCATGCGGGTAAAGCTGATGCGCAAAGCGCGGCCATCAGCGGCAAAGGCGTGGACGAGATCAAATTCGGTATCGCCCTCGGGCACGAAAATCCTGGTCAGAGTGCCGGGGGGCAAGGCCTTCGGGGGCGATGTCCTGCGGCACCGCAATCACGCCCACGGCCCGCGGCTGGGCGCCGGAGCGATGCTGATCGCCGGGGTAGGTCAGGTAAAAGACCAGAAACAGCGCAATGTCGCTGGTGATGGGGCGCGTCCAGCGCACCTCGGTGGCATCGCCGGCGGGTGAGGCGGCCAAGGTTTGTGCGTCCAGATCATAAAGCCCGGCAAATTCGGCAAGGATGGTCTGCACCTGCGTCATGCCGAGGCCGGTCACGATGATCCGGCCTGACTTCATCGGTGGCGCGGGCGCGGCCGTGCGCCTCCCGGAAGCGGAGCCATAGCGCAATTTGATCATGGTCATAATGACGATCGCAATGATGCCGGCCGCGGCAATCAGAACGGGGCCTTCCATCATCGCCCTAATCCTTCGCGTAGGGGTTCTTGTTGGCCTTCAGCGTCACGCGCACCGGCACCGCATCAAAGCCGAGATGAGCGCGGATCGAATTGACGAGATAGCGCTCGTAGCTCTTGGGCAGCAGGTCGAGCCGGTTGCCGAAGATCACGAAGCGCGGCGGGCGCGTGCCGGCCTGGGTGATATACCTGAGCTTGATCCGCTTGCCCCCCGGCGCCGGCGGCGGGTTGGCGGCGAGCGCATCGTCGAACCAGCGGTTGAGCGCCGCGGTCGGCACCCGTTTCGACCAGGCCGCGCGCAGATCGAAGGCGGCGGCGAGCATCTGGTCAAGCCCCTTGCCGGTGCGTGCGCTCACCGTCAGCAGCGGCAGGCCGCGCACCTGCGCCAGCCCTTCGTCGAGCGCGGCGCGGATGCCGTTGAACAGCTTGCTTGGCTCTTCGGCCACATCCCACTTGTTGATCGCCACCATCAGCGCCCGGCCCTCCTCGAGCACCTGCGCGGCGATCTTCAGATCCTGGTGCTCGAGCCCCTTGGTGGCATCGAGCAGCAGCACCACCACCTCCGCAAAGTCCACCGCCCGGCGGGCATCGGCGACCGCGAGCTTTTCAAGCTTCTCGGTGACATTGCGGCGCTTGCGCATCCCGGCGGTGTCGATCAGCCGCACCGCGCGCACCTCGCCCGATCGGGGATCGCGCCACTGCCAGTCCACCGCGATCGAATCGCGGGTAATCCCGGCCTCGGGGCCGGTGAGCAGGCGATCCTCGCCGAGCAGGCGGTTGATGAGGGTGGACTTGCCGGCATTGGGCCGCCCGACGATGGCAAGCTTGAGCGGCCCGGCGGGGCGTTCCTCGGCCTCGCCCTCGGCCTCGGCGGCGCGCCGGGCTTCCTCGGCCGCTGCGAAGGCCTCGGCCTTGGCGCCGATCAGCGGCCAGAGCGCGCCGAACAGATCGGCCACCCCCTCGCCATGCTCGGCCGAGATCGCCAGCGGCTCGCCAAGGCCCAGGGCATAGGCCTCGATCACCCCGGCCTGGGCGGCTGCGCCTTCGGCCTTGTTGGCCACCAGCACCACCGGCACCGCCTGTTCGCGCAGATAGCGGGCGATCTCGGCATCGAGCGGGGTGATCCCGGCGCGGGCATCGACCACGAACAGCGCGGCATCGGCGCCCTCGAGGCTCGCTTCGGTCTGCTTCCTCATCCGCCCGGGGAGCGAGAGTTCGTCCTCGTCCTCCCACCCGGCGGTATCAACCACGGTGAAGCGCAGGCCTGCCACCAGCGCATCGCCCATGCGCCGGTCGCGCGTCACCCCGGGCTGGTCATCCACCAGCGCGAGCTTCTTGCCCACCAGGCGGTTGAACAGCGTGGACTTGCCGACATTGGGCCGCCCGATGATCACGACTTCGGGCTTTGCGGCCACGGGCGTGGGGGGGCCGGACGGATCGGGAATGGGCCTATCGGGGGGGGGCGTATCGGGGATGGGCATGGCCCGGCCCAAGTGGGCGCAAAGCCCGGCTTTGGCAAGCCGGGGCGGCCTTCAGCCCTTGCGCGCCACCGGGGGATCCTCGCCCAGATCCTCGAACCAGGCCTCGACCGGGCCATTGAGCTTGATCGTCAGCGGCTGGCCCTTGCGGTCAACCGTCTTGCCCACCTGCACCCTGATCCAGCCTTCCGAGATCGAATATTCCTCGACATCGCGGCGCACTGCGCCCTTGAAGCGCACCCCCACCCCGCGGCGCAGCAGCTCGGCGTTGAAGAAGGGGCTGGCCGGGTTGACGGCAAGGCGATCGGGCGGGACATCGGCACCTGAAGCGTTGCGCGCGGCCTCGGGCGCGCTGTCGGGCGAGGGAGAGGGGTTCTGGTCGCTCATCGCCCGCGCCCATAATCGCCCCCTTGCCCGCCTTCAAGCGTGTTGCGCTTGCTCTTTCGCCCGGAGCGGGATAGAGGCGCTGGCCAATACGCGCGGGGGGCCACGGCTTCCCGCGCGGCTTCGTTCGGGCAGGCGGGCGTGGCGAAATTGGTAGACGCGCCAGATTTAGGTTCTGGTATCGCAAGATGTGGGGGTTCGAGTCCCTTCGCCCGCACCAAGTTCGCTCCGATCCGGCCCGTGCTCACGCCATTCTTTGCAAGAAGGTTCAAGACCAGTTCCCATGCAGACCCAGCAGACCGTCAACGAGGGGCTCAAGCGCGCCTACCTGATCACCTTCACCGCTGCCGAGCTGGCGGAGAGAGTCGATGCCGAGATCAAGAAGGTGGCGCCGCAGGTGCGGATGCCCGGTTTCCGCCCCGGCAAGGTGCCCGCCAACCTGATCCGCAAGATGCACGGGGCTGCGCTGCACGGGCAGGTGGTCAACGACACCATCCGCGAGGCGGTGGACAGGCTGCTGCGCGATGAGGGCCTGCGCCCGGCGATGCAGCCCGAGGTTGCGCTCAACCCCGATTATGCCGAGGGCAAGGACGCCGAGATCACCGTCAGCCTCGAGGTGCTGCCGCAGATCGAGGCGCCCAGGATCGAGGGGCTGAAGCTCGAAAAGCTGGTGGTGCCCGTCACCGATGAACAGGTGGACGAGGCGCTCGCCAGGATCGCCGCGCAGAACAAGAGCTACAAGGATGCGGCCAAGACGAAGAAGGCCGCCGCGGGCGATCAGCTGATCATCGATTTCGTCGGCAAGCTCGATGGCGAGCCCTTCGAGGGCGGCAGCGCCACCGATGCGGCGCTGGTGCTTGGTTCGGGCACCTTCATCCCCGGCTTCGAGGATGCGCTCATCGGGGTCAAGACCGGCGAGCAGAAGACCATCACCGTCACCTTCCCGGCCGATTACCAGGCCGCGCACCTGGCTGGCAAGGAAGCCACCTTCGATGTCACGGTGAAGGCTGTCAAGGTCGAGACCGAGACCAAGCTCGACGAGGACTTTGCCAAGAGCCTCGGGCTCGACAGCCTCGACAAGCTCAAGGAGATCATGCGCGGCCAGCTCGAACAGCAGACCGCCGGGCTTACCCGCACCCAGATGAAGCGCGCCCTGCTCGATCAGCTCGCCGCGGGCCACAGCTTCGAGGTGCCGGCGAGGATGGTCGAGGCCGAGTTCCAGCAGATCTGGGCCCAGCTTGAACAGGAAGCGGCCAATGACGCCGATCCCGAGGCCGCGCGCAAGCAGATCGAGGCGGAGAAGGACGAATACCGCGCCATCGCCGAGCGGCGGGTGCGGCTTGGCCTGCTGCTCTCCGAGATCGGCCAGGCCAATGGGGTCGAGGTGACGGGGCAGGAAATGTCGATGCTGATTCAGCAGGCGGCGATGCAATACCGGCCCGAGGACCGCGAGCGCTTCGTGCAATATATCCAGTCCGAGCCGATGGCCGCCGCCCAGCTGCGCGCCCCGCTCTACGAGGACAAGGTGGTCGATTTCCTCTTTGACAAGGCCGAGATCACCACCCGCGAGGTGACCCTCGAGGAACTCCAGGCCGCGATCGAGGCGGAAGACACCGCCGAGGCTTCCCCTGCTGTGGAGAAGGATGCGCCCAAGAAGAAGGCTGCGGCGAAGAAGGAAGCAGCGGCTGATGAAGCCCCCGCGGCTGAGGAAAAGCCGGCCAGGAAGGCTCCTGCCAAGAAGGCCGCGGCCAAGCAGGAAGCCGCCCCGGCTGATGAGGCCGAGGCCAAGCCCGCCAAGAAGGCCCCGTCCAAGAAGGCGGCCGCCAAGAAGTGATCCGGCGCGGCCGGGGCTATTCCCCCGCCGCTTGCCACGGCTTGAACGAGGGCGCGGGCAGGTTGGCTGTCCGCGCCCTTTCGTATGCCGCGCCCGCTTTCAGCACCGCGTGGTCCTGCCACTGCCCGCCGATGATGCTGAGCCCCACCGGCAGGCCCTCGATCGCCCCCATCGGCACGGTGAGATGCGGATAGCCCGCGATCGCGGCGAGATAGCCCGCACCGATCCCCCCGGCGTAATTGTCGCCGTTGACAAGGTCGCTCGTCCAGGCCGGGCCGGTGGTCGGGGCGATGAGCAAGGTAACCTCGTGGTCCTTCAGCAGCTTGTCGATCCCTTCCGTGCGCGAGAGGCGCCTCAGGGTGGCAAGGTTCTGTTCGTAAGCCTCGGCATGGGTGGTGTTGAGCGCCTGCACGAACAGCTCCTGCCCGAACCAGCGCATTTCCGCGTCCTCATGCGCGATGTTGAAGCCGATCACATCGGCAAGGCTGCGCGGCCCGCCCGCCACGGGGCGGGTCGCGAGATACTTGTCCAGCTCCTCGCGCAGCTCGTAAAGCAGCACGGGAAGTTCGGCCTCCCACAAGGCGCGCGGCGGGGCGTATTCCACATCGACCAGCACCGCCCCCGCGCGGGCCAGATCGGCGAGCGCCTCCGCGAACAGCGCCGCGATCGCCGGGCGATTGCCCACCTGGCCGCGCAGCACCCCGATGCGCACGCCATCGAGCGAGGCCGTGCCCAGCCCTTCGGTGTAGTCTGTCACCCGCCTTGCCCCAAGCGTCACCGGATCGGCGGCGTCCTCTCCCGCGATGGCGGTGAGCAGCAGCGCCGCGTCATGGACGGTGCGGGTCATCGGCCCGGCGGTGTCCTGCGTGCGCGCGATCGGCACCACGTGGGTGCGGCTGACGATCCCGACGCTGGGCTTGAACCCGACGATGCCGTTGACGCTCGCCGGGCAGGTGATCGAGCCGTTGGTCTCGGTGCCGATCGCGCCCCAGGCAAGCCCCGCCGCCACGCCTGCGCCGCTGCCGCTCGAGGAGCCGCAGGGGTTGCGATCGGTGGCATGGGGGTTCTTCGTCAGCCCGCCGATCGCGCTCCACCCGCTGGTGGAATTGTCCGAGCGGATATTGGCCCATTCGGAAAGATTGGTCTTGCCCAGCACCACCCCGCCCGCAGCCCTGAGGTTGGCAATCAGCGGCGCATCGCGCCCGGTGGTGTTGCCCGCAAGGGCAAGGCTGCCCGCGGTGGTCGGCCATTCGGCGGTCTCGATATTGTCCTTCACCAGCACGGTGCGGCCCATGAGGATGCCCTTGCCCGCTGCGGCGCGGGCCTTGGCCGCGGGGGCGGGATCGTGGACGATCACCGCATTGAGGCGCGGCCCGGCATCATCGAGCGCGGCGATGCGCTGCGCATGGGTCTGCGCCGCGGCGGCGGCATCATCGGCGCTTTTTTCGGCGAGCGCTGCGGGCGCGAGCGAAGCGAGCAGCAGGGCAAGCGCGGGGCGGGCAAGATGTTTGGTCATCATGGTGCAAGGCTTGGCCACGCATCCGCGCCGCGGCAAGGGGCAATTCATCCCCCCCCGCCTGCGCCGGCTCCGGCAATTCACAGGGGCATGGTAAACGGCCTTGAAATTGCCCCGCGCCTGACGACATAGCCAGAGAAAGTTTCAGGAAGGACACCATCCCCCATGATCGATCTGTTCGGCAATGCTGGCGAAACCCATGGCGCGCAGGGCAAGTTCACGCGCGATCCGCTCACCGGGGCGCTGGTGCCGGTGGTGGTCGAACAGACCAGCCGGGGGGAACGCAGCTTCGACATCTTCTCCCGCCTGCTGCGCGAGCGGATCGTGTTCGTGACCGGGCAGATCGAGGACACCATGGCGAGCCTGATCGTCGCCCAGCTCCTGTTCCTCGAAAGCGAGAATCCGTCGAAGCCGATCAGCATGTATATCAACTCGCCCGGCGGCGTGGTGACCGCGGGGCTCGCCATCTATGACACCATGCAATATATCCGCCCGCGGGTGTCCACCGTGTGCATCGGCCAGGCGGCGAGCATGGGCAGCTTCCTCCTCGCTGCGGGTGAGCCGGGGATGCGCATTGCCCTTCCCAATTCGCGGATCATGATCCACCAGCCCTCGGGCGGGGCGCGCGGCATGGCCTCGGACATCGAGATCCAGGCGCGCGAGATCCTGCGCATCCGCAGCCGCATGAACGATCTCTACGTCAAGTTCACCGGCCGCAGCCTCGAGGAGATCGAGAAGGCGATGGACCGTGACACCTTCCTCGAGGCCGAGGAGGCCAAGGCCTTTGGCCTGGTTGACAAGGTGTTCGAGACCCGGCCCGAGACCGAGGAGAGCGGGGATGACAGCGGCTCTGGCGGTGCGCCCGATTAAGCCCCGGCGCGCGGCCTGGCCCGGGGCGGGACAGGGGCCTGTTCCCCCTGCCAGCTGCGCCACTTGCCGCCCCGGCCAGCCATGCTAACCCCACCATTTCGTGCAGCGCGTGTTGATTCATCCGGCGCGCACGATAGATTTGCACAATCCGCCCGCGGTGTTCCGGCGCCTGCCCATGCGGATTCGAGGACACAGGAATGACCAAATTGAGCGGATCGGACAGCAAGAGCACCCTCTATTGCAGCTTCTGCGGCAAGTCGCAGCACGAGGTGCGCAAGCTGATCGCCGGGCCGACGGTGTTCATCTGCGATGAATGCGTCGAGCTGTGCAATGACATCATCCGCGAGGAGACCAAGGCCGGGATCGCCGGGAAGAAGGACGGCGAGATCCCGACGCCGATGGATATCTTCACCACGCTCAACGATTACGTGATCGGTCAGGATCGGGCCAAGCGCGTGCTCTCGGTCGCGGTGCACAACCACTACAAGCGCCTCAAGCACTCCGGCAAGGCGGGCGATGTGGAACTGGCCAAGTCGAACATCCTGCTCGTCGGCCCCACCGGCAGCGGCAAGACCTTGCTGGCCCAGACGCTGGCGCGCACCTTCGATGTGCCCTTCACCATGGCCGATGCCACCACGCTCACCGAGGCGGGCTATGTCGGCGAGGATGTGGAGAACATCATCCTCAAGCTGCTCCAGGCTTCCGACTACAATGTCGAGAAGGCCCAGCAGGGGATCGTCTATATCGACGAGATCGACAAGATCACCCGCAAGGCGGAAAACCCCTCGATCACCCGCGACGTTTCGGGCGAAGGGGTGCAACAGGCTCTGCTCAAGCTCATGGAAGGCACCACCGCGAGCGTTCCGCCGCAGGGCGGGCGCAAGCATCCGCAGCAGGAATTCTTGCAGGTGGACACCACCAACATCCTGTTCATCTGCGGCGGGGCCTTTGCCGGGCTCGACAAGATCATCGCCGATCGCCTGCAGAAGCGCTCGATCGGCTTTGGCGCCCATGTCGCCGATCCGGACAAGCGCCGGGTGGGCGAGCTGCTCGAGAAATGCGAGCCGGAAGACCTGCTCAAGTTCGGCCTCATCCCCGAATTTGTCGGGCGCCTGCCGGTGATCGCGACGCTGCACGATCTCGACATCCCGGCGCTGGTGACGATCCTGAAGGAGCCGAAGAACGCGCTGGTGAAGCAGTATCGCAAGCTCTTCGAGCTTGAGGATGTGGAACTGACCTTCACCGACGATGCCCTGCAGGCGATCGCCGAGCGCGCGATCAAGCGCAAGACCGGGGCGCGCGGGCTTCGCTCGATCGTCGAGGGCCTGCTGCTCGACACCATGTTCGACCTGCCCGACATGGAAGGCGTCACCGAAATCGTGATCGACCGTGAAGTGGTGGAGGGCAAGAAGGACCCGATCCGCGTCCACGGCGGCGAAGCCAAGAAGGAAGCCGCGGCCTAGGCTGTCCGCAAGGCCGGCGGCGCGTCCGCACGCCCCCGCCAGTCATCCGCACGGCGGGCTGGCCTGCGCGGCCCGCCTTCGCATGGGCTCGACACCCCGGCCGCGCCGCGCCTTGAGGCAGCGGCTCTGCCCCCGCGCCTTGCGCCAACCTGCCCTTGGCCAGCGCAAAAAAGACCCCGTCCGGCGCCGAGGGAAGGGCCGGACGGGGTCGGGAGAGGCGCCGCCCCCGGAGCGTAGGGGTGGGGGAACGGGAGCGGCGCAAAGCCGATGGCGCGGCGCTCAGGCGGGCAGGAACACCCCGTCGGTGACGTGGATCACCCCGTTCGAGGTCATCACGTCGGCCTGCACCACGCTGGTCTTGCCGCCCTTGGCATCGGTGATCACCACCTTGCCGCCCTCGAGCATGGCGGTGAGCGTGCCGCCCTGCACCGTGGTGAGGGTGGCCTTGCCGCCATTCTCATTGATGCGCTTGATAAGGTCGCCCGCGCTCACCTTACCCGCCACCGCGTGATAGGTGAGGATGGCGGTCAGCGTCGCCTTGTTCTCGGGCTTGACCAGCGCTTCCACCGTGCCCGCCGGGAGCTTGGCAAAGGCGGCATCGGTGGGGGCGAAGATGGTGAAGGGGCCGGGGCCGGCGAGCACCTCGCCAAGGCCAGCCGCCTTCACCGCGGCGACCAGGGTGTTGTGCGCGCCGGTGCCCATGGCGGTCTCGACAATATTGGCCGAGGCTTCGGCGGCAGCACCGTGCCCGGCATGGCCCTGCGCCAGCGCCGGCGTGGCGGCGAGGGGGGCGCCGAGCGCGAGTGCGGCGGCAAGGGCGGTGCGGATCGGGGTGAGCTTCACGATAAGGTCTCCATTGGCATGGTTGGGCCAGGGGGCGCCTGAGGGGGTCAGGCGGGCAAGCCCCTCCCGCTTGCCGAGGAAGCTACGCGGCGCGGTGCGCGGCGGATGCGCGCTTGTTGCACATGCGGATGAATTGCCGCTCTTTTGCGGCGAGTGGTTGGCGGCCTCAGACCCGGCCGAGCGTGCCGCGCGCCACCACGGGCCCTGCCGCCGCCCCGGCAGGCTTGCCGCCGATCGGTTCGCGGGTCAGCACCAGCCGCGCGCCCTCGCCGATCTGGGCAGCCAGTTCGTCCGGCAAGGCCATGCTGCGCACCGTGCCCGGGGCGATCACCCCGAGCGAATGCAGCGCGCGGCCATCGGGCCCCACCAGCCAGAGCTGGTGATCGTGCACCCCGTCCGCCGCCAGCCCCAGCGCGGTAACGATCATCCGGCGGCTTTCGGGCACATAGGTGACATCGAGCCTGAGGCCGCCCTCGCCCAGCGGGATCGCCGCCACCATCGGCGTGGGCGGCTCCGCCGGGGCGCGCAGCGGCCCCAGCGCGAGCCATGCCAGCGCCACCACCGCCGCCGCGCTGGCGAGCCCCGCGATCCAGCGCCAGCGCCGCAGCCGGGCTTCGAGATCGGCGATGCGCGCGCCGAGCTGTTCCGGCTCTGCCGCCGCGGCGCGCTGGGCTGCCACCCGTGCGGCGATCGCCTGCCACACGTGTTCGCCCGGCTCGGCCCCGGGGATCGCATCGGCGAGCGGGGCAAACCAGCCGTCCCACCATTCCTTGCGCCAGGCAAAGGCCGGGTCGGTGGCATATTTGCCGCGCGCGGCGAGCAGTTCCTCGCCCTCGAGCAGGCCGAGCGACCATTCCGCGGCGATCATCGGATCGTCGCGCTCGGGCGCGTCGGGGGCATTGTCCTCGGGCGTGCTCATGCCGCCTCGCTCGCTTCGAGACAGGCGCGCAGGCGTTGCAGCCCGCGGCGGATCCAGCTCTTCATCGTCCCCAGCGGCACGCCCGCGCGCTCGGCCAGCTGGGCATAGGTGTAGCCATCGAAGAAGGCAGCGCGGATGTGCTGCCGGGTGCGCGCATCGAGCCGCTCAAGGCACTGGTGGATCTGCGCGGTCTGTTCGGCATCGATCAGCAGCGCATCGGCCAGCGGCGCCGCATCGGGCAGCGGCAGCGCCTCCTCGATCTCCACCGCCCCGCCGCGCACCTTGCCGGTGCGCAGCCGGTCGATCGCGCGGTTGCGGGCAAAGGCCGCCAGCCACGCGATCGGGCTGGCGCGCGCGGGGTCATAGCGGTCGGCCCGCTGCCAGAGTTGGACATAGACGTCCTGCAAGGCGTCCTCGGCTTCCTTTCGATCGCCCAAAATACGCAAGGTGATGCCGAACAGCTTCACCCGGGTGAGGCGATAGACCTCCTCGAGCGCCGCCTCGTCCCCCGCCGCAAGCCGCGCCATCGCCGCACGCAGCGCGGCGCGGGGCTCCTCCGGGTCGGGGCGCGGACGGGTGGCCATCAGCCGCGCATCCCGGCGCGCCCCTCGCAGGGGTGCGGGCAAGGTTCCTCGCCGCTTTCGACCTGCAAGGTGGCATGGCCCACCCCGAAGCGCGTCTCGAGCGAGGCGGCGATCGCGCGCAGGGTGCCGTCCGAGGCGCGCCCGCCCGGCATCACCAGATGCGCGGTGAGCGCGGTTTCGGTGGTCGAAATCGGCCAGACATGCAGATCGTGCACCGCGCTCACGCCTTCGACGCTGGCAAGATGGGCGCGCACCTCGGCCAGGTCGATCCCGGCCGGGGCGGCGTTGAGGCCCATGGTGAGGCTGTCGCGCGCAAGGCCCCAGGTGCCGCGCGCGATCACCGCCACGATGACAAGGCTCACCAGCGGATCGATCCAGGCCAGGCCGGTGAGAAGGATCGCCGCCCCGGCCAGCACCACGCCGAGCGAGACCAGCGCATCGGCGGCCATGTGGAGATAGGCGCCGCGGATGTTGAGATCCTCCTGACCGCGCATGAACAGCATGGCAGTCAACGCATTGATCGCGATCCCGATCCCGGCAACGATCATCATCACCAGCCCCTGCGGCTCGGTCGGCTGCATCAGCCGGTGCAGCGTCTCGATCAGGATCGCCCCCACCGCCACCGCCAGCAGCAGGGCATTGGCGAGCGCGGCAAGGATGGTCGAGCTCTTGTAGCCATAGGTGAAGCGCCCCTGCGGCGCGCGCCGCGCGGCCAGGCTGGCAAGCCAGGCGAGCGCGAGGGCAAGCACGTCGGAAAGATTGTGCCCGGCATCGGCCAGCAGCGCCATCGAGCCTGAGACAAGGCCCGCCGCCGCCTCGATCACCACGAAGGTGATGTTGAGGCCGATCCCGATGAGGAAGGCGCGGCCGAAATCGGCAGGGCCATGGTGGTGCCCGCGCGGATCGTGGAGGCCATGGCAATCGGACGCAGCCGCCCCCGCATCGCCATGCGCATGGCTGTGCGCGTGAGCATGGGCATGGGCATGGGCATGGGCGTGGCTGTGGGTGTGGGTGCGGGCCATGGCGCTGCTAGTTGTAAACGCAGGCGTCGAGCCCGTCACGCCTGACAATGCCGATGCGCCGCGCAATGCGCTTGCCATGGGCGGCAAGCCAGCCGCGCGGCGCCTTGACCGCGCGCTTCTTGGGGCTGGGCAGGGCCGCGGCCATGCGCGCCGCCTCGTCGGTGGAAAGGCGCGCGGCCGAATGGCCGAAATAGCGCTGCGCCCCGGCCTCGGCGCCATAGGTGCCGATCCCGGTCTCGGCGACGTTGAGATAGACCTCCATGATCCGCCGCTTGCCCCACACCGCCTCGATCCAGAAGGTGAACCAGGCCTCCAGCCCCTTGCGCAGGAAGCCGCCGCCCTGCCACAGGAAGACGTTCTTGGCGGTCTGCTGGCTGATGGTCGAGCCGCCGCGGATGCGCCCGCCGTTCGCGGCCGCCTCCAGGTTCTCGCGCATCGCCTGCTCGATCGCCTCGGCATCAAAGCCGAAATGCGCGCAGAAGCGCGAATCCTCCGCCGCGATCACCGCGGCCACGAGGTTGCGGTCGATATGCCCAAGGCTCTCCCAGTCCTTGGTGAAGCCGTTTTCGTCCATCAGCATGGTGGCGGTGACGGGAACGGGCAGCCACTTGAAGGCGATCACCAGCAGGAGCGTGAGGCCGACGAACCACAGGATCGCCTTGGCGGCATAGCGGGCAAGGGTGGGGATCATCGGGGCGGATTAGCCGCTCGTGGCGCGGCAGAAAAGCGGGGCTTTGTTCGCCCAATGTTTCACGTGAAACATGGGGAACCGCGCCATCAGGGGCGCCGCGAAGGGCGCAGCGCCCCCTGATGTGATGCAAAGCCTGCGCAATACTCGCGCAAGCGCGCTGCGGTTACGCCACCCCTGGCAGCAGCCGTTCCCCGGCGATGCGCTGCATCGCCTTCTGGAGCTTTTCAAAGGCGCGCACCTCGATCTGGCGAATGCGCTCGCGGCTGACGTCATATTCCTGGCTCAGCTCCTCGAGCGTCTGCGGCTTGTCGGTGAGGCGCCGCTCGGTGAGGATGTGCCGCTCGCGCTCGTTGAGGCTCTGCATCGCCTCGGCCAGCATCTCCTGGCGCAGCTGCCATTCCTCGGCCTCGGCCACGGTTTCATCCTGCAGCGGGCGATCATCGACCAGCCAGTCCTGCCACTGGCCCGAGCCGTCCTCATCCCCGCGCAGGGCGACATTGAGCGAGGCATCCCCGCCCAGCATCATCCGCCGGTTCATGTTGACGACCTCGGCCTCGGGCACGCCGAGATCGGTGGCGATGCGGGCCACGTCCTCGGGGCTCAAATCAGCGTCCTCATAGGCCTCGAGCTGCTTCTTCATCCGCCTGAGGTTGAAGAACAGCTTCTTCTGCGCCGCGGTGGTGCCCATCTTGACCAGGCTCCACGAGCGCAGGATGAACTCCTGGATCGAGGCCTTGATCCACCACATCGCATAGGTGGCGAGGCGAAAGCCGCGGTCGGGCTCGAACTTCTTGACGCCCTGCATCAGCCCGACATTGCCTTCGGAGATGAGATCGGCCAGCGGCAGGCCATAGCCGCGATAGCCCATGGCGATCTTGGCCACGAGCCGCAGGTGGCTGGAGACCAGCTGGGCTGCCGCCTCAGGGTCGCCATGTTCCTGATAGCGCTTGGCGAGCATATATTCCTGCTCGGCGGTGAGCACAGGAAACTTCTTGATTTCCGCAAGATAGCGATTGAGCGACTGCTCGCCCGTCAGCACCGGGAGAGAGGAAGTCTTCGACTGGGTCACTGTGTGCCTAACCTTTCTGTGTCGACCGCTTGCGCGGGACCCCTGCTGGGCATCCCGCGATCTGGGCCACGGGTTACGGATATACGCGAAAACCGGTCAGAAGTATGCGTTTTTCATCGATCAAAATGACGCAGTTGGTCGATCAGTTCCCGCATGTCCTGCGGCAGCGCGCTGGCAAAGCGCAGCGCCGCGCCGCTTGCGGGATGGACAAAGCCCAGCTCCGCCGCGTGGAGCGCCTGGCGGGCAAAGCCCAGCGCTTCGAGCGCGGGGCGCAAGGATTTGGGGGTGCGGCCATAGGCAGGGTCTCCCAATAGCGGATGGCCGATTGATGCAAGGTGAACGCGCACCTGGTGGGTGCGCCCGGTTTCCAGCCGGCATTCCACCAGCGCGGCATCGGCCAGCCGCTCGCGCACCTTGTAATGCGTGATCGCGCTTTTGCCGCGCGAGGAATTCTTGGGCAGCACCGTCATTTTCTTGCGGTCGGCATCAGAGCGGCCGATGCGCGCGTCGATCACCCCCTCGCCCGGCACGGGATGCCCGGCGCAGACCGCCAGGTAGCGGCGGTGGACGCTGTGCGCGGCGAACTGGCGGGCCAGGCCCTCGTGCGCGGCGTCGGTCTTGGCCACCACGATAAGGCCCGAGGTGTCCTTGTCGATGCGGTGGACGATCCCCGGGCGCGCCACCCCGCCGATCCCCGAAAGCTGCCCGCGGCAATGGTGGAGGAGGGCATTGACCAGCGTGCCCGCCGGATTGCCCGCCGCAGGGTGCACCACCATGCCGGCGGGCTTGTCGATGACGATGACCGCGCTGTCCTCGTAAACGATTGCAAGATCAATCGCTTCGGGCTGCGCTGCGGCAGGCTCTGCGGGAGGAAGGGCAAGGGCAAAGCCCATGCCGGGGGTGACCTTGAGCGCCCCCGAGGGGGCCGCGCGCCCCGCGACCGTGACCGCCCCGGCGGCAATCAGCGCCTGCACCCGCGCGCGCGACAGGCCGGTCGCCTCGGCCAGCGCCTTGTCGAGCCGGGCGGGCGCGGTGAAAGAGCCGGTGATGATTTCGCGCGCGGCCATGCTATCGCCATGGGCGATGGAACTCGTGGTGACAAGCCGGGCGCTCGCCTCGATGCGCGCCCATGCCCGCGCGGCCCACCCGCAGGAGGCCTGCGGGCTGCTGCTGGGCGCGCTGGGCGAAGCGGCCGGGGCGGGGCGGGTGTGGATCACCGAGGCGCGGCCCACGGCCAATGTCCACCCTTCGCCGCTCACCCATTTCGAGATCGACCCGGCGGCGCTGATTGCCGCCCACCGCGCCGCGCGCGCGCCCGGCGCACCGGCGCTGATCGGCTGTTACCACGCCCATCCTGCGGGCGCGGCGGCGCCCTCGGCCACCGATCAGGCGCTCGCCGCGCGCGACGGGCGGGTGTGGGCGATCATCGCCGCGGATGAGGTGCGCTTCTGGCACGATTCGCCCCACGGCTTTGTCGCTCTTTCCTTTGGCATCCGCGATGGTTAGGGTGGGGTGATGACGTCCCAGACCGACCTTGCCGCGATGCTGTGCTCGCGGCTGTGCCATGACATGCTCTCGCCCGTGGGGGCGCTTGCCAACGGGCTTGAACTCTTGGCCGACGAGCAGGACCCGGCGATGCGGGCGCGCTGCATCGAGCTGCTCGAGCAATCGGCGCGGATCAGCACCGACAAGCTCAGGTTCTTCCGCCTCGCCTTTGGCGCGGCCGGGGGCTTTGGCGAGGCGATCCCGATCGACGAGGCGCGCCAGGTGATCGAGGCGCTTGCCGCCGATGCCCGCCGGGTCGAGGTCAATTGGGCGATCGCCGAGCCGAGCCTGCCCAAGCCGGCGGTCAAGGTGCTGTTGAACCTTGCCCAGATCGCGCTCGAAAGCCTGGTGCGCGGCGGCGCGCTCGACATCGGGGCCGAGCGGCGCGAGGGCGCGGTGGAGATCGTCGCCCGCGCCCGGGGTGAGCGCATCGCCTTTGACGAAAACATCGGCCGCGCGCTCCAGGGCGAGCTTGACGCGGGCGAGCTGACCAGCCGCACCGCACCGGCGCACATGATCGCGCTCATGGCCGAGGAGCTGGCCGGCGGGCTGCAATACAAGCTCGGCGAAGGCGTGCTGGTGCTGGGCGCGGTGCTGCCCGAGCCGGAAGGGCTGATCGGCTAGAGCGGCAGGGGCGTGGGGGGAGCCATGGCGGGGGGAACGGACGAGCTGGTGCACGAGGAGCGCCCCTCGCCCAATTTCGATGCGCGCAGCCTGCCGATCAGCATGGTGGTGCTGCACTACACCGAGATGAAGCCGGTGGAGGCGGCGCTGGCGCGGCTCACCGATCCTGAGGCCAAGGTCAGCGCCCATTATCTCATCACCGAGGAGGGCCGGGTGATCCGCCTCGTGCCCGAGGACAAGCGCGCCTGGCACGCCGGGGCGAGCTATTGGCGCGGCATTCCCGATGTCAATTCGGCGAGCATCGGGATCGAGCTCGATCACCCCGGCCATGCGCCCGAATACGGCGGCTATCGCCCCTTTGCCGAGGCGCAGATCGACGCGCTGATCCCGCTTCTCGCCCGGATCGTGCGCGCGTATGACATTCCGCGCGCCAATGTGGTGGGGCACAGCGATGTTGCGCCGATGCGCAAGATCGATCCGGGCGAGCTGTTCCCGTGGGAGCGGCTGGCCGAATATCGCCTGTGCCTGCCGCGCCCGCAGTGCCTCGCCGCGGGCAACCCCTTCCCCAACGAGGGCAGCTTCCTTCTCGCGCTCGAGCGCTTCGGCTATGACATCACCGACCCGCGCAAGGCGGTCGAGGCCTTCGCGCGGCGCTGGCGGCCCGCGCGCATCACCGGGGTGCCCGATGGCGAAATGGCGGCGATCTTGTGGCAATTGCTGCTCGATCGCGATCAGGGGCGCACGCGCTAGGGAGAACGGGTCTTTCAACGTCTGGCCGGAAATGGGATCCGGCGGGCCAAACGGGGGAAATGCGATGATCAGGAAACTGGCGGCTGAGTTTGTCGGCACCTTCTGGCTGGTGTTCGGGGGCTGTGGTTCAGCGGTGTTGGCGGCGGGGTTTCCGCAACTGGGGATCGGTTTTGTCGGGGTGAGCCTTGCCTTCGGGCTGACCGTGCTCACCATGGCCTATGCCCTGGGCGGCATTTCGGGTGGGCATTTCAACCCGGCGGTGAGCCTTGGGCTTGCCATCGGCGGGCGCTTTTCGTGGGGCGAACTGGCGCCCTATTGGGCCGCGCAGGTGCTCGGCTCCTTCACCGCGGCGGGCACGCTGTTCGTGATCGCCAGCGGCGCGAGCGATTTTGCCGCGGGCGGCTTTGCGTCGAATGGTTATGGCGAATTGTCGCCCGGCGGCTATTCGCTGCTCGCCGCGCTGGTCACCGAGGTGGTGCTGACGGCGGGCTTCCTGATCGTGATCCTGGGCGCGACTTCGGCCAGGGCGCCGGCGGGCTTTGCCCCGATCGCGATCGGCCTTGCGCTCACGCTCATCCACCTCATCTCGATTCCGGTGACCAACACCTCGGTCAATCCGGCGCGCTCGACCAGCGTGGCCTTCTATGCCGAGACCGCGGCGGTGAGCCAGCTGTGGCTGTTCTGGGTCGCGCCGCTCGCCGGGGCGGCGCTGGGCGCGCTGGTGTGGCGGCTGCTGCTCTCGGACGGCAGCGACTGAGCTGTCTTTGCCAAATCGGGCGTGCGGGCCTATATCGCCCGCGTCAGGGGGCCTGAGGCAGCCGCGCGCCGTTCCGCAAGGGGGCGCGAGGAAAGTCCGGGCTCCACGAAACAAGGGTGGCGGGTAACGCCCGCCGGCCCCGTCCTCGGGCGGGGCAAGGGAAAGTGCCACAGAGAGCAGACCGCCGATGGCCCTTCCTTGGCGAAGGGGACAGGCAAGGGTGAAAGGGTGCGGCAAGAGCGCACCGGGGGGCTGGCAACAGCCACCGCATGGCAAACCCCACCCGGAGCAAGGCCGAATAGGGGTCTCGCGCCGCTCGCCAGGGCGGCAGGCGGGTTTCGCGCCGAGAGACCCGGGTTGGCTGCTAGAGCCGTCGAGCAATCGCCGGCCCAGAGGAATGGCTGCCACCCCGGGGCCGGTCCGTGAAGGATACCGCCCGGGGAGACAGAACCCGGCTTATGACGGCCCCCTGACACTGTCTGCCTGTGCAAACTTGATCCCGGTCAATGCCAGGGCGCGCGGGTGCGTGCTTGGCACAAGGCGCACCACACATCGGGAGCCCTGCATGACTCACACGACGTTCAAGGACTGGCCCAGTCTTGCCGCCAATCTCACCCCCGCAATCCGTGAACTCCACAAGGCCGCGCCAGGCGTGATGAAGGCGTTCCGCGAAATGGGCGGGGCAGCGCATGGCGCGGGTGCTCTTGATGCAAAGACCAAGGAGCTTTTGGCGGTGGCGATCTCGGTTGCTGTGCGCTGCGATCCTTGCATCACCTTCCATGTTGAAGGCGCGCGCAGGCACGGGGCGAGCCGCGAGGAGTTGGCCGAGACCATCGGCCTTGCGATCTACATGGGCGCAGGCCCCAGCGCGATGTATGCCGCACAGGCGCTTGAAGCCTATGATCAATATGCCGACAAGGCGGGCTGAGCACGGTGGGCAGAGGGGGCGCCGGCGCGCGCCGGCCCGGGTTCAGGGACGGCCCACGCTCACATAGGCAAAGCCCGCGGCGCGCATGTCCTCGGGCTTGTAGATGTTCCTCAAGTCCACCATCACCGGGGCCTTGGCGAGCTGCTTGACCCGATTGAGATCGAGCGCGCGGAAGGCGTCCCATTCGGTCACGATCACCACCACATCGGCGCCGGTGATGGCATCATAGGCGCTCTCGCACATCGTCACCTCGGGCAGCAGCGGGCGGGCCTGCTCCATGCCTTCGGGGTCATAGGCGGCCACCGACACCCCGGCATCGAGCAGCGCCTGGGCGATCGCGAGCGCGGGCGAATCGCGCATGTCATCGGTGTTGGGCTTGAAGGTGAGGCCGAGCAGCGCCGCGCGCTTGCCCCGTGCCGCCTCGGCCCCGCCGAGCGCATCGATCACCTTGCGGCCCATCGCCCGCTTGCGGCTGTCATTGACCTTGACCACCGCCTCGATAATCCGCATCGGGCTGTCGTAATCCTCGGCGGTCTTGAGCAGGGCAAGCGTGTCCTTGGGAAAGCACGAGCCGCCATAGCCCGGCCCGGCGTGCAGGAACTTGGGGCCGATGCGATTGTCCATGCCGATCCCGCGGGCGACATCCTGGACATTGGCGCCGACCTTCTCGCACAGATCGGCAATCTCGTTGATGAAGGTGATCTTGGTCGCCAGGAAGGCGTTGGCGGCATATTTGATCAGCTCGCTCGTCCGCCTCGAGGTGAACAGGATCGGGCTTTCGTTGAGGAACAGGGGGCGATAGACCTCGCGCATCACCGCGCGGCCATAATCATCCTCGGCGCCGATGACGATACGATCGGGGCGCTTGAAATCGCCGATCGCCGCGCCCTCGCGCAGGAACTCGGGGTTGGAGACCACCGAGACCCGGTGGGGCGTGCCGGTCTCGCGGATGATCCGCTCGACCTCGTCTCCCGTGCCCACCGGCACGGTCGACTTGGTGACCACCACCGCATCATGCGCAAGGCTCTGGCCGACCTCGCGCGCAACCTCGAACACGAAGGTGAGATCGGCATGGCCATCGCCCCGGCGGCTGGGCGTGCCCACCGCGATGAAGATCGCATCCGCCCCGCGGATGCCCTCGGCGAGCGAGGTGGCAAAGCTCAGCCGCCCGGCCCTGGCATTGGCCTCGACCAGCGCATCGAGCCCCGGCTCGTAGATCGGCATGATGCCCTCACGCAGGCGCTCGATCTTGCCTTCGTCCTTGTCGATGCACACCACCTCGTGGCCGAAATCGGCAAAGCATGCCCCCGACACGAGCCCGACATAGCCCGAACCCACCATCGCAATCTTCATGGATACCTGCCCTCAAGACCAAGCGGACGCCCCCTGCCCGTGCGGCAAGCGGGGTGATCAGTGCGCGCGGTCTCCGTGCAAGACCGCCACCGACCCGCCATCTTCGGCGCGGGCCTGGAGGATTCGCCGCTGATCGCCCTCGAGCACGAGGGCTGTAAGCACACCCGAGCGGAAAGCGCCAGTGTCAATCCCGATGCGGTTGCCGCAGTCCATCACGTGATCAAAGATGGTGTGGCCGTGCACCACCACCTTCTCGAGCGGGCCTTCATGGGTGAGGAATGGCTCGCGGATCCACAGAAGATCGCTGCGCCGCTGTTCGGCCAGCGGGCGGGCGGGATCGATCCCGGCATGGACGAAGACATAATCGCCCGCGCGGATCATGGTCTCGAAGGTGGCGATGTAATCGCGCACGGCCTGGGGCACCACCTGTGGCAGCAGCGCGAAGATCTCCTCGAGCTCGAGGTTGGCGAGCTGCTGGCGGGTGATGCCGAAGCTGAGCAAGGTCTCAAACCCGCCGTGCTTGAGGAAGTGGCGCAGCATCTCGGGCCGCGCGAAGGCCTCGAGGAACATCTCCTCGTGATTGCCGGCCAGCACCCGCACCGGGCGCTGGCGCTGCCATTCCTGCGTGCGCGCGATCACCCCGGCGCTGTCGGGCCCGCGGTCGATGAGATCGCCGAGCAGCACCACCCGCATCGCAAGCCCGGCCCGGTCGGCGGCGATCTCCTCCTCGATCGCCGCGATCAGCGCCTCATAGAGATCGAGCCGCCCGTGAATGTCACCGATCACATAGTAGCGCCGGCCCGCGGGCACCCGGGGCAGGCGGGCTGGGCGTGCGGGGCGGAACAGGGCGCGGAGTGTCTCGAGCATGGCCATCAATCGATCTGCCAGTCGCGCAGCGGCACTGCGGCAACCTGCGCTTTGCTGCGCCTCGACGAGAGATGGGGCGCGCGCGGATGGCTTGCAACGCAGCGGTTCGACCAAAGCTTTGCCCCGCGCGACCAGCAGTGCGAAATTGTCGTCGGACGGCGCGCTGCGGCGGCCCCGGGGATCGCCGCCGCGTCCCCGAGGCCGCGCGTTAACCATATGCATGCCTTGCCCGCTCCGAGGCGCATCGGGCTTCGTCCAAGCGCCTTTCAATCGAGCGCGAAGCGCACCGTGGTGACCACTCTCACCTTCTTGTAGGGGCTGTCGGCCGAACCCCAGCCGGCGCTTTCGCCATCGCGCGCCTCGATCTCGAAATAGCCCTGGGTGGCCTCGCGGATCCTGCCCACGCGCGAGCCCGAATCCTCGGCAAACTGCTCGGCCGCGGCGCGCGCATCCCTGGTTGCCGCGGCGACCATCGCGGGCTTGATGTCGTTCAGCTTGGTGAAGGTATAGGCCATGCCCGAACCTTCCTCGAGCAGCACGCCGCGCCCGACGAGGTCGAACTGGCGCGCCACCGCCTGCTGGGCGCGCGCGATGTCGGTGGTGCGCAGCGACAGGCGCTGGCGCACGGTGTAGGTGGTCACTCCGTCGCTGGTGAAGCTCGAGACATTGGCGCCGGTGGGCTGGAGCGCCTCGGCGGGAAAGCCCAGCTCCTTGAAGAAGCCGGCGATCGCCTCGGTGTCGCGGCGCACCTTGGCCTGCGCCTCGGCAAGATCGGTCGAGGAAGCGGCGTAGGAGATCGTCCAGGTGGCAAGATCGGCGGTGACATCGCGCTCGGCCAGGCCGCGCACGGTGACCGCGCGCTCGGCATCCTTGGCGCGCAGCAGGCCATCGCCGAGCAGATAGCCACCCACGATCAGCCCGCCGGCGAGGATTCCCGCCGTGCCGAACCACAGCCGGGTGGCAGGCGCGCGCCAGAAACCGCCCGCCCCATTCGCCGGTTGCACATCATCTCCGCTCATCGCATGTTCCCTCCCCGGAAGGTGTTGGTGCGACGAGGTGTGCATCGCCGTCGATGAATGGTGTTTGAATGGTGATCGAGGCGTTTGCCATCCCAATCCTGCTCCTTGCCTGCGCGCGTTTTTTGTTTTCCGCACGCCATCCGGCGTGCGGTTCTCGCTAGACGCGCAGCGAGCTGCGCCCGCTGCGGGCGCCCGTTCGGGCTTGCGGTCTCCGGCGCGACCGATCATCCCGTGCCTTGAAAGGAAGTCTTGATGGTCAAATATCTCCACACGATGATCCGCGTTGCCGATCCGGAGGCGACGATCGCCTTCTTCAAGCTGATCGGGCTCGAGGAGGTGCGCCGCTTTGACAGCGCGCAGGGGCGTTTCACCCTGATCTTCCTCGCCGCGCCGGGGCAGGAGGGCGTGGCCGAGCTGGAGCTGACCTATAACTGGCCACCCGAAGACGGCTCGGCGCCAGAGACCTATACCGGCGGGCGCAATTTCGGCCACCTCGCCTACCGGGTGGAGAACATCTACGAGACCTGCCAGCGGCTGATGGAGGCCGGGCACACCATCCACCGCCCGCCGCGCGATGGGCACATGGCCTTTGTCAAATCGCCCGATGGCATTTCGGTCGAGCTGCTCCAGGAAGGGCGGCTCGCGCCGGCCGAGCCCTGGGCGAGCATGCCCAATATCGGCACCTGGTAGGCCCGCCGCGCCGGCGGGGCCGCTGGCCCCCATCACCGCGGGCAGCACCTTGGGCCGCAGCCGTTGCGCGATCGGCCCACGCAAGCTAACCTCTTGGCTCGCCTGAGGGGAAGAGGGTCGCCTTGTCCGTCGGAACGCTCGATCTGTGGCATTGGCTGGCGCTGGTGCAGCACGAGTTGCTGCTCTTTGCCGGGGTGTTCTTCCTCATCGGTGCCTTTGACGATCTGCTCGTCGATGGCCTGTGGCTGTGGCTCAAGGCAAGCGGGCGGGCGCGCACAGAGCGCCGCAGCCGCGCCGGCCTTCAGGCATTCGCGCCCGAGCGCCCCGTGGCGGTGCTGATCCCGGCCTGGCGCGAGACCGCGGTGATCGGGGCCACCATCCGCCACCTGCTCAAAAGCTGGCCGCAGGAGCGGCTGCGGCTCTATGTCGGCTGCTACCGCAACGATCCGGCAACGCTCGCGGCGGCGGTGGCCGCCGCGCGCGGGGATGAAAGGCTGCGGCTGGTGATCCACGGCGCCGAGGGGCCGACCACCAAGGCCGATTGCCTCAACCGGCTCTATCAGGCGCTGGTGATCGACGAGGCGCGCAGCGGCGCGCGCTTTGGCTTCGTCGTGTTCCACGATGCCGAGGACATGGTCGATCCCGCCGCGCTCGGCCTGATTGCCGAAACCATCGAAGCCGAGGCCGATTTCGTCCAGCTTCCGGTTGCACCGCTGGTGCCGGGGCGCGCGCATGGCTGGGCGGCGCGCCAGGTGGGCGCGCATTACTGCGAGGAATTCGCCGAGGCCCATGGCAAGGCGCTGGTCTTGCGCGATGCCCTCAAGGTCGGGGTGCCGGGGGCGGGTGTGGGCTGCGGCGTCCGGCGCGAGGCGCTCGATCGGCTCGCCGCGCGGCAGGGCGATGGCCTGCCCTTCGCCGCCGATTCGCTCACCGAGGACTATGAGCTTGGCCTTGCGATCGCTGCCGCAGGCGGGCGCTGCCGCTTTGTCCGCGCGCGCGGCGAGGATGGGCGGCTGATCGCCACCCGCGCCTATTTTCCGGACAGTCTCGGCGCGGCGGTGCGGCAGAAGAGCCGCTGGGTGCTGGGGATCGCGCTCCACGGCTGGGACCGGCTCGGCTGGTCGGGCGGGGTGGCCGAAGCCTGGATGCGCGCGCGCGACCGGCGCGGACCGCTCACCGCGCTGGTGCTGCTCGCTGGCTATGTGCTGGTGGTGCTCACCGGGGTGCAGGGGCTGGCGCTGGCGCTCGGCCTTGCCCGGCCGGTGCCGCTCACCCCGCTGCTGGGCGCGGTGCTGATGGCCAATGCCGCGGCGCTCGCCTGGCGGATCGCGCTGCGCTTTGCCTTCACCGCGCGCGAATATGGCGCTGCCGAGGGGCTGTTGGCGGTGCTGCGCCTGCCGCTCGCCAATGTCATCGCCATCATCGCCGGGCGGCGTGCGCTGTTCGCCTATATCGCCACGCTCGCTGGGCGCGCGGCGGTGTGGGACAAGACCGATCATCCCCGCCATCCGGCCAGCCCGGCGCTCGCCGAGGCGACGCCATGAACGGGAAAGGCGCATGAGCGCGCGCGCGGGCAGCGGCGGGCGCCGCGGCGGGCCGCTGGCGATGCTCGTGCTGCTGCTGGGCGCGTGGAGCGCGGCGCGCGCGGTGCTGTGGCACGATCCCATCACCCCCGCCCCCGCCGCCGTGCCGGAAAGCCCCGAAAGGCTGGCGGGTTTTGCGCCTGCGCCCTTTTCGCCCGCGCCGCCGATCCTGCCCCCGCCGATCCCCTTGCCCCTTGGGGTGCCCCAGCCGCCGCGCGCGGATGCCGTGCCGGCCTTCGCCGGATTGACCGGGGGCGGGGCCGCGCCGCAAGCGCCGCGAGGCCGCACCGCCTTGTTGGCGCGCGCGCGCGCGGCGGCACGATGGGACAGCGCCCAGCTTGCCGCCGGGCACATCTGGCTGCGCGCCGCGGCGCTGGGAGGCGCGGCCCGGGGCCGGGAGCTTGCCTCCTATGTGCTGCCCCCTGGGGAAAGCCGTGCCCAGCCCCCCTTCCTGCCGCCGCCGCCGGGGGCTGGGGCCGCAAGCCGGCGCCCCGGCGCCGCGCCGCCGGGCGGGCGCTGGTCGGCACAGGCCTGGGCCTTGTGGCGCCAGGGTTCGGGGGCGGGCTCGGTCTCGCAAGGGCGGGTGCCGATCTATGGCGCGAGCCAGATGGGCGCGCTGATCGACTATCGCCTCGCCCGCGCCTCGGCCCACGATCCGCGGCTCTATGCCCGCGCCTATCGCGCGCTGGTGCGCGGCGGCGAGAGCGAGCTGGCGCTCGGCGCCTCGGCCCGGCCCTTCGGGCGCCTGCCGCTGCGGCTCGCAGGCGAGCTGCGCCACACCGATGCCGCCGCGGGCCGCAGCCTGCGCCCGGCGGCCTATGGCGTCACCGAAATTGCGCCCCAGGCCCTGCCGCTCGGCGCCCGGCTCGAGGCCTATGCCCAGGGCGGCTGGGTCGGCGGGCGGGGGCGCACCCCCTTTGCCGATGGGCAGGTGACGATCACCCGCGAGGTCCACGCGCTCGCCCGGCTCACCGACGAGGCGGCGCGGCTCAGCCTTGGCCTTGGCGCCTGGGGCGGGGCGCAGAAGGATGCCGAGCGGCTCGACCTTGGCCCGACCATGCGCGTCGATGTCACCCTTGGGCAGACCGCGGCGCGGCTCTCGCTCGACTGGCGCGCGCGCGTGGCGGGCGAGGCCAGCCCCGGATCGGGGCTGGCGGCGACGCTTTCAACCAGCTTTTGAGCCTGCCCTCGCGCGCTCGGCGGACAAGCTGCCTGCCGCGGCTTTCATCCCCTCGCGCGCTGGTCTAATCGGGCGGGCATGGATGTCTATCTGCCCATCGCGAATCTCTCGGTGAACGGGCTTTACATCGTGTTGCTGGGCGGGCTGACGGGGATCCTCTCGGGGCTGTTCGGCGTCGGCGGCGGGTTTCTGACCACGCCCTTGCTGATCTTCTACGGCATCCCCCCCACGGTCGCCGCCGCCTCGGCCGCGACCCAGGTGACCGGCGCGAGCGTTTCGGGCGTGATCGCCCATTCGCGCCGCAAGGGGGTGGATTACCGCATGGGCACGGTGATGGTCGCCGGCGGCGTGGTGGGCGCGCTGATCGGGGCGGCGCTGTTCCGCGCGCTCCAGGCGATCGGCCAGATCGACGTGGTGATCAACATCCTTTACGTGCTCATGCTCGGCGCGATCGGCAGCCTGATGATGCGCGAGGCGCTGAGCGCGATCCGCCCGGGCAAGGCCGGGCGCGCCGCCCCGGTGCGCAAGCGCCGCCACCATCCGCTGGTTGCCAGCCTGCCCTATCGCTGGCGCTTCTATGCCTCGGGCCTCTACATCTCGCCGCTGGCCCCGGCGATCCTGGGGATGCTGGTGGGCATCCTCACCATGCTGATGGGGGTGGGCGGCGGGTTCCTGCTGGTGCCCGCGATGCTCTACATCCTCGGCATGGCCGGCAATGTGGTGGTGGGCACCTCGCTCTATCAGATCCTGTTCGTGACCATGGTGACCACCATGACCCATGCGCTCACCACCAAGGCGGTCGATCTGGTGTTGGCCGCGCTGCTGCTCCTGGGATCGGTGCTCGGCGCGCAGTTCGGCACCCAGATCGCCTTGAAGGCCCGGCCCGAATATCTGCGCCTGGCGCTTGCTGCGCTGGTGCTGCTGATCGCGCTCAGGATGCTCTACGGGCTCGGGGTTCAGCCCGACGAGATCTACACCGTGGCCCCGCTGTGAGACGCGCGGGGTGAGGGGCGGCGTGCGGCTGGGGCTGGTGGTGCTGGCGGTGCTGATCGCGCTTGCTGCGTTGCTGCTCGGCGCCCTGCCGGCCGCTGCCCAGCGCGAGCCGGTGCTGGTGCCCGCGGTCAGCCAGTCGCGCATCGAGGTGCGCCAGGGCTTCACCGGGGCGCGGCTGCTGCTCTATGGCGCGGTGATCGGGCCGGGCGGCGCCGGGCGCGCGGGCGATTATGACATCGTGGTGGTCTTGAAGGGCCCGACCGAGCCGGTGCGCATCCGCGAGAAGGCGCGCATCGCCGGCATCTGGATGAATGCCGCTTCGAGCGATTTCCGCTCGGCGCCCGCCTTCTTCGCGGTCGCCTCCTCGCGCCCGGTGCGCGAGATCGTCGATGAACGCACCGCGGCGATCTATGAGCTGGGCACCGATTTCATCCAGCTTTCGCCCTCGGGCCTGATCGATCCGGAAGAACAGGCGCGCTTTGCCCATGGCCTGGTCGAACTGCGGCGGCGCCAGGGGCTCTATCAGGAAAACCCGCGCGGGGTGACGATCCGCGAGAAGGTGCTCTACCAGGCCCGCATCGACTTGCCCTCCAACGTCACCACCGGGCGCTACACCGCCGAGACCTTCGCCATCGCCCGGGGCCGGGTGCTGGCCAGCGCCACCGCCCGGATCGAGGTGGTCAAGACCGGGTTTGAAGGCCAGGTGGTGGCCGCCGCGCAGCGCTGGTCGTTCTTCTATGGGCTTGGCGCGATTGCGCTTTCGCTTGGCATGGGGTGGCTCGCCGGGCGCCTGTTCGCCCGGGCGTGAAGCAGCGCCCGCAGCGCGCGGCATTGACCCGATCTTAACCCAGACGCGCCTAATGCGGCCCCATCACCAATGGGATCACAACAGGCGCACAGATGACCGATCAACCCAGGCAGGATTTCGAGCGCTTCACCGCCCCCGAGCCGCTGGGCGAAGCGCCGGCGCCGGCGCCGACGAGCGCAGGGCGTGCCGCACCCGACAATGCCCGCCTGCCGATCGGCGTGGTGCTCGAGATTTCTGGTTCGGGCTCGCAGATCGCGCTCGATCTGCAACGCATCAACGAATGCATGGCCGATGCCGATCCGGCGGTGCAGATGGCCGGCCAGGTCGGCAGCCAGATCAAGATCCGCGTCGGCGATGCCTGGCTGCTGGCCAGCGTGCGCGACCAGCGCAAGGACCGCCGCACCGAGGGCGGGATCATCGCGCATATCGACTTTCTCGGCGAAGGGGGCGAGGAAAAGCTCACCGGGCGCATCCACGGGTTCAAGCGCGGGGTCACGCGCTATCCCATTCCCGGGGCGATGATCTATCCCTGCACCACCCGCGACCTTGAACAGATCTATGCCAGCGACGGGCGCGCCTCGATCACCATCGGCAAGGTCTTTCCCACCAAGGATATCCGCGCCGGCCTTTATATCGATGCGATGCTGGGCAAGCACTTTGCCCTGCTGGGTTCCACCGGCACCGGCAAATCGACCAGCGCCGCGCTGATCCTCCACCGCATCTGCGAGGCCGCGCCCAAGGGCCATATCGTGATGATCGACCCCCACGGCGAATATTCCGCCGCGTTCCGCACCACGGGGCAGATCCTCGATGTTTCCAACCTGCAGATGCCCTATTGGCTGATGAACTTCGAGGAACATTGCGAGGTGCTGCTCACCAGCAGCGGCAACGAGCGCCAGGTCGATGCCGACATCCTCGCCAAGTGCCTGCTCGCCGCGCGGCAGAAGAACCGCCTCGCCCAGACCATGGGCAAGATCACGGTGGATTCGCCCATTCCCTATCTGCTCTCGGATTTCGGCAACATCCTGCAGGACGAGATGGGCAAGCTCGACAAGGCCACCTCGAGCGCGCCCTACATGCGGATCAAGGCCAAGCTTGACGAGATCAAGGCCGATCCGCGCTACCAGTTCATGTTCTCGGGCATGCTGGTGGGCGACACCATGGTCGATTTCATCAGCAAGATCTTCCGCATGCCCGGCAACGGCAAGCCGATCTCGATCATCGATGTCTCGGGCGTGCCCTCCGACATCACCGCCACCGTGGTGGCGGTGCTCAGCCGCCTGGTGTTCGATTTTGCCATTTGGGGGCGCGAGGAAAAGACCCGCCCGGTGCTGCTGGTGTGCGAGGAAGCGCACCGCTATGTCCCCAACGAGAAGAACGCCGATGGCTCCTCGGTGGGCAAGATCCTCAGCCGCATCGCCAAGGAAGGGCGCAAATACGGCATCAGCCTCGGCCTCATCACCCAGCGCCCCTCCGACCTTGCCGAAGGCGTGCTCTCGCAATGCGGCACGATCATCTCGATGCGGCTCAACAATGACCGCGACCAGGCCTTCGTGCGCGCCGCCATGCCCGAAGGCGCGCGCGGCTTTCTCGATTCGATCCCGGCCCTGCGCAACCGCGAATGCATCATCTGCGGCGAGGGCGTGGCGATCCCGATCCGGGTCGCCTTCGACAATCTCGAGGAACACAAGCGGCCGGCCTCGGAAGACCCGAGCTTTGTCGAATTGTGGAGCCAGAGCGGCGGCGAGGAGGAACTGGTCGAGCGGGTGGTGATGCGCTGGAGGAGCCAGGGGTGATTGCGGGCCGGCCTGCGCGGGCACGCAAACCAGCTACGTCCCGCGGGTATCGCCGTAGAGGTGGATGTGCAGCCGGTCGCTCATCCTCAGGCCATGCTTGCAGCACAGCTCGGATAGCCACGCCTGGCGCGCGCGCAGGGTGGCGCTGTCGGTGCCCTCGGCCATCAGGAAGATGCGCTCTGCGGCAAGGCCATGGCGCGCCTTGAGCGCCAGCACTTCGGCGACATCCTCGGGCGTGGCAATCACGAACTTGAAGAAGGCGCGCGGCTCGCCGGCCCAGGCATCGAGCCGCTCGGGGATGAGGGCAAGGCTTTCCGGATTGCCGCTGTGGGCGAGCTTGGGGCTGACATTGTATTGATCGACCCAGGCATCGAGCCGCGGCGGCGGGGCGATCGTGCCATTGGTCTCGATCTCCACCGCGATTGCCGGCAAATGCTTCAGCATCGCGGCGAGCGCCGGGGCCTGGAGCAGCGGCTCGCCCCCGGTGATGACCAGGCGCCCTTGCCCCAGCGCGGCGATGCGCGCGGCGGCCTCCTCGGGGCTGAGGCTGACCTGATTGGCCTTGCGATCATAGGCGATCCCGCCGCGGTGCGGGCGGTTGTCGCCGGTAAAGCGCCAGGTGTAGGCGGTGTCGCACCAGGTGCAGGCAAGGTTGCAGCGCGACAGCCGCACGAAGGCCACCGGCATGCCCATGCTTGCCCCTTCGCCCTGGAGCGAGGCGAAGATTTCCGGCGCGCCGGTATCATCCGTGGCAAGAACGAGCTTCACGCGCACCCCCTTGCACGAAAGCGCGCCTGCGGGAAAGGCGCCCAGTCGGCGCCGTGGCCCGTGCCGGCAAGGCCATTGCCCTTCCCCGCGGCGCTTTCTATCGCTTGGCGCCGGGAGAGGGAAAGATGGACGCATTTCCGGCGCATCCGGACGAGATCACGCGTGAGTGGTGGGGCGCTCTGCTCGGGCGGATGCCGCGCGCGGCGCGCTGGGAGCCGATCGGCACCGGCCAAGTGGGCGATTCGGTGCGCTTCACCCTCGACATGGGCGAGGGCGCGGCGCCCATGACGCTGGCGGGCAAGTTTGCCGCGGCCGATCCCACCAGCCGTTCGACCGCGGCGATGCTCGGGCTCTATGCCAGGGAAGTGCGCTTCTACCGCAAGCTCGCCCCGCAGCTGCCGATCCGCACCCCGCGCGTGCTCTATGCCGAAATCGCCGATGATGGCGCGCGCTTCTGCCTGATCTTCGAGGATCTCGGCCCCGCGCGCGGGGGCAACCAGATCGCCGGCTGCACTTTGGCCGAGGCGCGCGAGGTGGTGAAGGCCGCCGCCGCGCTCCACGCGCCCAGCTGGCACAATCCGGCGATCCTCGGGCTTGATTGGCTCCAGCCCGATCCTGAGGCCGCGGCCCGGGTGAGGGCGCTCTACCCTCAGGCCCAGGCGGTGTTCCGCGAGCGCTATCGCGATGTCCTCGAGCCTCAATACATGGCGCTGTGCGAGGAACTGGCCGAGATCACCGCCAGCACCGAACGGCACAGCGAGCCCGTCAGCCTCGTCCACGGCGATTTCCGGCTCGACAATGTCCTGTTTGACATCAAGGGCGGGGCCGAGCCGCTGGCGGTGCTCGACTGGCAGACGCTCACCATCGGCAATGGCCTTACCGATATCGGCTATTTCCTCGGCTGCGGGATCGGCAATGCCTTGCGCCGCGCGCATGAGCGCGAATTGCTCGAACTCTACTGCGCCGAGATGCGCGCGCGCGGGGTGGCGATGCGCCTTGACGATATCTGGGAGGATTATGTGCTGGGCGCGCTCCACGGGGTTTCCACCGCGGTGTTCAGCGCCGCCTTCGTGGAGCGCACCCAAAGGGGCGATGCCAATTTCCTCTCGATGGCGCGCGGGGCCTGCGGCCTGTGCCTCGAACATGGCAGCCTGGCCCGCTTGAAGAAAGGATGATGCGATGGTGCTGACCCGCGGCGATGATTACCCGATCCACCAGACCGCCGATCCGATTGCCTATGCCGGCAGCGATCGCAATTTCTATGATCGCTATTTCTTCAACGGCTATGCGCCCGATGGCAGCGGCTTCTTTGCCGTGGCCTTCGGGGTCTATCCCCATCTCGATGTCGCCGATGCCCATTTCTGCGTGGTGCGCGGGCAAGGCGATGGCGGGTCCGTGCAGCATTGCCTCCATGCCAGCCGCCGACTCGGGATGGAGCGCATGGAGCTTGCCTGCGGCCCGATCCGCATCGAGGTCATCGAGCCGCTGCGGCGCTTGCGGGTGATCGTCGATGGCGAGGGGATCGCCGCCGACCTCACCTTCACGGGCCGCGCCTTCCCAATCGAGGAGCCGCGCTTCACCTTTCGGGTGGGGGCGCGCACGGTGATGGATTACACCCGCCTCACGCAGAACGGCCATTATGAAGGCTGGATCGCGGTCGATGGCGCGCGCGCGGCGCTCGCTCCCGGCACCATGGGCACGCGCGATCGCAGCTGGGGGGTGCGCCCGGTGGGCGCGAGCGATCCGCAATTTGCGGGGCGCGCCGCGGCGCAGTTCTTCTGGCAATGGACCCCGATCAACCTGCCGCAGCGCAGCCTGTTCTTCCATCTCAACGCCCATGCCGATGGCACGCCGTGGAACACCCGCGCGGTGATCGCCCCCGACGGCGCGGGGCCGGAAGGCTTTGCCGAAACCCATGACGCGCGCATGGCAACCCGGCTGGCCCCGGGCACGCGCTGGCCGGCGGCGGGCGAGCTGGTGATCGGGCCAGAGCGCTTCGCGCTTATGCCGCTGGCGCGCTTCCAGATGCGCGGGCTGGGCTACACCTCGCCCACCTGGGGCCACGGGCTTGACCATGGGCCGCTGGCGGTCGCACGCGAAGATATTGATCTGGGCGCGATCGACCCCACCCGGCCCGACAATCTCCACGTGCAGATGCTCTGCCGGGTGACGGGGCCGGGGGGCGAGGCGGGCCTCGGCGTGTTCGAGCAGCTGGCCATCGGCGATTATGCCCCGCTTGGCCTTGCCGGGCTTGCCACGCCTGCCTGAGGCCTAGCCGAGCCGCGCCAGCGCCGCGGTGAGCCGCGCGATCTCGCCCTGGTGATGGGCAAGATCGGCGCGCGCCTTTTCCACCGCCTGCGGCGCTGCCCTTTCGACAAAGGCGGGGTTGGCAAGGCGGCCTTCCAGGGACCTGGCTTCCTTCGCCGAGGCCGCAAGCGCCTTTTCCAGCCGGGCCTTTTCCGCGGCAATGTCGATCACCCCTTCGAGCGGGATGATGAACACGTCCTCGCCCGCGAGCACCTGCATCGCCGCGCCGGGCGGGGCAGCGCCGATCGTCACCGGCGCCAGCCGCGCCAGCCGCTCGATCGCCGCCGCCGAGCGCGCGATGGTGCGCGATGCCACCGGCGAAGGCTCAGGCAGATAGGCGGCGAGCCTCGCCCCGGGGGCAATGCCGAGTTCGGCCCGGGCCGAGCGGGTGTTGGTGGTCAGCTCGATCACCCAGTCGATCGCCTCGGTCGCCTCCCTGCTCACCTCGGCTTGCGGCGCGGGCCACTTGGCCACGATCAGCTCATGGTCGCGCGCGCCCAGCTTGTGCCACAGCTCCTCGGTGATGAAGGGCATGAAGGGGTGGAGCATCACCAGGATCTGGTCCAAGGCCCAGCCGGCCACGCTGCGGGTCTCCACCGCTGCCGGGCTGCCCGCCTCGCCGGCAAAGACCGGCTTGATGAGTTCGAGATACCAGTCGCAGAACTTCGACCAGGTGAACTGGTAGATGGCGTTGGCGGCATTGTCGAAGCGCAGCTCTTCCATGGCCGCCTCGATCGCCGCGGCGCAGGCGGCCACCTCACCGATGATCCACTGGTTGGCAGCAAGGCGGGCAGGCGGAGCCTTGATCGTGTCCGAGGCGCCGATGCCATTGGCCTGGCAGAAGCGCGCCGCGTTCCACAGCTTGGTGGCGAAGTTGCGATAGCCCTCGACCCGCTTCTCATCCATCTTGATGTCGCGGCCCTGGCTTTCCATCGCCGCCATGAAGAACCTGAGGGCATCGGCGCCATATTTGTCGATCAGGCCCAGGGGATCGACCACATTGCCCTTGGATTTCGACATCTTGGCGCCATCGGCGGCGCGCACCAGGCCGTGGAGATAGAGCCTGTCCCATGGGCGTTTGCCGAGGTGATAGAAGCCCATCATCATCATCCGCGCATCCCAGAAGAACAGGATGTCAAAGCCGGAGATGAGCAGCGAATTGGGATAGTGGCGCTTGAGCAGCGGGGCTTGCGGGTCGGGCCAGCCGAGCGTGGCAAACGGCCACAGCGCGGAGGAGAACCAGGTGTCGAGCACGTCCTCGTCCTGCTGCAGGGCAACGCCCTCGCCGGCCTGCTGCTGCGCTTCCTCGGCGCTCTGGGCGACATAGATGTTGCCCTCTGCATCGAACCACGCCGGGATCCGGTGGCCCCACCACAATTGCCGGCTGATGCACCAGGGCTGGATGTTTTCCATCCAGTTGAAGAAGGTCTTCTCCCAGCTCTTGGGCACGATCTCGATATCGCCGCGGCGCACCGCTTCGATCGGGCGCTTGGCGAGTTCCGCGGCGTTGACATACCATTGGTCGGTCAGCCACGGTTCGATCACCACCCCGCCGCGATCGCCGAAGGGGGTGGGGATCTGCCGCGGTTCGGCCTCGTGTTCGACCGCGTTGCCATTCTTGTCCGTGGTGACGTGCGGGACGAGCAGGCCCAGCTCCTTCATCCGCCTGACCACCAGTTCGCGCGCGCCGTCCACCCCGTCCTTGCGGAAGCGGTGGAGACCGATGAACTCCTGCGGCACCAGCCCATCGGCGGTCTGGCACACGTTGGCTTCGGCATCGAACATGTTGAGCATTTGCGCCGGGGCGATGCCGGCGCGCTTGCCCACCTCGAAATCGTTGAAATCATGGCCCGGCGTGATCTTGACGCAGCCCGAGCCCAATTCGGGATCGGCATGTTCATCGGCGATCACCGGGATGCGCCGCCCGGTGATCGGCAGGATGACGTGCTTGCCGATGACGCTCTGGTAGCGTTCGTCTGCCGGGTGCACCGCCACCGCCATGTCGGCGAGCATGGTTTCGGGCCGGGTGGTGGCGACGATCAGGTGATCGGCGCCGGCACCGGTGCGCGCGCCATCGGCGAGCGGATATTTGAAGCGCCAGAAATGGCCGGCAATCATCTGGGTTTCGACCTCGAGATCGCTGATCGCGGTCTTGAGCTTGGGGTCCCAGTTCACCAGCCGCTTGTCACGGTAGATCAGACCATCGTTGTAAAGATCGACGAAGGTCTTTGTCACCGCGCGGGTGAAATGCGGGTCCATGGTGAACTGCTCGCGGCTCCAGTCCATCGAGCAGCCCAGCCGCCGCAGCTGGCGGGTGATGGTGCCGCCGCTCTCCTCCTTCCACGCCCAGACCTTGGCGATGAAATCCTCGCGCGCATAGTTGGTGCGCTTGTCCTGCCGCGCCTCGAGCTGGCGCTCGACCACCATTTGCGTGGCGATCCCGGCATGATCGGTGCCCACCACCCACAGGGCATCCTTGCCCCGCAGGCGCTCATAGCGGATCACCACGTCCTGCAGCGTGTTGTCGAGCGCGTGGCCGATATGGAGCGAGCCGGTGACATTGGGCGGGGGGTTGACGATGGTGAAGGGCTCGGCCTCGGGCCGATGGGGGCGGAACAGGCCCTTCGTCTCCCAATGCTGATACCAGCGCGCCTCGATGGCGGCGGGATCGAAGGTGGTGGGCAGGAGGTGGGGATCGCTTGCACTCATGATGGCCGAGCGCCATGCCAGCAGGCTTGCCCTGATGCAATCGCCGCGATCACGCCAGCCCCCCGCGGGGCGCGAAAGCCTTGTCGGGCAGGCAAAATCCCCGCATAGGCTTGGGGCGATGGAGGCAGCCGCGCAATATTCGCTTGAGGGGGAGGGGGAAGGCAGCGGCGCGCGGCTGGTGCTCAGCGGCCAGCTGACCTTGGGCAGCATCGCCGCGATCGAGCCCGAGCTTGCCGGTCTTGCCGACCCCATCGCCGCGATCGATCTTGCCCGGGTGGACGAGATCGACACGGTCGGCGCCTGGGTGGTGTGCCGCCTCGCGCATGCGCATGGCGCCGAGATCGTCGGCGCCAGCGAAGCGGCCGAGCGGCTGCTTGCCGCGGTGCGCGGGATTTCGGCCGAAGGGGCGATAGGCCCGCCGCGCCCGCCGGTGTGGGAGCGCGTGCCGCTGGCGCTGGGGGAGCAGGTTTTTGCCGCGCGCAGCGGCGTGATCGGGGTGGTCGGCTTCATCGGCCAGATCCTCATCGGTGCGGGCAACCTCTTGCGCCGGCCCTCGCGCTTTCCGCTCACCGCGCTGGTGCACCAGATGGAGCTGGTGGGCGTCACCGCCCTGCCGATCATTGGCCTGATGAGCTTTCTCATCGGCATCGTCATCGCCCAGCAGGGCTCGGTGCAGCTCGAACAGTTCGGGGCCGAGGCGCTCACCGTCAACCTCGTCGGGCGCATCACCCTGCGCGAACTGGGCGTGCTGATGACCGCGATCATGGTCGCCGGCCGTTCGGGCAGCGCCTTTGCCGCGCAGCTTGGCACGATGAAGCTGACCGAGGAGATCGACGCAATGCGCACCATCGGCATCTCGCCGATCGAGGCGCTGGTGATCCCGCGCATCCTTGCCGCCACCTTCATGATGGTGCTGCTGGGGTTCTATTCGTCGCTGGTGGCGATCATCGGCGGGGCGGTGGTGGGCCAGTTCGCGCTCGGCATCCCGTTCTGGACCTTCATCGCCCGCATCCAGGAAGTGGTGCCCGAACACGATCTGTGGGTGGGCCTTATCAAGGCGCCGGTGTTCGGCCTGATCGTGGCGCTCGCCGGGTGCTACAATGGGATGCAGGTGCGCGGCAATTCGGAAGAAGTCGGGCGCCGCACCACCATGGCAGTGGTCTCGGCGATCTTCGCGGTGATTGTGCTCGATGCCTTCTTTGCCGTGTTCTTCACTGAAGTGGGATGGGGCTGAGCCATGCGCATTGCCGCCCGCCCCGAGGATGAGACCCCGCCGATCGTGATCGAGGGGCTGGTCAACCGCTTCGGCGACTTCACCGTGCACGAGGGGCTCGACCTCACCGTCAGGCGCGGCGAGATATTGGGCGTGGTGGGCGGTTCGGGTTCGGGCAAATCGGTGCTGATGCGCTCGATCATCGGGCTGCAGCGTCCGGCGGCGGGGCGGATCGACGTGCTCGGCCACACCATCACCGAGATCGATCTCGAACAGGGCGTGGGCGTGCGGCGCCGCTGGGGGGTGCTGTTCCAGGGCGGGGCGCTGTTCTCCACCTTGACGGTGGGCGAGAATGTCGAGGTGCCGCTGCGCAAATATTATCCCGATCTGAGCACCGAATTGCGCCAGCAGATCGCGCGCTACAAGGTCATCCTTGCCGGCCTGCCCGAAAGCGCGGTGGCCAAGTATCCGGCTGAGCTTTCAGGCGGGATGAAGAAGCGCGCCGGCCTCGCGCGGGCGCTCGCGCTCGATCCGGAACTGCTGTTCCTCGACGAGCCCACCGCCGGGCTCGATCCCATTGGCGCGGCCAATTTCGACCGGCTGACCCGCGAGCTCAAGGAGACCCTGGGTCTTACCGTGTTCCTCATCACCCACGATCTCGATACGCTCTATGAAATCTGCGACAGGGTGGCGGTGATCGCGGACAAGCGCATCATCGCGGTGGGCACGATCCCCGAACTCATCGCCACCGGCCACCCCTGGATCGAGGAATATTTCGGCGGCCCGCGCGGGCGCGCTGCCGGGGCCGCCCAAGCCGCCCACGCCGCCCAAGCCGCTCACGCCGCCGACGCCGCCCATCCCACGCAAGGCCACACCGGCGGTTAGGCATGGACAAGCCCCACACCCGCGCCGCATAGGGAACGCCATGGAAACCAGAGCCAATCATCTGTGGGTCGGGGCGGTGACGCTGCTGTTGCTGGCGGCTCTGGCGGCCTTCATCGTCTGGATCGCGCGGCTCGGCCAGGGCGCGCAGGATGAATATGACATCTTCTACAACCAGTCGGTCTCGGGCCTTGCCAATGGCAGCCAGGTGACCTTTGCCGGGGTGCCGGTGGGCCAGGTGACCGAGATCGCGCTGGCCAAGGGCAACCCCGAATTCGTGCGGGTGCGCATCAAGGTGAAGGAGGACGTGCCGATCCTCGTCGGCACCCAGGCCACGATCCAGGCGAGCTTCACGGGGGTCTCCACCATCCTGCTCGACGGGGCGCGCAAGGACAATCCGCCGATCACCTGCGCCACCACCGCCTGCCCCGAAGGCCGCCCGGTGATCCCGCCCGGGCGCGGCGGCTTTGGCGAGATCGTCGCCAATGCCCCGCTGCTGCTCGAGCGGCTGGCGACGCTGACCGAGCAGTTGAACACCATCCTCGGGCCGGAAAACCAGCAGGAGATCGCCGCGATCCTGCGCAACACCAACCGCCTCACCGGCGGGCTTGCCAATGCCACCCCCGAGCTCGAGCAGAACCTCAGGGATTTCCGCGGCACCATTGCCGAGTTCAACCAGACGCTCGATGCGGTGGAGAAGCTGGCGCTCAGCACCGATGGCCTCGTCACCCGCGAGGGCGAGCCGCTGGCGCGCGAGCTGCGCGCCACGCTCAAATCGGCCAATGCCGCGCTCGCCTCGCTCGCCGCCACGCTCGAGGACACCCGCCCCGCCGCGCGCCAGCTGCGCGAGACCACGCTGCCCAATGCCGAGGCGACGCTGCAGGACCTGCGCACCACCAGCCGGGCCCTGCGCGCGATCACCGAAAAGCTCGAAAGCGAAGGGGCCGGCGCGCTGATCGGCGGCAAGTCGCTGCCCGATTACAAGCCGAGATGAGAGGACGGATCGCATGACCATCTCCTGCCGCCCGGTGCTGCTTGCCCTGCCGCTGGCGCTGGCGCTTTCGGGCTGCATCAGCCTGGGCGGCAAGCCGCCCGAGAGCCTCCTCACCTTGAGCCCCGAGGCCCGCGCCCCGGCGGGCGCCGGCGCGGCCGCCGAGGCGGGGCGCCAGGTGATCGCGGTCTCGGTGATCGATGCCCCGGCCAAGCTCGATGTGCTGCGCGTGCCGGTGGCGGTGAGCGCGACCGAGCTGGCCTATCTCAAGGATGCCTTCTGGGTGGAAAAGCCCGCGCGGCTGTTTCGCCGCCTGGTGGGCGAGACCCTGCGCGCCGAGAGCGGGGCGCTGGTGGTCGATGGCGATGACACCGCCCCGTTTGCGAGCGTCACCTTGCGCGGCACGCTCATCGACATGGGCTATGAGGCGCAAGGCGAGGCGGTGGTGGTGCGCTTCGATGCGGTGCGCAGCGATGGACAAGGGGCCATCGCCACCCGCCGCTTCGAGGCGCGCGAGACCGGGGTTCCGGCCGAGGCGCGCGCCGTGGGCGCGGCGCTCAACCGCGCGGCCAACCGCGTGGCGGGCGATATCGCCGCGTGGATGAAAGAGACGCGCTGATCAGCCTTGCGCCAGGCGCACGAAGCGCCAGGCGGCAAGGAAATCGGCCTCGCGCCGCTTGCGCCGTGCCTCGGCCTCGGCATCGCGGCCCCACAGCTCGGCCTGCCATTCCTCCTCGAGGCAGGCGGCCTGCCACAGCGCCAGGGCTTCGGGCTCCTCTCGCGCCTCGCTTGCGAGCAGCGCGATCACCAGCGAGGCAGCAAGGCGGGTCATCGCCTCAAGTCCCGCCAGCGTGAAGGGATCGCAGCGCACCAGCCGCGCGCGCAGCGCGGCGAGGGTGGCGGCGGGCTGGGGGCGCGGCAGCACCCCGCTCACCCGGGCAAGGGCAATCCCGTGGGCCGCCTCGAAGCGGCTGAGGAGCGGCTCCCACACCTGCTGCTGGCGGGCATAAAGCGGCTCATCGGGATCGGCGCGGTAGCACAGCGTATCGGTTTCGGCATAGGCAAGCAGCGCCTCGGCTAGGATGGTTGGGTCAGGGGCCACCTGATCGATGGCATAATCGGCCATGTCGCGCAGCGGCAGGCTCTTGGGATCGATCTTGTCGCCCTGCGCGCGCCATTCGCCCGCCAGCGCCTCGCCGAGCGCGCGCGCAGGCACCACCTGCGGCGCGCCGCCCACGGTCTTGACCCCGCGCGCGTCGAGCTGCACCTGCCACCCGCCTGCGCGCGCGGCGAGGCTGACTTCGCGGTAGAAGCGGCGGATCATCGGCGCTTCCCGTCCTGCCGGCGCCAGGCGCGGGCGATGAGCGGCGGGGCAAAGAAGAACTCGACGAGGCCGGCAAGCGCGATCACCCCGCCCACCTGCCAGGGCAGGCCGGGGATGATGTGTCCGCGCGCCAGGGCAATGCCAAGCAGCACCAGCGCAATGCCGGAAAACCGCAAGGCATTGAGCACGATGAAGCGCTGGCGTGCGCATGCCTCCCTTTCCTTATCGCGGCTCATGGCAGGATCTCCGCGAGCAGGGCGCCGAGCGCGGCGGCATTCTCGGCCACGGCCACGGCGCCGCTCGCCAGCAATTCCTGCGGGGCGTGATAGCCCCAGCCCACCCCCAGCGCGCGCACCCCGGCGCTCCTTGCCATCAGCATGTCAAAGCTGGTGTCCCCGATCATCACCGCCTCGCTCGGCAGCGCCCCGGCCTCAAGCAGCGCTGCCTCGAGCATCGCGGGGTGGGGTTTTGACGGGTGGCGATCGGCGGTCTGGAGCGAGACGAACAGATCGGCAATGCCATGCGCGGCAAGGCAAGCGGCCAGCCCGCGATCGGATTTGCCGGTGGCGATCGCAAGGCTCCAGCCGGCGCGGTGGAGCGCGGTGAGGAGCTCGGCAATGCCGTCATAGAGCGGCTCGTCGATCAGGCCCTCCGCGCGCCGGGCGCGGTAGCTTGCGCGGTAGAACTCGGCCACCGCCGCGGCCTCGTCGGGCGCAAGCTCGGGGGCGAGCGCGCGCACCGCGGCCGGCAGGCTCAGCCCGACGATGCGGCGCACCGCCTGGGGCGCGGGCGCGGGCAGCGAAGCGCGGGCAAAGGCGCGTGCCATCGCCCAGCACACGTCGGCCTGGCCATCGACCAGCGTGCCATCGCAATCGAACACCGCCAGCCGCCTCATGCCGCAAGGTTCCGGATCAGGTGGGCAAGCGCGGCGTGCCCGGTCGCCTCCAGCCCTGCGGCGATGCGGGCGCGATCGGCCGCGGACTTGTTCTGCGAGAGCTTGAGCGTCGGCCGCCAGGCCAGCACTTCCAGCTCGAAGCCGATGATCCCGCGCATGAGGCTGTCCCACACCTGCCGCGAGGTCTCCTCGGCCCGCCACGGCGCGCCTTCGAGCCGGCCCTCGTGCCGGGCAATCGCGGCGTTGAGGAAGCCTTCGAGCCCCTCTGCATCCATCCGCCGCACCCGGCCCTCAAGCTCGAGCGCGACATAGTCCCAGGTCGGCACGGTGTCGCGCTTGGCATACCAGCGCGGGGAGACATAGGCATCCGGGCCATTGACGAGGATCAGCGCAGTCGCGCCATCAAGGTGGCGGGCGAGTGCGTTGCCGCGGGCGAGATGGAACTGCACCGCCCCGTCGCCGGTCGAAATCAGCGGCGTGTGGGCGACGCGCGGGCCATCGGGGGTTGCGGCAAAGACCATGCCGAAGCCGATCTGGTCGATCAGGCTTTCGCACAGCGCGCGGTCATCGCTGCGGTAAAGCGGGTTGGGATGCATCAGCGGCGCGGGCCCCTGGCTGGCCGCGCCGCTCGCGTGGCGGCCTTGGCGCTGCCGCGCGCGCGGCGCGGCGGGCGGGCGGCCTTGCGCGCCTGCTTGAAATGGCGGCGGGCGGCCTGCTTCTTCTCCTCGGGGGACTTCTCGGGCACCTCGTCGCGCAGCGGCGCGGCGTCCGAGAGCGCCGGATCGAAGCCCAGCACCGCCATCGACTGGGCGAAATGGGCGGGCAGATCGGCGGTGACATCGAGCTTGCCGCCGCCCCCCTCTCCCGCCTTGGGCTGGGGGATGATGAGGCGCCGGGCATGCAGGTGCATCTTGCGGCTCACCGCCCCGGTGAGAAAGGCGCCCGGCCCGCCATATTTGCCATCGCCCACGATCGGGTGGCCGATCGCGGCGAGGTGCACGCGCAGCTGGTGGGTGCGCCCGGTGAGCGGTTCAAGCTCCACCCAGGCCGCGCGCGTCCCGGCCCGGTCAACCACGCGATAGCGGGTGCGGGCGCTCTGCCCGGCCGCGAAATCGACATGCATCTTCTCGCCCCCGGTGCCGGGCTGCTTGGCGATCGGCGCATCGATCACGCCCTCGGCCGGCTCGGGCACGCCGACGACGAGCGCCCAATAGACCTTGCGCGCGCTGCGGCTGGCAAAGCGCTTGGCATAGCTCGCCGCGCTGCCGGGGGTGCGGGCAATGAGGAGCACGCCCGAGGTGTCCTTGTCGAGCCGGTGGACGAGCCGCGGGCGCGGCTCGCCCGCGCGGGTGATGAAGGCATCGAGCAGGCCATCGACATGGCGGGTGGTCTTGCTGCCGCCCTGGGTGGCCAGCCCGGGGGGCTTGTTGAGCACGATCGCGCTCGGGGTCTCGCAGATCACCATGGCGCGCGCGGCGGCGATCTCCTCGGGGCTGAGCGGGCGTGCGCGCGCGGCAGCGGCAGGGCGGCGGGCCGCCTCATCCCCTCCCGGTGGCACGCGCAGCACCTGCCCGGCGGCGAGCCGCTCCTCGGCGCGCACGCGCTTGCCATCGAGGCGGATCTGCCCGGTGCGCGCCCAGCGCGAGACCGTGGCAAAGCCGATCTCGGGGAGGTGGCGCTTGAACCAGCGGTCGAGCCGGATGCCATCGTCATCGGTGCTGATGGTGAACTGGCGCACCGCGCCGGGGCCGCTCGCCCCTGCGCTGCCTGCCCCTGCGCCCGCGCTCATGGCGCGCTCTGGGCGATGACAAGGCCGACGAGCAGCGCCGCCATCCCCGCGATCAGCGAGGCAGCGCCATAGCCGGCGGCCAGCACGCCCTCGCCGCGGTGCACCAGCGTCACCAGCTCGGCGCTGAAGGCGCTGAAGGTGGTAAAGCCGCCGAGCAGCCCGACCCCGATGAGCAGCCGCGCGCTCTCCGCCCCCGCAGCCGAAACACTGCCGCGCGCCAGCCAGCCGAGCAGCGCCCCCATCAGCAGGCTGCCGATGATGTTGACGCTGAGCGTGCCCCAGGGAAAGCTGTTGTCCGGCCCGAAGGCGGCGGTGACGATCCGCACCGCGTGATAGCGCGCCATGGCGCCCACGGCGCCGCCGGCAGCCACAAGCGCCGAGGCGGCAAGGGGGGAGAGGGGAAGCGCGGTCATGCCCGCGGCTCTTAGCGCCGGCTTGGCCTTCTGCCTAGCAGGCGTGCGCGCGGCTTGCCTTTGGGCGCAAGTTGGATTAGGGAAGCGCGGTTTGAAGGGCGGCTCCCTTGCGGGAATCGCCCGTCTTTCATTGGCAATTCACTGCTTGGCCCGTGTGCCCGTCATGGCGCGCAAGGCTTCGCGTTATGTAAGATGAGGTAGTCGTCGTTTATGCAGATCATCGTTCGCGATAACAATGTCGATCAGGCCCTGCGCGCGCTCAAGAAGAAGCTGCAGCGCGAGGGCGTCTATCGCGAGATGAAGCTGCGCCGCCACTACGAGAAGCCCTCCGAGAAGCGCGCCCGGGAAAAGGCCGCCGCCATTCGCCGCGCGCGCAAGATGGAGCGCAAGCGCATGGAGCGCGACGGGATCAAGTGATCGGCGCGCCGCGCGCCCGGCCTTCCCGGCGCGCGCAGTGCTGCAATCCGCCGCTTGAATCCTCAGGCACGATCAGCCATCAGGGCGCGGCGTTCACACCGCGCCCTTTTGCTGCCCTCCGCGTGCGCCGCCCGGCGTGCCGCCAGCCAGGACCGTAACGACCATGACCGAGATTACCCGCGTGCCGATCCAGCCCGTCGCCAAGGGCTCGCTTGCCAAGCTGTGGATCGGGGTGATCCTCGCGGTGCTGGTGGGGGCTGGGCTCGCCTGGGCCGCGGTGCCCCGCGGCGTCGACGTGGAGACCGAGGTGGCCGGCACCGGCCCCACCGCCAAGCTCGGCGACGTGGTGTTCATGAAGTACAAGGGCAAGCTCGCCGCGGACGGCAAGGTGTTCGACGAATCGCGCCCGATCCCGCTGCCGGTCGAAGGCATCTTCCCCGAAGGCACCCCCTTCCCGGTGGAGGACGGGGCGACCATCCCGGGCTTCTTCGAGGGGCTCCAGCAGATGCAGAAGGGCGGCAAGTACCGGCTCTTCATCCCCGCCGACAAGGCCTATGGCGCCCAGCCCCCGGCCGGCGCGCCGATCCCGCCCAATGCCGATCTCGAGTTCGAGATCGAGGTCGTGGACATCATGAGCAAGGCCACCTTCGATCGCAATCTTGCCATCCTGCAAGAGGCGATGCAGCGCCAGATGGGCAGCGCCCCCGGCGCCCCCGGCGCCCCCGGCGCGCCGCAGGGCGCCCCGCAGAACGCGCAGGGCCAGTAAGGGTGGGCACCGCGCATGTCGGTTGACAAGGCCACCGTCGCCCGTATCGCTAGCCTCGCGCGCATCCGCATGGATGACGAAGCGCTCGAACGCATGGTGCCCGAACTCAACGGCATCCTCGCCTGGGTCGAGCAACTGGGCGAGGTCGATGTCAGCGGGGTGGAGCCGATGGCGGCGGTGATCCCCAACCGGCTGCGGCTGCGCGAGGATGTGGTCGATGCCGATCCGCTCACCGGCGGCGGCAAGCGCGCGGATGTGCTGGCCAATGCCCCGGTGGCCGAACACGGGTTCTTCGGCGTGCCCAAGGTGATCGAATAGGCAATTCATCGCGCTTGCCTCGTCATCCCCGCCACGGCGGGGATCAAAGCCAGGGCTGGCGAGGTGGGCCGGTTCTCCGCAGGCGCGGGGATGACGGAAGCAGGACCATGACTGACCTCACCTCTCTTGGCGTCAAGGATATCCGCGACGGGGTCGCTCGGGGCGATTTCACCGCGCGCGAGGTGGCCGAGGCCTTCAACGCTGCCGTGGCCGAGGCCGCGGCGCTCAATGCCTTCATCCTCACCACCCCCGACCACGCGCTCGCCGCGGCCGAGAAGGTGGACGCGGCGCGCGCCGCGGGCGCGCCGCTGGGCAAGATGGCCGGCGTGCCGATCGGGATGAAGGACCTGTTTGCCACCCATGGGGTAGAGACCACCGCGGCGAGCCACATCCTCGAAGGCTTCACCCCGCGCTACGAATCGACCGTCAGCCAGAAATTGTGGGACGCGGGCGCGGGGATGCTCGGCAAGCTCAATCTCGATCAGTTCGCGATGGGCTCCTCGAACGAGACGAGCTATTTCGGCAATGTCACCTCGCCCTGGCGCAAGGCCGGCTCCACCGCGGCGATGAGCCCGGGCGGCTCCTCGGGCGGGTCTTCGGCGGCGGTGGCGGCGCGCATCGCCCCGGCGGCGACCGGCACCGACACCGGCGGCTCGATCCGCCAGCCGGCGGCCTTCACCGGCATCTGCGGGATCAAGCCTACCTATGGCCGCTGCTCGCGCTGGGGCATCATCGCCTTTGCCTCGAGCCTCGATCAGGCCGGGCCGATGGCGCGCTCGGTTGCGGATTGCGCGATCATGCTGGGCGCGATGGCGGGATTTGACCCCAAGGATGCGACCAGCCTCGATCTGCCGGTGCCCGATTGGGAAGGGCAGCTTACGAGCGACCTTAGGGGCAAGAAGATCGGCATTCCGCGCGAATACCGGATGGAGGGCACCGATCCGGCGATCCTCGAGGCCTGGGAGAAGGGCAAGGAATGGCTGAAGGATGCCGGGGCGCAGATTGTCGATGTCTCGCTGCCGCACACCAAATATGCCCTGCCCGCCTATTACATCATTGCGCCTGCCGAAGCCTCGTCGAACCTCGCGCGCTATGACGGGGTGCGCTATGGCCTGCGCGAATTGCCGCAAGGGGCGGGCCTTCAGGAGATGTATGCCGCCACCCGCGCCGCGGGCTTTGGCGATGAGGTAAAGCGCCGCATCCTCATCGGCACCTATGTGCTCTCGGCGGGCTTCTACGATGCCTATTACACCCAGGCGCAGAAGGTGCGCGCGCTCGTCGCCCGCGATTTCGCCCGGGCCTTCGAGCAGTGCGACGCGATCCTCGCGCCCACCACGCCGACCGCGAGCTTCCCGCTGGGTTCGATGAACGAAGACCCGCTGACGATGTATTTGAACGACGTCTTCGCCGTGCCCGCCAGCCTTGCGGGCCTGCCCGCTATGAGCGTTCCGGCGATGCTCAATCCCGAGGGCCTGCCCCTGGGCCTGCAGATCGTCGGCAAGCCCTTTGACGAGCAGACCGTGCTCGATGCCGGCCTTGCGATCGAAGAGCGCGCGGGCTTTGCCGCGCGGCCGGAGAAGTGGTGGTGAGCGTTGATGCGCCGCTTGTGATCGCCGGCATCGCGATCATGCTGGCGGTGCCGGTGACCTTCATGGTCGCCAATTGGGTGAGGAAGAATGTCGATCACGGCGAAATGCGCTTCGGGCCGGACGGCAGGGTGATCGAGGACGAGGACAGGAGATGAGCACCTATCGCATCCAGGGCGCCACCGGCGAATGGGAGGTCGTGATCGGGCTTGAAGTCCACGCCCAGATCACCTCCAACGCCAAGCTCTTTTCCGGCGCGGCCACCGCCTTCGGGGCCGAGCCCAACACCCAGGTCAGCCTCATCGATGCGGCCATGCCGGGGATGCTGCCCGTGCCCAACCGCGAATGCATCCGCCAGGCGGTGCGCACCGGCATGGCGATCGAGGCTGAGATCAACCGCTGGAGCCGGTTTGACCGCAAGAACTATTTCTACGCCGACCTGCCGCAGGGCTATCAGATCAGCCAGCTCTATCACCCGCTGGTGGGCGAGGGGCGGCTGCTGATCGAGGCCGACGAGAAGGCCGGGATCGCCGAGGACAAGTGGATCGGGATCGAGCGCATCCATGTCGAGCAGGATGCCGGCAAGCTGATGCACGATCAGCACCCGACGATGAGCTATGTCGATCTCAACCGCGCTGGCGTCGCGCTGATGGAGATCGTCTCGAGGCCCGACATGCGCTCGCCCGCCGAGGCCGGGGCTTATTTGCGCAAGCTGCGCGCGATCCTGCGCTATGTCGGCTCTTGCGATGGCAACATGGAGGAAGGCTCGCTGCGCGCCGATGTCAATGTCTCGGTGCGCCGTCCGGGCGAACCCTTCGGCACCCGCACCGAGACCAAGAACGTCAATTCGGTGCGCTTCGTGATGCAGGCGATCGAGCACGAGGCGATGCGCCAGGTCGATGTGCTCGAAAGCGGCGGCACGGTCGATCAGGAAACCCGGCTGTTCGATCCGGCCACCGGCACCACCCGCACCATGCGCAGCAAGGAAGATGCGCATGACTATCGCTACTTCCCCGATCCCGATCTCCTGCCGCTCGAGCTGGACGAGGCCTTCCTCGCCGAATGCCGCGCTTCGCTCCCGGAACTGCCCGATGCCAAGCGCCGCCGCTATATCGAGGTGCTCGGCCTCACCCCCTACAACGCGCGCGAGCTCACCGCCGAGGTCGAAACCTTCGCCCGCTTTGAAACCCTGCTGGCAGAGACCGCCCGGGCCACCGGCAAGGGGGAGGCCGAGGTCGCAACGCAGGTCGCCAACTGGTCGCTTTCGGTCGCGCCGGGGGTGATCAAGGCGCTCGGCGATGCGGGCGATCCGGCCCATGCCACGGCGAGCGCGCAGGCCGCCATCCTCGCGATGCAGGACAAGGGCGCAATCAGCGGCGGGCAGGCCAAGGAGATCTTCGAGATCGTGATGAAGACCGGGCGCGATCCGGCCGAGATCGCCGAGACCGAGGGGCTGCGGCAGGTCTCCGACACCGGCGCGATCGAGGCGGCGATCGCAGCGGTGATCGCCGCCAACGAGGACAAGGTGGCCGAATATCGCGGCGGCAAGGACAAGCTGTTCGGCTTCTTCGTTGGCCAGGTGATGAAGGCGATGGCGGGCAAGGCCAATCCGCAGGTGGTCAACCAGCTCCTGAAGGACAAGCTCGGCTGAGCCGCGCGCCCGCATGGGCCTTGCCGTGGTTCTCGTCGCGCCGCTGATCCCCGGCAACACCGGGGCGGTGGGGCGCACCTGCGTCGCGCTCGATCTTGAACTCATCCTCATCCACCCGCTCGGCTTCGAGATTTCCGACAGGCGGGTGAAGCGCTCGGGCCTCGATTATTGGCCGCATGTGCGCCTTGCCGAATTTGCCAATTGGGATGCCTTCATCGCCGCCCGCGCGCCGCGCGCGGACCAGCTGTTCCTGTTCGAGGAATATGGGCCGCGCACGTTCTACGAGCCGCATTACCCCGATGATGCCTTCCTCGTGTTCGGCAATGAAACGAATGGTTTGCCGCGCAGCATCACCGCACAATATCCGGGTCGCCTGTTCCGCCTGCCGATGCGTTCCAAGGTGATCCGCTCGCTGAACCTTGCCAACACCGTGGCGGCGGCGGCCTATCAGGCCTTGCGCGGGAAAATTTAATCCCTTTCGAGAGGTCTTGTCTCGGCTTGCCATTTGGCCCATTGAGACGTGCTAAGGCTTTCAGACTGAAAGCTAATACACGGAGGGTTTCATGAGGCTTCCGGCGCAACTGCGCTTTGTTGCGGCTACCGTTGCCCTGTGCTTTGCCGGCGTCGCAAATGCTGAAACGCTGACAAATGATACGGTTGTCGCGCTGCTCGAAGCAGGCCTCGGTGAAGAGGCTGTGATTGCAAAGATTGAGACCAGTGAAGGAGATTTCGTCACGGACTCCAAGACCTTGCTGGACCTGCGGGCAAAGGGTGTCCCGAGCTCCGTGATCGCAGCGATGGTGAAGAGCGCAAATGGCACCGTCAAGTACGACGATACCTCTCCTAATCCGAGCGTCCCGCATACACCGGGCTTCTATATGCTCGACGATCGCTCCGGAGCTCCGCGGATGCGGAAGATTGATCCCATCGCCTCGACCCAGACGAAGACCGGGGGCCTGCTTGGCTATGCGTTTACGGCCGGGATTGCATCTGCGAGCGTCAAGGCTGTGCTTCCTGGCGCAACAGCACAGACGCAGACCACAAACCGCAGGCCAACGTTCTATGTATTCTTTGACCCAGCCGGTCCGGCGCAGTCCGCTGTGTTCTCGACCGGGTTCGGCAATGCCGTCATAAGCCCCAACGAGTTTTCTCTTGTCGATCTTATGGAAAAGAAAGATCGCCGCGAGGCGCGCGTTGGAAGCCTGAACATCGCCGGAGCCAAGACCGGCGTGATGGACAAGGACCAGATCCCGTTTTCCTATGAGCAGGTTTCGACCTATGTTTTCAAGGTCACGCCTGATGTCGACCTCGCGCCCGGCGAATATGGCTTTCTGTTTGCACTCGTGGGCGGCGCGGGGCCGGGCCTGTCGGGCGGCGTTGCTGGCGCCCGGGTGTTCGATTTTACCGTGAAGTAAGCGTTCGCCCGCGCCTATTCCAGCCCCAGCGCCTTGAGGTTCATCGTCGCCGCGTTGTAGCTCGCTTCGGCGAGCCGCGCGTTGAGATCGGCGCGGATCGCGCCGATCTGGGCATTGGCCGCGGTTTCCTCGCGCGCGTTGACGAGGAAGAACTCGCCCGCACCAAGGCGAAAGCGGGTGCGCTCGGCCTGCACCATGGCATTGGCCTGCTTGACCTCGGCATCGGCGAGCTCGCCGAGCTTGAGCGCGGCGGTGAGGTTGGCGATGATATTGGCGACATCGGTGGCGACCTGGTCGGCAATGCGGCGCTGGCGCAATTCGGTCTCGCGCAGTTCGGCCTCGGCGCGCTGCAAGGCCCCGCGCGCCTGGCGGCGCTGGAGCGGCACCGAGAAGGTGAGGCCCACCACGGTGTCGGTCGAATCGAACCCCGTCCCGCCCGCGCCCACCGGACCAAAATCGCGCGACAGTTCGACGCTGGCATCGAGCCGGGGCATGAGATCGTTGCGTCTGAGCGCCACCCGGTTGACCGCCCGCTCGAGCGCGAGGCGGAAGGCGGCAAGCTCGGGCCGGTTCGCCAACACTTCATCGAGCGGCACGGTGAGCAGCTCCTCGGCCGGCGGAATCGCGGCGAGCGTGCCGGGATCGGGCAATTGTTCGCGCGTGGGCACGATCATCCGCCCGTCCTGAGCGCGCAGATAGAAGCCGAGGCTGTTGGCCGCGACGGCAAAGTTGCGCTTGGCCTCTTCCAGCAGGGTGCGGCGGCGCAGCAGGTTCTGCTCGTTTTCCGTGAGCGCGATGCGCGCCCGCGCCCCTTCACCCACCTCGCGCGCCAGGCCGATCTGGCGCGCCTCGGCGATCTCGAGCAGTTCCTCGAACACCCGGATCTCCTCGCCCGCCGCCACCCAGCGCCAATAGGCGCGCAGCGCCTCGTGCTGGACATTGAGCTTGACCAGCATGACATCGAGCCGCGCCTGGCTGGCGGCAAGGCGGGTGTCCTCGATGGCAAAGCGCCGCGCATCGATGTCGCGCCCGCGCAGCAGCGCGAACAGCGCCCCCACCTTCACCTCGCCAAGGCGATTGGTGTTGAACTGGTTCTCGTAGGTCGGAAAGGTGCCGTCCGACAGGCGGTAGCTGGCAAACACCTCGGCGCCATAGGGGCGCAGCGGCTGGCGCGCTTCGGCCTTGCCATAGCCGCCGGAGTAGAAGCCCGTCAGCCGGTCGTAATATTCGCCCTTGAGCATGAGGTCGAAGGCCCCGTCGGCGCCGAGCTGATCGGCGCGCGCGGCGGCCTCGCGCTCGAAGGCCTCGAGGATCGCCGGGAAGGTGAGCGCCGAGGAGCGCAGCACCGCCTCGGGCAGGAGCGGGCCTTGGGTGAGCGCGGCCTCGAGCGGATCGCCGAGCGGGGCGATGTCCTGCGCCGCGCCCGCGGCGGGGGCGAGCGCCAGCGCCAGCAGCGCCGTGCCGATCGCGCCGCGCCAGGCCAGCGCCCCCAGCCTTGTGCGAGCCGCCGCGCGCGCCATCGCTACTTGGCCTGCGCCGTGCCCTCGCCCGGCGGCAATTCGGGCGGGAAATTGTTGAGCTGGCGCCAGATCTCGTAGCCCACCGGGACGGTTTCGAGCAGGATCCAAGCCCGCACCGCGGCGCCGAAGCGGACATAGCGCTCGGCCGGCCAGCGCTCGCCCTCGCTGCGGTCTTCCTCGATCAGCACCCGGAAGCGCCCGTCGATCTGGGCCGATTGATCAACCGTCAGCACCTTGCCGCCGAAGGTGCCGACCGCGGTCGAGGGCCAGCCGGAAAACTGCACCGCGGGCCAGCCTTCGAACTGGATGCGGGCCTTGTCCCCGGGCTTGACCAGCGCCACGTCGCGCCCGTCGATGAAGATCTCGATCACCCGCTGGGCATTGGCCGGAACGAAGGTGGCAAGCACGTCGCCGGCTTTGATGAAGGTCGAGGCATCCCCGGCGTTGAGGCTCTGGATGAAGCCATCGCGCGGGGCGCGCACGATCTGTTCGGACTGGCGTGCGATGTTGACATCGGCACGGTTGAGCGCGGCCTGGGCCGCGGCGACCTGGCCCTCGCGCTCGGCGATGCGGATCTGCGCCTGTTCATAATCGCGCCGCGCGGCAAGCCCGGCCTCGTAAAGCTCGCGGGTGCGCCGCTCGTCGATCTTCGCGGTGGCGAGCGCCGACTGGGCGGCCTGCAATTGCAGCGCCAGCTGGGCGCGCTCGGCCTGGAGGCGCTCGATCAGCTGCGGGTCGATATCGGTGATCCTGACGATCGGATCGCCCTTCTTCACCGTGCTGCCATCGCGCACATACCATTCCTCGATCCGCCCCGGCACCAGCGCGTTGATGTCCTGCTTGCGCTCGTTGGGGCTGAGCGTGGTGATCACGCCATAGCCCGAGGTGGTCTGCACCCAGGGCACATAGATCAGGAAGGCGACGGCGATGACGATCGCCGCCAGAAGCCCCACGAACACCACCCGCATCACCCGCGGGGTGCGGATCGCGGCGAGCGTGGTGAAATGGGCCATGTCCCGATCGAGCGTGACCATGTTCAGCGCCCCCCTGCCCGACGGGCAGCGCCGGGGGCCGCCAGCGCCTGCTGCCCCGCTGCCACCGCGGCGCGGAACTCCTCGAAATTGTCGAAGAAGCGCTGCTGGCGCGCTTCGAGATAGAGGAAGCGGTCAAAGCCGAGGTCGATGCGACGGTTGGAGAAGTAGATCACGGTCGAATAGGCCTGTTCCCTGAGCACCCGCACCGCGCGGCTGAGCGGCTCGGGGTCGAGCAGGTCGAACAGGCGGCTGAGCACGAGGATGCGCGGCGCCTCGAGCAGGGCATTGGCGAGTTTCAATTGCTGCAGCTCCACCGCCGAGAGCGGAAAGCCGGTCGAGGCGATCGGGGTGTCGAGCCCCTTCTCGAAGGTGGCGATGGTGCCAGCCAGGCCCACGGTCTCGAGCGCCTCGATCATCCGCCGCGGCGCGGTGTCCTTGCACGAGAGCGCGAGATATTCGCGAATGGTCATCTCCACGAAGGTCGGCCGGTCGAGCACGTGGACATTCTTGCGCAGGTGGTGCGCCTCGATGTCCTTGATATCGATCCCGCCGAGCGTGGCATAGCCGCCTTCGGGCAGGGCGTGCATCTTCAAAAGATTGGTGAACAGCCGCTGCACTCCGTGGTGGCTGGTATCGGCCATGATGATCGCGCCCGAGGGGATGGTGAGATCGAACTGCGCCGGCTCGTGCCGGGCGAGGCCCTTCACCCCCTTCATCACGATGGTGTGATCGGGCCCGTCGAAGGGATCGGCGCCCTTTGGCTGCTCCTGCTCGACCTGGTAGAACAGCGAGATCTCCTCGACCGCGGCAAACAGGTCGTAGAAATAGGAGAGGTAGGTGCCAAGCTGCGACACCCCGACAAAGGCGGCCGAAAGCACCAGCTCGGCCGCGACCAGCTGGCCGAGCGTCAGCTCGTTCTGGATCACCAGCCAGCCGCCAAGGCCAAGCAGCGCCGCGCTCGCCGCGGCATACATCAGCAGGAAGGCGATGGTCTGGGAAAACAGGTGGCGGAAGTGCCGCTTGCGCTCGATGATGTAATCGCGGGTGAAATCATCGGTCTTGTCGAGCGCATAGTCGATCCGGCGCTGCGACTTGAAGAAGCCGTTCGACCCGCCGATGCTCTCCAGCCAGGCGGCGGTCCTGTGCTTGGCGTGGCTGAGATCGACCGCGGTGCGCAGCGCGCGGCTGCCCCACACCAGCCAGATCGCCCAGATGAGCGCGATCATGACCAGGGTGAAGGCAAGGAAATAGGGGTGATAGAGCGAGACCAGCACGAAGCCCACCGCGATCTGCAGGAGCACGGTGAACCCGCCGATGAACAGGTTGGGCACCAGCGACTGGACATAGACGACATCGAAATAGCGGTTGAACAGCGCGCTTTGCTTGACGTCGCCGAAGAAGGGGTTCTGGGCATAGACCGAGATCAGCGAAATCTCGGCCACCATGCGCGCATAAAAGCGCCGGGCGAACAGCTCGAGCAGGTGGATGCGCAGGGCATAAAGCAGGCTCGAGATCACCAGCAGCCCGAACAGGGTGAGCGAGAGCACCACCAGCGGCGCGGTGAGCGCGGTGTTGGCGATGGTGTTGATGAGCATCTGCACCGAGATCGGGGTGGCCAGGCTGAGCAGGCTGATGCCCACCCCATAAACCGCGGCAAGCCAGTAGAAATTGGCCTCGGGCTTGAGGATGTCGAAGAAGATCCGGAAGAACTGGGCCAGCGAAAGCTGGGCACCGTAACTTTGGCCTGATCCTGCCATGACAGCCCTTTTCCGCTCCGAAATCCGTTTCCCGCGCCATCAGCCCGGCGACCAGGGGCAATGTCCGCGCCGCGTGATTGCATGGCGCGCAACACCCTGCCTGTGCAAGCGATCAATCGCCCAGCCCGCCAGCGGTTCCGAGGCCGGGCGCATCTGCAAGCCTTTGATGATCGGCAGAGTGTTCACACCCGGTGAGACGATGTATCCCGCGGCGCCCGTTAGCGGGCGAAGCTTGCGCCGGGATGAACGATCCCGCAATGCCGGGGCGGTCTTGAGCGCGCAAGGCGAGGGCAGGAGGGGCAATGGGCCGTGAGCTGGTGCTGGTGGGGGGCGGCCATGCCCACGTGGCGGTGCTGGCCGACTGGATCGCCCGCGGCGCGCCTGCCGGCGTGCGCGCGGTGCTGCTCAGCCCCGAGCGCCATCTTCGCTATTCGGGCATGGTGCCGGGCTGGCTGGCCGGCCAGCATGGCGCTGGCGAGGGCCGCGTCGATCTTGCCGCTCTCGCCGCGCGCGCGGGGATCGCGTGGCTGGCCGATCGCTGCACCGGGATCGATGCCGCGGCGCGGATCGTCACCACTGCGGGCGGGCGCAGGCTTGCCTTTGATGTCGCCTCGCTCGATTGCGGCGGCGTGGGTCGCGGGGCGGCGCTGATCGGTGATGATCCGCGCCTTATCGACGTGCGCCCGATCAGCGCCTTTGCCGAGCGCCTTGCCGCCCAGATGCGCACCGGCCATGTGGTGGTGGCAGGCGGCGGGGCGGGGGGCGTGGAACTGGCCTTTGCCCTGCGCAACCGCGCTGGCGCTGTGCCGCGCCCGGCGGTGACGCTGGTGGCAGGCGCTGCCGGCCTGCTCCCTGGCTTTGCCCCCGGCGCGCGCGCGCGCGCTGCGCGGGCGCTGGCGCGGCAGGGGATCGCACTGATCGCAGCAGACGCGCGCATCGCGGGCGGGAAGGTGATGGCGGGAGGCCGCAGCCTCGAGCCGGTTGATGGCCTTGTCGCTGCACTCGGCAGCGCCGCGCCGCCGTGGCTCGGCGCCAGCGGGCTGGCGCTTGATGCGGCGGGCTTCGTGCTGGTCGATGCGCGGCAGCGCTCGGTGTCGCACCCCCATGTGTTTGCCGCGGGCGATGTTGCCGCGCGGGCCGACCGGGCGCTCGCCCGTTCGGGGGTGCACGCGGTGCGCGCCGGGCCGGTGCTCGCCGCCAATCTGCGCGCGGTGCTTGCGGGCAAGGCGCCGCGCGCTGCCTATCGCCCGCGCCGCCATAGCCTCTATCTCCTCAACACCGGCGATGGCCGGGCAATCGCAAGCTATGGCCCGCTTGCGGCCGAAGGGCGCTGGGTGCTGGCGCTCAAGCACGCCATCGACAAGCGCTGGATTGCAAAATACGCCGCGCTGGCAAGTGGTAAGCAATCCGGTGGCGCGTAACCACGCGCCCGGGCGGGGCGAACCCTTGGGCAAGGGAGATCAGCGGTGAAGAAGCTTGCCATCCTGGCCGTGCTGGCGCTTGTCATCGCGGCCTATTTCGCGCTCGACCTCGATCACTATCTCACCCTTGGCGGGATCAAGCAGGCGCTGGGCGGCTGGCAGGCCTTCTATGCCGAGAACCCGCTGCTGGTGCTCGCGGCCTTCTTCCTTGCCTATGTGGCGGTGACCGCGGCCTCGCTTCCCGGCGCGGCGGTGATGACGCTGGCGGCAGGCGCGCTGTTCGGGCTGGTGGTGGGCACCATCCTCGTCTCCTTCGCCTCGACTCTCGGGGCGACGCTCGCCTTCCTCTCGGCGCGCTATCTGCTGCGCGACCGGCTCGAGGCGCGTTTTGGCGCCCGGCTCGCCGCGATCAACGCCGGGCTGGCGCGCGACGGGCCGTTCTACCTTTTCACCCTGCGGATGATCCCGCTCTTTCCCTTCTTCGTGGTCAATCTGGTCATGGGCCTCACCCGCATGCCGGTGCTGACCTATATGTGGGTGAGCCAGGTGGGGATGCTGCTGGGCACCATCGTCTATGTCAACGCCGGCACCCAGCTCGCGCAGATCGACGGTCTTGCCGGGATAGCCTCGCCGGCGGTGCTGGGCAGTTTCGTGCTGCTGGGCATCGTCCCCTGGCTGGCCAAGGGCATCGTCGGGGTGCTCCAGCGCCGCCGCCTCTACAAAGGTTTCACCCGGCCGCGGCGGTTCGATCGCAATCTGGTGGTGATCGGGGCCGGATCGGCCGGCCTCGTTTCGGCCTATATCGCCGCGCAGGTGCGGGCCAGCGTCACCCTCGTCGAAGCGCGCGAGATGGGCGGGGATTGCCTCAACACCGGCTGCGTGCCCTCCAAGGCGCTGATCAAGAGCGCAAGGGTCGCCCACCAGATGCGCCATGCCGATCGCTATGGCCTTGGCCCCGTGGAGCCTGAAGTGCCCTTCCGCCAGGTGATGGCGCGGGTGCGGCGCACGATCGGCACAATAGCCCCCAATGACAGCGTCGAACGCTACCGCGCGCTTGGCGTCGATGTGGTCAAGGGCCATGCCCGGATCGTCGATCCCTGGACGGTGGAGATCGCCGGCGAAGATGGCACCACCCGCCGCCTTGCCACCCGCAGCATCATCATCGCCACCGGCGCCGAGCCGGTGGTGCCGCCGATCCCGGGGATCGCGGAAAGCGGCTATCTCACCAGCGAAACCCTGTGGCAGGCGCTCATGCAGATGGACGCGCCGCCGCAGCGCGTCGCGGTGCTGGGCGGCGGGCCGATCGGCTGCGAGCTTTCCCAGGCGCTGGCGCGGCTGGGTTCCCGGGTGACGCTGGTCGAAATGGCGCCCGAGCTGCTGGGGCGTGAGGATGCAGAGGTATCGGCGCTGGCCCGCCGGGTGCTCGAGGATGATGGGGTGCGCGTGCTCACCGGGCACAAGGCCGCGCGGATCGAGGGGCAGGTGGTGGTGGCCGAGGCCGGCGGGGCAGAGGTGCCGGTGCCCTTCGACATGCTGCTCCTCGCGCTCGGGCGCCGGCCGCGGCTCAAGGGCTTCGGGCTCGAGCAGCTCGGCATCGCCACCGAGGGCGCGCTTGCCACCGATGCCTTCCTTGCCACCCGCTTTCCCAATATCCTTGCCGCGGGCGATGTTGCCGGGCCTTACCAGTTCACCCACACCGCCAGCCACCAGGCCTGGTATGCCAGCGTCAACGCGCTGTTCGGCCAGTTTCGCCGGTTCAAGGCCGATTACCGGGTAATTCCGGCGGTGACCTTTCTCGATCCCGAGATCGCCCGGGTGGGCCTCAACGCGCGCGAGGCCGCCCAGCAGGGCATCCCTCATGAGGTCACCCACTTCCCGCTCGAGGAGCTTGATCGCGCGATCGCCGAGAGCGAGACGAAAGGCTTCGTCAAGGTGCTCACGCCGCCGGGCAAGGACAAGGTGCTGGGCGTCACCATCGTCGGCGCCCATGCCGGGGAGATGATCGCCGAATATGTGCTGGCGATGAAGCATGGGATCGGGCTCAATCGGATCCTCGGCACCATCCACGCCTATCCCACCCTGGTTGAGGCCAACAAATATGCCGCCGGGGCGTGGAAGCGCGCGCACAAGCCCGAGCGGCTGTTGCGCTGGGTCGAACGCTACCACGCCTGGCGGCGCGGCTGAGGGGAGGGCGGGAGAAACCCATGTTCGACGCCCGGCTGCGCCCGCTGATCGATCCGCCGCTCAACGCCGCCGGGCGCGCCCTCGCGCAGCTGGGGGTGCGCGCCACGGGCCTCACCTTTGCCGGCCTTGCCCTGGGGCTTGCCGGGGCGGGCGCGATTGCCGTGGGCGCGCTCGGCTGGGGCCTGGTGCTCATCTGTGCCAACCGGCTGTTTGACGGGCTCGACGGAGCGGTCGCCCGCGTGCGCGGGGCCAGCGATCTGGGCGGCTATTTCGACATCGTGGCTGATTTTGCCTTCTATGTTGCCATTCCCACCGCCTTCGGGATCATGGATCCGGCCAACACCCTGCCGGCGCTGGTGCTGGTGGCAAGCTTCGTGCTCACGGGGGTGAGTTTCCTTGCCTTCGCGGTGATCGCCGCCAAGCGCGGCGAGGAGACCCGCGCGCATGGGCGCAAGAGCTTCTTCTATTCGACCGGCCTTGCCGAGGGGGCCGAGACCATTGCGGTGTTCATCGCCATGTGCCTTGTCCCGCAGTGGTTCGCCACGATCGCCTATGCCTATGCCGCCCTGTGCGTGGCAACCGTGGTGCAGCGCAGCGCCATGGCCGCCGCGCGCTTTGGCGGCTAGCGGCTTGCCGCGCCGAGCAGCGCCTCGGTGCGGCGGCGCAGTTCGGCGATGCGCCGGGTATTGGCGCCAAGGTCGCTGAGGCCCACCCGGCTGACCGAGCGGAAATCGATCTGCGCCTCGCCCACCCGGGCGACCACATCGTCCTTGAAGCCGAACCAGAAGCTCGTTGCCACCCCCTCGACCAGGCCCGCCTCGGGATCGCTGCGGATCTCGCCCATGCCCATCGCCGCCATCGCCGCGGCCACCGCGGCCATGCCCTCGGCCTTGCTTGCCCCGCCCAGCGGCAGCGGCGCCGGGCGGTCACGCCGGGCGGTGATGATCTGCGCGTGCGACTTGACCGCAAGTTCGGGCGAAACGCGATCCTTGAACAGGTCAATCTGGCCGAGCGGGGTCTGATAGTCGCTCAGCGGATTGGCCCCGGCGGCCTGGCGCGCCGCCATCACCGCCGCCGAGAAGGCCGGGGGATTGGCGGTGTCGGTGGAAATATCATGGATCGGATTGTCGCTGGCCTTGCCCGCGGCCGAGAGGAACATGACGAAGGCCGCCCCCGGCACAAGGAGGCCGATGATCGCCAGCGCCAGCGGCAGGTTGCGCCGCGGCTGGGCGCGCAGGGCCAGCACCAGTGAAATCACCGCGACAAGCGCGGTCAGCCCGAGGAGGATCACGCCCCCGCCGAAGGTGAGCGTGAGCAGGCCAAACTGCCAGCCCCAAAGGCCAAGGCGCGTGCCCAGCGCGGCAATCGCGAAGAACAGGGGGATGAGCGCTATGAGCGCCAGGGTGAGCTTGGAATGCCAGGCAAGCATCTTCATGGGGCCAAGGGTTTAACGCCTCCGGCGCGCAAGGCAATCGCTGCGCGCGGGTCGGGAAACCAAAGCCGCTTCATGCGTTGCAGGTGCACGGCGCCGGGGGAGAGGGCTTGTGCACCGCGCGCCAAGCCCCGCTTTCCCTGCCCGGCATTGTGGTTTATGCCCGCGGGGATGCGGGAGGACCAGTCGTTCGGAAGGACAAAAAATCATGAAGCGTAATTTCCTGATGGGCTCCGCGCTGGCGGCTCTGGTTACCCTTTCGGCTTGCGGTGGCGGTGCGGGCAGCGATGCCAATGCCCCGGCGCCCGCGGCCACCGAAGCGGCGCCTGCCGCCGAAGCCCCGGCTGCTGCCGAAACCCCGGCTGCCGCGGCGGCGGAAGGTGCCAAGCTCGAATATGCGAGCTTCACCACCGATCCGGCCAAGGGCGAAAAGGTCTTTGCCCTGTGCCGTTCGTGCCACGTGCTCGATGAAGGCGTGAACCGCGTCGGCCCCTCGCTCCACAAGGTGGTGGGCCGCAAGTCGGGCTCGGTCCCCGGCTTTGCCTATTCGGAAGCCAACAAGAACAGCGGCGTGACCTGGACGCCCGAAGTGCTGTTTGAATACCTTGAAGACCCCAAGGCCTTCATGCCCGGCACCAAGATGGCCTTCCCCGGGATCAAGGATCCGCGGGATCGCGCCAACCTGGTGGCCTATCTCGAAAGCCAGTCGAAGTAAGCCGCCGCGCCCGCGCGGCGCGTGGAGAAGGGGGCGGTGTGGGGTGCCACGCCGCCCCTTTTGCTGCGCGCCTCAGGCGGCGAGGCTGGCCGGGTCGGCGGCGCAGTGGCGCGCAAGATAGTCCTCATGCGCCGGCAGGCCCGCCACTGCGCGGGTGATGATGGTCTTGAGATTGGCGAGGAACTCGGCAAGCTGGCCTGGGCTGATCTGATCGGCCATGGGATCATGGGCGCGCGGCATCAGCCCCTGGCCCAGCATCACCTGCACCCAGCTGGCCTCGCGGAACAGATCATCGACATCGCGCCCGACCCGGCCCGAGGCGGCGAAGAGTTCGAGCTTGTGGGTGAGGCTGTCGGGCACGGCCATGTGCCGGCAATAGCGCCAGAACTCGGAGTCCTCGCGCGCGGTCTGGTGGTAGTGAAGGATGAGAAAATCCCGGATCTGCGCGAATTCCGCAGCGCAGCGGCGGTTGTATTCGTCGCGCTCGGCGCTGCTGCGACGGTTACCAGGGAAAAGCTGGATGAGGCGGCTGACGTGAGACTGGATGAGGTGGATGCTGGTGGATTCGAGCGGTTCGAGAAAGCCGCTCGCCAGCCCGATGCCCACGCAATTATGCGCCCAGAAGGCCTGCCTGCGCCCGGTGGTGAAGCGGATCGGGCGCGGATCGCCGAGCGCGGGGGTATCCAGCCCGGCCAGCAGCATCTCGGCGGCCGCCTCGTCAGCCAGGAAGCTCGAGGAATAGACCAGGCCATTGCCGGTGCGGTGCTGGAGCGGGATGCGCCATTGCCACCCGGCCTCGCGCGCGCCCGCGCGGGTGTAGGGCACCAGCACGGGCAGGCGCTCGCTCGGCACCGCCAGCGCCCGGTCGCACGGCAGCCAGCGCGACCAGTCCTCGTAGCCCACCCCCAGCGCCTCGCCCAGAAGCAGCGCGCGAAAGCCGGTGCAGTCGATGAAGAAATCGCCCGCCACGCGCCGCCCGTCGGCAAGGGTGATGGCGGTGATGTCGCCGCTCGTCCCCTCGCGCTCGACCGCCGCCACGATCCCCTCGGTGCGCACCACCCCGCGCGCCTCGGCATAGGCGCGCAAATAGGCGGCATAGCGGCTGGCATCGAAGTGATAGGCATAGGCAAGGCCGGTCATGGCCGTGTTGCCGACCCGCTCGAGCTTGCCGAAGCGCGCCGCGGCCGCCGCGTGCTGGTGCAGCGAATAGTCCCACAGGCTCATCGGATCGTGATGCGCACCTTGCCCGAGGCTGCGGCGCCAATAGTGGTGGAAGGCGACATGGCCGAGGGCAAGCCCGGTCTCGCCGAAAGTGTGGAGATAGCGCGTTCCTTTGCGCCCCCAATCGACGAACTCGATGCCGAGCTTGAAGGTGCCGCCGGTCGCGCGCAGGAAATCATGCTCGTCGATCCCGAGGATGGTGTTGAGGCGGATGATCTGCGGGATCGTCGCCTCGCCGACGCCCACCGTGCCGATCGCCTCGCTCTCGACCAGCTCGATCGCAAGGCGCTGCCCCAGGAGGCGGGCAAAGGCCGCCGCGGTGATCCACCCGGCGGTGCCCCCGCCCACGATCACCAGCCGGGTGATGCCGTTCTCGTCCATGCTCTCCTCGCTCACCCCCTGATCGGCCGGAAAAAGGCGTTGATCGTCAGCCGCCCGGCGCGCGGATCGGCGCTCAGGGGCGCGGCATTGTCGATCACCCCGCTGTGAAGGATATTGCCGCGATAGAAAACCGCAGAATTGAAGCGCCCCTCGACCGTGTGGATGCGGGTGAAATGCGGGGCGCCATCGGTGGGATAGGCCGGCGGCGGCAGCCCGGCCGCGGCGACCTCGCGCTGGAGCGCGGCGGCATAGCGCGGATAGTCCGCCGCGCCCAGCACCGCGAGGCCGGTTGACCTGTGGCGGAAGAAGGCCGTGCCGCCGTGCCCGGTGCGGTGGAGATAGAGCATCATCGCGATCTGATCGGGATCGGTGCCATCGACATGGGGCAGGCGTTGGATCGGCGCGAGCGCCCCCGGCGCGGTGGTGACGAGCGAAAACCACGCCTCGATCCGCCAGCCCCCGGCGGGTGCGCCGAACCAGGCGGCAAGCTGCGGCGCAAGCTCAGCCAGCCAGGCCGCCGAGGCCGCCGCCGGGAGCGGTGCGCGCAGCCCCGGATAGTGCGGAGTGATCTTTGCAAAATTTTGCAAACTGGCTGCGCGAATCACCGCTTCAGGCGCGGCGAGGAAGCCCTCGAAGGCGATCAGCGGCTGATCCGTGCCCGGAATTGTGCCGATCTCGGCGCTTGCGCCCGCAAGCGCCCAGCCGGCGGGCGGCGGCAGCGGTGCGAGCGGGCGGGCCGGGGTCATGGGCGTGAGCCTAACAAATCGCCGGACACCGGCCAAGCGCGATGTTAAGTGCATAATTCACAATGAAAATGTGCCAGGGCGCGGGGCATGGCCGGGCGCCTGCGCAACGGCGGCTGGCAGGGTCTGGCGCGGCGCGCTCCGCCGCCAGACAGGCATGTGTGACAATCCGGCAACAATTGCGCGAAACCGCTTCGCCGTGCTGCGTGGGCGGCCCCTGGGAAGAACGCCAAAGCACGAAAAAGGCTACACAAATCGCCATATTCGCAGGTTTTCCGGACAAGCGCAGATTGGCGATTTACGCGCGCCGCGCCATGGTCTATGAAAAAACCTGCAAAAGCACACGCAGGATGTCGCTTGCGGGAGGGGACTTGTGATGAAGAAGAACGGGATCATTGGTGGTGCGCGCCTGCTGTGCGGGGCGGCGACCTTCTTGGCACTGGCGGCTGCGAGCGCGCCGGTGATGGCGCAGGAAGCGGACGATCAGGCCGCCGCGGTCGAGGATGAGGGCGGCGAGGCTGACAGCATCATCGTCACCGGGATCCGCGGCTCGATCCGCTCCTCGCTCGATGCCAAGCGCAACGCCACCTCGATCGTCGAGGTGATCGCGGCCGAAGATATCGGCCTCCTGCCTGACCTTTCGATCGCCGATACCCTCGCGCGCCTGCCCGGCGTCACGGCCCAGCGCGTGCGCGGCCGTTCGCAGCAGGTCTCGATCCGCGGCCTCGGCCCCGATTTCAGCCTGGCCCTGCTCAACGGGCGCGAAGTGGTCTCGGCGGGCAACAACCGCGGGATCGAGTTCGACCAGTTCCCCTCCGAGCTGATCGGGCAGGGCGTGGTTTACAAGACCGGCGATGCCCAGCTCGCCGCGATCGGGATTGCCGGCGCGGTCGATCTGCGCACCGTCAAGCCGCTCGATTCGGGCAAGCGCCAGATCACCCTTTCGGGCACCTACACCTTCAACGACAACGGCAAGCTCAACCCCGATTTCGCCAGCGACGGCTATCGCTTCTTCGGCAGCCTCATCGATCAGAATGCTGATGGCACCGTGGGCTGGGCGCTGGGCGTGACCGTGCAGTCGATCCCCACCCAGTTCATCAGCCGCGAACTCAAGACCAACCAGTTCCAGGTGGCGCGCACGCCGCAGGGGGTGATCTATCCGGCCGACAACCCGCGCCAGGGCGTGGTCAGCCGCAATTTCGAGCGCACCTCGCTTGCCGGCACGCTCCAGTTCGAGCCGACCGACAACTTCTCCTTCACCGTCGACAGCTTCTACACCGACACCAAGGACAGCGGCATCTTCCGCGGCACCGAAACCCCGATCGCCTCGTGGAGCGGCGCGCAGTTCGTCAGCGCCAGCGGCAACGGGCCCTTCGCCGACAGCGCCACCTATGATGCGGTGGTGCCGATCCTGCGCACCGACACCGAAGGGGCCAGGTCGGAGATCTTCGCGATCGGCGCCAATGCCGAGTGGAAGGCCACCGACAATCTCGGCTTCGTGCTCGACTATGGCTATTCGACCCTCGATCGCAACGACATCGACTATGAAAGCTATGCCGGCACCGGACGCGCGCGTTCGGGCGCGCAGGACCGGCTGACCTTCACCTTCCCGCGCGACGGGGCCTACACCATCGACAGCCAGCTCGATTACACCAACCCCGCCAATGTGCTGCTCACCGATCCGGGCGGCTGGGGCCAGGTCGGCTTCATCAAGCAGCCGATCATCACCGACGAGCTGCACCAGCTGCGCGCCGAGGCCTATTGGGAGTTTGATGGCGGCTTCATCGACCGCATCACCCTGGGCTGGCTCTATTCCGACCGCGAGAAGAACTTCGATTCCAACGAAAGCTTCCTGCGCCCCACGCCCGCCTTCGGCAATGGGCTGGTGATCCCGGCAAGCGCGATCCGCGGTGCCACCGACACCAAGAGCCTGGGCATGGACATCCTTGCCTATGATCCCTCGTTCTTCCTCACCGATGGCACCTACAGGGTCGAGAAGGCCACCTTCGACACCCAGTGGGTGGTGGGCGAGAAGGTCCACAATTTCTACATCCAGGCCAATATCGACGGCGATCTCGGCAGCGTGCCGGTGCGCGGCAACATCGGGTTGCGCTATGCCGATACCAGGCAGCAATCGACCGGCACCATCGCCGGCGGGCGCACCAACACCGTCCGGGCGAGCTATGACAACTGGCTGCCGAGCATGAACCACTCCTTCGAGGTCATGCCCGACACCTTCGTCCGCGTGGCCGCGGCCAAGACCATCACCCGCGCGCGGCTCGACCAGATGACCGCCAACCAGAACATCGGCTTCAACCCCTTGAGCTGCATCGACACCAATGGCGACCAGCGGCCCGATCAGGTGATCGCCTACAACCCGCCCTCGGTGGTGTGCTTCAACCTCGGCGGCGGCAACCCGACGCTGCGGCCCTATGAATCGGTGTCCTACGACATCAGCCTCGAGCGCTATTTCTCGCCCGGCAGCGCGATCATCATTGCCGCCTTCCACAAGGACCTGTCGGACTGGATCATCGACTTCAGCGAGCTGACCGACCTCACCCAGTCGATCAACAATGCCGGCTTTGGCGGCATCCTCGTCAACAACCCGCAGGTGGCGATCGGCACCTTCAACGGCCCGGTCAACTTCGCCGATGGCAAGATCACCGGGGTGGAAGGCACGGTGCGGCTGAACTTCGGTGATTTCAGCGATGCGCTCGATGGCTTCGGCGGCTTTGCCAGCATCACCTATGCCGATGCCGAGGTGAAGAACCAGAACTTCAACCCGATCGCCATTCCCGGCTATTCGGATCTCACCTGGTCGGGCGACATCTTCTACGAAAAGCACGGCTTCCGCGCCAAGGTCGCGGCGCGCTACCGCAGCGGGTTCCTCTCCGAAGTGCAGAACTTCGACGGCTCGCTCTCGGGCGCGCAGGCCCAGCCCGAAACCATCATCGATGCGCAGATCGGCTACACCTTCGACAAGCCGGGCAGCGTGCTCAACGGGGTGCAGGTGCTTGCCGAGGTGTTCAACCTCACCAACGAGCCCTTCGTCACCGAGAACGACCTGTTCAACGGCGCGGGCCAGCAGGTGGGCACCTTCCCCAGCCGGCACGAGCTTTACGGGCGCACCTTCAACTTCACCATCCGCAAGAACTTCTGACGGCTTATCGCCGCAGGGCCCTTGGGGTCGCAGCCCGGGCCGATGCAAGGGCCCGCCTGCAATGGCGGGCCCTTCTTTGTGCAGCGCAGGGCCATGCCCGCGGCGCCCGGGCATCCACGCCCGTTCCTGAAATGTTTCACGTGAAACATTGGCCGCGCGCGGGCGCGGCGGCCCCTTGCGGGGATGGCTCAGGCGGCGATCGGCGCGGCGGCGCAGTGGCGGGCGATGAATTCGCCGTGGCTCGGCATGGCGGCAACCGCCTCAGCCATGGCTGCGCGGATCTGGGCGAGGCGCTCGGCCACCGGCACCTTCGGGCGCATGGTGGCGAGCGGCGGCGCGCGTTCGGGCACGATGCCCTGGCCGAGATAGACCGCGATCCAGCTCGGATTGGCAAACAGCTCGCCCGGCTCTGCCACCAGCGTGCCATGGGCGCGGAAATGGGCGATCTTGTAGGAAAGGCTCTCGGGAATTTCCATCGCCGCGCAGTAGCGCCACAATTCCCCGTCAGCGCGGGTGGTGGCCTTGTAATGCAGGATCAGGAAATCCCGAATCAGCTCGTATTCCCTTGAAGTCTGGGCATTATATTCCTGCGCGAGCAGCGGCGGCATCGAGGCATCGGGCAAGAGCGCGATGAGCCGCAGGATGGCATATTGGATGAGGTGGAGGCTGGTTGATTCGAGCGGCTCCATGAACCCGGCCGAAAGCCCGATCGCCACGCAGTTCTTCTTCCAGAACGCCCTCCTTTTGCCGGTGACGAAGCGCAAGGTGCGCGGTTCGGCGAGCGCCTCGCCATCGAGATGGGCGAGCAGCGTGGCGGCGGCCTCGTCCTCGCTGATGAACTGGCTGCAATGGACATAGCCATTGCCGGTGCGGTGCTGGAGCGGGATGCGCCATTGCCACCCGGCCTGCCGCGCGGTGGAACGGGTGTAGGGGGTGAATGCGCCGCGCGTGCAGGGCACCGCTACGGCGCGGTCACACGGCAGCCAGTGCTGCCAATTGTCATAGCCTGCGCCGAGCGCTTCCTCGATCAGAAGGCCGCGAAAGCCCGAGCAATCGATGAACAGATCGCCGGTGATGCGCCGCCCGTCCTCGAGCTGCACAGCCTCGATGAAGCCATCCTCGCCAGCCAGCGCCACCGCAACCACCTTGCCTTCACACCGCACCACGCCGCGCGCCTCGGCAAAGCGGCGCAGGAAGGCGGCATAAAGCCCGGCATCGAAGTGATAGGCATAGTCAAAGGTCGACTGGATCAGCCGCCGGTCGCTCACCGGGTGGCTGAACTTGCCGGCCTCGGCCATGGCCCAGCACATCGAGAAGTGATCGATCGGCCCGGCGATGCGCCCGGCAAGGTGTTCGTTGAGCCAGTGGTGATAGAAGGGCACCTGATCGAACTCGGCGCCATATTGGCCGAAGGGGTGGAAATAGCTGTGCCCCTGGCGCCCCCAATCAACAAACGCGATGCCCAGCTTGTAGCTGCCCTGGGTCTCGCGCAGGAAGGTGGCCTCGTCGATGCCGAGGCGCTGGTTGAAGTGGCGGATCGGCGGGATCGTCGCCTCGCCCACGCCCACGGTGCCGATCGCCTCGCTCTCGATGAGGGTGATGGCGCAGCTCTCACCCACCGCCTGGGCGAGCGCGGCAGCCGCCATCCACCCGGCGCTGCCCCCGCCGACGATGACGATATGGCGCAGCGGGGCGGGGGCGCGGCTCATCCGCCGCAGCTCTCGCGGATGAGCAGGCTGGTCTCGAGCCGCTCGGAGATCGCCGGCCCGTCGCCCTTGTCGATCAGCTTGGAAACCAGCATCCGCCCGGCGAGGTTGGCATCCTGATCGATGGTGGTGAGCTGCGGGGTGACGAGCCGCGCGGCGGGGATATTGTCATAGCCCACCACCGAGACATCCTCGGGCACCTTCAGCCCCGAGCGCGTGAGCGCGCGGATCGCGCCGATGGCGATGAGGTCGCTCGCGGCAAACACCGCGTCAAAGCCAAGCCCGCGCGCCAGCGCGCTGCGCACCGCGGCCTCGGCGGAATGCACCTCGAAATGGGCGGGCAGCACCAGGCTTTCGTCATAGCCCAGCCCGGCCTGCGCGAGCGCCTGGCGATAGCCGCGCAGGCGCTGTTCGGCCTCGGGCGCCTCGGCATCGCCAAGGAACAGGATGCGCCGCCGCCCCAGCCGGGCAAGATGCGCGGTCGCCCGCCGCCCGCCGGCCAGATTGTCCGATCCGATCACGCAATATTGCGCATCGGGAAACTCGGCGCCCCAGACGACGAAGCGGTTGTCGCGCGCGGCGAGGGCATTGAAGGCGTGGTGGAGCGAGGACTGGCCGATGAAGATCACCCCCGTCGCCCGGCTGGTGCTCATCGCATAGTCGAGATCCGCGCCCGCGCGCGGGGCGAGGTGGCTGATGATCAGATCGGCGTTGCGCTCGCGCGCGGCCTCGGCGATCCCGGCGAGGAGTTCGAGGAAGAAGGGGTCGGCCACCCGGCTTTCGCGCGCCTGCGGGGTGGGCACCACCACCGCGATGGTGGCATCGGCGCCGATCGGGCCGGAGGGCATCGAGGCGCGAAACTCGTAATCATGCGCGCGCGCGATCTGCCAGATATGCTGCTTGGTGCGGCGCTTGACCGAGGGGCTGTCGTTAAGGGCGCGGCTCACGGTCGAGATCGACACCCCGGCCTCGCGCGCGATGTCCTCGAGCGTGGCGCTGCGGCGGGCGGAAGGGGGCGGGCGATCGGCCATGGGTTCACATATCGGTCAGCACCGCCCAGTAGCCGCAACCAGGGGCAAGCTGCAACGGCAGCGGCGCCGGGCCGACCGCCTCGGTGCGCGCCACCAGCTCGGCCTTGCCGAGGCGCGCCGGGGGCTGCCAGGCCAGCGCCTCCTCGCCAAGGTTGAAGACGCACAGCACCCGGCTTGGCCCGTCCTTGCGGACAAAGGCCAGCAGCGGCTCGGGCGTGTCGATGAAGCTGATGTCGCCCGCGATCAGCGCCGGCAGGCTGCGGCGCAGGCGCAGCAGCGCGCGGGCATAGGCGAGGGTCGAGCCCGGATCGGCCGCCTGGCGATCAACCGCCAGCGGCACATGCGCCGGATCGAGCCTGAGCCAGGTGCGCTTGGCGCTGGAAAAGCCCGCCTGCGGGGCATCGGCCCGCCAGGGCAGCGGGGTGCGCGCCCCATCGCGCCCCAGGGTGTGGGGCCAGTTGGCGATGGCCTCGGGGTCCTGCAAATCCTCGAAGGGCACCTCGCCCTGCGGCAGGCCCAGCTCCTCGCCCTGATAGATGATCGGGTTGCCGCGCAGGCACAGGAGCACCATCAGGCTGAGCCGCGCGGCCGCGGCATGATCGCCGCCGCGCGCCCAGCGCGAAACGCAGCGCGGGGCATCATGGTTGGAAAAGGCCCAGGAAGGCCAGCCTTCGCCCGGCTCCCCGCGCCACTGCGCAAGGCTCGCGCGCACCCGCGCCGCGGTGAGCGCGGGGGCATAGAGGAAATCGAAATTATAGGCCGAATCGAGCCGCTTGCCGCCCGCGGTGAAGGCCTTCATCTCCGCCAGCGGCTCGGCCCCGCCGACCTCGGCGACGGTGAAGCGCCCGGGGAATTCCTCGATCGTCTCGCGGATGCGCTCGAGGAAGCAGGCGATGTCGGGGTGCGACTGGTTGTAGCGCTTGATCTGCATGTCAAACGGGCGCGTCACCAGCTCCATCGGCACTCCCGAGGGCGGATTGTCGCGCAAGGCAGGATCGTGCATGGCAAAGTTGATGGCATCCAAGCGGAAGCCATCGACGCCGCGCTTGAGCCAGAAGCGCGCGACCTCGAGCAGCGCGTCCTGCACCTTGCGGTTGTGGACGTTGAGATCGGGCTGCGAGGTGAGGAAGTTGTGGAGGTAATATTGCTTCCTCGGCCCGTCCCACTGCCAGGCCGAGCCGCCGAACACCGATTGCCAGTTGGACGGTGGTGAGCCGTCGGGCCTGGGATCGGCCCAGACATACCAGTCGGCCTTGGGATTGGTGCGGTCCTTGCGGCTCTCGAGGAACCAGGGGTGCTGGTCCGAGGTGTGCGAATAGACCTGATCGATGATCACCTTGAGCCCGAGGGCATGGGCCTTGGCGATGATGCGGTCAAACTCGGCAAAGGTGCCGAAAGAGGGATCGATCCCGCAATAATCGGCCACGTCATAGCCGAAATCCTTCATCGGCGAGGTGAAGAAGGGGCTGATCCAGATGCCATCCACGCCAAGGTCGGCGATGTAATCGAGCCCCTCGGCAATCCCGGCGAGATCGCCGATGCCATCGCCATTGGTGTCGCGGAAGGAGCGCGGATAGATCTGGTAGATCACCGCCCCGCGCCACCACGGGCGGGTGGCAGCAGCAGTGGGGGAAGGCTCGGCCACGGCGGTTGCCATTATTCGTCATTCTCCAGGATGCAGGCGGCAAAGCCGAAGGCGGGAAGGGTGAGCCTGATCGAACCGGGCGCGGCGAGCGCGGCCGGGCAGGCACCCAGGAGCGGCTTCACGCCGCGGGCGCGGTAGCTCACCTCGAGCGCCTGCGACAAGGGCTTGTCGGCGGTGTTGAAGGCAACCAGCACGCGCGCCCCGCTTTCGGGATCGTGGCGCTCGACCGCGAGGATGCCGGGCGCGCTTTCGGCAAAGGCGCGCAAGGTGGAAAGCCCGCGCCGCAGCGCCGGATTGGCGTGGCGCGCCGCGGCGAGCGTGCCGATCAGGCGATAGAGCGGGTGGGCGGGATCGAAATTGTCCTGCGCCGTGGTGGCATCGCTGCCGAGCAGGTCATTGTCGTTGTATTCGGCCACCTTGCTCGCAAACATGTCCTCGCGCGCAAGCTGGTCATTGCCATCGGAGATGAAGCCCTGCTCATCGCCGTAATAGACCGTGGGCACCCCGCGCAGCAGGAACATCATGGCATGGCCAAGGCTCACCCGGGCGAGCAGACGCGCCGCGTCGCGCTCGCCGCTCATCTCGCGCACGAACATCGAAAAGCGGCCGAAATCGTGGTTGCCAAGGAAGGTCGGCAGGCCCAACGCGGTGGCCGGCCCGCCGGGATAGATCGCGTCTTGCGCGAGCAATTCGGCCATCAGCCGCGGCGGCGCCTTGCCGCTGGCGACCAGCTGCGCGGCCTTGGCAAAGCCCATGTCGAGCGCATGGGGCAGGGCGCTCTCGGCCATCACCTGCGCGGTCAGCGTGGCGCTGGGTTCCTCGTGCGCGATCTCGCCGAAGATGTGGAAGTGGCTGATGCCGCGCGCCCGGGCGCGCTCGCGCATCGCTGGCACGAAGGCGCGCCAGAAGGCCGGATTGACATGCTTGGCGGTGTCGATGCGAAAGCCGTCGATGCCATAGTCCTCGATCCAGCGGCCGAAGATTTCGATCATCCCGGCCACCACCCGCGGGTGTTCGGTCGCCAGATCGTCAAGCCCGACGAAATCGCCATAGAGGCTGCTTTCGCCGACCCAGTGCGAATTGCCGCGGTTGTGATAGAGCGTGATGTCGTTGAGCCAGGCGGGCACCTTGATGTTGCGCTCGGCCTCGCGCACGAAGGGGGTATAGGCGAAGCTGGGATCGGTGAGGCGCGCCCAATTGGCCGGATCGGGGTCGTCATCCCCGGCAAAGCCCGGGTTGATCGGCGCGCCATCGGGCCCGCCGCGGCGCGAGAAGGGATATTCCCCCTTGGAGCGATAGGCATAGCCGGTGGCCTCGCCCTCGACATAGTCGATCACATCGGCGGTGTGGTTGGTGATGATGTCCATATAGACCTTGATGCCGCGGGCATGGGCGGCATCGACGAAGGCCTTGAACTCGGCATTGGTGCCGAAATGGGGATCGACCTGGGTGAAATCGGTCACCCAATAGCCATGATAGCCCGCGCTCTCCTCCCCCGGGCGGCCCTGCACCGGCTTGTTCTTGAACACCGGCGCAAACCAGATCGCGCTCACCCCCAGCCCGGCGATGTAATCGAGCCGCTCGGTCAGCCCCTTAAGGTCGCCGCCGTGGTAGAAGCCGCGGCGTGAAGGATCAAAGCCGTGCTGGAGCGGCCCGCCCTTGAGGCCGCCCTTGTCATTGGCCGGGTCGCCATTGGCGAAGCGATCAGGAAGGACGAAATAGATCACCTCATCCTCGAGCCGCCGCTCGGCAATCGGGGCGAGGGGGGCAGGCGCGCTTGGCGCCGGGGCGCTTGCCCCCTCCCCGGCCCCGGCACCAAGGGCCGCCACCGGCCCACAGCCAAGCGCACTGCCCGCGCACAGAGCCGCCGCCAGACTGGCGAGGATTCGCATCATGACCCAACTCCCTTTGCGCCTATCTGTGACACCGCGCGAGAGATTTTGCAAATCTTTGTGAAGGCCGCTGGCGGCGCCTGATCTGGCGATCAAATAATTGAAAGTTATATAGATAATGCTGAAAGTCCGGGGTAGGGCAGGAAAAATCATCCGCCGGATGATAAAGATTCTTGCAAATTTTTGCAGGAGCTTCACACTGCAAGGCGGCAGGCCGGCCCAGCGACCGGGCGCAACATCCGGCGGGCGGCAGCCTGCCCTGTGGCGTGCCGGCTGGCAAGCGGCCCGCGCGTGGGGAGAGGGAATGGGACATGCATGATGCCGGCCGCAAGCCTCGGCTGAGCCCGGGCCAGATCTGGAACATGAGCTTCGGCTTTCTCGGCGTCCAGATCGGCTTCGAGCTGCAGAACGGCAATGTCAGCCGCATTTTCCAGACCCTCGGCGCCGATGTCGGCGAGCTGGCGATCCTGTGGATCGCCGCGCCGATGACCGGGCTGATCGTGCAGCCGATCATCGGCCACCTGTCCGACAAGACCTGGAGCGAGCGCTTCGGGCGCCGCCGCCCGTTCTTCCTCATCGGCGCGCTCTTTGCCAGCCTGGCCCTGTTCATCATGCCCAACGCCCCGGCGCTGTGGGTGGCGGCGGGCCTCTTGTGGGTGATGGACGCCTCGCTCAACATCACGATGGAGCCGCTGCGCGCCTTCGTCGGCGACAATCTGCCCGATTCGCAGCGCACCATGGGCTATGCCTTGCAGAGCTTCTTCATCGGCACCGGCGCGGTGCTGGCAGGCGCGCTGCCCTGGGTGATGACCAACTGGCTGGGCCTCACCAACACCGCGCCCGCGGGCGAGATCCCCGAGACGGTGCATTGGTCGTTCTACATCGGCGGCGCGGCGCTGCTGGCGGCGGTGTGCTGGACGGTGTTTACCACCAGGGAATATGCACCGGAGGAGCTGGCGCGCTTCGAGGGCCTGCGCGCCGGCGCGCCGCGCACCCCCGCAAGTGCCGCGGCGCGCACGGCGGCGCAGTTCACCCGCGGCGGGATGCTGTGGGTGGCCGCTGGCCTCGCCCTTGCCGCCTTCGTGGCCTTCGCCCGCAGCGAGAACGGCGCGGCGCTGCTCGGCACGATCGAGATTGCCAAGGACATCTATGTCCTTGCCGCGCTGCTCGCCGGGTTCGGGGCGATCCAGCTGGTCGCGGGCGCGCTCAAGCGGCAGGGCCGCGAGGACAGCGGCTTCATGGAGGTGGTGGGCGATCTTTTCGCCATGCCGCGCACCATGCGCCAGCTCGCGCTGGTGCAGTTCTTCAGCTGGTTCGGGATGTTCGGCCTGTGGATTTATGGCACCCCGGGGGTGGCCGAATACCATTTCGGCGCGACCGAGGCGGCAAGCGCGGCCTACCAGGACGGGGCCGATTGGTGGAGCCTGATGGGATCGGTGCGGAACGGCCTTGCCGCCGCCGCGGCGCTCGGCTTCGTGATGATCGCGGCAAGGATCGACCGCTGCCGCCTCCACGCCTTCAACCTCATCGCGGGTGCGGCGGGCTTTGCCGCGCTGCTGCTGGTGCGCGATCCGGCGCTCCTGTGGATCCCGCAGATCGGGCTTGGCATCGCCTGGGCCTCGATCGTCTCGCTGCCCTATGCCATCCTTGCCGGCTGCGTGCCCGCCGAGAAGATGGGCATTTACATGGGGGTGTTCAACATCTTCATCGTCGTGCCGCAGCTCCTGGCGGCGACCATGCTGGGCTTCCTCATCACCAACCTGTTCGGCGGCGCGCCGGTCTATGCCTTTGCGATTTCGGCGACGAGCTTTGTGCTGGCGGCGCTGGCGACCTTGCTGGTCAAGGAGGCGGCGGCGTGAGGCGGCGCCTGCTCACCACGCTCCTCGCCGCGGGACTGGCCGCGGTGCCGGTGCAGGCCGCGCCCGGCGATGCGCCTGCCGCTGGGGTGGCGGTCACCAACCCCGCCTGGACGCGCGATGCGGTGATCTATCAGATCAACACCCGCCAGCTCACCCCCGAGGGCACCTTTGCCGCCGCGCAGCAGCACTTGCCGCGGCTGGCGGCGCTGGGGGTGGATATCATCTGGCTGATGCCGATCCACCCGATCGGGCTGGAGGGGCGCAAGGGCAGCCTTGGCAGCCCCTATGCGGTGCGCGACTATCTCGCGGTCAACCCCGAGCTTGGCACCGAGGCCGATCTGGCCGCCTTCGTGGCCGAGGCGCACCGGCTGGGGCTCAAGGTCATTCTCGACTGGGTGGCGAACCATTCGGCGCGCGACAATCCGCTCACCGCCAGCCACCCCCACTGGTACACCCGCACCCCCGAAGGTGCGCTCACCAGCCCGGCGGGCACCGATTGGTCGGACGTGGCTGATTTCGATTACGGCCAGCCGGGCCTCAGGCGCTACATGATCGATGCCATGGCCCATTGGGTGCGCGCATACGGGATCGACGGGTTCCGCTGCGATGTTGCCGGCTATGTGCCCACCGACTTCTGGGAGGCGGCGCGGGCCGAGCTCGAGGCGATCAGGCCGGTGTTCATGCTCGCCGAATGGGAACAGCGCGATCTTCACGCCCGCGCCTTCGATGCCACCTATGCCTGGGGCTGGAAGGAGGCGATGCAGCGCCTTGTCAAAAGCGGCGAGGGCGCCGGGCCGATCCGCGCCTATTATGCGCTTCAGGCCGAAACCTGGCCCCATGCGGCGATGCGCATGGTCTATACCGAAAACCACGACCAGAACGCCTGGGACGGGGCGGCCCGCGCGATCTATGGCCCGGCCTATGCGGCAGCGATTGCGCTGAGCTTCGTCGGGCCGGGCCTGCCGCTGATCTACAACGGGCAGGAGGCGGACAATGACCGCCAGCTTGCCTTTTTCGAACGCGATCCGATTGTCTGGCGCGAGGGCGCAAATGCCCCCCTGTTTCGCCAGCTCATCGCGCTCAAGACGCAGATGCGCGCGCTCCACAACGGGCGCTTTGGCGCGCCGATGGTGATGGTGCCCACCAGCGCCGATGCCGATGTGCTCGCCTTCACCCGCGGCGCTGCGGGCGAGCGGGTCTTTGCCGTGTTCAACCTCTCACCCCGCGCGCAGCAGGTGCGCTTTGGCCTCGCCCGCCATCATGGCCGCTACCGCGACGCGCTGGAGGGTGAGGCCATGGCCTTTGCCGGGGGCGAGGTGCTGGAACTGCCCGCCTGGGGTTTTCGCATCTTTGCCGAGAGCGATTGAGGCGCGCGCCGCACCAGGCGGGCGGACGCAAGGGAGAGGGACGCATGAGAAGCTATCGGAACATCCTCGCCGCATTTGCCGCGATGCTGTGGGCGGCATGGGCGCTCGCCGCGCCCGCCCGGGCCGAGAGCCTGGTGCTGACCTCGCCCGATGGCCGCATTGCCATCACCATCAGCGATGCGGGCGGTGAGGCGAGCTATGCGGTTGCCCATGAGGGCCGCCCGGTGATCGCACGCTCGCGCCTCGGGCTGCTGTTTGCCGCGCACCACGGGTTCGCGCGCGATCTGGCCATCACCGCCGCGGCACGCGCCAGCCGCGATGACACCTGGGAGCAGCCCTGGGGCGAGCGGCGGCAGGTGCGTGATCGGCACAATGAGCTGGCCGTCACCTTCAGCGCCACCACCGGCCCGGCGCGCAGCATGGTGGTGCGCTTTCGCGCCTTTGATGACGGGATCGGCTTTCGCTACGAGCTCGGCGGGCAAGCGGCGCTGGCCGGTGAGCTGGCCATCGTCGAGGAGCTGACCCAGTTCGCCGTGGGGGAGACCACGCAGATGTGGTACACCCCTTCGGACGAGTTCAACCGCTACGAATATCTCACCCGCACCGGGGCGGCGGGCAAGGTCGATGATGCGCACACCCCGGCCACCTTCCGCAATGGCGATGGCATCTATTTTTCCATCCACGAGGCCGCGCTCGTCGATTATTCGGCGATGTCGCTGGGGGCGCTGCGGCCCGGCACCTTCGAGGCGCGCCTGAGGAACTGGTCAGGCGGGCCCAAGGTCATCACCCGCGCGCCGTTCCACAGCCCCTGGCGCACCATCCAGATCGCGCCCGCGGCGGTGGGCCTCATCAATTCCGATCTCATCCTCAACCTCAACGAGCCCAACAAGCTGGGCGATGTCTCCTGGGTCGAGCCGGGCAAATATGTCGGCATCTGGTGGGCGATGCATGTCCGCGATCGCACCTGGGGGCGCGAGGGCATCCACGGCGCCACCACCGAGGAGGCCAAGCGCTATATCGATTTTGCCGCGCGCCACGGCTTTGCCGGGGTGCTGGTGGAGGGCTGGAACATCGGCTGGGATGGCGACTGGTTCAACAATGGCGATCTGTTCCGCTTCACCGAGGCCATGCCCGATTTCGATCTCGAGGAGGTTGCCCGCCATGCCCTTGCCAAGGGCGTGCGGCTGATCGGCCACCACGAAACCTCGGCCAACATCACCAATTACGAAAACCAGATGGAGGCCGCCTTCGATCTCTACCAGCGGCTCGGCGTGCGCCAGGTCAAGACCGGCTATGTCGCCGATGCGGGCGATGCGGTGCGGATCGATGAAAACGGCATCCGCCGCTATGAATGGCACGACAGCCAGTTCATGGTGCGCCACCATTTGAAGGTGGTCGAGGAGGCGGCCAAGCGGCAGATTTCGATCAACGCGCACGAGCCGGTCAAGGACACCGGCCTCAGGCGCACCTATCCCAACTGGATTTCGCGCGAAGGCGCGCGGGGGATGGAATACAACGCTTGGGGCTCGCCCCCCAACCCGCCCGAGCATGAGGCGATGCTGGCCTTCACCCGGATGCTCGCCGGGCCGATGGATTTCACCCCCGGCATATTCGATCTTCACCCCAATGCGCGCCCGCCGCTGCGCCCCGACATGCCGCGCAGCGATCCCTCCAACCGCCCGCAGACGACGCTTGCCAAGCAATTGGCGCTCTATGTGGTGCTCTATTCGCCGATCCAGATGGCCGCCGACCTCATCGAGAATTACGAGGCGCGGCCCGATGCCTTCCAGTTCATCAAGGACGTGGAGACCGATTGGGAGCAATCGATCGCGCTGGCCGGCGAGATCGGCGATTATGTCGCCATCGCCCGGCAGGGAAGGAAATCGAAGGAATGGTTCCTCGGCGCACTGAGCGATGAGGAGGCGCGCGATCTGGCGCTGACCTTGAGCTTCCTCGAGCCGGGCAAGCAATACCGCGCCCAGATCTACCGCGATGGGCCGGACGCGCATTGGGACACCAACCCCTATGCCATGGTGATCGAGGAAAAGCTCGTCACCGGCGGGCAGGCCCTTGCCTTGCGGCTTGCCCCCGGGGGCGGGGCGGCGGTGCGCTTCATCCCGGTGAAGTGAGCCGCGCCCGCAAGCGCGCGGGCAGAACGCGGGCCGCAGATGCGAAAGGGCGGCCGCCTCCCCCGAAGCGGCCGCCCCAGCGCGCCAAGTTCCGGCCAAGGCAGCGGGGCCGGAGCGCCAAGCGCTGCCCTCAGGCCGCGCTTGCCATGCGCGCCAGCTCGCAATGCGACCAGATTTCGCTCAAGGCCTTGATCAGCCGTTCGATATCGCCATCGCTGTGCACCGGCGAGGGCGTCACCCGCAGCCGCTCGGTGCCCACGGGCACGGTGGGATAATTGATCGGCTGCACATAGATGCCGTGATTGTCCATCAGCCAATCGCTGATCATCTTGCACTTCTTGGCATCCCCCACCATCACCGGGATGATGTGGCTGGGGTTGCGAAGGTGCGGAATGCCCATGATGTCGAGCGCCCGGCGCACCTGGGCGACGCGCTTTTGCTGCAGCTCGCGCTCGGCATTGCTGGTCTTGAGATGGCGGATGCTGGCCAGCGCGCCCGCCGCGATCGCCGGGGGCAGGGCGGTTGAAAAGATGAAGCCGCTGGCAAAGCTGCGCACGAAATCGACGAGATTGGCGCTGGCGGCGATATAGCCCCCCATCACCCCGAAGGCCTTGCCGAGCGTGCCCTCGATCACGGTGATGCGGTCCATCAGCCCCTCGCGCTCGGCCACCCCGCCGCCGCGCGGACCATAAAGGCCCACGGCGTGAACCTCGTCGATATAGCTCATCGCCCCGTGCTTTTCGCAGACATCGAGAATGTCCGCGATGGGGGCAATGTCGCCATCCATCGAATAGACGCTTTCAAAGGCGACCAGCTTGGGCACCTCGGGGCCGTAGGCTGAAAGCAGTTCGTCAAGGTGCGCCACATCATTGTGGCGCCAGATCTTGTAGGGCGCGCGCGAATGGCGGATGCCCTCGATCATCGAGGCGTGATTGAGGGCATCGGAAAAGACCACGCAGCCCGGGATCCTGCTGGCGAGCGTGCCAAGCCCCGCCCAGTTCGAGACATATCCGCTGGTGAACAGCAGCGCCGCCTCCTTGCCATGGAGATCGGCAAGCTCGGCCTCGAGCTCGACATGATAGTGGTTGGTGCCCGAGATGTTGCGAGTGCCGCCCGCGCCCGCCCCGCATTCATCGAGGCAGGCGTGCATCGCTTCGAGCACCTTGGGATGCTGGCCCATGCCGAGATAGTCGTTCGAGCACCACACCGTCACCGCCTGGGTCTCATCGGCAACGAAGCGGGTGGCGTGGGGGAAGCGCCCGCGGTGACGCTTGATGTCGGTGAACACGCGGTAGCGGCCATCGGCGCGCAGCGCGTCAAGCTCACCGGCAAAGAAGGCTTCGAAATCCATCGGCGTTCCCTTTGTGATTGTCGTGCGTGTCATGGTCTTTCCCGTCTTGCCCCCGCCGGGCGGCGCTGCGGCAAGGCCCAGCCCCACAGCATCCCGTCGCGGAAGGGCAGGGCGAGGAACAGGTGTTCGAGCACCCCGAGCAGCGCGAGGGTGGCCATCAGGCTTGCCCCCACCATCGCCGCGCTGCCCGCGGGCGCGGCGAGCGCGAGGGCGGCAAACCACGCCGCCGCCGCCGCGATCCCCGCGATCGAAAGCACCAGCGTCAGCGTCAGGCGGCGGGGGCCGAAATAGGACTTGAGGTAGGACAGGTGCTCGGGCAGCATCTCGGCGCTGGTGTTGGGCACGCCGATGAACAGGTTGATCTTGGAGATCAGCCGCATCGCGAACATCAGCACGAAGACCATCGCCCCGATCTGGTTGGGCACATCCCACGAGAGCGAGATGAGCAGCAGCCCGGTGACCGCCAGCGCCACCTCGTGGTGCATCACTGTCGCCGCGGCCTGGCGGAAGCGGGCAAGCCCGGTGAGCCCCGGATCGGCAAGGCCCCGGCGCGGGCCGGCGGCAGCGCCGGTGAGAAAGGCCAGCTCATGCCAGCCCCACACCATCAGCGCGCCGATGAAGGCGAGATAGACCGCCCAGACCTCGACCGAGAGCGAGGCGATGAGGATCACCACCAGCCCGCCGATCCCGACAAGGCTGCCCACCATCAGGCTCTTCGAGAAGGTGGCGCGCTCGCGGTTGTCGGCCCAGGCGATCAGCCCGGTGGCGACGAACCACAAGGCCACCGTCACGATGAACGGGACGATATGGCCGCTCCAGCTTACCACGCCGGTTGCAGCCGGATCGCTTGCGGCAGGGTGTTGGCCCGCGGCCGCTGGAGGAACATCCGCGCGAAGGCCAGCCCTGCGCCCATCGTGCCGGAGAGCCGCTGCGCCCAGCCCACGATCCCCCCGCGCGCCTTGCCATCCTCGATCCGGCCCGCGGCCCGGCGCAGCCTTTCCATCTGCGCGCGAAAGGCGGGGGAATCGATATCGAGCTCGACCGGGAAGACCTGGCGAGCGATCTGGTTGCAGATCGCGAACACCTTGTAATCATATTCGGTCGGATCAAGGCCCAGCGCGGCGTGGAACACCGGGCGGTTGTGATCGCGCACATACATCGTGGCATAGACCGACAGCAGGAAGAAGCGGATCCACAGCTTGTTGGCGCCTTGAAGCAGCCTGGGATCGGAGCGCAGCAGCATGGCGAAGGCCTCGCCATGGCGGAACTCGTCGTTGCACCACTGCTCGAACCAGTCGAAGATCGGGTGGAACTTGTATTGCGGGTTGCGCGCAAGGTGCCGATAGATGGTGATATAGCGCGCATAGCCGATCTTCTCGCTCAGATAGACCGCGTAAAAGATGAACTTGGGCTTGAAGAAGGTGTATTTCTTGGTTCTCGTCAGATAGCCCAGATCAACCCCGATCCCGGCATCCTTGAGGCACTCGTTGATGAAGCCGGCATGGCGGCTTTCATCGCGCGCGAGCAGGCGGAAGAGCTGCTTGACATCGGGGTTCTTGGTGCGCCGGGCAATCTCGGCATAGAGCACGCAGCCGGAAAACTCCGAGGTCATCGAGCTGACGAGGAAATCGGTGAACTCCTTCCTGAGCGCCGGCTCCAGCCCCTCGATCGCGCCGACAAAGCTTTCGGCGCGCTTGAAGTGGCGCTTGTTGGGATCGGCGGCCATGTCGGCGATCAGCTGGTCCCACTCGGCCCTGACCGGGCTGACATCGATGGCATCGAGCGCATCGAAATCGGTGGTGTAGAAGCGGGGGGTGAGGATGGTGTCCTGCGTTGCCAGCGCCATCGCCTCCTCGCTGGTCATCGGCTTGTAGGCGTTCATTTGATCCTCCCGGCGTTGAAGCTCACTTCGTAAAGCTCGCTGAGATCGAAATAGGCGGCAAGGCGCACCAGCCCCCGCCGCAGCGGCCCGGCGCGGGTGACGGTGGCGCGGCGTTCGAACACCTGGCGCGTGCCGAAGGGGATCTGGATCGGCGCGCCGTGAACACGCACCCTGTCGCCGGGGAAGATTTCCACCTCCTCGGCCAGTTCCACATGGGCGTGGAAGGCCTCGGGGCTCTGTTCCACGGTGATGGTGCACGGGGTCTCGAAGCTGCGGCCCATCAGCGTGCCTCCTGCGCCAGCATCTTGGCAAAGACCTCGCGGTTGACAGGGCCGAAGGAGGCAACCTCGATGCTGCGCCCTGTCGCCGGATCGTGCAGGGTGAGCGCGCCACCGGGCCAGGCGATGAGCTCGAAGGCAACCTCCGGCCCAAGCCCGCGGATGCGGCGCTGGTGCACCAGCGCGCGCACGCTGGCGCGCACGAACCCGCCTTCGCCCGGGCCGAAGCGGGCAAGCACCGCCTTGCTCGCCCCGTCCTCGACCCGCACAGTGCCGTCGGGCTCGTCGAAGAAGCGCAAGGGGCGCTGCGCTTCGGGCCTGATGCCGGCCTCGGCGCGGGCCTTTTCGGGAATCGCGCTGCGCCCCACCAGGCCGAAGCTGACCGAGGCGGTGAGCGCGAGCGAGACCGCCACGATGCCGCCCATCAGCAGCAGCGGCACCTTGTGAACGGTGACTTCGTCCTTCTCGTATTCGCGAACGATCATGCCGTCGCTCCTTCAAGACCGGCCGCAAGACCCGCCTCGCCCAGCCGGCCTTTTGCGCCGCCCTGCGCCGGCAGCGCGCCGGCCATGGTGCCAGCCTCGCCTGCCGGGGCGGCGCTTTCCTTGATCCCGATCAAATTTTGCGTGATCGCGCCGTGCTGTGCCCGGGCCGCGGCGATCAGCTGCGCCAGCGCGGCCGCATCGGGCACGGCGCGCAGCATCGGCTGGGGCATGGCATAGTGCCAGGGGCGCACATGGGGCCAGAGCAGCAGCGTGCCGAGGATCCGCTCGCCCGCGAGCTCAAAGGCAATATCGCCATGCCCCTGGCCGCGCAGGCGCAGATGGGCGGCCCTGATCTGCTTCAAGGGGATGTTGATGCGGGTTTCGATCGCCATGCCGATGCGCAGGATCAGCCGGCTGTCGGTGAGGATGTAGAGCGTGGTGCGGGTGCTGTGCCAGGCGATGAGGTAGAGGAGCGCAAGCAGCGCGGCGCCCAGCACCCCGGCCACGATCGCCGCATCGCTCCGTCCGGTGGCGAGCGCGATCACCACCAGCGCCGCCATGTAAAGCCCGAGCGTGCGGGTGTGAAAGGCGCTGCGGGCGAGCAGGCGCAGATCGGGTCGGCCCTTCCACAGCACCCTCTCATCCGGCGCCGGGGTGCCCATCCGATCGCCAAAGGCGCGCGGGCCATCCTCCTCGAGCGCGGCGTGATCGATCCCTTGGGGCAGCGCTGGCAACGTGTCTGCCGGCGCCGCCTGAGGGCCGGGGGTGGTTACAGCCATGCTTCCGACCTCTCGGGCGTGGCATACATGTAACCGCCACCGAAATAGGCCTGGATGCGGTCTTCCTCGTAGCGGGTGATGATGCCGGGGGTTTCGAGCTGGGGCACATTGTCGAACTGGGCCGAGGTGATCGCGTCGATCTCGACCAGTTCGGGCTTGTCGTTGAAGAAGCCCTTGGTCTGCACCCTCGCCACCATCATCGGGGCCAGCACCTTCTTGCCGCTGTTGGTCTCGATCTCGAGATAGCGGATGATGTGCTCGGCCTGGTCAACCCAGATTTCGCTGACCTTGCCCACGGTCACGCCGTCGGCGGCCACCACCGGCCAGCCGATCAGCTGCGGATCGCGCGGGGAGACGATGATCTCGTGGCTCTGGCCGATCGGCACGATGCGCGGGCGCCCGTCGAAGGTGAGATCGGGATATTTGGCGCGGTTGGCCCAGGCCGCCGGCCCGAGCCCGTCGATCATCGGATCGCCGGTCGGCACCCAGGGCGCGCCGGCGGCGTTGAAGGCCTGCACCGCGGGAATGTTGATGTCGTCGCGCGGATTGTCCTCGGGCACATAGGTGCCGCGGCCATGGGGCAGCTTGAACACCTTCTTGTCGCCATCGAACAGGCTGCCGGGGTGGATCTTGCCGGTCTGTTCATCCTCGAGCGGATAGCCTTCGCGGCGGCTTTCGCGGTTGAGATAGAAAACCAGCGCAATGAAGAAGACGAAGAACAGCAGGAAGGCGAGTTCAGCGACGTCGAGCGTGCCGACAATATAGGCTGCATTCATTTCACATTCCTCTCATGGAACAGACCGGCCGAGGCCGGGCCGGGCAGGATCAGGGACAGGCGGGCACGGGTAATCATGTCGGAAACTCCCTCAGGCCGAAGGGCTGGGCGAGGGGATCGTCGGGCGCGCCGCGGCGGCGGCCGGCATGGCCCACCAGCGGGCCGAGCGCCGCCATCCCGGCAAGCAGCAGCGCGATTTCAAGCATATAGACGGTGGAATAGCCGCTCGCCCGGGTGGCCACCGAGGCGCTCGCCGCGCCGCTGCCGACCCAGGCGGCAACGCCATCGCGGATGAGGCCGCCAAGCGCGATGCCGGTGCCGGCACAGGTCGCCTGCACCGCGCCCCAGGCACCCAGCGCAAGACCGGCAGTCTCGCTGCGCGCAAGGCTCATCGCCTCCATCAGCGTGCCGACCGAGAACAGCCCGAGGCCAAGCCCGATCCCCAGCGCCCCGGCATAGAGCAGCAGCGCCGCGGCAAAGGGCCCGGCAAAGAGCACCAGCAGGAAGGCGTTGATCCCGATCACCAGCCCCGCCCCGGCCAGCCGCAGCGGATCCCACCCGCGCGCGAGCGCCCGGCCCGAGAGCATGAAGCCGATGAGCGAGCCCAGCGCCCAGGCCCCCGTCAACCCGGTGGTCGCCCCGACCGAAAGGCCGAGGATCTCCCCGCCATAGGGCTCGAGCAGCGCATCCTGCATGGCAAAGCCCGCTGCGCCGATGCCGATCGCGGTGAGCAGCCGGGCATTGCGCCCGTCGCGCACGAAGGCCTGCCACAATTCGCCGAAGGTGGGCGTCTCGCGGTCGGGCGCGGTGATCTTGGTGTTGCGCGCCTCCTGCTTCCACAGCGCGGTGGTGTTGAGCACCAGGGTGAGCAGCGCGCAGCCCTGGATCACCTGCACCAGCCTGGTCGGCGAATAATCGGCCAGCACCCCGCCGATGACGAAGGCGGCAAACATCATGCCGATAAGCAGCATGACATAGAGCAGCGCCACCGCGCGCGGGCGCTTGTCTTGCGGGGCAAGATCGCTGGTGAGCGCGAGGCCTGCGGTCTGGGTGACGTGAAAGCCGGTGCCGGTGAGCAGGAAGGCCGCCGCCGCGGCGATGAGGCCAAGGGTGAAGCGCTCCGGCACGCCCAGCAGCAGCAGCGCGAAGGGCATGATCGCCAGCCCGCCGAACTGCATCAGCGTGCCGAACCAGATATAGGGCACCCGCCGCCAGCCGAGCACCGAGCGGTGGGTGTCGGACTTGTGGCCGATCAGCGCGCGGAACGGCGCCACCACCAGCGGCACCGCGATCAGCAGCGCCACCAGCCAGGTGGGCGTGCCCAGCTCCACCACCATCACCCGGTTCAAGGTGCCGTTCAAGAGCACCATCGCCATCCCCACGCTCACCTGGAACAGCGCCAGGCGCAGCAGCCGACCGAGTGGCAGATCGGCGCTCGCCGCGTCGGCAAAGGGCAGGAGGCGGAAGATCGCCTCGGTCCAGTGCGGCGGGGCAGGGCGCGCCGGGCGGCTCATCCCATCCTCACCAGTTCGAGCGCCTGCGAGGTATAAAATCCGCTGCTGATGCGCTTGGTGCGGCCGATGCGCCAGCCATCGAGCCGGGCAAGGCGCGCGAAGAGATCGCTTTCGGCCACCGGCACGATCGCCGGGCTGCGATCGGACCGGGGAAAGACCTTGCCGACATTGTGCATCGCCGCCAGCAGCGGCGTGCGCGGGGCGAAGGTGAAAAGGATCGAGCCGCTGGTGCGCGCCGCCAGCCGGGCGAGCGCGGCGACGAGGTCTTCGGGCTGATAGTGGATGAGCGAATCCATCGCCACGACATGGGCAAAGCTGCCGAGATCGGGATCGAGCATGTCGCCGCAGCGCCAGCGGATGCGGCCATGGCCGAGGAAGGAGGGGGTGCGCTCGCGCGCCACCTCGATGAGGCCGGGGGCGATGTCGATGCCGATCACCTCGGCCCCGCGGCAGGCCGCCGCGATCGCCAGCGCACCGGTGCCGCAGCCGGCATCGAGCACCCGGGTGCGGCGCAGATCGGGCGGCAGCCAGCCGAGCAGGGTGGCGCGCATCGCCTCGCGCCCGGCGCGCACCGTGGCGCGGATGCCCGAGACCTTCACGTCCGAGGTGAGATCGATCCAGGCCTGGCGCGCGGTGCTGTCGAAATAGGTCGCCAGGGCCTCGCGGCGCAGTTCATATTCGGATGGGTTGCGGCTGGCCATCACTCGAACCCCAGGAAATCGAAGATGTCGCGGTCCTTCATCGGCCGCGCCTGCGACGGCTCGACCCCGTCCCAGAGCATCTGGGCGAGGCGCAGATATTCGTTCTGCGCCTCGATCACTTCGGGATCGTCGCCCATCTCGAACAGGGTGCATTTCTTGAGGCGCGAGCGGCGGATCGCATCGACATCGCGGAAATGGGCAAGGCGCCGCATCCCGATGGCATCGCAGAAGCGGTCGATCTCGTCGGTCTCGCGGCTGCGGTTGGCGACCACGCCGGCAAGGCGCACGTCATAGTTCTTGGCCTTGGCCCCGATCGCGGCGACGATGCGGTTCATCGCGAAGATGCTGTCGAAATCATTGGCCGCCACCACGATCGCGCGTTCGGCGTGCTGGAGCGGCGCGGCAAAGCCGCCGCACACCACATCGCCGAGCACATCGAAGATGACGACATCGGTTTCCTCGAGCAGGTGGTGCTGTTTCAAGAGCTTGACCGTCTGGCCCACGACATAGCCGCCGCAGCCCGTGCCCGCCGGCGGACCCCCGGCCTCGACGCACATCACTCCATTGTAGCCCTCGAACATGTAGTCCTCGGGCCGCAGCTCCTCGGCGTGGAACTCGACCGTCTCGAGCACGTCGATCACCGTGGGCATCAGCTTCTTGGTGAGGGTGAAGGTCGAATCGTGCTTGGGATCGCAGCCGATCTGCAGCACCCGGTGGCCGAGCTTGGAAAAGGCCGCCGAGAGGTTCGACGAGGTGGTCGATTTGCCGATCCCGCCCTTGCCATAGACGGCAAAGACCTTGGCTCCGCCGATGCGGTCGCGCGGATCGAGCTGAACCTGCACCGATCCCTCGCCATCGGGCGGGCTGAAACGGGAAGCGGGGCTGTGCAGGTTCATGATCTATCCCTTGGTCATTCGGCCGGGAACACGCCTTCGAGGCGGTCCTCCAGCTCGTCATTGGCTTCGCGCAGCGCGGCGAGGGTGGCCTCGTCGGGCGTCCACAGATTGCGCTGGCAGGCTTCGAGCAGGCGGCCGGCCACCCGCGCCGAGCTCTTGGGGTTGAGCGCCGCCATGCGCCGGCGCATCTCGGCATCGAGCACGAAGGTCTCGGAAATCTTCTGATAGACCCAAGGGGCCACCTGCCCGGTGGTGGCCGACCAGCCCAGCGTGCTGGTGACGTGGCCCTCGATCTGGCGCACGCCTTCATAGCCGTGTTCGAGCAGGCTTTCGAACCAGCGCGGGTTCAGCGTGCGGGTGCGGGTTTCAAGGTCGATCTGTTCGCCGAGCGTGCGCACCTTGGGGCTGCCGCGGGTGGCATCGAGGATATAGACCGGGGTTTCGGCCCCCTTGGCCCGCGCCACCGAGCGGGTGACCCCGCCAAGGCCATCGACATATTGGTCAACGTCATTGATGCCGAGTTCAATGCTCTCGAGGTTCTGATAGGTGAAATCGACCGTGGCGAGCGCGCTTCTGAGCAACTCGCGCTGCTGCACCGGCCGGCCCGAGACGCCATAGGCAAAGCCCTTGTTGCTCTCGAAGGCATTGGCCAGTTCATCCGGATCGGCCCAGACCCCGCCGGCGATCATCTGGTTGACATTGGCGCCATAGGCCCCTTCGGCATTGGAGAACACGCGCAGCGCCGCGGTCTCGAGATCGCAGCCATGCTGCTGCATCAGCGCGAGGCTGTGCTTGCGGATGAAATTGGCCTCCTCAGGCTCCTCGGCCTGGCTGGCGAGCAGCGCGGCCTCGGCCAGCATCCGCGTCTGCATCGGCAGGAGATCGCGGAAGATGCCCGAAAGCGTCATCACCACGTCGATCCGCGGGCGGCCAAGCTCGGCCAGCGGGATGAGCTCGGCCCCGGCGAGGCGCCCATAGGTGTCGCGCCGTGGGCGCGCGCCCATCAGCCGCAGCGCCTGGGCCACCTGCACCCCTTCGGACTTCATGTTGTCGGTGCCCCACAGCACCATGGCGATGCTCTCGGGGAAGGCCTGCCCGCCCTCGATGTGGCGGGCGATCAGCGCTTCGGCCTGGGCGCTGCCGAGCCGGCAGGCATAGGCCGAGGGCATGAGGAAGGGGTCAAAACCGTGGATGTTGCGCCCGGTGGGCAGCACTTCGGGATTGACCACCAGATCCCCGCCCGGCGCCGGGGGCACATAGCCGCCATCGAGCGCGTGGATCAGCGCGCCGAGCTCGTCCGAGGCGGAAAGCCGCGCGGCCAGCGTGGCGCGATCGGGGGTGGGGCCATCGTGGCTGCCCGCTTCCATCATCGCATCGAGCATGTGCTCGGCCTCGGCCCCTTGCGGGTTGCGGCCAAAGACATGCAGCCCATGCGGGATCAGCGCCTCCTCGATCTCGTAAAGGCGCGCGGGCAGTTCGCCGATATCGCCATAGGTGATGTCGAGCGCGGCGGCCTGATCGGCGATGAGGCGAGCAAGATCGGCGCGCTCGGCGGCATGATCGGCATCATCGGGCGCGGCGCGCCAGCGATCGAGGCTGGCCTTGAGTTCGGCCAGGCCCTTGTAGAGCCCGGCCTGCGCCAGCGGCGGGGTGAGATAGCTGATCAGCGTCGCGCCCGAGCGGCGCTTGGCCAGCATCCCTTCGGAGGGGTTGTTGGCGGCGTAGAGATAGAAATTGGGAGTATTGCCGATCAGCCGGTCAGGCCAGCACTGGCCCGACATCCCGGCCTGCTTGCCCGGCATGAACTCGAGCGCGCCATGGGTGCCGAAATGCAGGATCGCATCGGCGCCGAAATCCTCGCGCAGGAAGCGATAGAAGGCGCTGAAGGCATGGGTCGGGGCAAAGCCGCCCTCGAACAGCAGCCGCATCGGATCGCCCTCATAGCCAAAGCCGGGCTGCACCCCGATGAAGACATTGCCGAGCGCAAGGCCCTGGACGAGGATATGCCCGCCATCGGCAAGCTGCCGGCCCGGAGCCGGGCCCCAGGCGGCCTCGATCTCGGCAAGGTAGGGCTCGCGCCGCACATGCTCATCGGCCGGGATGCGGTGGGCGACATTGGCATCGGTGCCATAGCGCTCGGCATTGCCGCCCAGCAGCGCGTCGCGCAGCGCCTCGACGCTCTCGGGCACCTCGAGGCTGTAGCCTTCGGCCTTGAGCCTTTGGAGCGTGGCGTGGAGCGATTCGTGCACCGCGAGGAAGGCGGCGGTGCCGGTGGCCCCGGCGTTGGGCGGGAAGTTGAACAGCACGATGGCAAGCTTGCGCGCCGCGCGCGCCTTGCGGCGCAGGCGGATGAGCCCCAGCGTGCGTGCGGCCAGCGCCTCGGCCCGCTCGGGGCAGGCCTGCATCGGCTTGGCCTTGTGCGAGGCCGGGCGCGGACACTTGCGCGTGCAGCCGGTGCAGCCGCCTTCGCCCCCGCCGGCGCGCCCGCCAAAGACATGCGGCACGCAGGCCCCGTCAAGCTCAGGCAGGGCCACCAGCATGGTCGCCTCGATCGGCAAGAGGCCCTGGGGGCGGTGCGCCCATTCCTCGATCGTCTGGAACTCGGTGGCATGGGCGGCGATGTAAGGCAGATCGAGCCGGGCGAGCACCGCGCGCGCCGCAGCTGCATCGGAATAGGCCGGCCCGCCCACCAGCGAAAAGCCGGTGAGATTGACGATCGCATCGACCGTGGGCCGCCCGTCGGGGCCGATGAAGAACTTCTCGATCGCCGCTCGCGCATCGAGCCCGCTGGCAAATACCGGCACCACCTTCATGCCCGCCGCCTCGAAGGCGGCAATCGCCCCGTCATAATGCGCGCAGTCGCGCCCGAGGATGTAGGAGCGCAGCAGGATGAGGCCAACCGTGCCCTCTCGACCCTCGCCTTCGGGGAGCAGCCGCAGGCTTTCGGAAATGCGCTGGCGGGTGCGCGGGTGATAGACCCCGGTTTCGGGATATTCGCGCGGCGGCTCGGCCGGGGTGATGCCGCGGCGATAGAGCCGATCGCCCGCGGCATAGCGGTCGATCAGCGCGCGCACCATGGCGATCACGTTCTCGTCCGATCCGGCAAGCCAGTATTGCAGGGTGAGGAAATAGGCGCGCACATCCTGCGCGGTGCCGGGAATGAACTTCAAGAGCTTGGGCAGGCGGCGCAGCAGCTTCATCTGCCCGGCGCCCGAATTGCTCGGCCCCTGGCCCGGCTTGGCGGGCTTGCCGCGCAGCCGCTTGAGCAGCGCCAGCGGGCCGCGTGCGGGCGCGTCCATGCGGTATTGGCCCATTTTGGTGAGCCGCACCACCTCGCCCGCGCTCATCATGCACACCATGGCATCGCAGGCCTCGCGCCGCGCCTCGAGGCTGGGCAGGATCAGGCGGATGTGATCATCGAGGAAAAGCATCGTGGCGATCACGATGTCGGCCTCGGCAATCGCGGCCTTGACCTTATCGAGCGCGCCGGCATCGCTCGCCCAGTCGCTGGCGGCATGGAGGCTGAGCGCGATGCCCTCGGGCGCGAGCGCGGCCTCGGCCCGGTCGACTGCGCCCTTCAAATGATTGTCGAGCGTGACGATCGCCACCCGCACGGGCGCCCGCGGATCGACCGAGGCGGGGGAGAGCGCCTTACCGTGCATAATGGGCCTTGGCCTCGTAGAGCGTGTCAAGATCGATGGCGCTGCGCCCTTCGGCCGCGGCGAAGGCCTCGGTGTTGCGGCGCGCCTTGCCGCGCACGAAGAAGGGGATTTTCTTCAGTTCGCGCTCGGCCTCGGCGGTCCACACCGGCCCGCCGGTGTCGGCGGGGGGCGGATCGGCGGCGGCTGGCGCCAGGCCGCGGGCGGGCGCGGCTTCATCGGCCGGTGCCGGGGCGCTGGCGGCGCGGCCTCCCCCAGGCGCGCGGGGGCTGTGCGCGGCAAGATGGCTGGGTCCGGCCTCGTCGGCAAACTCGAAATCCTCGCGGAACATGGTGAGCAGGTGCTCCTCCAGCCCCATCACCAGCGGGTGCACCCAGGTGTCGAAGATCACGTTGGCGCCCTCGAAGCCCATCTGCGGCGAATGGCGCGCGGGGAAATCCTGCACATGCACCGGGGCCGAGATCACCGCGCAGGGCAGGCCGAGCCGCTTGGCGATGTGGCGCTCCATCTGCGTGCCCAGCACCAGCTCGGGCGCGGCGGCGGCGATCGCTTCCTCGACCGCGAGATGATCGTCGGTGATCAGCGGTTCGACCCCGCAGGCCGCCGCCTCGGCGCGCAGGTCGCGGGCGAATTCGCGGTTGTAGCAGCCAAGGCCGCAGACCTCGAAGCCCAGTTCCTTGCGGGCGATGCGGGCCGCGGCGATGGCGTGGGTGGCATCGCCGAAGATGAACACGCGCTTGCCGGTGAGATAGGTCGAATCGACCGAGCGGCTCCACCACGGCAGGCGGGAAGAGGTGTCGCCGAGGGCAGGCGTGGGATCTGCACCTGCCAGCTCGGCGACTTCGGCGATGAAGGAGCGGGTGGCTCCCACGCCGATCGGGACGGTCCGCACCGCGGGCTGCGCAAAGGTGCGCTCCAGCCAGCGGGCGGCCTCATCTGCAATTTCGGGGTAAAGGACGATGTTGAAATCGGCCGCGCCGATGCGGGCGATGTCCCTGGGCGTTGCGCCCAGCGGGGCGACGAGATTGACCTCGACCCCGAGGCAATCGAGGATCTTGCGCACCTCGATGAGATCGTCGCGGTGGCGAAAGCCCAAGGCGGTGGGGCCAAGGATATTGGCGCGGGCGCGGCGATCCTGCCTCGGCTCGCGCACCACCGACCGGTCGGCCAGCGTGCGCACGATCTGGTAAAAGGTTTCGGCCGCGCCCCAGTTTTCCTTGCGGCTGTAGCTCGGCAGTTCGAGCGGGATGGCAGGCACGGGCAGGCCCATCGCCTCGGCGAGGCCCGCCGGATCGTCCTGGATCAGCTCGGCGGTGCAGGACGCGCCGACGATGATCGCCTCAGGGGCAAAGCGCGCCACCGCCTCGCGCGCGGCATCCTGGAACAGCGCGGCGGTGTCCTTGCCCAGATCGCGCGCCTCGAAGGTCGTGTAGGTCACCGGCGGGCGCTTGGCGCGCCGCTCGATCATGGTGAACAACAGGTCGGCATAGGTATCGCCCTGGGGGGCGTGGAGCACGTAGTGCAGCCCTTCCATCGCGGTTGCGACCCGCATCGCCCCCACGTGGGGCGGCCCTTCATAGGTCCAGACCGCCAGCTGCATCGCCCTAGACCTCCAGCAACGCATGCCGGCGCAGCGGCCGGGCAAAGAGTTCGGCAAGATCGGCGGCCTGATCAAAGGCGTGGATCGGCGAGAAGACGAGTTCGATCGCCCACTTGGTGGTCAGCCCCTCGGCCTCGAGCGGGTTGGCAAGGCCAAGCCCGCACACGGTGATGTCGGGCCGGTCGGCGCGCACGCGATCGAGCTGGCGCTCGACATGCTGGCCCTCGGCAAGGCGCACACCGGGGGCAAGGCGCGCCAGTTCAGGCGCAAGGTGGGCGCGGTGGAGATAGGGCGTGCCGACCTCGACCAGCACCATCCCGAGCTCGTCCTGGAGGAAGCGGGCCAGCGGCACCTCGAGCTGGGAATCGGGGAGGAAGGTGATGCGCTTGCCCTCAAGCTCTGGGCGCAGCCGGGCAAGCGCGCGGCGGGCGCGCTCCGCGCCCGGGGCGATCACCCTCTCGGCCACTTCGGGCGCGATGCCAAAGGCGCGCGCGGCGGCGCGCAGCCAATCGGCGGTGCCCTCGGCTCCAAAGGGAAACAGCGCTGCGATCCGCTCAGCCCCGCGCGCCTCGAGCGCCATCGCGGTGGCCCCGAGGAAGGGCTGGGCGAGCAGGTAGCGCGTGCTGGGGCCGACCGCGGGCAGATCGCGGGCGCTGCGCGCCGGGAGCACGCCCACCCGCTCGATCCCCATGGCGGCAAAGAGGCGCAGGAACTGGTCTTCAACGATATCCGGGAGCGCGCCGACGATCAGCAATTCCGCCGGCGCCTCGGGGGCAAGCGCGGGCATCTCGGGCACCAGCGCGGCAAGGCAGGCATCCTCGCCCTGGGTGAAGGTGGTCTCGATCCCGCTGCCCGAATAGTTGAGGATCCTGACCTCGGGCAGATAGCGCGCGCCGAGCCGTTCGGCGGCCTTGGCCAGATCGAGCTTGATCACCTCCGAAGGGCACGAGCCGACGAGGAACAGCGTCCTGATGTCCGGGCGGCGCGCGAGCAGGCGGGCGACCACGCGGTCAAGCTCGTCCTGGGCATCGGCCATGCCGGCAAGGTCGCGCTCCTCGAGGATCGCGGTGGCAAAGCGCGGCTCGGCAAAGATCATCACCCCGGCCGCGCTCTGGAGCAGGTGTGCGCAGGTGCGCGAGCCGACCACGAGGAAGAAGGCATCCTGCATCTTGCGGTGCAGCCAGATGATCCCGGTGAGCCCGCAGAACACCTCGCGCTGGCCGCGTTCGCGCAGCACCGCGCGCGCCGGGTCTGCCGGGATGGGCGCCGCAGGGGCGGCGCAGCCCTCGAGCAGATCGAGCGCCCTCATGCCGGCACCGCCCCGGCGCAAGCCGCGCCCTCGCGCCGCGCCATGCGCAGCTTCCACAGGAACTGGCCCGCATTGATGACATAGGCGGCATAGCCCGCCAGCGCGACCAGCATCCGCTCTTCAAGCGTGCCGAGGCCGGCAAAGAGCATCACGAGATAGAGCGTGTGCAGCGCCAGCACCAGCATCGAGAACACGTCTTCCCAGAAGAAGGGTTCGGCAAACAGCCACTTGCCGAACACCACCTTCTCCCAGATCGAGCCGGTGACCATGATGGTGTAGAGCACCATGGTCTTGATCACGATCGAAAGATCGGCGGCAAAAGCGCCCGCGCCGGTGGCGAGCGTGCGCAGCACCAGCGCGAGGCTGACGAGAAACACCAGGAACTGCAGCGGAGCGAGCACGCCCTGCACCACGGTCCAGATCGAGGCATCGCGCCGCCGCCGCTGCTCGGCGGTGTAGAGCGCTCTGGTCCTCACCCGTTTCTGGCCCGCCACCCGTGCGCCTGCCTGGGGTTCGACCGGGGATACCTGATCCATCCGAGTCATCTGCCGCGTCAGCCTTTTTTGTCAGACTCGGATGATTACTCTTTCGCCCCTAGGTGTCAACTCAATTGGACGTTTAGGGAGCTTGACGCCCCTGCCTTTGCCGGTAAGGTCGTTTGCGCCCTGAGCCAAAAGGGCGTAAAAGAGAGTCGCTGGCTTTTCGGGATCAGAGCCAAGGCCGCTTCGTCCGGTTGTGGTCGCCACCTCCTCGCGGAAAGGCTTTCCGCAAGACCTGGGAGGGTCTGACGAATGGGAGAGTCCAAGGCTTCAAGCATGTTCGGCGCCGGATCGGCGATGCTGCGCGAGGTGATCGCCGCGCCGCTCGAACGGGTCAGACGCAGGCACGCGGCCCCCGCGCCAGACGAGGGCGATTCGGTCAACACCATCATCGAGAGCGAGATCATCCCGCGCCTGCTGATGGCCCACGGCACCGGCCTTGCCGGCGCGGGCAAGGGCGTGCGCGCCAGGCCGCGGCGCAGCCGCGCCATCAGCCCCGAGGATGCCGCGCGCTTTGCCCTGCTGCCGCTGCGGCTCGAGGCAGCCAGCCTCATCGAGGAGGTCGAGGCCTTCATCGCCGAGGGCGCCAGCGTCGAGACCATCTGCGTCGATCTGCTCGCCCCCACCGCCCGGATGCTGGGCGAGATGTGGGATCGCGATGAATGTGATTTCCTCGATGTCACAATGGGCTTGTGGCGGCTGCAAGAGGTGATGCGCGAGATCGCCGCGCGCAGCCCGGCCGAGCTGGGCGGGCTTTGCACCCCGCGCAGCGCGCTGTTCTCGCCGATGCCGGGCGATCAGCACAATTTCGGCACGCTGATGATCGAGGAGGTCTTCGCCCGCGGCGGCTGGCGCAGCGAGGCGCTGGTGCGGCCCGAACGGCGCGAACTGCTCGACCGGTTGGCGCGCCAGCCCTATGATCTGGTGGGATTGACGCTCGCCCGCGATTGCCCTAGCGCGGCGCTTGCTAACCTCATCAAGGCGATGCGCGCGGCATCGGCCAATCCCCACATCATGGTGCTTGTCGGCGGGCGAATGATCAACGAGAACCCGGGCTTGGTGATCGAAGTGGGAGCAGACGGCACGGGCGTGGACGCGCTGGCGGCTCTCGAAGTGGCAAATGCTCTGGTGGAGAAGGCAGCCGTTCGTGATCTGAACCTCGGATAGGTTCGGATCGCCATGCTCACCCGCAAACACAGCATTGAAGGCAAGAACCCCTTCGGCAAGGCCGCCGAGCTGTTCAACACGCTCGATGCCGATGCGGCGATGAAGCTGGCGATGGTGGCGGGCGATGTTACCCTGGTGCTCGATGACACCGGCACCATCCTCGATGCCGCCTATGATCCCCGTGAATTTCCCGCCTTTGCCGACTGGGTGGGCAGCAACTGGATCGACACCGTCACCGATGAGAGCCGCCCCAAGGTGATGGAAATGCTGGCCGCCGCCCGGCGCGGCGAGGTGCAGCACTGGCGCCAGGTCAACCACCCCTCGCGCGATGGCGATGTGCCGATCCGCTATGCCGTGCTCAGCGTCAATCGCGGCGAGCATCGCATCGCCTTTGGGCGTGACCTGCGCGAGGCGGGCAGGCTCCAGCAGCGCCTGCTCCAGGTGCAGCAATCGCTCGAGCGCGATTATCTGAGGATGCGCCAGCTCGAGGCGCGTTACCGCATGCTGTTCGAGCGCTCGAGCGAGGCGGTGCTGATCATCGAGGGGGGAACGCTGCGCATCCGCGAGGCCAATGCGGCCGCGCACGCATTGCTCGGCGCCCGGCCCGCGAGCCTGCCGGGCAAGAAGCTGCTGACCTTCATCGACAAGAACTCGCACGATCCGGTGATGAGCCTGGTGGGCGCGGCGCAGGTGTCGGACACCGTCAGCCCCGCACCGATCCGCATCACCAAGGGCGCGCGCGAGGTGATGGCCGCCTTCACCGGCTTCACCCAGGATCGCGGCCAGTTCCTGCTGGTGCGCCTGACCCCGATCGGCGAGCGCCCCGCAGCCCAAGGCTCGCCGGTGCTCGATCTGGTCGATCAGATGCCCGATGCCTTCGTGGTCGCCAACAGCAATCTCCAGATCGTCACCGCCAATGCCGCCTTCGTCGAGATGGTCCAGGCCGCCAGTGTTGACCAGCTGCGCGGCCGGCATCTGTCCGAATCGATCGGGCGGCCGGGCATTGATCTCGAATTGATCGAGGGCCAGATCGATCAGCACGGGGCGGCGCGCAATGTCGCCACGGTGCTGCGGGTCGGCCAGGATGTTGATGGCGAACCGGTTGAATTGTCAGCGGTGCGCACCGCGGGCGAGGATGGCTATTACGGCTTCGTCATCCGCCCGATCGGCCGGCGCCTGCGCGATCTGCCGCCGGGCCGGCAGGATCTGCCGCGCTCGGTCGAGCAATTGACCGAGCTGGTCGGGCGGATGAGCCTCAAGGACATCGTGCGCGAGAGCACCGATCTGATCGAGCGGCTGTGCATCGAGGCGGCGCTCTCCTACACCGCCGACAACCGCGCCTCGGCCGCCGAAATCCTCGGCCTGTCGCGCCAGAGCCTCTATTCCAAGCTGCACCGCTACGGACTCGGCAACCTCGCGGGCGATAACGACTAGCAAGGCCCGCGCGCGCCGCGCGGCGCTGCCTTGCCTGCGCGGCAGGCCGCGACCCCCAAACCGCTCCAAGCCAAGGCAATTCGTCGCATCCGCGCGCCATTTTGTCCAATCGCCTGACATCAGGCCGATGGACATGGTGCGCGCCCGATCAGGATTTATGGTTCCGAAAACGGGCCAGATGCAAAAATATGTGTCAAAACAATTTGACGCTTTAGGGCGTCAGACATACCCTTTTGCCATGGAGCATTCGGTAGCCCCGACTCGCCCGACGGCCGCTCAGCCAGCCACCCGGCCCGCGCGCCTGCGCCCGCGCGATGTGCTCGAGCTGATGAAGCCGATCACCTGGTTCCCGCCGATGTGGGCCTTCCTGTGCGGGGCGGTCTCATCGGGTGTGGGGCTGGAAGGGCGCGGCTGGTTCGTGGCCGGCGGGGTGCTGCTGGCAGGGCCGCTGGTGTGCGGCACCAGCCAGGCGGTCAATGACTGGTTTGACCGCCATGTCGATGCCATCAACGAGCCGCACCGCCCGATCCCCTCGGGCCGGGTCCCGGGCCGCTGGGGCCTTTACATCGCCTGCCTTGCCACGCTGGTTTCGGCCGGGGTCGCCTGGCTGCTCGGCCCGCTGGTGTTCGTCGCGGCGCTGATCGGGCTGGCCTTTGCCTGGGCCTATTCGGCCCCGCCGCTCAGGCTCAAGGCCAATGGCTGGATCGGGCCGCTGGTGTGCGCGCTGACCTATGAGGGCCTGTCGTGGTTCACCGGCGCGGCGGTGATGCTCGGCCATGCCCCCCCGGTTGAGGTCGGCATCATCCTGTTCATGTATTCGCTCGGCGCCTATGGGATCATGGCGCTCAATGATTTCAAGGCGGTCGAAGGTGATCGGCAGACGGGCCTTGCCTCCTTGCCGGTGGTGATGGGGGTGGATGCGGCGGTGCGCTTTGCCTGCACCACCATGGCCTCGGCGCAGATCGTGGTGATCCTGCTGCTGTTGATCTGGGGCCATGGCCTTTCGGCGCTGATCGTCACCGGGCTGCTCGCCGCGCAGATCGCCGCTATGCCGCGGCTGATCCGCGATCCGGCCGGGCAGGCGCCGTGGTACAACGGCGTGGGGGTGACGCTTTACGTGCTGGGGATGCTCGCCGCCGCGCTCGGCCTTGGGGGCTATATCTGATGCACGCCCCCCGGCCTTCGCCGCAGGATGCGACGGGCAAGGCCGGGTTCGGGTGGCGGGCGATCATCCGCATCGGGCTGGTGCAGGCCGCGATCGGCGCGCTGGTGATGCTGGCGACCACGGTGCTCAACCGGGTGATGGTGGTGGAACTGGCGCTCGCCGCGGCGATCCCCGCCGGGCTGGTGGCCTGGCACTATGGGGTGCAGCTTGCGCGCCCGCTGTGGGGCCATGCCTCGGACCGCGGGGGCCGGCGCACCGCCTGGATCGTCGGCGGGGTGGGGCTGCTCGGCCTCGGCGCGCTGCTCGCCACCCAGGCGACGATCTGGATGGCAAGCGCCTTTGCCCCCGCCTTTGCGCTGGCCGTGCTTGCCTATGCCCTGATCGGCGCGGGCGTGGGGGCGGGCGGCACCTCGGCGCTGGCGCTGCTCGCCAGCGGGGTGGCGCCCCAGCGCCGCGCGGCTGCCGCGGCGCTCACCTGGATCATGATGGTTGCCGGCATCGTCGCCTCGGCGATCACCGTGGGCCAATTGCTCAAGCCCTTTTCCTTCACCCGGCTGCTGCTGGTCGCCGGGGGCCTCGCGCTGGTGATGGTGCTGGTTGCCGCGCTTGCCACCTTCCGGCTCGAGCGGCAGGCGGGCCGCTTCGGCCATGCCGCGGCCGATGCGCCCGCACCTGCCTTTGCCGCGGCGCTGGCCGAGATCTGGCAAGAGCCGGCGGCGCGGCGCTTTACCATCTTCATCTTCGTCTCGATGATCGCCTTCTCGATGCAGGACTTGATCCTCGAGCCCTTTGCCGGCCTCGTCTTTGGCCTTGCGCCCGGGGAATCGACCCAGCTGGGCGGGCAGCACCAGGGCGGGATCCTTGTTGGCATGATCCTCACCGGGATCGGCGGCAGCGCCTTTTCCGGCAAGCGGCCCGATGGCCTGCGCGCCTGGGTGATCGGCGGGTGCCTCGTCTCGGCGCTGGGGCTGGGGGCGCTGGGGCTTGCCGCGGTGAGCGGCCCGCCCTGGCCGCTGGGGCTCAATGTCTTCGTGCTCGGGCTCGGCAATGGCGTCTTTGCCGTGGCGGCGATCGGGACAATGATGGGCCTTGCCGGCGCGGGCAAGACCACGCGCGAGGGCGTGCGCATGGGGGTGTGGGGCGCCAGCCAGGCGATCGCCTTCGGCCTTGGCGGGCTCTTGGGCGCGGTTGGCGTTGATCTTGCCCGCCGCGCGCTTGGCGCGGACGGGCCGGCCTTCCAGCTGGTCTTCGCGATCGAGGCAAGCGCCTTCGTGTTCGCCGCGCTGCTTGCCGTCAGGGCCACCGGCAGCGCGGCGATCCGCAGCATCGGCAAGGCCGAGACGAGGCCCGAGCGGGCGGGAGAGAGGTTCGCATGAGCGAGATGGTCTATGATGCGGTGGTGATCGGCGGCGGCCCGGCGGGCGCCACCGCGGCACGGGCGCTGGCGCTGGCCGGCTGCTCGGTGCTGCTGATGGAGCGCGGCGGGCGGATCAAGCCTTGCGGCGGGGCGATCCCCCCGCGCCTCTTGGCCGATTTCGACATTCCCCAATCGCTGCTGGTCGCACGGGCGCGCGCGGCGCGGATGGTGGCGCCTTCGGGCCGGGCGGTCGATATGCCGGTGGGCGAGATCGGCTATGTCGGCATGGTCGATCGCGAGGATTTTGACGAATGGCTGCGCGAGCGCGCGCGTCATTCAGGGGCCGAGCGTCTTGCCGCCACCTTCGAGAAGATCGTGCGCGACGATGCCCCGCACCCGATCGTCACCTTCCGCCGCAGCCGCGGCGCGCCGCTCGAGCGCGTGCGCGCGCGGGTGGTGATCGGGGCGGACGGGGCGCGCTCGGCCGTCGCCAAGCAATGCCTGCCCGGGGCCGAGCGCGTGCCTTGCGTCTTTGCCTATCACGAGATCATCCGCAGCCCCGAGGTGCGTTCGGATGCCTTCGATGGCAGCCGCTGCGACGTGTTCTACCAGGGGCGTCTCTCGCCCGATTTCTACGCCTGGGTCTTCCCCCATGGCGAAACCGCGAGCATCGGCGTGGGCAGCGCCAACAAGGGCTTTTCCTTGCGCGGGGCGATCGCCACGATGCGCGAGGATCTCGGGCTTGATCGCTGCGAGACCCTGCGCCGCGAGGGCGCCCCCATTCCCCTGAAGCCGCTCAAGCGCTGGGACAATGGCGCCGATGTGATCGTGGCGGGCGATGCCGCCGGGATCGTCGCCCCGGCCTCGGGCGAGGGGATCTATTACGCCATGGTCGGCGGGCAAATGGTGGCCGAGGCCGCCGCCGCCTTCCTCGCCACCGGCGATGCCCGCCAGCTGCGCCAGGCCCGCAAGCGCTTCATGAAGGAGCACGGCACGGTGTTCATGGTGCTGGGGATCATGCAGTATTTCTGGTATTCCTCGGACAAGCGGCGCGAGCGCTTTGTCACCATGTGCGATGACAAGGACGTGCAGGAGCTGACCTGGCAGGCCTATATGCACAAGCGGCTGGTGCGCGCCAAGCCGATGGCACACCTCAAGATCTTCCTCAAGGATACCGCCCACCTGCTAGGCTTGCGCGCCGCAACCCGCTAAACCCCCCTGTCATGAAGCGCATGATGATCCTGCCCGTGGCGGTGGCGAGCCTTGCCGCGCTCGGCGTGGCGGCGCTGGGGGCGACGGTGACCGATCTTGGCCCGTGGTATCAGGGGCTCTCCAAGCCTTCCTGGACCCCGCCCGATGGCCTTTTCCCGATGGGCTGGACGCTGATCTATGCGCTCATCACCATCTCCGCGGTCTATGCCTGGCGCGATGCGCGCAGTTCGGCCGAGGCGGAATGGGTGATTGGCCTGTTTGCCTTGAACGGCTTTCTCAACATCACCTGGAGCCTCATTTTCTTTCGTCTCCAGCGGCCCGATTGGGCTTTCTATGAGCTCATCGCGCTGTGGCTCTCGATCCTCGCGCTGATCGTCTATTGCGGGCGCTTCTCGCGCATCGCCGCGCTGCTCCTTCTGCCTTATCTGGCTTGGGTGAGCTTTGCCGGGGCGCTCAACCAGGCGGTGGTGGTGCTCAACGCGCCCTTCGGCTGAGCGGGGCGGGCGGGGTGATGACCTGGCTGTTTGCATCGGGCCATGCGGCCGATCTCATCCTCATCGTGCTCGCGGCCGAGGCGATCTGGCTGCGCCGCGGGCGCGGCTGGCGCTGGCGGGCGATCGCCGGCCTCATCGGCCCTGCGGTGTTGATCGTGCTGGGCCTGCGCGCGGCGCTCACCGGCGCGCCGTGGTGGTGGATCGCGCTGCCGCTCGCTGCCTCGCTGCCGCTCCACCTTCTCGATCTGCGCGCGCGGCTGGCCGAGGACTGAGCGTCCCACTGGCGCCAAGGGCGCATGGCGCCGCGTGATGGCCTTGGGTTTCTTGCAAGGATGTGCGCACAAGCCAGCCCGGAAAAGACGAGGCCCGGCGCAGGGTTGAAGCCTGCACCGGGCCAGTGAGGATCGTGCCTCCGGGGGGTGGCGGCACGCGCGCGGGCCTATTGCCCGGTCGATTCCTGGATCGCGCCGCTCGGATCGTAGTGGATGGTATCGGCGGCGTAATAATGTTCCTGGGCCCACAGGTACCAGTTGTCGACCACGGTGCCGGTGAGCAGGATGCCGATCCCGCCGGTGAGCGTGGTCAGCACCGCAAACCACCAGGCCCAGCGGTGGATCGATTCAAAGCTGGCGTTGAAGCCCATCACCCAGCGCCAGAACAGCGCCCCGCGTTCGGCCGCGGTGCCCCGGTCGGTGATCTGTTCGATCTCGCGCTCCCCGCCATAGCGCCCGAGCGCGAGGATGGTTGCCCCGTGCATCGCGAAAAGCAGCGCCGAACCATAGAGAAACACGATCGAAAGAGCGTGGAAGGGGTTGTAGAACAGGTTGCCATAGACCAGCGAGAAATTGTTGGTCCAATCGAGGTGGCTGAAGATGCCGTAGGGCACCGCCTCGGACCACTGGCCCATCAGCATCGGGCGGATGAAGCCCAGCACCAGGAACAGCCAGATCGCGGATGCAAAGGCCCAGGGAATGTGCATCCCCATGCCCAGCGCCTTGGCCCGCATGTAGGTGCGCGCCCACCAGCACAGCACCGAGATGGTGAGGAAGGCCCCGGTCATGATGAACCAGCCGCCCTTCTCCAGCGGGACGAAGGGGCTGAAGCCATATTCCGGCCCCGGCGGATCGAGCGAGAGCCAGAAGAACTCGCGCATGAAGGTCTGCGGGCTCCACCCGGCCTGGGCCCAGAAGTTGAGCCCGATGATCAGGATCGCCGCCCCGCCGAAGACCAGGCTGAGCGTGCCCAGCAGCCCGAGATAGACCGGGCCGATCTGGGCCTGGCCGATCTTGCCCATCCAGTAGTTGTGCCCGGTGAGCGCCAGCCGCCCTTCCGAGCCGTCGAGGTGCGGGACGCCCATTTCGGGCGGCCCTTGCACTTGCACCTGGGTGAAGATGTTCTGATAGGTCGCCATGTTCAGGTGCTCCTCATGACCAGATCGGGATCTTCTTCCAGAAATCCCAGAATTCGATCCAGCTGCCGACATACAGGGTGCCGGAAATGACGATGCAGATGGCGCTCCAGAACCCGGCGTTGAGCGCCAGGAAGAGCCCCACCCGGTGGATGCCGAGCGTGCCGACCGAATAGCCGATGAAGTCCCGGAAGTAGGTATCCTCGTATTCGGGCGACTTGACGTCGGTCCCGCCGCTCGGATTGACCGCCGAGAGCACCAGCCCGCCATGCAGCGCGAGCGCCAGGCAGTTGGTGAAGAAGAAGGTGATCGCGAGCATGTGAACGGGGTTGTAGTGGAAGTTGCCGAAGGCATAGCCCACGCCCGAGACCCAGTTCAGGTGGGTCCAGATGCCATAGGGAAAGCCATTGCCCCAGGCCCCCATCCACAGCGGACGGATGACGTTGAGCGTGACATAGGCAAACACCGCCACGCTGAAGGCGATCGGCACGTGGTAGCTCATGCCGAGCTTGCGCGAGATCTCCGCCTGCCGGAAGACCCAGGAGACGAAGGCCACCACCGCGCAGCAGGTGATGATCTGCCAGTATCCGCCTTCTTTGAGCGGTGCCAGCGACAGGCCATACTCGACCGGCGGCGGGTTGATCGAGATCAGCCAGGGGTTGAGGGTCGGGCCCTGGGTGGCCGCGGCGAAGATCAATGCGGTGCCGAGCAGCGCACTGATGGCCGTGGTCACTCCAAAGAAACCGACATAAAACGGCCCGACCCAGAAGTCGAACAGGTCGCCGCCGATCAGGGTGCCACCGCGGACGCGGTATTTCCGCTCGAAACTGAGGAGCGCCATAGGTCCATCCTTCCCGCCTCAGCGGCAGGTTCTTGAAGTGATCGAAAGGAGTGTCAGGAGGCAGGCAGGCGAACCTGCCCCCTCACATTCGACCAGGGGCTAGCCGGCCGCCGGATTTTCCGACGATTCGACCGCGGCCTGCGCCGGCGCGGGCGTGCCGGGGGCGCGCTCGAGCCAGTTGTAGCGATCCGTGCTGAGCAGGATGAAGTGGATGGTGAAGGCCAGCACGGCCAGACCCACGTGCAGCGCAACCAGAGCGCGGCGGATGTCAAAATAGAACCAGATTCTCCACATGGGAAAATTCCTTTCGTGAACCGATCAGAGGACCATGGCCCCGTGCGCGCGGCAGGCGGGGCGCGTGTCCGACGGAGTTAGAGCCAGGGCTTGTAGGCCCACATCAGGGCATGGGCGACCAGCGCGATCGCCACATAGAGCGTGAAAGTGCCCATGAAGCCCTTGTGGATTTCCTGCGCCTCTTCGGGCGTCAGGTGGGTCCCGATGCGTTCATTCATTGGGTTTTCTCCATTCAGTTGGGTGAGAATGGGAGCCCGAAGGCCCCCGTCGGCATCCCCGCGTGATCCCCCACGTGGATTGGAGAGCCCCCTTGCGGGGGGCATTCTGTGGCGCGGCAACGGCACGGGGCCGCAGCAGCGACAAAGGCTGGAAGGGCGCAAAGGCAAGGGCGAAGGCGGGCCGCATGGTCATGTTGCCGCCCCCTCGAGCAGTGCCTCGGCCAGGCAATCGGCCGAAACCGTGGTCTCGCCGCGCTGACGCGCCGCGCGTTCGGCCGCATCGCGCAGCCGCTTGGCGGCGGAAATGCGGATCAGCACCGGCTGGGCCTCGACCAGCTGGTCGAGCCGTGCCTTGGCCTCATCGTCCCAGCTGAGCGGTGCCTCGCGGCGGGCGGGCGTGGGCGCCACCTTGTCCATCTCGGTTGCGAGGGGCAGGATGTGGAAGAGCGCGTCGAACAGCGCGTTGCACACCTCCTGCACCAGATAGGTCGCGCCCGAATAGCCCATGAAGGGGGTGCCGGTGTGGCGCCGGATCGCCGCGCCTGGGAAGCTTGCCGGGATAAAGACCCCGCGCCCGCCGCATTCGGCGAGATACATCCGCTCATTATAGCTGCCAAACAGCACCAGCGGTGGATTGCCGTGGATCGCGGCGCGCACCTCCTCGTTCTTGGGCTTCGCCCCGGCGCAGCGGGCAAAGGCGAAGGCGCAGGGCAGGCCCATGTCCTCTTCGAGGAAGCGGCGGATGCCGCGGGCATAGGTTTCGCCCGCAACGATGCCGAAGCTTGCCGTGCCAAAGAAATCCTGCGTCACCGAGCGCCACAGATCCCACAGCGGCTTGATCGTGGTGTGCTTCTCGCGCTCGATGAAGGGTTCGGGATCGAGCCCCAATTCAGCCCCCAGCGCGCGCAGGAAGCGGGTGGTTTGCGTAAGACCGATGGGCGCCTGGAAATAGGGCCGCTCGAGCACCTCGCACAGCCCGCGGCCATATTCGCGATAAAGGCAGATATTGGCATCGGCCTCGGCGAGGCGGGCGATATCGGCAAGGTGGGTGCCCAGGGGGAAGATCACCCCGACCTCGGCGCCGATGCCTTCGACGAGACGGCGGATCTCGACCAGATCGGAAGGCATGTTGAACATGCCATAGGCCGGGCCGATGATGTTGACCCGGGGCCTTTCGCCCTGCTTGCGCTGCCGCGGGGCGGGCACCTTCTTCGGCCCGAACTCGCGCCACAGCCACACCAGCGCGCGATCGGCCGATTGCCACTGGTCCTCATCGATCGTGCGCGGCAGGAAGCGCTTGATATTGGTGCCCTCGGGCGTCACCCCGCCGCCGATCATCTCGGCAATCGAGCCGGTGACGACCACCGCCGGCAATTCGGGATCGAGCGTGGCCCAGGCTCGCTTCATCGCCGCCTCGGTGCCGGTCTTGCCCAGCTCCTCTTCCGAAAGGCCGGTCACCACGATCGGCAGCTCGTGCGGGGGCAGGGCATCGGTGTAGTGCAGCACCGAGGTGACCGGAAGGTTCTCGCAGCCCACCGGGCCATCGATGATGACCTGCAGGCCCTTCACCGCGGTGAAGACATAGGTGGCGCCCCAATAGCCACCGGCCCGATCATGATCGAGAACCAGGCTCATGTGCCCACCGCCTCCGCTGCCTTGCGCGCGGCCTCGTTGAGGGCGGCGTATTTCTTGCGGAACTTGGGCCGGTCCACCGGCACGTCCTGCCACACCCCGGCGGCATGATCAGTGCCCACGCCCTCGAAGAAATCGCGCATCGCGGCAAAGCGCGCGCGGTTGGCAAGGGCGGCGTTGATCACCGTGGCAAGGCTGCCTGCGCCCGCCGGGCCCATCAGCGGCCGGGCCGAGATGAGATTGGTGAAATAGAGCGCCGGGATCGCCTTGGCCTTGGCGTGCTGCACAACCGGGGTGGTGCCGATCGCAAGGTCGGGGCGATATTCTTCAACCGCGGCGATATCCTGTTCGAGGCTGGCGCGGAAGCGCACCTCGACCCCGCGCGCCTCGAGCCATTCACGGTCGGCATCCGACCAGCGGGTCCTCGGGCAGGCGCTGCCGACATAGGGCACTTCGGCCCCGCTTTCGATCAGCAGGCGCGCCACCAGCAGTTCCGAGCCCTCATAGCCCGAGACCGTGATCCGCCCCGTGATCGGCATTTTCTCGAGCGCCGCGCGGCAAGCGCCGATCATCGCGTCCTTGACCCCATCGACCTTCGCCTGCGGCAGCCCGAGCGCCTCGCCCAGCGCCTGCAGCCAGGCCGCGGTGCCATCGGCGCCAACCGGGGCCGAGCCGATCACCGGGCGCCCGGCAGCCTCGAACTCGCGGATCGAGGCGGTGTAGAAGGGGTGGATCGCCGCCGCGACCGCGCAATCGAGCGCGGCATAAAGCTCGCGCCACTCGCGCGTGGGCACCACCGGGCCGGCGGCAAGGCCAAGCGGCTCGAGCATCTGCCCGATCACCACCGGATCGGCCGGGAACATCTCGCCGAGCAGCGTGACGGTGGGCTTGTCTGCGCGTTCGCGCGGGGCAGCGACCGGGCCGGCCATGGCTTCCTCGCGGGCATAGGCGAGCATCGCCCCGGCGAGCACGTCCTTGGCCTCGGCATGGGTGGGCACGCCAAAGCCCGGCACATCGATGCCGATGATCCGCACCCCGTTGATCTGCTTCTTGAGCAGCCTGAGCGGCACCCCGCTCGCCGTGGGCACGCACAGGTTGGTGACCACGATCGCATCATAGAGTGCAGGATCAGCCAGGCCCTCGACCTCCTCCTTGATGTCCTCGAACAGCTTGCCCGTCACCAGGGTTTCGGAATTGAACGGGACATAGCCGACCGTGCGCCGCGCCCCATAGAAATGCGAGGTGAAGGTAAGGCCATAGACGCAGCAGGCCGAGCCCGAGAGCACGGTGGCGGTGCGCCGCATCCTGAGGCCCACCCGCAAGCTCCCGAAGGCCGGGCACATCGATTGCGGCTGGTCATGCGGGCCAACCGGATAATCGGCAGCATAGCGATCGAGCAGGTCGCTCTTGCCCGCGGTGCGCGCGGCCTCGCGCATCGTCTCCTTCGAAGCACAGCCGCCCGCCGGCGCCGGATCGAGCTCGATCCGGTCAGGGGCGCGCGGGGCGTCAAAGGCGGCCGGACTGCTCATGCCTCGTCGTAGATCACCTCCAGGCTCGGGCGGGTCTCGAAAGTGCCGCCGCGCATGTCGGCCTGGGTGGCCGGGATCAGCTCGATCGCGCCGCCCACCTGATCGGGGCTGAACAGGCCGAGCAGCTCGTCCTGCGAAAGCGGGGTGGGGCGCAGCGGCGGGGCCTTGGCGACATTGGTTGCCAGCTCCTCGAACAGGCCGCCCCACTCACCCCCGGGATAGCCGATGATCTGGTAATTGGCGCTCTTGCGGCGGATGTCCTCATGCGCGGGAATGGCGGTGAGCACCGGGATCCCCACCGCCTTGGCGAAGGCCTGGGCCTCGCCGGTGCCATCGTCCTTGTTGACGATCATGCCCGCGACGCCGACATTGCCGCCGAGCTTGCGGAAATATTCGACCGCGTGGCACACATTATTGGCCACATAGAGCGATTGCAGGTCGTTCGAGCCGACCACGATCACCTTCTGGCACATGTCGCGCGCGATCGGCAGGCCAAAGCCGCCGCACACCACGTCGCCGAGGAAATCGAGCAGCACGTAATCGAAGCCCCACTCGTGAAAGCCGAGTTTCTCGAGCGTTTCAAAGCCGTGGATGATGCCGCGCCCGCCGCAGCCGCGCCCGACCTCGGGCCCGCCCAGCTCCATCGCGAAGACACCGTCGCGCTGGAAGCACACGTCCTCGATCCGCACTTCCTCGCCAGCGAGCTTCTTTCTCGAGGAGGTCTCGATGATCGAAGGCGTGGCCTTGCCGCCGAACAACAGGCTGGTGGTGTCGCTCTTGGGATCGCAGCCGATCAGCAGCACCCGCTTGCCCTGCTGGGCCATCATGTAGCTCAAGTTGGCAAGCGCGAAGCTCTTGCCGCTGCCGCCCTTGCCATAGATGGCGATGATCTGGGTCTGCTTGGTCACCTCCCCGGTGTGCACCGGATCGGGTTCGAGGCCCGCTTCCTCGCGCAGCGCGGCGGCCTGGGTGTCGAGCGCGGACATCAGCATTGGCTCCAATCGAGGACCATCTTGAGGCAGGCAGGGTCGCTGAAGGCCTGGGGATAGGCCTCGAGCGCCTCCTCGGCGGGGCGGCGGTTGGTGATGAGGCCCTTGAGGTCGAGCCGGCCGCATTCGATCAGCGCCCGGGTTTCAGCAAGGTCGCCCGGCTGCCATTCGGCCGCGACGCGCAAATGGGCCTCACGCATGAAGGCGGCGGGGAAGGCAAAGCTCACCCGCTCGGAATAGAAGCCGGCGAGCACGATCTCGCCACCCTTGGCGAGGCGCTCGACCAGCGTGTCGATGAGGCCGGCATCGCCGCTGGCATCATAGATCGCCCGATAGTCACGGCGCGCGTCGGCCTCGGGCGCGATCACCCGATAGCCGACCGCGCCGCTGCGGCGGGCGGGGTTCACCTCCCACACCGTGGGCGCCGCGCCGCCGAGCGCGAGGGTGAGGCGGGCGAGCAACCGGCCGAGCACGCCGTGGCCGATGATGAGATCGGGCAGCGCCGCGGCGCGGGCAAAGCCGCCCTTGATCGCATGAAGCGCGGTCGCCGCGAGCGCGCACAGCACCCCGGATTCGCCCATATGTTCGGGGATCGGCAGTGCGCGCGCCGAAGGCACCACCACCCGCCGGGCGGTGCCGCCGAACAGCCCGCGCGCCCCGGAAAAGCAGTTGGCGCCGGGCACGAACACCCAATCGCCGATGCGCCCGCGCGCCGCCGGACCGGCATCGACGATCCGCCCGACCGATTCGTAGCCCGGGACGAGCGGATAGCCGAGGCCGGGGAAGGGCGGCATCTGCCCGCTCCACAGGAGTTTCTCGGTGCCGGTGCTGATCCCGCTGAAGGCGATTTCGACCAGCACGTCGCTGTCTTCCACCGGCTTCATCTCGAGCGCGCGCAGCGACAGGCGCTGCGGTGCTTCGAGAATGACGGCCAGCGTGTTCATCGCCTCGTTCTCTCCGAGTGCCAGCGACAGCGCAGTCGAGTCGGGAATCCTATCGCTGCGTTCTCCCTCTTGTTTGCTACGCTTTACGCAAACAACTGTCAATTTAATTGGACAAGTTTTCTCAGGCGCGGGCCAGCACCACGCTTGCGTTGACCGGTTGCGCGGTGGCGACGGGCCGTGCCGCGGCGAATCCCGCCGCCCGGCACATGGCGGCGATTTCCCCGAGGCTGCGCGGGCGGCCAGAGCCCATCGCCCAGAGGTAAAGCCCGAAAAAGGCCTCGCCCATCGCCTCGGCGCCGGGGATGCGCGCCATCGGCTCGGCGATCAGCAGGCGTGCGCCGGGCGCCAGGCTGCGGCGGATATTGGCAAGCAGCGCCGCTGCCGGAGCATCGTCGTGATCGTGGAGGATGCGGATCAGCGCGACCATGTCGTAGCCTTCGGGGATGGGGTCACGGAAGAAATCCCCCGGATGGATGGTGACCCGTTCCTCACCCAGCACCTGCGCGAGCCGCGCGCCGCCGACCGCGGCGACTTCGGGCAGGTCGAACAGGCCGACATCAAGGTTCGGGTGCGCGGCGCCCACCGCAGCGAGAAAGGCGCCGTGCCCGCCGCCGACATCGAGCAGGCGCCGCGCGCGGGCAAAGCGCACCGCAGCGAGCACCTCGCCCGCCACGAAATGCTGCGATGCGGCCATCAGCTCGGAATATTCCTGCGTCGCGGCCCCGCGCTCGCCCGCGCCGTGGAGCGCCCCGGCATAGCTCCAGAAGCGGCTGAGCGCGGTGGGCGCGCGGCGATCGGCGCGCAGCAGCGCCAGCGGATCGGCAAGGTCGGCATAGAGCAGCCGGTGGTGGCGCACCATCGCCTGCACCCCGGCATTGCTGGCAAACACCGCCCCCTGCTCGCCCAGCATCCATTGATCCGGCAGAACTTCCTCGGCGAGGCGCAGCGCCCGTCCGGCGCGCAGCAGGGTGAGCGCGGCGGCGGGCGACAGGCCCATGCGCGTGGCAATCGCGGCATGGCCGAGCGGGCCTTGCGAAAGGATCGCAAACAGCCCGCCCTCGACAAAGGCGCGCAGCACCTGGGCATAGGCAAAGCCGGCCAAAAGATCGAAGGCCCCGCGCGCGCGGCTGCGGGCGATCCAGCGCACCAGCGGCAGGCGCGCGGCCCAATGCTGGAAGCGCGGCGCCCCAAACACCCGGTTGCGGCGCGCGACATAGCCCAGCTTCAAGGCAGCCCAAAGGCGCTTCATCGGGTCTCGGCTCGGGCCATATGTCCAAATCATTGGACAGATGAGAGCGTAAGGTCAATGATAAAGCCCGGACGTGACCGGAGGAGTGGCGCGTGACGAGGCGAGTCGCCGTGATCGGAGCAGGCATTGGCGGGCTGGTGAGCGCCGCCTTGCTCGCCGCGCGCGGGGCCGAGGTCACGGTGCTGGAAAAGGAAGCCTGGGTCGGCGGCAAGGCGCGCCGGGTGAGCGTGGACGGCGCCGAGATCGATGGCGGACCGACGGTCTTCACCCTGCGCGAGGTGTTTGACGAGGTGTTTGCGGCCTGCGGCGCGCGGCTTGAGGATGATGTCGGGGTGACCCCTGCCGAGGTCATCGCCCGCCACGCCTGGGATGATCGCACCGTGCTCGATCTCTTTGCCGATCCGCGCCGTTCGGAAGCGGCGATCGGGGATTTTGCCGGGGCCGCAGCGGCGCGCGGCTACCGCGCCTTCTGCGCCGAGGCGGCGCGCATCTATGCGGTGCTGGAAGAGCCTTTCCTGCGCGGCGACAAGGCCGGCACGCCCTTGCCGATGATGTGGCGGATCGGCCCGGCGCGGCTCGGCGAGATGCTGGCGATGCGTCCCTTCACCCGCATGTGGGATGCGCTGGGCGGGCATTTTGCCGATCCGCGGCTGCGCCAGCTGTTTGGCCGCTATGCCACCTATTGCGGCTCCTCGCCCTTTGCTGCCCCGGCCACCTTGATGCTGATCGCGCATGTCGAGGCGCGCGGGGTGTGGGTGATCGCGGGCGGGATCCACGCGCTCGCCCGGGCGCTGGCCGAGCTTGCCGCGCGCCAGGGCGCCGCGGTGCGCACCGGCGCGGCGGTGGCCGAGGTGCTGGTCAGCGGCGGGCGCGCGAGCGGGGTGCGCCTTGCCAGCGGCGAGGAGATCGCCGCTGATATCGTCATCTGCAACGCCGATCCTGCGGCGCTTGCCACCGGGCGGTTTGGCGCAGCGGCGGCGCGCGCGGTGGCGCCGCTGCCGCCCCGCGCGCGCTCGCTCTCGGCGCTGGTCTGGTATGCCCATGCCCGAACTGATGGCTTTGCCCTCAATCACCACAACGTCTTTTTCTCGCGCGATTACGCCCGCGAATTTGCCGAGATCGCCGCGGGCGCGCCGCCGTCTGATCCCACCGTCTATGTCTGCGCCATCGACCGGCCCCCGACGCTTACCGGGGGCGCCCCGCCGCCGGGCACGCGCGAGCGGTTGCAGATCATCGTCAATGCCCCGGCCGATGGCGACACCCATAGCTACAGCGCAGAGGAGAGAGCGCGATGCACCAAGGCCATGATGGCAAGGCTCGAGCGATGCGGGCTCACGCTCGAGCAGCCGCTGCCGCACCAGCTGATGACCCCGCAGGAATGGGAGCGCCTGTTTCCGGCCACGGGCGGCGCGCTCTATGGGCGGGCGTCGCACGGCTGGGCGGCCTCCTTCCAGCGACAGGGGCCGCGCACCCGCCTGCCGGGCCTGTTCTGCACGGGCGGGGCGACCCATCCGGCGGCCGGCGTCCCCATGGCAGCCTTGTCCGGGCAGCTGGCGGCGCGGCTGATCGCGAAGGACCTCGCTTCGATGAGGACATCCCGCCCGGTGGCTATGCCTGGTGGTATGTCGATGCCATCAGCGACGACGGGCAGCACGCGCTGACGATCATCGCCTTTGTCGGCAGCGTCTTTTCCCCCTATTACAGGCGCGCCGGGCGGCGCGATCCGCTCGATCATGCCGCGCTCAACGTCGCGCTCTATGGCCCGGCGCAGCGCTGGGTGATGACCGAGCGCGGGCGCAGCGCGCTGGCGCGCGAGGCGGCCTTGCTCACCATCGGGCCAAGCGCGATGCGCTGGGAGAATGGGGCGCTCACCATCACCATCGAGGAGGGCGACACGCGCCTGTTCGTCCCCTGGCAGCGGCGGGTCGCCGGGCGGGTGCGGGTGATCCCCGAGGCGCTCAACCGCGCTGCCTTTGCGCTCGATGCGCGCGAGCAGCACATCTGGCACTGCCTCGCCCCGCGCGCGCGGATCGAGGTGGACATGGAGTCGCCGGCGCTCAGCTGGCAGGGCAAGGCCTATCTCGATCACAACCGCGGGGCCGAGCCGCTCGAGGCCGGCTTTCGCACCTGGCACTGGTCGCGCGCGCACCTCACCCAAGGCGCGCTGGTGTGCTACGAGGGCGAGCGCAGCGATGGCTCGCTGTTTGCCAGCGCCCTGCGGTTCGATCGCCACGGCGTGCCCGAGCCGGTAGATCTGCCGCCGATCGCGCACCTGCCGCGCAGCCGCTGGCGGATCGCACGGCGCACCCGGTCGGACATCGGGGTCGCCCGGGTGCGCCGCACCTGGGAGGACACGCCCTTCTACGCCCGCTCGGAACTGGCCTCGCGCTTTTTGGGCGAGGAAGTGGTAGCCGTGCAGGAAAGCCTTGATCTTGTCCGCTTTTCCTCAGGGCTCGTGCAATTCATGCTGCCCTACCGCATGCCCCGGCGCAGGGGCTAGGGCCTTTCGCAAGGCCGGTGGGCGCCTCAGCTCTCCGGCTCTGGCTCGGGGCTTGCTTCGGCCTTGGCGCGCGCGGCCTTTTCGGCACGGCTGCGCTTCAGCATCCGGTCCATCTTGACCCACTGCCACACCCCGATGCCGATGGCGATGCCATAGAAGGCCACCAGCTCGATCCAGCCAAGGTTCCCGGCGTGCATCTCAGCCTCCTTGCACCTCATCGGCGAGGAAGGCGAAGATCCGCGCCGCCACTTGCGCGCTCGCTTCCTCGTGGGCAAGATGCCCGAGGCCTGCGAGCACGTCCAGCCGGGCGTTGCTGAGCCAGCCTTGCGCTTCCTTCGCCCAGGCGAGCGGCACGGCGGGATCGGCGCTGCCGTGGAGCAGCAGCACCCGGTTGCCCGCCGCGCCCATGCGCGCTCTCAGGCCCGGCAAGTCCCAATTGGCCATCATCGCCAGCGCCCCTGAGGCATGGCCCGGATGGGTGATGAGCGTGCGATAGCAGGCCAGTCCCTGCGGATCGAGGCGCGAGCGGGTGGCGCGCCACAGGAAGCGCTCGGCCCCACCGCCCCAATCGACCGTGGCGGCAAAGAGGCGCGGCACCAGCGGGTTGACCAGCAGGGTCTTGGCCACCGCCGGAAAGAGCTGGGCGAACGGGCCGGGAAAGGGCCGCAACGCGGCGTTGAGGCCGATGATCGGCCCGGCAAAGCCATGTTCGAGCGCCAGTTGCAGCGCCAGCGCCGCGCCTGCCGAATGGCCGATGATCGCCTGCGGCTGGATCTGGAGCGCGGCGATCAGATCGGCCACGGCGCGGGCCATGGCGGCAAGGCCGGTCGCCTGCGGGGGATGGCCGCTGGTAAAGGCATGGCGCGGCAGATCGGGCGCGATCACCCGGTAGCGCTCGGCGAGCAGCGGCATCAGCCCGCGCCAGGAATGAACCGAGGCACCGGTGCCGTGGAGCAGCAGCAGCGCCGGGCCGGCGCCCATTTCCTGCACGTGCCAGCGCGCGCGCCCAGCCGTGATGAAGCGGCTGGCCTCGCGGTGCGGCCAGATCAGCCCCTCACGCTGCCAGTCAAGCCCGCTCATGCCGCCGCGCCCATCGGCTGGGCGGCGTTGATCGCGGCCTTGAGCATCCGCGCATCGGCCCGCGGCAGGGCAAGAAAGCGCCCGCCCAGGGCCTCGGCGAGCGCCGCGCCTTCCGGCCCGGGGCGCGCGGAAATGTCGATCACCAGGGCCTCGATCGCGCGCGCGGCGATGGCGCGCGCGGCGGCTTCGGCATCGGCCCTTGCCTGGGCGCGTCCGGGCGTGCCGTCAGCAGCGACATTGGCCCTGCCATCGGTGAGGATCACCAGCGCGGGGCTGTGGCCGCGGGCGATCACCGCCTCGGCCAGTTCGCGCGCGGCGGCAAGGCCTTGCGCGAGCGGCGTGCCGCCCCCGCCGGGCAGGGCTGCCAGCAGGCGCCGTGCGCGGGTGAGCGAGCGCGTGGGGGGCAGCAGCACCTCGGCCCCGGTGCCGCGAAAGGCAACCAGCGCCACCTGCGAACGGGTGACATAGGCCTGGGCCAGCAGCAGCTCGACCGCACCCTTGGCCTCGGCCAGCCGCGCGGCCGCGGCCGAGCCCGAGGCATCGACCACGAAGATGGTGACGCGCGCGGCGCGCTCCTCGAAGCGGCGCACCCTGAGATCGGGTTTGCGCATCAGCATCGGGCCATCGGCGGGAGCGCCGACCTCGGCCCGCCGCAGCCGCTGCCAGGGGACAGCCGCGCGCAAGCTGTCGATCAGCGCGAGGCGCTGGCCGCCGCGCGGCAGGCCAGGGCGCACGCCGAGCGGCTTGCCGCGCAGCGCGCCCTTGCGCTTCTGCCCGGTGCCGCTGCCCGCGGCGCGGCGCGGGGCCGCGCCCGCCGCCAGCCGGGCGAGAAGATCGGCCGGGATCGCCGCCCGGGCCGCATCGACCAGCATTTCGGCAAGCTCGGGCTCCGGCGGCTGGGCGAGCTCGCTGTCGGCTTGGTCCTCGGGCACGCTGTCGGCCTCTGGCGGCTCTGGCGGCTCGGGCGGGGTCTCGGGCGCTTCTGCTGGCGGCAGGCGGGTGGCGCGCGGGGCCAGGACGAGCCGCACCGCGGCGGCAAGATCGGACTTGCCCACCAGCTGGCGCCCCTCGAGCGCCGCCAGCCCCAGCGCCGCGGCCTCGGCAAAGAGCAGCGCGCGCAGACTTTCCACCCCCAGCGCGGCGGCAGCGGCGGCGAGCGCCGCGCGATCTTCTGCGGTGAGCGGGGCCACCGCGGCAAGGCTGCCCTGCGGCGGGGGAAGGGTGAGCGCCTCCCACGCGCGCACGGCCGCAAGGTTGCAGGAAAAGGCGAGCCGCTCGGTCAGGCAGGCGGGTGGGGCTTCCTCGGGATCGGCGCTGTCATCGAGCAGCACCAGCGCCGCCTTGCCCGCATCGCGCGCCTGGGCCAGCCGCCCGGCGATGGCGCCCTCCATCCGCTCGGCCATGCCGACGACCAGCGCCCCGCCCGCGGCCTCGGCGATGAGGCCCGCGGCCTCCACCGGGCGGCCTGCGGCGAGGCTGGCGGCAAGATCGATCCCGCCGATGAGGCGCGCATCATCGACATGGCCGGGCAGGCGGCGCAGCGGCAGCGCCGCGCCCAGCGCCGCCACCAGCGCCGCGCGCGCCGGGCTGTCGCCGCGCAGCACCAGCCCGCCATAGCGCTGCGGCGCCAGCGCAAACAGCCGCGCCGCCAGCACCGCATCGGCCAGCGGATCGGCGGCAGGCTCTTGGCTCATCCGAACAGCTCGGCAATCGCCCGGGTGATGCGCGCAGTCGATCCGGTCTCGTCGAGCACATCGCGCCGCAGCCGGTGCCGCAAGGCCGAAGGGGCAATCGCGACAAGATGCGCGCGGGTCACTTCCTTGGCCCCCTGGAGCGCGGCGAGCGCCCGGGCGGCACGCATCAGCGTGAGTTCGCCGCGGATGCCATCGGCCCCCACGGCAAGGCACAGCTCGGCCGCATCGCGCAGCACCGCCTCGCTCGGCGTGAGCCGGGCAAGGCGCGTCTTGCCGCGGGCGATGCGCCGCAGGATCTTCGCATCCTCGGCCGCCCAGCGCGCGGCAAAGCCCTGCGGGTCATGCTCGCTCTCGGCCACCCGGCGCATGATCTCCACCCGCACGTCGATATCGGTGGGGCTGCGCACCTCGACCGACAGGCCGAAGCGATCGAGCAATTGCGGGCGCAGCTCGCCCTCCTCGGGGTTGCCGCTGCCGATCAGCACGAAGCGCGCCGGGTGGCGCACCGAGAGGCCCTCGCGCTCGACCACGTTCTCGCCCGAGGCAGCGACATCGAGCAGCAGATCGACGAGGTGATCCTCGAGCAAGTTGATCTCGTCGATATAGAGGAAACCGCGATGGGCCTTGGCCAGCAGGCCCGGCTCGAAGGCCTTCTCGCCCCGCCTGAGCGCCCGTTCGAGATCGAGCGCGCCGATCACCCGATCCTCGGTCGCGCCGAGCGGCATGTCAACGAAGGGCACCGGGCGGCGCACCATCCGGCCCTTGCCGCAGATATCGGGATAGCGCGCCTGATCCTCCCTGGCGCAGCCATAGGGGCAATCCTCGGGCGCGAGGATCGGCGGCAGCAGGCTTGCGAGCGCGCGCGCCGCGGTGGACTTGCCGGTGCCGCGATCGCCGAACACCATCACCCCGCCGATGCCGGGATCGACCGCGGCAATCAGCAGCGCCTGCTTCATCTCGTCCTGACCGACGATTGCGGAGAAGGGAAAGCGTGCCATCGCCTGGTCTTGTGAACCTTCCGGCGGCTTTGGACAAGCACAAGTGACAGGCTGGCTGGACACTCCGGGCCGATGCGGCCCGCGCCTGGCTGTCAGCGCTTGCCCAGCCGGTTGAGCAGCAGCACCGGCAGCAGCCCGGCGGCGAGCAGGATCAGCGCCGGGATCGCCGCCTCGATCAGGCGTTCATCGCTGGCGAGGCGATAGGTGCGGGTGGCCAGCGTTTCGAGGTTGAAGGGGCGCAGGATCAGCGTTGCCGGCAGCTCGCGCAGGGTGTCGATGAACACCAGCGCGGCGGCGCCTGCCAGGCTGGGGGCAAGCAGCGGGGCATAGATGCGGGCCAGCACCCGCCCCGGCGCGGCGCCCAGGCTGCGCGCCGCGGCATCGAGCGTGGGCGGGATGCGGGCCAGCCCGCCATCGAGCGTGTTGTAGGCGACCGTCAGGAACCGCACCGAGAGGGCATAGACGAGCAGGAGGCTGGTGCCGGTCAGCAGCAGCCCGCCGCTCCAGCCCAGGTGGTCACGCGCGAGGCGGGTGAGGCTCTGGTCGAGCGCGCCGAGCGGGGCGAGCAGGCCGACCGCGAGCAGCGCGCCGGGCAGGGCATAGCCAAGGCTTGCCACCCGGATCGCTGCGCCGGTGAGGCGCGAGGCGGCGCGCGCCCGGGCAAAGGCAAGCAGCAGCGCGGCGACGAGGCAGGTGCCCGCCACCACCAACGCCAGCCACAGGCTGCTCGCCACATAGCTTGCCAGTTCGCCAGCGGCGGCGCGGGCGCGTTCGGTGAGCGCAAGGGCGGCAAGGTAGGCCGCCGGCAGCACGAAGCCGAGCCCCACCGGCACGAGGCAGGCAAGAAGCGCCAATGCCTGGCCGAGTGGTGAGAGGTGCACCATCGGCTCGGCCTCGGCGCGGCGGGAAAGGCCATCGCGGCTGTCGCGCCGCCCGCGCCGGCTCGCCGCCTCGAGTGCCACCAGCGCGATCACGAAGGCCAGCATCACCCCCGCAAGGCGCAGGGCGCCGGCCTTGTCCCCGCTGATCAGCCAGGCGCGGAAGATGCCGGTGGAAAAGGTGGGAATGGCGAAATATTCGGCAAGGCCGAAATCGGCCAGCACCTCCATCAGCACCAGCGCGAGGCCCCCGGCGATCGCCGGGCGCGCGGCCGGCAGGGCAACCGCAAAGAAGGCGCGCCACGGCCCCGCGCCGAGGCTGCGCGCCGCGGCAAACTGGGCGAGGCTCTGGGTGGCAAAGGCGGTGCGGGCGAGGAGATAGACATAAGGATAGAGCACCAGGCCAAAGACCAGCGCCCCGCCGCCGAGCGAGCGGATCGGCGGGAAGCCATAGGTGCCCGCCTGCCAGCCGGTGAGCGCGCGCAGGGCGCTCTGCACCGGCCCGCCGACATCGAGCAGCGCGCCATAGACATAGGCGGCAAGATAGGCCGGCACCGCCAGCGGCAGCACCAGCGCAAAGGCGAGCAGGCGGCGGCCGGGAAAGCGCGTCGCCACCACCAGCCAGGCGCACAGGGTGCCGATCGCAACGGCAATCCCGCCCGCCAGCAGCATCAGCAGCGCGGTGTTGGCAAGATAGGTGGGCAGCACCGTGCCCGCGAGCGCGCCGAGCCGCTCCCCTCCGCCCGTGAGCGCTGCGGCGGCAACCGCCACCAGCGGCAGGGCAGCGAGTGCGGCGAGCACCAGCGCGGTTGCCGTCCACCCCGCACCGCTTGCCTCGTGGCGGCGAAATTGCCTAAGGCGGCTCACCGGCGCGCGCCCCCACGGCGCCAACGCCCGAGCGGCAGGATCAGCCATTGAGCCTTGAATTTCGCCATATTGCCCATGCTTACGGTCCGGTGCGGGCGCTCGAGGACATCACCCTTGCCGCCCCGGCGGGAGAGATCACCTGCCTGCTTGGCGCTTCGGGCTGCGGCAAGTCAACGCTTTTGGGCCTCGCCGCCGGGCTGCTCAGGGTGCAGCAGGGGGAGATCCGGCTCGATGGCGCGCTGCTGGCCGATCCGCGCCGCAACCCCCCGCCCGAAGCGCGGCCCGTGGGCCTCGTGTTTCAGGATGGGGCGCTGTTTCCGCATATGAGCGTGGCGGCCAATATCGCCTTTGGCCTGCCCAAGGCGCGCCGGGACGAGGTGGAGGGCTGGCTTGCCCAGGTGGGGCTTGCCGGGCTGGGTGAGCGCTATCCCCACGAGCTTTCGGGCGGGCAGCAGCAGCGCGCCGCGCTCGCCCGGGCGATGGCGCCGGGGCCGCGGGTGCTGCTGATGGACGAGCCCTTTGCCAGTGTCGATATCGTGCTGCGCCGCGCCCTGCGCCGCGAGTGCCGCAACCTGCTGCGCGCGGCGGGGGCCACGGTCGTGCTGGTGACGCATGACCCGGCGGAGGCGCTCGATATTGGTGACAGGATCGCGGTGATGGAGCGCGGCCGCATCGTCCAGTTCGGCACGCCCCAGGAGCTGCACGAAGCGCCGGCGAGCGCGGCGGTGGGGGCGATCTTCTCGGGCGCGCAGATTGTCGCCGCGCGGCGGGTCGGCGAGGGGCTGGTAAGCGCCTTCGGCACCTGGCCGCTGGCGAGCCTCGCCGGGCCGCTGCCCGAGGCTGAAGCGCTCGATCTGCTGGTCGAGGCCGAGCGCATCGCGCTGATTCCGGCTGAGGGCGATGCCGGCTGCCGGGTGCGCGACCTGCACCCGCTCGGTCGGCGCACCCGGGTGGTGCTCGAAGGCGCGGGCGGGGCGATGCTCACGGTCGAGACCGCGGGCGCGATCGATCCGGCGGCGCGCTACCAGCCGCTGCCCGAGGCGGCGAGCCTGCGCGCCTTTGCCCGCGATTAGGGCTTGCACAGCTCGCGTTAATATTGCAAGTCATTCGCAAATCTGTGCAGGAACCCTCCCGATGAAGCAGCTTCTGTTCGCCATCCTGGCCGTGCTTGGCCTTGCCGCCTGTTCGCCGAGCGACACCGGTGCGGAGCAAGGCAAGGGCGCGGCGGCCCCGATCACGGGCGAGGTCAATATCTATTCCTCGCGCCACTATGACACCGATCTTGCGCTCTATGAGGATTTCACCCGCGAAACCGGCATCAAGGTCAACCGCATCGAGGCCGAGGCCGATGCCCTGATCGAGCGGATCAAGGCCGAGGGCGAGTTCAGCCCGGCTGACCTGCTCGTCACCGTCGATGCCGGGCGGCTGTGGCGCGCCGAGCAGGCGGGGATCCTCGCGCCGGTCGATTCGGCGGTGCTCAAGGAACGCCTGCCCGCCCATCTGCGCCACCCTGAAGGCAAGTGGTTCGGCCTTTCCACCCGCGCCCGAATCGTCATCTACAACAAGGCCGCCGGCGTGCCCGAGGGGCTGAAGACCTATGCCGATCTGGCCGATCCCAGGTGGAAGGGGCAGATCTGCATGCGCTCCTCCTCGAACATCTACAACATCTCGCTGCTCTCCAGCATCATCGCGCACAAGGGCCCGGCGGCGGCGGAGCAATGGGCGAAGGGCGTGGTCGCCAATTTCCGCCAGCCGCCCCAGGGCAATGACACCGCGATGATCGAGGCCGTGGCCGCCGGCCAGTGCCGCCTCTCGCTCGTCAACACCTATTACCTCGCGCGCTATGCCGGGGGCGATGCCAAGGCGAAGGCGATCTATGACAAGGTCGGCGTGATCTTCCCCGATCAGGAGGGGGCGGGCACCCATGTCAATGTCAGCGGGGCGGGGCTGGTCAAGACCGCGCCCAACCGCGCCAATGCGATCCGCTTTCTCGAATATCTCACCTCTGAAAGCGCCCAGCGCTATTTTGCCGATGGCAACAACGAATATCCGGCGGTGATCGGTTTGAAGCCCAACGAGGCGGTGGCGCGGCTGGGCGCGTTCAAAGCCGATCCGCTCAGCCTTGCCGAAATCGGCCGGCACCAGGCCGAGGCGGTGCGGATCTTCGACAAGGCGGGGTGGAATTGACCGCGCGCAAACCAAGCGCGGCTTTCAGCCCCTATCACGAAACTGTCTTGAAGGGGGCGCGGCTCTCGGGCAAGGGCGCCCCCGATCCTGCCGCGCCTGCGCGCGCGGCGCAGCGCATCTGGCGAGGCCCGTCTTGACCCAGCTTACCCTGACCCGCGACCAGTTCACCGAAAGCGCGGCGCTGACCGTGGAAACCGTCACCCACGTCCACCACTGGTGCGAGGGGCTGTTCAGCCTCAAGATGACGCGCCCGGCCTCCTTCCGCTTCCGTTCGGGCGAGTTCGTGATGATCGGCCTGCCGGGGGAGAACGGCAAGCCGCTGCTGCGCGCCTATTCGGTCGCCTCGCCCGCTTACGCCGAGGAACTCGAATTCCTCTCGATCAAGGTGCCCGATGGCCCGCTGACCTCGCGCCTCCAACATATCCAGCCGGGCGATCCGATCTATCTCGGCAAGAAGCCCACCGGCACCCTCGTCACCGATGCGCTTTTGCCGGGCAAGCGGCTGTTCATGCTGGCAACCGGCACGGGCCTTGCGCCCTTCATGAGCCTGGTGCGCGATCCCGAAGTCTATCAGATGTTCGAGGAAGTCATCGTGGTGCACTCGGTGCGCCATGTCGCCGAACTCGCTTATCGCGAGCTGCTCGAGAGCAGGCTCGAGGGCGATCCGCTGCTCGAGGATGAGGATCGGGCGCGGATGATCTATGTCCCCACCGTCACCCGCGAGCCCTTCCATACCACCGGGCGCATTCAGAGCCTGATCGACGATGGCCGCCTGTTCGCGCAGTCGAAGGGTCCCAAGCACTTCGTGCCGGAAGAAGACCGGGTGATGCTGTGCGGCTCGATGGCGATGATCAAGGACCACGCGGCGGACCTGGAACGCCGCGGCTTTGTGGAAGGGGCGAACAACAAGCCCGGGCAGTTCGTGATCGAGCGGGCCTTCGTCGGCTAGGCCGTGGTTCGGGGTCTCACACCCCCACTTTCGCGCTTGACCCTGCGCGAGCCTCGGGCTTCACTCATGGCAAATCGAAACCCATTTGCCGGAGAGAACCCCCATGCTCGCCACTGCCAACCGCACCGCCTATAACGAAGACCACGAGGCCTTCCGCGACACCGTGCGCAAGGTCTTTGCCGAACATCTCGTGCCGCACATGGACGAGCACGAGAAGAACGGCATCGTCCCGCGCGAGGTGTGGAAGAAGATGGGCGATGCGGGGATGCTGTGCATGACGGTGAAGCCCGAAAACGGCGGGCTTGGCCTTGATTTCGGCTTCAACTGCGTGCTGACCGAGGAGCTTTCCTATCTCGGCTCCTCGGCCGGCTTCACCCTCCAGAACGACATCACCGCCAATTATTTCGAGCGCCTCGGCACCCCCGAGCAGCGCGCCAAATATCTGCCCGGCATGGTTTCGGGCGACATCATCACCGCGATCGCCATGACCGAACCCGGCGCCGGGAGCGACCTTCAGGGCATCCGCACCACCGCGAAGAAGGACGGCAACCACCTCGTCATCAATGGCTCGAAAACCTACATCACCAACGGCCAGAACGCCGATGTGGTGATCGTGGTGGCCAAGACCGATCCCGACAAGGGCGCCAAGGGGATCAGCCTGGTGCTGGTCGATGCCGACACGCCCGGTTTCGAGCGCGGGCGCAATCTCGACAAGATCGGCCAGCACGCCGCCGACACCTCGGAGCTGTTCTTCAACGATTGCCGCGTGCCGATGACCAACATCCTTGGGCACGAGGGCATGGGCTTTGTCCACCTGATGGAAGAATTGCCGCAGGAACGCCTCGGCATCGCCGTGGGCGCGCAGGCCGCAGCCCAGCGCGCCTTTGACGAGGCGGTCAAGTTCACCAAGGAGCGCAAGGCCTTTGGCCGATCCGTGTTCGAGTTCCAGAACACCAAGTTCACCCTCGCCGACTTGAAGGCCAAGATCCAGGTCGGCTGGGCGCATCTCGACTGGGCGATCAAGCGCCATCTCGAAGGCAAGCTCACCACCGACGAGGCCTCCGCGGCCAAGCTGTGGCACACCGAACTCCAGTGGGAAGCCTGCGACACGGCGCTGCAACTCCACGGTGGGGCGGGCTACATGAACGAATATGCCATCGCCCGCCTGTGGCGCGACGCGCGCGTCACCCGCATCTTCGGCGGTACCAACGAGATCATGAAGGAAGTGATCTCGCGCAGCATCTGAGGCTGCGGTGATGACGCCGGAATTCAGGCGCCTGTTGGTGGTCAGGCTTGCGCTGGTGCTGCTCACGCAAGGACTTCTGCTGCTGGCCCGCGCTTTTTAGGATTGCTGACATGACCGAACCACTCGACTTCACCGGAAGACGCGTCCTCGTCATCGGCGGGTCGAGCGGGATCGGCAACGGCATTGCCCACGGCTTCCGCGCACGCGGGGCGCGGGTGACTGTCACCGGCACGCGGCCCGATTGCGGCGACTATCTCGAGGCCGAGGATTCCGATTTCACCGGCCTCGCATACCGCCAGCTTGACCTCACCGATCGGGACGCGGCTGACCGGCTGGCGGCAGATTTCGGCCCGCTCGATGTGCTGGTGCTGTGCCAGGGCACGGTGCGCTATGGCCGGCAGGAGTTCACCCGCGAAGGCTGGGATCAGGTCGTCAACATCAATCTGAATTCACTGATGGACGCCGCGCGCGCCTTCCACCCGGCGCTGGCTGAAGCCAGAGGCGCGCTCATCATCGTCTCATCGGTCGCGGCGTTCAAATCGACCATCGGCACGCCCGCCTATGCCGCCTCCAAGGCCGGGGCGGCGAGCCTCACCAAGACCCTGGGCGAGGCCTGGGCGCGCGATGGCATCCGCGTCAATGGCATTGCCCCCGGCCTCGTGCCGACCAAGCTCACCGCGGTGACCACCGAGCACCCCGATCGGCTTGCCGCAAGCCTCAGGAAAATCCCGCTCGGTCGCATGGGCACCCCAGAGGACATGGCCGGAGCCGCCCTGTTCCTCGCCTCGCCATTGAGCGCCTACATCACCGGCCAGACGCTGGTGGTCGATGGGGGGCTGACCCTCTCCTGAGGCGCGCCACGGTGCTGGCAGACAAGCGCTTCGCATTGCTGTAATCCCGTCACAAACGCGTCACACCCTTGCGTCACTCCCGCCCCAAACGGGGCTGGCTGAACATGGATGTCGTCAACATCTTCCTGACGAGCGAGCTGGGCGAGAGCCTTGAGGATTTCGTCCATGATCAGCGCCGCTTCACCTTCGATCGGCTGGGGCCGGATGGCCCGCGGCGGCTGGTCGAGGGGCCGATGTGGGCCTTTGTCGATTGGGTGATGGACGATCTGGCCGGGCTCGAGATGTGCCGCCGCCTGCGCGCCGACCCGCGCACCATGGATGCCCATGTCACCATGGTGCTCGAGGAGGACGATCCCGAAGATCGCCGCCGGGCACTGCGCGCCGGGGCGGATGACTATGTGATCGGCCCGCTCACCCGCACCGCGGTGCTCGACCGGGTGCTGGCGCTGCAATCGCGCCAGGCCGAACGCCACGCCGCCCGCCGCTTCGAGGTCGGGCCGCTCTTGATCGACATGGCCGCGCTCCAGGCGCGTTGGGCGGGCGAGCCGATTGTCCTGCGGCCCAACGAGTTCCGGCTGCTGCGCTTCTTTGCCGAGAACCCCAACCGGGTGCTCACGCGCGAGGAGCTGATCAACGGCCTCGGCAAGCGCGAGCCGCCGATCGACGAGCGCACCGTCGATGTCTGGATCGGCCGGTTGCGCCGCGCGATCAAGGCCGCGGGCGGGGGCAATCCTTTGCGCACCGTGCGCTCGATGGGCTACGTCTTCGATCTCAGTTGAAGTCTGCCGTGCGCGGCAGGGATCCGCTGCGGCGCGCCTGGAACGAGAAAGGGCCGCCGGTTGGGGCGGCCCTCGCTGTGGCTGGCCTGCATCGCGCGTTTCGGCGTGCTCAGAAGCTCGCCTTGAGCCCGACCGAGAAGCTGGTGCCGACCTGGTAGGTGTTGATCTCGGCGCGGTTGCCGTTGATCGCCTGGAACTCGAAATTGTCGCGCCCGAAGATGTTGCGCGCCTCGAGCGAAAGCTCGAGCGGCACTCCGCCGAGCTTGAACTCGGTGCGGCCCACCACGTCCACCGTCAGCCCCGGGTCCTCGACCACGTCGGGCAGCGCCCCGCCGCGCAGGGTGACGCGCTCGCTCGCATAGTTGAGCAGCACGGTGAGCTGCTGCACCTTCTCGGTGTCCTCGATCCCGATCGAGAGGTTGGCGACATGGTCCGACTGGCCCACCAGCGGCGCCCCGTCATCGAAGAGGTTGGTGGCGCGCTGGTCGGGTGCGCCGGGGATCGGGGCGAGGTCATCCGGCCCGACCGCAAGGCGCGACTGGGTGTAGGTGTAGTTGGCGAGGATCAGCAGCTGCTTGGTCTCGAACAGCCCGCCCCAGCCCGCAAGGTCGAAGGCATAGGACAGATCGATCTCGCCGCCATAAAGCTCGGCCGAAGGCGCATTGGCATAGCTCGTTTCGATCACCCCCGGGGCGGTGATGAGGAAGTTCTCGATTGGATTGTCGATCTTCTTGTAGAAGCCGGCAAGGCTGATCTTGTTGCGGCGGCTGAGATAATATTCGGCGCGCGCCTCGGCATTGGTCAGCTCGCTGTCCTTGAGGAAGGGGTTGCCGCGGAAGCGCCGGTTCGACTCGGGATCGAAATAGGTCTGTTCAACCAGCTCGCGGAACTGCGGGCGGGCGATGGTCTTGGAGGCGGCGAGGCGCAGCTGCAGATCGTCGATCACCTCCCAGGTGATCGTGCCCGAAGGCAGCACATATTGCTCGGCGATCCGCGTCGGCGTCGGCTGGAAGGCGCTGCCGAAGGCGGGATCGGGCGCGGCCACCTGAAGCCCGTCCTCGAAGCGCACCCCCGCCTCGATGCTCAGCCGGTCGGTCGGGCGATAGCGCGCAAGGCCATAGCCGGCGTGGATCTTCAGCGCGGCATCGAAGGCCGGGAAGGGCGTTGGGTCGGAGACGGTGACGTTGAAGATCGGCACGCCATCCGGCCCGACTGCCAGCGTTGCCCCGTTGATGATCTCGCCCGGCTGGCGCAGCCCGAGCGCGCGCAGCACCGTGGTGAACTGCTCGGACGAGCTGATCAGCGGGCGGATGATGAAGGAAAGCGAGCGGCGCGAGGTGTCCGAATAGGAATAGCCCGCGGTGAGCGAGAGATTGTCGGTAAGCTGGTAGGTCACGTCCGCCCCGCCGAACCACAGCTTCTCGCGCAGGTCCTCAAAGCCCACCTGGATGCGTTCGGTGCCGCCGATCAGCGCGCCGACATCGACCACGAACTTGTCGCCGAAGGGATCGCCCGGAATATTGGTGCGGAAATAGGGCACGATCGCATTGTAGGGGGCTTCGCGGTCGGTCTGGGCATAGCCGCCGCGCAGGTCGATCTCGAGCTTGTCGAAATTGAACTCGGCCACCAGCTGCGAATCCATCAGCTGGCGCTCGAACCAGCCGGTCTGCTGGGTCTGGAAATCGAACCCGGTGACCCGGTCGGTGAAGAAATCGGTTCCGAGCGAAAGCCGCGCGGTCTTGAGCGTGTCGCGGATATAGAGGTTGGTCCAGCGGATGGTGTGCTCGCCGATATCGAGGCCAAGGCCGAGCAGCCCGTTCACCAGCACCTTGTTGTCGGTGATGAAGGTGTTGGAATCGAAGATGATGTCGCCGGCCTCGGCATTGCCGAACTGCTGGCTGATGACCGAGCGGTTGCGCCAGGAATTGCTGATCCCGGCGGTGGCGATGATGCCGAGGTAGTTGCCATCCCCGATCTCGAACGAGGTGCCGCCGGTGATGTTGGCGGAGAAATTGACCGGCAGCTTGTCGTTCTTCTGCAGGGTCACGAGGTTGAGCGGCATGATCTGCCCGGCAAGCTGGCGCTGGAGTGCGGCCGGCGCCTCGTTGACACGGGTGCCGGTGGCGATCAGTTGCTGCAGGGCGGTGGGAAAATCGCGGTTGCCGTTGTCGAAGCCGAAGGTGTCCCAGCGGCTGCCGAAATAGGTGAGGCCGTTCTCGAAGGTGGTCTCGGTATCGCCGCTGATGGAGCCGCCGATGGTGAGGAAGCTGTCGGTCGGGATCGCCTTGGTGGTAAGGTTGATCACCCCGCCGCCGAACTCGCCGGGGAAGTTGGCCGAATAGGTCTTCTGCACGAGGCTGGAGGAGATCACGCTCGTCGGAAAGATGTCGAGCGGCACCACGCGGCTCAAGGGCTCGGGGCTGGGGAGCGGCAGGCCGTTGAGCAGCGCCAACGAGTAGCGCTCACCAAGGCCGCGCACGAACACCCGCCCGGCGCCCACCAGCGTCAGCCCGCTCACGCGGGTCAGCGCCCCGGCAATATCGCCTTCGCCCGAACGGGCGATGTCGGCCTCTGACAGCACGCTCAGCACCTGCGAGGAAGTGCGCACCGGATCGCGGTTGCGCGTGCCGGTGACGATGATGCCGCCGCCGGGCAGCGAGATGTCGGTGTTGCTGAGGTCCTCCTGCGGCTCCGGCTCCTCGACCTCCTGATTGAGCGGATCGCTCGCCTGCTCATCCTGGGCGTGGAGCACCGAAGGCAAGGTCAGCGATGTGGTGAGAAGCAGCAGCCCTGCCAGGCGCGTGCCGGTCAACATAGGTGAGGACCCCCTCATGAATAGGCCAGTGTCATGGTCGCAGGCTGCTTTGCAGCCGCGCGAGGAAAGCGGCGAAGGGGGGCAAGGCGCTGCACCGTGATGCGGCCTCGCCCCCCGTTCATGTCGAGCCTGCGGCTCAGGCCGGATAGACCGGCAACGAGGTGCAGGCACCCGTGGCGCTGTTGAAGTTCTGGATCGACGAATTGCACGTCCAGTTGCCGAAGATGGTGGTCAGCGCTGCGGCATTCTGGACCGCGCCGATGAAGGTGCGGTTGGGGAAGAAGGTCGAGCGCGAATTGGCCGCGAACGGGGTGCGTCCGTTTTCGCCGTCACCATTGACCACATTGTTGGTGAGGGTGATGGTGAAGGCAAAGTTGTTGTTGGTGCCGCCGTTGACCGCTGCGGCCGCCTGGGCATTGGTGACGCCAGCACCGCCGCGGATCGGATCGGTCGCCGGGCAGTTGCCGACCACCGAATCGACCCCGATCAGCGCCGCCAGGGTTTCCGGCTCGTCGATCTGGAAGCAGTGGTTGGTGCCGGCGCGGATCACCCCGTTGGTGAGGCTGAGCGCAGCCCCGCCGCGGGCCTGCACCACCTGCGGCGCGCCCGAACGGGTGACGAAGGTGAAATTGTTGAGCTGGAAGCGGGTCTGCGGGATCGCGTTCGACGGCGTGCGGTCCGAGACGTTGGGCGAATCAAGCTCGATCAGGCGGTCGCCGGTGCTCGAGCGCTGCACCGCGATCACGGTGTCGAGGTTGACGATGGCGCCGGTATCGACGTCGAGCGAATCGTCCGAGGCGCCGATGATCGCGAAGTTGCGGGCGTTGAACCCGCCGCCGAAGAACTCGAGCCCGTCATCCGAGCTGTTGAACGAAAGCAGGTTCTCGATCACCGTGCCCGAACCCGCGCCGCCCGTGGTGAGCGACTGAAGCTCGTTGTTGGGCGCCAGTTCAAACCCTGAGAAACGGATCTGGTTGAAGCGGAACGAACCGGCGTTGTTGGTCGGCGTGTTGCCGCCGAAGGGGGTGAGCGTCGCGGCGCCCTCGAGCCGGCCCTCGCAGGTCGGGTTGTTGTTGGGGTTGCCGGCGGTGTTGAACACCCCGTCGCGGCAGTCGGACACCGGCGCGGTGCCGAGCAGCACGACGCCGCCCCATTGCTGCTGGCTGTTGTCGTTGGCAAGGCCGATGATGTTGTCGCGGCTGGTCCAGATGATCGGGCGATCGGCGGTGCCGTTCGACTGGATCTGGTTGCCGCGATTGACCACCAGGAACGAGTCCTGCTGCGCAAAGAGGATCACGCCCGGCTCGACGGTGAGCGTGACCGCTGTGCCGGAGGTGCCGGCAAAGCCGCGATCATTGCCGACATCCACGCGCCCATCGATCTGATAGATGAGCCCGCGGATATAGGGCAGCAGATCGGTGGTGGTGAAGCGCGCGGGCAGCTTGCACACGCGATAGGTGCCGGTCGGGCCGCTCAGCGTGCCCGCGTCGGTGAGGCCGCCGGGGGTGGCGATGGTCGGGCAGCCGGCCGCGGGCGTGACCAGCGACTGGGTCGGGGTCGGCGTCGGGGTGGGCGTCGGGCTCGGCGCGGGCGGGTTGTTGATGATGATGTTGCCGCCGGTGCCCGGCGAGACGATCTCGTCCGCGCCGCAACCAGCCAGAGCGACCAGGCTGCAACCCAGGATCAAAGTGCGTTGAATGTTTTTCACGAGCGACGGTCCCCTCAAAAGCCGAGAATCGAGTTAGGCGCGGTCAGGATAGTGCGCAGCGACGCTCGCTAGGGGGCTGGCGTGACAGAATTCTTGCAGCATGACAGGCGTGTTGCAATTCGGTCAATATGACCGAAGAAAGACAAATATGACAAAGCTTCCCCATCAGGCGGCTCGCGCGCAGCCGGGCAGTGTCATAGAAGAATGACGCAAAATCAGAGATATAACTAAAAAAATTACAGAAAAAAGACAGTGTTACAGTTTTGTTGCATCGGCGCGATGGCTGAGGCATGATGCTTCCTTGAGATAGAGGAGCCTTGCCGATGATCGTGACTGCCCTTGCCCTGGCGCTTGTCGCCGCCGCCCCTTCGCCCGTGGCTGCGAGCGCCCAGTTGCACAGCCCTACCGAAGCGGGTGCGCTTGCCACGAGGCCGCTGGCCGCCGGCCGGACGCGCGAGGCGATCGCGGTGCTCGAGCGGGCCAGCGCCGCCGATCCCGGCGATGCCGCGGTGCTGATCAATCTCGGCATTGCCTATGCCCATGCCGGCGAGGAGGAAAAGGCGCGCGCCGCCTTTGCCCAGGCGCTCGCCTGCCCCGAGGTGGTCGAGCTCCAGACCGCCGATGGCACCACCACCGATTCGCGCCGGCTCGCGCGCCGGGCGCTCAAGATGCTCGAACGCGGCGAATTGCGCCCGGCAGCCGCCCCCGCGGGCCAGCTCACATACCGCGACCGGTAAGCCGCACCGGACCGAACCGGGCAAGCCCAAGGCGCAAGTTTCGCGGTCTTGCGCGAAATGCGAGGCGGTCAAGCCTTTGGCGCGCATGTCCCGGCTTTCCAGAGACTGTCACCTCTGTGTCATTTACGATAGACAAAGGGGGACATTCTGGAGGGCCGAGACATGATTCTCGCCGCGGCTTGCCGCGTCACCACACTTGCCATGATGCTTGCCCTGGCGGTCGAGGCCCGGGCCGACGTGCTGGAACTGGGCGGCGGCGAGGCGCGCTGGGTGGCAGGCCCGCGCGCCGGGCAGAACGCGGCGGGCGTAAGCGCCGATGCGGCCACGCCGGTTGCCCCGCTGCCGCGCGACCTACCTTTCACGCCCGAAGTCGCGCCCGAGATCGCCGTCTCCGATCCGGCGCGCCATGCCGCCGGGGTGCCGCCGCGCTATGCCGCCAAGATCCACGAACTTGCCGCGCGCTTTGATCTTTCCCCCAGCCTGCTCGAGGCGCTGGTGTGGCAGGAGAGCCGCTGGAACGCGGCGGCGGTCTCGCCGGTCGGGGCGCGGGGCCTTGCCCAGCTGATGCCGGGCACGGCGCGCTATCTCGGGGTCGATCCCGATGATCCCTTTGCCAATCTCGAGGGCGGAGCGCGCTACCTGCGCGAACAGCTCGACCGCTTCGACGGCGATCTTGAAAAGGCGCTCGCTGCCTACAATGCCGGCCCGGGGCGGGTGATCCGTTCGGGCGGCATTCCCGATATCCGCGAGACCAAGCTCTACGTCGCCGCCATCATGGGGCGGCTTTCCAACCATGCGCGCCTGCCTGCCCGATAGGCCGGCCCGCGCCGCCAAGCCAAGGACCTTGACCCGATAATGATGCCCAATCTTCGCCTTCCCGCCCGCCTTGCCCTTCTGGCTGCGCTCGCCACCAGCCCGGGCGCGGCGCTTGCCCAGGGGGCCGATCCGGCCGGCTCCGGCCCGATCAACGCCGCGCTGCTGTGGCTCCAGGGCACGCTGCTCGGCACCGTCGCCACCACCATCGCGGTGATGGCGGTGGCGGCGATCGGCTTCATGATGCTCACCGGGCGGATGAACTGGCGCTTCGGCGCCACCGTCATTATCGGCGTGTTCATCCTCTTTGGCGCCACCACCATCGTCGCCGGCATTCAGGCGGCGGCGGGCTAGGGCAGGGCGATGAGCGAGCTTGTCCGCCACCCGGTGCACCGTGCGCTCACCCGCCCGCAGATGTTTGCCGGGGTGACGATGAACTTCTTCATCATCAACCTGATGGTGACGACCATCGCCTTCCTGATGCTCAAGAGCTTCTGGATCATCCCCGTGCCGATCGTGATGCACGTGATCGGCTATTTCGCCTCGCTGCGCGAGCCGCGCATCTTCGATCTGTGGATCACCAAGGTGTCCAAATGCCCGCGCGTGCCCAATTACCGCCGCTGGGGCTGCAACAGCTACGCGCCATGACGCCCGCACGTCGCCGCGCCAAGGAGGGCCGGACATGGTAAGATGGATTGGACCTGCCGCCTGGAGCGCCAAGGAAGCGAAGGTGGGCGAGCGCCTGCCCTATGCCCGGCTGATCGACGAACACACCGTGCTCTTGCGCGATGGCAGCGTGATGAGCGCGATCCAGGTGCCTGGCCTGTTGTTCGAGACCGAGGATTCAGACGCGCTCAACGCCCATGCCGCCACCCGCGAGGTGATGCTGCGGAGCGCCCTCGATGCGCGCTTCGTGCTCTATCACCATGTCATCCGCCGCCGGGTGGAGGTGGAGCTGGAGGCCGAGTTTCCCGATCCGCTCTCGCGCCATATCGATGCGCGCTGGAAGCAGCGCCTCGCCGGCGGATCGCTGTTCATCAACGACCAGTTCATCACCCTCATCCGCCGCCCGGCGCGCGGCAAGACCGGCCTGCCCGAGCGCCTCTCCAAGCTGTTCAGCCGGGCCGCCGCGGAGGAGCTGGAGCCTGATCCCCGCGACATCCGCAGCCTCAAGGCGGCAATCACCGGGATCGTGGCCAGCCTGCAGAACTATGGCGCCGCGGTGCTGGGCGATTATCAGGCCCCGGGCGGCAGCGGCACCAATTCCGAGATGCTCGAGCTGTTGAGCGCGCTCTACAACGGCGAGATGCGCCCGGTGCGGCGCCCCGCGCCCGAGACCGATATCGGCCACATGCTGCCCTATCGCCGCGCCTCCTTTGGCCTCGATGCGATGGAGCTGCGGGGGAGCGCCGCGCCCGATTTTGCCGCCATCCTTGGCCTTAAGGACTATCCCGAGGCGACCTCGCCGGGCTTGCTCGACAATCTGTTGCGCCTGCCCTTCGAGATGGTGGTGACCGAGACCTATGCCCCCAACGAGCGCACCACCGCCAAGGAGCGCATCGACCTTGCGCTGAGGCGCTCGCGCGCGGTGGACGAGGAGGCCGCGGCCGAGCGGGCCGAGATGCTCGCCGCGCGCGATGCGCTGGGCAATGGCGCGGTGGGCTTTGGCGACCATCACCTCACCGTGCTGGTGCGCGAGAAGACCTTGCCGCGGCTCGATGATGCCATGGCCGCCTGCGCCGCCGCGCTTGCCGATACCGGCGCGATCGCGGTGCGCGAGGACACCAATCTCGAACCCGCCTTCTGGGCGCAGTTCCCCGGCAACGAGGAATATATCGTGCGCCGCGCGCTGATTTCCTCGGCCAATATGGCAGGCTTCGGCTCGTTCCACGGCTTTGCCCTCGGGCAAGCGAGCGGCAACCACTGGGGCGATGCGGTCACCCTGCTCGAGACCACCAGCGCCACCCCGTTCTTCTTCAATTTCCACCACGGCGACCTTGGCAATTTCACCGTGATCGGCCCCTCGGGCTCGGGCAAGACCGTGGTGATGAACTTCCTTGCCGCCCAGGCGCAGAAATTTGCGCCGCGCACCATCCTGTTCGACAAGGATCGCGGCGCAGAACTGTTCATCCGCGGGATCGGCGGGCGCTATGATCGCATCGCCCCGGGCCAGCCCACCGGTTTCAACCCGCTCGCGCTGCCCGACAGCCCGGCCAACCGCGCCTTCCTGCGCGATTGGCTCGGGGTTCTGCTCAAGGCGGAAGGGCCGGAGGAACTGGCCACCATCGCCGCCGCGGTCGATGCCACCTATGCCAACGATCCGCGGCTGCGGCGGCTGCGGCACTTCAAGGAACTGCTCGCCGGCGCGCGGCGGCCCGAGCCGGGCGACCTTGCTGACCGGCTCGGCGCCTGGATCGGTGAGGGCGAACATGCCTGGCTGTTCGACAATGCGCGCGACCGGCTCGACCTTTCCGAGCGCGTGCTCGGCTTCGACATGACCGCCCTTCTGGAAAGCCCGCGGCTGCGCACCCCGGTGATGATGTATCTCTTTCACCGCATCGACGAGCGGCTCGATGGCCAGCCGACGATGATCCTCATCGATGAGGGCTGGAAGGCGCTCGATGACGAGGTCTTCGCCGCGCGCATCCGCGATTGGCTCAAGACCCTGCGCAAGCGCAACGCGCTCGTTGGCTTTGCCACGCAAAGCGCGCGCGATGCGCTCGACAGCCGGATCGCGACCGCGCTGGTCGAGCAGACCGCGACGATGATCTTCATGCCCAACAGCCGCGCGCGGGCGGAGGATTATTGCGATGGCTTTGGCCTGACCGCGCATGAACTGGCGCTGATCCGCAGCCTGCCCGCCCATTCGCGCTGCTTCCTCGTGCGCCAGCCCGATGCGAGCGTGGTGGTGCGGCTCGCCCTTTCGGGCGCGCCCGAGGTGCTCACCATCCTCTCTGGCCGCGAAAGCGCGGTGCGGCGGCTTGATCTGTTGCGCGAGGCGCTGGGCGATGCGCCCTCGGCCTGGTATCCTGCGCTCACCGGCAAGCCCTGGCCCGATGGCACGCAGGCGGAGGATGAGAGCTTGTGGCAGGCAGCGGAATGAGCACCACCTGCGACATGGCCGCCCAGTCGATGGGCACAGGGGTCTCCGCGGCGCTGACCGCGGTCGATTGCATCGCCAGCGGGGTTTCCGAACAGGCCTTCAATCGCCTGTTCGGCACCGAAGGCCAGCTTGCCTTTGCCCTGACGCTCCTGCTCGGGCTCTATGTCGGCTTCTTCGGCATTTCGCTGATGCTGGGCCGCGCCAACCTCTCGGTACGCGCGCTGCTGCCCAAGATGATCACCCTCGGACTGGTGCTGAGTTTTGCCACGAGCTTTGTCGCCTTTTCGACGGTGTTCTACAATCTCTTTATCGGCGGGCCGGATCAGATCGCCGGCATTCTCACCGGCACGCGCGGCGAAAGCGCAACGGCGGTGTTCGCGCAGAAGCTCGACGTGGTTTTCCTCGCGATCCAGCAGGCGAGCGGGGATACAAAGGATATCAATGCCTTCTCCCCACCCGGGATGATGTGGCTGGGGGCGATGCTGTTGCTGCTGGGCACGGTTGGCCTGCTGGTGACCGCACGCATCGGCCTGGCGCTGCTGCTCGCGGTGGGGCCGATCTTCGTGGTGCTGGCGCTGTTCGAGGGCACCCGCGGGCTGTTTACCGGCTGGCTCAAGGGGCTGGTGATGCTGGCGCTTGCCCCGCTGTTTGCGGTGCTGGGCGGCACCATCATGCTCGAGATGGCGGTGCCGATCCTCGCGGCGCTGGTGGCGGTGCCGGGCAAGATCGACCAGCAGGCGGCGATGGCCTTCTTCCTCGTGGGCGCGGTGCACGTGGCGCTGATGCTGATGGCGCTCAAGGTCTCCTCGGTGATGGTGGCGGGCTGGCAGGTCTTCGGCCTTGCCCCGGGCAAGGAGCGCTCACCTTCGGCCGAGCCGCCGCGCGCTGCCCCCGCCAGCCTTCCCGCACCGGGCGCCGGCGCGCGCATCGCCGCGGCTCCGGCAGCCAGCGTGCCGGGCCCGCGTCGCACCGACATCGCGCCCGCGGCGGCGGTGGTGGCGGCCAATGACACCGCGCCCGAGACCACCATGCGGCGCGAGACCCGCGTCTATGCCACCACGGGCGAGGGCGGGCAGGTGGTGCCGCTCAATCCTGCCGCCTCGCGCACCCGCGGGATCGGCAACCGCTTCCGCTCGGCCCCGCCGGTGGCCTCGGCTGCCCAGGTGCGCGCGCCGGCGCCCAGGAACCCTTCGGAGAATTGATCATGCCCCGCGCCTTCGGCCTTGCGCTGATGCCCTCACTCGCCGCCGCCGCGCTCGCGCTTGCCGCGCCCGCCGCGAGCGAGGATGCGCGCCTGCAGACCCGCGTCTTCGATGAAGGCACGGTGGTGCGCATCGACGGGCGGGTGAAGGTGCAGACCACCATCAAGTTTGCCCCCGACGAGATGATCGAGAATGTCGCCATCGGCGACAGCACCGCCTGGCAGGTGCAGCCCAACCGCGCGCAGACAATCCTCTTCGTCAAGCCGCTCGAGCCGGCGGCGCGCACCAACATGACGGTGGTGACGAGCAAGCGCACCTACCTCTTCGATCTCGTCGCCAGCCCGAAGAACGCGCCGCTCTACGTGCTCCAGTTCCGCTATCCCGATCTCGAGAAGGCCGAGGAGGAAGCGCGCCTAGCCGCCGCCGCCGAGGCCGAGGCCGAGGCCCTGCGCGCCAAGGCAAGTCCCGAAGAAATGGCCGCGGCAAGCGACCGCTTCGCCGTGGCCGATCCGGCGAGCCTCAACTTTGCCTGGGCCAGTGCCGGCACGCGCGAATTGCTGCCGCTGCGCGTCTTTGACGATGGCGAAGCGGTGTTTCTCACCTGGCCTGCGGGCACCCCGATCCCGGCGATCCTCGTCACCAATGCCGCGGGCGAGGAAGGCCCGGTCAATTTCACCGTGCGCGGCGAGACCGTGGTGGTCGAAGGCGTGCCGCCGCAGATCATCCTGCGCTCGGGCCGCGACACCGCCACGCTCACCAACACCGGCCCCATGCCGCCCGCGGGGCGCGCCGCGGGGCTCACCACGCCCGCCGCCAGGGGCCGCAAGGGTTCATGATCCGCCACCGATCCGCCAGGGAGACCAAGTGATGCGCCTTGCCATGCGTTTGCCGCCGAAGAAGGGCGATGGAAGCAGCAGCGAGATGGTCGATCCTCGCGAGCGCGAATCGGCCGAGATCATCGACCTTGCCAGCCGCGCGGCCTTCCCCGCGGTCACCGAGCGCCGGGCGCGGGGTGAGGGGCTGGGCCTTGCCGCCGGGGTGGCGATCGTCGGCCTGCTCGGCGCGGTCACCTTCTGGGCGATGAACGCCGCGCGCACGCCCACGCCGCAGGGGATCGGCAACCCTAATGTTGCCCCGCCCAAGGCCGCCACCGCGCCCGCGCCGGTGCAGCCGGTGGCCGATCCGGCACAGGCGCCCGGCGCTGCGCCGGTTGCGCCGCAGCCCGATCCGGCGCCCGCCCCGGTGCTCGCCAACCAACCCGGGCTGGCCCAGGCGCCCGCCGCCAATCCCTTCGACAGCCCGAGCCTCATTTTCGATGGCACCGCCGCGCGCAGCGCCCCGCGGCTCGCCGAAGCCCCGGTGCCGGCGCCTGCGCCCGGTGCGGCTGCGGGCGATGTGGCCGGCACCGGCAGCGCGGCGGCCTTTGCCAGCCGCATCGGCGGGGTTGGCGGCGCGCCGGCGCAGGCCCGGCCGATGACCAATCCTTCCACCACCGTGACCGAGGGCACGCTGATCCCCGCGATTCTCGAGACCGCGATCAACACCGACGTGCCCGGCTATGTCCGCGCGGTGGTGAGCCAGGACGTGCGCAGCTTTGATGGCAAGCGCGTGCTGATCCCGCGCTCATCGCGCCTCATCGGGCAATACCAGTCGGGCGTGCAGCAGGGCCAGCGCCGCGCCTATGTGATCTGGACGCGGCTGATCCGCCCCGATGGCGCCTCGATCAACCTTGCTTCGCCCGCGGTGGCCTTTGACGGCACCACCGGGCTTGAGGGTGACGTCAACAGCCACTTCTTCAAGCGCTTCGGCTCAGGCCTGTTGCTTTCGGTGGTGGGCGGGCTCGGCGCGGTGGCGACTGGTGGGGTCGGCGGGGTGATCGTCGCCGGCGGGGCGCAGAACGCTGCCAGCAGCGCGGTGCAGTCGCAGGGGCAGATCAGCCCCACCATCCGCGTGCGCATGGGCGAGCCGATCCGGGTGTTCACCGCGCGCGACCTTGATTTCAGCACGGTGGGCAACTGATCCTGTGCGCGGGGACGTCCACCGGCTGATGGCAACGGGCATTCCGGAGGAGGCCGAGAGCGCCGCCGCGCGCGCGGGCGTGGCCGAGCGCAGCGTCTATCTCGAGGCCTATCTGGCGCCCTTCCGCCGCTGGCTCGAGCGCGACACCATCACCGAGATCATGGTCAATCGCCCGGGCGAGGTGTGGATCGAAGATGCCGCCAACCCGGGGATGCAGCGGATCGAGACCCCCGAGATCGATGATCGGCTGGTGCAGCGCCTGGCTGAACAGGTCGCACGCATCAGCCACCAGGGGATCAACCGCGAGCATCCCCTGCTCGGCGCGACCTTGCCCGATGGCGCGCGGGTGCAGTTCTGCGGCCCGCCGGCGAGCCGCAGGCACTGGGTGATGGCGATCCGTCGCCACCGGCGGCTTGATCTGCCGCTCGATGCCTATGACACCGGCCCGCTGATAGGCGAACAGCAGTTCGACCTGCCCGATCCGCAGACCCAGCCGATCGCCTACCTGCGCGCCGCCATCCGGGCGCGGCGCACGATCCTGATTTCCGGGGGCACCAGCACCGGCAAGACCACCTTTTTGAACGCCATGCTCGGCGAGATCCCGCGCGAGGAGCGGGTGGTGCTGGTCGAGGACACGCCCGAATTGAAGCTCCCGGGCGAGAACGGGGTGGGCCTCGTCGCGGTCAAGGGCGAACTGGGCGAGGCCAAGGTCACGGCGAACGAATTGCTCCAGGCGGCGCTGCGTCTGAGGCCCGATCGCATCGTGCTCGGCGAATTGCGGGGCGCGGAAAGCGTCAGCTTCCTGCGCGCGATCAACACCGGGCACCCGGGCAGCTTTTCCACGATTCACGCCAACAGCCTGCGCGGGGCGCTCGAGCAATTGGCGCTGATGGTGATGCAGACGGGCATTGGTCTTTCACGCGGCGACACCATCGCCTATGCCGCAAGCGTGATCGACGTGATCGTGCAGCTCGGGCGCGATGCGAGCGGGCGGCGCGGGATCGCCGCGATCGCCGACAGCCGCAGCCTGCTCTAGGCCGCCCGAGGGCGTTGGCGCGCACAATTTGACATTCGTGTGACAGCGCCTGCAAGGTGATTTACACCGGCCGCGCGCGCGAACACATGCGCGTGCCGGCGCACCGCGCGGCCGGCCCGCGGCGCCGCATGGAAGCAGGAAAGCGATGAGCACGTCACCGACCGGTCCAGAGCCTGTCATGCCCGCCGCCTCGCTCGCGGCGCTGGGGCCCGATGAATCGCCCTATTTCAACCGCGAGCTATCATGGCTGCAGTTCAACCAGCGGGTGCTGGCCGAGGCCGACAACGAGGCCTACCCGCTGCTCGAGCGGCTGCGTTTCCTTTCGATCTCGGGCAGCAATCTTGATGAATTCATGATGATCCGCGTCGCCGGGCTGGTGGGCCAGGTGCAGCGCGGGCTCGAGACACCTTCGATCGACGGGCGCAGCCCCTCGCAGCAACTGGCCGCGATCCGCGAGCAGCTCGTCCAGCTCTCGCAGCGCCAGCAGGCGATCTGGCGCAAGCTGCGCGCCGCACTCGCGGCTGCCGATATTCACGTGGCTGACGAACAGCGCGTCAGCCCGGCCGCGCACAAGTGGCTCAAGGCCTTTTTCTTGAATGAGATCCTGCCGGTGATCACGCCGCAGGCGCTCGATCCGGCCCATCCCTTTCCCTTCGTCCAGAATGGCGGGCTGGGGCTGCTCTTTACCCTGCGGCGCGAGGCCACGGGCGAGCAGCTGATCGAGATGGTGCTGATCCCCAGCGCCCTGCCGCGCTTTGTGCGGGTGCCCGATGCGGTGACCGGGAGCGAAGGCAGCGGGGCGCTCTACATCTCGATTGCGCGGCTCATCCAGCGCTATGCCGCGGCGCTGTTTCCCGGCTTTGCCATCCAGGGCGACGGGCTGTTCCGGGTGCTGCGCGACAGCGACATCGAGATCGAGGAAGAGGCCGAAGACCTGGTCCGCACCTTCCGCAGCGCGATCCAGCGCCGCCGCCGCGGCCAGGTGATCCAGCTCGAGCTGGAGGAGGATTTCGACCCGGCGGCCGAGGCGCTGCTGCGCGAACAGCTCGGCATCAACGAGGCCGCGGTGATCAAGACCGACGGCATGATCGGGATCGATGGCCTTGCCGAGATCGTGCGCGAGGATCGGCCCGACCTCAAGTTCGATGCCTATACCCCGCGCTATCCCGAGCGCATTCGCGAGCATGATGGCGATGCCTTTTCGGCCATCCGCGAGAAGGACATCATCATCCACCACCCTTATGAAAGCTTCGAGGTGGTGGTCGATTTCCTGCGCCAGGCCGCAGCCGATCCCGATGTGGTGGCGATCAAGCAGACGCTCTATCGCGCCGGCAGCCAGTCGGCGGTGATCAACGCCCTGATCGAGGCGGCCGAGGCGGGCAAGTCGGTGACCGCGGTGGTCGAGCTCAAGGCCCGCTTCGATGAGGAGCAGAACCTCAAATGGGCGAGCAAGCTCGAGCGTGCGGGCGTGCAGGTGATCTATGGCTTCACCGACTGGAAGACCCACGCCAAGGTGGCGATGGTGGTGCGGCGCGAGGGCGATTCCTTCCGCACCTATTGCCACTTCGGCACAGGCAATTATCACCCGGTGACCGCGCGCATCTATACCGATCTCAGCTTCTTCACCGCCGATCCCAAGCTCGGGCGCGATGCGGCCAAGATGTTCAACTTCATCACCGGCTATGTCGAGCCCCACGCGCTCGAGCGGCTGCACATCGCCCCGATCGATCTGCGCGCCGAGATCTACGCCCGCATCGATGCCGAGATCGAAAACGCGCGCAAGGGCAAGCCCGCCGCGATCTGGATGAAGTGCAACCAGATCACCGATGAGGGTGTGATCGACCGGCTCTATGCCGCCAGCAATGTCGGGGTGCCGGTGGAACTGGTGGTGCGCGGGATCTGCTGCCTGAGGCCCGGGATTGCCGGCCTTTCCGAGAACATCCGGGTCAAGTCAATCATCGGACGCTTTCTCGAGCACAGCCGCATTTATGCCTTTGCCAATGGCCACCCCATGCCCAGCGCCCAGGCCGCGGTGTTCATCGCCTCGGCCGACATGATGACCCGCAATCTTGATCGGCGGGTGGAAACCCTGATCCCGATCCACAACCGCACGGTGCACGATCAGGTGCTCCAGCAGGTGCTGCTCGCCAACATGCTCGACACCGAGCAGAGCTGGTGGCTGCACCCCGATGGACACTATTCGCGCGTCACGCTCGAGCCGGGGGCAAAGCCCTTCAACTGCCACCGCTACTTCATGACCAACCCCTCGCTTTCGGGCCGCGGCGGAGCGCTCGAGGCCGGGGCGGTGCCCAAGCTCAGCCTGCGGCGGGGAGCGGTGGGATGAGCTATCCTAGGCGGCGGGCCGAGCGCGAGGGCGCCATTCTGGGCAGCAGGCCCGAACGTGCGATCATCGACATCGGCTCGAACACGGTGCGCCTCGTCGTCTATGGCGGCGCCATGCGCGCGCCCACGGTGCTGCTCAACGAGAAGGTGACGGCGCGGCTCGGGCGCGAGATCGCCGTCACCGGGCGGCTGGCCGAGGATGCCATGGCACTCGCGCTGCGCGGGCTCAGGCGCTTTGCCTTGCTGCTTGCCGATCTTGGCATCAGGGACATCGAGACCGTGGCCACCGCCGCGGTGCGTGAGGCCAGCAACGGGCCGGCCTTCCTCGATGAACTGCGCGCCATCGGCCTCATGCCGCGCGTGCTTTCGGGCGAGGAGGAGGCGCTGCTCTCCGCCCACGGCGTGATCGGCGCCTTCCCCGCCGCGCGCGGGGTGGTGGCCGACCTTGGCGGGGGCAGTCTTGAGCTGGTGCGGGTCGCCGACGGGCGCTGCGAGGGCGCCAGCAGCCTGCCGCTCGGCACGCTGCGCCTGCCCGACCATCGGCCTTCCGGGCGCAAGGGCGCGGCCGCGCGCAGCGCCATGCGCAAGTCGCTCGACCGGGCGATCCGCAAGGCCGGGTGGGACGATGCCGCGCGTTCACCGGCGGAAAACGGCGCGCTCTACCTCGTGGGCGGCACTTGGCGGGCGATGGCGGTCTATGCCATGGCGGCGCGGGGCTGGCCGCTCAGCGATCCGCACGGCTTTGCGCTCGATGCCGCGGCGGCAGGTCAGCTTGCTGCCGCGCTTGCCGCCAGCGATGTCGAGGCGCTCAAAGGGCGCGAGCGCATTTCCTCGATGCGCGCCGAGAAGCTGCCCGATGCCGCGGTGCTGCTCGAGGCGCTGCTGGCGCGCCTGGCGCCGGAGCGGGTGGTGTTCTCGTCCTGGGGTCTGCGCGAGGGGCTGATCTATGATCGCCTGCCCGCCCACAGCCGCGCGGCCGATCCGCTGCTCGCCGGGGTGGCGGTGTTCGCCAGCCAGCGCGGCACCGAGCCGACCCTGGCGACGCGCATGGCAGCCTGGACGCTCGATGCCGCTCCGGCGCGCGCCCATGGCAGCGAGCGGCTGCGCCTCGCTGCCACCATGCTGGGGCTCGCCAGCATGCAGATCGAACCCAACATCCGCCTGCCGCAGGCGATCAACTGGGCGCTGCACAAGCGTTGGATCGGGGTCGATGCCAAGGGCCGGGCGATGCTGGCAGCGGCGATTGCGGCCAATGGCAACCAGCTTTCCCTGCCGGGCGAGCTGCGCGCCCTGGCGTGCCCCGAGGCGCTCGAGGAAGCGGTGCGCTGGGGCCTTGCGCTGCGGCTCGCCCGGCGGCTCGGCGCGCAGTCGCGCCGCTCGCTCGAGGCCAGCCGCCTGCTGGTGGAAGGCAGCGCCCTGGTGCTGCGCCTTGCCGAAAGCCACGCCGCCCTGTTCGGCAGCCCGACCGAGAAGGACATCAAGCTGCTCGCGCAGCGCCTCGGCCTGCCCTGGCGCCTCGAAGTGGTGGCCGACGAGAGCCTGCTTTAGCCGGCGCGCGGCGTGCTGGTGGCAAAGGGTGAGAAATCGGTGTCGAGATCGAACAGATCGACCCCCTCGGCACGCTTGAGCCGGCCCACCACGGCATAGGTGACCGGGGTGAGCGCTGCTTCCCAGGCGACCTTGAGCGCCCAGTTGGTGACCATCACCGTCACCACCGCCTCTGGCGTCCAGATGCCAAGGAAGGCCACGGGGTAGAAGATCAGGCTGTCCACCCCCTGGCCGACGAAGGTCGAACCGATGGTGCGGGTCCACAAGAACCGCCCGCGGGTCAACACCTTCATCTTGGCCATGACGAAGGAATTGACGAATTCGCCCGCCCAGAAGGCGCTGATCGAGGCCACCACGATGCGCCAGGTGCTGCCGAACACGCTGACATAGGTTTCCTGGCAGATCGCTCCATCGGGAATGGCAGGATCGGGATTCGAGGTGAGCGGGCGCGCGCCGCCAAAGCCGCTGGCGCTGCAGGTCCAGCCGTCGAAGGGAGGAAGGCTCACCACCACCCACGACATGAAGGCAAGGAACACCATCGCCGCCGTGCCCACCCAGATCACCCGCCGCGCCCGGGCAAAGCCGTAGATCTCGGTCAGGACATCGCCGATGACATAGCCGAGCGGGAAGAACAGGATTCCGGCGCCATAGATGAACACCCCATCGGGCGCGGGCCACCAGCCATCGGGCCAGAACGGCACTTCGACAAAGGTGAGCTTGGCCGCGCCGATGAGGTTGGAAAGCAGCAGGATCGCCACGAAGGCCGCCATGACGAGGTCATAATAGCGGAAGGCGATCGGCGCGCGGCTGGTGGCGATGATCCCGTCGTCAGGATCGCGGTCAAAGGCGGCGGCCGGATCCTGCGCGGGATCGACGGCGGGAGGGGGCTTTTCCATCGCGCCCTGGGTTAGCGCGATTTGCGCGGGCCGCAAAGCGCGCTATGGGGCGAGCCGGCGCGCGCCCGTAGCTCATCTGGATAGAGCGCGAGACTTCTAATCTTGAGGCAGCAGGTTCGAGTCCTGCCGGGCGCGCCA
>JBKBHR010000004.1:0-184824 GCA_046297575.1 Erythrobacter cryptus
CCCCTCAATCCGCGCCCACTGCGCGTCCGTCAATGTCCGCCTGCTCAAGATCGCCTCCGTTTTCGATCTTGAATCAGAACTCACCTAACAGGGGAACCCCCTAAATACAGACAGGACCTAGTCATCAACAGCTTTGCGCCCTTCTGTATCGGCTTGGGACGGGCTTGTTTTCGGCGGCCGCGGCGGGGCGAAGCTTAACCACCTGTTTACGGCGAATGCGCCATCGCTGCGGGCGCGAAATTGGCGCAGCCGCAGTGCGCCCCGGCGGGGCGCCACGCGCGGTTGTCGGTTGAGGAGACAAGGCGGGCATGACCGGGGTCGATACACGCAGCGTTGCGCGCGACAGCCTGTTCCTGCTGGCTGACGTGCGGATCGAACAGGGCAGCGAGACCCACCGGGTGCGGGTGCGCAACCTGTCTGACGGCGGCATGATGGGCGAGGGCCAGATCAGGGTGCAACGCGGCAACCGGCTCACCATCGAATTGCGCAATATCGGTGCGGTGGGCGGCACGGTCGCCTGGGTGCAGGACAATCGCTTCGGCGTGGCCTTCGACGAGGAGATCGATTCGCAAAAGGCGCGCCGCCCGGTCCAGGCCAGCGACGAATCGGCCCCTCGCTTCTACGAGCGCTCGTGGGCGCATCGGGCGCCCAAGCCGCCCGAGCCGAGCCGCCTGCGCAAGATCTGATCTGGCCCCTCCTGCCTGCGCGCGCAAGCTGACCGGCGCGGTGCGACCTGCTAGGCAGGCGCCATGCGATTCTGGCTGTCCGTGCTTGCGCTCATCCTGCTCACGTCCTGCGGGCCTGCGGGGCGCGATGGCCCGGTGGCGGTGGCGATCATCGGCACGCCGGGCAGCCTGTTCCAGCAAGGGGTGCGCCTGCCCTTTGCCGCGCAGCACTTGCGGGCGGCGACCAACGAGGGGCTGGTGAGCCTCGATGCCGCCGGGCAGGTGGTGCCCGCGATTGCCGAGCGCTGGATCGTCACCGACGACGGCATGAGCTACATCTTCCGCCTGCGCGACAGCACCTGGCCCGATGGCGAGGAGATCACCGCCATCGAAGCGCGGCGGCAGCTGCGTGAGGCGATTGCCCGCTTGCAGGGCACCGCATTGGGGCTTGACCTTGCCAAGGTGCGCGAAGTGCGGGCGATGACGGGAAGGGTGATCGAGGTGCGGCTCAGCGCGCCGATGCCCGATTTCCTGCGGTTGCTGGCGCAGCCCGAACTGGGCTTCGTCAAGAGCGGCAGCGGCGCCGGGCCGATGGTGATGTCGCGCGAGGAAGGCGCCGAGCTGGCCCGGCTCACCGCGCTGCCGCCCGAAGCGCGCGGGCAGCCCGCGCGCGAGGACTGGGAGCAGATCGCCCGGCCCATCACGGTGCAGGTGCTCGGTCCGGAGGCCGCGGTCAGCGCCTTTGGCCGCGGCGAGATCGATCTGGTGCTGGGCGGCAGCCTCACTGATTTTCCTCTGGCAGAGGTCGGCCCGCTTTCGCGCGGGACGATCCAGGCCGATCCCGCCCAGGGCCTGTTCGGCCTGATGGTGCGCCGCGAGGAGGGGCTGCTTGCCGATCCGGCCCGCCGCGAGGCGCTGTCGATGGCGATCGATCGGGCGGCGCTGATCCAGGGCTTCGGCATTTCAGGCTGGCGCGAAAGCAGCTGGATCGTGCCCCCCGATCTGTTTGCCGGTCGGCCCTATCCTGCCGATCGCTGGGAGGGCATGTCGCTCGATGAGCGTCGCCGGATTGCCGCCGCCCGGGTGCGGGCCTGGCGCGCCGGGGGCGCGGGCGAGGCGGTGGTGCGGATCGCGCTGCCGCGCGCGCCGGGCAGCGATCTGTTGCTGCGCCAGCTCGCTGAGGCCTGGGGCGCGATCGGGGTGTCGGTGCGGCGGGTGGCGAGCGTCGCCGAGGCCGATCTCGAATTGCGCGACACGCTTGCCCGCTATGCTGCGCCGCGGTGGTATTTGAACCAGTTCAACTGCGCGCTCAGGCTCGGCCTGTGCTCGCGCGAGGCCGACGCGCTGGTGCGCCAGACCCTGACCGAGCCCGATCCCGCGCGGCGCGAGCAGCTGATGGCCGAGGCCCATGCCGCGCTGGTCAAACGCGAGGCCTTCATCCCCCTCGGCGCGCCGGTGCGCTGGTCGCTGGTGCGCGGCTCGATCCGCAATTTCCAGCCCAACCCCTGGGGAATGCACCCCTTGTTCCCGCTCTCGCAGCCCCCCACATAGGGCGCATGACCATGACCACTGCCCGCCGCGACCGCGCCCGCGCGATCCTTGCCCAGCTGCCGACCGGCACCGATCCTGCCGCGGTGCGCATGCGGATCGAGGCGCTCGAGCGGCTGCTTGAACGCAGCCTGGTGATCCCCGGGATCAATCTGCCCATCGGGCTCGACGCGCTCCTCGGGCTGGTGCCGGTGCTGGGGGAAATCCTCACCACCGCAATGGGCGCCTACCTCATCTGGGAGGCGCGCAATCTCGGGCTTTCGCGCTGGAAGCTCGCGCGGATGGGGCTGAACGTGCTGTTCGACACCGCGCTTGGCGCCGTGCCGCTGGTGGGCGATGCCGCCGACGTGGTGTTCCGCTCGAACACCCGCAACCTCCGGCTGCTGCGCCGCCATATCGACCGCCACCATCCGCGGGCCCGGGTGATCGAGGCCTAGCTTGCAGCGCAGCCCATCGCGGCGCTAGGGCATGGGTGCATGACCATCGAAGCGCGCGCCCGCGAGTTCGACCTTGCCGATCCTCTGGCTGCGGCCTGGTCGCTGTTCCGCCTGCCCGAGGGCGTGATCTATCTTGATGGCAATTCGCTCGGCGCCCTGCCGCGCGCCACCCCGCAAGTGCTGGCGCGGGTGGTGGAGGAGGAATGGGGAGCAGGGCTGATCGGTTCGTGGAACCGGGCCGGCTGGTTCGACATGGCGGCGCGGGTGGGGGCCAAGATCGCCCCGCTGATCGGCGCCGCGCCGCAGGAGGTGATCGCCTGCGATTCGACCAGCATCAACCTGTTCAAGCTGATCGCCGCAGCCTTGCAGCTGCGCCCGGGGCGCAAGGTGATCCTGTCCGAGCCGGGCAATTTCCCGACCGATCTCTACATGATCGCCGGGCTCGAGGCGCAGGGGCTGGCGCGGCGGCGGCTGGCCGCGCCCGAGCGCCTCGCCGATGCGCTCGATGAGGAGGTGGCGCTGCTGCTCCTCACCCATGTCCACTACAAGACCGGCGCTGTGCACGACATGGCCGCGCTCACCCAGGCCGCCCACGCGGCAGGGGCGCTGGTGCTGTGGGATCTGTCACATTCGGCCGGGGCGATGCCGGTCGATCTCAACGCGGCGGGCGCCGATTTCGCGGTGGGGTGCGGCTACAAATATCTGTGCGGCGGCCCCGGCGCCCCGGCCTATGCCTTTGTTGCCGCGCGGCATCTTGCCCGGCTGTCGCAGCCGCTGACCGGCTGGTTCGGGCACGAGGCGCCCTTCGCCTTCGTCGATGACTATGCCCCGGCCCCGGGCATCGCCCGGCTGCTGGCCGGCACCCCGCCGATCCTCGGGCTTGCCGCGCTCGAGGTGGGGGTCGACCTCATCGCCAGCCTCGGCGTGGCGCGGCTTTACGCCAAGGCGCAGGCGCTCTCGCAATTTTTCCTGGAATGTCTGGAAGCGCTCGGGGTGGAGCTTGAACTTGCCAGCCCCGCCGATGTCGCGGCGCGCGGCAGCCATCTTGCCTTCCGCCACCACGAGGCCCACGCCATCTGCCAGGCGCTGATCGCGCGCGGGGTGATCGGCGATTTCCGCGATCCTGATGTGCTGCGGCTGGGCTTTGCCCCGGCCTATCTGAGCTTTGCCGACATGGCCGCTGCGGCGCGGCACCTTGACGAGGTGCTGGCGCGGGGGGAATGGCGGCGGCCCGAATATCGCCGCCGCGCCGCTGTGACCTGACCGATCAGGCTTCGAGCTCGACGTCCCAATAGAGCCAGTCGCGCCAGGTTTCGTGCAGATAGTTGGGCGGGAACAGCCGCCCGGCCTGCTGCAATTGCCAGCTGGTCGGGCGGATCGGCGCCTGCTGCGGCTGCATCCCGGCCTGGCGGGGGGTGCGCCCGCCCTTCTTCATGTTGCACGGGGCGCAGGCGGTGATGATGTTTTCCCAGGTGGTGCGCCCGCCGAGCCGCCGCGGGATCACGTGATCGAAGGTGAGATGTTCGCGGCTGCCGCAATATTGGCACTGGAAGCGATCGCGCAGGAACACGTTGAAGCGGGTGAAGGCGGGAAACTCGCTCTGCTTCACATATTGCCGAAGCGCGATCACGCTCGGGATCTTCATGTCGAGGCTGGGCGAGTGCACCTCGCGGTCATAGCTCGCAACAATATCCACCCGGTCGAGAAACACCGCCTTGATCGCCGTCTGCCACGGCCAGAGCGAGAGCGGGTAGTAGGAGAGCGGGGTGTAATCAGCGTTGAGCACCAGGGCAGGGCAGGCCGAGAGATTGCGGCTCGGGTCTTCATCGACACCGCGAAAACGGGCCACCTTCTCGATCAGTTCGGCGTTGAACACGGTCTGCGTTCCTCCCTGACTGGCGCGAACATGCCGTGCCAAGCTAAAGAGTCAAACCCGTGACAGCGGGGCTATCCACAGGGACAGCCTGTTGACAGGCTGTGGATAGCAACAGGATATTTCCTGTGGCATCGCTCCAGATCATGCCTGATTGCGCAGCTCAGATCACCCGTTTCGCGCCCAGCCCCAATGGCCCCTTGCACCTCGGCCATGCGCTTGCGGCGATTATCGCGCATGACCTTGCGCGTGCGAGCGGGGGGCGGTTCCTGCTGCGCATCGAGGATATCGACGGACCGCGCGCGCGCGCGGAGCTTGCCGATGAGTATCGCCGCGACCTTGAATGGCTGGGGCTTGAATGGGACGAGGTGCCCGCGCAATCGACCCGCCTTGCGCACTATGCCCTGGCAGCCGAAAGGCTGAGGGAGATGGGGCTGCTTTACCCATGCACCTGCACCCGCAAAGAAATCGAGGCGGCGGGCGCCAAGCCGGGATCGGACGGCCTCATCTATCCCGGCACCTGCAAACGCCGCCCCCCTGATCCCGCGCGCCCGGCGGCGCTGCGGCTCGACAGCGCGCGGGCGCTGGCGCTGGCGGGGCCGCTGGTATGGGAGGACGCGCTTGCCGGCCCGCAGCGGGTTGACCTTGCCGGCCTTGGTGATGTGGTGCTGGTGCGCAAGGACCTGCCGGCAAGCTATCACCTTGCGGTCACGCTCGACGATGCGGCCGACGGGGTGAGCCTGGTGACGCGCGGGGCCGATCTGTTTGCCGCCAGCCATGTCCACCGCCTGCTCCAGGCGCTGCTCGGCCTGCCGGTGCCGCGCTGGCACCACCACCGCCTGCTCACCGATGCGCAGGGCGAAAAGCTCGCCAAGCGCCGCGGTTCGCCCGCGCTGGCCGCGCGGCGCCTTGCCGGCGAGGACGGCCGCCGCCTTGCCGACGATTTGCGCCGCGCCCATTTCGCACTTGGAACCTGAAGCCCAACCGTCCATTAGAAGCCTTATGACCTATGTGCTCGTGCCTCTGCTCATCATCCTCATGGGCCTTACCGCCTTCGCGCTGATCCGCGGGATCGTCGCCTTCCTCAGGACGACCAAGATCGATCTTGAAAGCGGCGAGGGCCAGACTGCCACCGATATGCAACTGCTGCAGAACAAGGCGATGTTCGCGCGGATCAAGTATCAGGCGCTCGCCATCGTGGTGGTGGCGATCCTGCTGGCGGTGACGCGCTGACAGGCAAGGCTCGATGGTCAAGCTCAACCGCATCTATACCCGCACCGGGGATGACGGGACGACGGGGCTCGTCGATGGCTCGCGCTGTCCCAAGCACGCCGCGCGCATCCACGCCATGGGCCTGGTGGACGAGGCCAACAGCGCCATCGGCCTGGCCATCTGCGCGCTTGGCGATGCGGGCCACAGGGCGCTGCTCACCCGGGTGCAGAACGATCTGTTCGATCTTGGCGCCGATCTGGCGACGCCGGGGGATGATTTTGCCCCGTCCGAAATGGTGCTGCGCATCGTCCCGGCCCAGGCAGCCTGGATCGAGGCGCAGATCGATGCGCTCAACGAGCGGCTCCAACCGCTCACCAGCTTCGTGCTGCCCGGCGGCAGCGAGGCTGCGGCACGCGTCCACGTCGCCCGCGCCGCCACCCGGGCGGCGGAACGTGCGATGGTGGCACTGGCGGCCGAGGAAGCGGTCAATCCGGCGGCGCTTGCCTATATCAACCGGCTTTCCGATCTGCTCTTCGTGCTGGCGCGCGTCGCCAACGACGATGGCGCGCGCGATGTGAAGTGGATCCCCGGCGCTAACCGCTAGCTTTTGCCTTGCACCATCGCTAGGGCGGCGCACCTGCTGCACTTGCGAAGGAGCCGCCTCATGCGCAATATCGCCGTCATTGGCGCCGGCCAGATGGGAACCGGCATCGCCCAGACCGTCGCCGCCCACGGCATGACCGTCATGCTCACCGATGTCGATCTGCCCCGCGCCGAGGCCGGCAAGGAAAAGATCGCGCAGGCGCTCGCCAAGCTGATGGGCCGCGGCAAGATCGAGGCGCACGAGGCTGAAAGCCTGCTCGCCCGGATCACCCCGGTGGCCGACTACGCCCCCTTCGCCGAGGCCGATCTGATCATCGAGGCGGCGACCGAGCGCGAGGAGATCAAGAACGCGATCTTCGAGAAGGCCGGCAAGGTGCTGGCGGCGCACGCGATCATGGCCTCGAACACCTCCTCGATCCCGATCACCCGGATGGCCAATCACGCCCCCGATCCGGCCCGCTTCATCGGGCTCCATTTCTTCAACCCCGTGCCGGTGATGGGCCTCATCGAGGTGATCCCGGGGCTGGCCACTTCCAAGGACACCACCGATCGCGTCACCGCCTTTGCCCGGGGCCTGGGCAAGGAAGTGGTGCTCTCCCAGGACGAACCCGGCTTCGTCGTCAACCGCATCCTTTTGCCGATGATCAACGAGGCGGTGTTCGTGCTCGGCCAGTCGACCGCGGGAATCGAGGATATCGACAAGGGCTGCCGGCTCGGCCTCAACCACCCGATGGGGCCGCTGCAACTGGCTGATTTCGTCGGGCTCGACACCTGCCTTGATATCATCAAGGTGCTCTACAAGACCACCCGCGACAGCAAGTATCGCCCGGCGCCCTTGCTGGTGAAATATGTCGAGGCCGGCTGGCTCGGGCGCAAGACCGGGCGGGGCTTTTATGACTATTCGGGCGAGGTGCCGGTGCCGACCCGCTGAGCGGCCGGCGCGGGGCTAATAGGCGTTCATCGCGGGATCGAGCCCGCCCGGGCCGGGGGCTTGCGGCGGCGGGCTGACCTGCGAGGGGTGGGCCGGGCCGATCATCTGCGGCGCCTTGGAATCGGGCGCCGGGGCGTAATCGCCAAACACCGGTGCTGCGCTCTGGCCGCTGTCCACCGGTGCACCGGGCTGTGCCGCGCCCTCGGCCGCTGGCGCGGGCACGGCGTCACCTGCGTTGCCGTTCTGCTCGGCCAGTCCCTCGGCGACCCGCGGCAGCACCCCTTCGTTGTCCGAGGAGCCCACCATCGCCACCGCGCCCACCAGCGTCACCGCGGCAAAGGCGAGCGCAGCCTTGGAGTTTTCAAACAGGGTTCGCGACATGGGCGCAAGCCTAGCCGGCCTGTGGTTAAGGCTTGGTTGCCTCAGGAGCGCGCTGGGGGCAGCTTGCGCTTCCATTCATAGAGCAGATCGAGCGCCTCGCGCGGGCTCAGCGCATCGAGATCGGTGGCGCGCAGCGCCGCGGCGAGCGTTTCTTCCGCCGTCTCGCGCGGGGTGTGCTGCGCTGCGGCGAAGAGCGGCAGATCGCCCAGCCCGGCGGCGATCCCCCCGGTCGCCTCGCGGGTTTGCTCGAGCTTTTCGAGCACCTGGCGGGCGCGCTCGACCACCGCCGGTGGCACCCCGGCAAGCCGCGCCACGGCCAGCCCATAGGAGCGATCGGCCGGGCCTCGCGCCACTTCGTGCAGGAGCACGAGATCGCCCTGCCATTCGCGCGCGCGCACGTGGTGGAGCGAGAGCGCCTCGCAACTTTCGGCGAGGCGCGCCAGTTCATGGTAATGGGTGGCAAACAGGCAGCGGCAGCCGATCTGCGAATGCACCGCCTCGGCCACGGCCCAGGCCAGCGCGAGGCCGTCATAGGTCGAGGTGCCGCGTCCGACCTCGTCAAGGATGACAAAGCTGCGCGCGCTCGCCTGCGCAAGGATCGCTGCGGTCTCGACCATCTCGACCATGAAGGTCGAGCGCCCGCGTGCGAGGTTGTCGGCCGCGCCGACCCGGCTGAACAGGCGATCGACCAGCCCGATGCGCGCCGATGATGCCGGGACAAAGCTGCCCGCCTGGGCCAAAAGCACGATCAGCGCGTTCTGCCGCAGGAAGGTCGATTTGCCGCCCATGTTGGGCCCGCCAATGAGCCACAGCCGATCACCGGCATCGAGCCGGCAATCATTGGCCACAAAGCGCGCGCCGCTGCGCGCCAGCGCGGCTTCGACCACCGGATGGCGCCCGGCGGTGATTGCGAGTTCGGCCTCCTCGGTGATCTCGGGGCGGCACCAGTCACTCTCGGCGGCCCGCTCGGCCAGCGCCGCGCCCAAATCGAGCCGGGCGAGTGCGGCGGCGGTGGCGGCAATCGCTTCGCGCGCGGCTGAGATCTCAGCCACCAGCGCGGCAAAATGGGCCTCCTCGGCGGCGAGCGCATGGCCCCCCGCCTCGGCGATGCGCGTGGCTTCCTCGTGCAGAGTGAGCGAGTTGAAGCGCACCACATCCTTCATCGTCTGGCGATGGGCAAAGCCGCTGCCCTCGGCCATCAGGCGATCGGCATGGCGCGCGGGCACCTCGATGAAATAGCCCAGCACCCCGTTGTGGCGGATCTTGAGCGCCCCGATCCCGGTTTCGGCGCGATAGCGCGCTTCCATCGCGGCAATGGCGCGGCGGGCATCGCCCGCAATCGCGCGCAGCTCGTCGAGCGCCGGGTCATAGCCATCGGCGATGAAGCCCCCGCCGGCGCGCTCGGTCGGCGGCGCGCTCACCAGCGCCCGGGCGAGGTGATCGGCAAGCGCACCGTGCCCGGCCAGCCGCGCGATCACCTCGTCGAGCAGAGCGGGGCGATCGGGCGCGTCCTTGAGCCAGTGGTGGAGCCGCCCCGCTGCGGCAAGCCCATCGCGCAGCTGGCCAAGATCGCGCGGCGATCCCCGCCCGGCCACCACCCGGCCAAGCGCGCGGGCCAGGTCGGGGATCGCGCGCAGCGCCTCGCGCAGCCGCGCGCGCTCGATCGGGCGGTCGCGCCAGAACTGCACCAGGGCAAGGCGTGCTTCGATCGCCGTCCGATCGGTGAGCGGGGCGGACAGATCCTCGGCCAGCAGCCGCGATCCGGCGCCGGTGACACAGCGATCCACTGCCGCGATCAGGCTGCCGGCGCGGCCGCCGGTGGAGGCTTCGAGGATCTCGAGGCTGGCCCTGGTGGCCGCGTCCATCGCCATCACCGCGCCGCTCTCGCGCCGCACCGGGGGCAGGAGCAGCGGCAGGGTGCCGCGCCCGACATGTTCGAGATAGGCGATGAGGCCGCCGGCAGCGGCCAGCATCGGGCGGGTGAAGGCGCCAAAACCATCGAGCGTCGCCACTCCGTGGATGGCCTTGAGCCGCTCTTCCCCCGACTCGCTGGCAAAGCTGGCGCGGGGGCGTGCGATTGCATCCTCGGGCCCGTGCGGCCAGCCCTCGCCCACCACCACTTCGCTCGGGCCAAGCCGCGCCAGCGCGGCGCCAAGCGCCTCGGGCGCACATTCCTCGAGGCTCATCGCCCCGGTCGAAACGTCGCAGGCGGCGATCCCGATCATCCCGCGCAGCTCGGCCAGGGCAACAAGCACATTGGCCCGGCGCGGCTCGAGCAGGGCTTCCTCGGTCAGCGTGCCCGCGGTCACCAGCCGCACGATCGCGCGGCGCACCAGCACCTTGGAGGACGGCAGGCCTTCGCGCTTGGCGCGGGCCTTGGCCTCGTCGGGCGTTTCGACCTGTTCGGCAATCGCCACGCGGTGGCCGGCCTTGATCAGCCGGGCGAGATAGCTTTCGGCCGAATGCACCGGCACGCCGCACATCGGGATCGGCGCGCCGCCGTGCTCCCCGCGGGTGGTGAGCGCGATATCAAGAACCGCGGCGGCCACCTTGGCATCCTCGAAGAACAGTTCGAAGAAATCGCCCATGCGGTAGAACAGCAGCGCCTCGCCCGCCTCCGCGCGCAGCGCCAGATATTGCGCCATCATCGGCGTGGGCTTGCCGGAGGGCAGGGGATCGAGCAGCGCGGCCATGACGCTGGCCTAGCCCTTCGCGCACGATTCGGAAAATGCCTGCCCTTACGGCTTTCCCCGGCAGCCATGCACGATTTACCGCCTATCGCATCGCCGCGCGCGGCGCTAAGCGGAACGAGGTAATCGCCAGGCCGAGAAGGAGGGATCAGGCAGCATGAGCGAGGAGAGCAAGGGCGGCTTCACCGCGCGCGAGGCGCTGTTCTATCACGAGACCATCCGCCCGGGTAAGCTCGAGATCGTCGCCACCAAGCCGATGACCTCGCAGCGTGACCTTTCCCTTGCCTATTCGCCGGGCGTCGCCGTGCCGGTCGAGGCGATCGCTGCCGATCCCTCGCTCGCTGCGCGCTACACCGCCAAGGGCAATCTTGTCGCGGTGATCTCCAACGGCACCGCGATCCTCGGCCTCGGCAATCTCGGCGCGCTCGCCTCCAAGCCGGTGATGGAAGGCAAGGCGGTGCTGTTCAAGCGCTTTGCCGATGTCGATGCGATCGACATCGAACTGGCGACCGAAGACCCGCAGGCCTTCATCGAGGCGGTGGCGCTGATGGAGCCGAGCTTTGGCGGCATCAACCTCGAGGACATCAAGGCCCCCGAATGCTTCATCATCGAGGCCGCGCTGCGCGAGCGCATGAAGATCCCGGTGATGCATGATGACCAGCACGGCACCGCGATCATCACTGCCGCCGGCCTGCTCAACGCCTGCCACCTCACCGGGCGCGACATCAGGGATGTCAAGGTGGTGGTCAATGGCGCCGGGGCGGCGGCGATCGCCTGCACGGCGCTCATCAAGGCGATGGGCGTCAGGCACGAGAACGTCATCATGTGCGACCGCGCCGGCCCGATCACCCCCGAGCGCGAAGGCGTCGACCAGTGGAAGAGCGCCCACGCGGTCGCCACCAGCGCCACCAGCCTTGAAGAAGCGCTGGTGGGCGCGGACATCTTCCTCGGGCTTTCGGCGGCAGGGGCGTTGAAGCCCGAATGGGTCACGAAGATGGCCGACAAGCCGATCATCTTTGCCATGGCCAACCCCGTGCCCGAGATCATGCCGGATGAGGCCAAGGCGGTGCGCCCGGATGCCATCATCGCCACCGGGCGCAGCGATTTTCCCAACCAGGTCAACAATGTGCTGGGCTTTCCCTTCATCTTCCGCGGGGCGCTTGACGTGCAGGCGACCACCATCAACGAGGAGATGAAGGTTGCCGCGGCCAAGGCGATCGCCGAGCTGGCGCGCCAGCAGGTGCCCGAGGAAGTGGCCTCGGCCTATGGCAAGAACCACAAGTTCGGCACCGATTACATCATCCCTGCCCCCTTCGATCCGCGGCTCATCGAGGTCGTGTCCTCGGCGGTGGCCAAGGCGGCGATGGATTCGGGCGTGGCGCGCACCCGGATCGAGGATTTCGAGGCCTATCGCGTCGCGCTGCGCTCGCGGCTCAACCCCACCACCTCGGTGCTCACCGGGGTCTATGAGATCGCCAAGGCCAATCCCACCCGCATGGTCTTTGCCGAGGCGGAAGAAGAAGTGGTGCTGCGCGCCGCGATCCAGTTCCGCGATTTCGGCTACGGCACGCCGATCCTGGTGGGCCGCACCAAGGCGGTGCTCGACAAGCTCCACCAGCTTTCGGTGAGCGATCCGGGCAGTTTCGAGATCCAGAACTCGGCCGACAGCGCCCACGTGCCGGCGATGGTCGATTATCTCTACAAGCGCCTCCAGCGCCGTGGCTACACCCTGCGCGACGTGCGCCGGCTGGTGAATCAGGAGCGCAATGTCTTTGCCGCGCTGCTGGTGGCGCTTGGACATGGCGACGGGATGATCACCGGCATGACCCGCACCTTCGCCCAGACCGTGCGCGAGGTGAACCTGGTGCTCGGCCCCAAGGAAGGGTGCATTCCCTTCGGCATCCACATGATGATCGGCAAGAACCACACCACCTTCCTTGCCGATACGACGATCAACGAGCGCCCCGATGCCGCCGCGCTGGCCCATATCGCGCGCGAGACCGCCGCGGTGGCCCGGCGCATGGGGCACGAGCCGCGGGTGGCGTTCCTCTCCTATTCGACCTTCGGCAATCCTTCGGGCCAGTGGCTCGACAATATCCGCGAGGCGGTGGCGATCCTCGATCGTGAGGATCCGGGGTTTGAATATGAGGGCGAGATGGCCCCCGATGCGGCCTTGAACCCCAAGGTCATGGCGCTCTATCCCTTCAGCCGCCTGTCCGGCCCGGCCAATGTGCTGGTGATGCCGGGGCTGCAATCGGCCAATCTTTCGGCCAAGCTGCTGCGCGAGCTGGGCAGCAACGCCACGGTCGGCCCGATGCTGATCGGGATGGAAAAGCCGGTGCAGATCGTGCCGATGACGGCCGCCGTGCCCGATGTGCTGACCCTGGCGGTGCTGGCGGGCGCGGGCGTGGTGGGGTGAGACCCCTCCTCGCGGGCTTTGCCTATTGGGCGGTGGTCTTCGCGCTGGGGTTTGTGCTCGGCAGCTTGCGGGTGCTGTGGCTTGCGCCGCTGGTCGGGCTGGTTCCGGCGACGCTTATCGAGTTGACGCTGATGCTGGGGGCAAGCTGGTGGGCGAGCGGCTGGCTGGTGCGGCGCTTTGCCATCGCGGACAAGCGCGCGGGGCTGGCGATGGGCACCTTCGCCTTTGTGCTGCTGACGGCGGCCGAAAGCGCCGTGGGGGTGGGGATGATGGGGCTGACCCCTGGCCAATGGCTCGCGGACTTTGCCCGGCCCCATGCGGCCATCGGGCTGGCAGGGCAGGTGGTCTTCGCCCTGATGCCGTGGTGGCGGGCGCGGCGCGGGATCTAGCGCCGCCGGAAGCGGAAATACCACACCTCATGCCCATACACGTTACGCGCCTTGTGTTCGTAGCGCGTCTCGGGCCAGCCAGAGGGGCGCACCTGCCAATCGGCGGGCTTTTCCGCCAGCCATTCAAACAGGTCGGTGTGGCGCTGCATCACCATCAGCGCGTGGCGCACATAGACCGGGTGATCGGTGCTGAACCGGAACTCCCCGCCGGGCTTCATCTTCTGCGCGAACAGCTTGACCGGCCCATCATTCATCATCCGTCGCTTGGCATGGCGGGCCTTGGGCCAGGGATCGGGGTGGAGGAGGTAGAGCATCGTCAGCGCCCCATCGGGCATGCGCTGGAGCACCTCCAGCGCATCACCATGGTGCAACCGGATATTGGCGAGGCGCTGCTCCTCGATATGGGCAAGCGCCTGGGCCACCCCGTTGAGGAAGGGTTCGGCGCCGATGAAGCCGTGATCGGGCAGAAGATCGGCGCGGTAGGCAAGGTGCTCGCCCCCGCCAAAGCCGATCTCGAAATGCAGGGAGCGCGCATCGCCGAACAGCACCTCGCTCGTCACCGGCCCCTCGGCGGGCACGGCGATCTGCGGCAGGAGGTTATCGACCAACCCCTGCTGGCGCGCGCGCAGGGGCTTGCCCTGGGCACGGCCATAGAGCCGGGCGATGGTGAGCGGGTCGCCGTCCTTGAATGCGGTCATGCGCGGCCCATAGAAAACTGCCCGGGGATATTCCACCCCGGGCGCTCACGTTTGCTTCAAGGCACTGTTCCGGCCCCAGGGGCCGCAAGGCCGACTGGCCGCCCGCGGGCGCGCGATCCTGCAAGGATCGAAACGTGCCGGGGACGCTCGCCCGGAGGGGCGAGCGAAAAACAAGTCACGCCGCCTCGACTTCCTCGCCCGGATCGCGCAGCACGTAGCCGCGGCCCCACACGGTCTCGATGTAGTTCTCGCCCCCGCAGGCCAGCGACAGCTTCTTGCGCAGCTTGCAGATGAACACGTCGATGATCTTGAGTTCCGGCTCGTCCATCCCGCCATAGAGGTGGTTGAGGAACATTTCCTTGGTGAGCGTGGTGCCCTTGCGCAAGCTGAGCAGCTCGAGCATCGCATATTCCTTGCCGGTCAGGTGCACCCGCGCGCCATCGACCTCGACCGTCTTGGCATCGAGGTTGACGGCCAGCTTGCCGGTGCGGATCACCGATTGCGAATGGCCCTTGCTCCGGCGCACCACGGCATAGATGCGCGCCACCAGTTCCTCGCGGTGGAAGGGCTTGGTGACATAGTCATCGGCGCCAAAGCCGAAGGAGCGGATCTTGGAATCCATCTCGGAAATGCCCGAAAGGATCAGCACCGGGGTCTGCACCTTGGCGACGCGCAGCTTCTTGAGCACGTCATAGCCGTGCATGTCGGGCAGGTTGAGGTCGAGCAGGATGATGTCGTAATCATAGAGCTTGCCGAGGTCCAAACCCTCCTCGCCAAGGTCGGTCGAATAGACATTGAACCCCTCGGTGGTGAGCATCAGCTCGATCGCCTTGGCGGTGGTCGGCTCGTCTTCGATCAGCAGAACGCGCATTTCTGTCCCCTGTCTTCCCCGTGGTAACCCCCGCTCAGGAGAGGTTGCAGCCTGTTAACCACGCCACTTCTCACCAAAAAAGGTTAATAAGTGGTTTAGCGCGTTAACGTTTGCCGGTGAGTCTTTCGCGTCACACCTCGGGCGGGCAAAAAGCCCTGCCAGCATCGGCGTTTACGCTTTGCCTGTCACTTCAGGCAAAACCGCTAGGATATGCCCGCCAGCTTCTTCGCCCGCCGCCGCTCGGCGCTCGAGCCAATGCCGATCGCCTCGCGATACTTTGCCACGGTGCGGCGGGCGAGGTCATAGCCTTCCTGCCGCAGCATGTCGGCCAATTGATGATCGGAGAGGATGGCCTTGGCCGTCTCGGCCTCGATCAGCGCCTTGATCCTTGCCTTGATCGCCGCGCTCGAGGCGCCCTCGCCATCGGCCGAGGCGACGCCGCTGGTGAAGAAATACTTGAGTTCAAACGTGCCGCGCTCGCACCACAGATATTTGTTGCTGGTGACCCGGCTGACCGTGCTTTCGTGCATCCCGATCGCCTCGGCCACCTCGCGCAGGGTGAGCGGGCGCAATTCGGCGACGCCGCGGCGGAAGAAGCCATCCTGCTGGCGCACGATCTCGGCGGTGGTCTTGAGGATGGTCTTCTGCCGCTGGTCGAGCGCGCGGATCAGCCAATGGGCATCGGCGAGCTTCTCCTTGAGCCAGGCTTGCGAGTTCTTGTTGGTCGCCCCGCGGTTCAATTCGAGATAATAGCCGCGATTGACGATCAGCCGCGGCAAGGTCTCCTCGTTGAGGGCGATGTCCCAGCCGCCTGCGGCATTGGCGGTGACGAGGATGTCGGGCACCACCGCCGGGCTCGCCGCGCTGGCAAAGGCAAGGCCGGGGCGCGGATCGTAGCTGCGCAACTCGCGCAGCATCTCGGCAAAATCCTCGTCATCCACCCGGCACAGGCGCTTGAGCCTTTCGATCTCGCCGCGCGCGAGCGCTTCGAGATTGGCGATCAGCGTTGCCATGCACGGATCGTAGCGATCGGCCTCGCGCGCCTGGATGGCGAGGCACTCGGCAAGGCTGCGCGCGCCCACGCCGGCAGGCTCGAGCGATTGCACCAGCGCGAGGCCGGCCTCGGCCTCGTCAAGCGCCACCCCGAGATCCTCGGCCACCTCTGCGATCGGGGTGGCAAGGTAGCCCGCCTCGTCGAGCAGGCCGATGATGTGGCGGGCGATGGCCGCGGCGCGCGGATCGCGGGTGAGCGCGCCCACCTGCGCCTCGAGATGTTCGGCCAGCGTCACCTCGGCGGCGCGCCGCTGTTCCCAGTCGGCAAGTTCGAGCGCATCGCCGCCTCCCCCTGCCGCCGCGCCCCATTCGGCATCGGCGCGGCCCGGCCCCGACCCGTCGCCCGTGTCCCAGTCGCGATCGACCGAGGCGAGATCGAACGGGGCATCGGCTTCGCCGGCGCCGGCGCGCATCAGCGTATCGGCGGTTTCCTCCTCGCTGGGCGGGGGCGCGCTCTCCTGGCGCTCGGCCTCGCCCGGATCGGCAGGCGCGGCGGTGTCGAGCAGCGGATTGGCCTCGAGCGCCTCGGCGATGAAGCTTTCCAGCTCGAGATTGGAGGCCGCCAGCAGCTTGATCGCCTGCTGCAATTGCGGCGTCATCACCAGCGCTTGCGTCTGCCTGATATCGAGGCGGGGAGCGAGCGCCATGGCCGGGCCGCGCTAGAGCGTGAAGCTCTCGCCGAGATAGAGGCGCCGCACGTTCTCGTCGGCGACCAGTTCCTGCGGGGAGCCGGAGAACAGCACCTGGCCGCCATAGATGATGCAGGCGCGATCGACGATATCGAGCGTCTCGCGCACGTTGTGATCGGTGATCAGCACGCCGATGCCGCGCTGCTTGAGGTCCTTCACCAGATCGCGGATGTCGGCGATCGAGAGCGGGTCGATGCCCGCGAAGGGCTCATCGAGCAGCATGATCGAGGGCTTGGCCGCCAGCGCCCGGGCGATCTCGCAGCGCCGCCGTTCACCCCCCGAAAGCGCCATCGCCGGGCTTTCGCGCAGGCGGGCAAGGCCGAACTCCTCGAGCAGGCGTTCAAGTTCGTGCGCGCGGGTGGCCTTGTCCGGCTCGACCAGTTCGAGCACGCAATTGATGTTCTGTTCCACCGTCATGCCGCGAAAGATGCTGGTTTCCTGCGGCAGGTAGCCAAGGCCAAGAATGGCGCGGCGATACATCGGCAGCTTGGTGACATCCTCGCCATCCATCAGGATGCGGCCCGAATCGGGCTTCACCAGCCCCATGATCGAATAGAAGCAGGTGGTCTTGCCCGCGCCATTGGGGCCAAGCAGGCCCAGCACCTCGCCCTTGGCGACGCTGAGCGAGATATCGGTGAGCACGCTGCGCTTGTCGTAGCTCTTGGCGATCGAAATCACCTCAAGCCCGCTGCCGGTGGGCTGGATCGGCGTGGCCGTGGGGGCCGGATCGGTGCGAAGGGCGCTGTTCATGCGGCCCCGTCTTTAGCAGGCCTGCCGCCGCAGGAAAGGCCCCGCGGGGGTTTGGCAGGATTTTTGCTTAACCCTGGCGCCTGCCCGCGCGGCCCCGGCAAAGGCCAAGCGATTCGCGCAGCTTGCCGCACTACTCTTGCAGAACATGCAACAAAATGGCGGATTTGCGCGGCTTCTTGCAAGTTGGCGGCCCCTTTGCGATACTCCGCGCCTGACACAGGCCCTTGGGGAGCGGTCTTATGGGAAAGCCTGCCGAACCGGCGCGGAGTGAGGGGCGCGCGCGTGACTGGCGCAAGGCGATGAGCGATCATGTCGCCTATGGCCTCCTGGTCTATACCGCGTTGCAGATCTTCGTCACGGTCAAGGCGCTGGCCGAAGGCTCCTCGAGCCTCCTGCCCTATCTTGCCCTGATCGTGCTGGTCGCCGGGATCATTCCGCTGTGCCGCTGGTATGAAAAGCGCTGGGCGGTGCTGAGCGAGGCGGAGGCGGGCGATCCGGCCTTCGCCGCCGCCTTCCGCCGCGACGTGACCGCGCTGTGGGCCGTGGCCATCGGCCTGCCCTTTGCCCTTGCCCTCGCGTTCAAGGCGCTGCTCAGCCTGCTGTAGGCCGCGGGCTCAGCCCTCGGCCTTGTCCCGCCCGGCCTCGTGGCGTTCGATCGCCTCGATGGTGATCTGCCGCGCCTCGGCGGCATTGCCCCAGCGGCCCACGCGCACCCACTTTTCGGTCTCCAGATCCTTGTAGTGGGTGAAGAAGTGCTCGATCTGCTGAAAGATGATGTTGGGCAGATCGCTGGTTTCGGCCACTTCGGCATAATAGGGGAAGGTCTCGTTCACCGGCACGCAGACCAGCTTCTCATCGCCGCCCTGCTCGTCCTCGAGATGGAGCACGCCGATCGGGCGGGCGCGCACCACGCAGCCCGGGATGAAGGGCGAGCGCGAGATCACCAGCGCATCGAGCGGATCGCCATCGGGCGAGAGCGTGTGCGGCACGAAGCCATAATTGGCCGGATAGCGCATCGGGGTGTGAAGGATGCGATCGACGAACAGCGCTCCCGATTCCTTGTCGAACTCGTATTTCACCGGCTCGCCCCCGGTGGGCACCTCGATGATCACGTGCAGATCGTCAGGCGGATTGAGGCCGGTCGAGATCTTGTCGATGCGCATGGTTGTTCTCTTGTGCGGTTGGCAAGGGAGAGGATTGTTCAAGCCCCTTAGATGGTGGCGCAGGATTGCGAAAGGGGCTGCGTGGGCCTAATCGCGCGGGCGCAATGAGCAAGAAAACGCCCCAGGCCATCCGCGGCACCCAGGACATCTTCGGCCCCGAGGCCGAGGCCTTTGCCCATGTGGTCGAGACCTTCGAGCGCATCCGCCGCCTCTATCGTTTCCGCCGGGTGGAAATGCCGGTGTTCGAGCGCACCGAGGTCTTCGCCCGCTCGCTCGGCGAGACCACCGATGTCGTCTCCAAGGAGATGTATTCCTTCGAGGACAGGGGCGGGGAATCGCTCACCTTGCGCCCTGAATTCACCGCCGGGATCGCACGGGCCTTTCTCACCAATGGCTGGCAGCAACATGCGCCGCTGAAGGTGGCGACCCACGGGCCGCTGTTCCGCTACGAGCGTCCGCAGAAGGGCCGCTATCGCCAGTTCCACCAGATCGACGCCGAAGTGATCGGCGCTCCCGAGCCGCAGGCCGATGTCGAGCTGCTGGCGATGGCCGATCAGCTCTTACGCGAACTCGGCATCAGCGATGTGACGCTCCATCTCAACACGCTGGGCGATGGGGCGAGCCGCGAAGCATGGCGCGCGGCGCTGGTCGCGCACTTCCGCGCAGTGAAGGGCGAGCTTTCCGAGGAATCGCAGGAACGGCTGGAGAAGAACCCGCTGCGCATCCTCGATTCCAAGGATCCGCGGGACCGGCCCTTTCTGGCCGACGCGCCGAGAATCGACGATTTCCTCTCGGACGAGGCGCAAGGCTTCTTCGCCGCGCTCACCAGCGGGCTTGATGCGGCGGGCGTGAGGTGGGTGCGCGCCCCGGCGCTGGTGCGCGGGCTCGACTATTATCGCCACACCGCCTTCGAGTTCATCCCCGATGCAGGCAGCGCCGCGGCCGCGGCGCTTGGTGCGCAGAGCACGGTGCTGGGCGGCGGGCGCTATGACGGCCTGATCGAAAGCCTCGGCGGGCCGCCCACACCCGCGGTGGGCTGGGCCGCGGGGATCGAGCGGCTGGCGATGCTGGTGGGCGCGCGGGAGGAACCGCGGGCCGATGCGGTGATCGTGGTTGAGAACGACGCGCGGCTCGCCGATGCGATCGCCTTGCTGGGGCGTCTGCGACAGGCCGGATTTGCCAGCGAGCTTGTGGCGAGCGGTTCGCCCAAGAAGCGCTTCGACAAGGCCCGCAAGATCCCCGCCCATGCGCTCGTGTCCTTCCCCGTGGCCGGGACCGGCGAGACCATCCGGCTGCTGGGCGATGGCAGCCCCACCGCAGCCGCGCTTGAAACCCTGGTGCTGGCGCGCTGATGCACATCCCCCCCGAACGGCTTGATCAGATCGCGCATCGCTTTGCCGAGCTTGAAGCGCGCATGGCCTCGGGCACGCTCGAGGGCGAGGCCTTCGTGCGCGCCTCGCGCGATTATGCCGAGCTTGAACCCGTCGCCAGGATCGCCGCCGCGGTCAAGGCCGCGCGTGAGGAGATCGCGGACCTCACCGAGATGCTCGCCGATCCGGAAATGAAGGCCATGGCCGAGGAGGAACTCGCTGCGCTCAAGGCGAGCCTGCCCGAGCTCGAACGCCGCCTCGCCATCGCGCTGCTGCCGCGCGATGCGGCGGACAGCCGCTCGGCCATGCTCGAAATCCGCGCCGGCACCGGGGGTGAGGAGGCCGCGCTCTTTGCTGCCGATCTTTATCGCATGTACGAACGCTATGCCGCCACGCAGGGCTGGCGGATCGAGCCGGTGAGCATCAACGCCTCGGATATCGGCGGGTTCAAGGAAGTGATCGCCGAGGTCTCTGGCGCGGGCGTCTTTGCCAGGCTCAAGTTCGAAAGCGGGGTCCACCGCGTGCAGCGCGTGCCGGTGACCGAAAGCGGCGGGCGCATCCACACCTCCGCCGCCACTGTCGCCGTGCTGCCCGAGCCTGACGAGGTGGACGTCGCCATCGAGGAGAAGGACCTCAAGATCGATGTCTATCGCGCCAGCGGTGCGGGCGGGCAGCATGTCAACACCACCGATTCGGCGGTGCGCATCACCCACCTGCCCACCGGCACCGTGGTCACCTGTCAGGACGCGCGCAGCCAGCACAAGAACCGCGAGAAGGCGATGCAGGTGCTGCGCGCGCGGCTTTACGAGGCCCAGCGCGCCGCGGCCGAGGGCGCTGAGGCCGAGGCGCGCCGGGCGATGGTGGGCAGCGGCGACCGGTCCGAGCGCATCCGCACCTACAATTTCCCCCAGGGGCGCGTCACCGATCACCGCATCGGCCTCACGCTGCACAAGCTCGACGAGGTGCTCGCCGGCCCGGGGCTCGATGAGCTGATCTCGGCGCTGATCGCCGCGGATGAGGCGCGCCGCCTCGCTGCGCTTTCGGCGTGATGCGCACCGGCGCGGCGATCCGCGCTGCCGCCGCGCGGCTCGCTGGGGTGAGCGATACGGCGCGGCTCGATGCCGAATTGCTGATGGCGCACCTGCTTGGCGTGACGCGCTCGGAGCTGCTGCTGCGCCATATGGACGATCCCGCCCCGGAGGGCTTTGCCGCGCTGGTGGAGCGGCGCGCCGCGCATGAGCCGGTCGCCTATATCACCGGGCTCCAGCAATTCTTTGGTCTTGAGCTTCGCGTCACCCCCGCCACCCTGATCCCGCGCGCCGACAGCGAGACGCTGGTTGCCGCCGCGCTCGAGGCGAAGCGAGATGCGGCCCGCGTGCTCGATCTTGGCACCGGCTCGGGCGCCTTGCTGCTCGCGGCGCTTGTCCATCTCGGCGCGGCCCAAGGCTTGGGGATCGACCGCTGCGCGGCGGCGCTCGCCGTGGCTGCGGACAATGCCGCAGCACTCGGGCTGGAAGCGCGGACGCGCTTTGCCTTGCGCGACTGGACCGTCCCCGGCTGGGCCGATGATCTTGGCACCTTTGACCTTGTCTTGTGCAACCCGCCCTATGTCGAGCAAGGCGCTGCGCTCGCCCGCCAGGTGCGCGCCTTCGAGCCGCATGGGGCGCTGTTTGCCGGGGCGGACGGGCTCGATGCCTACCGTGTGCTCCTGCCGCAATTGCCCGGGCTGATGAACCCGGGGGCAATCGCGCTGGTCGAGATCGGGGCGCGCCAGGCCGAGGCGGTCAGCGCGCTGGCCGCGGCAGCCGGGCTGGAGGCCGAGCTGCGCCGCGATCTTGCGGGAAGGCCGCGCGTGCTGGCGCTGCGGTGGGCAAATCGCGCCTAGGGCTTGGCAAAGCGCCTCGCCATCGCTACCTCCCGAATCGGGCCGGACGGTTTGCGAAGGGCGCAAACCGCTGAGCCAAGCTCCACTTATCGCTTCAACCCGGCCGCATGGGCTTGCCCCCGGCCATGGCAGCGCGGAGCGCGCGGCACTCTCTGGCCGGGCCGGGCGGTGACGCGCAAGGGCAAGGGGTCTGAGGGCCGCGCGGGCAGGCACGATCGCCCCGGGCCGCTGATTAAGGAACGCTTTCCTTGAATAACAACAACCGGAACAACCGCCGCCGTGGCCGCGGCAACCGCAATCAGGGTGGCAACGGCAACCAGCTCAACCGCATCGATAGCCGTGCCCGGGGCAATGCCCCGCAGATGCTCGAGAAATACCGCAAGCTCGCCCAGGACGCCCAGCACAATGGCGATCGGGTGCAGATGGAATATTACCTGCAATTTGCCGATCACTATTTCCGCGTGATCGCCGACAACAAGGCGCGGGCCGAGGAGCAGCGCGGCGGCGCGCGGCGCCACGAGGAGCGCGAGGCGGCGGAGGATTTCGACGACGATTTCGATTTCGACCGTGGCCGGCGCAGCGACACCCCCACGCGCGCGCCCTATGAACAGCCCCGCGCCGGCGCCGAGGCCGAGATCGTCGAGGGTGAGCCGGGGCAGGAGGGCGAAAGCTTCCTTGCCGCCGAGCCGCAGGGCGATGAGGCCGAGCCGCGCGAGGAGGCGCGCGGGCGCGCACGGCGCCAGCAGCGCAAGGCGCGCGATGGGGGTGAACGTCCCCGCAAGGCCGAACGCGACGCAGCCGCTGACGAAACGGGCGGGGCGAGCGGGAGCGGCGAGAGCGGCGAAAGCGGCGAGGCCCGCCCGGCCCGCGGGCGCAGGCCGCGCCGGCGCGCCGAGGACAGCGCCCGGACAGCTGACCAGAACGGCATCGACTCCTCGATCCTCCCGCCCCCGATCCGCTCGGATGATGCGGGCGGCGAAAGCGGCGCGCTCGAAGCCGTCGAGTAGGCCTTCATGGCGGGGTGGCTGGCGGCGGTGCCCGCGCTGGCGCAGCGCTGGCCGATATTGGCCGCGCTTGCGCTCGGGCTGATCGCCGCCTGCGCCTATCCGCCGCTCCACCTCTGGCCGCTCGGCCTTGCTGCGCTGGCAGGGTTCGTCTGGCTCACCCATTCCGCCGAGAACTGGAAGCAGGCGCTGACGCGCGGCTGGTGCTTCGGCTGGGCGCATCTGACGCTCGCCAACAACTGGATCGCCACCGCCTTCACCCACCAGGCCAAGATGCCCGAGGCCTTGGGCTGGGTGGCGGTGCCGCTCTTGTGCCTCTATCTCGCCTGCTATCCCGCGCTGGCGGCCTTGGCCGCGCACCTGCTGGCGCGGAAGCGCCCGCTCTGGGCCTTCGCCCTGGTGCTCGCGGGCGCGTGGATCGTCACCGAAGCCTTACGTGGCTGGGCCTTTACCGGCTATCCCTGGCCACCGCTCGGGCTGATGCTGCTCGGCGGGTGGGCGCAGCCGGGCGCGGCGATGGTGCTGCCGTGGATGGGCACCTATGCGCTTTCGGGGCTGACGCTGCTGTTGGCAGGGCTGCTGCTGGCCGCGCTTGCCGCCCGCCGCTGGCTTGCCGGCGCGGCGCTGACGGCAGGGCTGGGGTTGGCGATGCACGCGCCGGGGCAGGTGCGCGGCGAATCCTCCCTGCGCTACACCCTCGTCCAGCCCTTTATCCCGCAGTCCGAGATCAACGACGGCGCCAAGTTCGAGGCGCAGTTCGCCCGCCTTGCCCGCCTCACCGCGCCGGGGGCGGGCCAGGCGCGCATCGTGCTGTGGCCCGAAAGCGGGGTGCCCGACTATCTCGAGGATGGCTATCCGGCCCGCTACTATCTCCAGATGACCGCCGGGGGCGATCCCGCCTTCGCCCGCGCGCGCATCGCCCGGGTGATCGGGCCGCGATCGATCCTGCTCACCGGGGTGGTCAATCTCAACATCGGCCAGCGCGCCGATGGCCTGCCCGCCGCGGTCAGCGCGCGCAATTCGGTGATGGCGCTCGATGGCGCGGGGCGGATCGTTGCCGGCTACGACAAGGCGCACCTCGTGCCCTATGGCGAATATCTGCCGCTGCGCGCGCTGCTTTCGCCGCTCGGCCTCTCGCGGCTGGTGGCCGGCAGCATCGACTATGTGCCCGGGCCGGGGCCGCGCACGCTCGATCTCGGCGCGCACGGAAAGGCGGGGATCCAGATCTGTTACGAAATCGTCTTTTCCGGCGAGGTGGTCGATCGCGCGAACCGGCCCGATTACATCTTCAACCCTTCCAATGATGGCTGGTTCGGCTGGTGGGGGCCGCCGCAGCACCTGGCACAGGCGCGGATGCGCGCGCTCGAGGAAGGCCTGCCGGTGCTGCGTTCGACCACCACCGGCATTTCCGCGGTGATCGATGCGCAAGGGATCGTGAGGGCGGCGATCGGCCCGGGCAAGGCTGCAAGGCGCGAAGGCCTCGTGCCTGCGGCCAAGCCGCCCACCCTGTTCGCCCGGCTCGGCCAGTGGCTCACGCTCGGCTGGGCCGGGCTCTTGATCGGCCTCGGCCTTGCCCTGCCGAGAGTGCTTGCGCTTGCCCGCGCCCGCGGCTAGGGCAGGCCCAAGGGCCGGACATAAAGGTTTCCTTATATCTCCATAAGGCGACGCGTCGGGCCGCGATCCTGTGACCGCCAACCCCCGGGGAACCCATGCGCACCACCTACCTCTTCACCTCCGAAAGCGTTTCCGAAGGCCACCCCGACAAGGTTTCCGACCAGATTTCGGACGCGATCGTCGACCTGTTCCTCTCGAAGGACCCCGAGGCGCGCGTGGCCTGCGAGACCCTCACCACCACCAACCTCGTGGTGCTGGCGGGGGAAATCCGCTGCAAGGGCGTCTACGAGAACGGCGCGTGGGCGCCGGGTGCCAAGGAGGAGATCGAACAGGTTGTGCGCGAGACCGTCAAGCGCATCGGCTATGAGCAGGACGGCTTCCACTGGCAGACCTTGCGCTTCGAGAACAACCTCCACGGCCAATCCGCCCACATCGCCCAGGGAGTGGATGCGGGCGAGAACAAGGATGAGGGCGCGGGCGACCAGGGGATCATGTTCGGCTATGCCACCGACGAGACCCCGGGCTACATGCCGGCAACGCTCTATTACAGCCACAAGATCCTCGAGCGCATGGCCGCCGATCGCCATTCGGGCGCGGCGCCCTTTCTCGAGCCCGATGCCAAGAGTCAGGTAACGCTGCGCTATGAAGGCTCGCTGCCGGTGGCGGCGACCGCGGTGGTGGTCTCGACCCAGCACAAGCCCGGCTATGACGAGGACAACCCGGCCAGGAAGGCCGAGCTTGAGGCCTATATCAAGAAGGTCGTCGCCGACGTGATCCCGCCGGTGCTGCTGCGCGAGACCGAATATTTCATCAACCCCACCGGCAAGTTCGAGATCGGCGGGCCGGATGGCGATGCGGGCCTCACCGGGCGCAAGATCATCGTCGATACCTATGGCGGCGCGGCCCCGCACGGCGGCGGCGCCTTCAGCGGCAAGGACCCGACCAAGGTTGACCGTTCGGCCGCCTACATCACCCGCTATCTTGCCAAGAACGTTGTGGCCGCAGGGCTCGCCACGCGCTGCACCATCCAGATCGCCTATGCCATCGGCGTTTCCAGGCCGCTCTCGCTCTATGTCGATACGCACGAGACCGGCAAGGTCGGCGATGACAAGATCGAACAGGCGATCCTCGGGATCGCCAAGCTCGGCGGGCTGACCCCGCGCGCGATCCGCACGCATCTTGGCCTCAACAAGCCGATTTACCAGCGCACCGCCGCCTATGGCCATTTCGGCCGCACGCCCGAGGGCGACTTCTTCCCCTGGGAGCGGCTCGACCTCGTCGATGATCTGAAGGCTGCGCTCGCCTGAGCCTTGGGCTAAGGGGTGTGGCCGTGACTGCACCCCCGCCGCTCCCCGCCACTTCTGCGCCCGCGCGCATCCCGGCGCTCGATGCGCTGCGCGGGATCGCGGTTGCGGGGATCGTGGCGATGAATGTCCACGCCTTCGCCCTGCCGGGCCCGGCCTATTACAACCCGCTGGCCTATGGCGGGATCGGCCCGGCAGACCGTTGGGTGTGGCTGGTGAGCTTCGTCTTCATCGAGGACAAGTTCCGCACCCTCTTTGCCATGCTGTTCGGCGCCGGGTGCCTGATCCTGCTCGAGAAGGGCGCCACCCACCCCTGGCGCGCGCATTATGCCCGCATGGCGGTGCTGTTCGTGATCGGCCTTGCCCATGCCACATTGCTCGCCAGCAATGATGTGCTGCGCGCCTATGCGCTGGCGGGCCTCGCCGTGCCGCTGCTGGCCGGCCTTTCGGCCCGCGCGCTCCTGACGGTGGCGATCGGCCTTCTCGTGGTGCATGTCGCGCTCGGCATGGTCGCGCTCGGCCCCGCGCTCGTCGATCACTTGCGCCACCGCATCGGCAGCGATGCCCTGATCTTTGCCGAGCGCCAGTTCGGGCGCGATCCCATGGTCATCACCATGCTGCTCGAGCAGGGGCGCGAGGGGCTGGCCGAGCGCGCGGTGCGCCGGGCCGGCGCGATCCCGGCGCAGATGGGGGTGCTGATCGCCGCGCTGCCGCTCAACCTGGCGGCCATCGCGCTCGGCATGGGGCTGTGGAAGGGCGGGATGCTGCGCGGCGGCTGGCGCCTGTTCTGGCTCCAGCGGCTGGCCGGGGGGTGCGCGCTGGTGGCGCTGCCCGCACTCCTTGGCCTTGCCGCCTGGCTCGAGGTCGCGGGCTTTCCGGCGGCGCTGGTCGGCCCGGTGGCGCTGGTGCTCTCCGCGCCTTTCGACGTGGCGCTCGCGGTCAGCTATGCCGCGCTCGCCATGGCCTTCATCAAGGCCGAGCGCGGGCTGGCCCGGCGCCTGGCCATGGCCGGGCGCCTGTCGCTGTCCAATTATCTGCTGACGAGCCTCATCCTCGCGGCGCTCTTTGCGCCCTGGGGGCTGGGGCTGTTCGGCGCGGTGACGCGCTGGCAGGCGCTGGCGCTCGGCGCGGTGCCGGTGGCGGTGATGCTCGCCTGGTCGCCCTGGTGGGCGGAGCGCTTTGGCCAGGGACCGTTTGAACGCCTGTGGCGCGCGGCGGCGCGGCGGCTGTCCTAGCCGTCCTCGCCGTGGAGCGGCGAGGGCCGGTCGAGCGCCAGCTGGCCTTCCGAGAAGGTGAAGGGGCTGCGCACCCCCGGCACCCCGCCAAGCTCCACCCGCATCCCGCGCGCGATCACCTGGGGATCGGCAAAGACCTCGTCGAGCCGGTTGATCGGCCCGGCGGGAATGCCGGCCTTGTGGCAGGCATCGAGCAGCGCGGCCTTGTTCCACCCGGCGGTGGCGGCGGCGATCGCGGCATCGAGCGCACTGGCGTTGGCGGTGCGATCGGCATTGGTGGCAAAGCGCGAATCCTGCGCCAGCTCGGCTAGGCCGAGCAGCGCCATCAGCCGCGCAAACAGCCGGTCATTGGCCGGGGCCAGGATCACGTGCCCATCGCGCACCGGATAGACGCCATAGGGCGCCACCTGGGCATGGGCATTGCCCATGCGCGGCGGATTTTGCCCTGTGGCGAAATAATAGCTCGCCTGATTGGCAAGCAGGCCGACCGAGCAATCGAGCAGGCTCATGTCCACCTGCTGGCCCCGGCCGGTGCGCGCGCGCATCAGCAGCGCCGCCTGGATCGCAGTGGCGGCCCACACCCCGGTGGCCAGATCGCTGATCGAAACGCCCATCTTGACCGGCTCGCCCTCGGGCGCGCCGGTGAGCGCCATGAAGCCGCTCATCCCCTGGATGACGAAATCATAGCCCGCCTCGTGCGCGCGCGGGCCGGTCTGCCCGAAGCCGGTGATCGAGCAATAGACCAGCCCCGGATTGGCCGCGGCAAGCGCAGGATAATCGAGCCCGAAGCGCGCAAGGCTGCCGGTCTTGAAGTTCTCGATCAGCACATCGGCGCTCGCGCACAGCGCCTTGACCCGCGCGAGATCCTGTTCGTTGTCGAAATCGGCGATGATCGCGCGCTTGCCGCGGTTGCAGGCGTGGTAATAGGCCGCCTCGCGGTGCACCTTGCCGCTGGCATCGCGCCGCGTGATCCAGGGCGGGCCCCAGGCGCGGGTGCCATCGCCCTCGGGGCTTTCGACCTTGATCACATCCGCCCCGAGATCGGCGAGGATCTGCCCGCAGAAGGGGCCAGCGAGCACCCGGGCAAGCTCGATCACCTTGAGCCCGGCAAGCGGAGCCTGGGGGTTGCGCGGTTCGGCCAGCCACATCGCCTCACTCTCCCATCGCGGCCTTGAGGAAGGCCAGGCTCTCGGCCAGCACCGGCCCCTTGGCCCTGAACGGCACCGCGAGCGCCATCACCACCTCCTCGTGGGTCAAGGGGCCATGGTTCCTGAGCTCCACCGGCGCGCCCAGTTCGCGCAGCCGCGCGGCGAGGTTGATGGCGTTCTGCTTGCGCACGGTCCTATCCCCGTCCGAGGTTACCAGCAGCAGCGGCGGGGCATCGGCGCGCGCGAAGGTGATCGGCTGGGTTTCTGCGGGGCGCGGCCAGCGGCCCATGGCGGCGATCGCGCGCTCGGAGGTGAAGGGGTGGAAGTCGTAAGGCCCGGCAATGCCCACGCCCGCCTTGATGAAGCCCGGCGCCACGCCGCGCGCCGCCAGCCGCCGCTCATCGAGCGCGAGCATCACCGCCTGCCAGGCTCCCGCCGAATGGCCCATCACCGCCACCCGCGCCCGATCGCCGCCAAAGCGCGCGATATTGGCGTCCACCCAGGCGACAGCCTCGGCCCCATCGTCGAGGAAGGCGGGAAAATGCACCGCGGGCACCTTGCGATAATCGGGGATCGCCACGAGGAACCCGGCCCGCGCGAGCGCCCGCCCGGCAAAGGCATAGGAGGTGCGCTCGCCCTTGGCCCAGCCGCCGCCATACCAGAAGATCACCACCGGCAGCGGCGCGCCTGCCTCGCCCTTGGGGCCCCAGATGTCGAGACGCTGGCCGTGCGTGCCGAAGGGGACGCCTTCGGCCAGCAAGCGTGCCCCTGCCTGCCCGCCGGCCAGCCGGTCAAGCTGCGAGAGCAGCCGCGGCGGCGAGACGAAGGCGCGCATCGCGCCGATCATCGCCACCAGGGCCAGGGCGCCGAGCGCGGCCGCACGCGGCATCACACCTCGTAATGGGCGGTGGTGGCGCGGGCGATGTCTTCAAGGCTCACGCCCGGGGCGCGTTCGATCAGGCGGAAGGGCGCATTGTGATCGGGGCGCTGGAACACGCCGAGATTGGTGATGATCATGTCCACCACGCCCGCGCCGGTAAGCGGCAGGGTGCAGCGCGGGACGAACTTGGGACTGCCATCCTTGGCGGTGTGATCCATCACCACGATGATCTTCTTGACCCCGGCCACCAGGTCCATCGCCCCGCCCATGCCCTTGATCATCTTGCCCGGGATCATCCAGTTGGCGATGTCGCCGTTCTCGGCCACTTCCATCGCGCCGAGCACGGTGAGATCGATATGCCCGCCGCGGATCATGGCAAAGCTCGTCGCGCTGTCGAAATAGGCGCTGTGCGGCAGCTCGGAGATGGTCTGCTTGCCGGCGTTGATCAGATCGGGATCGACCTCGTCCTCATAAGGGAAGGGGCCGATGCCGAGCATCCCGTTCTCGCTCTGGAGCGTCACCATCATCCCTTCCGGGATGTGGTTGGCCACCAGTGTCGGGATGCCGATGCCGAGATTGACGTAATAACCATCCTTGAGCTCGCGCGCGGCGCGCATCGCCATTTCGTCGCGGCTCCAGCCGGGGGGAAGCGTGGTCATCGGGGGATTTTCCTCAATTGCCCAGAAGCGGCGGGATCAGGAACCAGCCATCGCCGATCAGCGGCTCCAGCCCGGCCCCGGCCTCGGGATTGCGCAGGTAGCGAAAACGCAGGTCGAAATCAGGCCGCTCGTCCCCGGCGATGGCGACGATGCAGGTGAGGCCGGCAAGGTTGTTCCGGCGCGCATCCTTGCTGTCGCTCTCGTCGCGGCGCAGCGAGATGATGTCCTGCCCGCGCGGATCGAGCCCGGAACGCTCGAGCGCGGTGCGCAAGGCGCCCGACTGGGTGGTGGGAAGGTCGGAGAACCAGGCGATCTCGACCCCCTCGGCGCGCAGCACCGCAAGGCCAAGCGCGAGCCCCGGCTGCCTGGGCGGATCGGCGGGGGGCGTAAAAACCCCGCCGGCCGGATCAAGGTCGATCACCACCACCAGCTGTTCGCCCGGCACGCAGCGGCGGCGCTTGCCATCGAGCGCCACCGGATCGGCAAGGATCGCCGAATTGAGTTGGGCACCCTGGCGCGCCCCGAGCGCCGAGGCCTGGCCGAAGCGCACGAAGCGGGCAAAGCCGAGCTGGTCCTGGGCGAGCGGCTGGGCCGGATCGGGATAGGCCCGCGGCGCGCCCGGTGCTGCGCTGGCGGCCGTCTCCACCGCGGCGCCTGCCGCCGGCGGGGCTGAGGTCGGGGGCGGTGGCGGGGCCGGCTCAGGAGCGGGCTGGGCGCGTGCTGCGGCCGCTGCTTGCGGTGCGGCTTCGCGCATCGGCGGCGCGGCAGGTGGCGAGGCAGGGGGCGCTGCCGGGGCCGGGACCGGGGCCGGTTCGGCCACGGCCAGCACCTCGGCGGCAGGTGCCGGAGCAGGCGCGGGGGCTGGTTGCGGCGCGGGCGTGGCGGGAACGGCAGGTGCGGCAGGCGCCGTCTGCCTGGCCACGGCCTCGGGGCGGGCCGCACTGGCGTCCTTTCCGTCGATCTGGGTGCCCAGCATCCCCGCCCCGGCGAGCGCCGGGATCGCCACCGCCGCGCAGCCCGACAGCGCGCTTGCCGCGAGCAGCGCCAGCGGCGCGGCAAGGGCCCGCCGCCGCATCACGCCGCCTCCCGCTGGCGCACGGTGCGAAACTCGATCTTCTTCTCGTAAGGCGCGCCGCAGATGAAGCGGTGCACATAGACTCCGGGCAGGTGGATGTGATCGGGATCGAGGCTGCCGGCGGGCACCACTTCCTCGACCTCGGCGACGCAGACCTTGCCGCAGGTCGCCGCCGGCAGGTTGAAGTTGCGCGCGGTCTTGCGGAACACGAGATTGCCGGTTTCGTCAGCCTTCCACGCCTTGATGATCGCAAGGTCGGCAAAGATGCCGCGCTCGAGGATGTAGGTCTGCATCACCCCGTCACGATCGGGGAATTGCTTGTGCTCCTTGCCCTCGGCCACCAAGGTGCCGACCCCGGTGCGGGTGTAGAAGGCCGGGATGCCCGCGCCGCCGGCGCGCATCCGCTCGGCCAGCGTGCCCTGCGGGCAGAACTCGACCTCGAGCTCGCCGGCAAGGTACTGGCGTTCAAACTCCTTGTTTTCCCCGACATAGGAGCTGATCATCTTCTTCACCTGGCGGGTGCGCAGCAGCTTGCCGATGCCCTCATTGTCGATCCCGGCGTTGTTGCTGGCAAAGGTGAGGCCAGTCACGCCGCTGTCACGAATCGCGTCCAGCAGCCTCTCGGGCAGGCCGCAAAGGCCGAATCCCCCGGCGGCAATGAGCATGTCGTTCCTGAGCAGCCCGTCGAGCGCGCTGGCGGCATCGGGGTAGAGCTTGTTCATCAGGTCCTGCCTCGCTTCACTCTGGCGGATCGCGCCCCGGCACGGGGCGGGTGCCGAGAGGCTGATTAGGCAATTTGCGCTGCGCTGTCACGCCCGGGCGCGGCAAAATCCGAATCAACTTTCATGTTGCATTGCAGTATGATGACGGAGCCGCGAGATTGCCCACGTCTTGGGCTATTGCTCACGAAATAGGCAGATTCTTTGCAAGTTGCTGAACCAAGTTGAACGTATCCGCCACATAATTGCGTCTTTTGCAATCAACTATGCGGGTTTCGCACTTGCGCCGTGGGCAAAAATGCTGCATTGCAAAAGCGCCTTTCAGGCATCCTCTCCCAAACTTTCCAGGCCCGGCCCCAGTGCCGGGCCTTTTTCTTGCCCGGCACAAATCCATCGGCACGCCGGGCCTTTTTCTTGCCCGGCACAAATCCATGGGCGCGCCGGGCCTTTTTCTTGCCCGGCGCCGGCCCCTCGGCGCGGCCGGGCTTCGGGCCTCGCTTCCCGCGCCCCCGTGCTTCCGCCTGCCTTGCCGCATCCTGATTGCATTCACGCGCGCCGGTTCCTAGCTATCGGGCTGCCAACGAGCGCAGCAGCAGCACAGGAATCCCTTCATGGCCGATGCCGATACCGCCGCTCCCCCCTCGCGCACCGTGCGCCTGCAGGTCGCCGCGGCGCGCCAGGAGGAATCGGGTGCCGGGATCGCCCGCATCCCGCGTTCGGCCTTCCAGAAGCTCGGGATCACCGAAGGTGATGTGGTCGAGATCCGCGGCAAGCGCACCACCGCCGCGATCGCCATGGCCGCCTATCCCGAGGATGACGGGCTCGATCTCGTGCGCCTCGACGGGCTCCAGCGCGGCAATGCCCAGGGCGCCTCGGGCGAGCATGTCGAGATCGCCCGGGCCGAATCGCGCCCTGCCACCCGCGTGGTCTTCGCCCCGGCCCAGCGCGACATGCGCCTCCAGGGGCCGACCCAGGCGCTGAAGCGCAATTTCTTCCGCCGCCCGCTGGTGGCCGGCGATCTCGTCGCCACCACCGGCCAGCAGCCGGTGCAGAACATGCCGCCCGACGTGCGCCAATTGCTGCGCGCCCCGGCCTATGCGCTGACGCAAATCCGCCTCACCGTCGCCTCGACCACACCCAAGGGCATCGTCCATATCGACGAGAACACCGAGGTCGAGCTGCGCGCCGAGTTCGAGGAGCCGCGCGATGCCCGGGCGCTGGTCAATTACGATGATGTCGGCGGGATGGAGGAGACCATCCGGGCGCTGCGCGAGATGGTCGAGCTGCCGCTGCGCTATCCCGAGCTCTTCACCCGCCTCGGGGTCGAGCCGCCCAAGGGCGTGCTGCTCCATGGCCCCCCGGGCACGGGCAAGACCCGCCTTGCCCAGGCGGTCGCCAATGAGAGCGATGCCGAGTTCTTCACCATCAACGGCCCGGAAATCATGGGCTCGGGCTATGGCGAATCGGAAAAGCGCCTGCGCGAGGTGTTCGAGGAAGCCACCCGCGCCGCCCCGGCGATCATCTTCATCGACGAGATCGATTCGATCGCGCCCAAGCGCACCCAGGTGCCGGGCGAGGCGGAAAAGCGCCTGGTTGCCCAGCTGCTCACCCTGATGGACGGGCTGGAAAAGCGCGCCAACCTCGTCGTCATCGCCGCCACCAACCGGCCCGATGCGATCGACGAGGCGCTGCGCCGGCCCGGGCGCTTTGACCGCGAGATCGTGATCGGCGTGCCCGATCAGCGCGGGCGGCGCGAGATCCTCGGCATCCACACCCGCGGGATGCCGCTCAGCCAGAATGTCGATCTCGACGAATTGGCGCGCGTCACCCACGGCTTCGTCGGCGCCGATATCGCCGCGCTGGCGCGCGAGGCGGCGATCGAGGCGGTGCGGCGGATCATGCCCCGGCTCGATCTCGACGCGCGCACCATTCCGCCCGACGTGCTCGACGATCTCAATGTCGGCCGCGAGGATTTTCTCGCGGCGCTGAAGCGCGTCCAGCCGAGCGCGATGCGCGAGGTGATGGTGCAGGTGCCCGATATCGGCTGGGCGGATATCGGCGGGGCGGACGAGGCGATCGCCAAGCTCAAGGAAGGGATCGAACTGCCGCTCAGGCACCCCGAGGCCTTCCGCCGCCTTGGCATCCGCCCGGCCAAGGGCTTCCTGCTCTATGGCCCGCCCGGCACCGGCAAGACCTTGCTGGCCAAGGCCGTGGCCAAGGAGGCCGAGGCCAATTTCATCTCGGTCAAGTCCTCCGATCTGCTGTCCAAGTGGTATGGCGAGAGCGAGCAGCAGATCGCCCGGCTGTTCGCCCGCGCCCGCGCGGTGGCCCCTTGCGTCCTCTTTATCGACGAGATCGATTCGCTCGTGCCCGCGCGCGGCTCGGGCCAGGGCGAGCCGCAGGTCACGGGCCGGGTGGTCAACACCATCCTTGCCGAGATGGACGGGCTCGAGGAGCTGCAATCGGTGGTGGTGATCGGGGCGACCAACCGCCCGGCGCTGGTCGATCCGGCGCTGCTGCGCCCCGGGCGCTTTGACGAGCTGGTCTATGTCGGCACCCCCGACACGGCCGGCCGGGCGCATATCCTTGCGATCCACACCGCCAGGATGCCGTTGGCCGCCGATGTCGATCTCGCCGCGATCGCCGCCCAGACCGAGCGCTTCACCGGGGCCGATCTGGAAGACGTGGTGCGCCGGGCCGGCCTTGCCGCGCTGCACCGCATGGGGGCCGAGGTCGGCGCGGTGGAAAGGCGCGATTTCGACGCCGCGCTCGCCGATTCACGCGCCACGGTGACGGTGGAGATGGAGGAGGAGTATCGCAAGATGCGCGGCGAGCTCAAGAAGCGCGCCGCCGCGGTGCAGCCGATCGGCTTCCTCTCGCCCGAAATGCTCACCCCCACCCGGGCGAAGAAGCACGAGTGAGCCGCCGGGCGCCCCCGCGCGCGTTCGCGCAATGTTTCACGTGAAACATTGCGGCCGGGGCGGGCGGCGGCGTGCTTAGTGGGCCGCGTCCCAGCTTGCCCCGGTGCCGATCTCGACCGCGAGCGGGACGCTGAGCGTGACCGCCGGCCCGGCGGCCTCGGCCATCACCTGGCGGATGATCGGCGCGGCGGCCTCGACCTTCTGCGCGGGCAGTTCGAACACCAGTTCGTCGTGCACCTGGAGCAGCATGCGCACGTCAGCCAGGCCCGCCGCGGCCAGCGCCGGCTCCATGCGCACCATCGCGCGCTTGATGATATCGGCGCTGGTGCCCTGGATCGGGGCGTTGATCGCGGCGCGCTCTGACCCCTGCCTTTCGGCCTGGTTCTTGGAATTGATCCGCGGAAACCAGGTCTTGCGCCCGAACAGCGTTTCCGAATAGCCCCGTGCCCGCACGCGCTCCAGCGTCTCGTGGATATAGCGCTGGATGCCGGGAAAGCGCTGGAAATAGGTGTCGATCATCGCCTGCGCCTCGTCCGGATCGACTTCCAGCCGGGCGGCAAGCCCCCAGCGCGAAATGCCGTAGAGGATGGCGAAATTGATGGTCTTGGCCCGGGCGCGGGTGTCGCGGGTGACTTCGCCGAACAGCTCCATCGCGGTGCGGGCGTGGATATCCTCGCCCGCGGCAAAGGCGCTCTTGAGGCTTTCGACATCGGCCATGTGGGCCGCGAGGCGCAGTTCGATCTGCGAATAGTCCGCCGCCAGCAGCACATGACCTTCTTCAGCGACGAAGGCCTGGCGGATCTGCCGCCCGATCGGGGTGCGCACCGGGATGTTCTGCAGGTTGGGATCGGTGGAAGACAGGCGCCCGGTCTGCGCGCCGACGAGGCTGTAGCTGGTGTGCACGCGGCCCGTGGCGGGGTTGATCGCTGCCTGGAGCGCATCGGTATAGGTCGATTTGAGCTTGGCAAGCTGGCGCCATTCGAGCACCAGCCGGGCGATCGGGGCGCCTTCGGCCGCGAGCCGCTCGAGCACCGCGACATCGGTGGAATATTGCCCGCTCTTGCCCTTCCTGCCGCCCTTGTAGCCGAGCTTGTCGAACAGGATTACGCCCAGCTGCTTGGGGCTGCCGACGGTGAACTGCGCGCCCGCGGCTGCGTGGATGGCGCGTTCGAGCCGGGCGATCTCGCCCGAAAACGCCGCGGAAAGCTGGGCGAGGCGGGCCGCATCGACCTTGATCCCGGCCCGCTCCATCCGCGCCACCACCGGGATGAGCGGGCGATCGACCCGCTCATAGATGCGGGTGCCGCCTTCGACCGCAAGGCGCGGCTTGAGCAGGGCATGGAGCCGCCAGGTGATGTCGGCATCCTCGGCGGCATAGGCGGTGGCGCGATCCAGGGGCACTTCGGCAAAGGAGATCGCCTTCTTTCCCGTGCCGCACACCTCCTTGAAGGCGATCGGGGTGTGGCCGAGGTGGCGCGCGGACAATTCGTCCATCCCGTGCCCGCCGCCCATGCCGCCCTCGTCGCGCCCGGCATCGAGCGCGAAGCTCATCACCATCGTGTCATCGATCGGGGCAACGGCAATGCCGTGGCGGGCGAGCACGTTGAGATCATACTTACCGTTCTGGAACACCTTGAGCACCGCGTCATCCTCGAGCAGCGGCCTCAGCACCGCGAGGGCCTCGGCCAGCGGGATCTGCGCGGGCCGCTCGGCGAACATGTCGCCCCCGCCATGGCCGAGCGGGATGTAGCAGGCATCATTGGGGCCGAGCGCGAGGCTGACCCCGACCAGCTCGGCGCGGATCGCATCGAGCGCGGATGTCTCGGTATCGACCGCCACCAGCTGCGCGGCGCGGGCGCGCGCCACCCAGGCCTCGAGCCGCGCGCGGCTCTGCACGGTTTCGTAAGACCGGTGATCGACGGGCGGCATCGCCGGGGGCGGCTGGCGCTGCGCCCCATCCGCCCCGGCCGCGGGGGCCGCGGCGGTGGCGCGGCGCGGCGGATCAAGCTCGGTGCGGCGCGCCGGGCTGCCGTGCCCGGCCTCGAGCCGGCGCAGCAGCGAGGTGAAGCCGTGCTCCTTCAGGAAGGCGGCGAGCGGTTCGGGCGGGACGGGGCCGAGCTTCATCGCCTCGAGCGGGACAGGAAGTTCGCAATCCTCCTTGAGGGTGACGAGCAGGCGGGAAAGCTCGGCATCGCCGCGCCCCTCGATCAGCCGGTCCCTGAGCTTGGAGGGCTTCATCGCCTGCGCGGCATCGAGCGCAGCGGCGAGCGAGCCGTGCTCGGCGATCAGCTTGCTCGCGGTCTTGGGACCGATGCCGTAGATGCCCGGCACGTTGTCAACGCTGTCGCCCATCAGCGCCAGCACGTCGCCCACCAGGTGGGGCGGCACGCCGAACTTCTCGTCGACCTCGGGCAGCCAGATGCGCTGGTTCTTCATCGTGTCGAGCATGTCGATGCGCGCGCCGTTTTCTTCGCCGATGAGCTGCATCAGGTCCTTGTCGGAGGAGACGATGGTCACGTCCCACCCCTGCCGCTGGGCCGCACGGGCATAGGAGGCGATGAGATCGTCGGCCTCCAGCCCCTCAACCTCGATGCAGGGCAGGCTGAAGGCGCGGGTGGCATCGCGGATCAGCGGGAATTGCGGGACGAGATCCTCGGGCGGTTCGGGCCGGTTGGCCTTGTAAAGATCGTAGATCTCGTTCCTGAAGCTTTCCGATCCGGCATCGAGGATCACGGCAAGGTGGGTCGGGCCTTCGGCGGCATCGAGATCGGCGGCGAGCTTCCACAGCATGGTGGTGTAGCCATAGACCGCGCCCACCGGCGTTCCCTGCGGGTTGGTGAGCGGCGGCAGCCGGTGATAGGCCCGGAAGATATAGGACGAGCCATCGACGAGATAGAGGTGCTGCTTGTCGGCCATGCCGCCTGCTAGCAGGCGCCGAGCCTTGGCGGTAGGCCCTAGCGGGGCGGCGCCCCTGCGGCAGGCTACAAGCGGGCGGGCGGCCATGCCGCGGCTTGTCTTGCGCAGGCCAAGGCCCTAGACCGGCGGCGAACCGGACAGGAGAGCCGGTCATCCGCGCGTTGCCAATGGGGGGCGCGTTTCATTCGCACAAGGAAGGACGACACACGATGCGCAAGATCATTCTCGCTGCCGCGATCGCCACTTCGGCGCTCGGCCTTGCCGCCTGCAGCCAGAAGGCGGAAACCGAAACCGACGAAGCCGTCGATGCCATGGCCGCCGATGCCGAAGCGGCCACCGATGCGGCCGTGGAAGGCGCGCAGGATGCCGCCGCGACGACCGCCGAGGGCGTCGAGGCTGCGGCCGACAAGGCTGCCGACACCGCCGAGGCCGCGGCCGACAAGGCTGCCGAAACCGCCGAAGCGGCGATGAAGGCGGCGGAGGAATAAGCGCCGCAAGCCGGCGCTGCCCGGTCAGCCGGGCCTGCGCCATGCAAAGGGCGGCTGCCGCAAGGCGCCGCCCTTTTTGCTGCGGTGATGTTAGTGCGCCCCGGCGGGCTGTCAGCCGCCGGTGCCGTAGGGCGCGTTGGCCCAGTTGCGCGGCGGGCTCAACTGGGCGCGTGCGGCAAAGCCGTCATAGAGCGCCCGGGCGATCGCCGCGATGCGCTCCTCGCGCGCGGCCTTGCTGCCCTGCCCGGTGACATAGATCGCCACCGCGATCGCCCGGCCATCGGGAGTCTCGATGATGCCAATATCGCTTGAGGTATTATTGAGCGATCCGGTCTTGTGGCTGACCCGCGCCTCGAGCGGGATGTGCGCCGGGATGCGGCGCTTGCCGGTGACGGTGCGGCTCATCGCCCCGAGGATCACCGCGCGGCTTTCGGCCGAAAGGAACTCGCCGCGATAGAGCCCGGCGAGCAGGCGGACCATCGCCCGGGGCGTGGCCGCATCGCGCGGATCGATCACGCTCGCCGGGTTGTATTCGCCATCATCGCGCACCAGCGTGGCGATGTCACGGTTGATGCTGAACTCGGTGATCCCGTGGCGGCGCATCCAGTCGTTCACCACCGCCGGCCCGCCGACCGCGGCGAGCAGCGCGTCGGTTGCCGGGTTGGACGAGCGCGTGATCATGATCTCGATGAGATCGATCGCCGGCATGTATTGCCCCGGGCGCACCGGCGCCTTGGGCGAGGAGAACTTGGCCGAGGCCACCGGCAGCAGCAGCGGAAATTCGCTGGTGAGCGAATAGCGCCCACGCTCGACCTGCTCGAGAAAGGTGGCGGCAACCGCGATCTTGCTGGTCGAGGCCATGGGGAAAAGCTGGTCGCCCAGCACCATCACTTCCTCGCCGGTGGACAGGTCCAGCGCCGCCACCCCGATCCGCCCGAGCGCGGGGTTGGCCAGCTCGGCGATGCGCTGCTGGAGGCTGCCGGCATAGATCGCATCGAAGCTCTGCGGGCTGCGCGCCGCGGTGCCGAAGGTGGAATCGAAGCTGGCCTCAAGATCATCCGCCCGCGCCGCAGCCGGGCTGGCAAGGGCGGCAAGCGCCGCGGCAAGGCCGAGCGTGCGGGGGAGGAAGCGACATGGGGCCATGGGGGGAAGCCTACTCCTCGAGCGGTTGCGCCAGACTTAACGCCGCATAGTAAGCGCGCGCGATTCGCCGCGGCAAGCCCTCGGCCCGGCGCTTGCGGCGGGCGGTGCGCCCTGCGCGACCGGGGCGCCCGCGCAAGGCGGCGGCGAATCGGCGCTTGGCCGAGGCGGCTTGGTGTTTCGTCGATCGCCTGTTGGGCGCAGCAGCGCGCGCCGGGTGCGCAGGCTTGACTGCGGGAACGCGGCGGGCAGTCTTAGCGTCAAGCACCTGTCACAAGCCGCATCAGGGGATCTCGATGATTGCCACCACCGCTTCTGCCGCAAGGTGCGCGCTCGCCCTTGCGCTCCTCGCCAGTGCCTCGGGGCTTGGCATGGCACAGGCCGTCCGGGCAGAGGCCGCCCGGGTCGAGGCCGCCCGCAGCCCATCCCCGCCGATCGTCCAGCCGGGGGCACCGGGCCAGGCGAGCCGGGTGCTGAGCGCCGAGGAAGCGACGCGGCTTGCCAGCGCCAGCTTCACCCCGGCGGACGTCGCCTTCATGCAGCACATGATCGTCCACCACCAGCAGGCGCTCGACATGGCGGCGCTGGTCAAGGCGCGCACCAACACGACGGAATTGCTCGATATCGCCGGGCGGATCGAGGCCGGGCAGGCCGACGAGATCGCCTTCATGAAGGAGTGGCTGACCAAGCGCGGCGCGCCGATCGCGGATCCGGCGCTCGCCGGCCACGGCGCCCATCTGCACCACATGATGGCCGGGATGGCGAGCCCGGAGGAGATGAAGGCGCTGGCCGCGGCCAAGGGGGTGGCCTTCGACCGCATGTTCCTCAGCCTGATGATCGCGCATCACGAAGGCGCGGTGAAGATGGTCAAGGACCTGCTCGACGAGGACGGCACCGCCGCCGACCCCGAGCTGTTCCGTTTCGTCAGCGACATCGAGGCCGAGCAGAAGGGTGAGATCGAGCGGATGGACCGGCTGCTTGCCAGCCTCTCGTCCGATCCGCGCGCGGGCCTTGCCGCCGGCTTCGACAATGCCGGGGAGGCGATTGCGAACCTCGTCAAGGTGGCAAGCCTTGCCAAGCCCGCGGGCTTCTTCAACCCCGACAATCCGGCCGATCTGCGTCCGCCGGCCGCGCCCAGGAAAGACAAGTCCGCGGCTGCCGAAGCCAAGGCCGCGGCCAGCGCGCCTGCGGCCGATGGCAGCAAGGCCGATGCCCCTGCCGAGGCCGCGGGCGGCCCCGAGCGCGGCGAGGAGGAGAGCCTCACCGAATTTGCCGAGCGCTCGCCCCTGCTCGATTTCGCCAACACCGACATGGCCTTCTTTGGCGATGTGCTGGTGGCCGGCTCCTACCACGGCTTCAACATCTACCGCCTCGGGGCCGATGGCGTGCCCAGCCTTGTGAGCAGCGTGGTGTGCCCGGGCGGGCAAGGCGATGTCTCGGTCTTCGGCAATATCCTGGTGATGAGCGTCGAGCAGACCCGCGCCCGGCTCGATTGCGGGCTTGAAGGCGCGCCGGGCAAGGTCAACCCCGAGCGCTTGCGCGGCCTCAGGATCTTCGACATCTCTGACCTTGCCGCCCCGCGCCAGGTCGGCGCGGTGCAGACCTGCCGGGGCAGCCACACCCATTCGATCGTCAGCGCCGATGAGACGCGCCTCATCGTCTACAATTCGGGCACGGCCGCCATCCGCGAGGAGGCCGAACTGCCCGGCTGCGTGGGCGAGGTTCCGGGTGACACCCGCACCGCGCTGTTTTCGGTCGATGTGATCGAGATTCCGCTGGCCGATCCGTCCAAGGCGCGGATCGTCGCATCGCCGCGGGTCTTTGCCGATGAGGCCACCGGCGAGATCGCCGGGCTGTGGCGCGGGGGCGATCATGGTGAGGGCACGCAGCGCACCGCCCGCACCGATCATTGCCACGACATCACCGTCTTTCCGGCGCGCAAGATCGCCGCCGGGGCCTGTTCGGGCAATGGCATCCTGTTCGACATTTCCGATCCGCTCAATCCCAAGCGCATCGATGTCGCCACCGATCCCACCTTTGCCTATTGGCATTCGGCCACCTTCAACAATGATGGCACCAAGGTGATCTTCACCGACGAATGGGGCGGGGGCGGGCGTCCGCGCTGCCGCGCCTCTGACCCCAAGACCTGGGGGGCGAACGCGATCTACGACATCGTCGATGGCAAGCTCGTTTTCCGCGCCCATTACAAGATGCCCGCCCCGCAGAGCGACAAGGAGAACTGCGTCGCCCACAATGGCTCGATCATCCCCGTGCCGGGCCGCGACCTGTTTGCCCAGGCCTGGTATCAGGGCGGGCTTTCGGTGATGGATTTCACCGACAGCGCCAATCCCAAGGAGATCGCCTATTTCGATCGCGGCCCGATCGATGACAAGCAGCTGGTGCTGGGGGGCTACTGGTCGGTCTATTGGTATGGGGGGCACCTCTATGGCACCGAGATCACCCGCGGAATCGATGTCTTTGCCCTCGTGCCGAGCGCGCACCTGACCGCGGCGGAAATCGCCGCGGCCAAGGCCGCGCGCTATCCCGATGGCCGCTTCAACCCGCAGACCCAGACCCAGGTGACCTGGGACGAGGCGGTCATCGAGGCCGCGGCGGCGAGCCGCAAGGCGGCGCGCAAGCGCGGGTGAGCGCTTTCGCCCCCCCCCCTTGAGGGACGCGTCTGGTGCGGTGCGGCGCACAATTTGCCATTTACGCGCGCGCGCCAGACGCTAAGGGGCGCTGAGCAGGAGGCGAAACGTGAACTGCGCCAGTCCCATTGCACCGCCGATCGAATTGTCCGTGCTGGTCCCGGTCTATAACGAGGAGGCCGGGCTCGATGCGCTGATCGCCCGGGTGATCCCGGTGTGCGAGAGCCTGTTCGGCGACCGGTTCGAGCTGGTGCTGGTCAATGATGGCTCGCGCGATCGCAGCTGGCCGATCATCTGCGCGCATATCGACCGCGATCCGCGCATCCGCGGCATCAACCTGTCGCGCAACCACGGCCACCAGCTGGCGCTTTCGGCCGGGCTTGCCCATGTGCGCGGCGAGCTGGTGTTCGTGCTCGATGCCGATCTTCAGGATCCGCCCGAACTGCTCGGGCCGATGCTCGCCAAGATCCGCGAAGGCCACGATGTCGCCTATGGCCAGCGCATCAAGCGCCATGGCGAGACCGCCTTCAAGCGCGGCACCGCGGCACTGTTCTATCGCCTGCTCGATCGGCTGGTCGATACCCATATTCCCCGCGACACCGGCGATTTCCGGCTGATGACCAGGCGGGTGGTCGATCAGCTCAACGCCATGCCCGAACGCTATCGCTTCGTGCGCGGCATGGTGAGCTGGATCGGCTTTGCCCAGGCGGCGGTGCCCTATGAGCGCGATCCGCGCTTTGCCGGGGAGACGCATTATCCGCTGGCCAAGATGGTGGCGCTTGCCGTGGATGCGGTGACGAGCTTTTCGGTGGTGCCGCTGCGCCTGGCTTCGCACCTTGGCATGATTTTCGGGCTGATGGGGCTGCTCGGGCTGGTCTGGATCGTGGCGGTGTGGCTCGCCGGGGGCACGGTGCAGGGCTGGGCCAGCCTTGCCTCGCTGGTGCTGATCATCGGCAGCGTGCAACTGCTGGTGCTCGGCGTCTTCGGCGAATATCTCGGGCGCATGTACATGGAATCCAAGCGCCGCCCGCTCTACATCATCGCCGAACTGCGCGGCCATCCGGCGGCGAGTGCCGAGGCCGGGGCGCCGGTGCGGGCGCTCGAGGGGGAATTGCAGGAGCGCATCGGTGTCGCCTGCTGAATTCGACGCCTATGTCGATGATTACGATGCCCAGCACGCCGCCTCGATCAGGCTGAGCGGCGAGGCACCGGATTTCTTTGCCGAATACAAGGTTGCCGCAGCGGCGCGCGATCTCGCCCGGCAGGGGCTTGTGCCCCGCCGGATCATGGATTTCGGCGCCGGGGCGGGCAACAGCGTCGCCCCGCTCCAGCGCCACTTTCCCGAGGCTGCGCTCACCTGTGTCGATGTCTCGGCCGCATCGCTGGCGCGCTGCCGCACCCGGGCGACCAGGCCGCTCGAGACCGTGTGCTATGATGGCGCGCGCCTGCCCTTCGCGCCGGCGAGCTTCGATCTCGTCTTTACCGCCTGCGTCTTCCACCACATCCCCGCCAATCGGCACATTGCCCTCCTCGACGAGATCCGCCGCACGCTTGCCCCTGGTGGGCGGCTGGTGCTGTTCGAGCACAACCCCTGGAACCCGCTCACCCGCCATGCGGTGGCCACCTGCCCGTTTGATCGCAATGCCGTGCTGATTTCCGGCCCCGAGATGAAGCGGCGGGTAAAGGCCGCGGGCTATGCCGATGTGCGGCTTACCTGGCGGCTGTTCTTCCCCGGCCCCTTGGCCATGCTGCGCCCGCTCGAGGCCGGGCTCGGCTGGCTGCCGCTCGGCGCGCAATACAGCCTGATGGCGCGCTGAAGCGATGCTGGCTCGGTTCGCCCGGTTCGTGCTGACCGGGATCGCCAATTCGCTGGTCGGCTGGGCAGTGATCTTCGCTGGCCTGATGGCGGGGCTCACTGCGGTGGCGGCCAATGTTGCAGGCTATGGCGTGGGGCTGCTGCTCTCCTTCACGCTCAATCGCCACTATGTCTTTGGGGTTCGCGGCGCCGTTTCGGGCGGTGAGGTGATGCGGTTTCTGGTGGTGTTCTTCCTCGCCTTCGCGGTCAATCTGGCGGTGCTGCTGGGCAGCGCCCATGTCTTCGGGCTTTCGCCGATGATGGCGCAGGTCCCGGCGATCGCGGCCTATACGGCGGTGTTCTTCCTGCTCTCGCAGCTCTTCGTGTTCCGGCGGGCGGACAGCGAATGACCAGCGCGATTCACACCGCACACCCGCCGCTGGCGGGAGAGCCCTGGCGAGCGCTCAAGCTCGAGAGCTGGCCGGCTGTTGCGCTGATCTGCCTCGTATCGCTTGTGCCGCTGATGGTGGTCGAGATCCCGCCGCTGGTTGATCTTTATGGCCATATCGGGCGCTATGCGGTGCAGACCGATCTGGCCAACCGGCCCGAACTCCAGCCCTATTATTCCTATGAGTGGCGGCTGATCGGCAATCTTGGCGCTGACCTCCTGGTCGAGCTGCTGCACCGCGTGCTTGGCCTCGAAGGCGCGGTGCGCGCCGTGGTGGCGCTCACCCAGCTGCTCGCCACGCTCGGCATCCTCGCGGTGAGCCGCGCGGTCCATGGGCGCATCACCCCCTTCGCCATTGCCGCCCTGCCGCTGATCTATGGCTATCCCTTCAACTATGGCTTCATCAATTTCGCGCTCGGGATGGCGCTGGCGCTGCTCGCCTTTGCCGCCTGGGTCAGCTTGCGCGCGCGCGCCCGGCCGCTGGCGGCGGCGCTGTGGCTGGCAGCGGCAGGCCCGGTGATCTGGGTGTGCCACACCTATGGCTGGGCCTTCCTCGGGCTGATGTGCGGCGCTGCCATGCTGGCCGACGAGGTGGCGGCGCGCAGCCACCCCTTCGCCGCCATCCGCCGCATCCTTGGCGCCTGCGCCCCGCTGCTTGTGCCGCTGGTGCCGATGCTGCTGTGGCGCAGCGAAGTCGGCCCCTCCTTTACCGGCACCTGGGCGTGGTTCTTCAAGGGCATCTGGCTGATCTCGGCGCTGCGCACCAAGTGGCACGATTTCGACCTTGCCTCGCTTGGCGTGATCGTTGCGCTGATCGTGGCGGCGGTGTTCTATCGCGGCACCGGGTTTGACCGGCGCGTGGCGCTCGCCGCGGCGCTCGCCTTTGGCTGCGTGGCGGCGCTGCCGATGTATGTGCTCGGCTCGGCCTTTGCCGACATGCGGATGGTGCCCTATGCCTTCATCCTGGCGCTGCTGGCAATCGCGCCGCGGCGCATGGGCCCCTGGGGGCGGGCGGCGTTCTGGAGCGTCGCGCTCGGCCTCTTCGTGGTGCGCGCGGTGGGCACCGCGGCGGCCTATGTCGCGCAGGACCGCCCGATCGCCGCCGCCGTGCCCACGCTCGAGGCGATTCCGCGCGGATCGCGGGTGGCGCTGTTCGTGGTCAATCCCTGCCCGGCCAAGTGGGCGCTGCCGGTGCTCGATCACTTGGGCGGCCTCGCGCTGGCGCGGCGCAGCGTCTTCATCAACGACCAGTGGTATGGGCCGGGGATGAACCCGCTCTCGATCCATCACCCCATCGCCGGGCCCTTTGCCCACGATCCCTCGCAGGTGGTGATCCCCGATGGTTGCCGCCGCAAGAGCCTGCGCCTGCAATTGAGCCGCGCGCTCACGCTGATGCCGCGCGCGGCCTTCACCCATGTCTGGATCATCGGCGAGGTGCGCAGCGCGCAAAAGCTGCCGCCAGACCTCGTCCCTCTGCCGCACCGCGGCAAGGGGCTGCTGCTCGCGGTCAGGCGTTGATCCCGGCGGCGCGCGCCAGCCGCGCGCGGGCCTCGGCCTCGCCGATCAGCGGCAGGAGTTCGGCCATGTCCGGCCCGTGATCGCGTCCGGTGAGCGCAAGGCGCAGCGGCAGGAACAGCGCGCGGCCCTTGCGCCCGGTGGATTCTTTCAGCGCCGCGGTGAGGCTTGCCCAGGGGGCATCGTCCCAGACAAGCAGACGCGCGGCCTCGGCAAGGAAGGCCTGGTCTTCCGGGCTGAAGGGCGGCGGGCTGATTGGGCCGGTGACGACCGCCCACCATTCGTCCGCCTCGCCAAGGCGGGAAAGATTGGGGCGGATGGCGTGCCAGCCGGCTGCATCCATGCCTTGGGGCAAGCGGGTGGCCACCGCCTCATAGGGCAGCTGGTGGACGATTGCGGCATTGAGCCGTTCAAGCTCGGCCTCGTCGAACCGCGCGGGGGCGCGCCCGAAATGGGCAAGGTCAAAGCTGGCGATGAGCGCGGCGCGATCGACGATCGGCTCGATGGGGAGCGCGGTGCCCAGCCGGGCGAGCAGGGCAATGATCGCCTCGGGCTCGATGCCCCGGGCGCGAAAGGCATCGCAGCCGAGCGCGCCGAGCCGCTTCGAAAGCTTGCCCTCGCGCCCCACCAGCAGCGCCATGTGGGCAAAGGCCGGCAGCGCCGGGGGCGTGCCTGCGCCGGCCCCCTGGCCAAAGCCCGCCGCGATGAGCGCGGTGAAGATCTGGAGCTGCACCGCGGTGTTGGAGACATGGTCCTCGCCGCGCAGCACCTGGCTCACCCCCATGTCGAGATCGTCCAGCGCGCTCGGCAGCATGTAGAGCCACGAGCCATCGGCGCGGCGGATCACCGGATCGGAAAGCTGCGCCGGATCAAACCGCTGCGGCCCGCGGATGCCATCCTGCCAGGCGATCGGCGCGTCGTGGTCGAGCAGGAAGCGCCAGTGCGGCTGGTGCCCGGCGGCCTCATGGGCGGCGCGCTCGGCGGCGGTGAGCCTGAGCGCCGCCCGATCATAGATCGGCGGGAGCCCGCGCGAGAGCGCGATCTTGCGCTTGATCTCCAGCTCCTGTGCGGTTTCGTAGCAGGGATAGATGCGCCCCGCCGCGCGCAAGGCCTCAAAGGCCGCTTCGTAGCGCGCGATCCGGGCCGACTGGCGCTCCTCCCCATCCCAGGTGAGGCCGAGCCAGGCCAGATCCGCGCGGATCGCCGCGACATATTCCTCGCGGCTGCGCGCGGCATCGGTGTCGTCGATGCGCAGGATGAAGCGCCCGCCACCCTTTCTTGCCAGCAGCCAGTTGTGGAGCGCCGTGCGGATATTGCCGACGTGCAGGCGGCCGGTGGGCGAGGGGGCAAAGCGGGTGGTGATCATGCCCGGCGCGGTAGTGCGCCGCGGCCCCGCCGGCAAGACATCAGGCTGCGCGCCACTCCGCCGCGGCGAGCGCGAGGCTCGCCTCCCACAGGCGCACCATGCGCTCGGGCCGCACCAGGCCGGCAAGCGCCGCCTCGAACCCCACCCGATCTCCCCGCGCCGCGGCATCGACAAAGGCGCCGATGGTCGCCTCGTCGTGGCTCATCAGGCGGCAGCAGAAGCGGCTAACATGGATCGACTCGGGCCAGCTGGCCGAGATCGCCTGGGCCAGGATCAGCGCCTTGGCCGCGATCTCGACCCCGCCCAGCCTCGCGGCGAGTTCGGGCACCGGATCGCGCCCGATCCGCTCGTGCAGCGCGATCAGGCGCAGGGCATGGACAAAGCGCCCGCCGATCGGGCCGAGCGTATCGACCCGCGGCGGGGCGGCGAGCGCGGCGATCAGCTTGCGGGATGCGGCGGAAGGGGCGTTGTCAGGGGTCATCCGGCCTCGCTCAGGATCACAAGGGGGTGGGTTGCATGGCCCTTGTATCAATATGCGAGTGATTTGCAATAGCGATTCTTGCCCGGTCGCTGTGGCCCATGCAAAAGCCCCGCCGGAGCAGGCGCTCCGGCGGGGCCTTCGCTCTCTTGCGGGGCAGGCCCCCCGGCGGCTTGCTGTCAGCCTTCGTCGCTCTCGCGCGCTGCTGCTGCGGCAGAGGCCGAGGCCGCCATCGCCGCCTTCATCGCCTCTTCCGAGCCGATCGCATCGGCTGCCGGCTCGGCCTCGCGCTGCCCGGCCGAGGCGAGCGCTTCCTGCTGGCGCCGCCAGGCGGCCTTGAGCGCCGCATCGCGCGCGTTGGCAGCCACGCGCAGGCGGTTCATCCCCGCCCCGGTGCCGGCCGGGATCAGGCGCCCGACGATGACGTTCTCCTTGAGCCCGATCAGCGTGTCCTTCTTGCCTTCGACCGCGGCCTGGGTGAGCACCCGGGTGGTTTCCTGGAAGCTCGCCGCCGAGATGAAGCTGCGGGTCTGCAGGCTCGCCTTGGTGATGCCGAGCAGCACCGGCTTGCCTTGCGCCGGTTGCTTGCCCTTGGGCAGCTTGGCATTGACCTCGAGCATCTCGGCCAGATCGACCTGTTCGCCCGGCAGCAGGGTGGTGTCCCCGCCATCGGTGATCTCGACCTTCTGCAGCATCTGGCGGACGATCACCTCGATGTGCTTGTCGTTGATCTTCACGCCCTGCACCCGATAGACCTCCTGGATCTCGTTCACCAGGTATTCGGCCAGAGCCTCGACCCCGAGCACCTCGAGAATGTCGTGCGGGTTGGGCGAGCCGGAGACGAGGATGTCCCCCTTCTTCACATAGTCGCCTTCCTGCACGTCGATGATCTTGGTCTTGGGGATCAGGTATTCGACCGGCTCACCCTCCTCGGGGATGATCGCGATCTTGCGCTTGGCCTTGTATTCGCGCAGGAATTCCACCCGGCCCGAGACCTTGGCAATGATCGCCACGTCCTTGGGCATGCGCGCCTCGAACAGCTCGGCCACCCGCGGCAGACCGCCGGTGATGTCGCGGGTCTTGGCGGCCTCGCGGCTGGCGCGGGCGAGAACGTCCCCGGCCTCGACCTGCTGCCCATCCTCGACCGACAGCGTGGTGCCGGGGGCGAGCATGTAGCGCGCCGCCTCGGTCTCGCCGCTCGCCTCGTTGAGAAGCGTCAGGCGCGGGCGCAGGTCTTCCTTCTTCTTGCGACCGGTGGCGCGGTTCTCGGTCACCACGCGCTGGGCAATGCCGGTGGCATCATCGACCTGCTCCTCGAGCGTGACGCCCTCGATCAGATCCTGATACTTCACCACGCCCGAGGTCTCGGTGATGATCGGCAGGGTGAAGGGGTCCCACTCGGCCAGGCGGTCGCCCACCTTGACCTGCTCGCCATCCTTGAACTTGAGCACGGTGCCATAGGGCACGCGGTGCATCTCGCGCTCGCGCCCTTCGGCATCGATCACCGCCAGCTCGCCATTGCGCTCGAGGCTGATCAGCCGGCCCTGCTTGTCGGTGATGGTGCGCATGTTGCGGTATTCCACCCGCCCTTCCGAGATCGCCTCGAGATGGCTGGTCTCGTTGAGCTGGGCCGCCCCGCCGATGTGGAAGGTGCGCATGGTCAGCTGCGTGCCCGGCTCGCCGATCGACTGGGCCGCGATCACACCCACCGCCTCGCCGATATTGACCGGGGTGCCGCGGGCCAGATCGCGCCCATAGCAGGCCGCGCACACGCCCTGCTCGGCCTCGCAGATCAGCGGCGAGCGGATCTTGACCGATTGCACCTCGGCCGCCTCGATCGCTTTCACCATCGCCTCGTCGAGCAGCGTGCCGGCGGTGACGATCACCTCGCCGGTGGCGGCATTGAGGACATCCTCGGCCACGGTGCGCCCGAGGATGCGCTCGCCGAGCGAGGCGATCACGCTGCCGCCGCGGATGATCGCGCGCATCTCGAGCGCGTTCTGCGTGCCGCAATCCTCCTCGACGATGACGCAATCCTGCGACACATCAACCAGGCGCCGGGTGAGATAGCCCGAGTTGGCGGTCTTGAGCGCGGTGTCGGCCAGGCCCTTGCGCGCGCCGTGGGTGGAGTTGAAGTATTCAAGGACGGTGAGGCCCTCCTTGAAGTTGGAGATGATCGGGGTCTCGATGATCTCGCCCGAAGGCTTGGCCATCAGCCCGCGCATCCCGGCGAGCTGCTTCATCTGCGCCGGGCTGCCGCGCGCGCCCGAGTGGCTCATCATGTAGATCGAGTTGACCTCGCCCTCGCGCCCGGTCTCGGGATCGATCGGGGTGGCCTTGATCTCGGCCATCATCGCCTCGGCCACCATGTCGCCGCACTTCGACCAGGCGTCGATCACCTTGTTGTATTTTTCCTGCTGGGTGATGAGGCCGTCCTGATACTGCTGCTCGTAGCCAGCCACCAGCTCCTTGGTCTCCTCGACCAGGCGCTCCTTGGCCGCGGGGATGATCATGTCATCCTTGCCAAAGCTGATCCCCGCCTTGAAGGCGTAGCGGAAGCCCAGCGCCATGATCGCATCGGCAAACAGCACCGTGTCCTTCTGCCCGGTGTGGCGATAGACCTGGTCGATCACCTCGCCGATCTCGCGCTTGGTCAGCAGGCGGTTGACGATGTCGAAGGGCACCTTGTGGCTCTTGGGCAGGCATTCGCCGATCAACATCCGCCCCGGGGTGGTGACGAAGCGCTTCATCACCACCCTGCCGCTTTCATCGGCCTGCGGCACGCGGGCGATGATGCGGGTGTGGAGCGTGACCGCCTTGGCCTCGAGCGCCTGGTGCACCTCGGCCATGTCGGAAAAGCGGGGCAGCTTTTCGATCTTGGTGCCATCGGGCTCGGTGATGAACTCGGGGTGCTTCTCCTGCCGTTCCATCGACAGGTAGTAGATCCCCAGCACCATGTCCTGCGAGGGCACGATGATCGGCTTGCCGTTGGCGGGCGAGAGGATGTTGTTGGTGCTCATCATCAGCACCCGCGCCTCGAGCTGGGCCTCGAGGCTCAAGGGCACGTGCACCGCCATCTGGTCACCGTCGAAGTCGGCGTTGAAGGCCGAGCACACCAGCGGGTGCAGCTGGATCGCCTTGCCCTCGATCAGCACCGGCTCGAAGGCCTGGATGCCGAGACGGTGGAGCGTCGGCGCGCGGTTCAAGAGCACCGGGTGCTCGCGGATCACCTCGTCGAGGATGTCCCAGACTTCCTTGCGCTCCTTCTCGACCCACTTCTTGGCCTGCTTCAAGGTCATCGACAGGCCCTTGGCGTCGAGCCGGGCGTAGATGAAGGGCTTGAACAGCTCGAGCGCCATCTTCTTGGGCAGGCCGCACTGGTGCAGCTTGAGCTCGGGCCCGGTGACGATCACCGAACGGCCCGAATAGTCGACGCGCTTGCCGAGCAGGTTCTGGCGGAAGCGGCCCTGCTTGCCCTTGAGCATGTCGGAAAGCGACTTCAAGGGCCGCTTGTTCGCGCCGGTGATGACGCGGCCGCGCCGGCCGTTGTCGAACAGCGCATCGACCGCTTCCTGCAGCATGCGCTTCTCGTTGCGCACGATGATATCGGGCGCGCGCAGCTCGATGAGGCGCTTCAGGCGGTTGTTGCGGTTGATGACGCGGCGGTAGAGATCGTTCAGATCCGAGGTGGCAAAGCGGCCCCCGTCGAGCGGCACCAGCGGGCGCAGTTCGGGCGGGATCACCGGGATCACCTCGAGGATCATCCATTCGGGCCGGTTGCCCGATTCGATGAAGCTTTCGACGACCTTCAGGCGCTTGATGATCTTCTTGGGCTTCAAGGCCGACTTGGTGGTGGCAAGCTCCTCCATCAGCGCATCGCGCTCGGCCTCGAGGTCAAGCTGCATCAGCATGGTGCGCACCGCCTCGGCGCCGATATCGGCGGTGAAGGCATCCTCGCCATATTCGTCCTGCGCCTCGAGGAGTTCATCCTCGGTGAGCAGCTGGTATTTCTCGAGCGGGGTGAGGCCCGGCTCGATCACCACGTAGTTCTCGAAATAGAGGATGCGCTCGAGCTGCTTGAGCTGCATGTCGAGCAACAGGCCGATGCGGCTGGGCAGCGACTTGAGGAACCAGATGTGCGCGACCGGCGCAGCGAGTTCGATATGGCCCATGCGCTCGCGGCGGACCTTGGTGACGGTGACTTCAACCCCGCACTTTTCGCAGACCACGCCCTTGTACTTCATGCGCTTGTACTTGCCGCACAGGCACTCGTAGTCCTTCACCGGGCCGAAGATGCGCGCGCAGAACAGCCCGTCACGCTCGGGCTTGAAGGTGCGGTAGTTGATCGTCTCGGGCTTCTTGATCTCGCCATAGGACCACGAGCGGATGCGCTCCGGCGAGGCGATGCCGATCTGGATCTGGTCGAAGGTTTCGGGCTTCGCCAGCTGGTTGGTGAATCTGGTCAGGTCGTTCATGACTGTGTTCCCTTAGGGGGATGAAGGGCAGGGGAGGCGATGGGCGGGGGCGCGGGCGGCCCCCGGCCCTCACTCTGCGGCCTCGGCGAAATCGGCGTCCTCGTCCTCGTCGGAAAGCGACTTCAGCTCGACGTTGAGGCCAAGGCTGCGCATTTCCTTGACGAGCACGTTGAAGCTCTCAGGGATACCGGCCTCGAAGGTGTCGTCACCCTTGACGATCGCTTCATAGACCTTGGTGCGGCCGACCACGTCGTCGGACTTCACCGTGAGCATTTCCTGCAAGGTGTAGGCCGCGCCATAGGCCTGCAGCGCCCAGACCTCCATCTCGCCGAAGCGCTGCCCGCCGAACTGCGCCTTGCCGCCCAGCGGCTGCTGGGTGACGAGGCTGTAAGGCCCGATCGAACGCGCGTGGATCTTGTCATCGACGAGGTGGTGGAGCTTGAGCATGTAGATGATGCCCACCGTCACCTTGCGATCGAAGGCCTCGCCGGTGCGCCCGTCATAAAGGACGCTCTGGCCCGAGGGATCGAGCCCGGCCTTGACCAGCATGTTGGTGACATCGGCCTCGCGCGCCCCGTCGAACACCGGGGTGCCCATCGGCACGCCGGCCGAAAGGTTCTGCGCCAGTTCGACGATCTCGGCGGTCGAGCGGCTCTCGAGGTCCTCGTGATACTGCTCGCCATAGATGTCCTTGAGCCGCTCGAGCACGGCCGCCGGCGGGGGCACATTGGCATAGTCCTCGGCGGCATTGGGATTGGCCGCGCGCCATTCCTCGAGCAGGCCCTTGATCTGGTGCCCGAGTGCCCGCGCGGCAAAGCCGAGGTGGGTCTCGAAGATCTGACCCACGTTCATGCGAGAGGGCACGCCCAGCGGGTTGAGCACGATATCGACCGGGGTGCCATCCTCGAGGAAGGGCATGTCCTCGACCGGCAGGATGCGGCTGATCACGCCCTTGTTGCCGTGGCGCCCGGCCATCTTGTCGCCCGGCTGGAGCTTGCGCTTCACCGCGACGAAGACCTTGACCATCTTGAGCACGCCCGGGGGCAGCTCGTCGCCGCGCTCCAGCTTCTCCTTGCGGTCCTGGAACTTGGCGTCGATCGACTTCACCGCTTCGTCATATTGCGACTTCACCGCCTCGATCTGCGCCTGGCGCGCATCATCGGCGACCGCGAACTTGAACCACTCGTGGCGATCGACCTGCTCGAGCACCTCCTCGGTGATGGTGATGCCCTTCTTCAGCCCCTTGGGCGCGGCCGAGGCGGTCTGGCCCAGCAGCATGTCCTTGAGCCGGTTGTAGGTGGCACGGTTGAGGATGTTGCGCTCGTCGGCGGCGTCCTTGCGCAGCCGCTCGATCTCCTCGTTCTGGATCGCCCGGGTGCGGTCGTCGATCTCGATGCCGTGGCGGTTGAACACCCGCACCTCGACCACCGTGCCCGAGACCCCCGGCGGCAGGCGCAGCGAGGTATCGCGCACGTCGGAAGCCTTCTCGCCGAAGATCGCGCGCAGCAGCTTTTCTTCCGGGGTCATGGGGCTTTCGCCCTTCGGCGTGATCTTGCCCACCAGGATATCGCCCGGATGCACCTCGGCGCCGATATAGACGATGCCCGCCTCGTCGAGGTTGCGCAGCGCCTCCTCGCCGACATTGGGAATGTCGCGGGTGATGTCCTCCGGCCCGAGCTTGGTGTCACGGGCCATGACCTCGAACTCCTCGATGTGGATCGAGGTGAACACGTCGTCCTTGACGATGCGTTCGGAGATCAGGATCGAGTCCTCGTAGTTGTAGCCGTTCCACGGCATGAAGGCGACGAGGCTGTTGCGCCCCAGCGCCAGCTCGCCGAGGTCGGTCGAGGGGCCATCAGCGATGATGTCGCCCGCCTCGATCACATCGCCCACCTTCACCAGCGGGCGCTGGTTGATGCAGGTGTTCTGGTTGGAGCGCTGGAACTTCTGCAGGGTGTAGATATCCACTCCTGACTGGCCCGGCTCGACATCGCCGATCGCACGGATGACGATGCGGGTGGCATCGACCTGGTCCACGATCCCGCCGCGCCGCGCCGCGATCGCCGCGCCCGAATCGCGCGCCACGGTCTCCTCCATCCCGGTGCCCACGAAGGGCGCCTCGGCCTTGACCAGCGGCACCGCCTGGCGCTGCATGTTCGAGCCCATCAGCGCGCGGTTGGCGTCGTCGTTCTCGAGGAAGGGGATGAGCGAGGCGGCGACCGAGACGAGCTGCTTGGGGCTGACGTCCATCAGCGTGATCTGCTCGCGCGGGGCCATCAGGTTGTCGCCATTGTGGCGCGCCGAGACCAGCTCCTCGACGAAGCTGCCATCGGGATTGAGCTCGGCCGAGGCCTGGGCGACGGTGTGCTTCTGCTCCTCCATCGCCGAGAGATAGACGACCTCGCTCGTCACCTTGCCATCGACCACCTTGCGGTAGGGGGTCTCGATGAAGCCATACTTGTTGACCCGGCTGAAGCTCGCCAGCGAGTTGATGAGGCCGATGTTCGGCCCTTCGGGCGTCTCGATCGGGCAGATGCGGCCATAATGCGTCGGGTGCACGTCGCGCACCTCGAAACCGGCGCGCTCGCGGGTAAGCCCGCCCGGCCCCAGCGCCGAGACGCGGCGCTTGTGGGTGACTTCGGAGAGCGGGTTGGTCTGGTCCATGAACTGCGAAAGCTGCGAGGAGCCGAAGAACTCGCGCACCGCCGCCACCGCCGGCTTGGCGTTGATGAGGTCATTGGGCATGACGGTGGACACGTCCACGCTGCTCATGCGCTCCTTGACCGCGCGCTCCATGCGAAGAAGGCCGACGCGGTACTGGTTTTCGAGCAGCTCGCCCACCGAGCGCACCCGGCGGTTGCCGAGGTTGTCGATGTCATCGACCTCGCCCTTGCCGTCCTTGAGGCCGACCAGCTCCTTGACCACGGCAAGGATATCCTCCTTGCGCAGGGTGGTGATGGTGTCCTCGCACTCGAGCCCCAGGCGCATGTTGAGCTTGACCCGGCCCACCGCCGAGAGGTCATAGCGCTCGGGATCGAAGAACAGGCCCTCGAACAGCGCCTCGGCGGTTTCCTTGGTCGGCGGTTCGCCCGGGCGCATCACCTTGTAGATCGCCTCGAGCCCCTCGTCGCGGTTCTCGGCCTTGTCGGCCTTCAAGGTGTTGCGGATCCATGGGCCGGTGTTGATCTCGTCGATGTCGAGCAGCGGCAGGCGATCGACCCCGGCCTTGTCGAGCACCTCGATGTGCTCGAGCGTGACCTCGTCGCCCGCCTCGATGTAGATGCGCCCGGTCGCCTCGTCGATCATGTCGCAAGCGGCATAGCGGCCCACCACTTCCTCGGTCGGCAGCAGCAGCTCGGCAAGGCCGTCCTTGGCCGCCTTGTTGGCAGCGCGCGGGCTGATCTTCACCCCGGCGGGGAAAATCTCCTCGCCGGTCGCAGCGTCAACCAGCGGGAAGGCCGGCTTGGCCCCGCGCCAGGCCTCGGCCACGAAGGGCACCTTCCAGCCATCCGCCCCATCCTTGCGCGCGGCGCGCTCCCAGGTGACGGTGTTGTAGAAATAGGCGAGGATCTGCTCGGCATCGAGCCCCAGGGCATAGAGCAGCGAGGTCACCGGCAGCTTGCGCTTGCGGTCGATGCGGACATTGACGATGTCCTTGGCATCGAACTCGAAATCGAGCCAGGAGCCGCGATAGGGGATGACCCGCGCGGCAAACAGCAGCTTGCCCGAGGAATGGGTGCGGCCGCGATCGTGATCGAACAGCACACCCGGCGAACGGTGCATCTGGCTGACGATCACCCGCTCGGTGCCGTTGATGATGAAGGTGCCGTTCTCGGTCATGAGCGGCATGTCGCCCATGTAGACGTCCTGCTCCTTGATATCGAGCACGGAGCGGGTCTCGGTCTCGGTATCGACCTCGAACACGATGAGGCGCAGCGTCACCTTCATCGGTGCGGCATAGGTGATGCCGCGCTGGCGGCACTCGGTGACGTCGTACTTGGGATCCTCGAGCTCGTAATGGACGAAATCAAGCTCGGCCGTGCCGGCAAAGTCGCGGATCGGAAAGACGCTGCGCAGGGTCTTCTCGAGGCCCGAGACATAGCCCGTGGACTTGTCCGAGCGCAGGAACTGCTCGTAGCTTTCGCGCTGCACCTCGATGAGGTTGGGCATCTGGACGACTTCGTGGATGTCGCCGAAGATCTTGCGGATGCGCTTCTTGGCGGTCCCTTGCGCCTTGCGGCTGCGGGTCACGGGCGGCTTGGCCTGGGTTGCCATGGAGGAAAGGGCCTCTTTGCTGGGCCACGCGAGAGGGGGCCCTCGCGCGGACGGGAAAACGCTGATTGCTCGTCGCGCGCGAGAGAAAGCCGCCCCGGCCGACGCCCTCAATGCCGCCAGGCGCGCCCGGCCCATGAGGCCAGCCGCCCGCAGCATCCTGTCGTCGCGAGATTGGCGTGCCGCCGCCTCCATCCTGAAGCCGATCCCCGCGCATGAATCGGCCCTGCTCGAGGCGGGCGAGCGCGTGCATCTAGGCGCCGCGCCACCCCCTGTCAATGCGCTGCCGCTGCGCCGATCCCACGCCCGCGGCGCAATCTGCTTGACTCCTGCCGCCGATCGGCTAAGGGAGCGCGCCATCCGGCGGGCCACCAGGCCCATGCCGGTCATCCGTCCGAGACCGCTGGTGCAGGCCCGCCTGCTTAATCTTCCAGCCTAGACGGGGAAACGAGATTTGCCGGCTGCCCCTTGGCGGGCATGCCGCGCGTGCCTGATGGCACACCCTCCTTCCCTATCGACGGACCAACCCGTGCCGGGTGCCTTGGGGCCCCGGCATGGACAAACCCCCGCCCGTGCGGGGGCAATCGAAGCCGGTCGCGCCCGGGGAGCCATTCCCGTGCGCGATCACATGTGAAGGAGTATGGCATGGATCGTTCGCAGAAAGCCGAAGCGGTCGCCCAGCTCAATGCGGTCTTCAACGAGGTCGGCGTGGTGGTCGTCACCCGCAACCTCGGCATGACGGTGGCCCAGTCCACCGAACTGCGCGGCAAGATGCGCGAAGCTGGCGCGGCCTACAAGGTCGCGAAGAACCGTCTCGCCAAGCTCGCCCTTCAAGACACCGCCTATGTCGGGCTGAGTGACATGCTCACCGGCCCGGTCGGGCTGGCCTGGTCGAAGGACCCGGTCGCGGCTGCCAAGGCCGCTGTCGATTTCGCCAAGGCGAACGACAAGCTCGAGATCGTCGGCGGGGCGATGGGTTCGGTGGTGCTCGATGAAGCCGGGATCAAGGCGCTCGCCGCGATGCCCAGTCTCGACGAGCTGCGCGCCAAGCTCATCGGCCTGGTCAATGCCCCGGCGACCAAGATCGCCCAGGTGGTGACCGCGCCGGCCGCCAAGGTCGCCCGGGTGTTTGCCGCCTATGCGGACAAGGCCGCTTAAGAGACGTTTTTCGCCAGACGAAACAATCTGTTGGGGCAATCCGCCCCGCCACAATCAGGAGTGAACCATCATGGCCGATATTGCCAAGCTTGTTGAAGAACTCTCGCAGCTGACCGTGCTCGAAGCTGCCGAACTCGCCAAGGCCCTCGAGGAAGCCTGGGGCGTCTCCGCTGCGGCGGCGGTCGCCGTGGCTGCGGTGCCCGGCGGTGCTGCCGGCGGCGATGCCCCGGCGGCCGAGGAGCAGACCGAATTCGACGTCATCCTCACCGGCGACGGCGGCAAGAAGATCCAGGTGATCAAGGAAGTGCGCGCCATCACCGGCCTCGGCCTGACCGAAGCCAAGACCCTGGTCGAATCCGCGCCCAAGGCGATCAAGGAAGGCGTCTCCAAGGCCGAAGCCGAAGAGATCAAGAAGAAGATCGAGGAAGCCGGCGGCACCGTCGAGCTCAAGTAAGCGCACACGCGCGCCGATTGTCCGATCGGCTTTTGGAACAAGGGCGGTGCCAGCCATGGCGCCGCCCTTTTTCATGCGCTGCATCCGGGCAATCGGGCTTGCCCGCGTCCGGGCGCACCTCTAGGGCGGTCGGCCCGCCGCGGCGCGGGCGATGGAACGATCATGCAACAGGCCCACATCACAAGGCGGCCCGGCTGGGCCCGGGAACTGCGCGCCACGCTGGGGCTGGCAGGGCCGCTGGCGGCGGCCAACCTGCTGCAGATGCTCACCTATGCGATCGACGTGATCTTCATCGCCCGGCTGGGCGAGGCGCAGCTCGCTGCCTCGGCGCTGGCGGTCTCGCTGTTCGGGCTGGTGCTGTGGGCGCTCTCGGGCCTGGCCGGCGCGGTGGCGCCGCTGATCGCCGAGGCGCTCGGCGCGCATGCCCCGGCGCTGCGGCAGGTGCGCCGGGCGGTGCGCATGGCGCTGTGGCTGGCGCTGATCGCCGGGATCGCCGGCACGCTTATGTGCCTGATGCTCGATCCGATCATGCAGATCACCGGCCAGCAGCAAGAGATCCGCGCGCTCGCGAACAGTTACAACAATGTGCTGGTGTTCTCGATGGTGCCGATGCTGGTGTGCTCGGTGCTGCGCAATTTCGTCTCGGCGCTGGGCCGGCCGATCTTTGCCACGGCGATCACGGCCCTGGGTATCTTCGTCAATGCGCTTGCCAATTATGCCTTCATCTTCGGGCATTTGGGTGCGCCGGCGCTGGGCCTGCCCGGCGCCGCGGTGGCCACGGTGATCACCACCCTGTTCACGCTTGCGGCCTATGTTTGCGCGATACGGCTCGATCGGCGGCTGGCGCGCTATCACGTCTTCGGGCGGGTGGGGGTGCCCGATTGGCCGCGCTTCGGGCAGATCGTGCGCATCGGCGCGCCGATCGCGCTCACGATCACCGCCGAGGCCGGGATCTTCGGCGCTGCGGCCTTCCTGATGGGGCGCTTTGGCGCGGCCGAGCTTGCCGGGCACACGGTGGCGCTGCAACTGGCCAGCCTTGCCTTCCAGGTGCCCTTCGGGGTGGGGCAGGCCGCGGCGATCAGGGTTGGCTATTTCCACGGCGCGCGCGATCCTGCCGGGGTGGCGCGCGCGGGCTGGGTGGCGCTGGCGATCGGCGCCGGGTTCATGGCGATGACCGCCGCGGCGATGATCCTCGCGCCCGAGCTGCTGCTGCGCATCTATGTCGATCCCGATGCCCCGGCCAATGCCGCGCTGGTGGGCTTTGCGCTGCAATATCTGGCGCTCGCGGCGATCTTCCAGCTTGCCGATGGGGTGCAGGCGGTGGCGGCGGGTGCGCTGAGGGGCCTGCAGGACACGCGCGTGCCGATGTGGATCGCCATTGCGAGCTACTGGGTGCCGGGCATCGGCCTTGCGCTGGGGCTGGGCTTTCTCACCCCGCTCGAAGGCACGGGGGTGTGGATCGGGCTGGCAGGCGGGCTGTTCTGCGCCGCGGCGGGGCTGTTGTGGCGCTGGCACCGGCGCGAGGCGCTGGGGCTGACCCGTGCCGCGCTGCCCGCCTAGCTGCGCGCCGGCAGGCTGCGCACCTCGCGCTGGGGGAAGGGGATGGTGAGGCCGACGTCGGCAAAGCGGGTCTTGGCCGCCTCGGTCAGCGCCCAGGACAGGGCCAGCCAGTCCTCGGTCTTGCACCAGACCCTGAGGCCCATCGTCACCGCGCTTTCCGCGAGCGCGGCGACGAACACCACCGGCTCCGGCTCGGCCAGCACCCGGGCATCGGCCCGCGCCAGCGCCAGAAGCTCGGCGCGCGCCTGTTCGATGCTGTCGGAATAGGCGATCCCGATCAGCAGCTCAAAGCGCCGGGTGGGCATCCGGGTGAAATTGACCACCGGCTTGTTCCACAGCTCGTTGTTGGGCACCATCACGAAGAGGCCATCGAGCTGGACGATCTCGGTGGTGAACAGCCCGATCGCCTGCACCGTGCCGTTGACGGTGCCCGCGCTGATCGTCTCGCCGACGCGAAAGGGGCGCTGGATCAGGATCATCACCCCGGCCGCGACATTGCTGAGCGTGCCCTGGAGCGCAAGGCCCACCGCCAGCGCGAGGCCGCCGAGCGCGGCGATGATGCTGGTGGTCTCGACCCCGAACTGGGTCAGCACCGTCACGCCCACCACCACCCACAGGGCATAGCGGATGATGTTGCTGAGGAACTTGGCGACGGTCGGCTCGATCCGCTCGGAACGGGTGAGCGCGCGGTCGGCCCAGCGGGCGAGCAGGCGGGCGAGGATCACCCCGATGACCAGCACCGCCAGCGCCCCGGCAAGATGGGCAAGATTGGTCTTCAGCCACAGCCAGGCCTCGGCGGCAAGGTTGATCTCGTCCCCGAGGCTGGCGGCGAGCTTGGGGGGCAGCTTGGCGGAAGGGGCAGTCAAAAAGGGCCTCGCAGGATGGCGTGCGCAGAGGCCCCGCCGGCTGGCAGGGCCTGCGCGCAGGATGACGCTGGGGCCGGGCTTAGCCGGGCGTGACGGTGATTTCCACCCGCCGCGCGCCGGCAAGGTCGCTCGCCTCGTCGGAAATGTCCTCAGGCTTCACGAGGTCGATGCGCTCGGCCGGCACGCCCTCCTGCTCGAGCGCTGCGGCCACCGCCTGGGCGCGGTTCTTGGCGAGTTCGGCATTGGCGGCGGCATTGCCGGTGGGATCGGTAAAGCCGCTGAGCTGCACCCGATCGGCGGGGTTGGCCTCGAGCCAGGCCTTGATCGGCGCCACCGCGGCGGAAAAGTCGGGCGCGATTTCGGCCTTGCCGACATCGAAATAGACTGAGACCTTGGGCCTGCCCTCGACCACTTCGGAAACGATGCCTGCCCCTTCGGGGATCGCCGGGGCCGGGGGCGCTGCCGGCTCCGCTGCGGGGGCGGCGGCCGGGGCGGGTGCGGGCGGGGCCTTGTCGAAGCGCCCGGCGATGTAGCTGCCGGCGATCGCGGCAAAGAGCATGATCGCCGCCCCGCCGCCAGCCACCAGCGTGGCAAAGCCGATGAAGCCATCATCCCGATCGCCGCCGCTGCGCGCCGCGCCATGGCCGGCGCTGGGCAGCGCAGCCGCCGCCAGCGGCGCTGCCGGTGCTGCTGCCGCAGCGGCTGCCACCGGGGCCACCGCCGCTGCCGTCGCCGCGCCTGCCCCGAACACCGCAAGCTTGCCGAAATGTTCGGCGAGCAGGTAATAGACCGTCACCCGGTTGCGCAAGCTGGTGTCGCTCATGCGCTCGCCGACCTTGGCGATCGCCGCGTCGATCACCTCGTCGGGATCGGTCAGCTCGAGCTTCTTGCGGCAGAAATTGTCGCGCACCCGCGCCGTTTCCACCGGATCGGAAAAGGACACGAGCGAGGCATCGCGGGTTCTGAGCGCGATCCCGCAATAGCGCACGATCGCCGCGATCACCCCGTCGTCAGCCTCGGGCGCGTAGCGTTTGACGTCGCTTGCCCAGTCGGTTCCTGCCACTTCCTCGGCCATTGGCGAATCTCCCTCTTTGCCCCTTGCGGGCACCCCAATCCTGATCCCACAAGGCAGGCTACCACCGCTTGGCCGATCCCCCAAAAAAATTGTGCGGCGGGCGTCTTGACTCCTCGGCAACGGACAACCATCTGCGCCGCGTTGGCACTCTCGAGGGGAGAGTGCCAAGCAACCCCTAGATTCAGGAAAGGTCATACCAATGGCATTTCGTCCGCTGCACGACCGCGTTCTGGTGCGCCGCATCGAAGCCGACACCAAGACCGCTGGCGGCATCATCATTCCCGACAGCGCTCAGGAAAAGCCGAGCGAAGGCGAAGTGATCGCCGTGGGTGAGGGCGCCCGCGACGAGGACGGTGAGCGCATCCCGATGGATGTGAAGGTGGGTGACCGCGTGCTGTTCGGCAAGTGGTCGGGCACCGAAGTCAAGATCAACGGTGAAGACCTGCTGATCATGAAGGAAAGCGACATCATGGGCATCATCGAGCCCGCTGCCGCTGCCGCCAAGGCGGCCTGATCGGCACACCGCACCTTCCCAGCACAAACACGCAATTCTCAGGAGAAACGGACATGGCAGCCAAGGACGTGAAGTTCGGCCGCGAAGCGCGCGAGGGCATTCTGCGCGGGGTCGACATCCTCGCCAACGCGGTCAAGGTGACGCTCGGCCCCAAGGGCCGCAACGTCGTGATCGACAAGAGCTTCGGCGCGCCGCGCATCACCAAGGACGGGGTGAGCGTCGCCAAGGAAATCGAGCTCAAGGACAAGTACGAGAACATGGGCGCGCAGATGCTGCGCGAAGTGGCCAGCAAGGCCAATGATGCGGCCGGCGATGGCACCACCACCGCCACCGTGCTCGCCCAGGCGATCGTGACCGAGGGCATGAAGTCGGTTGCCGCGGGCATGAACCCGATGGATCTCAAGCGCGGGATCGATCTGGCTGTCGCCAAGGTGGTCGAAAACCTCAAGGCCCGCTCGAAGGAAGTTTCGGGCTCGCAGGAGATCGCCCAGGTCGGCACCATCTCGGCCAATGGTGACCGCGAAGTCGGCGAGAAGATCGCCGAGGCGATGGAAAAGGTCGGCAAGGAAGGCGTGATCACCGTCGAGGAAGCCAAGGGCCTCGAGTTCGAGCTCGACGTGGTCGAAGGGATGCAGTTCGACCGTGGTTATCTCTCGCCCTACTTCATCACCAATCCCGAAAAGATGACCGTGGAGCTGGAGAACCCCTACATCCTCATCCACGAGAAGAAGCTCTCGAACCTGCAGTCGATGCTGCCGGTGCTCGAAGCGGTGGTGCAGTCGGGCCGTCCGCTGCTCATCATCGCCGAGGACGTGGAAGGCGAGGCGCTCGCCACCCTCGTGGTCAACAAGCTGCGCGGCGGGCTCAAGGTCGCCGCGGTCAAGGCCCCGGGTTTCGGTGATCGCCGCAAGGCCATGCTGCAGGACATCGCCATCCTCACCAAGGGCGAGATGATCAGCGAAGACCTCGGCATCAAGCTCGAGAACGTCACCCTTGGCATGCTCGGCCAGGCCAAGAAGGTCACCATCGACAAGGACAACACCACCATCGTCGATGGCGCCGGCTCGGCTGAGGACATCAAGGCCCGCGTTGCCGAAATCCGCACCCAGATCGAAAGCACCACCAGCGATTATGACCGCGAGAAGCTGCAGGAGCGGCTGGCCAAGCTCGCTGGCGGCGTGGCCGTGATCAAGGTTGGCGGCGCCACCGAAGTCGAGGTGAAGGAGCGCAAGGACCGCGTCGATGATGCCCTCCACGCCACCCGCGCTGCGGTGGAAGAAGGGATCGTCCCGGGCGGCGGCACCGCGCTGCTCTACGCCACCAAGGCGCTCGAAGGCCTCAAGGGCGAGAACGAGGACCAGACCCGCGGGATCGACATCATCCGCAAGGCGATCACCGCCCCGGTCAAGCAGATTGCCGAAAACGCCGGCCACGATGGCGCGGTGGTCGCGGGCAACCTGCTGCGCGAGAACGACGAGACCAAGGGCTTCAACGCCCAGACCGAGACCTACGAGAACCTGGTCGAGGCCGGCGTGATCGACCCGACCAAGGTGGTGCGCACTGCGCTGCAGGATGCGGCCTCGGTGGCTGGCCTGCTCATCACCACCGAAGCGGCGATCGTCGAGCGTCCGGAAGACAAGCCGGCCCCGGCGATGCCGGGCGGCATGGGCGGCATGGACTTCTGATCCACGCCTCCACCGGCTCGGGGAGCCGCGGCTCTCCGCACCCACACAATCAGCCCCGGCGGTGCCTGCCGCCGGGGCTTCTTGCATCAGGCGCCTGCGCCGCGCAGCGCCCGGCGCCCGGCGCCCTGCGCCCTGCGCAGGATCAATCGAGGATCTTGCCGAGCAGCCCGCGCACCTTGCGCTCGACCGCGGCGTTGGCCTCGTCCTCGGCGGCCCGGCCGGCGGTCTCGCCCAGCCGCCGGAAGCTGCGCGCGATCGCGTCATCGCCCATGGCCCCGCCTGAGCTGGGCGCGCCCTTGATGCCCGAGGTGCAGCAGGCGCCGGCAGTAGGATTGGGCACGCTGCCCTTGAGGTAGCATTCGCCATGCTCGGTGCGGCCTGGCCCGACATGGGTCCAGGCCATGCATTGCCCATCGCCATCGCAGGCGGCCTTGCACGTCCGCCAGGTGTTGCCCGCCGCGGTATAGATGATCTCGCGATAGTCATTGCCGAGCAGGTCGACATTGTACATCGGTTGCCAGTCTTCCCCGGCAGCGGCAGTGGTGGCGGCAGCGCGCTTGCCCTTCTTCGCCCTCTTCGTGGCCGCGGGCGCCGGCGATTGCGGCGCGGCGGCGGCAAGGCTTCGGCTCGGGCCGAGATAGCGCAGCGAGCTGATCGATCCACCATTGTCGCCCAGCGAGGCGACCTCGCCATCGACGATCATGCACCCTGTGCGATAACCCGCATCCATGCACACCTGCCATTGGCCTTCGGTCTTGAGCGAGAAGGCATAGTCATTGGCGGTGCCATCGAAGCCCTGGGCGGCGGGAATCTCCTGGAGGTTCTCGACATCGCGGGTGATCCGCACCGGAGCGCCGCCGAGGTTCTCGGCATCGTAGAGCGTGATCGAACCCAGCGCCTCGCGCTGTGCGGCGATCGCGCTGGCGAGGAAGGGCGAGGTGGCCAGCGCGCCGAGCGCGAGCCCCAAGGCGATTTTGCGAAACATCGGACATCTCCCAATCACCGGCGCACCCGCGCGCCGTCGCTCATGGGAAACCGGAAAATCCGGCGAAACCGGACAGCCCGGCGGCAGAAAATTTTTTGCGCCTCGCCTGTCCGGTTCTGCCGCCATTTGCGGTTCTGTCCCGGTGAAGGGAGAATGATGATGCGTGCGCTTGCAATCCTGGTGGCGCTGGCGGGCCTTGCCGCCTGTTCGGGCGAGGCAGACACGAATGGCGGGTCTGGCGCGGAGGCGGGCGCTGTGGCCGGTGCCATGGCCGATGCGGCTGGCAGCGTGACCGGGATCGTCACCAGCGATGCGCCTGCGGGCGATGCGCCGATCATCGCCACCCGCGCCGAGGTGGAGCAGGCGTGGAAATGCGACGGGCTGCTCACGGCGGCCTATGCTGCGCGAACGATGATCAAGGAGGGGCTGCCGGATGAGGTCGCCGCGATCACCAGCGACAAGGCCATGTATTGGACAACCCGGGCTGCCCGCCTGCGCGCGCCTGACATGACCGAGGCAGAGCTTGACGCCCTCACCGCCTCCTCGGTGCGCGTGCTCGCCACGCCTCAGGCCATCGAGCGCGCCGTGCCGGACATTCGCGAATGTCTTGCCGCGCAGGGCGCGGGCTGAACCCTGTCAGACGGCCCCGGCCCGAAACCAGCTTCAATCAGGAGACCGACCATGACCATGTCCCGCCGCAGCTTCGTTATAGCCACAGGCTTCATCGCCGCCGGGCTTGCCACCGGCACCGCCGCGCTCGGGGCAGAGGGCGATGTGGTCGAGATCGGCATCGCCAATCCGCGCGCGCTCGAGGGCCTTTCCGGCGAGCGGCTGCGCGCCGCGCTGGTCAAGGCGGTGCGGCTGCGCGCCCGGCTGGCCGGGCCGGTCAAGGCACAGCTGCTCGTTGGGCGGGTCGAGCGCGGGGTGCTGATGGAGGTCTTCGCCTCGGATGGCTTTGCGCTCAAGCCGGGGGTGATCGCCTTCCCTGGAGACATGCTGTTCCCGGGGGACAGGTTCTTTCCCGGAGACATGCTCTTTCCCGGTGACATGCTGTTCCCTGGCGATATGCTGTTCCCCGGCGACATGCTGTTTCCGGGGGATATGCTCGGCCCGGTGGCACGGGCGCTGGCGCCAATTGCCAGGGACACCCTCGGGCGCGGCGATGCGGCGAGCGGCCTTGTGTTCTTCGTCGCGGTCGAGGCCAAGGGCGCACGCGGGCGCGGGCTTGGCCTGCCCACCCGCAAGGGCTGAGCGCGATGGCGTCGCGCAACGCCCCAAGCGCGCTGGTGGTGGGCGACGGGATCGCCGGGCAGGGCGCCGCGCTGGTGCTGGCCCGTGCTGGCTGGCAGGTCTGTCTGGCCCTGCCGCGCCCCGGCAAGCCCGCGGCACACCGACGCCATGCCCATCTCACCAGCGCCGCGGTGATCGCGCAGTTCGAACGCGCCATCGGCACGTCCTTGTCCGGCGGCTGGGCAATGGGGGCTACAGCCGTCTGGGACGAGAATGGTCGCCGCGACGAGTCGCCGCGCCCGATCATCGGCGCCGAGGCCCTGCGCCTCAGCCTTGCCGCGCAGGCCGCAGCGGCGGGCGCCCAGGGCCTCTATGATTGCATGATCACCCCGCTTGCCAACGGCGCGGGGTGGCGCTGGCGCGCGCGCGGCAAGACCGGCCATACCGATGTGGTGGTCGATGCCACGGGCGGCGGGCACTGGCTTTCCCGGATGGTGGGCACGGCGGTGACGATCGAGGAGATCGCCGGAACCGACCGCGCGTGGAGCTGGACGGGGATCAATGACGGGCCGCCTCTCCCCTGGCTGCTCGCCGCGCGAGGGTGCACGCAAGCGGCGGTGCTGCTGCGCGAGCCGGATGGGCAGGTGCGCCTGACCTTGCGCGCGGCGCAGGCGGCGGCGCCCGATCCGCTCGCCGCGCTCGATCGCTTGCTGATCGGCGCCGGTGCGGATTGGGCGGCACGGATCGGCTCGCTCGCGCTCGATCCGCGCCCGCTGCGCCACGAGGCGCCGCTGGCCCGCCGCACGCTGGTGGGGCCCGATCCGGCGCTGCCGGTGCTGCTGCGCCTCGGCGATGGCCTGATCCAGACCGCCCCGCGGCTCGGCCAGGGGATCGCCCAGATTGCCGAACAGCTCGAGGCGCTCGCCGGCGCGCTCGCCGCCGCGCTGCCGCCGGGGCAGTGGCAGGCCCGGCTCGATGCCCTTGCCGAACGGCGCTGGGCGGGGCTGATGCTGGGCGCGGGCCTTGTGAGGATCGCCGCATGATGCGCACCAGCCTTGCGGGCGTCCTGCTTGCCGTGGCGCCCGCGCCGCTGGCCGCGCAGCTCGACGCCCCCGGCCCGCCCCACGGCAATTGGCGCATGACAGCGGCCGACGATCCTGGCGACAACGGGCTGATGGCGGTCAGCCTTCAGCTCGGGCGGAGCGAGCGGCACGGCAGCGGTGATTATGCCATGCACCAGCCAATGTGCAGCTTTCTGGATGGCGGGGCGATCCGCGGCGATGAAGAATGCGAGCTTGGCGCGGGCATCTTTGCAAGTGTCGAGCGCAAGGGCGCCCGCCTGCTGCTTACCTTCCACCCCACCGCCGATGGCATGACGCACCGCCTCATCCTTGTGCGCCGGGGCGCGCGCCTTGTTGGAACCTATCACGCGCCCGGCCTTGCCCGGCGGGTCATTCTCGAACCTGCACCTTGAAGGAGACTGCCATGCGCCGTCACGCTGCCCCTGCCTTTGCCCTCGCCCTTGGCCTGCTCCTCGCCGCCTGTGGCGATGCGGCCAGCGAGACCACCATCACCGACAGCGAGAGTGGGGAGAGCCTCACCCTGCGCACTGCCGATGATCCCGAGGAGGGCATTGCCCCGCCCGCCGATCTGCCCGCCTTCGCGCCGGTCTATCCCGGCGGGGTGATCACCGCCTCGGTCACCGGCAGGCCGGGCGAGGCGCAGGGCATGGTCGCCTTCACCACCGCCGACAGCGCCGATGAGGTGATCGCCTTCTACCGCGCGAAGGGCAAGGCCGCCGGGCTTTCCGAACAGGGCGAGATGAACATGAGCGGCACCCGCATCCTCTCGATGGGGGCAGGCGATGCCGCCGCGGCGGCGATGCAGGTCACCGTCTCCCCGCGCGATGCGGAGAACCGCCGCATGGTGCAGATCGTCTATGCCGCGCAAGGCGCGTGACAAGCCGGTGCTGCCGCGATAGCCTCGCTTTTGGGAGGAATTTGCGCAAGATGGCCGAACACGCCGCCCCCGAGAGCCCGACCGACGCCTTGATCCTCGCGCTCTATCCGCAGGTCAAGCGCATGGCGCGCGACCTGCGCTGGCGTTACGGCGCGAGCGAGACGCTGCGCTCCACCGCGCTCGTCAACGAATGCTTCCTCAAGCTGCGCCACATGCACGCCTTTGCCGATGAGGCGCATTTCCTGCGCACCGCGGCGCGGGCGATGCGCCAGGTGCTGGTCAACCACGCCGCCGCGCGCCAGGCGGCCAAGCGCGGCGGGGGCGCCGTGGCCGAGGCCTTCGAGGACGATCTGCCGGTGATCTACTGGGAAAGCGATGAGCGCCTGATCGCGCTCGATGCCGCGCTCGCACGCCTGGCAAGCTATGCCCCGCGCCTTGCCGAGCTGGTCGAGCTGCGCTTCTTCGGCGGCTACGCCGAAAGCGAGATCGCCCGGCTGCTGGAATGCAGCGAGCGCACCGTGCGGCGCGATTGGGTCAAGGCCAAGGCATTGCTCCTGGTTGACCTTGCCGGGGAAGGCCCCGCCGTGGCTGCCTAGAGCTGCGCGCGCAGGGCCTTGGCCGTCTCACCCAGGCGTGCGCCGGCCGGGCCAAGCTGCGGCAAGAGGCCGTCGAAGGCGCCGAGCGATTGCCGCGCGCCTGCCCGGTCGCCGCCGGCAAGCTGCACCTTGGCGAGCGCCAACAGCGCCATGGCCTTGGCCGGCGGCGGGGCCTTGCCCAGCTCGGCCGCGCCGAGCGCCTCGCGGGCGAGGGCGAGCGCGTCGGGCTCACCCAGCGCAAGGCGCGCCTCGGCCAGGCCCGCCAGCGCGGCGACGTGCTGCATCGCGCCCGCCCCGGCGAATTGCTCTGCCATCGCCGTCGCCTCGGCCAGGAGCGGCGCGGCCTCGCGCGCGCGGCCGAGTTGCAGCAGCACCTTGCCGTGGTTGCTGAGCAGCGCCGCGGTCCCGGCCGAATCGCCGAACAGCGCGCGACGGATGCGCACCGCCTCGGCAAACAGCGGCTCGGCCGCGGCGGCGCGCCCGGCCAGCATCTCGAGCGCGGCGAGGTTGTTGGCGGTGTTGAGCGCATCGGGCGTGTCGGTAAGGCCGGTGGCCTGCCAGATCGCCTGCGCCTGCTTGAGCGCCGCGCTGGCCCCGGCCGGATCGCCCGCCGCCAGCAGGGCAACGCCGAGATTGTTCTGGAACACCCCGGCCTGGCGGTTGGCGGTGCCGAACATTGCGGCGTGATCCTGCGTCGCCGCCGCGAGCATCCGCGCCGCTGCCGCCGGATCGCTGGCGCGCAGGATCTGCGCCTCGACCAGCCGGCTGTCGATCAGCCGGGCGCGCCACTTGGGCGCATCGGCCTGCCAATAGGCCTGCGCCTGTTGCAGCAGGGGCCTTGCCCCCTCGATCTCGCCAAGGCGCACCATCGCCTGGGCCATGTCATAGCGCGCGGCGGCCAGCACATCGCCCGGCACCTGCCGCGCCGGCGCGCGCACCAGCGGGCTGAGCGCCGCCTTGGCCGCGGCATAATCGCCGAGATAAAAGTGCAGCTCGCCCAGCGCGTGCAGCACCCGCGCGCTTTCACCCGGATCGCGGGCAAACTCGGCCACGATCCGGCGGCTGGCCTGGTCGAGCACCTCGCGCGCGCTGCTGTTAGTGCCGGCGGCCTCGACGCTTTCGCCCAGCAAGAGATAGAGCGACTGGCGCACCGCATCGCTGCGCTGTTCTTCGGCCAGCGCCGCATCGCGCGCGGCCAGCGCCTCGCGCCGCTGGATCTCGGTGCTGACCAGCCCGGCGCCGAGCGCCGCGACGATGGCGAGCGTTGCCGCAATCGGCCAGCGCGCGCGCCAGGCAAGGCGGCGCAGGCGATAGGCCCGATCGCCGCTGCGCGCCGCCACGGCGCGGCCATCGCAGGCGCGGCGCAGATCCTCGGCGAGCGCCTCGATCGTGGGATAGCGATCCGCCGCCTGCTTGCGCAGCGCCTTGGCCAGCACCGCATCGAGATCGGCCACCAGCGCCTTTGGTGCCGCCGCCAGCACCGGCACCTGATCGCGCAGCGCCAGCAGCCGCACCGGCTCGGCATCGAGCACCCGGCCGATCCCCAGCGCCACCGGCACCCCGGCAAGATCGATCGGCGGGCGGCCGCTGGCCAGTTCATAGAGGATCGCCGCCAGGCCATAGACATCCACCGGCGGGCCGACCGGCGCGCCGGTGAGCAGTTCGGGCGCGGCATAGGGCGCCGAGAGCGGCAGCAGATCCTGCGTCTGATCGCTTGCCCCCAGCTCCTTGGCGATGCCGAAATCGATCACCCGCACCCGTCCGCTGGCATCGACCAGCACATTGCCGGGCTTGAGATCGCGGTGCAGCACCAGCATGGCATGGGCCGCGCCCACTGCCTCGGCGACCTCGAGCACCAGCGCGATGCGTTGCGTCAAGGAGGCGGAGCGCGCGGCGCACCAGCGCGCGATCGGCACGCCATCGACCCGCTCCATCACCATCCAGGGCTGGCCCGCGGCGGTCACCCCGCCATCGAGCAGGCGGGCAATGCCGGGATGATCGAGCCGGGCCAGCAGCTGGCGTTCGGCCTCGAAGCGGCGCAGGTCGATCGCGCCGTCGCTGCGCATCAGCTTGAGCGCGCCGGCCTGTTCAAACCCGCCCTCGGCGCGGGCCACGGCATGGACCACGCCCATGCCCCCGCGCCCCAGTTCCTCGCCCAGCTGCCACACCCCGATCTGGCCCGGCAGGGCGCTGCCTGCTGGCGCGGCCGGATCGGGCGCCGGAGGCGGCTCGAGAAAGCCTTCGGCCTCGGCGAGGCGGGCAAGGATCGTGCGCGCCTTGTGAAGCCCTGCCGGATCGCCTGCCAATTGCTGTTCGAGAAAGGCGGCGCGCCGATCCGCGGGAAGGCCCATCGCCGCATCGACGATGCTTTCCAGAACGCGCCACTCTTCCGATTTCATACAAACCCCCCGCCCGGACTTAGTGCCAAGTCCGGGCGGGAATTCAAGTCCCTGATGCACGCGCCGGGGCGCGGCGGGGGTGCGGGATCAGCCCCTACCAGCCGAAGGTGACGCCCACGCGCCCGCCGGTCGAGCCCTTGACCGTCGATCCGGCAATCCCGCCCGAGAGCCACACCCGATCATCGAGCCGCGCCACCGCCGCGGCCGAGAAGCCCTGCTCGCCGCGATAGGTGGCAAGATTGACCGAGAGCGAGAAGGTGGCATCGGGGGGGATCACCGTGCCGCCGAGCGCCATTGCCGCCGCGGTCCCGCCCGCGGCCTGGCGCTGGAGCGAGGCAAGGCCCATCTGCAGCCGATCAACCGCCGAACCCAGCATGATGATCTGCCCCTCGACCGTGCCCAGCCGGGTGCTGAGACCATTGAGCTGGGCGAGATCGAAGTCGCTGGTCGCAAGGTTGCCGAGCGCATCGGCGGTCACCAGCCGCACCGCGCCCTGCTGGGCCGCGCGGCTGGCCGCGCTCGACACCCCGGGCAGGGTATAGGTCGAACGGGTCGCCCCGAGCAGGATCTGATCGTCGCGCACGGTCTGCACTCCGGTGCCGATCGCCACGCTGTTGGCATGGAGCGCGCGGGCCCCGTCGCCGATCGCGGTGCTGCCCGCCGCCGTGGCCTCGGCCCCACTGCCGAGCGCGACGGCACCATCGCCCGCGGCATTGGCGCTGCTGCCAAGGGCTATGCCGCTGTTGCCCAGCGCATTGGCCTGCGCGCCGAGGGCCACGGCAGTGTTGCCGATCGCCGCCGCCTGCGATCCGACCGCGGTGGTGAAGAACCCGAGGGCATAGCTGTTCGCCCCCACCGCGGTGCTTTCGCCGACCTCGGCCTGGGCAAGATTGCCGATCGCCACGCTGTTGGCGGACGAACCATTGGCGCGCGGGCCCACCGCCACCGAGGAGGTGCCGGTGGCGCTGCTGGCCGTGCCGAGCGCAATCGCATCGCCCTCGCTCGCCCGGGCCCCGCTGCCCAGCGCCACGGTGTTGTCGCCCTCGGCACTCGCCGTCTCGCCGAGCGCGATCGCGGCGATGCCATTGGCGCTGGCCTCGCGCCCGGCGGCAAGGGCCGAGATGCCGACCGCGCTGCTGGTGTCGCCAAGCGCGATCGCGCCCTGCCCGGTGGCAATATTGTCGCGCCCGATCGCCACCGCGCCATCGCCCGTGGCAAGGTTGGGATCGCCGATCGCCACCGCGCCATTGCCGCTGGCCTGGTTGGCGAGCCCGATCGCCACCGCGGCGCCATCCATGGCCTGCGCGCCGTTGCCGATCGCCACCGAATTGTCGCCGCTGGCCACGCTGCCATTGCCGAGCGCCACGGCATCGCTGCCCGTGGCAACGGCCGGAATGGCGCCGAGCAGTTGGCCCAAGCCGGTTTCGACCGTGCCGAGCCGCTGGCCCTGTTCGTCGAGCCGCACCTCGGCCGCGCCGATCCGCGCGTCTTGCGCGGCATTGGCGGCGAGCGCCTGATCGGTGCGGTTCTCGAGCGTGAGGATGCGTCCGTCCTGCACCAGATTGGCATTTTCGAGCGCGCCGACGCGGCCATCGATGGCCGCGACCGCATTGGCCGCGGCGGTGGAGGCGGCCAACGCCGCGCTGGCCTCGCTGCGCGCTGCGTTGGCGCGGCTGAGGGCCTCGCTCGCGGTCTGGCTGGCGCCGGTGGCAGCGCTGAGCGCACTCTGCGCGGTGGCATCGGCACCCGTGGCAAGGGCAAAGGCCTCGTCCGCGCGCGCCTGGGCAGTGCTCGCCGTACCGAGCGCCGACTGCGCGATACCGCTCACGCCCGAGGCAAGCGCGAAGGCCTCATCCGCGCGCGTCTGGGCGGTGCTCGCCGCGGCGCTGGCACCATTGGCGGCATTGAGCGCCGCCGCCGCATCGGCAGAGGCCTGCGTGGCTTGGGCAAGCGCAGTGCTTGTCGCCGTCTGCGCGCCCACCGCGATCCCCTCGACCCGGTTGAGCTGATCGAGATTGACCGCATCGGTCCCGGCGGTGCCGGCCGCGACATTGACCAGCTGGCGCTCGGCCCCGGCAGCGCCGATCGAGACCGTCCCGGCCCGGTCGGCGAGCGCGCCCGCGCCCAGCGCGACGCTGTTGGCCGCGCCAATCCGGGTGGCGGCGCCAAGCCCGATGGCGATGCTGCCCTCGCCCTGAGCATCGGCCTGTGCGCCCTGCGCGATCGTGCCGTCACCCGCGGCATTGGCGCCGCTGCCGATGGCAACGCCATTCACGCCGAGCGCGCCTGCCTGGCCGCCCAGTGCGATGGAATTGCTGCCGGTGGCAATCGCCTGCGCGCCGATGGCGGTGGTGAAGAAGCCGAGGGCAGAGCTGTTCGCCCCCACCGCGGTGCTTTCGCCGGCATTGGCCTGGGCGAGATTGCCGAGCGCCACGCTGTTGGCGCCCGAGCCATTGGCGCGCGGGCCCACGGCCAGCGCGGTTGCGCCGGTGGCGCTGCTGCCCGTGCCGACCGCGACCGTGTCGATCTCGGCCGCCCGGGCATCGCTGCCCAGTGCAAGGCTCTTGTCGCCCTCGGCCTTGGCAGATGCCCCGGTGGCGGTGGCGCCGGCACCTGTCGCCTCGGCATAGGCACCAAGCGCGGTGCCGAGGAGGCCATCGGACTTCGCCGCCGCCCCCAGCGCCGTGCCGCCTGCTCCGCCGACCTTGGCGAAATTGCCGACCGCGGTCGACAAGCGCGCTTCGGCAAGGCTGGTCCCGCCCAGGGCGGTGGCCCCGGTGCCAAGCGCCCTGGCGAAGGCCCCGCTGGAAGTGGCGCTGGAGCCTTGGGCCATGGCATTGCTGCCGAGTGCGGTGGCATTGGCGCCCTCGCTTCGGGCGAAGGCCCCTGTGGCGATGCTGCCGGCCCCGATCGCCACGGCATTGCTGCCGAGCGCAGTGGAATCATCGAATTGCGCCAGGCTGTCGGTGCCGAGCGCGACCGCGTTGGCGCCGCTGGCCTTCGCGCCTTCCTCATCGCCATCGGCACCATCAGCGCCCAACGCAATGCTGTATGCACCAAGCGCATTTGCCCCGTTGCCGAGCGCAGTGCTGCTGATGCCGCTGGCAAGTGTGCGCGTGCCGAGCGCGGTGGAAGCCGGGTTTGCAGCCAAGGCGCCGAAACCAAAGGCCGAACTTTCACGGCCTTGCGCAAAGGAGAAAGCGCCGATCGCCGATGCGCCGGTCGCGGCAGCGTTGCTGTTTGTGCCGATCGCGGTGCTGTCTTCTCCAAAGGCGGCTGCGACAGGGCCAATGGCCACCGCATCGATGCCATCTGCGTAGCTCTCGACGCCCATGGCGATCGATCCGGAAGCAAAGGCCGCTGCGTCGGCCCCGATCGCGATGCTGCCTGTGGCTTGCGCGCGTGCGCCATCCATGTCGGCATCGGCGCCATCACCCCCGATGGCAATGCCGCCTTCGCCGTTGACACTGGTTCCTCGGCCGATGGCGGTGCCGTTCTCGGCGCTGACGATCGCGCTGGCGCCGATCGCGGTGGCGCCGGGCTCCATGGCCACCGCGCTGCGTCCGAAGGCCGAGCTGTTGAATCCTGATGCCGTGGCGAGAAAGCCGACGGCAGAGGCGCCGGGCCCTTCGGCGGCACTGCCCGCGCCAACCGCAACTCCTCCGAAGCGCTCGGCGCGGGCGCTGGCCCCGACGGCAGTGCCGTTGGTTTCGGACGCGCTGGCGAAGCTGCCCAAGGCAGTGGTTAACTGGCCTTGCGCAGAGCTTTGCACCCCGCAGGCAAGGTTGGTGTTGTCGCCGCCATTGTCATCGGCCCCGCCGTCATTGTCGGTTCCGGCGTCCACCACCCCGTCATTGTCGCGGTCGAGCAGGCAGGTTTCGGCGCGCGCCTCGTCCGGCACGGCGATCAGCGCGGCGGCGGCCAACGCCACGGCGAGCGCGCCAAGGCTGGCATGGGGGGCTGCGAGCTTGCAGCCGGGCTTGAGCGAAATCTTGCGCATGATGGGTTTCCTCCGGAGTGCGAGACAAACAGATGCGACAGGTCTTGTGATTTTCCTGAAGAAACAGGATCGGCCGGCAAAACCGGACAGGCGCCCGAGCGATTCTTTGTGCTTGTCCCTGAGAGGCTGATGGAAAGCGCAGATTTGTGCCAATCGCAGCCGCGCGCCGGCACCGCGCAAGGCGCCGGGCGATCAGCAGCGCGCGCCTTGGCCCGCAGGGGCAAGGGCGCGTCAGAAAGCGAAGGGAAGGGCTGGAGCGGGTAGCGGGAATCGAACCCGCATAGCCAGCTTGGAAGGCTGGTGCTTTACCACTAAGCTATACCCGCTCGAGGGCTGTCGCGGCCCATGCCACCAATGGCGGCGCGGCGCAATATCCGCGCGCGGGCAGCCCTAGCGGCGCGCGGCGCCCACCGGCAGATTGTCGATCAGCCGCGTCCCGCCGATCCGCGCGGCGACGAGCAGGCGGGCCGGGCGCGCCCCCAGCGCGGCAAGCGGCGCCAGCGTCGCTGCATCGGCAAGCGTGGCATAATCGATCCGGGCAAAGCCGGCGGCGATGAGTTCGGCCTCGAGCCCTGCCAGCGTCCCGGCCACCTCCGCCCCGCCTTCGATCGCCGCCACCGCCGCGGCCATCGCCCGCGGCAGGGCCGCCGCCGCGGCGCGCTGCGCGGGCGTCAGGTAGCGGTTGCGGCTGCTCATCGCCAACCCGTCGGCCTCGCGCACCGTGGGCACGCCGATGATCGCATCGGCATGCGGGCGGGTCAGATCAAGGTCGCGCGCCATCGCCCGGATCACCGCGAGCTGCTGGAAATCCTTCTCGCCGAAGAAGGCCATGTCCGGCGCGACCTGGTTGAAGAGCTTGCACACCACGGTTGCCACCCCGTCGAAATGGCCGGGCCGGGCGGCACCGCACAGGCCCTCGCTCACCCCGGCCACGCTCACCGTGGTGGCAAAGCCAGCGGGATACATGGCCTGCGCGTCCGGCGCCCACAGCAGCGCGGTGCCCTCGGCGGCAAGCAGCGCCGCATCCTCGGCAAGCTGGCGCGGATAGGCGTCGAAATCCTCGGTGGGGCCGAATTGCCGGGGGTTGACGAAGATCGAGGCGACCACGTGATCGCACCGCGCGCGCGCCGCGCGCACCAGGGTGAGGTGCCCCTCGTGCAGCGCGCCCATGGTCGGCACCAGCGCGATCCGCGCGCCATCGCGGCGCAGATCGGCAAGTGCGGTTCTCAACATGTCGAGCGAGGTGAGCGTTTGCACCGCAAGCCCTTTCGGGGATAAATCGCGCCTTGCGCCCCTAGCGGGGGTGAAGGTCACAATTCAAGCCGATCAGCCCATCCACGCGCGACCGGGAGAGATTTCATGCCGCCCGCCCCTGCCAGCCTTCCCGCCAGCGAGCCGCCTTTTGCTCCGGCGCGCCGGCTGCGCCCCGGCCAGGCGCACCGGATCGTCTTTGCCAACGAGAAGGGCGGCACCGGCAAGTCCACCACCGCGGTGCATGTGGCGGTGGCGCTCGCCTATCTCGGCGCGCGGGTCGCGGCGATCGATCTCGATCCGCGCCAGCGCACCCTGCACCGCTATGTCGAGAACCGCCTCGCCACGCTGGAAAAGCGCGGCCTCACCTTGCCCACCCCCTATTGCGAGGTGTTCCGCGGCGCCGAGGCGGAGGAACTCCTCGCCATGATCCGCCGGCTCGAGGCGCACTGCGATTTCCTCATCATCGACAATCCCGGGCGCGACGATCCCTTTGCCCGGCTCGCGGTGGAACAGGCCGATACGCTGGTCACCCCGATGAATGACAGCTTCGTCGATTTCGACCTCATCGGCCAGGTCGATGCCGAAAGCTTCAAGGTGAGGAAGCTCTCCTTCTTTGCCGAACTGATCTGGGAAGCGCGGCTGAGGCGCAGCCGCATGACGATCGAGCAGCAGCGCCCCGAGATGGACTGGATCGTGGTCAGGAACCGCACCGGCCATGTCGAGGCGAAGAACCAGGCGCGCCTCTTGAAGGCGCTCAGCGAGATGTCGCGGCGGGTGGGCTTCCGCGTGACGCAGGGGCTGAGCGAGAGGGTGATCTACCGCGAGCTCTTTCCTTCCGGCCTCACCCTGCTCGACAAGGGGCACCTTGGCGAACTCGGCACCAGCCACCTTGTCGCCCGGCAGGAACTGCGCGCGCTGGTCAAGGCGCTGGCGCTGCCCGTCTTCACCCGCGCCCAGGCCGAGCTGGAACTGGCCTGATGCTGCGCGCGCTCATCATCCTTGGCATCGTCGTGCTGGTTTGGCGCTGGGCGCTGGGGCGCTGGCCGTGGGACGATCTGCGCCCCGCCGCGCGGCGCGCCCAGGCGCTGGCACGGGCCCGCCGGCTCCTCGGGGTGGAGCCGGGGGCGAGCCGCGCGGAGGTGATCGCCGCGCACCGCCGCCTCACCGCGCTGGTCCACCCTGATCGCGGCGGCACCACCACGGCGATGCAGGAGGCCAATGCCGCGCGCGATCTGCTGCTCGCCGAACTGCCCGATCCCCCGCCATCGCCCGATTGAAACAATCCCGCGCCAGGCTCAGCGGTGGCGGCGCGCAAGGGGCACACCCCAAGGCCGGCGCGCCGCGGCAGACAGGAAAGGAAGAAGCCCCCCAATGTCCCACCACTTCCACCCCACCGTGCTGCGCGAATATGATATCCGCGGGATCATCGGCCAGACCCTGGGCGCCGAGGATGCCCGGGCGATCGGGCGCGCCTTTGGCACGCTGCTGCGCGGTGCGGGGGGCAGCACCGTGGCGGTGGGCTATGACGGACGGCTCAGCTCGCCGATGCTCGAGGAAGCGCTGGTGGACGGGTTGGCGGCGAGTGGCTGCGACGTGCTGCGCATCGGCCTCGGCCCCACGCCGATGCTCTACTATGCCGAGGCCTCAAGCGAGGAGGTGGATGGCGGCATTCAGATAACTGGCAGCCACAATCCCCCCGATTACAATGGCTTCAAGATGGTATTTCGGGGCCGCCCGTTCTTCGGCGCCGATATCCAGAAGCTCGGGCGCGTGGCGGCAGAGGGGGCCTTCGCCAGCGGCAGCGGCACCATCACCACGCGCGACCTCCTCGGCCAATATGTCGAGCGCCTGCTCGAGGGACTGGCCGGGGTGGAGCAAGGGTGCCTCGCCAGCCTCAAGGTTGGCTGGGATGCCGGCAACGGCGCGGCTGGCCCCGCGCTCGAGGCGCTGGTCGCGCGCCTGCCGGGCGAGCATCATCTGCTTTACACCGAGGTCGACGGCCATTTTCCCCATCACCACCCTGATCCGACGGTCGAGGCCAACCTTGCCGATCTGCGCGCTCTTGTCGCGGCCAAGAAGCTCGATTTCGGAGTGGCTTTTGATGGCGATGGTGACCGCATCGGCGCGATCGACGGCGAGGGCCGGGTGATCTGGGGCGATCAGCTGCTGATGATCTATGCCGAGGATCTGCTCGCGCGCCACCCGGGCGCGACGGTGATCGCCGATGTCAAGGCCAGCCGGGCGCTGTTCGATCGGGTCGCGGCGCTGGGGGGCCAGCCGCTGATGTGGAAGACCGGCCATTCGCTGATCAAGTCCAAAATGAAGGAAACGGGCGCGCCGCTTGCGGGCGAGATGAGCGGGCACGTGTTCTTCGCCGATGACTATTATGGCTATGACGATGCGCTCTATGCCGGGGTGCGGCTGCTGGCGGCGGCGGCGCGGCTGGGCCGCTCGGTCACCGCGCTGCGTGGCGCCATGCCGGTGCTGTGCAATACCCCCGAGCTGCGCTTCCAGGTGGACGAGACGCGCAAGTTTGCCGCCATGGCCGAGATCGCCGCAAGGCTCACCACCAGCCCCGGCCCCGATGTCGAGGCGGTCGATACCACCGATGGGGTGCGGGTGAGCACGCGCGATGGCTGGTGGCTGCTGCGCGCCTCGAACACCCAGGACGTGCTGGTCGCCCGGGCCGAAAGCGACAGCGAGGCGGGGCTTGCCCGGCTGCTGGCGCTGATCGACCAGCAGCTTGCGCTTTCAGGGCTGGAACGCGGGGAAAACGCCGGGCACTGAGCGCGGCGAGGCATGGCGCGGGGCTTGCGGGCGCCGCGCCAAGGGGCCACATCGCCCGTGTGACCGAGGCCGCGCCGCTCCCGCCCGAAATCGCCGCCTGGTTTGCCAAGCGCGGCTGGCGCTTGCGGCGCCACCAGCTTGCCATGCTGGAGAAGGCCCGCGAAGGGCGCCATGCGCTGCTGATGGCCGAGACGGGAGCGGGCAAGACGCTCGCCGGCTTCCTTCCCAGCCTGTGCGCCTTTGCCCCCTCAGCCGGGGCGCCGCCGGGCGAGGGCCTCCACACGCTCTATGTCTCGCCCCTGAAGGCGCTGGCGCAGGATGTGAAGCGCAACCTGCTTGCCCCGATCGCGGAGATCGGCCTTCCCATCGAGGTCGAGACCCGCAGCGGCGATACCTCTGCGGCGCGCAAGCAGCGCCAGCGCGCCCGCCCGCCGCACATGCTCCTCACCACGCCCGAGAGCCTCGCGCTGCTGCTCACCTATCCCCAAAGCACCGGGATGTTTGCCGGCCTCAAGCGCATTGTCATCGACGAGATCCACGCCTTTGCCACCGACAAGCGCGGCGATCTGCTCAGCCTCAGCCTCACCCGGCTCCATTCCCTTGCCCCGCAGGCGCAGCGGGTGGGGCTTTCGGCGACGCTGGCAAACCCGCGCGATGTTCAGGAATGGCTCGCCCCCCAGACCGACCCCGAGGGCGCGGTTGCAGCCGCCGACCTGGTGGTGGGCGAGGCCGGTGCTGCGCCGCAAGTCGAGATCCTTCTGCCCGAAGGCGCGCGCGTGCCCTGGGGCGGCCATGCGGGGCGCTGGGCGATCCCGCAGCTCTATCAGCGCATCAAGGCCAACCGCACCACCCTCGTCTTCACCAACACCCGCTTTCTTGCCGAGTTCATCTTCCAGTGCCTGTGGGAGGCGAACGAGGACAACCTGCCGATCGGCATCCACCACGGCTCGCTGTCCACCGAGGCGCGGCGCAAGGTGGAAGAAGCGATGGCGCGCGGGGCCCTGCGCGCGCTGGTGTGCACTTCCAGCCTCGATCTCGGGATCGATTGGGGGGATATTGACCTCGTCGTGCAGATGGGCGCGCCCAAGGGCTCCTCGCGCCTGCTCCAGCGCATCGGCCGCGCGGGCCACCGGCTCGAGGTGCCGAGCCGGGCGCTGCTGGTGCCGGGCAACCGCTTCGAGTTTCTCGAGGCACTCGCCGCCAAGGAGGCGGTGGAGGAAGGCCAGCGCGATGGCACGCGGCTGCGCCCCGGCAGCCTCGACGTGCTCGCTCAGCACGTGATGGGCTGCGCCTGCGCCGGGCCGTTTGACGAGGAGGCGCTGCGCGCCGAGATCACCACCAGCCTTGCCTATGCCTGGCTCGACCGGCCGACTTTCGCGCGCGTGCTCGATTTCGTTGCCACCGGGGGCTATGCGCTCAAGGCCTATGACCGCTTCCGCCGGATCGTGCGCGATGGCACCGGCACCTGGCGGCTCGCCCACCCCAGCCAGGCCCAGCGGCACCGGATGAATGCCGGGATCATCGTCGATTCCGAGATGCTCACCGTGCGCTTCAGGAATGGGCGCAGCCTCGGCAAGGTGGAGGAGCGCTTCGCCGCCCAGCTTGCCCCGGGCGACACCTTCTTCTTTGCCGGCATGAGCCTCGAGGTCGAGGGGGTGAGGGACATGGAGGTGGTGGTGCGCGCGGCGAAGAAAAGCGCGATGATCCCCTCCTATGCCGGGCTGCGCCTGCCGCTCACCACGCACCTCGCCGCGCGGGTGCAGGCGATGCTCGCTGACCGTGCGGGCTGGGCGCGCCTGCCCGACGAGGTGCGCGAATGGCTCGAGATGCAGGATCACCGCTCGCGCCTGCCCGCACCGGGCGAGCTGCTGGTTGAAACCTTCCCCCATGCCGGCAAGCACTATGCCGCCTATTACACCTTCGAGGGCTGGAACGCGAACCAGTCGCTGGGGATGCTGATCACCCGGCGGATGGAAAGCCGCGGCCTGATGCCGGGCGGCTTTGTCGCCAATGACTATTGCCTCGCGGTCTGGGGCCTGAGGCCGGTGCGCGATCCCGCCCCGCTGCTCTCGCCCGAGATCCTCACCAGCGAATTCACCCAGTGGGTGACCGAGAGCCACCTTCTGCGCCGCGCCTTTCGCGAGGTGGCGGTGATATCGGGCCTGGTCGAGCGCCAGCATCCGGGCCAGCGCAAGAGCGGGCGGCAGGTGACCTTCTCGACCGACCTCATCTATGACGTGCTGAGGAAATACGAGCCCGATCACCTGCTGATCGAGGCTGCCTGGGCCGATGCCCGCGCGCGGATGACCGATGTGGCGCGGCTTGCGGATCTGCTCGAAGGCTCCGGGCGCGCGCTTGTCCATGTCCCGCTCGATCGAGTCTCGCCGCTCGCCGTGCCGGTGATGACCATGATCGGGCGCGAGGCGGTGCCGCAGGGGGCGGTGGACGAGGAATTGCTGCTCGAGGCCGAGGGGTTGATCGCCGCGGCGATGCGGCCCGATGCCTGGGCGGTCGCGGATTGATGTTCGCGCAATGTTTGTGCCTGCGGCACAGCTTCGCTTCCACGTGAAACATTGCCCCGGAAAGGGTCTGCCCGCCCCAAGGAAAAAGGGGCGCTACCCTGCGGCAACGCCCCTTCTATGGGTGTGAAACCTCGTCAGAGCAGCCACAAAGCCGTGGCAAAGCCCTGACAGGCAAAAGCGCCCTACTTGCCGAAATCGCGGTACTTGTCGTTGCCGACAAAGCCGAACTTGGTGACCCCGGCGCCCTTGATGTCGCGCAGCACCCGCGCCGAGAGGTCATAGCTTGCCAGCGGCTCGGGCTCGAACTGCAGCTCGGGCTCGGGCACCAGCTTGAGCGACTGGATCAGCGTCGCCTGCAGCTCGCTTTCGGTCAGCGGGGTGCCGTTCCACAGGATCTGGTCCTGCGCGGTCAGCACCACCTTGTTCTTGATCGGATCGATCGGCGGCGGATTGGTCGGCGGCGTCGGCGTCGGCAGGTCGATATCGACCGAGTGGGTCGCCACCGGGATGGTGATGATGAACATGATCAGCAGAACGAGCAGCACGTCGATCAGCGGGGTCATGTTCATGTCCATCATCGGCTCGCCGTCGAGCTGGCCTCCAGACATACCCATGTCAGTTACTCCTTGGCTTGCTTACCGGCTCAACCGTTCGGATCGATCGGGTTCGAGATGAACCCGACGACCGGGTAGCCGGCCCGCTGAATGTTGTAGATCGTGCCCGCGATGCAGCGCCACGGGGCGTTGACATCGCCGCGGATGTGCACCTGCGGGATCTTCTCCGGGTCCTTGAGCAGGGCCTCGGCCCCGCCGGCGCGCTTGACGATCGCGTCAAGCCGCTTGAACGCCATCTCCTGCAGCTCGGCCGAGGTGACGGGGGTGATGTTGTTGAAATAGACCCGGCACTCGCCCTGCCGCGAGGCCCCTTCGAAGCCCGGCTCCCCGGCGCTGCGCCCGGCAGCATCGGTGCTGCTGACGGTGAGCAGCAGGTTCTCGACCTTGTCCTTCGATTCCTGCGATTCCAACACCGGGATCTGGAGCTTCTCGATGGTCTGGATCGCCACCGGAACCGCGATCAGGAAGATGATCAGGAGCACGAGCATCACGTCCACCAGCGGGGTGGTGTTGATGTCGGACATGGGGACGTTGTCCCCGCCTCCCACCGAAATCGCCATTGTAAATTCCTAGCCTGTCAAAAGTCTTGGCTGCGGGTGCGCTGGCCGACGGGGCATGGCGCCCCGCCGGCCGGCAGTGGCGATCAGGCCTTGGCGGCAGGCGCCGCGGGCTTGGCCGCGGGCTTGGCCGCGGGCGCTGCCTGGATCGCCGGCTTCACCGCCCCGTTCGAGTTGATGTAGGCGAGCAGATCGTTCGAGAAGGTGCTCAGCATCGCGGCGATGCGGCGGTTGCGCGACTGCAGCCAGTTGAAGGCGAGCACCGCGGGCACCGCCACGAGCAGGCCGATCGCGGTCATGATCAGCGCCTCGCCCACCGGGCCGGCAACCTTGTCGATCGAGGCCGAGCCGGCGATGCCGATGTTGATGAGCGCGCGGTAGATCCCGATCACGGTGCCGAGCAGGCCGACGAAGGGCGCGGTCGCACCCACGGTGGCGAGGAACGGCAGGCCGCCGGCGAGCACGGCGTTGATCGAATCTTCCGAGCGCTGCAGCGAGTTGTGCATGTAATCATGCGCCTCGAGCGAATCGGCCATCTTGCTGTGGTCTTCCTGGGCCTTGATCGCATCGTCGGCGAGCTGGCGCCAGGCGCTGTTCTTCTCCAGCTTGGCGGCGCCTTCCTTGAGGCTGGCGGCGCGCCAGAAGGTGCTCTGCACGTGCTTGTACTGGCTCATGATCTTGTTCTGCTCGAAGAGCTTGGTGAACAGGATGTAGAACGAGCCGACCGACATGATCACCAGCACGGTGAGGATCGACCAGGCGACCGCGCCGCCCTGTTCCATCGCTTCCATGAAGCCGAACTTGTTTTCCGGCGCGGCATCGGCAGCGGCGGCAGCGAGAAGATAGAGGTTCATTGCGAATAGTCCTTCCGAAAGAATTGTCCCGAAAGGCCGGCGGCCGCAGCCGCCGACCATGCCTGTCAGTTCAACTTGTAGGTAATCCTGGTGGTCCAGCTCGCGCTGATGGGGTTGCCATCATCATCGAGCGCCGGCTCGAAGCGCGAATAGCGCTCGATGTCCTTGCACGCGGCAGTATCGAGAATGCTGTGCCCGCTCGAATTGGTCACGGTGCAGCCGGTGGCCCGGCCATCGGGGGTGACGGTGACGCGCAGGCTGACCGTGCCCTCGAGCCCTTCGTTGGCGGCGCGCGGCGGATAGTTCTCGATGATCCGCGCGACCCACTGGCGCTCGTTCTTGGTGCGCACCGGGCGGGCCTTGGACGGCGGCTTGGGCGGCGGCGGGCCGGGATCGGCGATCACCGGACGGCTCGGCTCGCGGATCACTTCCTGCGGCGTCTCGCGCGTGGTCGTCTCGATCGGCGATTCGCGCGGAATGTCGATCAGCGAGGGCGGCGCGTTGGGCGGCGGCGGCGCGGTATCGGGCCGCGGCTCCTCGGGCGGCGGCGGCTCCTCCTCGGGCGGCGGCTCTTCCTCCTTCACATCGACGGTGGTCACCCGTTCGACCACCTGCTTGACGGCGTCAATCGCAAGCCCGGTGACAAGCAGATAGCCGACCGCGACGTGGATCAGCACCACCATCGCGATCGAGACCGTCTTGTTACCGGCCTGTTGTTGCTCAGCGTAGGACATCCAGCGCTTTCTCTCCAAAATTTCGCCGACCCAGCAAAGTCAGCACATTGCCCACCCCCCGGCGGTTTCGGCCGGTCGGCAGATCCCGGACATTTCGGTCCTCCCACACCGGGGCCGGGAACACGGGGCCGCGCGCGTGGCGCACAGGCCCGGGCATCCCGATCCGGCCGTTACGCGCTGAACCCAAGAGGCAAGCCTTCAAGGCCCAGAGCGCAACCCGGACAGCGCGCGCGGCTTTACGTCCCCAGGGCCGAGCGCGCAGTCCCAGCGGGCTTTAACGGGCATCCCAAGGCCAATCAAACGCTTTTGCGGTTCAGCCGCGATTAACGCTGCGCGCTATGCTAAGGGCCTCACCCGCGCGGGCCTGTGCCGGCGGGCAGGATTGGATCACCAGGCGACCATGGACACGCACCGATGACGCACCAGAATGGGCAGGAATTAACAAGCAGTTTCAAATCCCTGAAGATTGGTCTTGGGCTGCCCCTGGCGCTGACGGCGGGTCTGGCGGGGCTGGCTGCGGGGGCGGTGACGGCCCCGGCTGCGGCCCAGACGAGCCCTGCCGCGGCGGCGCCCGCAAGCCCCATCGCCGGGCCGACCTATGCCGATCTGGCCAGCCTTGCCGATGCTGCCGACCTCGTCATCCGCGCCAGGATTCGCCGCCAGAGCCTGCTCGAGCCGGCCCGCGCCCCCGGCCTTGCCCCCGGATTCGCCCGGCTCTATGTCGAGGCCGATACGCTGGCGCTGATCGCGGGGCGCGCCAGCGTGGGGGCGCGCCTTGCCTATCTCGTCGATGTCCGGCTCGACCCAAGGGGCAAGGTGCCCAAGCTCAAGAGCCGCGAATTCGTGGTCTTTGCCGATCCGGTGCCGGGCCGGCCGGGGGCCTTGCAGCTGGTCGCGCCGACGGCGCAGTTGCCCTGGAGCGCCGAGCTGGAAGCGCGGCTGCGCCCGATCCTCACCGAGCTTTATGCCCCCGATGCCCCGCCGCGCATCACCGGGGTGAGCGAGGCGCTGGCGGTGCTGGGCACGCTCAGCGGCGAATCGGAAACGCAGATCTTCCTTGCAACCGAGAGCGGCGCGCCGGTCTCGCTCAGCGTGCTGAGGCGCCCGGGCCAGGCGGTGCAATGGGGGGTCTCGTGGGGTGAGATCATCGATTCGGCGGCGCGTCCGCCCGCGCCCGAGACGCTGCGCTGGTATCGCCTCGCCTGCGCCCTGCCGCCGCAACTGCCCTCGAGCGCCAATCTCGCCCGCGATCTGGCCGAGCGGCGACTGGCGGCGGGCGATTATGCCTTCATCCTGAGCCGCCTCGGGCCGTGCGAGCGGCGCCTCACCGCGCCGGGCTGAGCCGCGCGCGGCTTGACCGCGCCGGCGCGCAGGCTAAGCCGCGCGCGCGCCCGATCGCGCGATGATGGAGAGCCGCTTGACCGCCACCCAAAGCCCCGCCGCCCCCGCTTCCGCTTCCGCCCCTGCCGCCGCGCCGGCTGCCGGCCCCGGCCCGCTGCGCATCGCCATCGCCGGGCTGGGCACGGTGGGCGCAGGCGTGATCCGCCTGCTCGACACCAACGCCGCCCTGATCGCCGCGCGCGCCGGGCGCCCGATCGAGGTGGTGGCGGTGAGCGCGCGCGACCGCGGCAAGCCGCGCGGGGTGGATATCTCGCGCTTCGCCTGGGAAGATGACATGATCGCGCTGGCCCGGCGCGATGATGTCGATGTGGTGGTCGAGCTGGTCGGCGGGGCCGATGGCCCGGCGCTGGCCTGCTCACGCGCGGCGCTCAGCGCCGGCAAGGGCCTGGTGACCGCCAACAAGGCGATGATCGCGCACCACGGGCTGGAACTGGCCGAGCTGGCCGAAGGGCACGCCGCGCCGCTCAAGTTCGAGGCCGCGGTGGCCGGCGGCATCCCGGTGATCAAGGGCCTGCGCGAGGGCACCAGCGCCAATGCGCTCACCCGCGTCTATGGCATTCTCAACGGCACCTGCAATTACATCCTCTCCACCATGGAGCGCACCGGGGCCGATTTTGCCGAGGTGCTCGCCGAGGCCCAGGCCCATGGCTATGCCGAGGCCGATCCCGCCTTCGACATCGAGGGCGTGGATGCGGCGCACAAGCTCGCCATCCTCGCCGCGATCGGCTTTGGCACCCGGCTCGATTTTGCCAATGTCCAGATCAGCGGGATCACCGCGGTGCGCAGCCACGACATCGCCCAGGCCGCCGCGCTCGGCTTTGTCATCCGCCTGATTGGCGAGGCGGATGTCGAGGAGAGCCCGCAGGGCCCGCGCCTGCTCCAGCGGGTGCGCCCCTGCCTCGTCGCCCATGGCCATCCCTTGAGCGCGGTGGACGGGCCGACGAATGCCGTGGTGGCCGAGGGCAATTTCTCCGGGCGGCTGCTGTTCCAGGGTGCCGGCGCCGGCGACGGGCCGACCGCGAGCGCGGTGGCGGCCGATCTCATCGACATTGCCCGCGACGAGGTGGGGGCGCCCTTTTCGATCCCCGTCGCCCGGCTGGCGGCGCTGCCCCCGGCCGAGCCGGGCCACCGCCTCGCACGCACCTACCTGCGCTTCATGGTCAAGGACCGGCCCGGGGTGCTGGCGGAACTCACCGCGGCGATGCGCGACGGGGATGTCTCGATCGAAAGCCTGATCCAGCAGGGCCGCGGCGATGGCGAGGGCGCGGTGATGGTGGCGATGGTCACCCACGAGGGGCCCGAGGCCCACGTCGCGCGCGCGCTGGCGCTGCTCGAAGGCTCGGACAGCCTCACCGGGCCGCCGCTGGTGCTGCCGATCCTGCCGCTCTAGTTGCGCTTCTTGCCCGATCGCGGGGGCACCACGGTCTTGATTCCCGCCGCCTCGCGCCGCGCCTTTTCCTCCTCCTCGGACAGTTCGCCTTCCAAGCCGAGCGGGGGAAGGCCGCGGGCGATGCGGTCGGCATCCGATCCGGCCGGGGCGGGGGGCAGGGCCTCGACGTCGATATAGAGCACCGGGGGCGGCACCCCGCCAAGGCTGATGCCCTTGCCATTGTCGGGAATGCCGAAGAGATCGGGCGCGCGCGGGGCGCCCTTGAGCGCGGTCTCCTCGGCATAGCGGCGCTGGCTTGCGGCGCGATCGCCGGTGAGCGGCGCCTTGCCCTCGCTCCCGGTGGAGCCGCAGACCACGATCTCGCCGCTGATCCGCCCGGCCTCGGCGCGATCGACACATTCCTGCTGCTGCGCGGCGCTCGCCTCGGCGCGTGGCACGGTGACCATCAGGTTGATGCGCGGGCGCGGCTCGGCCTCGGGCGGGGGCGGGGGCGCGGGCGGGGGCGCGCCATCGCCGACACTGGCGCCATCGCCGGCGGCGTCGCTCGCGGCGGGCGGGGGCACTGTCGCGAGGCTGTCATCCGCGGCGCGCACAGGCCCGCACCAGGCTGCCAGGGCGAGCACGGCCAGAGCGGCAAAAGCGGGCACACGGGGCTTGGCTCTGCTCGACAAACCGGTCTCCGTGGGCCTATGCGCTGTGGCGACAAGAACAAGGGTCACGGCACAAACAGACAGACAGAGGGCTGAATTGCGCATGAACCTGACCAGCGATAACCCCACCACCCCTGCTGGGCAAGTCGTGAGCCAACCGACCGCCAGCGACGGCGCGATCGCGCGGGTGCTGGTGCTCGAGATGGTGCGCGTCACCGAGGCCGCGGCGATCGCCGCCTCAAGGCTGATCGGGCGCGGGGACGAGAAGGCCGCCGATGCCGCGGCGGTGGAAGCGATGCGCAAGGCCTTCGACAATCTCTATATCGACGGCACCGTGGTGATCGGCGAGGGCGAGCGCGACGAGGCACCGATGCTGTTCATCGGCGAGAAGGTGGGGATGGGCAAGGGGCCCAAGATCGACATTGCATTGGATCCGCTCGAAGGCACCACCATCACCGCCAAGGCCGGGCCCAATGCGCTGGCGGTGCTGGCAGCGGCCGAAGAAGGCTGCCTGCTCAATGCGCCCGATGTCTATATGGACAAGATCGCGGTCGGCCCGGGCTATCCCGATGGCATCATCGATCTCGCCAGGTCGCCGACCGAGAACGTCAAGGCGGTGGCCGCGGCCAAGGGGGTGGACCCCTCGCAGATCAATGTCTGCGTGCTCGATCGCCCGCGCCATGCCGAGCTGATTGCCGAGCTGCGCGCGCTCGGCTGCGGGGTGGTGCTGATCGGCGATGGCGATGTCGCCGGGGTGATCGCGGTGACCGACGAGGAGACCACCATCGATCTTTACATGGGCCAGGGCGGCGCGCCCGAAGGGGTGCTGGCCGCCGCGGCGCTGCGCTGCGTGGGCGGGCAGTTCAACGGGCGGCTGGTGTTCCGCAACGAGGACGAGAAGGCCCGGGCAAGGAAGTGGGGCATTACCGATTTCAACCGCATCTACCGGCTCGAGGATCTCGCCCGGGGTGATTGCATCTTTGCCGCCACCGGGGTGACGTCGGGCTCGCTGCTCGATGGGGTCAAGCGCCGCCGCAAGCCCACCGGCGAGATCATCCTCACCACCGAGAGCGTGGTGATGCGCGCCTCCTCGGGCACGGTGCGCTGGATCCGGGGCGAGCATCGCATCGGATAGGCCTGCGCCAAGGCGCCCCGCGCAAGGCTGGCGCGGCCTTGCTGCGCACCTCATGCATGGGCGCGCGCGCGTTCCAGGCGGTGCGCGGCGCCGTGCGGGTGGGCGCCTAGAGGCCGAACAGGCGCCGCACCGCCGGATGGGGCATCAGCGTGCCGGGGGGATAGTGCTTCACGTGCAGCGCGCGCATCGCGGCGATGTGCCGGGCTCCCAGCACCGCGGCGAAATCCTCCACCAGCGCGCTCTTGCCCCAATGCGGGCGCACCCCGGGAAAGGCGCTGCTCACCGCGCGTTGCAGCCGCTCGAGCCAGGCATAGTCGCGCACATCGGCAAACAGGTCGATTGCCGCAGCCGGGCCGCCGAAATTGCCGGCAAAGGGAAGGTCGCTCGCATCGGCGCATTCGCGCACCGAGATCAGGCTCTTGAGCACGAAGCCGAGCGGGCGCAGCCGCCGCGCCTCTTCCATGATGAAGCGCACCACCGCCTCGGTCGCATCGAGCGGCACGAAGAAGGCGAGGTTGTAGGCGGTGAAGGTGGTCGAGAAGAAGCCGGTGAGAAGATCGGGGGCGCGCTGCGATTTGAGCAGCGGTTCGGGATCGTAGAGGTAATCGAGATCGTCGGGCGCGGTGATGAGCCGCCGGTGGCTGCGCGGGTCGATGCGATCGGCGGCGCGTTGCAGCCAATAGCGCGCCGCGGGCACCATCCGGTCGAAGGCCCACAGCCGGCGCAAGAGGGCCTCGATCAGCCCCTTGAGCGTCAGCAGTGGCGCGCGCGCCTGGCGCGGCCCCTTGCCCGCGCGCGCCGGGCGCAGGGTGTGGAGCATGATCAGCGGATCGGCCGGATCGCTGTAGGGCACGATCGCCGCGGTCACCGCGATCGCGCCGCGGGCGAGCGCGGCCTTCTTCGAGAGGCGCGTGACCCAGGCATCGGACTGGAAGCTCTCGAGCGGCGCGGTGCGCAGGGTGACGCTCAGGATCGGGCCGATCATCCCGAAGGAGAGCGCGGCATAGGGAAAATCCGGATCGCCCCGATTGAGCGTGACCTTCTGCCCCCGGCCATCGAGGAAGGTGAGCGAGGTGACCGCCTGGGCCACCACCGCCTCTGCCCCATAGCCATGGGTGCCGCCCATCAGCGCGCCGATCACCGTCTGCGCCATGTAATTGCCGCTGTTCAGCATCCGCCGCCCGTGCGCGCGCAGCAGCTCCTTGAGTTCGCGCACGCTCACCGAGGCGCCGCAGGTGGTGGTCTTGCTCACCGGGTCATAATGCGCGTCCTTGAACGCCGCCTTGCCCAGGTGAAGCGCGGTGATGCCGGGGATCACCTGGATGCCGTTGTAGCTGTGCGACTGGCCGATGCAGCTATAGGGCCGGTCCGCGAGCGCGCCGATCAGCGCGGCCTCGCTCGGCGGGCTGGTGACATGGGCAAGGCCGGTAAAGACCCCCATCCATGATCTGACCTCGCTCTGCCCATCCGCGCTGGCCTTCGCCCCGCGCCTCCACAGTCCCGCACTCAGCCCCATGGAACCAGCCCCGCCGCTGCCCGCTTGCCTTGCGCCGCCCATGTTCGGGCGCGGGCCGCGCCGAGGCAAGGAAAATCCGGGCAATCGCCTTGCGGCGGGGCGCGGGCGGATGCGACGCTGGCCTAGAACACCTCGAACAGCCCGGCTGCGCCCATGCCGCCGCCCACGCACATGGTGACGACGACATATTTCGCCCCGCGGCGCTTGCCCTCGATCAGCGCGTGGCCGACGCACCGCGCCCCCGTCATGCCATAGGGGTGGCCGATGCTGATCGAGCCGCCATTGACGTTGAGAATGTCGTTGGGGATGCCGAGCGTGTCGCGGCAATAGAGCACCTGCACCGCGAAGGCCTCGTTCAACTCCCACAGGCCGATATCGTCCATGCCAAGCCCATGGGCCTTGAGCAGCTTGGGGATCGCAAAGACCGGGCCGATGCCCATTTCATCGGGCTCGGTGCCGGCCACGGCCATGCCTACATAGCGGCCAAGCGGGGCAAGGCCCTTCCTCTCGGCCACCTTGGCCTCCATCAGCACCGCGGCCGAGGAGCCATCGGAAAGCTGCGAGGCATTGCCCGCGGTGATGTTCATCCCCGGCCCCATCACCGGCTGGAGCGCGGCAAGGCCTTCGAGCGTGGTGTCGGGGCGGTTGCCCTCGTCCTTGGCGAGCGTCACCTCGACCTCGCTGACCTCCCCGGTGGCCTTGTCCTTCACCTGCATGGTGGTGGTGACGGGCACGATCTCGTCATCGAACTTGCCCGCGGCCTGGGCCGCGGCGGTGCGCTGCTGCGATTGCAGGGCATATTCGTCCTGCGCCTCGCGGGTGACGCCATAGCGCCTGGCCACCACCTCGGCGGTGCCGAGCATCGGCATGTAGATGTCCTTGTGCATCGCGATGAGCGAGCGATCGGGGGCAACGCGCATCTCGGGCGTCTGGACGAGGCTGATCGAATCCTGCCCGCCGCCCACGACGATATCCATGTTGTCGGTGATGATCTGCTTGGCCGCGGTGGCGATCGCCATGAGGCCGCTCGAGCACTGGCGGTCGATGGTCTGGGCGGCGACCGTCACCGGGCAGCCGGCGCGCAGCGCCACCTGGCGGCCGATATTGCCCGCCTGGGTGCCCTGGGTGAGCACGCAGCCCCACACCACATCGTCGATCTCGCCCGGCTCGATCCCGGCGCGCGCGATCGCGGGCGCGAGCGAGAGCGCGCCCAGCGTCGGGCCGGGGGTGGCGTTGAAGGCGCCCTTGTAGGCGCGCCCGATGGGAGTGCGGGCGGTGGAGACGATGACGGCGTCACGGGCCATGATGGGGTATCCTCAGGTCAAGGCCCCTCTCCCCGAAGGGCAAGGGGGCAGGGTGGGGGGGTGGCGGGCGGAGAGGCTGGCGCGCCTCTCCACCCCCTTGTGCGCGCTTCAGCGCGCGGCAATTGCCGCGGCGCTCAGACGAAATATTGCGTAATCCACTCGCAGATCAGCGCGGGCTTGTCCTCGCCTTCGATCTCGATGGTGATCTCGGCGGTCTGCTGCCACTGGCCGGGGCGCTTCTCGATCATCTCGATGAGCTTCCAGTGGCCGCGGATGCGCTTGCCCGCGCGCACCGGGGCGATGAAGCGGGTCTTGTTGCCGCCATAGTTGACGCCCATCTTGATCCCGTCGATGCGCGGCATGTCGGAATTGGCGGCAAGATAGGGGATCATCGACAAGGTGAGAAAGCCATGGGCGATGGTCCCGCCGAAGGGGGTCATCCTGGCCAGTTCCTCGTTGACGTGGATGAACTGGTGATCGCCGGTGGCATCGGCGAACTGGTTGATGCGCTCCTGGCTCATCTCCACCCATTGGCTGGTGCCGATATGCTCGCCCACCTTGGCGGCCAGTTCCTGCGGGTTCATCGCTCCTCCTCCTCCTTGGCTTGTGCGCGGCGGGCAGCAGCGCCCGCGGCCCGGTTCGTGGGCGCTCTCATGGCGCAACAACGGGGGGAGCGCAACCGAGCGGCCTATGCCGCTACGGCACCGCCGAGCGCCGGGGCGGGGGTGGCCGGCTGGCGGCTGCTGCGGGCCAGATTGGCCCGGGCCGAATCGATCCGCGCGCAATAGGTGTTAAGGCCGATCTGCAGCCCCACCAGCATCAGCATCACCGGCTGGTAGGCGATGCCCTGGAACAGCGCGCCCACCAGATAGATGAGCGCGCCCATCTGCAGCGCCGCGGCAAAGGGCGCGATCCAGCGCTCGGCCTCGTCGCTGCGGTGGCGCCAGCGGCGCTGGATGCGCTCCATCTGCCACAGGCCGACCAGGTGCAGCAGCACCCAGATGGCAAGGCCGGGCCAGCCCTGTTCGCCCAGCACCTCGAACACCGCGGAATGGAAGGCGCGGGCCTTGTCCTCGACCTCGCGATATTCGATCGTGGTGGTGTTGCCGTCCACCTCCTTGACCGGCATCACATAGGTGAAGCGGTTGGAGCGGTAGGCATCAAAGCCCCCGCCCAGCGGCTTTTCGGCGACATAATCGAGCGTCCAGCGCCACACCGCCACCCTGGTCGAGGCGCTTTCATCGCCCGAGGGCGAAAGGATGGTGGCCATGCGCTCATAATAGCTCTGCGGCAGGAAGGGCAGCGCCGCCAGCCCCAGGACCCCGGCGCCGAGAATGAACAGCAGCCGCCGCTTCGTGTAGCGCAGCATCAGCAGCCCGAGCGCGGCGATGCACAAGAGGCCGGTGCGCGCCTCGGTGCCGATCGGGATCAGCAGGCAGGCAAAGGTGAGCGCCGCGGCAAAGGCCGTCACCAGCCAGTGCGGGCGAAAGATCGTGCCGTGGCGGACGAACCACCAGATCAGCGGAATGAGCCCGATCGCCACCGTGGCGAGGGTCGAGCTTTCATAGATGCCCGAATTGTCGTTGACGAAGAAATGGAGGTTGGCATAGCCGCCCCCGCCCAGCACCGTCTTCATCCCCGCGCCGATCACGATGGTGGCGACTGACAGCGTAAGCACGAGCGCCAGCCCCTCGATCCGCGCCCGGGTGGTGAGCGTCAAGGGCAGGAAGATCGCAAACAGCAGCGCCTTCCACACCCAGTCCCACTTGGTCGCCGCTTCTGCGGGAAAATCGGCCCTGCCGGTGGTCCAGAAACACCAGACGAGCAGCGCGAGGAGCAGCCCCTGGCGGAAGGTGAAGCGCGCGCCCGCCTTGCGGTCGAGCACGAGCCAGCCGCCAAAGGCCGCGGCAAAGGCGATCAGCGAGACCGGGATCGCGGTGATGATGCCATAGCCGATGCGCTGGGGCGCGAGGATGTCGATATAGACATAGAGCAGCACCCACAGGAACGGGCGCTTGAGCCCGAGCACCAGCACATAGGCGATGAAGGCGAGGAAGAAGAGATCGAGCATCAGCCCGCCCGCGGCGCTTCGCGCGCGCCCATCCCGGCCTCGGCCTCGGCCTCATCCCCGGCAGCGCGGGCGCGGCGCGCGGCGCTGCGGCCTGCGGCGCTGCGCGCGGCGCGGTTGGTTTCGGTCTCGGCCTCGATCGCGCTGATGAGCGGATCGGCATCGAGCCCGTCGCGCAGCAGCAGCCGCAGGAAGGCCAGCGCCATCAGGCCATGGCCAAGCAGCAGCGCAAACTTGTCGATCATCTCGTGGTGGCTCCGGGCCGCGGCGGTGCGGCTTTTCTACCCCGGCGGCGGTTGACGCGGCGTTAAGCACGCCCGCGCTATGCCCCGCGGCCATGACCCGCGTGCTCCATGTGCTTGACCACTCGCTCCCGCTCCATTCGGGCTACACCTTCCGCACCCGTGCGATCTTGAAGGCGCAGCAGGCCCTGGGGCTCGAGGTGCGGGGGATCACCGGGCAGCGGCACAATTGTGAAGCCACGGCAAAGGCCGCCTGCGAACAGGCCGATGGCCTCACCTTCCACCGCACGCCGGGCACGCCCGCGGGCCTCTCCCCCATGCGCGAACTGGAGGAGATCGAGGCGCTCACCGCGGCGATCATGGCGCTCGCCGAAGAATGGCGGCCCGAGATCATCCACGCCCATTCCCCGGCGCTGTGCGGCGCGGCGGGGCATCGCGCGGCCCGCGCGCTGGGGGTGCCCTTCGTCTATGAGATCCGCGCCTTCTGGGAGGATGCCGCGGTCGGTAACCTTTCGGGCAGCGAGGGCAGCCTCAAATACCGCCTCACCCGCGCGCTCGAGACCCGGGTGGCACGCGCGGCGGACGCGCTGTTTGCGATCTGCCACGGATTGAAGGACGATCTGGCGGCGCGCGGGATTGCCCCGGGGCGCATCCACATCATGCCCAACGGGGTGGATCTGGCGCTGTTCGGCACGCCCCCGCCGCGCGACGCGGCGCTGGCCGCGCGGCTGGGGCTGGCGCCGGGCGTGCCGGTGATCGGCTATATCGGCAGCTTCTATGCCTATGAGGGGGTGGACGATCTCATCGCCGCCATGCCGCTGCTGCGCGCCCGCCACCCGGAGACGCGGCTGCTGCTGGTGGGTGCAGGGCCGATGGACGGGGCCTGGCGCGCCGCCGCTGCGCGCCTGCCCGAGCCCGAGGCGGTGATCTTCACCGGGCGCGTGCCGCATGGCGAGGTCGAACGCTATTATTCGCTCATCGACGTGCTCGCCTATCCGAGGAAGGCCCAGCGCCTCACCGATCTCGTCACACCCTTGAAGCCGCTCGAGGCCATGGCCCAGCGCCGGCTGGTCGCCGCCTCCAGCGTGGGCGGGCACCGCGAGCTCATCCGCGATGGCGAAACCGGAACGCTGTTCGCCCCCGACGATCCACCCGCCTGCGCCGCGGCGCTCGCGCGCCTGCTCGATCGCCGCGACGCGTGGGAGGCGCTGCGCGACCAGGCGCAGGCCCATGTCCGGCGCTGCCACGATTGGGCCAGCAATGCCCGCGATTATCTGGCTGTTTACCATCGCCTGCTAGGCCGGGATGCGGCCGGGATGGCGCAAGGCACCGCGCCGGCGCTGGCCGCGGCAGGATAGGGCAGGACAGGCGGATGAGGCGGGACAAGCAAGCAGCACAAGGCGTGGGGCGCAAGCGCGCCGGCTGGCGCGCGCTCGTCGCGCACCGCCTGTTTGCCGCGGCGATCGGGGTGTGGGGCGCGCTGCTCGGCGGTCTTGCGGTGATGGTGCTGCCGGCCAGCCTTGCCGCTGCCCACCTTGCCCCCTTCGCGCCTGCCGCGCTCGCCCCCTGGGTGCAGCCGCTCGCCGCGCTGATTGCCGCGCTGCTGCTTGGCAGCGTGCTCGGTCAGGGCGCGGCTGCGCTTTCGCGCCGCGTCCGCGCCGGGGCGCGCCGGCCGGATGGGGAGGCGCTCGCGGAGTTCGGCCTGATCGATCCGGCGCGCGATCTTGGCCTTGCCAGCCTTGACGAGGCCTCCAGCCCCGATCGGCCCGCAGCTGAACCTCACTGCGCGCCGCAGGAGCTTGATCTGGCCACCTTTGCCGCGCTCCCCGGACGCAACGCGGTGTGGGTGGAGGAGCCCGCGACGCCCGAACCCGCGTCACAGGCCGTGCCTGAACCCGCGTCGCAGCCTGCCCCCGAACCCGCGCCCATGGCTGCGCCCGCTGCGCCGGTGGCGCCGCTGCGCCGCGGCCCGGCGATCCCCGATCCCGGCGCTGCCGCGCTGGCCCGGCTGCGCGCCGTGCCGCTGAGCCAGCTCAGCCTTGCCGAGATGGTCGAGCGTCTCGCCGGGGCGATCCACGAACACCGCCGCGCCGATGCCGGCACGGCGCTGGGCAGCGAAGACCTCGCCGCGCGCCAGGCCGCGCTGGCCGAGGCGCTCAAGGCGCTCGCCGCGCTGGGGGGCGAGGGCGCCGCCAAGACCGCCGATGCCGAGCCGCTGCGCGCGGCGCTGGCGCGGCTCCAGCACCTGCGCGGGGCAGCCTGAGCGACGCAAAAGCTGCAACCAAACCGGCGCTCTGGTGTATCGGGCGCAATCTAATGATAGCCTGAATAGGTCTGCGAGAAATAATACTTCACGCAACCCCATTGCCAAACCGCTTTGCTGTCGGCATGAGGGCCGCCATCGGGCGCGGCTGACGCCAGGGTCAGCCGTGTCCGTAAAAAGCCCGCCGCCAAGCGCCCCACCGGCCCGCCAATGTCCGAAGCGCGCCTGACGGCATCAGACAGATCGGATTCTTGCCATGGGTTACCCCATCTCCCAGGGTCTTTATGACCCCGCCCACGAACATGACGCCTGCGGCGTCGGCATGGTCGCGCATATCAAGGGGGAGAAAAGCCACGCCATCATCACCCAGGCGCTCGAGATTCTCGAGAAGCTCGATCACCGCGGCGCGGTGGGCGCCGATCCGCTGCTGGGCGATGGCGCGGGGATCCTGATCCAGATTCCCGATCCGCTGATTCGCGCCTGGGCGATGGAAAAGGGCCACGATCTGCCCGCTCCGGGCGATTATGCCGTGGCGATGTGCTTCCTCCCGCAGGACGAGGCCGCGCGCGCCTTCGTGATGGAGCGGATGGAGGCGCTCACCGCCAAGGAGGGCCAACGCTTCATCGGCTGGCGCGACGTGCCCACCACCCTCGACGGGCTGGGCGCCGCCGTGCTCGCCTCGATGCCGGTGATCAAGATGGCGATCATCGCCCGGGGCGCCAATTGCGCCGATCAGGACGCCTTCGAGCGCAAGCTCCTTGTCATCCGCAAGCAGCTGCAAAACCCGCTCGCCCAGCTGGCCGAGCGCCATGGCCTGCCGCAGCTGACCGAGACCTACATCCCCAGCTTCTCCTCGCGCACACTGGTTTACAAGGGGCTGCTGCTCGCCACCCAGGTGGGCAGCTTCTATGACGACTTGCGCAATCCCGCTTGCGTCTCGGCGCTTGGCCTCGTGCACCAGCGCTTTTCCACCAACACCTTCCCCAGCTGGCGGCTCGCGCATCCGTTCCGCTTCATCGCCCATAATGGCGAGATCAACACCGTGCGCGGCAACGTCAACTGGATGAACGCGCGCCGCCGCACCATGGAAAGCGAGCTCCTGGGGCCGGACCTCGACAAGATGTGGCCGATCATCCCGCATGGCCAGTCCGACACCGCCTGCCTCGACAATGCGCTCGAGCTGCTGGTGGCGGGCGGTTACAGCCTTGCCCATGCGATGATGATGCTGATCCCCGAGGCGTGGAGCGGCAACAGCCTGATGGATCCGGCCCGGCGCGCCTTCTACGAATATCACGCCGCGTTGATGGAGCCGTGGGACGGGCCGGCGGCGGTGTGCTTCACCGACGGGCGCCAGATCGGCGCCACGCTCGATCGCAACGGCCTCAGGCCCGCGCGCTATTGCGTGACCAGGGACGATATCGTCTGCCTCGCCTCGGAAAGCGGCGTGCTGCCCTTTGCCGAGGAAGACATCGTGCGCAAGTGGCGCCTGCAGCCCGGCAAGATGCTGCTCATCGATCTCGAGCAGGGCCGCATCATCGAGGACGATGAATTGAAGGCCGAACTCGCCAATGCCCAGCCCTATGCCAAGTGGCTGGCTCAGGCGCAGTACAAGCTCGAGGACATCACCGATATCGTCCCCGAACTTGCGGCGATCCCGGAGGAGGCGACCACCCTGCTTCAGCGCCAGCAGGCCTTTGGCTACACCCAGGAAGACATTTCGCGCTTCCTCGAGCCGATGGCGCTCGAGGCTGACGATCCGGTCGGCTCGATGGGCACCGACACGCCGATCGCGGTGCTCTCGAGCCGTGCGCGGCTGCTCTATGACTATTTCAAGCAGAACTTCGCGCAGGTGACCAACCCGCCGATCGATCCGATCCGCGAGGAACTGGTGATGAGCCTCACCAGCATGATCGGCCCGCGCCCCAATCTGCTCGGCCGCGATGCCGGCACCCACAAGCGGCTCGAGGTCGATCAGCCGATCCTCACCAATGCCGATCTCGCCAAGATCCGCTCGGTCGAGGAGGCGCTCGATGGCGCCTTCCGCTGCGCCACCATCGACATCACCTGGGATGCCGCGAGCGGGGCGGCCGGGCTGGAACAGGCCTTGAAGGAAATGTGCTGGGCCGCGACCGAGGCGGTGCTCCAGGATCACAACATCCTGGTGCTTTCCGACCGCGCCCAGAGCGAGACGCGGGTGCCGATGCCGGCGCTGCTCGCCACCGCGGCGGTGCATCATCATCTCGTGCGCCAGGGCCTGAGGATGCAGACCGGCCTCGTGGTCGAGACCGGCGAGGCGCGCGAGGTGCACCATTTCTGCGTGCTCGCCGGCTATGGCGCGGAAGCCATCAACCCCTATCTCGCCTTCGAGACGATCGAGGCGCTGCGCGCCGCGCGCCACCCCGAGCTTTCGCCGGAAAAGGTGCAGCAGAACTTCATCAAGGCGGTGGGCAAGGGCATCCGCAAGGTCATGTCCAAGATGGGCATTTCGACCTATCAGTCCTATTGCGGGGCGCAGATCTTCGATGCGGTGGGGCTTTCTTCCGCCTTCGTCGAGAAATATTTCACCGGCACCGCCACCACCATCGAGGGCATCGGCCTTGCCGAAGTGGCCGAGGAGGCGCTGCGCCGCCATGCCCAGGCCTATGGCAACAATCCGCTCTATGACGGGATGCTCGATGTCGGCGGCATCTACCAATACCGCCTGCGCGGCGAGGATCACGCCTGGACGCCGCAGAGCGTCTCCAAGCTCCAGCACGCGGTGCGCGGCAACAACCCGAGCGACTATGCCGAATTTGCCCGCAGCATCAACGAACAGTCCGAAAGGCTGCTCACCATCCGCGGGCTGCTCGAGTTCAAGAAGGCCGATCAGCCGATCCCGCTCGAGGAGGTCGAACCCGCGAGCGAGATCGTCAAGCGCTTCTCCACGGGCGCGATGAGCTTCGGCTCGATCAGCCACGAGGCCCATTCGACCCTGGCGATCGCGATGAACCGCATCGGCGGGCGTTCCAACACCGGCGAGGGCGGGGAGGAGCCGTTCCGCTTCAAGCCTCTGCCCAACGGTGATTCGATGCGCAGCCGGATCAAGCAGGTGGCCTCCGGGCGCTTCGGGGTGACGACCGAATATCTCGTCAATTCCGACGATATCCAGATCAAGATGGCGCAAGGGGCAAAGCCCGGCGAGGGCGGCCAGCTGCCCGGGCACAAGGTTGACAAGCGCATCGGCGCGGTGCGCCATTCGACCCCGGGCGTGGGCCTCATCAGCCCGCCGCCGCACCACGACATCTATTCGATCGAGGATCTGGCGCAGCTCATTCACGATCTGAAGAACGTCAACCCGGCGGCGCGCATCTCGGTCAAGCTGGTCTCCGAAGTCGGGGTCGGCACGGTGGCGGCGGGCGTGTCCAAGGCGCGCGCCGATCATGTCACCATTGCCGGCTATGACGGGGGCACGGGCGCTTCGCCGCTCACCAGCCTCACCCACGCCGGATCCCCATGGGAAATCGGCCTTGCCGAAACCCAGCAGACCCTGCTGCTCAACGATCTGCGCGATCGCATCGCGGTGCAGGTCGATGGCGGCCTGCGCACCGGCCGCGATGTCGCCATCGGCGCGCTGCTCGGCGCGGACGAGTTCGGCTTTGCCACCGCGCCCTTGATTGCCGCAGGCTGCATCATGATGCGGAAGTGCCACCTCAACACCTGCCCGGTGGGGGTGGCAACGCAGGACCCGGTGCTGCGCGCGCGCTTCACCGGCCAGCCCGAGCACGTCATCAACTACTTCTTCTTCGTCGCCGAGGAACTGCGCCAGATCATGGCCGAGATGGGCTTCCGCAAGGTCGAGGAGATGATCGGCCGGGTCGATCGGCTCGACACCCGGCGGATGGAACGGCACTGGAAGGCGCGCGGGGTCGATCTTTCACGCCTGCTCCACCAGGTGCCGCTGAAGCCCGGGGCGGCGCTGCGCCAGACCACCACGCAGAACCACGCCCTCGAAGGCGCGCTCGACAACCGCATCATCGCCGATTGCCGGCCCGCGCTGGAACACCGCCAGCCGGTGCAGCTTGAATACGCGGTGCGCAACGTCAACCGCACGGTGGGCGCGATGCTTTCGGGCGAGGTGGCGCGCCGCTATGGCCATGAAGGCCTGCCCACCGACACCATCCGCATCAACCTTGCGGGCGTGGCCGGGCAGAGCCTTGGCGCCTGGCTCGCCCATGGGGTGACGATCGATCTGGTCGGCGATGCCAATGACTATGTCGGCAAGGGGCTATCGGGCGGGCGGATCATCGTGCGCCAGCCGGCGGAGGCGGCGCGGCAGGCGCATGAGAACATCATCGTCGGCAACACCGTGCTCTATGGCGCGATCGCGGGCGAGGCCTATTTCAACGGCGTTGCGGGCGAGCGCTTTGCGGTGCGCAATTCGGGCGCGATCGCGGTGGTCGAGGGCACCGGCGATCATGGCTGCGAATACATGACCGGCGGCGTGGTGGTGGTGCTGGGCCGCACGGGCCGCAACTTTGCCGCAGGGATGAGCGGCGGGGTCGCCTATGTCTATGATCCCGAGGGCGCCTTTGGCGATCTCGTCAACCACGCCCAGGTCGATCTGCTGCCGATTTCGCCCACGCCCGATGCCGACGAGGGCACTGGCCGGCCGAGCCAGCGCCCGCGCAACGTGCATGATTTCGGCATGGGCGACATGCTGCGCCACGATGCCGAGCGCCTGCGCATCCTGATCGAGCGGCACCTGCTGCACACCGGCTCGGCGCGCGCGCGCGAACTGCTGGCCGATTGGGACGCGGCGCTGCGCTGCTTCGTCAAGGTAATGCCGCGCGACTATGCCGCCGCGCTCAGAAAGCTCGAGGCCGAACGGCGCGAGGCCGAAAGCGTGGCGGCGGAATAGGGTTTGAGGAACGAGACCAGAGCAATGGGCAAGGAAACCGGATTTCTCGAGCTGGAGCGCCGCGAGCGCGACTATCTCGATCCCAGCGAGCGGGTGAAGAACTACCGCGAATTCGTCATCCAGCCGGATGATGCGACCCTTCAGGGGCAGGCCTCGCGCTGCATGAATTGCGGCATTCCCTATTGCCACAATGGCTGTCCGGTGAACAACCTCATCCCCGACTGGAACCACCTCGTCTATGAGGCGGACTGGAAGCGGGCGCTGGAGATGCTCCACTCCACCAACAATTTCCCCGAGTTCACCGGGCGCATCTGCCCGGCGCCGTGCGAGGCAAGCTGCACGCTCAACATCATCGACCAGCCGGTGACGATCAAGTCGATCGAATGCGCGATCGTCGATCGCGGGTGGAAGGAGGGCTGGATCGCCCCCAGGCTGCCCGCGCGCAAGACCGGCAAGCAGGTGGCGATTATCGGCTCCGGCCCCGCTGGCCTGGCCTGTGCCCAGCAGCTGGCGCGCGCGGGCCATTCGGTCACGGTGTTCGAGAAGGCCGACCGCGTGGGCGGGCTGCTGCGCTACGGCATCCCCGACTTCAAGATGGAAAAGCACCTCATCAACCGGCGCTGCGTGCAGATGGAAGCCGAGGGGGTGACCTTCAAGACCTCGAAGGAAGTGGGGGTGGATATCTCCTTCCAGTCGCTGCGCGAGAACTTCGATGCCGTGGTGCTGGCCGGCGGGGCCGAGGAGGCGCGCCAGCTCACCATTCCCGGCGCGGAAATGCCGGGGGTGCGGCTCGCCATGGAGTTCCTGACCCAGCAGAACAAGCGGGTGGCCGGGGATGACGAGCTGCGCGCCGCGCCGCGCGGAAGCCTGCTGGCCACCGGCAAGCGGGTGGTGGTGCTGGGCGGCGGGGATACGGGCAGCGATTGCGTCGGCACCGCCAACCGCCAGGGGGCGATCAGCGTCACCCAGCTCGAGATCATGCCGCGCCCGCCCGAAAAGGAAGACAAGGCGCTGACCTGGCCCGACTGGCCGATGAAGCTGCGCACCTCGACCAGCCACCAGGAAGGGGTGGAGCGGGACTGGGCGGTGCTGGCCAAGCGCGTGCTCGGCGATGGCGAGACCGTGACCGGCCTCGAATGCGTGCGGGTCGAATGGCAGGGCGGGCAGATGCGCGAGATCGAGGGCACGACCTTCACCATCCCTGCCGATCTCATCCTGCTTGCCATGGGCTTCGTCGGGCCGCGCAAGGCCGGGCTGCTCGAACAGGCCGGGGTCAGCCTCACCGAGCGCGGCAATGTCGCTGCCGATACCGAAAGTTATGCCACCAGCGTGCCGGGGGTGTTTGCCTGCGGCGACATGCGGCGCGGGCAGAGCCTGGTGGTCTGGGCGATCCGCGAGGGGCGGCAATGCGCGCGCAGCGTCGATGAGGCGCTGATGGGCACCACCAGCCTGCCGCGCTGAGCCGGGCGCTCAGCGCGCGCGTTCCACCCGGTAGAGCGCGAGCGGGCACGTCTCCTCCCGCCTGAGCGGAAGGGTCGCCAGCGCAAAGGCGCGCCGCGCCGGATCGGCGATGAGCACGTAATCGACCGCGAAGGCGTCGAGGAAGGCGCGGCTCCCCGCCGGGCCAAGCCGGCCATCGGCCATGTTGCGCGGCTCCATCATCGTCGCAAGGCCGCCGAGCGCCCCGGCGCGTGCGGCAAGATTGTCATCCCCCAGCACCAGCACCCGCGCCCCCGGCGTCTCGGCCAGGCAGGCCTCGAGCACGCGCACCTCGACCGGGGCGGCAAAGCGGGGCCAGGCGCGCCAGTCGGGCACTCCCGCCGCGCCGATCCGCGCCGCCAGCACCACCACGACCGCTACCCCCGCCATGCTTGCCGCCAGCCGGGCGACCAGCGCGCGCTGGTGCGCTGTCAACCCTTGCGCAACCCCCCAGCAGGCGATGGTGAGCAGCAGCGCCCAGGCCAGCGCGCTCAGGTAACGCGGCTCGGAATAGCCGGTGGCGACCTGCGGGGCGAGCAGCAGGGCGAGCGCGGCGCAAGTGGCGGCGAGCACCATCAGGCCCTTGCGCGCGTCCTTGCCCGCGTCCGCGCGCTGCGGCCCGGTGCCGAGCCAGGCCAGGGCGAGCGGCGCGGCGATGAGAGCCACCGCGCCCAGCCCCAGCGGGCTGGCGGCAAGCCCCGCGCCGAGGCGCACAAGGCCGATGAGATTGCCCGCCGCGCGCTCCGCCCAGGAGAGCGGATCGTCGGCCAGGCTGGGCGGCGGCACCGGCCACCAATCGGTGACATAGGCGCGCGGATCGAGCGCGCGCGCCGCGGCGGCATTGTCGCTCGCAAAGGGGGTGCCGAAGGTGGTGAGCGAATAGGCAATCCACGGGCTGAGCGCGGCCAGGCCTGCCGCCAGCGCCGCCAGCGCCAGGCCCGCCCGGCGCGACTGCCACAGCACCGCGCCGGCCACCAGCAGCGCTGCGGGCGCCCCATCGAAGCGGTTGAGCGCGGCAAGGCCCGCCAGCAGCCCGAGGCCCAGCGCGCCCTTGAGCGAGCGGCCCGCGCCGCGCAGCAGCCCCAGCACGATGAGTGCGTAGAGCAGCAATTGCAGCGGGATGGTGCGCCCGGCGCCGAGTTCGGCGATGATCATGTTGGGGCCAACGAGCAGCACGCCCGCCGCGGCAAGGCCGAGCCACGGCGCCCCCGTCACCCGCCTGCCGATCGCCTCGGAGGTAAGGGCAAAGCCGGCAAAGGCGGCAAAGGCAAGGTAAAGCCCGGTGCGCGCGCCGCTGCCGAAGGCTGCATCGCCAAGCGCGATCAGCACCGGGGTGAGCGGTGGGAAGGCGGCCGAATGGGGCGCGCTGCTCGCATAGCTGCGCCAGTGGGTGAAGCGGTAGAAATCAGCAAAGATGCTTTGCGCCAATTCATAGAGCGCCCAGGAATCGGGCGAATAGGGCGGGTGGGCGATCAGGCTGATGAGGAGCGGCGCGAGCACCAGCAGGGTGACGAGGATGGGCGCGCGCCACCCGCTGCGTGCCGGGGCCGGGCTGTCCGGGGTGTAGCCGCCGCTCGCGGCGATGAGCGCTTCCTTGAGCAGCGCTATCTTGGCGCCAAGCCCGCCGATCTTGGTCGGCACCTTGCCGCTTCGGGGATAGCGCCGCGCCACCGGCACCTCGCACACCTTGAGGGCCAGCTGCCCGGCGCGCACGGTGAGATAGAACAGCAGGCTGTAATCGGAAAACACCGCGCGGAAGGGCTGCACCTGCGGGTGGGTGAGATAGCGCGCCGAATAGGCGCGAAAGCCGTTGGTGGTGTCGGAAAGCCAGCGTCGCCCGGCGAGGCTGAGCAGCGGCGCATGGACCAGGCGGTTGGCCAGCGTGCGCTCGAGCGGGGTGTTCTCGGCCAGCCCGCCGGGCAGATAGCGCGAGCCCTGGACGTAGTCATAGCCCTCCTCGAGCCGTGCGACCATGGTGGCAATCGCCTCGATCCCGTCCTTGCCATTGCCATCGATGGTGACGATCCCGGCATAGCCCTCGCCAAGGCACCAGGCATAGGCCATGCGCAGCTGCGCCGAGAGGCGCCCCGGCCCGGTCTTGGTCAGCACCGCGCGCACGCCCTGGCGGCGCAGGAAATCGGGATCGAGCGAGCCGTCGCTTGAGCCGCCATCGGCGATGATGACATCGACCGGCAGATCGGCCGCCTTGATGCGCTGGAGCTGGGCGCGGATGCGTTCGCCCTCGTTGATCACCGGGATCACCAGCGCATGGGGCCAGCGCCGCGCCCCGTGGAGCGCGATCGTGTGAGCCGGCACCTGCCAGTCGGCGCTGTGGCGCGGCGGGGGGGCGGGCGCGTTCATGCCGCCTCCCTGTCCGCCGGGTGGGGAGCAAAGACCACCCAGCGGCTGAGCGCATAATTGACCGCAAAGGAGCCGCCCGCCCCGGCAATGAGGATGGCCAGCGCCGCGCCCCCGCCGGTGAGCCGCGCGAGCAGCGCCACGATCCCCACCCGCACAGCCAGCGTGAGCAACGAGGCCGCGAAATAGGCCCCCGCGCGCCGGGCCGAAAGGCGGCTGTGCGCATGGCCGAAGCTCCACAACTGGTGGAGCACGTAATTGGCCCCGGCCGCCACGACAAAGCCCGCGCTCGCCGCCAGCCACAGCGGCGCGCCCGCCAGCCGGTGGAGCGCGAGCGCGAGGGCAAGGTCAAGCGCCAGCCCCACGAGCGTCACCGCGAAGAAGCGCAGGAAGGCGCTCATGGCCCTATCTCCGCAAGGTAGCGGTCAATCCCCTCGGGAAGGCCGGGCAGGTGGGCAAGATCGGGGGCGGGGAGGATCACGGCGGTGCAGGTGGCGGCGCCGATCGCGCCCCCGTTCAGCACCGCGAGGGTGAGCCGGGTGGGCCGGCCCGCCGCGAGCGGGGCGAGCAGCAGTGCGCGCGGCGCATTGGCGATGCCATAGCGGGGAAAATCGGCCCAGGGATCGCCCGGCGGGGCGGCGGTTTCGGGCGATTCCTCGCGCACCACCAGAAAGCCGCCGCGCCCTTGCGCAAAGGGCGGCGTGCGGGTGAGAGTGATCACCGCAATGCCCCCTGCCGGGGCGCTGAGGGCAAGGGCAAGGCGGCTCTGCCCCAGCCGTGTCACCCGGCAGGAGGCCGGCGCCGGGGCGGGGCCGGGCGCGGCGCGGCGCACCCACAGCACCTGCTGATCGCCCCGCGCGATCGGGCGGTAGTGGCGGTAAAGCGCGGCAAAGATCGGCGCCTGCGCGCGCATCAGCCAGCCCGCCCAGCCGCTGTAATCGGGCGCAATCGTTGTGACAGCGGCGACCTCGCGCCGCGCCAGCAGCGCCGCCACGCCGGCGCGGTTTTGCTCTCCCAGCGCGTGGATCAGCGCGCCGTAGGGGGTGGGGCTGCGCGCGCCCGCGGCGATATCGAGCGGCGACATATAGGCCGAAAGCAGGCGCCGATCCGCCGCCACGCCTCGCGCGCCGAGCGCCGCGCCAAGCCGGGCCATGGCGGCAAGGTCTGCGGCATGGGCGGGGGTGACGCGAAAGCCGAGCGCGGCGGCGTGGACATTGCGCTGTGCCGTGGCAAGGAGGCGCTGAAGCCGCAGCGCCTCGCCCGCAACAAGGCCGAGCGCGGCGAGCGCGGCAAGCGCGGCAAGCGCGCCGGGCCGCAGCGCCCAGCCGCTGCGGCGCAGCAGGCGCTTTGCCCGGCGCCACAGCCAGCCCTGCCACAAAATCGCCGGCGCCGCCGCCCCGAGCATGAAGGTGACGGCGTTGTATTCGGCCCCCACGTGCCCGCCGATCTGGGGGATGAGCGCGGTGCCGGTGAGCGCCGCGGCAAGGAAGGCAAAGGCGCTGGTGCGCAGCGGCGCCCCGCGCCCCTTGAGCCGCCGCAGCGCCGCGATCAGCCCCGCGGCGGCGAGCAGCACCAGGCCCGCGCTCCCCAGGGGATCGGCGCTCTGGAGGAGGTGGGCAAGATCGGCCGGGGCAAGGATGCGGGCGCTGCGCTGCCACGGGCCGAAGAACCAGAACTGATCGCCCGCCACGTCGCGGAAATTGTAGCCGAGCCAGCCCGCCGGCGCGCCGTGGGTGACGGCAAGAAGGATCGCCGCCGATGCCGCCGCGGTGCCCAGCGCCAGGCCCGCGAGCATCGCGGCCAGGCGCGGCGGGTGGCGGTGCAGCGCCAGCACCAGCGCCGCCGCCAGCGCCAGCACCAGCGGGATCCCGGCATCATTCGACCACAAGAGCCCCACGCCCGCGGCAAGCCCCAGCCCCAGCCCGGCGCGAAAGGCGCGCGCCGCGCCCGCGCCCGGCGCCAGCGCCTGGCCCAGGCTCCACACCAGCACCGGCAGCACGAGCAAGGGCAGCGCCCCGCGCCAGGGGCGCAGCGAGACCCCGGGATCGAGGCTGAGCGGATAGGCCAGCCCCAGCCCCGCCGCGACCAGCGGGCCAAGGCCGAAGAACAGGAACACGGCGAGGATCGCCGCGGGCGCGCGCGCGGCGCGCGGCACCGGGCGCAGCAGCCAGACGATCGCCCAGGCGCTCGCCATCGCCCCTGCCACCACCGCGATCTGCGCGGTCAGGCTCGCGGCCATCAGGGTCTGGCCGAACGCCACATAGAGCGGCACCAGCGCCAGCATCATGGTGATCCCGAGATAGGACTGGAAGGCGCTGCCCAGCGCCTCGCCGCGCGAAAAGTGATCGAGCGCGAACCAGGTCTGCAGCGCCCCGTCGATCGAATTGAGGCTGTGCCCATGATAGAGCGCCAGCGCGCGCAGTGCGATCAGCGCCGCGGCAAGGGCAAGCAGGCTTGGCCCGCCGGCAAGACCCGAAAGCCCCCCCCGGCGCGGGGCTGCGGCGCGCGGCGGCTCAGGCATTGATCCGCCCGCTCAGCCAGCCGCCATCGATCCCGGCAAATTCGGGCGCGGCCAGGCGCAGCGCCTCGATGAGATCATAGATATTGTCGATCTTGCCGCCGAGGATCGAGATCACCCGGCTGCCCGGCGGTTCCTGGTGGAACAGGATCGGGCGGCCATCATCGCCCTCGTTGCGGATCAGCACGGTCTTGATCTCGTAGAGCGAGCCGTCGTGGCGCGCCTCGGCAAGGCAGGGCAGATAGCGCTGCGCATCGCGCTGCATGAAGGCAAAGCGGCTCTCGCGCGGGGCCTCGGCAAGGTGGCGATAGGGATCGCGCGCGCGCGGATTGTCGGCCCAGCTCTGGTGCGGGGTGTAGCGCACGTGGGTGAAGGAATGGAGCGAAGCGGCAGGATAGGGCATGGCCGAAAAGAACGGCCCGTCCATCACCGTCACCCCCACGCGCGCGAGCGCGGGCGGCGGGGTGATCAGCGCCAGTTCGGCGATCTCGTGCTTGAGCCGCGCCTCGGGCAGGCCGGCGCGGGCGAGCAGGGTGTTGACCTGGGCATAGGTGGTGTTGAAGGCCCGGCGCGCGCTGATCTCGCTGCCATCGTCAAGGTGGGCGACGATGCCATCGGCGCGCTCGGCCAGCGCCACCACCGCGGTGCCGAGGCGCAGCTCCACCCCGGCGGCATCGAGCCTTGCGCCAAGCCTGCGGGCGAGCACGCGGTGATCGAAGGCAACCTCGCGGCAGGCGAAGACCTCCTCGATCAGTTCGGGATCGAACAGCGCCCGCTGGCCCGGTTCGGCCGGCGCGATCGGGGCGCCCATATCGCGGAACATGCGATAGAACTTCTTGGCGGTGACCTTCGAGCGGCGCCGGGCGATGGCATAGAGCATCTGGAAATCGTCGCAGATCGCCTCGGGAAAATCGGCGATGAAGCGCCGGTGGAGCAGCATCGACTTGACCGCGGTGGGGGCCGAGCGGGGATAGTGAAAGCCGGTGTGCACCCGCGCCTGGTTGACCCGCGAGGCGCGCTGCATCAGCGCCGGCTCGGCCTCGACGAGCACCACCTTGTGCCCCAGCGCGCGCAGATAGAGCGCCAGGCAGCAGCCGTAAAAGCCCCCGCCGATCACCAGGTGATCGTGGCTGGTGGCGCGCGCGCGTGCCATCAGCCCGCGCCCCGATCCTGCGCGACGTTGAGATCGAAGGCGACCTGGGCGTAGAGATCGACCTGGTTGACCTCTTCGGGCGCCGGCGCGGCGCGGCTGCGGGCCTGCTGGCGCAGCAGATATTGGAGGCCGAGGCTGAGCCCGAGGGTGGAAAAGCCCATGAAGGCCGCGCTCGCCGCCAGCATCGCATTGGTGGTGAGCCAGCCGGGGGCGAGCGCCTCCTTCACCAGCGCGACCACGCCGACATAGGTGCCATAGGCAAGGCCGAGCGCCGCGAGCAGCGCCGAGGTGAGCGAGACCAGGCTGAGCACCGCCGGCGTGAGGTGGACGAGCAGGGTCTGGAACAGCTGCGCCCGGCGGGCAAGGCCGATGAAGGCATTGCGGCTTTCGACGTTCTCACCCGTGCGCAACCATTCGACCGCAAGGCGCGGATCGCGCGGGGGAAAGCGCAGCGCGAGGCGCGGCTCCTCGTGCGCGAGCAGCAGGTTGAGCGCGGTGCGCGGCACGGCGAGCGACTGGAAATCGCTGGGATCGACATGGAACCCGGCGAGCTTGCCCAGCGCAATGAAGGGCCAGGCGAGCAGGCGCTTTATCGGTCGGCGCGCCGGGCGGAAGGCCATGGCCACGGCATTCTCGCGCTCGGCAAGGTCAAGAAAGGCGATGAGATCGAGCCGGGCCAGCTCGTCGAGATGGCCGATCACCACGAGATCGCCGATCGCCTCCTCGGCGGCGATCACCCGGCGCTGGTAATATTCGGTGCCGCGCCGCACCACGAACAGGCGCAGATTGGCAAGCTCGGCGATGATCGGGAGGAAGGCCTCGCGCGCGGTCTCGTCCACCACCAGCACGATCTCGCGGAAGCGGAAGGCGGCATCGAGCCGCGCGGCCAGCGCGCGCAGCTTGGCGAAGGTCTCCGCACCGGGGGAAAGCTCGGCAAGGCAGACCGAGACGAGCACGTCCTCGCGCCGCGGGCGGAACTGGCCGAGATCGGGCTCACGCATCGCGGCGCTCCGAGGCAACCTCGGTGGGAATGGGCGCGGCGGCGGCGCGCGCCGCGGCGGCGAGGCGTTCGGCCATGTGGCCCACCTCGGCAAGACCGCCTTGGGGCCGCTTCATCTCGATCGAGACCGCCGCGCCATAGCCCGCCGCGGCAAGGCCGCGCAGCACCTCTGCCAGCGCCGCCGCATCGGCCGGGGCCGGGGCCAGCCCGGGCTCGCTGACATGGACATGGCCGAGGCGCGCGGCGAGCCGCGGCAGACGCTGCGGCAGCGTCGCAAGGCTGCCGTTCATGTGCATCTCCCCGAGATCGAGGTTGAGCATGACTGCCGGGTGATCGACCAGCGCCACGAAGGCTTCGGCCTCGGCCAGGCTGGTGAGGAAATTGGTGCCATAGGCCGCCGGGTTGGCCTCGATCGCAAGGTGCGTGCCGGCCGCCGCGGCGCGCGCGCCCAGCTCGGCAAACAGGGCCGCGGCCTCGGCCAGCGCGGCCTCGCGCGCAAGGCCCTCGGGCACGCGGCGCTGGGTGGGCGCGCCAAACACGAGATTGGGAATGGCAAAGCGCTCGGCAAGGTCGATGGCGCGGATCATCCCGCCCTTGAAGGCGGCGCGCGCCTCCGGCGGGCCGAACAGGCGCGCCCCTGCCACGCCGAACAGCAGCGATTGCATCGAAACGAGCGCAAGCCCTGCAGCGGCGATCTCGGCAAGCGCGGTGCGCGCGCTCACGGGATCGGGCCGGAACGGGTCTTCGGCGGCGTGGAAGAACAGCCCCGGGGCGATCTCCAGCCCGGTCAGCCCCGCCGCGGCGAGGCACTCATAGGCCGCAAGGCGCTCCTCGGGTGCCCACGCGATATTCGACATGGCGAGCCTCATGCCGGCATCCTTTCACCGGCAAAGAAGGCGGCGAGGCGATCGAGCGTGGCAGCAGCGCCGAACTGGTAGGGCCCCTCGGCCCCCCACAGGCCGGCATGGCGGGTGCGCATGTCCTCGCGGTGGAGCCGCGCGCCCGTCTGCGGCATGGGCCGGCCCAGCAGGCGCTCATGGATCGCCGCGGCGCTGAGCGGTTCGGGCGCGAGGTGGAGATGGGTGAGCCCGGCCTCGCGCGCGATGGCGATATCCTGCCACAGCCGCATCACCGGATAATATTGGTAGGTGGTGGCGGGGTGGTGGAAGAAGGTGGCGCTGGCCCCCAGCGCTTCGAGCGCCTCCTCGAGCGCGCGGCGACGCGGATCGGCGTTGAGCGCAGCCCGATCGAGCCGCAGCATCCCGGTGAGCGGATCGGAGGCATAGAGCCGCGCCAGCAGCGCGGCGAGCGGGGGAGCGAGCCGGGCGACAAGATCGCCGAGGCGCTCTGCCCCGATCAGGCTCGGCACCGGGTTCATGAGGTCAAAGACGAAGTTCTTGACGAGCCCCGGCCCGAACAGCGCGGGCAGGCGAATGATGAGGTGGCCGGCAAAATGGCTCTCGACGAAGGCCTCGAGCATCCGCCGGTGGCGGCCATAGGCGAGCTTTTGCTGGAAGGCGCTGGTGCCCTCGTCATCCCGCCCGGCAAAATCGGCGAGCACCGCGATGGTCGAGACCAGCACGAAGCGCTCGGCGTGCACCTGTTCGAGCCAAGCGATCAGCGCTTCGATCCGGGCGCGGTCCTCGTCAGGCGCGCGGTTGGCGGTGAGCATCGATCCCGGCGCGGCGGCGCAGACCAGCGTGCCGAAGCTCTCGCCCGCGATGCTGGCGATATTGGCGCGGTTGTAGCAGCGCGCAAAACCCGCCTGGCGCGCGAGCGCGGCGCCGACAAAGCCGGTGTGGCCGATCAGGCCGCTGTGCCGTGCGATGGCGTCAGAAGCGGGCATCTCCGAAAAGCCTGTGAGTCGCCTGCGCCCGAGCGGCGCACGCACCCTGTCCTGGCACGGCCAGCCGCGAACCGCGACCCGCTTCAGCCGCCCAGTCCCGGAATAATACCGTTGATAAGGTCAAGATTAATCGGCTCGTGCGCTGCGCCGGGCCGATGCGCTATTGCAGCGTGACGATATCCTCGCTGCCGTCGTGGCGGCCGTAGAACTGCATCAATTGCACCAGGAGCTCGCAGCGCTCGGAAAGGGTTTCGGCCTCGAGCAACGCCTGCTTGCTCGCCGGATCGAAGGGGGCGATCTGCGAGACCCCGTTGATGAGCGCGCGGTCATCGAGGCGGGCAACCGAATCCCAATCGACGCTGTAGCCCTGGGCATCGGCAAAGCGCCGCGCCGCGCGCTCGAACCCGCCGCGCTCGGCATGGCTCAGGGTTTCCTCCTCGTCCTCGTCATAGATTTCCGCCTCGATCTGGCGGAAGGAGGTGGTCACCTCCAGCTCGCGCACCATGCGGAAGCGGGCCACGCCTTCGAGGATGAGGTTGTAGCGCCCATCGTCGAGCGCCTGCACCTCGCCGATCCGCCCGACGCAGCCGACCCGGTAGAGCGGCGCGCCCTCATAGGGGCGCTGCGGCTGGATCATCGCGATCTGGCGATCACGGATCAGCGCATCGCCCACCAGCGCGCGGTAACGCGGCTCGAAGATGTGGAGCGGCAGCTGCATCCCGGGAAACAGCACCGCGCCAGAAAGCGGGAAGATCGAAAGCCGCCTCGTCACGCAGCCAGGCTCACCCGAACAGGATGCGCGAGAGCCGCCGCCGCACCCCCTTGACCCATTCGTCCTCGAGCCCTGTGGCCTCGAAGATCTTGAGCAGTTTGGCGCGCGCCGCGCCCTCGTTCCAGTCGCGGTCGGCCGCGACCATGGCCAGCAGGGTGTCGGCCGCCTCGTCGCGCAGGCCCGCGGCAAAGGCCGCCTCGGCAAAGGCGAACTGCGCGGCCATGTCCTCGGGCGCGGCCCTGGCGGCGGCGCGCAGGGATGCAAGCTCGCCCTCATCCACCCTGGTGCCGGCCAGCTCGAGCGCCGCGCGCGCCGGGGCAACCGCGGGATCGGCGGCGAGCTTGGGATCGGCCTCGATCACCGCCATGGCGCCGCGCGCTTCCTCGATCTTGCCCTGGAGAACGAGCGCGCGCACCAGCCCGGCATGGGCGGCGGCATTGTCGGGGGCAAATTCGGTGATCTGGGCAAAGATGCTCCCCGCGCGCATCGCATCGCCCGCAGCAAGGGCATCCTCGCCCATCTTGACGAATTGCGCGATCTCGGCGGGCGAAGGCCCCGCGGGCGCCCCGGCCTCGCCGCCCGCCACCGGCAATTGCGCGAGCAGTTGGTCGAGGATCGCCTTCAGCTGCGATTCGCTGCGGGCATTGGTGAGATCGGCGATCGGCTGGCCCTGGAAGATGGCATAGACCGTGGGGATCGAGCGCACCTGGAACTGCGCGGCGATGAATTGTTCCTCATCGACATTGATCTTGGCCAGCACCACGCCCTTGGCGGCATAATCGGCGGCGACCTTCTCGAGCACCGGGGCGAGCGCCTTGCACGGCCCGCACCATTCGGCCCAGAAATCGAGGATGACGAGCTTGGTCTGCGAGGGTTCGACCACTGCCTTGCGGAAGCGTTCGACCGCCTTTTGCTCATCGATGCTCAAACCCATGCTGGCCAAGTTGTCTGCTCCTTGCTTCCCGCGCGCGCTCCATGCCGGCGCCGCGTCCCTGCGCAGGGGCAATGTGGGGGCAGGCGGCGCCGATGTGAAGGGCCTTGCGGTTGGCCGAGGCGCTGCCGGCGATCAAGCCTGATGAAGGGGCAAATTTGCGCTTGCAGGCAGGCAGAGCCGCTGCTAATCGCGCCGCCTCTCCGGCAGATACCGCGCCCTGGCGCGCGGCCGGAGCGATCAGCGAGCGGGCGTAGCTCAGGGGTAGAGCACAACCTTGCCAAGGTTGGGGTCGAGGGTTCGAATCCCTTCGCCCGCTCCAGATTTTCACCTCGATGAGGGTTGAAACCCAGCGGGCTCTTGCACGAGGCGCTCAGCGTGTCACCACCTCGCGCGCCATCGGCGCCAGCTTGGCGAGCAGGCGGTTCTGCGCAGCAAAGGGCACGCCGGCCTCGCGCATCGCGGCCTGGAGATTTTCCACCAGCGCGTTGAGATCGGCCTTGGTCAGGCCCATGTCTGCATGGACGCTGCGCATGTCGCGCCCGGTGTAGTCGCAGCCCGCGCCGATGAGGTAGCACAGCTGCTCGCCCAGCGTGCGCTTGAGCCGCACCATGTCATGGCTGGCGAAGATCGCGGCGATGCGCGGATCGGCTTCGCTCAGCTCCACCGTGCGCGCGGCGATGCGCAAGATGCCCTCGCGCCCGCCGAAAGCCGCGACGAGCGCCGGGCTGGCATAGGGGAGGGCGCCGGCATTGGCGTTGGACTGTTGGTAGGGCGCAACCGGAAACTCGCCCGTCAGCGGATCGCGCACCTTGGCCTCGATGCCGAATTCGGCGTCCCAGTCGGTGCCCTCGGCGGGGGCCTGTTGCAGCAGCATCAGCGCGGCGGTGGCGGTGGCGAGCAGCATTGGCATGGCTCCTTTGCGCGGTGTCAGAAGGCGACCTGCGCGGAGAGGAAGCCGCCGCGCTGGCCGGGAATGGTCGCGATCGCGCCAAGATCGACATAGGCCGCGGTCACGGTGAGGTGGCGGGTGAGCGCATAGGCGGCGAAAAGGTCGATCCAGTCATCTTCGCCAAGGCCGAGATTGTCGGGCTTGGAGCGGTATTCCGCCCCCACCACCGCGCGGCGCGAAAGCTGGTAGGCAAGCGAGCCTTCAAAATGCAGCTCATGGCCCGCCCCGGCGGCGCCGAAGCCGAGCAGGCCCAGCTCGTTCGCCTTGGTATAGCGCAGCGTGGCATTGGCAAGCAGGCTGTGGCCAAGCAGCAGCTTGGTGGCCGAGAGGGTGACATCGGTGCCGCTCGCCGCGGTGGCGCCCAGCGCGCGCACCAGGCCGCCGTCGCGGCTGCGCTTGTGCTCGATGCCGATGGCGATCTGCGGCATCGCCGCAGCGCCATAGACGAGATCGCCGGCAAGGCGCAGCTTGGCCCCGAAAGTATCGAGATTGAAGGCGTAGCCCTCGCCGATCCCGAGGAGGGCGCCCACCTTGCGGGTATCGAAATCGGCGCGGGCGTAGGACAGTTCGAGCCGGTCGCCCACGCCCACCAGCACGCCATAGGAACGCCAGCCATAATCGGCCAGCTCGATCGCGCTGGCATGAAGCGAGGCGCCGATCCCGCCGGGCATCTGCCGCCCGCCGATCGTGGCCCAGCGCGCCAGCCCCCCGCCCGAGGAGCCTTCGGCGGTGGCAACCCCGTTGGTGAGCAGCAGCTTGCCGCCCTTGAACAGCTCGACCCGGCCGAGCCGCAAGCCCGTATCGCCAAGCGCGCTTTCGCCTGCGAGCGGCGCAAGCGCGCGCGCCATCGCCGCGGGCGCGACAGGCTCGCGCGGCTGCGCGGGCGGGGCGACCGGCGCGGCATCGATCACCGGCTCGTAGGCGATCTGCGGTTCGGCGGATGCAGCATTGCCTGCAAGGCTGCACAGCGCGGCAAGGCAAGGGGCAATGATCGACATGCCCGCCCCATTATCGGCATCTGGTAAATGCTGCCTAAACCTTGTGGCGAGGAAATCTTAAGAGAAACGGGCTAACGCGCCGCCATGCTTGCGCGTCCTGTCTTGCCCTTGCGCCTTGTTGCCCTTGTCCTTTGCGCGCTTGTTGCTGCGGCGGGCCTTGGCCTTGCCGCGCGCGCTGCTGCTCCGGCGAGTCTCCGCGTGCAGGTGGTGGACGCGGCGGGACTGCCGGTGCGCGATGCGGTGGTCGAGCTGCGCAGCCCGCGCGCGCCAGCCGGCCCGATCCGCTTCCCCTGGAAGATGGGCATGGTGCAAAAAGACCGGCAGTTCCTCCCCGGCACCCTGATCGTCGCCCGCGGCAGCACCGTGGCCTTTCCCAATCTCGATAATGTGCGCCATTCGATCTACAGCTTTTCCAAGGCGGCGCGCTTCGAGATCGAGCTTTACGGGCGCGACCAGACCCGCACCCACACCTTCCCCGTAGTGGGCAGCGTCAAGCTGGGCTGCAACATCCACGATGAGATGCGCGGCTATATCCGCGTGACCGACACGCCCTTTGCCGCCAAGACCGATCACAACGGCTTTGTCACGCTGGCCGGCGTGCCGCAGGGCGCGGCGAGGCTGACGGTGTGGCACCCGCAGCTGCGCGCGCCGGGCAATGAAATCACCTCCGCCATCACCCTTTCCGGCACAGCGCAGACCGAGCGGCTCACGGTCAGCCTGCGGTGAGGAAGACTTGGCCCCTGATGCGCGGCTTCGGCGCGCTCAGCACCCGCATCGCGGTGCTTTACGGCACGCTGTTTGCCGTGGTGCTGGCGCTGGTGGTGAGTCTGGCGGCCGGCGGCCTTGCCCGCTTTGCCGAGGCCAGCGCGGCGCGCGACATGGCCGCCAATGCCCGGGTGTTCGACGAGATCCTTGCCGCCCGCGCGCGCCAGATGGGCGATGAGGCCGCCGTGCTGGCGCGCGATTTCGGCTTTCGCGAGGCGGTGGCGACCGCCGATGCGCCGACCATATCGAGCGCGCTGGCCAGCCTCGAGGCGCGGGTGCGCAGCGACAACGCTTTCGTGCTCACGCTCGAGGGCGAGGTGATCGGCGCGGGCGATACCGCGATTGCCGATCCGCAGGCGCTGATGGCGCGGCTCGATGCCGGCCAGCCGCTCGGGATCATCGCCGCCAGCAAGGGGCTGGCGCTCGCCGCCGCCGCGCCGATCGAGGCGCCCGATCTGATCGGCTGGCTGGTGATCGCCCAGCCCATGAACCGTGCCGAGCTTGACCGGCTGGTCGAGCTGGCGCCGATCGCGCTCGAGGCCGAGGTGGTCGATGCCGCAGCCGCCCCGGCCTGGCAGCGCCGGGCGCGGGCCGGCGCGGTGTTCGAGCACGAGGTCGGGGGCCAGCGCTTCCTCCATCACTTCTCCGATCTGCCGGTGCTGCAGGACGGCATCGCCCCGCGGCTGGTGCTGCGCCATGCGCTGGCGCAGTCGCTGGCGGCCTATGCCGGGCTCAAGGTGCTGCTTGGCGCGCTGGCGGTGGGTGGGATCGCGCTCGCGGTGGGGCTGAGTTGGCGGGTGGCGCGTTCGGTGACCGAGCCGCTCGCGGAACTCGATGCCGCCACCCGGATGATCGGCGCGGGGCGCGAGGTCAGCCTGGCGGTGCGTACCGAAGACGAGATCGGGCGCCTTGCGCAAAGCTTCAACCAGATGGTGGCAGCGATTGCCGAGCGCGAGCGGCAGATCATCCATGTGGGCCTGCACGACGGACTCACTGGCTTGCCCAACCGCAAGCTCTTTACCGAACAGCTCGCCAATGCGCTCGCCCGCCGCGCGAGCGATGAGAAGGTGCTGGTCGCCTATGTCGATCTCGATGATTTCAAGCTGGTCAACGACACGCTCGGCCACCCGGCGGGCGATGCGCTGCTCAAGCGCGTGGCCGCGCATATCGCCGAGGACCTGCCCGAGGCGCTGGTCGCGCGCCTCGGGGGCGATGAATTCGCGGTGCTGATCGACGGCATCGACGAAAAGGCCAACCTCGCCGCGATTGCCGATCGGCTGCAGGCCAGTTTCGACCGCCCGATCACCATCAACGGCCAGGCTGCGCCGTGCAGCGCCAGCATCGGCATCGCGCTTGCCCCCGGCGATGGCGAAGATGGCGTCACCCTGATGCGGAATGCCGATCTGGCGCTCTACCGCGCCAAGCACGAGGGCAAGGCCGGCTATCACTTCTTCGAGCCCGGGCTGGATGAGGCCGCGCGCCGCCGCCGCCAGCTCGAGGTCGATCTGCGCAGCGCCATCCGCGAAGGCCAGTTCGCGCTGCATTTCCAACCGCTCTACAGCGTGGTGCAGCAGCGCCTTACCGGGTTCGAGGCGCTGATCCGCTGGGATCATCCCGAGCGCGGGCGGGTGAGCCCGGCCGAGTTCATCACCCTTGCCGAGGAAACCGGACTGATCATTCAGATCGGCGAATGGGTGCTGCGCGAGGCCTGCCACCAGGCCAGCACCTGGCCTTCTGATATTTCGGTCGCGGTCAATGTCTCGCCGCGGCAATTTGCCGCGCCAGGCCTTGCCGCCACGGTGCTCTCCGCACTTTCGGCAAGCGGGCTGGCGCCCGGCAGGCTCGAGCTGGAGATCACCGAGAGCATCTTCATCGCCGATGTCGATGCCACGCTTGCGACGCTCCATTCGCTGCGCAATCTCGGGATCAAGATTGCACTCGATGATTTCGGCACCGGCTATTCCTCGCTCAGCTACCTGCGCTCCTTCCCTTTCGACAAGGTCAAGATCGACAAGAGTTTCGTGGCCGATCTGGGCACCAGCACCAATGGCCACGCAGTGATCCGCGCGATCACCACGCTGGCCGACGCGCTGGGGATGGAAACGCTCGCCGAGGGGGTCGAGGACATGACCCAGTTCGAGGTGCTGGCGCGCGAGGGATGCCAGAACATCCAGGGCTACCTGTTCTCGCAGCCCGTGCCAGCCGAGGCCGTGGCCGGCATGATCGCCGAGGCCGTCGGGGCCGAGCGCCAGCTGCGCGCCTGACCGGCTCCGCGGGCGCTCCGTGCGCCCTGCTGGCGCGCGCGCCGACCGGTCGCAACATCCCCGCCGCTCATCGAACCCCGGCCACCATTTGTCCGATTTCGCGCTTGCAATGGGCGCCGCTCGCGCTAGGGGGCGTGATACGTTATCACATTCGCACAAACGGGAAGCACCATGATCAACCGCTCGTTGCAGCAGGCATCCTCCCATCTTGCCCTCGCGCTTTCGCTCGGCCTCGGCCTTGCGCTCGTGCCCGCCCCGGCCTCGGCGCAAGCGCGCGGGGGTGAGATGCCGCCGCTGGAGGATGATCTTCACAACCAGGGTGAGGGCGCCGACCAGACGATCATCGTCAGCGCCTCCGGGGTCAAGGAGCTTGACGTCCTTGCCGGCACCAGCGTGCTCGAGGTGCGCGAGATCCAGCGTGAGGCGGTGACCGGCCAGATCGGCGATCTGCTCGCCAAGATCCCCGGGGTTTCGGCCACCGGCTTTGCCCCCGGCGCCTCGCGTCCGGTGCTGCGCGGCCAGCAGGGCGAGCGCGTGCGGGTGCTGTTCGACGGCGTCGGCACCGCCGATGTGTCCAACACCTCGGTCGATCATGCCACCACCATCGAGCCGATCACGCTCGAGCGCATCGAGGTGCTGCGCGGCCCGGCGGTGCTGCTCTACGGCAGCCAGGCGATCGGCGGCGCGGTCAACGTGATCGACAAGCGCATCCCCACCCGGATGCCCGATGAGGCCTTCCACCTCGATGCCCTTGCCGGGATCGACAGCGCCGCCGACAGCCGCAGCGCCGCGGCGAGCCTCGATGTCGGCCTTGCCAGCAACCTCGTGTTCCACCTCGATGGCTCGTGGCGCAAGTCTGGCGATATCCGCATCGGCGGCTTCCAGGTCGCCCCGGCCCTGCGCGCCGATCTGCTCGCCGATGCCGATGAGGAGGAGGAGGAAGGCGCGCTCGAGGAAGCTGCCGAACTGCGCGAAGCGGCCAATCGGCGCGGCCGCGTGCCGGGCACCGGGGTGGAAAGCTGGACGGTGAACGCCGGGCTCGGGCTGGTGCTGGGCGAGAGCACCTTCGGGGTGGCGTTGGGATATTACGACAGCGACTATGGCGTTCCCATCCGCCCCGGCGCGGGCCACCACCATCACGGCGAGGAAAGCGCCGAGGAAGAAGGCGGCGAGGGCGAGGGCGAGGAACTGGTCAGCATCGGCCTTGAGCAATTCCGCGCCGACTTCAAGGGCGATATCTTCCTTGGCGCCGGCGCCTTCGAGCGCCTGAAGCTCAGGGTTGGCTATTCCGACTACACCCACACCGAGTTCGAGGGCGCCGAGGTGGGAACGGTGTTCGATTCGACCAGCATCGAGGGGCGCGCCGAGCTGGTGCAGAACACCGCCGGCATGCTGCGCGGGGCGAGCGGGGTGCAATATTTCCACCGCGACTTTTCCGCCGTCGGGGCCGAGGCCTATGTGCCGCCCAATCTCACCGATCAGTTCGCCCTCTTCACCCATCAGGAGCTGGGCACCGGTCCGGTGCAGATCGAGGCCGCCGCGCGCGCCGAGTTCACCAAGGTCAAGGCCCAGACGCTCGGGCTCGCGCGCGATTACGAGACCTTCTCGGGCGCGCTCGGCCTGGTCTATGAGGGGATCGAGGGGGTGCGCATCGGCCTCAACGGCTCGCGCGCCGCGCGCGCGCCGAGCGCCGAGGAGCTGCTTTCCGATGGCCCCCACATCGCCACCCAGGCCTTCGAGATCGGCAATCCCGATCTGCGCACCGAGCGCGCCTGGGGGCTTGAAGCCTATGCCCGCGGGCGGATCGGGGCGGGCACCTTTGCGCTTACCGCCTATCGCCAGTGGTTCGACAATTACATCTTCCTCGAGGCCACCGGGGCGGAGGAAGACGAGCTTCCGGTGTTCCGGTATCTCCAGCAGGATGCCGATTTCTGGGGCTTCGAGGCCGAGCTGTCCTTCCCCCTGATCGACACCGGCGGCGTGCGCCTCAAGACCGATCTTGCTGCCTCCTATGTCGAGGCTGAGCTCGATGATGGCACCGCCGTGCCGCGCATCCCGCCGCTGAGCCTGGTCGGCGCACTCGAGGCGCAAACGCGGGCTTTCGATCTGCGCGGCGAGGTGCAGTGGTTCGACCGGCAGGATCGCGTTGCCCCGTTCGAGACCGAGACCGGCAGCTTTGCGCTCGTCAACGCGCTCATCGCCTGGCGCCCGCTGGCGGACAACCGCAATGTCACGCTGCAACTCGCCGCGGACAATATCTTCGACGTGGTCGGCCGGCGCCACGCCAGCTTCACCAAGGATTTCGTCCCCGTGCTGGGGCGCAACATCCGCGCCAGCGTGCGCCTGAGCTTCTAGAGGCTTCTCAGGCGCGCATGCCCGGATGGGCGCGCCCAAGGGTCGCCCAAGGGTCGCACAGGGGCGCAAGGAGGGGGCAGGCGGGCGGGCCGCTTGCCCCTTTTTTGCGGTCAATCCTCGGGCGCGAAGGTGATTTCGGCGTGTTCGGCGAGCCGGCGCACCAGCGCTTCGCCGAGGAAGGCGCCGGGGGTGCCGATCCCGCCGGGCTTGTCGCAGGACAAAAGCGCCATGCCGGTTTCGGCCAGCATCCGGCTGGTCGAGCCATAGCCCGGATCGTAGCGGCCCTTGACGGCATAGTGCAGGCGCGCCCCATCGGGCATCTCGGCCACGAACAGGATGTCGTAAAAGCCCCTCTCGCGCTCCTCCTTGCTCGGCCCCTCGCCGGGCTTGGGCGGACGCGCACCGAAGGGGTTCTTCATCAGTTCGAGCGCCGCCTGGGCCGCGGCCTTGCCGGCCTCGCCCGGGCTGGTGAGCACCATCTCGTCATAGCGAAAATCGCTGCCCCAGGGATGGCCGAGGAGGAAGTTGGTGCGGTGGACATTCTTGGTGTTGATCGGCGCCATCACGAAGGGCGCGGCCCACTTGCCGAGATCGGCCTCGTAAGCGGGGATCATGCCCGAGGGCTGATCCGGCCCGTCAAAGCCCGGGCACAGCGCAAAGGGATCGCGCAACAGACCGATGAGCGAAGGGTTCTTGGCCGCCGCCTTCATCGTCGCGGTGAGGCTTGCCGCGGTGCCGCCCGAGAAGCTGCCCTGCATCGCGCGCACCCGGGCGCGGATGCGCGGGGCGGGCCTGCCGAAGCGCGCCACGCAGGCTTGCTGCGTCATCATCACGCCCAAATCGAAGGGGATCGAATCGAACCCGCTGGAAAAGCAGATGCGCGCGCCCGAGGCCTTGGCGGCCTCGTGGTGCTGGGCGATCTTCTCGGCCATCCACGCCGGCTCGCCGCACAGGTCGGCATAGTCGGTGCCGGTGGCAACACAGGCGGCGACCAGCTTGTCGCCGTAAAGCTGGTAGGGGCCGACGGTGGTGAGCACCACCTTCGTGCGCGCGCACATCGCCGCGAGCGCGGCCTCGTCCTCCGCATCGGCGGCGATCAGCGGGGTATCGGCGGGTGCGCCGATGGACCCTCGCACTTCGGCGAGCTTGGTCGGGCTGCGCCCGGCCATCGCCCATTTCGGGCCGTCATCGCGCGCCCCATAGTGCTGGGCGAGATATTCGGCCACCAGCCGCCCGGTGTAGCCGGTGGCGCCATAGACGATGATATCGAATTCACGGCTGTGCATCAGGTCTCTCCTTCGTGCTGCCTGATGCGCGCGCGCGGCGGCCAAGTCCAGCGCGGCAGCGGCGCAGCCTCCCCAGCCGCGCCCCTCACAGCCGCGGCAGCGTCACCCCGCGCTGGCCCATATATTTGCCCGCGCGGTCGCGGTAGCTCACCTCGCAGCGCTCATTGCCCTTGAGAAACAGGAACTGGCAGGCGCCCTCATGGGCATAGATCTTCGCCGGCAGCGGGGTGGTGTTGGAAAATTCGAGCGTCACGTGCCCTTCCCAGCCCGGCTCGAGCGGGGTCACATTGACGATGATCCCGCAGCGGGCATAGGTCGATTTGCCCAGGCAGATCACCAGCACATCCTCGGGCACGCGGAAATATTCGACCGTGCGGGCCAGCGCGAAGGAATTGGGCGGGATCACGCAGACATCGGTCTGGCGATCGACGAAGGAATTGGCGGCAAAATCCTTGGGATCGACCACCGCCGAATCGACATTGGTGAAGATCTTGAACTCATCGGCCACCCGGGCGTCATAGCCATAGGAGGAAAGGCCATAGGAGATCACCCCGTCGCGCCGCTGGGCCTCGACGAAAGGCTCGATCATCCCGTCCTCGAGCGCGCGCTTGCGGATCCAGCGGTCGGAGAGAATCGCCATGGGCACGTGGATTGCCGATGCCGCGCGCCGGGGCAAGGGCGCGCGCGGGACATATCCCCCTCGGCCCGCGCGGGTCAGAGCGGCCTTGCCCCCAGCACCGGGTTGAGCGCGGCGATGTGGTTGAGCCACTTCTTCGGGCGGCGCAGCATGTCGCGCGGATAATCGACCCTGAGCCCCACCAGCTCGGCCATGCGCCCGACGAAGTGGATGCAATTGCGATTTTCCAGATCGTAGAACTTGCCCGGCGCGTTCTGCCAGGCGCGCACCTCGGCGATGATGCGGTGATACTGGGCATCGCTGAGGGTGATGGTGAAGTGCCGGTTGGTCCTGGCGATCTGCGCCGGCTTTTCGCTCATCACCATGTGTTCAACCGGGCCGGAAAGCACCGCCGGGCCGACGCTGCGGGCGGAAAAGCCGTAATTCTCGCTCACCACCTTCCCGCTTTCCTCGAGCGTGCCCTCGAGCACGATGAAGGCATGGGGATAGCGCCCGGCCAGCACCGAGCCATTGAAGGAATGGAAATGGAGCCGCACCGCGGCCGCACCCGGCGCTGCCCATAGCAGCGCCAGCGCCAATGCCAGCGCCAGGCGGTTGAGCCATGCCCTCATGGCGCCATGGCTTACCGCGGCAATGTTTCAGCTTGCAAGCAAGCTGGCATTGCCCCCGGCGGCGGTGGTGTCGATCGTCACCACCCGCTCGGTGGCAAAGCGGGTGAGGTAATGCGGCCCGCCCGCCTTGGGCCCGGTGCCCGAAAGGCCCTCGCCGCCGAAGGGCTGGCTTTCCACCACCGCGCCGATCTGGTTGCGGTTGATGTAGAGATTGCCGACCCGCGCGCGCGCTGCCACCAGCCGGTGGGTGGCGGCGATGCGGCTGTGGAGGCCCAGGGTGAGGCCATAGCCGGTGGCATTGATGGCCTCGATCACCGCCGCGATTGTCCCTGCGGCAAAGCGCGCGACGTGGAGCACGGGGCCGAAATGCTCCTCCTCGAGCACCTCGATCCCGGGCACTTCGATGATCGTGGGGGCAACGAAGCAGCCCCGCGCCGCCTCGGGCGGGAGCGGCAGACGCGCGACCGGCCAGCCGCGCGCGGCGCAGGCGGCGATATGCGCCTCGAGCCGGCGCTGCGCGGCCGCGTCGATCACCGGGCCGACATCGGTGGCAAGCCGGGTGGGATCGCCCACGTGCAGCGCCTCAAAGCCGCCGCGGATCATCGCCAGCATGGCATCGGCGACGTCTTCCTGGAGATAGAGCACCCTGAGCGCCGAACAGCGCTGGCCGGCGCTCTGGAAGGCGCTTGCCAGCACGTCGCGCACCACCTGTTCGGGCAGGGCCGAGGAATCGACGATCATCGCGTTCTGCCCGCCGGTCTCGGCGATCAGCGTGGCGATCGGCCCCTCGCGGGCGGCCAGCGCCCGGTTGATCGCGCGCGCCGTGGCGGTCGATCCGGTGAAGGCCACCCCGGCAAGGCGCGGATCGGCGGTGAGCATCGCGCCGACCTCGGCCCCGCCGGGCACGAGTTGCAGCGCCTCGGGCGGAATGCCGGCCTCGTGGCACAGCTTGACCGCGAAGGCCGCGATCAGCGGGGTCTGCGGCGCGGGCTTGGCCAGCACCGCATTGCCGGCGGCCAGCGCCGCGGCGGCCATGCCGGTGAAGATCGCCAGCGGGAAGTTCCACGGCGCGATCGTGGCAAAGACCCCGCGCCCGTGCAGGCTGAGGCGATTGTCCTCGCCGGTCGGCCCGGGCAGGACCAGCGGGGCGGCAAAGTGGCGCCGCGCCTCGGCGGCATAGTAGCGCAGGAAATCGACCGCCTCGCGCAGCTCGAGCACGGCATCGACGAGGGTCTTGCCGGCCTCGCGCTGGGCGAGGCTGATGAGCTCGGCGCCATGGGCCTCGAAGCGGTTGGCCGCTTCCTCGAGCAGCAGGGCGCGCTTTTCGCCGCCGAGCGCATCCCAGCCCGGCTGGATCGCCTGCGCCCGGGCAAAGGCCGCCGCCACCTCATCGGCCCGGGCCGGGCGCACGCTGCCGACGATGTGGCTGCGATCGTGCGGCGCGGTGATCGGCAGGGCCTCGTCCGGCGCGGCCCCATCCGCGGCAAAGGTCGGCGCGGCGCGCCACTGGACATGGGCGAGCATGTCGAGCCGCGCGAGCAGCGGCGCGCGCACCAGCGGATCGGCAAGGTCGATCCCGGCGCTGTTCTGCCGCGCGCCGAAGATATCGCGCGGCAGCGGGATCGCCGGGTTGCGCCGGGGGCTGAGCGCGGCAAGCTCGGCCACCGGATCGCCCACCAGCGCCGCGGCGGGGATATCGGCATCGGCAAGGCGGTTGACGAAGCTGGTATTGGCTCCGTTCTCGAGCAGGCGGCGCACCAGATAGGCGAGCAGTTCCTTGTGCCCGCCCACGGGCGCATAGACCCTGACCGGGGTGGGATGGTTGCCCTCGATGCGGCGCAAGGCGGCATAGACCTCCTCGCCCATGCCGTGCAGGCGCTGGAACTCGAACGGTCTGCCTTCTGCAAGTTGCTTTATCGCCGCGATCGTATAGGCGTTGTGGGTGGCAAAGGCCGGGCGGATCGCATCGCTTGCCGCCAGCAGCCGCGCGGCGCAGGCAAGATAGCTCACATCGGTGGCGAGCTTGCGGGTGAAGACCGGGTAATCGGCATGGCCCCCGACCTGCGCGCGCTTGATCTCGCTGTCCCAATAGGCGCCCTTGACCAGCCGCACGAACAGCTTGCGGCCATGTCGCCGGGCCAGCCGCGCGGCCCAGTCGCACACCCACACCCCGCGCTTCTGATAGGCCTGGATGGCAAGGCCGAAGCCCTCCCAGCGGCTGCCATCGGGGCGCTGGAACAGGCTGTCATCGGCCACCAGCGCCTCGATGATGTCGAGGCTCGGCTCGAGCCGGTCGGCCTCCTCGGCATCGATGGTGAAGTGGATATCGGCATCGCGCGCGCGGCGGGCGAGATCGCGCACGATCGGCACCATCGCCGCCACCGCCTCCTCGGCGTGGAGCACGTCATAGCGCGGGTGGAGCGCCGAGAGCTTGACCGAAATGCCCGGCGCCGCCGCCACCCCGTCGCCCGCTTCCGCGGCGAGACGCACGAGCGCGGCCTCATAGGCGCGGCGATATTCCTCGGCATCGGCGAAGGTCATCGCCGCCTCGCCCAGCATGTCGAAGCTGTGGGTGATGCCGCGGGCGCGCTCGGGCGCGGCGCGGCGCAGGGCTTCCTCGATGGTGCGGCCAAAGACGAACTGCCCGCCCAAAATCTTCATCGCCTGGGCGGTGGCGGTGCGCACCACCGGCTCGCCCAGCCGGTTGAGCGCGCGCTTCAAGGCGCTGCCCAGCCCCTTCTGGCGCGCATCGGGCGGATCGAGCACCTCGCCCGAGAGCATCAGCGAGAAGGTGGCGGCGTTGACGAAGGTCGAGGAACTTTCGCCCAGGTGCTCGCTCCAATCGATCGCGCCGATCTTGTCGCGGATCAGCGCATCGGCGGTGGCGGCATCGGGCACCCGCAGCAGCGCCTCGGCGAGGCACATCAGGGCAATGCCCTCCTCGCTATCAAGGCCATATTGCTGGAGGAAGGCATCGATCCCGCTGGCCTTGTGGGCGCGCGCGCCCTCGATCAGGCGGATCGCCAGCGCTGCGGCCGCGCCATGCACCTGCGCGGCCGGGGCGGCCTGTTCAAGCCGCTCGGCGATCACGGCTTCCTCGTCCTGGGCATAGGCGCGGCGCAGCGCGCTGCGGTCGAGCGGGGCGGGGGCGGCAAGATCGGCCATCTGGTTTCACCTGAAACGATTCGGGGCTTGGCAGCGCGCCTGTGAACCGCTCGAGGCTGCGCTGCAAGCGCGGCTTTGGCAATGCGCCGGCTTGCCCATGGGGCCGGGGCCGGTTAGCCTTGGGGGGCGTGCGCGCAAGGGGGCCTGCCTGACGATGCGGATGTTCTGCTTTCACTGCCGCGACGGGGAGGATGGCGGGCGCCTGAGGGCGATTCACCGCCCGGCGCACCTTGAGTTCATCCACGCCAATGCCGAGCATTTCGTCATCGTCGGGCCCTTGAAGCGCGCCGATGGGCTGATCATCGGCTCGCTGCTCATCGTCAAGGCCGAGGACGAGGCCGCCGCGCGCGCCATTCTGGCTGACGATCCCTACCTTACCGGCGGGGTGTGGCAGATGATCCGGGTGGACGAGTTCACCCCGCTGCTGGGCGACTGGGCCTAGCCGCCCCGTCTTTTCCAAAAGCAAAGGCGCCCGGAGCCGGGGGCAGCTCCGGGCGCGAGGGGCGCGCTTGCGATGGGGAGGGGAAGCGCGGGCGATCCGATCAGCGCAGCAGCGAAAGCACGTTCTGCTGCGACTGGTTGGCCTGGGCCAGCATCGCGGTGGAGGCCTGGCTCAGGATCTGCGCCTTGGCGAGCGCGGTGGTCTCGGCCGAATAGTCGGTGTCCATGATCCGCGAGCGCGCGTCGCTGAGGTTGGTCGAGACATTGGCAAGGTTGTTGACCGCCGATTGCAGGCGGTTCTGCCCGGCGCCCAGCGTCGCGCGCGCGGTGGAGACGGCGGCGAGGTCGTCATCAATATCGGCGAGCGCGGTGCGGGCATTGCTGCCATCGGCGCCGGTGACATCGAAGGTGCCCGCGGTGCCCGCGCCGGAGTTGAGACCGGTGCTGAGGTCATCGAGAGTGAGATCGACCGTATCGACATCATTGGCGCCGGCCAGCACCGTCACCGTGCCGACCGAGCCGTCGAACAGGGTGATGCCGTTGAACTGGGTGTTGGCGACCACCTGGCCGATCTGCGCGGTGAGCTCATCGACCTCGACCTGGATATTGGTGCGGTCGGCGCTCTGATAGGTGTCCGAACCGGCCTGCACCGCCAGCTCGCGGATGCGCTGGAGCATGTTGGCCACCTCGTTCAGGGCGCCTTCGGCGGTCTGGGCGAGGCTGATGCCGTCATTGGCGTTGCGGATACCCTGCTGCATCCCGCGGATCTGCGCGGTCATCGAGGTGGCGATGGCAAGGCCCGCGGCATCATCGGCGGCGCTGTTGATGCGCTTGCCGGTCGAGAGGCGCTCCATCGCGGTGCCGAGCATCTTGCCCGCCGCCACGCTGGCGTTGGCGGCGCGCAGCGCCGAGATATTGGTGTTGATCACAGTCATCGTCGAAACTCCCGAAATGGTCAGGCAGGACGAACAGGCCCGTCGCTGCTGGAGCCTAGAGCGGCCAGCGCGCGGAATGTTTAAGCCGGAAAAATAATCGCCCTTTTTGAAAGGCTTGACCGATGACCCTGGGAGGCTGCCGGGCGGCACTAGGGAAAGCTACGGGGGCTTAAATTTGCCATGCATCCAGCCTCCATGCGGCAAGGCCTTGCCGAACAAGACAGCGCCGCCGGGCCTTGGCCCTGCGGCACGGCACGGGGGCCATATGAGACAGGCGCACAGCATCGATGCAATCGGCATGGGCATGGCCCACCCGGGCGCGGAGCCCCGGCGCGATGCGGGCGCGGGCGGGGCCGATCCCCACGCGGCGCTGCTGGCGATTACCCTGCCATTGCTGGGCGGCACCTGGCAGCGCGAGCGGATCGTGCTGGGCGAGGCCATGCCTGCGGCGATGGCCGCCGGGATCGCGCGCAGCGGGCGCCTGGCGATCACGCTTGCCCATTGCCCGCGTGGGGAGACGCCCGCGCTGGCGGCGCCCGGCGAGGGGCGGGTGCGGCTGCGCTATGATCCTGAGGATCTTGCCGCCGCGCGCGCGGCGCTGATCGCCGCGGCGGGGATGGGCGGCTGGCCGGTGGCGGGCGATCCGCAGTCGCTGGCGCTGCTCACGCTCGCCGAGCGCATCGCCGCGAGCACCATTCCGGTGCTGCTCGAAGGGCCGACCGGCACCGGCAAGGAGGTGCTGGCGCGCTTCGTCCATCGCCTTTCTCCGCGCGCGGCCGGGCCCTTCGTCGCGGTCAATTGCGCGGCCATGCCCGAAGCCATGCTCGAGGCGCTGCTCTTCGGTCACAGGAAGGGTGCCTTCACCGGCGCGGCCGAGGCGGGCGAGGGCCTGTTCCGCGCTGCCGATGGCGGCACCTTGCTGCTCGACGAGATCGGCGAGATGCCGCTCGCGCTCCAGGCCAAGCTGCTGCGCGCGCTGCAGGAGGGCGAGGTGCTCCCGCTGGGGGCGACCCGTCCGGTCAAGGTCGATGTGCGGATCGTGGCTGCCACCAACCGCGATCTGGCCGCCGAGGCCGCCGCGGGGCGCTTCCGCGAGGACCTGCTCTATCGCCTCAATGTCTTTCCGCTGCGCCTGCCGGCGCTGCGCGCGCGGGCAGGCGATATTGCCCCGCTCGCCTTTGCCATGCTGCTGCGCCATGCGGGCACCCCGGGCGCGCCGGGCTGGATCGCGCCCGCGGCCATCGCCCTGCTCGAAGGCCACGCCTGGCCCGGCAATGTGCGCGAGCTGGAAAATGTCATCCGCCGGGCGATCCTGCTCGGCGAGGGCGCGGCGGTGATCGGGCCGGAGGCGATCATCTTCGACACCGCGGTGCGCCCGGTCGAGGCCGCACCGGCCCCCGCTGCGCGCCCGGGCCTCACCGCCAGCGGCGCGCCGCGCTCGCTTGCCGACATCGCCTTTGCCAGCGAGGCGCGCGCGATCCTCGATGCCCTGGCGCAGCACGGCGGGCGCCGGGCGGCGACCGCGCGGGCGCTGGGCATTTCCGAGCGCACCTTGCGCTATCGCCTCGCCTCGCTGCGCGATGCCGGGCTGCTGGCGGCAGGAGATGCGGCATGAGCGGCGCACCCCTGCGCTTTGGCGTGGCCGAGATCATGGCCCTGCGCAGCGAGATCGTGGGGCGCAGCAGCGCGCTTCAGGCGCTGCGCGCGGCGAGCCAGAGTGCCCCCGGCGCGGCCCCGGCGGCAGCGCTCGCGCCCCCCGCGGCGGGCTTTGCCGCCACGCTCGAGACGGCGCTGAGGCACGTGAGCGCGGTGCAGGAGCGCTCGAGCCAGATGCAGGCCGCCTATGAGCGCGGCGCCGTGACCGACATCGCCGAGGTGATGCTCGCCCGGCAGGAGGCCTCGATCGCCTTCGAGGCCACCTTGCAGGTGCGCAACAAGCTCTTGTCCGCCTATCAGGACATCATGCGGATGGGGGGCTGATCCATGGCCGACAGCGCGCTTCCCGTGCCTGCCGATGCGGCAGGTCTCCCCCCCGCGCCAGCCGCCGCCCCCCTCGGCGGCTGGCGCAACCTGGTGCCCGGCCCGCTCGCCGACTTCGCCCGCCAGCCCGCGCTCGCCCGCGCCTTGCCGGCGCTCGCCGGGGTGGGGGCGCTGGCCGCGGCGGGGGCGCTGTGGCTCGCCTTTGCCCGCGGGCCGGAACGGGTGCTCTATTCCGGCCTCGATGATGCCGATCGCGCCAAGGTGGTCGAAACGCTCGAGGCCGCAGGCATTGCCCATGACATCGACCCGGCCACCGGGGCGCTGAAGGTGGCCGAGGAGGATCTCTACCGCGCCCGGATGCTGGTGGCGAGCAAGGCCGGGATCGCCGCGCCCGAGGGGGCGGCGGAAATGCTCGATGCCATGCCGCTGGGCACCTCGCGCACGCTGGAAGGTGAACGCCTGCGCCTCGCGCGCGAGCGTGAACTGATGCTCACCATCCGCGAGATCGAGGGGATCGAGGCGGTGCGTGTGCACCTTGCCACGCCCGAGCGCTCGGTGTTTGTGCGCGAGGGCGGGGCCCCTTCGGCCTCGGTGATGGTGCGCCTTGCCGCCGGGCGCAGCCTTGCCCGCGCGCAGGTCGATGCGATCGTCAATCTGGTTGCCGCCTCGGTGCCCGGGATGCGCCCCGATGCGGTGCGGGTGGTCGATCACACCGGGCGCCTGCTCTCCGATCCCGGGGCGGGCGGGGGCGCGGGTGAGGCCCTTGCGCTCCAGCGCGAGCACGAGGCCAAGCTGCGCGCCCAGCTCGATGCACTGCTCGCCCCGCTGCTGGGCGAGGGCAATTTCAGCGCCGAGGTGCAGGTCGCGCTCGATCAGACCGAGACCACCTCGGCGCGCGAGACCTATGAGAAGGAGGGCGCGCTGCGCAGCGAGAGCGAGCGCAACGCCACCCGCACCGGCATGGGGCCGGCGGGCGGGGTGCCGGGGGTGCCCGCCAATACCCCGCCGCCCCAGGCACAGCTGGTCGATGGCCCGCCCCAGCCGGCCGCCGCCCCGGCCCCGGCGAGCGCGACCGACAGCGAGGCCGCGCGCGAGCGCAGCTATGAGCTGGGGCGCGAGGTGGCGGTGAAGAACACCCGCCCGGGCGGGCTCGCGCGGCTGTCGGTGGCGGTGGCGGTGAGCGACAAGGCGCTCAAGGCCGCAGCCCCGCTCACCGCCGCCCAGCTCGAGGCGCTGGTGGGCGCGGCGGTGGGCGCCGATCCGGCGCGCGGCGATCAGGTCAAGGTGGTGGCCAGCCGCTTCGAGCCGGCCGCGCTTGATGCCGGCGCCTTCTATGAACAGCCGTGGTTTGCCCTCTTGGTGCGCTATGGCGCGGCGCTGCTGGCGGTGCTGCTGGTGCTGCTGTTCGCGGTGCGCCCGCTGCTTTCCGGGCGGAGTGGCAAGCGCAAGGGCGATGGCACGGGCGAAGCGGCAGAAAGCGCCGCGGCCAGCCCCACCCCGGCCAGCGCGACGCCCGCACATGAGGCGCCCGCGCCCACCCCCGCCGAGGGCATGGCGGCGCTGCCGCTCGGCGATCTGCCGCAGCAGGTGGCGCTCGCCCGGCGCCTTGCCGCAAGCCAGCCCGAGCGCGCCGCCGAGGCGCTGCAGCGGATGCTGGCCGCGCCCGATCCGCGCGCGGCGGAGGATGCGGCATGAGCCAGCCTGCCCCCGCGCCCGACACCGCCACTCCTGCCGCAACGCTGCCAGCAGCCCCGCTGCTCAGCCGGGCCGACCGCGCGGCGGTGTTCCTGATGCTGCTCGAGGACGAGGAGGCGAGCGGGCTGCTCGCGCGGCTCGCTCCGGATGAGCTTGAGCGGCTCGGCCGGGCGATGCTGGCGCTGGGCGAGATCGATGCCCCGCGCATGGCCGAGGCGCTCGCCGATTTCGCCGCCGAGGCCGGGCGCGACGTGCTCCCCCGGCGCGGGCGCGATGATCGGGTGCGCAGCCTGCTCGATCAGGCCCTGGGCCCCGCGCGCGCCGACAGCCTGCTGCAACGCATCGCGCCCGATGCGCGCCCGCGCAGCCTCGAGCTCGCCCGCTGGCTCGCCCCGGCGGTGCTGGCGCGGCTGGTGCTCGATGAACACCCGCAGGTGATCGCCGCGCTGCTGCTCCTGATCGAGCCCGAACCGGCCGCCGAGGTGCTGGCGATGCTGCCGCTCGCGCTGCAATCGGACGTGGTCGAACGGGTGGCGAAGAGCGGCACCATCTCGGCCCGCGCGATCGCCGCGATCGATGCCCTGCTCACCCAGCGCCTCAGCGCCGCCTATGGTGCGGCCACCTTTGCCCTGGGCGGCCCGCGCGAGGCGGCCAATCTCATCAATCTTGCCGCCGGAGCGCTGCGCGAGACCGTGCTTCCCGATATTGCCAGCCGCGATGCCCCGCTTGCCGCGCGGATCGAGGAGGAATTGTTCACCTTCGAGATGCTGCTCGGCCTCGATCCGCAGACCATGGGGCGGCTGCTGCGCGAGGTCGATACCGAAAGCCTCGTCGATGCGCTCAAGGGCCTCGGCGAGGAGCAGCGCGCGCCCTTCTTCGCCGCGATGTCGCGCCGCGCCGCCGATGGCATCCGCGACGAGATCGAGCTGCGCGGGCGGGTGGCCAAGCGCGATGTGGCCGCGGCGCAGAAGGCGATTGTCGCGATCGCGCGGCGCCTCGCCGAGGCGGGCGAGATCGTGATCGGAAGCGGCGATGGCGAATTTGTCTGATCTGCTCAAGCCGGAGGTGCTGCCTGCTGCGCCGCCCCCGGCCTGGCTGGCGCGGCTGGGCGCGGCGGCGCGCCCGGCGGACAGCTTCAGCCCCGGCCTGCCGCTCGCCCCTGTGCCCGATTCGGCGCCCGATCCCGCAGCTGCTGCCGGCACGCCCGCGCGCGCGACCGCGCCCGCGCCCGCGCGCGAGGTTGATCCCCTCGCGCTGGCCTATGCCGAGGGCGAGGCCGCCGGGCGCGCCGCTGCCGAGGCCGAGGCTGCCGCGGCGCGCGCCGCCCAGCGCAGCCTGCGCCTTGCCCTGCGCCGGCTCGACGAGACCGCCTTGGCGCTGCTCGCCGAGGATCTCGCCGCCACCGTGCTTGAACTGTGCGCCCCGGTGCTGGGCGAGGCGGCGATCGATCGGGCTGGGCTCGTGCAGCGCTGCAAGGCCGCCGCCACGCGCATCGGCACCGCGCCCGATCGGCTGGTGCTGCATCTCAATCCGGATGACCTGGCCCTCATCGGCCCGGACGCCCTGCCCGGCTGGCGCATCGCGCCCGATCCGGCGCTGGCGCGCGGCAGCCTGCGGCTCGAGGGGCCCGAAGGGGCGGTGTGCGACGGGCCGGAGGAATGGGCCCGCGCGCTTGCCGCGGCGCTCAGGGCATGATCGGCGAACTTCAGCTCGATCTGGCCCGGATGCGCGCCGCCCGGCCGGATTTCGGCCCGGTGCTCATCGGCCGGGTGGTGGCCTGCGATGGCGGGCTGATCGAGGTCGAGGGCCTGCCGCTCCCCGTCGGCTCGCTCGGCGCCATCGCGCAGGAGGGCGGGGGCGCGTGCCTTGCCGAGGTGATCGGCTTTCGCGCTGGCCATTCGCTGATGATGCTCCTGGGCGATGCGGTGCTGCTGCGCCCGCGGGCGATGGTGCGCGCCTTGGGCCAGCCGGGCGAGGTGCGCGTGGGCGAAGGCCTGCTCGGCCGCGCGGTCGATGCCCTCGGCGCGCCGATCGATGGCGGCCCGCCGCTCCACCTGCCCCATGCCTGGCCGCTCGCCGGGGCGCGCGAGGCCGCGCTCGAGCGGGCGCGGGTGACCGAGCCTTTCGATTGCGCCGTGCGCGCGATCAATGCCCTGGCCACCATGGGGGTGGGCCAGCGGCTCGGGATCATCGCCGGATCGGGGGTGGGCAAATCGGTGCTGGTCGATACCATCGCCGCGCATGGCAAGGCCGATGTCACCGTGGTGGCGCTGATCGGCGAGCGCGCGCGCGAGGTTTCGGACTTTGTCGCCCGGCACATGGCCGGGGCGCGGCGGGGGCGAATCGTGGTGGTGGCGGTGCCGGCCGACCATGCCCCCAACCTGCGTCTGCGCGCGGCGCAATATGCCGCCAGCATCGCCGAATATTTCCGCAGCCAGGGCCAGCGGGTGCTGCTGATCCTCGACAGCCTCACCCGCGTCGCGCACGCCGCGCGCGAGCTGGCGCTGGTGCTGGGCGAGCCGGGGGCGGCGCGCGGCTATCCGCCGAGCGCGCTCGCCGCCGTCACCCGGCTGGTCGAACGCGCGGGCAATTCGGCGCGCAGCGGCGGGGCGGTGACAGGGGTCTATACCGTGCTCGCCGATGGCGATGATGCCCACGATCCGGTGGTCGATACCGCCCGGGCGATCCTTGACGGGCACATCGTGCTCTCGCGCGCGTTGGCGAGCCGCGGGCACTATCCGGCGATCGACGTGCCCGCCTCCTTGAGCCGGGTGATGGACGAGCTGGTTGCGCCCGAGATCGCCGCGGCGGCGCGGCGGCTGCGGGCGCTGATCGCGGCGCGCGAGGACAACCGCGATCTGGTGCTGATGGGGGCCTATCGCCCCGGCGGGGATGCGCTGCTCGACGAGGCCCTGGCGCTGAGCGGGGCGATCGATGGCTTCCTCACCCAGCCGCGCGGCGCGGCGGTGAGCCTCGATGAAGCGCAGGCGGGGCTGCTGGCGCTCTTGGGTGAGGCCGATGCGTGAGGCGCGCCGCGCCGCGCTGCTCGCCCGGCAGGGGCTGATTGCTGCGGTGGCGCGGCGCCAGGCGCTCGGCGCGCTCGCCGCCGCCCGAGCCGAGGCGGCACGGCGCCAGGAGGTGGCGGGGCGCGCGGGCGCGCTGCTTGAGGCAAGCGGCGCGACCGGGCAAGAGCGCAGCGCCGCCGAACTCGCCGCGCGCAGCCGCTTTGCCGCGGCGCTTGCGCGCATCACCGCCGAGGCGCGCGCCGCGGCCCAAGCCGCCGAAAGCGCCAGCGCCGAGGCCGCCGCCGCCTTTGCCGCCGCCGACACCCGCACCCGCCGCATCAGCGAGCGCGCCGTCGAGGCGCGCGCCGCGCTTGCCGCTGCCAAGGTCCGCCGTGCCGCCGCCGCAGATGGCGCGCTGCTGGCACGCAAGTTGCATCGCAAGGGCCACAAAGCCGGTGGCGCCCTGGCCGCGCCGCCGCCTGCCGATGGATGAGCGCCGATGATGCTTCCCCTGCTGCCCGATCCCGCGCCCGCGCCCGCCCCCGCGCTCCCCGCCCCGCCCGCACAGGCGCGCGGCCCTGCCGCGCCAAGCGCCGACTTTGCCGCGCTGCTGGGCGCGCTGATCCCGGGCGAGGAGGAGGACGCGCCGGAGGAGGAGAGCGCCGCCCCGGCCCCGCTGGCGCCTGCCGTTGCAGCGGCGCCGGCGCCGGCCACGCCCTGGGGCGAGGTCGGCATGATGCTGCCGCCGAGCGGCACCAGCTTGCCGCTACCCCCGCCGCAGCTTGCAGCGCTGCCCGAGGCGCCGGGGGAGCGGGGCGAGGCCATCGCTGGGCGCCTTGCGCCCGCCCCGGCGCGCGGCCCGACCGAGGCACTTGCCCCGCCGCTGCGGCTCGAAGCGGGCGTGATCGCGCTGCCACCGCGCGGGGCCGAGCCGGTGCCTTTCCCGCCCGGCGCGGCGCCGGGCGCTGGCGCCGCGCTGCCGGCCCCGTTCCAGCCGGCCCCTGCCCCGTCCGGAGCGCCGGAGCAGCCCGTTGCTGACCAACCCGCCGCTGACCCGGCCACCAATGGGCAATCAGGCCCGGCGCCAGGCGTAGCGGCCATGTCGATGCCCACGCCTGCCCCCACGCCCGCCACGCCACCGCTGCCCCCGGCCAGCGCCGCCCCCCTTTCCGAACCCATGCCCGCGCCTGCCGCCAGCGCTGCGACAGCCGATCACCCGGCCCCCGCCGTGCTGCGCCTGCAGGGCGCTGCCACCTATCCTGCACCTGCCGTCGATCCTGCGCCCGCAAGCACGGTAGCGCCAGCGGCTGAAGCCGCATCCAGCGCAGCCTTGGCAGGCGCGCCGCCCACGCTTGCGGCCCTGCCTTCAGGTGCAGCGCCCGCCACACCGTCGCTTGCCGCGGCCCTGCCCGCCCCGCTCGCCGCGTCGATCGGGGCCGCAACAATCCCGCCCATGCCCGATCTCGCCGCAGCCGCCCCCACCGGCCCCTTGCCGCCGGCGCAGCCGGGCGCGGCCCAGCCGCGCCCCGATCCGCGCCGCGCTGCCGCCCTGGCAGAAGCGGCAGAGCCACGCCCCGCGCGCCGCTCCGCCGCTCTGTCCGCGGGGCCGGGCGCGCCAGAGGCGCCAGCCGAGGAAGCGCCATCAATGCTTGCTGCCGCCGCGCGGCAGGCCGCCAGCCTGGCGCCTGGGCCCAGCCCGGCGGCATCCCCCACCGCCGCACCCGGCAGCGCGCCCGGCGCCGTGCCGCCACCCGCGCCGCTGCTCCCCGCCGCGCCGGGCACCCCTAGCCCGGCGCCGCTTGGGCATCCATCCGCCGGCCTCGCCCCGCCGCCCGGGGCCGGGCAGGAGAGCGCCATTACCCAGCTTTCCGCGCTGCGCCAGGCGCTGCGCAGCGCCCGGCCCGAGCTGACGCTGCGCCACAGCGAGTTCGGCGCGGTGGCGCTGCGGATCGCGGCTGCCCTCCCCGATGGCTGGCGCGCGGTGCTGGCGAGCCACGATCCCGCCTTTGTCCCCGCGGTGCAGGCCGCGCTTGCCGAGCGCGCAGCAAGCGCCGGGGCGGCGGCGGCCGCGAGCGCCGATCCTGCCAGCTCGGGCGGTGATGCGCCGCGCTACGGGTCTTCCCCAGGGTCGGGGCAAGGCGGCTCGCAACCATATTCGGGCCAATCCCAGGGGCGCGAGGGACACCCCGGCAGGGTGCGCGCCGCCTCCACCGCCACGCTGATCGCGGCGCGGGCCGAGGGCACTGGCGCGCCGGATGCGCAGGCCGGGGGCGGCATCTTTGCCTAGGCGCCCAGGTGAAGGGACGCCGGGCGCATTGACAGGGGAGTTCAAGGGGCCATGGCCAAGGCTGCAGGCAAGAGCGAAGGCGAGGACAAGGACGCCGGCAAGAGCGCCGGCGGCAAGGGCAGGATCGTCAAGCTCGCGCTCGGCGCGGTGTTGCTGCTCGGCGCGGGCGCGGGCGGGGCCTATGGCGCCTTTGCCATGGGGCTGTTCGGCGCGCCCGCCGAGCACGAGCCCGATGCCCCGCGCCTCGTGCTCAAGGGCGAGCAAGACCCCTATGCCCCGCCCGGCGAGGACAAGGACAAGGAGGCCCCCGCCCCGGTCTATGGCGAGGGCGGCAGCAAGTATCGCACCGCCTACTACAGCTTTGCCGACAGCTTCACCGCCAACCTCGCCAATTCCCCGGCGCTGATCCAGGTGGAACTGGCGGTTTCCACCCGCCGCGACGGGCGGGTGCTGCAATGGGTCAAGACCCATGAGCTGGCGATCCGCTCGGCCATCCTTGCCGAGCTTGCCGCCACCAGCGAGGCCGAGGCCTTCGACATGGCCGGCAAGCAGCGGCTCGCCCAGCGCCTCACCCGCGCGGTCAACCGGGTGCTCGAGGAGCACGAGGGCTTTGGCGGCATCGATGCGGTGCATTTCAAGGGATTCCTGGTGCAATGAGGATGGCGCAGGATTTCGCCGCGGCGCGCCCGGCGGCGCAGCATTGCGCCGAACTGCTCGGCCATGCCAGCGCCCGCGCGGCCCGGCCCGAGGAGCGCGCCGCGCTGGTGGCGGCCTGGCAGCGCGATCTTGCGCGCCTGCTCGCCGAGGAGCTTTCGGCGCTCCTGGCGGGCGATCGGCTGAGCGTGGCGGTGGGCGCGCCCGAGCCGATCACCGGCGCCGAGGTGCTGGCGCGGATCGGTCCGGTGGCGGCCAATTGCCTGCTGCGCTGCGGCGCGGGAGGGGAGCGCGTGCTGTTGAGCTGCGATCTGGTCACCGCGGTTGCGCTCACCGAGCGCAGCTTTGGCGGTGCGGGCCGCCCGGCCAGCGGCGCGCCCGAGGCCCTGCCGCGCTCGGCCGCGCTGCTGGTGGAGGAGGCCGCGGCGATCATCGCCGGGGTGCTCGCCCGGGCGCGCCTCGGCGATGCCCCGCCGCCCGAGGCCGGCGCCGCGGCGACAGGCGCGGTGATGGTGCGCTCGGAAAGCGCGGCGCGCCTCAGGCCCTTCGATCCCCACGGCGCGTGCTTCGGCGTCAGCCTCACCATCACCAATCAGCAAGGGTGCACCTGGCCGCTGCTGCTCGCCTGTGATGCGGCTGCCTTCGCCCGGCTGCTGCCCGGCAGCCGCAGCCTTGCCCGTCCTGCCGCGCGGCGGCGCCAGGCCGCGGCGCTTGGCGAACCCTTCGCCAGCATCCCCCTGTCGCTCAGCGTGGTGCTGGCCGAGCTCGATCTGCCGCTCGCCCGGCTCGAGGCGCTGGCGCCGGGCGATTGCCTGCCGCTGGCGCTGGGCCGGCAGGTGCCGCTGCGCCTGGGCGAAACGGTGCTGGGCCATGGCGAGGTCGGCACCAGCGCCGAGCGCATGGCGATCAACCTCACCCGCATGGCCACATCGGGCGCGCCGCCACCGCCTGCCGCATCCGGCCCGCCACCTTTCGCCCCGCCCCCTGCGCCCCCTGCACCCACGCCCGGCCTCGATGCCACAGCGCTTTCCCTTGCTGATGAAGGTCTTGCCCGATGAGCCATGCCTTTCCCCCCAGTCTCTCCCGCTTCGGCGATGTCGCCGTGCGCCTTGCGGTCGAGCTCGGCCGCACCGAGCTGCCGCTGCGCGAGGTGCTGCGGCTGGCCGAGGGCAGCACCGTGGTGCTCGACCGGCTGACCGACGACTTGCTCGACATCACCGCCAATGGCCAGGTGATCGCGCGCGGCGAGGTGGTGGCCGAAAAGGGCCGCTTTGCGCTGCGGATCGTCGCGCTGGCGGGCGAGGATGCTGCGCCTGAGCCTGCCGCCGCCGCGGCAGATCCGGCGCTCTAGCGAAAAGGGGGCAGGGCGATGCTCGAATATTTCCTGCGCCTGGCGCTGCTGCTGCCGCTGCTCGCCGGGCTGATCTGGGGCAGCCTGTGGCTCACCCGCAAGCTCCAGACCCGGCTCGGCGCTCTGGGGCTGGCCGGGGCGGGGGAGCGGCTCGAGCTGGTCGAGGCCCGCCTCCTCGCTCCCGGCATGCGCCTTGCGGTGGTGCGCTTTCATGGCCGCGAGATCCTGATCGGCTGTTCGCGCCACGGGCTGGTGCGCCTCGGCGAGGCCGCCGCCAGCCCCACCACCGGCGCCGCAACCGAGGCGCGCGGCTGATGCGCGGGCGCAGCATGATCCGCGCCGCGCTGGCAGGCGCGCTCGCTCTCCTGCTCCTTGGCCTGCCCGGCCTTGCCCACGCCGCCGCGCCTGCCGCCGCTGCGGCGCCGTTGCCGGGGCCCGACCCGGTGGCCGCGGGGATCGGCGGGGCGATCGAGCGCGCGCTCGGCAGCGGCGGGGCGGGGAGCGAGGCCCCCTTGAGCCTCTCGCTCCAGCTGCTGCTGGTGATGGGGCTGCTCACCATCCTGCCCGCGCTGGTGCTGATGATGACGAGCTTCCTGCGCATTCTCGTGGTGCTGGCGATCCTGCGCCAGGCGCTCGGCCTGCAGGGCGCGCCCCCGGGGCAGGTGCTCGCGGGCCTGGCGCTGTTCCTCTCGCTCTTCGTGATGGCGCCGACGCTTGACGTGGTGAACAGCGAGGCGATCGCGCCCTATGCCGCGGGCGCGCTTGGCGCCGATGCCGCGATCGCCAAGGCGGGCGAGGCCTTCCACGCCTTCATGCTCGCCCAGACGCGCGAGGCCAATCTCATGCTGTTCAGCGATCTGGCCGGCGGGGCGCGCTATGCCAGCGGTGCCGAGGTGCCCTTTTCGATCCTGCTGCCGGCCTTTGTCACCAGCGAGCTCGAAACCGCCTTCCAGATCGGCTTCATGATCTATCTGCCCTTCCTCGTCATCGATCTGGTGGTGGCCAGCGTGCTGATGAGCCTGGGGATGATGATGCTCTCGCCCACCATCATCTCGCTGCCCTTCAAGCTGTTGCTGTTCGTGCTGGTGGATGGCTGGGCACTGCTGATGGGCTCGCTGGCGATGAGCTTTGCCCCATGAGCGAGGAAGCCCGGCTGCTGGCCCTGGCCGATCAGACGCTGTGGGTGATCGCGCTGATTTCTGCCCCGGTGCTGCTGGCAACGCTGGTGGTGGGGCTGGTGGTGGGGATCATCCAGGCCGCCACCTCGGTCAACGAACAGAGCCTTTCCTTCATCCCCAAGCTGGCGGTGAGCGCGCTGGTGCTGGTGGTGCTGGGCGCGGCGATGATGGGCCTGCTCGCGGATTTCACCCGCGAGATCATGGATCAGATCGCGGGGATCGCGGCATGAATGTCCCCGATTTCGGCCTTGCCGGGCTCGAGGCGCAGCTCTGGCAGGTGCTGCTCTTGTCGATCCGCTGCGGCGCGGCGCTGTTGGCTGCGCCGATGCTGGGGGCGATGGCGGTGCCGGTGCCGGCGCGGATCCTCGCGAGCCTTGCCCTTGGCCATTTCCTTGCCGCCCACGTGCCGCTCAGCGCGCTGCCCGCGCCGCTCTCCCTTTCCGCGGCGCTGGCGGTGCTGCACGAGGTGGCGATCGGCCTTGCGCTCGGCTTCGTGCTCCAGCTTGCCTTTGCCGCAGCGCTGATCGCGGCCGAACAGATCGCCGGCACCATGGGCCTGGCGCTCGCAACCGCGATCGATCCGGCGAGCGGCGCGCAGGCGGGCGCGCTCGGCACTTTCCTCGGGCTGGTGATGAGCCTGTTGTTCTTCGCCAGCGGCGCGCATCTGTTGTGGTTTGAGCTGCTGGTGGAAAGTTACCGCCTGCTGCCCGCCGGGGGCGCCCCTCTGGGGCCGGAGCAGGCGCGCGAGATTGCCCTGTTCATGGGCCTTGGCCTTGCCAGCGCCGCGGCGATCGCGGCGCCGGTGGTGCTGGTGCTGCTGCTGGTGCAGGTGGTGACCGGGATCATCGCCCGCGCGGCCCCGGCGCTCAACCTCTTCGCGCTTGGCCTGCCGGCGGGCGTGCTTGCCGGAATCGCGGCGCTGATCCTGGCCCTGCCGGCGATCCTTGCCCAGCTGCGCGGCGCCATCGCTGCGGCGCTCGAACTTGCCGGCGCGATCGCCGGCACCGGGGCGGGGCTGGGGACACCCTGAGATGGCCGAGGAGAGCGCCGGGGAAAAGAGCTTTGCCCCCACGCCGCAGCGCCGGCGCGAAGCCGCGCGCAAGGGCGATGTGCTGCGCTCGAAGGAATGGGCGACCGCCGCGGCGCTGGGGGCAGGGGCGCTGGCGCTCGCCGCGCTGGGGCCCTGGCTCGCCGAAGGGCTTGCCGGCGTGGCGCGCGCGGCGCTGGTGTTCGATCGGGCCGGGCTCGATGGCTTCACCCCCGCCGCCGCGCTCGGCGCCGCGGCGCTTGGCGTGCTGCCTCCGGTGATGGCGCTGGGGCTGGCGGTGGCAGGCTTCACCCTCGCCTCGCAGCTGCTGCTCGGGGGGGCGGAGGGGCGCTTTGTCGCCGGCAATGCCGCCTTCAAGCCATCGCGCATCAACCCGCTCAACGGCTTGAAGCGCATCTTCGGCTGGCACGGGCTCATCGAACTCGCCAAGGGGCTCATCAAGCTTGCCCTGCTTGGCGGGATTGCCGCCTGGTGGGCGCGCGGGCACCTGCCCGGGCTGATGGCGCTGGGCGCGGCGCCGATCACGGCGCAGGTCAAAGGGGCGCTCGCTGCCGCCCAGGGGCTGATCGGGGCGCTCCTCATCGGCCTGCTCGCCATCGCCGCGATCGATTGGCCGCTGCAACGCTTCCAGCGCGACAAGCGGCTGATGATGAGCCGCGCGGAACTGCGCGAGGAATTGAAGCAGGCCGAAGGCTCGCCCGAGATGAAGGCGGCCCGGCGCCAGCGCCAGCGCGATCTTGCCCGCGGCGGGGTGGCCCGGGCCATGGCCGAGGCGCAGTTCCTCATCACCAACCCCGAGCATTTTGCCGTCGCGCTCACTTACGATCCCGCGCGCGCCCCGGCGCCGCTGGTGCTGGCCAAGGGGCGCGGCGAGGTGGCGCTGGCGATGCGCGAGATTGCGCGGGAAAAGGGCCTGCCGGTGCTCGAATATCCGACGCTCGCCCGCGCGCTCTATTTCACCACCCGGCCAGGGCAGATGGTGCGCGAGGAGCTTTATGTCGCGCTGGCTGCGCTGGTCGCTTTCGTCATGGCCTTGAAGCGCGGGCAGGCGCCCGTCCGGCCCCGGATCGCGGTGCCCGAGGCCTTGCGCTTCGATGCCGATGGGCGGCCCGCGCGCGATGCTTAAACCTGCCCTGCCCTGGCCGTTCTTGCGCGCATGAGCAGCCCCGGATCATCGATCATTTCAGCCCTCGGCGCGGGCAGCGGCGTCGATTTCATCAAGCTTGCCGATGATATCGCCGCGGCCAGCTTTGCCGCGCAGCGCAACAATCTGACCACCCGCCGCCAGAGCCTCGAGGCGCAGGTTTCCGCCGCTGCGCAGCTCAGGAATGCGCTCACCAGCCTTGCGAGCGCGCTGGGTGAGCGCATCAGGAACGGCGATCTTGCCCCGCGCGGCGTGGTGGCCAACCCTGCCGTTGCCACGGTGAGCGTGGCCCCCGGCGCCCTGCCGCGCGGCACCTTCACGCTCGAGGTCAGCGCGCTGGCGAGCGCCCAGACGCTGGTGAGCGCGCCGCTTGCCAGCCGCGATGCGCTGGTGGGTGAGGGCACCCTGACGCTGCGGCTCGGCACGGTCGATGGCACCAGCTTCACCGCCGATGCCGCGCGCGATCCGATCACCATCGCGGTGAGCGCCAGCGACACGCTGGCCACTCTGGCGGGCAAGATCAACCAGGCGAGCGGCGGGGCGATTGCCGCCTATGTCGCCAGCGGCACCGGCGGGGCGCAGCTGGTGCTCAAGGGCCGTGAAGGGGCGGCCAATGGCTTTGTGGTCGAGGCCGCCGGAATGGGCGGCGGGCCGGTGGCGGGCGATCTCGAATATCTCGCCTGGGCGCCCGGCGCTTCGGCCCCGCCGCTCCAAAGCGTGGCGCGCGATGCCGCTTTCAGCCTCGATGGGGTGGCGATGACCAGCCCCACCAACCGCGTCACCGGGCTTCCCGGGGGCTTTTCGCTCACGTTCGGCGCCGCCAATCCCGGCGCGCCCACCACCATCAGCTTTGGCGGCAACAGCGCCGCGCTCTCTGCGGTGATGGGCGATCTCGTCGCCGCGCTCAACGACATCACCGCGCAGGTCAACGAGCTTGCCGCCCCGCTCGGCGGGCCGCTCGGCAATGACAATGGCGCGCGCGCGCTGCGCCGCAGCCTCGCCGCGCTCGCCGGCGAGGTGGTGATGCCCGGCGCGGCTGCGGGGGCACCGCGCACGCTCGGCGATCTCGGCCTCGTGCTCAACCGCGATGGCACCTTCCGGCTCGATTCGGCGCGGCTTTCCCGCGCGCTCGAGGATGCGCCCGAGGCGGTGGCGGCGATGTTCACCACCGGGGCGAGCGGGGTCTTTGCCACGATCGACCGCTTCGTGCGCGCGAGCAGCCTGATCGGCAATCCCGGCACGCTCGGCGGCTCGCTCACCCGTTACGAGCGCGAGCTTGCCGCCAGCGATGCGCGGCTCGGCAAGATCGCCGAGCAGCAGGAGGCCCTGCGGCTGCGCCTCACCCGCGAGTTCACCGCCTCCGAACGCCGCATCGCCGCCGCGCAATCGACCCTGGCCTTCCTGCGCCAGCAGGTCGATCTGTGGTCGGCGCGCGAGCGCTGATGCGCAAGGCGGGGCGATGCAGCCGCTCACCTGCCATCCGGCCGCGGCCTATCGCCGGGTGGCGCTCGAGGCGCGGATCGCCGCGGCCGGGGCGGGCGATCTCACCCGCATCTGCCTCGAGGAGGCCGAGGCGGCGCTGGGCACCGCCTTGGCCCTGCTGGCGCGCGCAGAAGGCGCGGATGGGGGCGCGCCTTGCCGTGGTTCTGCCGCCGCTTTGCCGCTGCGCGCGCCGCTTTCCCGCGCGCAGACCATCCTCTTGTGGCTCGCCCGTTCGGTGGCGCCAGAGCACCCGCTGGCCGCCAGCCTTGCCGCCTTCTATGGCGCGCTTGCCGCGCAGATCGGGGCCTCACTCCAACAGCCCGATGGCCCGAGGCTTGCGGCAATTCGCAAGGATATCAGAGATTTGCTTGATGCCGCCGGCTAGGCGCGCGGCAATGTTTCACGTGAAACATTGCCAGAACATCACCCCTCGGCGAGGAAATCGGCGATGATCCTTGCGGCGTCCTTGGGGTCCTCGAAGGGGTGGAAATGGGTCATGTCGGGGCGGTGGAGATCGCGGCCCCGGGGCAGGATCGCGGCCAGTTCGCTCCAGGTGGGTGAGCCTTTGAAATCGGTAAGATCGCTCTGCCGGGCGCGCACCACCAGCACCGGGCAGGTGACGTGGCGGGCGGCCTCGAGAATGCCCGGATTGCTGCGGCTCGAGGCATAGATGCTCGCCTCGACCTCGGGGGGGCAGGCGAGCTCCATCCCCGTGCCCGAGGCGGCCGGGCGCAGGCCATGGCGGCAGTAATCGGCAAACACCCGGGGATCGAACAGGCAATAGGGATCGCGCGTGGCAAAGCGCGCCATCATCTCCGCGACGCTGGCAAAGTCTCGCTTGCGGCGGATCGCCGGGTGGGGATTTTCGGGGGTGTAGAGCGGGGCGGGGGCGGCATAGAAGGCGGGCGCCAGGATCACCGGATCGAACAGCACCAGCCGGCTGAAGGCGCCCGGACGATCGGCCGCGACCTGAAGCAGCGTGTGCCCGCCCATCGAATGGCCAATGCCGATCGCGCCGGTGAGCGCCGCTTGATCGAGAAAGGCGGCGACATCGCGCGCGACGATGCGCCAGTCGTCGATCGGCCCGCCGCCGGTTTGCCCATGGCCGCGCAGGTCGAGCGCATGGGCCGGATGGGCGCCAAGCTCTTCGATCACGGCATCGAACACCCGCCCGTGAAAGCCGGTGGCATGGGCAAACACCATTGGCGCGCCGCCGCCATCGGAAGGCCAGTGGTGCACCGCCATGGCGATGTCGCCGACGGCGTGAAACCGGGTTTCGGGTGCGGGACGGGCACAGGTCATGCCCGCGGGCTCAAGAGCATCGCCCGGCGCAAGTCAATCGCGCGCTTTTGCTAAGGTGCGGGTGTGGCGGCGGGCTGGCGGATGAAGGCCAGCGCCTCGGCCAGCCGCTGCGGTGCGATCAGCCGCAGGGCGGCAAGGTAGAGCGCCACCCCCAGCGGCACGCAAAGCGCAAGCTGTGCGAGCGGCGGCCAGCTTGTCGGCAGCAGGCGCAGCGCCAGTGCCACCCCGGCGGCCATCGCCAGCGCCGCGGCAAGCGGCGGGGCGATCGCGCGGGCGAGCGCGGCGAGCCTCAGCCCGATCAGCCCGCCCGACAGCCACACCGTGGCCGCGGTCAGCACCGCCATGCCGCCAACCCAGGCCCAGGCAAGGCCGAAGATCCCCCAATGCGCGCCGATCCAGAAGGCGGCGGGCATCACCAGGCTGCCCAGCATCGCGATCCTGAGCGCGGCAGCCGGCACCCCGCGGGCGTTGGTGGCCGGGGCAAAGAGGATCTGCAGCGTCATCATCGCCATCGCCCCGGCGAGGATCGGCAGCAGCGGGCTGATCTCGTGCCACTGCGCGCCCAGCAGCACCGGCACCAGCGGCTCAGCCACCACCGCCATCCCGGCATAGGCGGGCAGCGCCACCAGCATCACCAGGCGGATGGTGGCGAGCAGCGCCTCGGGCGCGGCGCCCTGCTGGCGGCTGTAGGCGGCATAGGCGACCTCGTTGATCGGCGGGATGAACTTGGCCGCGAGCAGCTGGGCGAGGAACAGCCCGGTGGTATAGACCCCGAGCGTGTGCGGATCGAGCGCCCGCCCGGCGATCATCACGTCCGATTGGCTCTGCACGAACCAGAACAGCTGGGTCGCGGTCATCACCCCGCCAAAGCCGGCGATGTGCCCCGCCCCGGCAAAGCGGAAGCTGGGGCGGATCGGGGCGCGCGCCGCCCAGGTCATGCCGATCGCCTCGGTGACGAGGATCATCATCGGCGCGAACACCAACGTCCACACCCCCCAGCCGGCGAGCGCCCCGCCGAGCGCCATCCCCGCCCCGGCAACCGCGGCAACCAGCCGCACCTGCGCCGGGCGGCGGAAATCCATCCGCCGCGCCAGCATCGCATAGGGCAGGGCGCAGAAGGGCACGGTGAGATAGATGAGCGCCTGCACCCGCAGCAGCGCCGCGACCTTGGGCTGGCCGAACCAGGCCGCCACCAGCGGCGCGGCGAGCACCTGCACCGCCGCGAGGCCGAAATTGAGCAGGATCAGCATCCCCAGCGTCTGGCGCAGGCGCTCCTCGCTCACCTCGCGCTCGCGGATCAGGGCCGAGGCAAGGCCCCAGCCGTTCATGGTCGAAAGCAGCACCAGCATCACCTGGGCCATGGCGAACAGGCCATAGTCCTGCGGGGCGAGCAGGCGGATGACGATGAGGGTCGAGGTCCAGGAGACGAGCTGGGTGAGCACCTGGCTGCCCGAGCGCCAGATCACCGCGCTGCGCACCTGCGCGGCAAGCGAAGCGGGCGCCGGGGCGGCCGCGCTGCCGCTGCCGGTGTGGGTGCCGGGGGCATTGGGGGCGGTGCGGGGCGGATCGGCCTCAGCCATGGCACGCCTTGCCCCTGCCGGCCCACAGCGGCGCGATCAGCCGCGCGGCAAGGCGCGGGCGCACCATCAGCAGATCGACCAGCGCATAGCCGGCTCTGGCCCCCATGTCGCGCTTGTAGCCGCTGTCGCCCGCGCCAAGATCCAGAAGGTCGATCCCGACCGTGATCGCATCGGCCAGCGCCCGGTGATTGGCGAGCTTGCCGATCTCATAGCGGGCAAGCGCCTGAACATAGGTTCCGGCGATGCCATATTGCACCTTGCCATCGATGAGATCGAAGCTGAAGGCCACCGGCCTGCCACCCACCTTGAGGATGGTGGCGCACAGCATCGCGGCAAGGGCAGGATCGGCCAGCACCTCCTGCCACAGCGCGCGCTGGTGGGGATGGAGGAACTTGGCGCCGCGGCCATCGGTGCGCGCGGCGATCCAGCTGGCCGCCTCGACCGCGGCAAGCTCATCGAGCACCGCCGCGCTCCAGTCGGCCCCGCGCACCCGGCTCCAGCTCACCGGGCCGAGCTGGCCAAGGCGCCGCTCGATCCGCGCCATGCGCTTGGCCGTCGAGGCGCGCGGCCAGCCATCGGCGCGCGCGGCGGCGCAATCGATCACCCAGCACGTGCCGGCCCTCCGGGCGAGCACCTGCCAGCCGGCGGCTTGGGCAGCGGCGGCAAGGCGGGCGGTGGCAGGGCAATCGGCGCGCGCCGGGCCAAGCCGCCACAGGGGCCCGAGCGCGCGGCGGGCGGCGGGAAGGGCGAGCGCGGTGGCAAGCTCGCGCCGGTCGCAATCGGGGGCGATCAGCGCCGCGCGCAGCGGCCAATAGGCCCCTGCCACCCGCCGCGCCCCGATCAGCGCCGGGCCGAAGCGAATGGCGGGAATGGCGGCGATCGGGAAGGCACCGTGCTGCCCGGCGCGCTGCACCAGCAGGCTGCGGCCTCGATCCGCGCCGCCAGTGCGGGCACAGGCGCTCAGGCTGGCGCGATACCAGGCGGCGCGCAGGAAGCCGTGGCCGGCGAGGTTGCGTTCGGCGAGCGCATCGAGCGCGGGGGGGAAGCCCTCCACCTCCACCGCCACCAGGCGGCTCGCTGCGATCCTGCCTTCGAACATGCTTCCACCTGGTCAGCCGCAAGCGGGGTGGCCTGCACGCGCGGGCGGCAGGGCTGGCGGCGTCCTGCTCTAGCCGGGAGCGCGTAACCATGCGGTTAACCACGCGCTTTTGCCCGGCTCTCCCGCCCTTTCGGGAACAGGGCGCGGCGCTGCCGATTGACAGGGGCGCAAGCCTTGCCCCAAGCCAGCGGCCAGCCGTGTCCGATCCTCTGCCTTCGCCTTCGCCCGAGCACCCCGTGCCCGCCCCCGATGGGGCGCACGAGGCCGAAGCGCGCGCCTTCCGCCAGCTGATGGGCCAGTTTGCCACCGGGGTAGCGGTGGTGGCGCTGCGGGGCGAGGGCGGGCGCATCTCGGCAATGACGATCAATTCGCTGGTCTCGCTCTCGCTCAGCCCGATGCTGGTGAGCTGGAGCCTGCAGAACAGCGCGAGCCAATATGCCGCCTACGCCGGGGCGAGCCGCTTTGCCATCAGCATCCTCGCCGAGGACCAGGCGGTGCTCGCCCGGCGCTATGCCGCGCGCGGGGATTCGGCGCTGCTGCCGGGCGATTTCGAGGAGGGGGCAGGGGGCCTGCCGGCGATCCGCGGGGCGCTCGGCCAGATTGCCTGCCGCCGCTTTGCCGCGCACCCGGCGGGCGATCACACCCTCATCATCGGCGAGGTGATTGCCATGGCGCGCGGCCTGCGTGGCGCTCGCCCGCTGGTGTTTTTCGGCGGGCGCTTCGGGGGCCTAGAACAGGATCACTGAGCGGATCGACTTGCCCTCGTGCATGAGCTCGAAGGCGGTGTTGATCTCCTCGAGGCCCATGACGTGGGTGATCATCGGGTCGATGGCGATCTTGCCGGCCATGTACATATCGACGATCTTGGGCACATCGGTGCGCCCCTTGGCCCCGCCAAAGGCGGTGCCGCGCCAGTTGCGCCCGGTGACGAGCTGGAAGGGCCGGGTGGCGATTTCCTTGCCCGCCTCGGCCACGCCGATGATGACGCTGGTGCCCCAGCCGCGGTGGCAGGCCTCGAGCGCGGTGCGCATCACCTCGACATTGCCGGTGGCATCGAAGGTGTAATCGGCCCCGCCATCGGTGATCTCGATCACCCGCGCGACGATCTCCTCGCGGCTCATCCCCCGACTGTCGAGGAAGTGGGTCATGCCGAAGCGCCGGCCCCATTCCTCGCGCCCTGGGTTGATGTCGATGCCAAGGATGATGTTGGCCCCGGCAAGCCGCGCGCCCTGGATGACATTGAGGCCGATGCCGCCCAGCCCGAACACCGCGACATTGTCGCCCACCTCAACCTTGGCGGTGTTGATCACCGCGCCCACGCCCGTGGTCACCCCGCAGCCGATGTAGCAGGCCGACTGGAAGGGCGCGTCCTTGCGGATCCTGGCCACCGCGATCTCCGGCAGCACGGTGAAATTGCTGAAGGTCGAGCAGCCCATGTAGTGATGGATGGGCTGGCCCTTGTAGCTGAAACGCGTGGTGCCATCGGGCATCAACCCCTTGCCCTGCGTGGCGCGGATCGCGGTGCACAGGTTGGTCTTGCCCGAAAGGCAGCTTTTGCACTGGCGGCATTCGGGGGTGTAGAGCGGGATGACATGATCGCCCGGCGCCACCGAGCTGACGCCCGCGCCCACCTCGCGCACGATCCCGGCGCCCTCATGGCCGAGCACGCTGGGGAAGATCCCTTCCGAATCATGCCCATCCAGCGTGTAGGCATCGGTGTGGCACACGCCCGTGGCCATGATCTCGACCAGCACCTCGCCGGCCCTGGGGCCTTCAAGATCAAGCTCGACGATCTCGAGCGGCTGCCTCGGCGCAAAGGCAACGGCGGCGCGGGTCTTCATCGGGTGTTCTCCTGTGGCTGATGGGCGGGACGGGCCACGGCTGCGTGGCCATAGGGGCAATGGCGGCAGCCCGAGCCGCAGCAATGGCCGCGTTTGAGATGGGCCAGCCGGGTGAACACGCTGTAGCCGGTTTCGGGATCGCGATAGGTCATGGCCCCGCGCGCGCAGGCCTCTTCGTGCAGGGCGTGCCAGAGGGGGGGCGTGGTCATCGGCGCCGAGCGATAGGCGCGCCTCGCGGCAAAGACAATCCGGGCTGGGGCAAGGAGGGCAGGGCAAGCCAGGCAGGGACAAACCTGCTTGCGCGTGCCGGCGAATTGCGCTGTGAACCTTGGCATCCGCCCCCTCATCCCGCGCCCCGGAGAAGCCCCCTTGCGCATCCTTTTTGCCGTTCTTGCCCTCATCCTTGCCGCACCCGCCGCCGCGCAGGGCATCCAGCAGACCAAGGGCCGCTTCGAGGACAAGTTCCGCCAGCTGGACGAGGTGCTGCCCACCCCCAACACCTATCGCAACGCCAGCGGCGCGCCGGGGCACGAATATTGGCAGCAGAAGGTCGATTACACCATCACCGCCCGGCTCGATGAGCCGCGCCGCCGCCTCAGCGCCGAGGCTGAGGTGCGTTACACCAACAATTCGCCCGACAGCCTGCCGTGGCTGTGGATGCAGCTCGATCAGAACATCTTCAGGCGCGATTCGATGGCCGAGCTGACCGATGTGTTCGGCGGCCCCGGGCGGCGCGGGCCCAAGGTCAGCCTCGGCACGGAGGGCGAGCCGGCGCGCCTCTCGCTCGAGGAGCTGCGCCGCCAGCAGGCCATGGCCGACAACGACTATGGCTATGCCATCACGGCGGTGAAGGGCGCGGACGGGGCCGATCTGCCGCACACCATCGTCGGCACGCTGATGCGGATCGATCTGCCGCGCCCGCTCGCCCCGGGCGAGACGCTCACCTTCTCCCTCGCCTTCGCCTTCAACATCGTCGAGGAAGATGCGGTGGTGGCGCGTTCGGGCTATGAGCACTTCCCCGACGATCCGAGGAAGGGCGGCAATGACATCTTCCTGCTCGCCCAGTGGTTCCCGCGCATGGTCGCCTATTCGGACTATGAGGGCTGGCACAACAAGGAGTTCTTGGGCCGCGGCGAGTTCACGCTCGAGTTCGGCGATTATGAGGTGAGCCTCACCGTGCCCGACGATCACATCGTCGCGGCCACCGGCGAGCTCGCCAACCCCGATGAGGTGCTCACCCCGCTCCAGCGCCAGCGCCTCGCCGCGGCGCGCAAGGCCACCGCGCCGGTGTTCATCGTCACGCCCCAGGAGGCCGCGGCGGCCGAGGCCGGCAACCCCCGGGGCACCAGGACCTGGCGCTTTGCCGCGCGCAACGTGCGCGATTTTGCCTGGGCCTCGAGCCGCAAGTTCATCTGGGATGCGCAAGGGGTCGAGCAGCCCGGCGCCGAGCATGAGACCGTGATGGCGATGAGCTTCTGGCCCAAGGAAGGGGGCGAGCTGTGGCGCAAATATTCGACCGCCGCGATCGCGCACACGCTCAAGGTCTATTCGCGCTTCAGCTTCGACTATCCCTATCCCACCGCGCAATCGGTCAACGGCCCGGTGGGCGGGATGGAATATCCGATGATCACCTTCAACGGGCCGCGCACCACGCTCAACAAGGATGGCAGCCGCACCTATTCGCTCGCGGAGAAGATGTTCCTCATCGGCGTGGTCATCCACGAGATCGGGCACATCTACTTTCCGATGACGGTCAATTCCGACGAGCGGCAATGGACCTGGATGGACGAGGGGCTCAATTCCTTCCTCGATTCGGTCGCTGGCTATGAATGGGACCCCAAGCTGCCCTGGACCCGCAGCCTGCCGCGCGACATGGTGAGCTACATGATCTCCTCCGAGCAGGAGCCGATCATGACCCAGTCGGATTCGGTCACCAACCTTGGCGCCAATGCCTATGGCAAGCCTTCGGCCGCGCTCCACCTCTTGCGCGACACCATCATCGGGCGCGAGCGTTTCGATTTTGCGCTCAAGGAATATGCCCGGCGCTGGAAGTTCAAGCGTCCCACGCCTGCCGATTTCTTCCGCACCATCGAGGAAGCGAGCGGCACCGATCTCGACTGGTTCTGGCGCGGCTGGTTCTACACCACCGACCATGTCGATATCAGCCTCGATTCGATCTATCGCCTGCGGCTCGACACCAAGGATCCCGACATCGATCTGCCGCGCCGCCGGGCCGAGCGCGCCGAGGCGCCCGAACCTGTGGGCGTTGCCCTCAACCGCGCGCAGGGCCTGCCGATCTGGGTGCTGGAGAACCGCGGCGTCACCGATTTCTACGATCGCAACGACGAGTTCACCGTCACCCCCAAGGACCGCAAGGCCTATGCCGAGTTCCGCGACAGCCTCTTGCCGTGGGAGCGGGCGGCCTTCGAGCGCGCGGTCAAGGAAGATGCCAATTACTACGTGCTCAACTTCACCAACCGCGGCGGGCTGGTGATGCCGATCATCCTCGGCCTTGCGTTCAAGGATGGCAGCCGCGAGAAGCTGACCATCCCGGCCGAGATCTGGCGGCGCAATGCGCGCGAGGTGGCCAAGCTCCTCGTCTATCCCAAGGGCAAGGAGCTGGTCGAGGTGGTGGTCGATCCCGATTGGGAAACCGGCGATGCCGATATCGAGAACAACCACTATCCGCGCCGCATCATCCCCAGCCGCATCGAGGCCTTCAAGGCCGAGGCGGCAAAGGCGCGCAGCGCGCGCGACCTGATGGGCGAGGCGGCCGGGGCCGAGCCGGACAAGAAGCGCAAGTGATCGCCCGGCGCGCCGTGCTCCTCGCCCTGGTGCTGGCACCGCTCGCCAGCCGGGCGCGGGCGCACCAGCAGAAACTCACCATCACCACGCTGGCGCCCAATCCGCGCAGCGCCATGCTCGAGATCGTCCACCAGGTGCCACTGCACGATGCCGAGCACGCGCTCGCCTTCCAGGGGGTGCGCAGCCCCGACATCATCGCCAGCCCGGCCAGCCGCGAGGCCTTTGCCCGCTATGCCACGCGCCGTTTCCTGCTGGCGGTGGAGGGCGAGATCATCGTGCCCGATTATGTCGGCAGCGAGGTCGAGCGCGGCTTTCTGTGGGTCTATCAGGAATGGCCGCTGCCGGGCGCGGGGCAGGGCGGCGGGGCTGATGCGGCGCCGCGCACGCTGCGCCTGAGGGTCAACGCGCAGATCTTCACTGATCTGTGGACGCGCCAGGAAAACCGGGTGAACATCGGGCGCGGCACCCGGGTGGAAACGCTGGTGTTCCACGGCGGCGATGCCCCGCGCGAGGCGCTGCTGCGGCTCTAGCGCGCGGCGCGGCGGGGCGGCTCTTCGGCCTGCGCGCCAAATTGTGCCTCGAGCGCGCCGATCAGCATCGGGCGGCCATAGCGGAAGCCCTGGACATGGCGGCAGCCGATCGCGCGCAGGAAGGTTTCCTGCTCCTCGTTTTCCACCCCTTCCACCACCACCCTCAGGCCCAGCGAATGGCCCATCTGCACGATCGCCTGGATGATCAGCCGGGCCTGGTGATCCTCGTGGATCGCGGCGATGAAATCGCGCTCGATCTTCACCGTGCGGATCGGGAAGGCGCGCAGGTGGGTGAGCGAGGAAAAGCCGGTGCCGAAATCATCGAGGCACACGGTAAAGCCGCAATCATCGAGCATGGCGAGCGAGGCGCGCACCTGCCCGCCGGCATCGATCAGCATGGTCTCGGTCACCTCGATGATGATGTGCTCCGGCTGCAGCGGGCTGTCGTCGATCACGTCGATGAGGTGGCGCACGAAATCGCACTGCTTGAGATCCGCTTCGGAGAGGTTGAGGCCGATGCGCGTTTCCGGGCCGAACAGGGCGAGGATGCGCGGCCCATCGGCCACCACCTGATCGAGCATCACCCGGCTCACCCGGCGCGAGAGTTCGGGATCGAGCAGCGCGGCAAAGACCTCGGTGGCGCTGAGCAGGCGCCCGTTCTCGTCGCGCAGCCGCAGCAGCGCCTCGACCGAGACCACCCGCCCACTCTCCAGCTCGCGGATCGGCTGATAGGCCGCCAGCACCCGCCCGCCATTGAGCGCCCCGCGCAGCCGGGCGATGGCGCTCTGGCGCTCGGTCTGGCGGGCCTCGATCTGCGCGTTCCAGCACACCACGCTGCCGCGACCGTGCGCCTTGCCGTGATAGAGCGCAAGGTCGGCCCGGCGCATGATCTCCTCGCTGCGCGCCGGGCTGGCGATCTGTGCCACTCCGCAGGTCGCCCCGATCTTGATGAGCACATTGCCCAGCGGGGGCAGCGCATCGAGCGCGGCGAGCAGGCGGGTGAGCATCGCCACGACCTCCTCGAGCGCGAGCTGCGGCGGGAACAGCAGGGCAAATTCGTCCCCGCCCCAGCGCGCCGCGAAGACCTCACCCGGCAGCGCCAGGCGCAGCTGCTCGGCGACGGTCTCGAGCACCCGGTCGCCGACAAGGTGGCCGAGCGTGTCGTTGACATCCTTGAACCCATCAAGATCGAGCAGCGCCACCGTGACCGGTTCCGCCTCGACCTGCTGCATCGCCTTGGCCAGCTTGCGGTCAAAGGCGGCGCGGTTGAACAGTCCGGTCAGCCGGTCGCGCTCGGCTGCGCGCTTGAGCGCGGCATTGCGCAGGTATTCCTCGGTGCAGTCGAGGATGATCCCGGCGACGCTGTCGGGCCGCCCATCGACATCGATCCGCTCGCCCACCACCCGGATGCGCCGCGGCTCGCCATCGCGGCGGTGGATGGTGGTCTCGAAGCTGAAGGGCAGGCCATCGGCCACGGCCTGCTCAAGCTTGGCCTTGACCATGATCTGATCCTCCGGCTCGTAGAAGCGGATCGCATCCTCGACCGTGGGGGTCGTGCCCGGCTCGGCCCCATTGATGACATAGACCTGGTCGGACCAGTGCAGCGTCCACGTGGCCAGATCGACCCGCCAGAAGCCGACATTGGCGGCCTGTTCGGCCTGGCGGAAAATCTGGCTCGATTGCTTGAGCGCGGCATTGGCAAGGCTGAGTTCGCGGGTGCGCGCATGCAGCGCGATCGCGCGCTCGGCCAGTTCGCCAAGCATGGCAAGCGGGGCGATGTGTTGGGGGCCGAAGGCATGGGGCACGGGGGAGATGCCGCACAGTGCCCCCAGCACCGTGCCGTCATCGAGCCGCACCGGCACCCCGATATAGGAGCGGATGAAGGGCGGGCCGCTGACCAGGTGGTTGCCGGCAAGCCGCGGATCGGCGCGGGCATCGCCGATCAGCACCGGCGCCGCGCCGATCACGCACAGCCGGCAGATCGAATCGGCAATGTCGGTTTCGGCGCAGGCCAGCCCGGTGCGCCCGAGGAACCACTGCCGTTCCTCCTCCACCACCGAGATCAGCGCGATCGGGCAGCTGAGCATGGTGGCGGCCAGCAGGGTGATGCGCGAGAACACCTCCCGATCAGGGATGGTCTCAAGCCCAAGCTGGCGAATCGCATCGAGGCGCTGCGGGTGGTGCACGGCGCCCCCCATTGGCGGACAAGGGCTTAAAAATCCGTGCCTCAGGCCCTGCGTGGGTGCGCAAGGTGTGCGGGCCTGTGCGCCTGGTCAACGGCGTTTCAACGCTCGTGCAAACGCATGGTCCAACGCCGTGCCGCCAGGGCGGGGGCGACCAGCGGCGCCGCCTGACCTTGTGCGGGCCCGGCTGCCGCGCCGCTCCCCGATTCTGATCAGGAGAAAGAAGAATGACCCCCTTGCATGATGAGAGCGCGCGCCTGCTGCGCGCCGCCCTTGCGGTGAGCGCCGCCACCATCGCTGCGATCGCGCTGGGCAATGCCGGCGCGGCCCGGGCCGAGAGCTTCCACGGCCCCTATGCCGGCGCCGCCGCCAGCCACGAGAGCTTCTCGGGCGCGCTTTCGGGCGCGGCCTTCAAGCCCTATGCCGGGTGGAACATCCCGCTCGGCAAGGATTGGGTGCTCGCCCCGAGGTCAGCCTCGCCGCCAGCACCGCCGTGGCCAGCGAGACGCGCGCGACCGCCACCTTCACCGAGACCACCACGGTCGGCATCGGTCGCCAGCTCGGGGCCGAGCTGCGGCCTGGCCGGCGCCTCTGCGAGGAGGCGCTGATCCATGCCGCGGGCGGATGGCCGCGCTTTGCCGTCGATGCCCGCACCGCCCGGTGCCCCAAGCCCTGCAACGCCTGCACCCCGACGCAGAGCGAGATCGGCTTTGACGAGGATGTGTGGACGATCGGCGCCGGGGTCGAGCTGGCGCTGTCGCGGCGGGTCACGCTGCGCGGCGCCTATGCCCTTGCCGATGGCGATGCCTATCACCGTCACGGCCTGACCGCGGGCCTCGCGCTGCAATTCTGAAGGACGGGCGATCGCGCCTTGCCACCACGAGGAGAACGTGCCATGATCCCCTGCCCTGCGCAGATCGCGCTCACCCGCCGCGGCCTCCTCAACGCGGGGGCGATCCTTGCCAGCCTGCCCCGGCCGCGCTCGCCGCGCTGGTGGAGGAGCGCATCGGCTTTGCCGTGATGCGCGACGCGTTTTCCGGGGTGTGCCGGATCGTCGATCCCAGCGGCGCTGTTGCCTACGAGGCCGCCTTCGGCCTGGCCGCGCGCGACCCGGCGATCCCTAACAGCCCGGCGATGCGCTTTCACCTCGGCTCGGCCGACAAGAGCTTCACCGCGCTGATGATCGCCCGGCTGGTGGGTGCGGGGCGGCTTGGCTTTGATACCCCGCTCGCCGCGGTCCTGCCTGCCTATCCCAATCGCGCCTTTGCCGAGGCCTGCACCATCCGCCACCTTTTGTGCCATGCCGCCGGGCTTGGCAGCCTGTTCGACCGGCCGGGCTATGACAAGCATCGCCCCTATGCGCGCATGGCCGATCTGCTGGGCGCCTTTGCCGATGCCCCGCCGGCCTTTGCCCCCGGAAGCAGCGCGGCCTATTCGAACGAAGGCTTCGTGGTGCTGGGCGCGGTGATCGAGGCGGTGACCGGCGCGAGCTGGTATGATCTTCTCGAAACCTCAATCTATCGCCCCGCGGCGATGGGCGCGAGCGGGCATTTCTTCTCACGCGCCCTGCCCGATCGGGTGGCGGTGGGCTTTCGCTACCGCGAGGATGACCACTTCGGCATCGAAGCGCGCCAGGACAACCGCGATTTTCTCGGCTATCGCGGCAATTCCTGCGGCGGGGGCTATGCCACGGTCGGCGATATGACCGCTTATCTCGGCGCGCTGCTGCGCGGGCAGATCGTCGCCCCGGCGCTGGTGGAGGCGCTCCTCACTCCGCAGCCGGGCGGCCTCAAGGACTATGGCATGGGCTTCATCGTCAGGCCGCTGGCGCCGGGGCGCACGCTGGTGGGCCATGGCGGGGGCGGGCCGCACAGCGGGATCGGCGGGATGAGCGGGACGATCCGCGAGACCGGCTGGGCCTTCTCGGTGCTGGGCAATTACGATGCCCACTTCACCGGCGCCATCGCCGATGACATTGCCCTGCTGCTCGCCCGGCTCGCCTGAGCCTGCGGGCAGCGGCATCAGGCCGCGCCGTGCCGCTGCACCGCGCTGGCGGCCTCGGCAAAGCGGCCTGCCAGCCAGTGGCAGATTGCCCGCCCGCACTGGATCTAGGTGATGTTCGAGCCGAAAGGATCGCAGCGGTCGGCGTGGTTCCAGTGCTGGATCGGGGTCTCGGTCTCGCCCGCCATGCAGCGCACCCAGGCGCTGGCGCTCCAGGCCACGCGCGAGAGCGGGTTGATCCGCGTGGCAAGCTCGATCGCGCGCAGCGCCGGCTCGAAATCCTGCGCGAGGTGCACCGCCGACCAGGCGCCGATCGCCAGCGACTGCGAATCGCCTGCCGCCATCGCCATATGGGCCTGCGCCAGCGCCTCGCGCCGCCCGTTTTCGTCGAGGCCCAGGCCCAGTCCGGCCTTGGCCCAGGCGGCAAAGGCGTTGAGCGGGCCGTGGCCGGGATCGCGCCGCAGCCCCTGTTCGAAGGCGTCGAGCGCCGCGCGGTAATCGATCGGGCTGGCATAGAAGGCGTGGTGCACGCCGATGAGGAAATGGTCCTGCGCGGTGAGCTGGCTGTCATCGAGCGCCAGCGCCTGGCGCCGGGCGATGTCGGCAAGGTGATGGGCGAGCAGCACCAGCCGTTCGGGCGCATCCTCGAGCAGGGCGAAGGCATCGTGGCCCGGGTGCTCGAGATCGCCGCTGTGGTTGCGCAGCGGCACGATCGCCACCCCGAGCCGCCCGTCGGCGCGCTGCGCAGCGCCGGGCCGGGGGCAAGCCCGGCGAGCCTGAGGTTGCGCTCGGCCTGGGCCACCGCCTGATGCGCCTCGTCGCGGCGCCCGCATTCGACCAGCGCGCGCGCCAGCGCCGCCGCCGCGCATTCGGCCAGCGGGGCTCCTCGATCGGGCGCGCGGCAAAGGCCAAGGCCTCGCGCGCATCGACCGCGGCGTCTGCAAGATCGAGCCGCACCCCGCCCTGATCGGCCAGCAGGCGCGGCCGGTCGGGCCCATCCACCACCGGGTGCAGCTTGCTCAGGCTCCAGCGCAGCGCGGCGCGGATCGTCGGGGATGTCGCAGAACAGGTCGCACAGGCGCTGGCGGCTCACCGGGCGCGGCATCCATCGCTCGAGGTTCCTGTTTCAACGCCGGTTCAAACGCAATTTCCACGTGCCCCCTCACGCCCGGGCCAACGCCGCGCGGGAACAGGCCATGCCAGCAACCGCCGAGAGAGACCTCCGCCGGTGCGGCGCGTGCCGATGCCGGCGCAGCCGTGGCAGTGCCCGCCGCGCCCCTGACGGCGCGGCCGAGGCAATCGCGCCCGCGGCGATCGCCTGCCGCTTCCACGAGGCCGGGCGCTGGCTGCCGGCTTGCCTCGAACTCAAGCAGCGCACGGGCGAGGGAGGAAGCCACACCGGGCGGCTGAGGTTCGACGGGATCGAGCTTGCCATCGCCTCTGCACCAGAGGGCGCCGCGCCGGGCGCTTGTGTCTTTGCCCATCAGGGCGTGGCGGTTGGCGCGGCGGAACTCGGGGCGCGCCCGCTGGTGCGCTTCAGCGCCGCGCATGGCCATGCGCGCGCCCGGCGCGCGGTGATGCTGGCGGCAACGGCGCTGGGCGTGCTGTGGGGAGCGTCCGAGACCTCCGCGGCCACGCTTGCCGCGGCGCCCGCGCAGCGCTGAGGCGGCCCCGACGGGGCCTTGCATCCCGGTGCCCGCAACAGCGAGGGTCACGGCGCCAGGCCGCGGCCCTCGCTGCGCGCGTGGCCCTGGTCTTGGCGCTGCCGGGCTGGCCCGACCGGGCCGGGGGGCTGGGGAAGGATTGGTGCGGTCGAGAAGACTCGAACTTCCACGGGCTTTCGCCCACAACGACCTCAACGTTGCGCGTCTACCAGTTCCGCCACGACCGCACTCGGGGTTTGCCGGGGCAGGCCAGGCGGCTGCCCCGCGGTAGGAGCGCGCCCCTAGCAAGGGGCCGGGCCGGGTGCAAGCGCTTTGACGCTCTGGCTGCGCGGCGGGTTCAGGCGGGCGCCCAGCCGATCGCGGCATCGACCGCGCCGGGCGGGATATTGGTGATCGCCTCGGTCAGCGTCACCGTCTCGCCAGGCGCAAGGCGGCGCTTGGGCGGCTTGACCACCCAGTCGCCGATCTTGCGCTTGCGCGCGTCGGAAAACACCACCAGCACATCGGGCACGGTGCGGCTTTCGCGCCCGGTATTGGTGATGGTGCCGCGCAGGCGGAAGATCACCTCGCCGCTGGGCAGGGTCTCCTCGCCCTGTTCGGCCGCGGGAAACTCGAGCTTGAGATCAGCCTCGCCGATCCCGAAGGTGGGGCGGGTGACGGGCACCCATTCGGGCAGGCCATAGTAATTGACCGCAAGAGTGGTCGCCCCGGCGATGAGAGCAAAGAGGATCGCTGCGAGCGTCCACATCCGCAAGGAATTGCGCCGCCGGGTGAAGGGGGCGCGGTAATCGAACTGCGAGGCGCCGTCCTCCTCGTCATCCACCGCGTCCGCAGGCGCATCATCGGCGGCGAAATTGGGGGCATCATCGCTTGCGGGAAGCGGCGGAAGGTCGGCTGCGCTGGCGCCTTCGTCGGCCTCTGCGCCATCCTCCGCGCGCGCCTCGGCAAAGCGGGGCGGCGGGGCGATGGGTGCGGAACCCGCCCCGCTCAGCCCGCGGCGCAGCGCCCGGCGGGCGAGCACGGCTTCGTCCTCGGCCGGGCGCGAGGCCGGAGCTGCGGGTGGCGCATCGCTGCTGCGCCAGTGGGTGATCTCGGGCTCGGCGGGCGCCCCTTCGGCCACCTCCGGCGCCGGGGGCGCCGCGGGCGCGGCGGGTGGAGGCGGCGCGGGTTCAGCAGGCGCGGGTTCAGAAGCCTGGGTCGGGTCGGATGGTGGCGGGGCCGCAGCTGGCGCCGGGGGCGCAGGCGCGGGTTGGGCCGGGGCCGCGGGCTGTGCGCCTGGCGCTGCGGGCGCGGGGCGAGATGGCAGCGCGCGCTCGGGCGGCTCCTGGAACCAGCTGTGCTTGCACTTGGCGCAGCGCACCGTGCGCCCTTCGATGCCGATGGCAGCGTCGGGCACCGCATAGCGGGTGCGGCAAGCGGGGCAGACGATGATCATCCTGCCTTATGCAATAGTCTGCGCGCCCCCCCAAACAAGCCCGGGCGGGGATGGCGCGGGCTTGTTTGGCGTGGTTTTCCACATGGAAGGCGGCCCTGAGCGCCCCAAGCGCGCGGCGCGGGGCGCATGGCGGCTTTTCCCGGCCCGGCGGCGCTGATAGGGCCGCGCCATGAGCGAGCGCCTGATCGGCCATGTGACCTTCGACAATGTCGGCCTGCGCTATGGCACCGATCCCGAGGTGCTGAGCAACCTCAGCTTCACCCTCTATCCCGGCAGCTTCTATTTTCTCACCGGGGCGAGCGGGGCGGGCAAGACCAGCCTCTTGAAGATGCTCTATCTCGCCCAGGCCCCTTCGCGCGGGGCGATTCGCATGTTCGGGCACGACCTTGTCACCCTGCCGCGCGCGCGCCTGCCCGAACTGCGGCGCAGGCTCGGGGTGGTGTTCCAGAACTTCCGCCTGGTGCCCCACCTGACCGCCTTCGACAATGTCGCCCTGCCACTGCGCCTCGCGGGCACACCGGAGCGCAAGATCGCGCGCGCGGTGGGCGACATGCTCGAGTGGGTGGGGCTTGCCCACCGCGCCCGGGCGCTGCCGCCGACGCTCTCGGGCGGCGAGCAGCAGCGCGTCGCGATCGCCCGCGCGGTGATCGGCAGGCCGCAGATGCTGATCGCCGACGAGCCGACCGGCAATGTCGATCCCGATATGGCCGTAAAGCTGCTGCGCCTGTTCGAGGCGCTCAACCATCGGGTCGGCACCACGGTGGTGGTGGCCACCCACGATGTTCACCTGCTGCAGAAGGTGCCCGATTCGCTGATCATGCGGCTGCACAAGGGCCAGCTGTCCGATCCCACCGGGGCGCTGCGCTATCCGCCGCGCCCGGCCGCGCCCGGCAGGAGCGGGGCATGAGCCTGCCGCCGCGCGCGCCCGAGGAGGCCGAGTCGCCCCCCGAGGGGGTCGAGGCGCAGGGGGCGCCCGCCGCCTCGCTGCGCGGTTCGGGTGCCCCGCCGCTGCTGCCGGCGCGGCGCCTTTCCGGGCCGATGCCCTGGGTGATCGCGATCCTCATCGCGCTGGTGGTGATCGCCGCGGCGGGGGGCCTTGCGCTCAAGAACCTTGCCGCCGGGGCGCGCGCCGAGCTTGCCAGCGCGCTCAGCGTGCAGGTGATCGAGCCCAATCCCGAACTGCGCGCGGCGCGCAGCGCCGAGGCGGTGCGCCTGCTCACCCGGATCGAGGGCGTGCGCGCGGTGCGGCCGGTGAGCGAGGCGGAACTCGTCGCCCTGCTCGAGCCTTGGCTCGGGGCGGGCGCGACCAGCGGCGAGGTGCCGATCCCGGCGCTGATCGATGTCGAACTGGCCGGGCCGGCGAGCCCGGCCGCGATCGCGCGGATCGAGGCGGCGCTGGCCCGGAGCATCCCCGGTGCCCGGGTTGACGCCCAGGCCGCATGGCTGGCGCCGGTCTATGATGCGCTGGCGGCGCTGCAATGGCTTGCGCTCGGCCTCATCGCGCTGGTGGCGCTCGCTGCCATCGCCGCGGTGTGGCTGGCGGCGCGCAGCGCCTTTGCCGGCGCGCGCGAGACAGTCGAGATCATGCACCTGCTCGGCGCCAGCGATCGCCAGATCATCGCCGTGTTCCTGCGCGCGGTGCGCAGCGAGGCGCTGCTCGGCGCGGGGCTTGGCGGGGTGATCGGGGCGGCGGCGGTGTGGCTGCTTGGCCGCCAGTTCGCCGCGCTCGACAGCGGCATGGGGGCGGGCGGGGGCCTGATGCTCGCCGACTGGCTGGTGATCGCGGCGATCCCGCTGGCCGGGGTGGTGCTGGCGCTGGTGACCGCGCGGATCACCATTGCGCTCGCGCTCAAGGACATGCTCTAGGGGCCGGCGATGCTGCGGCGTTTCTTGTCCGTGCTGTTTCTTGCCTGGGCGATCGGCTTTCTCGCCTTCGTCGTGGCCCTGCCGCGCCCGCTTGCCACGGCGCCGAAGACCGACGCAGTGATCGTGCTCACCGGCGCGGCCGGGCGCATCGCCCATGGTCTTGGCGTGCTCGAGCAGGGCGCGGCGCGCCGGCTGCTGGTCAGCGGGGTCGATCCCGAGGTGCGCCCGGGCGAATTTGCCGCCGAGTTCAAGGTCGCCCCGGCGCTGATGGCCTGCTGCGTGACGCTGGGCTACGGGGCGGTGGACACCCGCTCCAACGCCGCCGAGACCGCGCGGTGGGTGGCCGCAAACAAGGTGCGCTCGCTGAGGCTGGTGACGACCGACTGGCACATGCGCCGCGCCGCGCTCGAGCTGGAACGGGCCTTGCCAAAGGACGTGAAGATCCTGCGCGATGCGGTGCCCTCGCAGCCCGATTTCGGCACGCTGCTGCTCGAATATCACAAGTTTCTCGCCAGCCGCGCGGCAGGATTGGTGGCGCTGTGAAGACGCTTGCCGCGGCGGCGCGCTCGCTCGCCTTCTATCTCGTGTTCTATGGCGGCACCGCGCTGCTGGTGCTCGCCGCGCTGGTGGCGGTGAGCCTGCGGCGCCCCTGGCTGCGCGGCCTGGTGCGGGCTTGGGGTGCCTTTCACCTGTGGTGCGTGCACCGCCTCGCCGGCATCGAGGTGGTGATCGAGGGCGCGATGCCGCAAAGCGCGGCGCTCATCGCCATCCGCCATGAAAGCTTCTTCGAGGCGATCGATGCCGCCCGCCTGTTCGATCATCCTGCGGTGTTTGCCAAGCAGGAATTGTTCCGCATCCCCGGCTGGGGCTTTGCCGCGCGCGCCTATGGCCTCATCCCGGTGGCGCGCGACCGGGGTGCCGTGGCGCTGCGGGCGATGCTTGCCGAGGCCAAGGCACGCCTCGCCGAGGGCCGGGCGCTGGTGATCTTCCCCGAGGGCACCCGCGTGCCCCATGGCCGGCGCGTGGCCCTCCAGGCGGGCTTTGCCGGGCTCTACAAGCTGCTCGGCCTGCCGGTGGTGCCGATCGCGGTCGATAGCGGGCCGACCTATCATCGCCTCATCAAGCGCCCCGGGCGGATCACCTACAAGGTGGGCGAGACCATCCCGGCGGGCCTGCCGCGCGCGGAGATCGAGGCGCGGGTCGAGGCGGCGATCAACGCGCTCAACCCCGTGCCGCGGCCCTGAGCGGCACGGCGCCTTAATGCTCGCGCCCGAAATCGGGGCGGCTGTCGTCCTGGCCCTGCTCGATCACCGCGCGGCGGATCGTCCGGGTGCGGGTGAAGAGATTGAAGAGGGTCTCGCCATCGCCCGAGCGGATCGCGCGCTGCAGCGCGGTCAGGTCCTCGACGAAGCGGCCGAGCATTTCGAGCACTGCGGTGCGGTTGGTGAGGAAGACATCGCGCCACATCACCGGATCGGACGCGGCGATGCGGGTGAAATCGCGGAAACCCCCGGCCGAATATTTGATCACCTCGCTCTGCGTCACCTCCTCAAGGTCGCTCGCGGTGCCGACGATGGTGTAGGCGATGAGGTGCGGGATATGGCTGGTGACCGCGAGCACCAGATCATGGTGCGCCGCGTCCATCCGCTCGACCCTCGAGCCGAGCGCGGTCCAGAACGCGGCCACCGCCTCGATCGCCGCTTCATCGGCATCCTCGGAAGGGGTGAGGATGCACCAGCGCCCGGCAAAGAGCGTGGCAAAGCCGGCATCCGGCCCGCTCTGTTCGGTGCCGGCCACGGGATGGGCAGGGACGATGCGAAAGCCGGGCAGGGCCTCGGCCAGCGCCGCGGCCACGGCCTGCTTGGACGAGCCGACATCGCTGATGATCGCCTGAGGCCCAAGCCCGGCGCGGATGGCGCGGGCGGCCTCGCCCATGGCGCCCACCGGCACGCACAGGATCACCAGATCGGCCCCGGCGACGGCCGCCTCGGCCGTCTCGCACACCTCATCCACCAAGCCGCGCGCCGCGGCGCGGGCGCGCACCTCGGCGTCCCGGTCCCATCCCTTGGTGGCGATTTCGGGCACGCGCGCCTTGACCGCCAGCCCGATCGAGCCGCCGAGCAGGCCAAGGCCGATGATCGCGACGCGTTTGATCCTCATGCCGGCTCTCCGCACAGGCGCTTGAGGGTGGCGATCACCGCGCGCATGGCTTCGCTCGTGCCGATGGTGATGCGCAGCGCATCGGGCAGGCCCTGGGCGGGCAGGTGGCGCACCGCATAGCCGGCCTCGGCCAGCGCATCGCGCGCGGCGGCGGCGCTCACCGCGCCGTTGAAATGGACGAGCAGGAAATTGGCCTCGCTCGGCGAGGCGCTGATGCCGTGGTTGCCGAGCGCCGCGATCGCCTCTGAAAGGCGCGCGCGCTCGCGGGCGTTGTGGATGCGCGCGGCGGCGACGAAGTCCTGATCGCCGAGCGCTGCCAGCGCCGCCCGCTGGCCGCTGGCCGAGACATTGAAGGCACCGCGCAGGCGGTTGAGGATGTCGATGAGCGCGGGCGCGCCCGTGATCCACCCCACCCTTTCGGATGCGAGCCCATAGGCCTTGGAAAAGGTGCGGCTGACGAGCACGTTGTCATGCGCCGCGGCAAGGGCAAAGCCGGCCTGCTGCACGGCCGGATCGCAATATTCGGCATAGGCCTCGTCGAGCACCAGCAGCACGTGCGGCGGCAGGCCGGCGTGGAGGCGCGCCAGCTCTGCCGGGGGCAGGTAGCTGCCCACCGGGTTGTTGGGATTGTCGAGCAGCACCACCCGGGTGCGCGCGGTGACCGCGGCGAGCAGGTTGTCGACGCTGGCGCCAAAGGATCCCTCGGCAGGCGCGGCCAGCACCGGGGTGGCCCCCACCTTCATGGCGAGGAGCGGATAGAGCGCGAAGGAATAGCGCGCGAACAGCACCTCATCGCCCGGCCCGGCAAAGCCCTGCACCGCGCAGTGCAGCAGCTCGCCCGAGCCGGTGCCGCACACGATCCGCGCCGGATCGAGCCCGTGCAGCGCGGCAAGGCCCTCGCGCAGGGCGCGGGCATCGGGATCGGGATAGTCGGCAGGCGCGTGGCCCTCGGCCAGGGCCGCAAGCGCTGCGGGCGCGGTGCCGAGCGGGTTCTCGTTGGCCGAAAGCTTGACGAGCGGCCGCCCGCTCGCGGTGCGCGACTGGCCCGGCACATAGGGATGGATCGCCGCGATCCAGGGCTTGGGGGTGGGCTGCGGGATTGGCTGCGAGATTGGCTGCGACATGGGACGAGCGCGATAGCCAGTTTGCCAGGGCGAATACAGCGCGAAAACGTGGTGGGTGGGCGCGCGGGGGCGATGGGCCACCGGCGATTGACATGGGCCGGGCCCTCCCCCAAGTCGCGCAGCGCCGATGAACAGCGTGCCCCTCTCCAAGGCCTATGCCCTCCCCCACCCCCTGCTGCTGGACAGCGGGCAGGTGCTCGAGCGCTGCCAGATCGCCTATGAGACCTATGGCACCCTCGCGCCGGGCAAGGACAATGCGGTGCTGGTGTGCCACGCGCTCACGGGCGACCAATATCTTGCCAGCCCCCACCCGATCACCGGCAAGCCGGGCTGGTGGGAACGCATGGTGGGGCCGGGCAAGCCGATCGACACCGCGCGCCACTTCGTCATCTGCGCCAATGTGATCGGCAGCTGCATGGGCTCGACCGGGCCGGCGAGCCTTGCGCCTGATGGCAAGCCCTATGCCATGCGCTTTCCCGTCATCACCATCCGCGACATGGTGCGCGGCCTTGTCGCCCTGCTCGATGGCCTTGGCATTGCCCGCCTGCACGCCGTGGTCGGCGGCTCGATGGGCGGGATGCAGGCGCTGAGCCTTGCCGCCAACTGGCCGACACGCGCCGCGCGGGTGCTGGTGATCGCCTCGACCGCGCGCCATTCGGCCCAGAACATCGCCTTTCACGAGGTCGGGCGCCAGGCGATCATGGCCGATCCGGCCTGGAACGGCGGCGACTATTACGGCGCTGCCGCAAGGCCCGATAATGGCCTTGCCGTGGCGCGCATGGCCGCGCACATCACCTATCTTTCCGAGGCCGGGCTGACCGAGAAGTTCGGCCGCCGCTTGCAGGACCGGGCGGAAAAGGGCTTCGGCTTTGATGCCGAGTTCCAGGTGGAAAGCTATTTGAGGTATCAGGGCAGCGGCTTTACCCGGCGCTTTGACGCCAATTCCTATCTCTACATCACCCGGGCGATGGACTATTTCGATCTCGCCGAGGAGCACGGCGGCAGGCTCGCCAATGCCTTTGCCGGAACGCCCGCGCGCTTCTGCATCGTCAGCTTCGATACCGACTGGCTCTACCCCACTGCGGAGAGCCGCCACATCGTCCACGCATTGAACGCCGCGGGGGCCAAGGTCAGCTTCGTCGAGCTTTCCGCCCCGCACGGGCACGATTCCTTCCTGCTCGAGCACGATCAGCTTGACCGGGTGGTGCAGGGGTTCCTCGCGTGAGCCTGCGGTCTGACCTTGCGGTGATCGCCGCCCATGTCGCCCCCGGCAGCCGGGTGCTCGACATCGGCTGCGGTGACGGGGCGCTGATGGCCGAGCTGGAAGCCGCGCGCGGCTGCGATGCGCGCGGGATGGAGCTTGACGGGGCGCTGGTGGAACGCTGCGTGGCGCGTGGCCTTTCGGTGGTGCAGGGCGATGCCAATGTCGAGCTTGCCGACTATCCCGACAAGGCCTTCGACTATGCGATCCTCAGCCAGACGCTGCAGACCGCCACCCGGCCCGACCGGATGCTCGAGGAACTGCTGCGCGTCGGCCGACGGGCCTTTGTCTCCTTCCCCAACTTTGCCCATTGGCGCACCCGCATGGCGCTGCTTTTCGGCGGGCGGATGCCGGTGACGCGGGCGCTGCCGCTGACCTGGTATGAAACCGAGAACATCCACCACGTGACGGTGGAGGATTTCCGCGATCTGGCGCGGATGAAGGGCGCGCGGATCGAACGCGCGTGGTTCTTTGCCGGGGAAAGGCAGATCGGCGCGCCAGGGGCAAACTGGCGCGCCGAATTCGCGGTGTTCGAATTGAGCCGCTAGGGATCACTCACCCCACGCGGTGGAGCATGCACAGCTTGTGGCCATCGAGGTCGCGGACATAGCCGAGGTTGAGCGTGCCCATCGCGCCCGTGCGCGGCCCCGGCGGGTCCTCGATCGAGGTGCCGCCCGCAGCCACCGCGGCATCGTGGAAGGCCTTGACCTGCTCGAGACTGTCACAGGCAAAGCCGATGGTCGAGCCATTGGCGATGGTGGCCGGTTCGCCATTGATCGGCTCGCTGATGGCGAAGATCCCGCCATTGTGGAACCAGAAGGCGCGCTTGTGGCCGGTAGCGGCTTCGTTGATGGTGCCCGGGGCAACGCCAAGCGTGGCCAGGACCTTGTCGTAGAAGTCCTTGGCCCGCGCGAAATCATTGGTGCCGATCATGATGTGGCTGAACATGTGCTTTCGTCTCCTCTCGCAAGACGGGTTGCGGATTAGGACGGATCGGCCCCAGCGGCAATGGCGATTTCGCTGGCGCCTGGCTGGCAAGGCAGGGCATAGGAGGAGCGATGCCGACCAGCCTTCTTGCCGTCCTGCTCGCGCTTCAGGGCGCGTCCGCCGCGCCGCCGGCGCTGGCGCCCGACCAGCGCGCGCTGCTGCGCTGCGCCGCGGCCTTCGCGCTGGTGGCCGAGGGCCAGGCGCGCGGGGCCGAGGAGGCGCGGCGCTGGCCGGCGCTGGCAGGCCGCGGGCGCGAATTCTTCGTGCGCGCGCTGGCGCAGGTGATGGATGAGGCCGGGCTGGATCGCGAGGCGATCGCCGCGCTCGCTGGGGCCGAGGCGCGGGCGCTGGCGGCTGCGGGCGAGGTCGATCGCATCATGCCCTCCTGCCTTGCCATGCTTGGCGCTGCCGGGCTGTGATCATCCCCCGCGGGCAGGCGCGCACCGGTGGATTTGCCGCGCCATTTGCGGCATGGGGCTTGTCACGATGTGGCAACTTCACCAATTCCCGCTGTGCCCCTTCAGCCGCAAGATCCGGCTGCTGCTGAGCGAGAAGAACATCCCCTTCGAGCTTGTCCGCGAATATCCCTGGGCGGCCTCGGAGATGTTCTTCAACCTCAATCCCGCCGGGCGCACCCCGGTGATCGTCAATCCGCAAAAGCAGATCGTCCTCGCCGACAGCCGGGCGATCGCGGAATATTTCGAGGAAACCGTGCCGCGCGCGCCGATGATCAACGGCAGCGCCGCCCAGCGCGCCGAGATCCGCCGGCTGGTGGCGCTGTTCGACGAGAACTTCTACGCCGATGTCACCGCCCCGCTGCTCGCTGAGCGGATGAAGAAGCGCATCCTGCGCCAGCCGCCCGACAGCGCCGCGCTGCGCAGCGCGATGAAGCTGGCGCACGGCCATCTCGACTATCTCGACTGGCTGATCGACAACCGCCCCTGGGTGGCAGGTTCCACCATGAGCCTGGCTGATCTTGCCGCCGCGGCGCAGATTTCGGTGGCCGACTATCTCGGTGGGATCGACTGGAGCGGGCACGAACAGGCGCGCGGCTGGTATGCGGTGTTCAAGAGCCGCCCGAGCTTCCGCCCGCTGCTGGCCGAACGGATGGAGGCGATCAAGCCGCCCGCGCACTACGCCCTGCTCGATGGCTAGAACCTGCCGCGCCGCGCTTGCGCATTGCCGGGCGCGCGCCTATATTGGCGGGGCGAGCAGGAGAGCAAGGCGATGATCGAAGACCCCCGCAGCCTCAGCGAGGAGGAATGGCGCGCGCGGCTCACCCCGATGCAGTATCACGTGCTGCGCGAGGCGGGGACGGAACGCGCCTTCACCGGCGAATATGACAAGTTCTTCGAGGAGGGCGAATATCACTGCGCCGCCTGCGGCACGCAGCTGTTCTATTCCACCGCCAAATACAATTCCGGCTGCGGCTGGCCCGCCTTCACCCGCCCGGCAAGCGAAGAGGTGATCGAGGAACACCGCGACACCTCCTACGGCATGATCCGCACCGAGGTGCGCTGCGGCAAGTGCGGCGGGCACCTTGGCCATGTCTTTCCCGATGGCCCGCCCGAGCAGGGGGGCTTGCGCTACTGCATCAATTCCGCCGCGCTGATCTTCACCCCCGCCGAAGGCTGAGAGCGCCCCCCGCGCCTTGGCCGGGGAGAGCCGCAGCCGCCCGGTTCACCCGCGGCAAGAACGCGCCTATGCAAGGGGCGCAAGGCTGGCCGCGCAGGAGCGCCGCAGCAATTGGGCAGGAATGATGTCGAGACGGGGTGAGCGGCTGAAGGGCAAGCAGGTGCGCGGATCGCGCCGCGCCGCGGCTGAGCGCGCCGGCCAGGGCGCCGCGCTGCCGCCCTCACAGGGATCGGCGCCCTCGCGGCTGCGGCGCTGGCTCACCCGCGCGCTCGCCTGGGGCGCGGGCCTCGCGCTGCTCGCCGCCCTGGTGCTGGCGGTGGCGGTGGGCATGGCCGCCCATTCGCTGCCGAGCTATGCCGCACTCAAGGCCAGCCAGCCGGGCCAGACCATCGTGATCCGCGCGCGCGACGGGCGCGAGCTGATCGAGATCGGCCCCAGTTTCGGCGACTGGCTCGATTATGACGAGATCCCTCAGACCATGATCGATGCCATGATCGCGGTCGAGGACAAGCGTTTTCGTTCGCATTTCGGGGTCGATCCGGTGCGGCTCACCGGCGCGGTGGTGGAATGGCTCATCGGCTCGCGCGCGCGCATCGGCGGCACTTCCACCATCACCCAGCAATTGGCGCGCAACCTGTTTCTCAACAACAACCGCACCCCCGATCGCAAGGCGCGCGAGGCGGTGCTGGCGATGGCGCTCGAATGGAACCTCACCAAGGAGGAGATTCTCGAGCTTTATCTCAACAAGGTCTATTTCGGCGGCGGGGCCTATGGCATCGATTCGGCCAGCCGCAAGTTCTTCAGCCACCCGGCAAACGAGCTGAGCGTGGCCGAGGCGGCGATCATCGCCGGGCTGGTCAAGGCGCCGAGCCAATATTCCCCCACCGCCGATGTCGAGGCCGCGGTGGACCGCGCCAGGGTGGTGCTGCAATTGATGCAGGAACAGGGCTACATCACCCCCGATCAGGCCCGGGTCGATGTCAGCGCGGTGCAATTGAAGCAGCAGGCCGGGCAGAACTCGGTGCGCTATTTCACCGATTGGGTGCTGCCGCAGCTCGATATCATCCTGCCCGAGACCTACGAGCCGATCGAGGTGTGGACCACGCTCGATATCGGGATGCAGCGCGCCGCCACCGCGGCGATCGAGGCCAATACCCCCAAGGGCGCGCAAGGGGCGCTGGTCAGCCTCGATCGCGACGGGGCCATTCTCGCGATGGTGGGCGGCACCGACTATGTCGAAAGCAACTACAACCGTGCCACCACCGCGATGCGCCAGCCCGGTTCGGCCTGGAAGCTGTTCGTTTATCTCGCCGCGCTCGAGGCCGGTTATACGCCCGAGGACAAGGTGGTCGATGCCCCGGTGACGATCGCCGGGTGGAGCCCGCGCAACGCCAATGGCCGCAATATCGGGGAAACCACGCTGCGCGCCGCCTTTGCCTATTCGATCAACACCGTGGCCGCGCAGCTCGGCAACGAGGTGGGCTTTGGCACCGTGGCCTCGATGGCGCGGCGCTTTGGCATTGCCAGCGAGATCGACACCACGCCCGCGATGGTGCTCGGCTCATCCGAGGTGCGGGTGATCGAGATGGTGCAGGCCTTTGCCGGGGTGGCCAACAAGGGCGTGCCGGTCAAACCCTATGGCATCACCCGGGTGGTGGGGGCGAGCGGCGAGGTGCTCTACACCCACGAGGACGCGCGCAGCCCACCCGTCGTGCCCGATTATGTGGTTGCCGGGATGACCGATCTGCTCCAGGCTGCGGTGCAGACCGGCACGGGCAGCGCCGCGCAGATCGGGCGCCCGGTGGCGGGCAAGACCGGCACGACCTCGTCGAACAAGGATGGCTGGTTCATCGGCTTTTCGAGCGGCATCACCACCGGCGTGTGGATGGGGCGCGATGATGCCAAGCCGGTGCCGGGCCTGCAGGGCGGGCGCGCTCCGGCCCGCGCCTTTGCCGCCTATATGCGCCATGCCGTCAAGGATCGCCCGGTCGAGGCCTTCGACGTGACGCTCAACCTGCCCGACTGGCAGCTCGAACCCGATCAGGAAGCCCTGCTCGGCGCGCCTGAGGACTATTACTACATCGACGAGGAGGGTAATCTCGTCGAGCCGACGCGGCGCGAGGGCGGGCAGGGCGCGGGCAGCGGCGAGGATGCGCCCGCCGCGGCGGGCCCCGAGTTCCTCGAACAGGCGACCGGGGGCACGATCCCGCGCACACCGCGCCGCAACCCGCCGCCGGTGGGCAAGCCGCCCGAGGACTAGCAAGCCAAACGCCGGGCAAAGGAAAGGGGCGCCGGAGCCAGGCCCCGCGCGCCCCTCGCCTGTGGTGCGGGGTGCCTGGCCCGCGCCAGCCGATCAGCGCAGCCGCACCGGCACGAAGATCGGTGGCTGGGTGCGACGCTGGACCCGCAGCAGCACCGCCTCGCGCCCTTCGGCACTGGCGGCCCTGACCTGGGCGAGCAGCGCCTCGATGGTGGTGACCGTCTGGTAATTGGCCGAAAGGATGATGTCACCGCGCCGCAGCCCCTTGCGCGCCGCATCCGAATTGGGATCGACCGCAGCGATCACCAGCCCCTGGGTATCGGCGGGCACCCCGAGCGAGCGGGCGATCTGCGCGGTCATCGGCATCACCTGCATCCCCAGCTTCTGCTCGATGGTGCTGTCCGAGGTGCCCGGCGCCATCGGCTCCTCGCTGTCGGGATCGAAGGTCTCGCTCAGCTGCTGGAGTTCCGCCTCGCTCGGGCGCTTGCCGAGCGTGACCGGGATGGTCAGCCGCTTGCCATCGCGCAGCACTTCGACCGGCACCCGCTCGCCCGGCTGGAGATTGGCGACGAGGAAGGAGACGGTCTGTTCAGCGCTCACCTCCTTGCCGCCGACCTTGGTGATGATGTCGCCCGCGCGCACCCCGGCGCGGCCCGCGGGGCTGGTGTCCTCGACCGATTGCACCAGCTCGCCGCGGCGCTTGGGCAGGCCGAGCGAGGCGGCGAAATCCTCGTCGATCGGCTGCAGCCGCACGCCGAGATAGCCGCGCTGGATCTCCTGGCCCTGGCGCAGCTTCTCCACGATCGGCGCGGCGATCTCGGCGGGGATGGCAAAGCCAATCCCCACGCTCCCGCCCGAGGGCGAGAAGATCGCGTTGTTGATGCCGATCACATTGCCGCGCATGTCGAACAGCGGCCCGCCCGAATTGCCGCGGTTGATGCTGGCATCGGTCTGGATGTAGCGGTCATAGGCGCCGCCCTGGCCGGTGTTGCGATAGACCGCCGAGATGATCCCGCTGGTCACCGTGCCGCCAAGGCCGAAGGGGTTGCCGATCGCCACCACCCAATCGCCCACCCGCGCCTTGCTGGAATCGCCGAACTCGACGAAGGGGAAGGTGCGGTTGGCGCGGATCTTGAGCACCGCCAGGTCCGAGGCGGCATCGGCGCCGATCACGTCGGCTTCATATTCGCTGCCATCAGCCAGGGTAACGGTGATCGCTTCGAGCCTGGCGCGGGTGTCGGGGGGCGCAATCACGTGGTTGTTGGTCACCACCACGCCATCGGAAGAAATGATGAAGCCTGAACCGAGCGACTGGGCCTCGCGGGTCTGCGGCTGGCCGCCGCCGCGGCGGTTGAACAGTTCGGCAAAGGGGGTGCCGGCAAAGGGATTGGCGCTGACCTCGATGCGCTGGCGCGTGGCGATGTTGACCACCGCCGGGGCGAGCTGGGCGGTGAGATCGGCAAAGCTGGCCGGGGCGCCGGCCACCGGCACCACCCGCTGCATCACCTGGTCATCGTTCTGCGCCACCTGCGCGCCGACCGGCGAGCCGGTGATCAGCGAGATGGCCGCGCCGCCCACCAGCAGCGCGCTCGACAGTCCATACACATAGCGCACTTTGTTCACGTCCTCTTGGTCCTTATCCTTGCGGCGGAAACGCGCGATCGGGTCGCGCTGTTCCGCAAAGCCTGGCCGCGACCGACCCGGCACGGTCGGGCACGGCGCTGCAATTGCGCCTCTTGGGGCTGAACGCTGATTGAACGCCGCCGGCATTTGGCGCCCCGCATCAGCGCTTGGTCGAAGTGTCACTTCCGGCCCTTGAACTGGCGGAAATATTCGCTGTCTTCCGAAAGCACCATGGTGCTCTGCCCTTCGCCCGCCAGGAAGGTCTGGCGGTAGCTCTGCATCGCCCGGTAGAAGTCATAGAACTCCGGGTCTTTCCCATAGGCATCGGCATAGATGCGCGCGGCTTCGGCCTTGGCCTCGGCCTGGATGATCTGGGCATCGCGCTGGCCGGCGGCGCGGATGGTGGCGGCTTCCTCCTGCCGGTCGGTCTCCATCCGGGTGAAGGCGGCATCGAGCGGGCGGCCTTCGGGAAGGTCAGCGGCCTTGATCCTCACATCGAGCACCTGCGCGCCATAATTGCGCGCCTGGGCATCGAGCGCGCGGGTGATGTTGGCCATCGCCGTGCCGCGCTCGGCATTGATGAGCGAGGCAAAGGGCCGCCGCCCCAGCTCCTGGCGCAGCACCGAGGTGAGGATCGGCAGGAGCTGGGCCTCGAGCTGGCGCTCGCTCCCGGCGCGTTCGACCAGCTTGACCGGATCGATGATGCGATAGCGCGCATAGGCATCGACCTGGAGGCGCTGCTGGTCGTTGGAGAGCACCTGGGTGCGCTCCATGTCGAGATCGAGCACCCGCCGGTCGATCATCTGCACCTGCTCGACAAAGGGGATGCGCCAGTTGAGGCCCGCGCCGGTCTGGCCATAGGGCTGGTTGGGGCGGAACATGTTGAAGATGCGCACCGGCTGCCCGGTGCGGATCACCACCGCCTGGTGGGTTTCGGGCACGATCACGATGCTCGACATCAGCGCCACCACCAGCACGATGCCGCCGATCACGAGCGCCTTGGTGTTCCTGAGCAGGCCGTTCATGGCGTTCATTGCGTCATTCTCCCTGCGCCTGGGCCTGCGGCTGGGCGCGGCGCTTGACTTCGGGCAGCGGCAGATAGGGCAGCACGTTGCCGGATTCGACGATGGTCTTGTCGGTGCGCGAGAGCACCGCTTCCATGGTCTCGTAATAGAGCCGCCGGCGCGTCACCTCGGGGGCGAGGCGGTATTCCTCGTAGATGTTGTTGAACTCGGTGGCATCGCCCTGGGCGCGGGCGAGCAGCTGCTGGGCTGCGGCGCGGGCGCGGTTGATCGCGGCATCGGCATCCTGCTGCGCGCTCGAGACGTCCTTGAAGGCCTCCTCCACCCGCGCCGGGGGATCGACCTTGTTGATCTCGATCCCCTGCACCGTGATCCCCGAGCGATAGGCATCGAGCCGCGCCTGCATCGCCGCGCGCACGTCCTGCTCGATCTCGGCCCGGCCCTCGCCGGTGAACACGGTGTCGAGCTTCTGGCGCGCCACCGCCGCGCGCATCGCCGCCTCGGCGATCTCGAGCAGGGCATTGCGCGGATCGGCGAGCTGATACTTGTAGAGCACGAGGTCGGAGATGTTCCAGCGGATGAGGTAGCTCAGGTCAACGAGGTTCTGGTCAGCCGTGAGGATCAGCTTTTCGGTATTGGTGCCCGGCACCTCTTCGAGCCGCACCTTGGTGACATTTTCCTTCTCGACCACCTGGAGCGGCCAGGGCGCAGTGAAATTGGTGCCCGAATCCAGCTCGTGCGAATATTTGCCGCCCAGCCAGGTCACCACCGCCTGCTCGCCCGGCTGGACGAAGTGGATGCTGGTCGCCCCGATCCACAAGAGCGCCACCGCGCCAAGGATCACCGGCACCCAGCTCTTGCCACCGGGCCGCTCGGGCAGGCGAAAGCCCGGCCCCCCGCTGCCGCCGCCGCGGCGCGGGCCTTCCGGGCCGCGGCTCTTGAAGATGTCCTCGATGCTGGCCGAGCGGCGCTTGCCCGGATCGCCGCCGCCCGGGAGCCAGGGATTGCGCGGGCCGGAACCCTCGCCCCTGGGCGCACCGTCGCCCGGCTCCTCGCCCTTCTCGGGCGCGCCCCAGGGGTTGTTCCTGCCTGCCATGGCAAGGCCGCGCGCGGCCGCGCCAAGACGTTCTCTCCAGCTCTGCGATCTGTGCATGAAGGCGTTATAGGCACGCCGCGGCGCGAAAAACAGGGGTTGGCTTGGCGAAATTGGTGGTAGAGGCGCACGTCCATGACCGATGCTGACCTGCCCCCCCGCGATCCTGCCGCCGAGGAAGCGCTGATCCGCAGCGCGCTTGCGCCCGAGATCAACCACCGCCTGCGCTCGGCGCGGATCGTCGCGCGCCGCGCGGTGATCGTGGCCGAGGCGGGCGATCTGGATGCAGCCGGGCGGGCCGAGCTCGAAGCGGCGATCCGCACCGCGCTCGCCCCGCTTGCAGGCATCGATGAGGTGCGCATCGCGCTCACCGCCGAGCGGCGGCGGCGGCGGATCATCGCCGTGGGCAGCGGCAAGGGGGGCGTGGGCAAGTCCACCCTCACCACCAATCTCGCCGTGGCGCTGGCGCGGATGGGGCGCCGGGTGGGGGTGATCGATGGCGACATCTACGGCCCCTCGCAGCCCAAGCTGCTGGCGACCGAGGGAATGAAGCCCGAGGCGCGCGGCGACAAGCTGGTGCCGATCATGAGCCGCCACGGGGTCAAGGTGCTCTCGCTCGGGCATATCGTTGCCCCCGGCAAGGCGCTCGCCTGGCGCGGGCCGATGACCGGCAAGGCCCTGACCCAGCTGATCGAGGCCGATTGGGGCGAGACCGATCTGCTCATCGTCGATCTGCCCCCCGGCACCGGCGACGTCCAGCTCTCGATGCTCTCGGCCCACCGGCCCGATGGGGCGATCCTGGTCTCGACCCCGCAGGATCTGGCGCTGATCGATGCCGCGCGCGCCGGGCAATTGTTCGAACAGGGCGAGGTGCCGATCATCGGCCTGGTCGAGAACATGGCCGGCTATGCCTGCCCCCATTGCGGCGAGATCAGCGATCCCTTCGGCAGCGGCGGGGTGGAGCGCTTTGCCACCGCGCTCGAGATTCCCTTCCTCGGGCGGGTGCCCCTGACGCTCGCCACCCGGATCGCCGGCGATGCTGGCGAGCCGCCCGCGGCGGGCGAGGGCGAGGCCGCCGCGCCCTTCCACGCCATCGCCGCGCGCCTTGCCCGCTGGCTCGATACCGGGAAGGTCTGAGCCGATGCCGCTCACCCGCCGGGGCATGCTGGTCGGCGCCGCCGCGGGCGGGGGGCTGCTCGTTGCCTGGTGGCTGCTGCCGCGCGAATACCGCAGCCCGCTGATCGCCGCGCCCGGCGAACAGGTGTTCGGCGCCTGGCTCAAGATCGCGGCCGATGGCGTGGTCACCGTGGCGGTGCCGCAATGCGAGATGGGGCAGGGGATCACCACCCTCTTGCCGCAGATCATTGCGGTCGAACTCGGCGCCGACTGGCGGCAGATCGCGGTTGAACCGGCGCCGGTCTCGGGCGCCTATGCCAATGTGCCGCTGGCAGAAAAGTGGGCGCCGCTGTGGGATCCGCTGCTCGCCGGGCGCCTGCCCGGGGCCGAGGCGCTGCTGGCCGCGCGCTTTGCCGGGGCCGAACGTTTCTGCGCCACCGCCGATGGCACCGCGCTGGCCGCCTATGAAGGCCCCTGCCGCGCCGCGGCGGCCACTGCGCGGGCGCTGCTGACCGCGGAGGCAGCGGCGCGCTGGGGCGTGGCTGCCGAAGAATGCGAGGTCGCCGGCGGCATCGTCAGCCATGGTGACAAGCGCTTGCGGTTTGGCGAATTGGCCGAGGGCGCCGCCCGCCGCACCCCGCCCGATCCCCCGCCGCTCAGGCCCGAGCCGGCGCGCGAGCAGCCCTTGCCCGCCGAGGCCGAGGAGACCCCGGCCTTCCCGCGCATCGATCTGCCCGCCAAGGTCGATGGCTCCTATCGCTTTGCCGGGGATGTGCGCCTGCCGGGCATGGTCTTTGCCTCGATCCGCCACGGGCCGTCCGACGATTCGGTTTTGACCGGCTTCGATGCCAAGGCCGCCGCCGGGATCAGGGGCCTTGCCGGGATTGTCGAGAGCAAGCGCTGGCTCGCCGCCGCGGCGGACACCTGGTGGAGCGCCGAGGCCGCGCTCAAGGCCATGCGCCCGCGCTTTTCGGTCGCCGCGCCGGTGAGCAGCGCCGATATCGCCGCGCGGCTCGGCACCACGCTGACCGCGGGCGAGGGCCACGTCATCGCCGAGAGCGGCTTTGGCCGCGCTGGCATGAAGCGGGTGGACATGGCGCGGCGCTACGAGGTCGAGCCGGCCCATGCCGCCCCGCTCGAGACCGCCTGCGCCACCGCGCGGCTCGTTGACGGGCGGCTCGATCTGTGGATCGCCACCCAGGCGCCCGAGCAGGCGCGCCGCGCCGCCGCCCGCGCGATTGGCCTGAGCACCGAGGACGTGGCGCTCTATCCCATGCCCGCCGGGGGCAGCTTCGATGCGCGGCTCGAGCATGACCATGCGATCGAGATCGCGCTCATCGCCCGCGCGCTGGGCCGCCCGGTGCAGCTCACCTGGCCGCGCCGCGACGAGCTGATCCGCAGCCGCCCGCGCGCCCCGGCCTGGCTGCTCGTCGGGGCGCAGCTCGCCACCACCGGCCCGGCCGAAGGCCAGGGCGCGATCGATGCGCTGCGGCTGCGCATCGCCACCCCGCCGGCGGCCCTCGAGTTCGGGCGGCGGCTGTTTGCGGGCCGCACCACCAGCGCGGCGATGCGCGAGACCAGCGGCCAGAGCGATCCGCTCGCCTGCGAAGGCGCGGTGCCGCCCTATCGCCTGCCATCGCTGCTGGTCGAGCATGTCCCGGTGGAGATCGGCCAGCCGGTCGGGCGGGTGCGCGGCAATGCCCATGGGCCGGCGGTGTTTGCGATCGAGAGCTTCATCGACGAGATCGCCGCGCGCTTCCGCCGCGAGCCGCTGTCCTTCCGCATGGCGATGCTGGGCGATGACGTGCGCCTTGCCGCCTGCCTCCAGCGCGCTGCGCAGCTGGCGGAATGGGATGGCGGGGCCGGGCAGAGCGGGCAGGGCCTTGCCTGCGCGCGCATCGGCACCGGGCCCGAGGCCGCGCGCATCGCCTGTGTCGCCACCGCGCGCCAGGGCGAGGGCGGGGTGCGCGTCACCCGCCTTTCGGCCGCGGTCGATATCGGGCGGATCGTCAACCATGACATCGCCCGCCAGCAGATCGAGGGGGGGCTGGTCTTCGGCATCGGCATCGCGCTCGGCGCCCCGCTGCGCTTTCGCGCCGGGCTGCCCGAGATCGCCGACTATGCCGGCCTCGGCCTGCCGGGGATCGGCGATTGCCCCGAGATGCGCATCGAGCTGATCGCGAGCGAGGCCCCGCCCGCCGATCCGGGCGAGCTGGGCGCGGTGGTCGCCCCGCCGGCGATTGCCAATGCGCTGTTTTCGGCTACAGGCCTCAGGCTCAGGCGCTTGCCCTTGCTTTCGGACGGCATATGACCGGGACACATCTGCAACACCCCGTCCGGCGCCTTGCCGCAGGCCGGAAACCAATCGGCGCCCGCGTGTTGGGCAGGCTATGACCTGGCAGCCCCAGCGCCTTCCCGGCGATCATCCCCCCGTGCAGAGCGGCAGGATCGGCGTCCTGTTGATCAATCTCGGCACGCCCGATGGGCCCGATCCCGATTCGGTGCGCCGCTATCTCAAGCAGTTCCTCTCTGACACCCGGGTGGTGGAGATCCCGCCCCTGATCTGGCAGGTGATCCTGCGCGGCATCATCCTCAACACCCGGCCGCAGAAAAGCGCCCGGGCCTATGCCAAGGTCTGGACGAGCCGCGGCTCGCCGCTCGCGGACATCACCGCCCGCCAGGCCGAGGCGATGGCGGGCCGGTTTGGCGAGAAGGTGCTGGTCGATTGGGCGATGCGCTATGGCAATCCCTCGATCGAAAGCCGCATCACCAAGCTGATGGCCGAGGGCTGCGATCGCATCCTCGTGGCGCCGATGTATCCGCAATATTGCGCCGCCACCACCGCCACGGTGTTCGACGAGATCGCCCGCGTGCTCAAGGCGATGCGCTGGCAGCCGGCGCTGCGCTTCGTGCCACCCTATCACGACGAGCCGGGCTATATCGCCGCGCTGGCCGAGGATCTGACGCGGCAGGTGCGCGCCCTTCCCTTCCGCCCCGAGGTGATGCTCTTGAGTTTCCACGGGATGCCGCAGCAAACGCTGGAGAAGGGCGATCCCTATTATTGCCACTGCATGAAGACCGCGCGCCTGCTGCGCGAGGAACTGGCAAGGCGAACCGCGTTTGCCGGCGTGCGCTTCGAGACCACCTTCCAATCGCGCTTCGGCCCGGCGGCCTGGCTCGAGCCTTCGACCGATGCGACCCTGATCGCCGAGGGCCAGAAAGGCACGAAGCGGCTGGTGGTTGCCGCCCCCGGCTTTGCCGCCGATTGTGTCGAGACGCTCGAGGAACTGGCGATCGAGGGACGCCAGGAGTTTCTCGAAGCGGGCGGCGAGGACTATGCCGTGCTCGCGTGTCTCAACACCTCGGCTGATGGCCTTGCCATGCTCGAGGCGCTGCTGCGGCGCGAGCTTTCGGGGTGGATTTGACCGAGAGGATTATTTACATCAAAGTCAGTTGCACATCCGAACCTTTGCCGGAGCATCGAGACGATCATGGCCACGCTTGCCCAAGCCCCGACCGCTGCCGAATTTGCCGGCGCCGCCCCCGCCGGCGCGCCCCGCCACTGGAGCGAGGGGCGCCTTTGTGCGGCTGATCTTGCGCATATCCCGGGCGAGGGCGGCTGGCCGCTGGTGGGCAACACCTTCACCATGCTGGCTGACCCCCACGCCTTTGCCGCGCGGATGATCGCCAAATATGGCAAGGTGTACAAGAACCGCGCCTTTGGCGGCTGGCAGGTGGCGCTGGTGGGCGCCGAGGCCAATGAGCTCGTGCTGTTCAACAAGGACAAGATCTTCTCGTCCGAACAGGGCTGGGGCCCGGTGCTCGACCAGCTGTTCCCGCGCGGGCTGATGCTGCTTGACTTCGAGCATCACCGGATCGACCGCCGGGCGCTCTCAATCGCCTTCAAGCCCGAGCCGATGCGCCACTATTCGGGCGCCCTCAACCGCGGCATTGCCCGCGAGGTCGCCACCTGGGCGGGGCCGAAGCGGTTCTACCCCGCGATCAAGAAGCTCACCCTCGATCTGGCCGCGGAAAGCTTCATCGGCCTGCCCTGGGGGCCCGAGGCCGACCGCATCAACGAAGCCTTTGTCGATATGGTGCAGGCCTCGGTCGCCCCGATCCGCCGCCCGCTGCCCTTCACCAAGATGAAGAAGGGGGTGGATGGCCGGGCTTTCCTGGTCGATTATTTCACCCGCGAAACCCTGCGCCGCCGCGCCGAGGGCGGGGGGCAGGACATGTTCAGCCAGTTCGCCACCGCCACCCGCGAGGATGGCAGCCTGCTGCCGGTCGATGAGGTGGTCGATCACATGAACTTCCTGATGATGGCCGCGCACGACACCATCACCTCCTCGGCCACCTCGCTCGTCTATTACCTCGCCCTGCACCGCGACTGGCAGGAGCGCCTGCGCGAGGAGGTGTTTGCGGTGACCGGCGGGCCGGATGGCCTGGGCGATCCGCGCCCGCTCGATTATGACGATCTTGGGCGGCTCGAACTCACCGAAATGGCCTTCAAGGAGGCGCTGCGGATGATCCCGCCGGTGCCCTCGATGCCGCGCCGGACCTTGAAGGCCTTTGAATTCGGCGGCTATCACATCCCGGCGGGCGCGATGGTGGGGATCAACATCCACTGGACCCACCATGCCGAGGAATATTGGGACGATCCCTATCGCTTCGATCCGATGCGCTTCACGCCCGACAAGGTGCGCGCGCGGCACAAATATGCCTGGGTGCCCTTTGGCGGGGGGGGCGCATATGTGCCTGGGCCTGCACTTTGCCTATATGCAGGTGAAGATTCTCATGGCCCAGCTGCTCCAGCGCTACCGGATCGAGGCCGCGCCGGGCTATGCGCCGAGGTGGCAGGCCTGGCCGATCCCGCAGCCCAAGGACGGGCTCAAGGTGACCTTCACCCCGCTCTGAAGCATCGCGCCCGGGCCGGGCCATGTTTCACGTGGAACATCGTGCGCCGGGCAAAGCGCGGGCAGAACTGCGCCAAAGCCGCGCCAAAGCGGCAGGAGAGCCGTGGCGCGCGCGGCGCCCGAGCCGCGGGGGTCAGAAGTCCCAGGCGATCCCGTTCTTCTCCCAATCGCCATAGCGGGTGGGGGAGAGCTTCTCGTCGTTCGTCACCGGCCGCGGCGCGGGCACCGGATCGTTGGTCCAATGGGCGGGCTTCTTGAACTTGCGGGCAGCTTCGCACTTCTGTGTGGTCATGGCCTCTGAAATGCCCAATCTGGCGCTTTGTTTCAAGCAAGGCTAGGGCCTTTCCCATGGCCCTTCCCCCCGGACTTGCCCCGCGCCGCGCTGCGCTGCGCCTTCTGGATGGTGTGCTGCGTCGGGGCGAGACGCTCGAGATGGCCGAGGGGGCGGCGCTCGCCGATATCCGCAAGGCGCCCGATCGCGCGCTCGCCCGCGCGATTGCCGCCGAGGCGCTGCGCTGGCTCGTCGATCTTGACCGCCTGATCGACAGCGCCACGCCGCAGCGAATGCCCGCTGATGCCAAGGCGCGCATGGTGCTGCGGCTGATGCTGGCCCAGGCGCTGCGGCTCGAGACCCCGCCCCACGCGGTGCTGGCCACCGCGCTGCCGCTGCTCGTCGGCGGCCCGCGGCGGCTGGCGCACGGCGTCTTTGCCGCGCTCACCCGGCAGGGCGCGCGCCTGCCCGAGGTGCCGAGCCTGCCCGAGCCCGTGATCGCCCGCTGGGGCGCCGCCAGGGCCGCGGCGATCGCCCCCGGCCTTGCCCTGCCGCCCGAACTCGATCTGGCGCTGCGCGATCCCGCCGAGACCATGGCCCGCGCCGCACAGCTTGGCGCGATCAGCCTGGCGCCCGGTCATCTGCGCCTGCCGCGCGGCGGCATGGTCGAAGCCCTGCCCGGCTTTGCTGAAGGCGCCTTCTGGGTGCAGGATCTCGCCGCCCAGCTTCCCGCCCGGCTGCTGGGCCCGGGGGCGGGGCGCGCCGCGCTCGACCTGTGCGCCGCGCCGGGGGGCAAGACCATGCAGCTTGCCGCTGCCGGCTGGCAGGTCACCGCGCTCGACATTTCCAAGCGGCGGCTCGATCTGCTCAAGGCCAATCTCAGGCGCACCGGCCTCAAGGCCGCGCCGCTGCGCGCCGATGCGCTGACCTGGGAGCCGCGCCAGCGCTTCGATGCGATCCTCATCGATGCGCCGTGCAGCGCCACCGGCACCTGCCGCCGCCACCCGGACGTGCTCCACCGCATCGGCGCGCGCCAGATCGCCGACCTCGTCGAACTGCAACGCGCGCTGGTGGCGCGGGCCGCGGGCTGGCTGAACCCCGGCGGGGTGCTGGTCTATGCGGTGTGCGCGCTCGAGGAGGAGGAGGGTGAGGCGCAGGCAGCGTGGATCGCGGCGCATTGCCCGCTCAGCCCCCTGCCGATCACCGCCGCGGAACTTCCCGCCGGGCTTGCCCCCACGCCCGAGGGCACCTTGCGCACCCATCCCGGGATGCTCGCCGCGCACGGCGGGCTCGACGGCTTCTTCATCGCCCGCTGGCAGCGCGCCTAGGCCTTCACATATTTCTGGAAGCTCTTCCTGAGCTTCATCAGCTTCGGGGGAATGACCGCGAGGCAATAGGGATTGCGCTGGCCTTCGCCCTGCCAATATTCCTGGTGATAGTCCTCGGCCGGATACCATTGCCTGGTCTGCACCCCGCCTTCGAGGCCCTCGATCGTGGTCACCGCCTGCTGGCCGTGCTCGGCGTTCCAGCGCGCGATCGCCGCGCGTGCCTCGGCGGCCTGTTCGTCCGAAAGCGGGAAGATCGCGCTGCGATATTGCGTGCCGATGTCATTGCCCTGGCGATTGAGCTGGGTGGGATCGTGGGTGCCGAGGAACACGTCGTAGATTTGGGCGAGGCTGATCACCGCCGGATCGAAGGTCACCCGCACCGCTTCGGCATGGCCGGTGGTGCCGGTGCACACCTCCTTGTAGGTCGGGTTGGCCTTGGTGCCGCCGATATAGCCGCTCTCGACCTCCAGCACCCCCACGACATCGCGGAACACCGCCTCGGTGCACCAGAAGCAGCCGCCCGCCAGAATCGCGCTTTGCAGATTGCTCACTCGAAATCTCCTCACGTTTCTGCCACAGATAAGCAAGCTGCCCGGGATTGCCAGCCATGGCCGGCCCGGTTGCTTCATCATCTGCGGGAGAGTTCTTCGCCATGACCAAGCTGATCCTTGCCCTTGCCGGTGCGAGCGCGCTTGCCCTTGCCGCGCCGGTGGTGGTGGCCGCGCACGAGGCGCATGGCGCCGGGATGGACGAGGCCCATATCCTTGACACTGCCACTTTCATGAAGATGCACGGCGAACAGCTTTCGGCGGCGATCAACCATCCCAACCGCGCCGAGGACAAGGCCCGCGATCCCTTCCGCCACCCGGCCGAAACGCTCGCCTTCTTCCATGTTGGCCCGCACATGAAGGTGGGCGAATATGCCCCCGGCGGCGGGTGGTATTCGCGCCTGCTCGGCCACTATCTGGGCGGCGAGGGGCAGCTCGTCGGCCTCTTTGCCAACCCGCTCACCGCCACCACCGATCCGGCGCGCCAGCAGCGCATCCGCGATCAGGCGGCGGGCTTCGGCGCGGAAGTGGCAGGCTTCACCGGGCTGCCCGCGGAGCGTTTCAGCGCGATCACGCTCGACAATCTCGAAGGCCACAAGGGCACCTTCGATCGCATCCTGGTGATCCGCGCGCTGCACAACATCATGCGCGCGGGCATCGCCGATACCGAGATCCGCGCGATGCGCGAGCTGCTCAAGGATGATGGGCTCATCGGCATCGTCCAGCACCGCGCCAAGGCCGATGCGCCCTGGTCCTATGCCAATGGCACCAAGGGCTATCTCAAGCAGCAGGACGTCATTGATTTCATGCGATTGAACGGCTTCGAACTGGTCGCGGCGAGCGAGGTGAACGCCAATCCCAGGGACAGCGCCGATCATCCGGAAGGCGTGTGGGAAATGCCCCCGGTGCTGGCCACCAAGCGCGAGGAGCTGAAGGGCCTTGGTGAGAGCGACCGCATGACTCTGCTGTTCAAGAAGGCCAGGTGATGGGTTAAGGGCGCCGGCATGAGCGCCATCACCCTTGCCGCCCTTCAGCTTGCCCTTGGCGCAGCCGATGAGGCCGAGAACATTGCCGCGGTTGCCGCCCTGGTCGAGGAGGCAGCCGCGCGCGGCGCGCAGCTGATCCTGCCGCCCGAGCTGTTTTCCGGCCCCTATTTCTGCCGCGCGGAGGACGAGGCGCTGTTCGCACACGCCCGGCCTGTGGCCGAGCACCCCAGCGTGATCGCCATGCAGGCGCTCGCGGCAAGGCTCAAGGTTGCGATCCCCACCAGCTTCTTCGAGCGCGACGGGCATCACTATTACAACAGCCTCGCCATGATCGGCCCGAATGGTGAGATCATGGGCATTTATCGCAAGAGCCACATTCCCGATGGGCCGGGCTACGAGGAGAAATATTACTTCCGCCCCGGCAACAGCGGCTTCAAGGTGTGGGACGTGCCGGGCGAGGAGGGGGCGCGCGTGCGCGTGGGCGTGGGCATCTGCTGGGACCAGTGGTATCCCGAATGCGCGCGGGTGATGGCGCTGATGGGGGCCGAGGTGCTGATGTATCCCACCGCGATCGGCTCGGAACCCTATGATCCGGGGCTCGACACCAGCCGCATGTGGCGCCGGGCGATGATCGGCCATGCGGTGTCGAACTGCATGCCGCTCGCCGCGGCCAACCGCATCGGCAGCGAAGGGCCACAAGGGGCGGCGCAGCGCTTCTATGGCCATTCCTTCATCTGCGATGAATGGGGCGATCTGGTGGCGGATTATGGTGCGGGCGAGAGCGGGGTGCTGATCGCCCGGCTCGATCTGGCGCGCGCGGCGCGGCACCGGGCGGGCATGGGCTTCTTCCGCGATCGCCGCCCGCAGCTTTATGGCCGGATCGTCGAGGACATCTAGCCTGGCGAGCGCCTACCTGATCGCGCTCGGCAGCAACCGGCGCCACCCGCTTCATGGCGCGCCCGCAGGGGTGCTGCGCGCGGCGATCGAGGCCTGCGCGGCGCTCGGCACCGTCACCGCGCGCGCGCCGGTGATCGCGAGCGCGCCCGTGGGGGCGGCGCGGCGCCGCTTTGCCAATGGCGCGCTGGTGCTCGAGAGCGCGCTCGCCCCGCCCGCGCTGCTCACCGCGCTCAAGCGCATCGAGCGCGCGTTCGGGCGGCGGCGCGGGCGGCGCTGGGGTGACCGGGTGCTCGATTGCGACATCATCCTGTGGAGCGGCGGGCGCTGGCGCAGCCGCGGCCTTGCCATCCCCCATCCGGCCTTTCTGGAGCGCGCCTTCGTGCTCGGCCCGGCGCGCTCGATCGCGCCGCGCTGGCGCGATCCGGCCAGCGGGCTGACGATCGCCCAGGCCCATGCCCGCTTGACCAGGCGCCGCCCCCTGCCTAGGTGAGCGCGCCTGGCAAGCAAGGTGCGGCCAGCGCCCCGGCGTGGGCCCGTAGCTCAGTAGGCAGAGCAGCTGACTTTTAATCAGCGGGTCACAGGTTCGAATCCTGTCGGGCTCACCA
>JBKBHR010000005.1:0-10249 GCA_046297575.1 Erythrobacter cryptus
CCGCCAGCCAAAAGTTGATCCAGCAAATCAGACGGGATCACAGGTTCTTTGCGTCGAGACATAGTGGGACTCCTTCTTACCCATTATGCCCGCCCACACACGAAATTCCTGACAGTCCCGCCGAGCACCGCCTGCGCCCGCCGCCGCCGCGGCGCCCGGCCAATGTGCTCCAGTTCCGTGCGCGGCGGCGGCGCTGATGCAAGTGGCAGTGCCGCCGACCGCCGCGGCGCGCTAGAATGCCCCGCGATGGACAGCACCGAGATCGCCGACCGGCTCGCCATTGCCGAAACCCTCGCGCTCTATTGCCGCGGCATCGACCGCTGCGATCCCGCCCAGCTCGCCGCCGCCTTCACCCCCGAGGCGGTGATCGACTATGGCGATGGTGCCCGTAGAGTGACCGAGGCGATCCCGGCGCTGATGGCAGGGCTCAGGGCAATGCGCCTCACCCAGCACAATATCTCGAACACGATCATGCGCATTGCCGGGAAGACCGCGCGGGCCGAGACCCATTGCGTCGCGCTCCACATCATGCCCGGCGCTGGCGGTGAGGGCGAGATCGAGGTGGTGGTGGGCGGGCGCTATCTCGATCGGCTCGAAAGGCGCGACGGGCGCTGGCTGATTGCCGAGCGGCTCTATGTGATGGACTGGAACAGCACCCGCCCGGCCAGCATGGCAACTTCGGGCGGGCTGCTTGAGGGCCTCAAACGCCGCGGCGCGCGGGGCGCGACCGATCCCGCGGCAGCCTGGTGGGCCGCGGCGGGGGAAGGGTGAGACCGGCGCTGCCGCTTGTGCTTGCGGCCGCCTCGGGCCTCAGGAGGCAACCTTGAGCGTGTTGAGGCCGCCCGCCTCGCTCCCGGCCTCGCCCGAGAGGCCGATGAACATGGTATCGACGATCCGCGCCAGCTTGTGCTCGGTCAGCTTGTCGCCGAGATAGATCAGCGCATCGGGCAGGGTGTAGCTGGAGACCATCTGGTTGATGAGCGAGAGCGCCTCGTCGATCTCGAGGCCCGCAAAGAAGCCTTCGGCCTGGGCCTCGGCGATCAGCTCGCACAGGTAGTGATCTGCAAGATCGACATAGGAGCGCACCCGCTCGAAATTGGCGGCGCCCATCTCGCACAGCACGGTGAAGAACTGCGGATCGGCGCGGTAGCGCTCGCGCGAGATGACGAAGCGGCGGCGGAAGAATTCATACATCTTGCGCGGCGGGGGCAGGTGCGAGGCCAGCACCTCCTCCATCACCGCCAGATGCGGGGCGAGCCAGAGCTGGGCCACCGCATCGAACAGGTCGTCATAATCGGCAAACAGCGCCTCGAACCGGGCGCGGGTCAGCCCGCTTTCGGCCATGGCGACGCTCCAGGGCACCTCGGCGCCGCGCTCCTTGACGAGATCGAGCACCAGCCGCGCGATCCGCTCGCGCTCGGCTTGCCGGGCCGTTTCGCTAAGTGCCATCGCGCCTGTGCCTCCTTGCTCTTGCGGCCAACATAGGCGATGCCGGCCCGCCCCGAAAGGGCCGCTGGTCGATTTGTGTGCGGCGCAGCAAGGAAAAGCGCATGTGCTCTTGACGGTCAGGCGCGCCTTTCGTTCCGCGGCGGCAGCGGGAAAAAGGCCGAGGTGCGGCGCTTGTAGGCGGCATAGGCCTCGCCCTTGGAGCGATCGAGCCCCTTTTCGAGCAGCGTCACCCCCGACCACTTGGTGAGCGTGAAGCTGAGGAACAGCGGCCCGATCACCGTGGCGGCGGCATAGTGCCACCCGGCCGCCGCGCAGGCGAGCCAGATGCCCCACCAGGCGCAGAAATCGCCGAAATAATTGGGATGGCGGGTGTAGCGCCACAGCCCGGTGTCGAGCACCTTGCCGTGATTGGCGGGGTCGGCCTTGAAGCGGGCAAGCTGCCAGTCACCCACCCATTCGAAGAACACGCCGACGCACCACAACGCAAGGCCCGCCCAGGCAAGCGGCGGGATCGGCGCGGGCTCGGGGCTGGCGAGAATGCCGACCTGCGCCGGGCTTGAGACCGCAAACAGCAGCACCGCCTGCATCAGCCACACCCGCCTGAGCGCTGCCTGCGCAAAGCGCCCGGCCTCGCGGTCCTTCTTGAGGATCATCCTGTAGCGCTTGTCCTCGCCCTCGCGGCGCCAGCGCAGGAAGAGATAGATGCCGAGGCGAAAGCCCCAGGCCGCGGTCATCGCCATGATCAGCGTGGCCAGCGCGCCCGGCCCGCCCGGCACGCAGAGCCAGCTTGCCACGGCCAGAATGCCCATGCCCGCCCCCCAGAAGGCATCGATGAAGGAGACATCGTTGATCTTCACGCTGATCGCCCAGAGGATCAGCACGAGCGCGAGCAAGATCGCGGCGTTGAAGGCAAGCAGTTCAAACATCGTTCTTTCCGGCAATGATGTCGCGCGCCTGTTGTTCGAGCACCTTGAAACGTTCGTAATCGGGGAGCTTGGCGCGGAACCACTGGGCGAGCTTCAACAGATCCTCGCCATAATTGCCGCTGGGCACCAGCGGTTCCCCAAAGCTGAGGATGCGCCGGGCATTGTCGGCAAAGGCAGGCACGATCGGCACCCCGGCGGCCCGGGCGATGTGGTAGAAGCCCGATTTCCACTTGCCATCGCTCTTGCGCGTGCCTTCGACCGCGACCACCAGCGCGAGCTGGTCGCGCCGGGCGAATTCGGCTGCGACCTGATCGACATAATTGGCGCTTGTGCGCCGATCGATGGGAATGCCGCCCATGTCGTGCATGAAGCGCGTCATCGGCCATTTGAACAGCGTGTGCTTGCCCATGAAATTGGGCTGGATGCCCTGTTCGTGGGTGGCGCCGGTGAAGAACACGAAATCCCAGTTGGAGGTGTGCGGCGCCCCGGCGATGACATATTTCCTGAGGTGCGCCGGCAGCGGGCTTTCGATCTTCCAGCCCATCAGGCGGTAGATCACCAGGATGATCCGCCGCACCAGGCGCGAGAGTAGCGAGGGCTTGCGCGCGGGCGCAGAGGTGATCGGTGCATTCAAGCGGTGCGCCCCTCCCAAAGGCGGGTCTGTTGTGGCCTAACAAAGGCCAGCTACGCAAGGGGGGGCGCGGAGGGATTGACCCTGCCCGAACTTGCTCGGGGAGGGGGACTACTCGCGCAGCGGGTGGTGTAGGGGGTATATTGCTACATCCGGAACACGCCAAACCGTGCCCGCTCGGCAATCGGCGCTTCGAGGCAGGCCGCAAAGGCAAGGCCCAGCACGTCGCGCGTCTGCACCGGGTCGATCACGCCGTCGTCCCACAGGCGGGCGGTGGCGTAGTAGGGGTTGCCTTCGTCCTCGTATTTCTGGCGGATCGGGGCCTTGAAGGCCTCGGCCTCCGCGGCCGTCCACCTCTCGGCATCGCGGTGGACGGTGGCGAGCACGCTTGCCGCCTGCTCCCCGCCCATCACCGAGATGCGCGCATTGGGCCAGGTGAACAGGAAGCGCGGGGAATAGGCGCGCCCGCACATGCCATAATTGCCCGCGCCGAAGCTCCCGCCGATGATCACCGTCACCTTGGGCACGGTGGCGGTCGCCACCGCCGTCACCAGCTTCGCCCCGTGCTTGGCGATGCCTTCGGCCTCGTATTTCCCGCCGACCATGAAGCCGGAGATGTTTTGCAGGAACAGGAGCGGAATACGCCGCTGGCAGGCCAGTTCGATGAAATGCGCGCCCTTGAGCGCGCTTTCGGAAAAGAGCACGCCGTTGTTGGCAAGGATCGCCACCGGCATCCCCCAGATATGGGCAAAGCCGCAGACCAGCGTGGTGCCGTAATGCGCCTTGAACGCGTGGAACTCGGAAGCATCGACCAGCCGCGCGATCACTTCGTGCACGTCATAGGGCGCGCGCACGTCTTCGGGGATGAGGGCGTAGAGGTCTTGCGGATCGTATCTGGGCGGGCGCGGCTCCTTGCGCGCAATGTCCTTGGCCGCGCCGGTGTTCGGCCCCAGATGGCTGACGATATCGCGCACGATGGTGAGCGCGTGTTCGTCATTCTCCGCGAGGTGATCGACCACGCCGGACTTCCTGGCGTGCAAGTCACCGCCGCCCAGATCCTCGGCGCTGATCTCCTCGCCCGTCGCCGCCTTCACCAGCGGCGGGCCGGCAAGGAAGATGGTGCCCTGATTGCGGACAATCACGGTCTCGTCGGACATGGCGGGGACGTATGCGCCGCCGGCGGTGCAGCTGCCCATCACGCAGGCGATCTGCGGGATGCCGAGGGCGGACAATTTGGCCTGGTTGAAGAAGATGCGCCCGAAATGGTCGCGATCGGGGAAGACTTCCGCCTGATGCGGCAGGTTCGCCCCGCCGCTGTCGACGAGGTAGATGCAGGGCAGGCGGTTTTCTGCCGCGATTTCCTGCGCGCGCAGGTGCTTCTTCACCGTCATCGGGTAATAGGTGCCGCCCTTCACGGTCGCATCGTTGCACACGATCATGCACTGGCGGCCCGCAACGCGCCCCACCCCGCAGATGATCGAGGCGCCGTTCACATCGCCCTCATACATGCCATAGGCGGCAAGCTGGCCGATCTCGAGGAAGGGCGAGCCGGGATCGAGCAGCCGCTCGACCCGCTCGCGCGGCAGCAGCTTGCCGCGGGCGACGTGGCGCTCGCGGTGCTTTTCCGGCCCGCCGAGCGCGGCTTCGGCCACCCGGGCGCGCAGTTCCTGCGCGAGCGCGTGGTTATGGGCAAAGCGCGCCTTGGCCTCGGGCGCCTCGCGGTCGAGCCGGGTGCGAAGGACGGGCGCGCTCATCGCCTCACCCCGCCGCCCCGATCAATTCGCGCCCGATCAGCATCCGGCGGATCTCGTTCGTCCCTGCGCCGATATCGAGCAGCTTGGCATCGCGCAGGTAGCGCTCGACCGGCCAGTCGGTGGTGTAGCCCGCCCCGCCCAGCGCCTGCACGCTTTCGGCGGCGACCTTGAAGGCGTTTTCGCTCGCCAAAAGGATCACCCCCGCCGCGTCAAACCGCGTCGTCTGCCCGGCATCACAGGCCTTGGCAACCGCATAGGCATAGGCGCGGGCCGATTGCAGCGCGACATACATGTCGGCGACCTTGGCCTGCATCAATTGGAAGCTGCCGATGGGTTTGCCGAACTGCTTCCTCTCGCGCACATAGGGAATGACGCAGTCAAGGCAGGCCTGCATGATCCCCAATTGCAATCCGGCGAGCACCACGCGCTCGTAATCAAGCCCGCTCATCAGCACGCCCACCCCGCCATTCACCGGCCCCATCACCCGGTCCTCCGGCAGGAAGCAATCGGTGAACACCAGCTCGGCGGTGGGCGAGCCTTTCATCCCCATCTTGGAAATCTTCTGGCCGATGGCAAAGCCTTGATCGCCCTTCTCGACGATGAAGGCGGTGATGCCGCGGCTGCCGGCGTGGCCATCGGTCTTGGCATAGACCACCAGCACATCGGCCTCGGGCGCGTTGGTGATCCAGAACTTGGTGCCATTGAGGACATAGCCGCCCTCGACCGCCTCGGCCTTGAGTTTCATCGAAACGACGTCGCTGCCCGCGCCCGCCTCGGACATGGCGAGGCTGCCGACGTGTTCGCCGCTGATCAGCTTGGGCAGATATTTCGCCTTCTGTTCGTCGTTCCCCCAGCGGCGGATCTGGTTCAAACACAGGTTGGAATGGGCGCCGTAGCTGAGGCCCACGCTGGCCGAAGCGCGGCTCACTTCCTCGACCGCGATCACGTGTTCGAGATAGCCAAGGCCAAGCCCGCCCCATTCCTCCTCGACCGTAATGCCATGCAGGCCGAGCGCGCCCATCGCCGGCCACAATTCGCGCGGGAAACGGTCCTCGCGGTCGGTGCGTGTCGCGAGCGGGGCGATCTGTTCATCGGCAAAGCGCGCCGCGCTTTCGCGGATCATCGCCGCGGCTTCGCCGAGCTGGAAATCGAAATCGGGGGTGGCGCGCATTTTATGTCCTGCCAGCGAAATCTTTGTTCTGTGCGCCCCGCATAGCAAGGCGCGCGGGCAAGGCCAACCGGCGAGACGGGGCAAGAGGCGTGGCGCTGCGCGGGCAAGCGGGCTAAGCCTTGCCGGATGAACGCGAGCCCCGCGCCGCTGCTGTGCCTCGAGGAGGTGGTGTGCCGCTTCGGCGCGCAGGAGGTGGTGCGCTCTGTCAGCCTGTCGATCGCGGCGGGCAGCTTCGTTGCGCTGGTGGGGGCCTCGGGTTCGGGCAAGACCACGCTGCTCAAGACCGTCAATGCCCTGATCCGCCCCGCCGCGGGCCGGGTGCTGCTTGCCGGGGAGGATGTCACCCGCCTGCCGCCCGCCCGCCTGCGCCGCCGGGTGGGCTATGTGTTCCAGGGCATTGGCCTGTTCCCGCACATGACCGTGGCCCAGAACATCGCCATCGGCCCGCGCCTTGCCGGCGAGCGCCTGCCGCCAGAGCGCATCGCCCGGTTGCTCGACCTCGTCGAACTCGATCCCGCGCTCGCCCGGCGGATGCCCGATCAGCTTTCGGGCGGGCAGCGCCAGCGGGTCGGCCTTGCCCGCGCGCTCGCGGGCGGGCCGGAACTGCTGATCATGGACGAGCCTTTCGGCGCGCTCGATCCCGTCACCCGCGACAGCCTCGGGCGCAAGGTGCGTGACCTGCACGACAGCCTCGGCCTCACCACGGTGATGGTGACCCACGACATGGCCGAGGCGCTGCTGCTGGCCGATCGGGTGCTGGTGATGGAGAGGGGCGCGGTGGTGGCCGATGAGAGCCCGCGCGCGCTCCTTGCCGGGGCCGGGGGCGCGGCGGCGCAGGCTCTGGTGGCGGTGCCGCGCCAGCAGGCCGCGCGGCTGGCGGGGCTGGAGCAAGGGGCATGAGCGCCATCGCCGCGCTGCTCCCGGCGCTGATGCCCAAGCTTGCCGCCCATGTGCTCATTTGCGCAAGCGCGATCGGGCTTGCCATTCTCATCGCCCTGCCGCTTTCGGTCTGGGCCAGCCGCTCGGGCCTCGCGGCGCGCCTTGCGCTTGGCCTTGCCAGCCTGGTGCAGACCATCCCCGCGCTCGCGCTGCTGGCGCTGTTCTTCCCGCTGCTGCTGTCGCTGCGCGGCCTCCTCGGCGAAGGCGTGCCGACGCTCGGATTCCTGCCGGCGTTGATGGCGCTCACGCTCTATGCCCTGCTGCCGATCCTCCGGAACGCGGTGACCGCGCGCGCCCGGCTCGATCCCGGGGTGATCGAGGCGGCTGACGGGGTGGGGATGACCAGCTGGCAGAGGCTGGTGCTGGTCGAGGCGCCGCTCGCCGCCCCCTTCATCATGGCCGGGATCCGCACCGCCAGCGTCTGGACCATCGGCGCGGCGACGCTGGCGAGCACCATCGGCCAGCCGAGCCTGGGCGACCCGATCTTTGCCGGCCTGCAAACCCAGAACTGGGCGCTGGTGCTGGCCGGGTGCCTCCTGAGCGCGGCGCTGGCGCTGGTCGCCGATGGCCTCATCGGGCTGATCGAGGCGGGGCTTGCCCGGCGCAAGCCCTGGCTGAGCGCGGCGGGGATCGCCGCGGTGGCGCTCGGCATCTGCGCCGCGCTGGCCGCCCAAGGGGCCGCGCGCGCAGAACGCCCGATCGTGATCGCTGCCAAGCAGTTTTCCGAGCAATATATCCTTGCCCGGCTGATCGGCGCGCGGCTCGAGGCGGCGGGCCTGCCGGTCGAATATCGTGATGGCCTCGGCAGCGCGGTGGTGCATTCCGCGCTCGCCAGTTCGGCGATCGACATCTCGGTCGACTACACCGGCACGATCTGGGCCAATTACCTCAAGCGCAGCGACAATCCCGGGCGCGAGGCGGTCTATCGCACGATCCGCGCCTGGGAGGCCGAGACCCACGGCATCCGGGTGCTCGGGCGATTGGGGTTCGAGAACGCCTATGCCTTTGCCATGCGCCCCGATCGCGCCCGCGCGCTGGGGGTGGCGCGTCTCGATGATCTGGCGCGGGTGGCGCCGCAGCTGGTGATCGGCGGTGATCCCGAGTTCTTCGAGCGGCCCGAATGGCGCGCGGTGCGCGACGCCTATGGCCTCTCCTTCCGGCAGAGCCGCAATTTCGCGCCCACCTTCATGTATAACGCGCTCGCCTCGGGCGAGGCCGACGTGATCAGCGCCTATACCTCGGACGGGCGGATCGCTGCCGATGGGCTGGTGGTGCTCGCCGATCCCAAGCAGGCCCTGCCGAGCTACGAGGCGCTCTTGATGCTGAGCCCGCGGATCGCGCGCGACCAGCGGGTCGCGCGCGCGCTCGCCCCGCTGGTGGGGGCGATCAGCGTCGAGGCGATGCGCGCGGCCAATTACGCGGTCGATCGCGAGGATGGTGCCAAGCTCACCCCGGCCGAGGCGGCGGCTGGGCTGGCGCGCGCGGCCGGGCTCTAGCGCGCCCTCGTCCACACCTGGGTCTGGCACAGGGGGCCAAAGCAGCCCTTGACCTCGAGCGTGCCCGGGGCGCTGCGGCGCACTTCGGCAGTGTAGCTGCGCCCGGTCTTGGGATCGTAGATCTGCCCGCGCCACACCGCGCCATCGGGATTGAGCCCGGTGAGGATCGCGGTGCCGATCAGCCGGCGGCTGCGCAGCGCCGGATCGGGGTTGTTGACATCGCGCTGGTCATCCCCGCCAGCAGGCGCGATGAGGAAGCGCGCGATCCGCCCGCACAGCGCCTTGCCGCAGCGCGCGATGGCCACCTCGGCGTTGCGCTCGGCGGTGATCCAGCGCCCGGTGATCGGCTCCTTCGCCGCCGCCGGGCTGGCCGGTGCCAGCAGCGCCATGCCGAGCGCCAGCAGCGCCATGCGCTTTTCTCGCCTCATCCCCATGCCTCCTTCGCTTCAGGCAAAGCCCACCCCGAAGGGCCAGCGCCGCCCGCACAGCCCCAGCACCTTGAACAGGGTGCCCATCTCGCTGTCCTTGACCAGCCGGTCATACTGGCGCTGCAGCGTGGCGCGCGCCTGCGGGTTGCGCCGTTGCAGCGCCTCGAGCCGGGTGTCGATCCCCATCTGCCGCAGCCATTCGCCCTGTTCCTGCAGGCCCATCACCTCGGCCCCGTGTTCCACGGCGACCGCCTGGAGCAGTTCGAAATCGACATGGGCGGTAAGGTCAGCCTCGCCCGGATGGGCAAGGATATCGACCCGCTGGTGCGCCTTCAACGCCTGCAGGGTGGAGCCGGCGCGCAGCTCGCGCGCCCCATAATCGATGATCAGCGCCGCCCCGCCCTGCTGCTTGAGGCGCCGGGCGATCTCGGCCATCAGCGCGGCGGCGGCCGGGCTGGTCTCGATCATCGTGCCTTGGGGCGCGCGGCGCCAGCTGGGCGGGACGAGGTGATCCATCCGCTCGGCCCCGGCCTTGAAGACGAAGTTCTCGCCCTCGAGCCCCACCAGCCGCTCGAACCAGCCATCGGCGCTGCGCACCAGCTGGTGCACCGGCAGGGCATCGAAGAACTCGTTGGCGACGATCAGCAGCGGGGCATCCTCGGGCAGGGTGGACAGATCGTGGTGGTGGTGGCAGCCGGGGAAGGCCTCGCGCTGGAGCCGCCGCAGCGCCGGCGAGGTCTCGACGAAGTGGATCTGCGGGGCAAAGCCATAGCGCGCCGCTGCGCCGAGCGCGTCCCTGGCGAGCGTGCCGCGCCCCGGGCCAAGCTCGACATAGTGAATGTGCTTGCGGCGCTTCATCCGCACCCACAGGTCAGCCAGCCACAGGCCGATGAGTTCGCCGAACATCTGGCTGATCTCGGGCGCGGTGATGAAATCGCCCTCGGCGCCGAGCGGATCGCGGCTGGCATAGTAGCGCGCGTTGCTCTCGCCCATGAACTGGGCAAGGCTGATCGGACCGGCCTCGCGGATGAGGCGCCTCAAGCTCTCGCCGACATCGCGCGTGGCGCGCTCGGCCTCGCGCCGCGCGGCCTCGGCTGCGGCCTGCTCGGCGGCGCGCCGGGCCTGTTCCTCGGCCTCGGCGCGGGCGCGTTCCGCGGCAGCGCGCGCCTCTGCCGCGCGCCGGGCGGCCGCCTCGGCTTCCTGCTTTTGCCGCGCCTCCGCGGCAGCGCGCGCCTCTGCCGCGCGCCGGGCGGCTTCGCGGGCTTCGGCCTTGGCCTTGGCCTCCGCCTCGCGGCGGGCCTGCTCCTCGGCGGCCTTGGCGCGCGCCTGCGCGGCGGCTTCCTCGCGGCGCCGTTCTTCCTCCGCAGCGCGTGCCCGGGCGGCGGCTTCGGCCTCCTTGCGCGCGCGCGCCTTGGGGGGGGGGGGGGGGGAAGAAAAGAAAAAAAGCCCCCAACC
>JBKBHR010000005.1:10259-143774 GCA_046297575.1 Erythrobacter cryptus
TGGCGGCTTCCTCGCGTCGCCGTTCTCCCTCCGCAACTCGTTCTTGGGCGGCGGCTTTTGCCTCCTGGCGCGCACGCGCCTTGGCCTCTGCTGTGGCCAAGGCCTTGGCCGCTGCCTCGGCCTCGCGCCGGGCGCGCTGTTCAGCAAGGGCGCGCTCCTTGGCCTCCTTGCGCGCGCGCGCCTCGGCGGCGGCGCGTGCCGCAGCCTGTGCCGCGGCCTGTGCCTTGTCGGCTTCGGGCGCGGCGGTGGTCGGGGCCGCGGGCGCCTCAGCCGGCGGGTCGATCAGCCTGAGCGCGCTGCGCCACGCGCGCGCGCCCCCGTTCAGGCGCGCGCCTGCGGGCCCGCCGTCAGCGGCTTGCTGCGCAGCGCGTAGAGCACGACAATCAATCCAGTCAGGATCAGCGGTATGGTCAGCCATTGGCCCATCGATAGCCCGGTGCGCGCGGCAAAGTCAGCCAATTGTGCATCCGGCTCGCGGAAAAATTCGTTGACGAAGCGCGCCGTGCCCATGCCAAGGGTGAACACCCCCGCAAGCAGCCCGGGGCGATAGCGCGCCCCGGTTTTCCAGAACAAGAGCAGCATGATGACGAGCATCGCCAGCCCTTCGAGCCCCGCCTGGTAGAGCTGGCTGGGGTGGCGCGGCAGATCGCCCGCGCCGGGGAACACCATCGCCCAGGGCACATCGCTCACCCGGCCCCACAGCTCGCCGTTGACGAAATTGGCGAGCCGCCCGAGCAGCATCCCCAGCGGCACGCCGACGCTGACATAATCGACCACGCGGATGAAATTGAGCCGGTCGCGCCAGGCGACATAGGCCATCGCCAGCGTCACCCCGATCAGCCCGCCGTGGAAGCTCATCCCTCCGTCCCACAGGCGCAGCAATTGCCACTTCACCAGCCCCTCGCCCGAAAAATCGGTAAAGGCGCTGGGGATGCCCGTCTGCCCCCCGGTGTAGAAGGCGGCATAGCCCAGCCGCCCGCCGATGATGACCCCGAGCGTGCAGTAGAAGAACAGGTCATCGACATGGCGCTGGGCCATCGGGGCGCCGGGCTGGCGGATCATTTTCGAGGTGTGCCAATAGGCGAAGATCACCCCGAACAGATAGGCCAGCGAATAGAACCTCAAGGTGAAGAAGCCGAGATCGATCCCCCGCACCAGGCCAAGATCGGCAAAGTGGATCGGATCGGCACCGCCGCTTGCGGCGAGTAGTGACAGCACGGAGCGAACCTCTTATTGACAATGACATGCCGTAACGGTGGCCCCGTCATGGCCCTCGCGTGGCGGTGCTTCTGGCACAGCGCGCGGAGGAGGGGAAGGGGCGCAAGGGCCAGCCGCGGCTTGGGACAGGCTGCCCGCGGCGCGCCTTGCTGCGCCCGGCGCCGCAATGCTTGAGAGAGGACGCCAGAACCATGCCCACCGCGCTCGACACCGCGCTCGATGCGATCACCGCCGCGCTCACCGCCCCCGGCCAGCCCTTTGCCACCGTGCCCTTCGTGCGCGACGGGGTGGAAATGCCCGCCTTTGCCGCCGCGCCGCCGAGCCTGGCCCATTACTTTGCCCATTTCTGCAACGAGAACAAGGACATCCCCTTCCTGGTCGATGGCGAGGTGCGGCTCACCTTTGGCGAGACCTATGCCGCCGCCACCCGGGTGGCCGAGGGGCTGGTGCGCCGCCATGGCATCGCCAAGGGTGACCGGGTGGGGATCGCGGCGCGCAATTCGGCCAACTGGATGATCGCCTATATGGGCATCCTCATGGCCGGCGGCTGCGCCACGCTGATCAACGGCTTTTCGAGCGGCGAGGAGCTGGCCCATGCGATCAACCTCGCCGAGTGCCGGCTGGTGCTGGCCGATGAGGCGCGCGCGGCGCGGCTCGAGGGCCATGCCCATGGCGCCAAGGTGGTGCGCTTCAGCCATGGCAATGCCCCGGCCGAGGGCCTTGCCGAGGTCTGGGCCGAGCCCGAGGGCGCGGGCGTGGCGATGGCGATGCTCGGCGCGCTTGGCCCCGATGATCTTGCCACGATCCTGTTCACCTCGGGTTCCACCGGCAAGTCCAAGGGCGCCTTCTCGGATCACCGCGGCGTGGTGCACGGGGTGATGAGCTATGTCAGCATCAGCGCCATGGCCAAGGTTCATATCGAGAGCCAGGAAGGCCCGATCACCGATCAGCCCTGCGCCCTGGTGGCGGTGCCGCTGTTCCATGTGACCGGCGAGATCCCGCTGTTCCTGCAGAGCTTTGCCCTGGCGCGCAAGCTGGTGCTGATGCCCAAGTGGGATGCGGGCCTGGCGCTCAGACTCATGGCCGAGGAGAAGGTCACCTATTTCGTCGGCGTGCCGCTGATGAGCTACGAGATCGCCAATCACCCCGATCGCGACAAGTATGACCTTTCGGCCTGCAAGAGCTTTGCCGCGGGCGGGGCGCCGCGCCCGGTGGAGCATGTGACGCGGATCAAGGAGGCCTTCCCCCAGGGCTTCCCGCTGCTCGGCTATGGCCTCACGGAAACCAACGCGGTGGGCTGCGGCAATTTCAACGAGAACTACCTTGCCAAGCCCGGCTCCACCGGGCGGCCAACCAAGCCGATGGTCGATCTGGCGATCCTCGATGATGCCGGAAAGCCCGTGCCCCAGGGCCAGGTGGGCGAGGTGTGCATCCGTTCGGTCGCCAATTTCCGCGGCTATTGGCGCAACGAGGAGGCCACCCGCGCCGCCTTCACCAAGGATGGCTATTTCCGCACCGGCGATCTGGGCTATCTCGACGAGGACGATTATCTCTACATCGTCGATCGCAAGAAGGACATCATCATCCGCGGGGGCGAGAACATCTCCTGCATCGAGGTCGAGGATGCGATCTACGCCCATGACGATATCGGCGAATGTTCGGTCTTCGGCCTTCCCGATGAGCGCTTCGGCGAGGTGCCCGCGGCGGTCTATCGTATGAAGGAGGGGCGCGCGCCGATCACCCCGGGCGCGCTGCGCGCCTTCCTGCTCGAGCGCATCGCCCCCTTCAAGGTGCCGCTCGAACACCAGATCTGGCTGACCGAGGAGCCGCTGCCCCGGCTCGGCACCCAGAAGATCGACAAGCGCAGCCTCAAGGCCCGCTATCTCGAAGCAGCCACGAGCGGGGCCGTGGCCGCGTGAGCGCGCGCGCGAAGGCATGGTGATGGCCCCCACCCGCGCGCCGCGCGTGCCGGGCCAGCGCGCGATCATCGACCGGCGCGCGCTCGCCGAGGAGATCGCCGCGCTCCATGCGGCCGAGGGCGCCGCGGCGCGAGTGGCGATCCTCGGGGCGCTGCGCGCGGCGCTCGACCAGGGGCGGGAGGAACTGGCCCGGCGGCTCGCCGCAGCGCCCTCGGCCGGGCACGAGGTGACCGCGGGCCATGCCTTCCTCATCGATCAATTGCTGCGGGTGATCCACGATCACGTCACCACCCATCTCTATCCCGTCCCCAACCGCACCTTGGCCGAGCGCCTCGCGATCCTCGCGGTGGGGGGCTATGGCCGGGCCGAGATGGCGCCGCATTCGGATGTCGATGTCGCCTTCGTCACCCCGCACCGGCGCGCGCCGTGGTGCGAGCAGGTGATCGAGACCATGCTCTACCTGCTGTGGGACCTGGGCCTCAAGGTCGGCCATTCGAGCCGCACCGTGGGCGACACCCTGCGCATGGCGCGCGAGGATCTGACCATCCGCACGGCCCTGCTCGAAAGCCGGATGGTGTGGGGCGAGCAGGCGCTGTTCGAGGAGCTGCGCGCCCGCTTCTGGAACGAGGTGGCGCGCGGATCGGAACGCCAGTTCCTGAGCGAGAAGCTCGCCGAGCGCGAGGCGCGCCACAAGCGCATGGGCGACAGCCGCTATGTGGTCGAGCCCAATGTCAAGGAAGGCAAGGGCGCCTTGCGCGACCTGCAGACGCTCTACTGGATCGGCAAATATATCCACCGGGTGGAAAATGCCGCCGCGCTGGTCGATGTCGGGCTGCTCACTCCGAACGAATACCGCAGCTTCCGCCGTGCCGAGGGCTTCCTCCTGGCGGTGCGCTGCCACATGCACATCATCACCGGCAGGGCCGAGGACCGGCTGACCTTCGATCTGCAACGCGCCGTGGCCGAGCGGATGCAGTTTGCCGAGCGCCCGGGCAAGAGCGCGGTCGAGCGCTTCATGCAATATTACTTCCTCCAGGTGAAGCGGGTGGGCAGCCTCACCGGCGTGTTCCTCGCCCATCTCGACGAGGAGATGGCGAAGAAGCGCGCGCGCACCGGCTTCTTTGCCGGCTGGACCCAGCGGCCGCGCCGGTTCAAGGGCTACAGCGTCGAAGGCGGGCGGCTGCGCGCGCCCGGCGATGATTGGTTCCGCGCCGATCCGGTGCGGCTCATCGAGCTGTTCCAGCTGGCCGAGGCCGAGGGCCTTGAAATCCACCCCGAAACCATGCGCCAGGCCGGGCGCGATGCGCGCCTCATCGATGGCGCGGTGCGCCGCGACCGGCGCGCCAATGCGCTGTTCCTCGAGCTGCTCGCCGGGCGCCGCGACCCTGAAACCGCCTTGCGGTGGATGAACGAGGCGGGGGTGTTCGGCCGCTTCGTGCCCGATTTCGGCCGGGTCAACGCGCAGATGCAGTTCGACATGTATCACCACTACACCGTCGATGAGCACACCATCCGCGCGATCGGGCTGCTCAGCCAGATCGAGCGCGGGCTGCTTTGCGCCGATCACCCGCGCGCCACCCGCGAGATCGGCAAGGTCGCCTCGCGCCGGGCGCTCTATGTCGCGGTGCTGCTGCATGATATCGCCAAGGGGCGCGGGGGGGATCATTCGGTGCTGGGGGCCGAGGTCGCACATCGCCTGTGCCCGCGCTTCGGCCTCAGCGAGAAGGAAACCGATCTCGTTGCCTGGCTGGTGCGCCACCACCTCCTCATGAGCCGCACCGCGCAGAAGCGCGATCTTACCGATCCCAAGACGATCGAGGATTTCGTCGCCGAGGTGCAGAGCCTCGAGCGGCTGCGCAACCTGGCGATCCTCACCGCGGTCGATATCCGCGCGGTCGGCCCGGGCACCTGGAACAGCTGGAAGGCCCAGCTTCTGGGCGAGCTTTACGATGCCGCCGAGGAGCGCCTGCGGCTCGGCCACAAGGGCCACGGGCGGGCCCAGCGGGTGGCGGCGAAGAAGGAGGCGGCGGCGCGGCTCCTGGGCGAGAAGGCCGATCTGGTTGGCAGCGCCGGGGCGCTGCTCGGCGATGCCTATTGGATCGCCGAGCCCGAGGAGGTGATCGCCAGCAACCTTGCCCAATATGCCGCGGCGCGGGCAGCGGGCGAGGCGCTGTCGATCCAGTGCGAGGTGGACGAGGCGCGCGGCGCCACCCGGGTGAGCGTGATCGCGCTCGATCATCCCGGGCTGTTCTACCGCATGGCCGGGGGCATTCACCTTGCCGGCGGCAACATCATCGATGCGCGCATCCACACCGCGAAGAATGGCTATGCCTTCGACAATTTCCTGGTGCAGGACCATGCCGCCCAGCCCTTCCGCGAGGCCGCGCAGATCGCCCGGATCGACAAGGGCATCCGCGATGCCCTGCTCGCCAAGGTCGAGCTGGTGCCGCGCCTTGCCGCGCGCCCGCTCGCCCATTCGCGCGCCCGCGCCTTCGATGTCGCCCCGCGGGTCGGCTTCGACAATGATGCCTCGAACCACTTCACCGTGATCGAGGTGACCGCGCGCGACCGCCCGGCGCTGCTCAACCGCCTCGCCTATGCGCTGTTCAAGGCCAACCTCATCGTCCATTCGGCCCATATCACCGCCTATGGCGAGGCCGCGGCCGACACCTTCTATGTCACCGATCTCACCGGCGCGAAGATCAAGGGCGCCCAAAGGCTGGCCGAGATCGAGGCGGCGCTGCTCGAAGCCGCGCGCGAGCAGCCCCAGCCCGAGCTGGCGCAGGCATAAGTGCAACACCTGCGTCACAATTTGCACGAACCCTGCGCAAGCCGGCTTGCGCGCCGCGGCGCTTGGCATAATCAACCCTCAAAACAATCAGGATGGGAGAGCCCAAGGATGAAATGTTCGACTTCGCTTCGTGCCCTGGCCCTGCTGGGAGCCGGCATGGCCATGGCGCCCTCGGCCGCGCTTGCGCAGGAGGCGCAGGAACAGGGCGCTGAACCGGCCCCCGAGAACGTCATCATCGTCACCGCCCAAGGCCGCCAGCAGGCGCTGGCCGATGTGCCGGTGGCGATTTCCGCGATCAGCCAGGAAACCCTGCTCAACAGCGGGGTCAACGACATCCGCCAGCTCAACCAGGTGGCGCCCTCGCTGCTGGTCTCCTCGACCGGCACCGAAGCCAATGGCGCGGCGCGCATCCGCGGCATCGGCACCGTGGGGGACAACCCGGGGCTGGAAAGCTCGGTGCCGGTGTTCATCGACGGGGTCTATCGCTCGCGCTCGGGCATCGGCCTCAATGAATTGGGCGAGATCGATCGGGTCGAGGTGCAGCGCGGGCCGCAGGGCACGCTCGGCGGGCGCAACTCCTCGGCGGGCCTCATCAGCATCTTCTCCAAGAAGCCCGATTTCGATTTCGGCGCGGTCGGCGAAGTGACCTATGGCAATTATGATTTCGTCCGCATCGGCGGCAGCATCACCGGGCCGCTGAGCGAGAACCTCGCCGCCCGGCTCGATGGCGTCTATGTCCGGCGTGACGGCTTCTATTTCGATCCGGCCAACAACACCGACATCAACGACCGCGATCGCTTTTTCCTGCGCGGACAATTGCTGTTCGAGCCGACCGACAATCTCTCGGTGCGCCTGATCGCCGACTATACCTTCCGCGACGAGAAGTGCTGCGCGGCCACCTATGTGGACAGCAGCATCAACCCGCTGATCGGCAATCTCAACAATCCCTCAACCCCGCTCTCGCCGCTGCAGCCCAACGGCAACAACATCATCAACGTGCTGCGCGATCTCGGCCAGTCGCTGGCGGCCTTCAACCAGGGCTATGACCGCACCGTCTCGGTCACCCCGGGGCGCAGCTATGCCGGCAAGACCAAGGATTACGGCTTTTCCGCCCAGGTCGATTGGGATCTGGGCGGCGCGAGCCTGACCTCGATCACCGCCTATCGCGAATACCGTTCGGGCCAGGGTTCGGACACCGATTACGGCACGGTCGATATCCTGTTCCGCGCCCCCAGCGATGATGCCTATCGCCAGTTCCACACCTTCACCCAGGAAATCCGCCTGCAGGGCGAGGCCTTCGACGGCACGCTCGACTGGCTGGTGGGCGGCTTCTTCGCCAACGAGAAGCTGACGGTGCGCGACAACCTGCGCTTCGGCAACCAGTATGGGCGCTTTGCCACCTGCCGGATCATCTCGGGCGGGGGCCTTGCCGGGCTCTATTCGCCCACCAACCCGCTCTGCGTCGCGCCCGGGGTCGGCCCGGCGACGATCGCTGCGGCCACCGGGGCCTCGGGGGCGGATATCGTGGCCGCCTTCACCGCGCTCGATGGGCTCAACAACCGCGGTTCGACCAATGACCGCTATTTCCAGGACGGCACCAACTGGGCGCTGTTCACCCACAACATCATCAACATCACCGATCGTCTGGCGCTGACCCTGGGCCTGCGTTACACCAATGACGACAAGGACTTCTCTGCCACCTTCGGCAATGACAACACCGTGTGCACCACGGTGCAGGGGCTGGTGCTCGACGATCTGTCCAGCCCCAACGCCACCGCCCGGGCGCTGGCCGGGGCGCTGATCGGCCTGTCGTGCCAGGGCAACTCGACCGCCGAGCTCAACAACGTCTCGATCCGCGATACCCGCAGCGAGGACGAATGGACCGGCACGGCGATCCTCTCCTACAAGGCGACCGACGATCTGCTGCTCTATGCCAGCTATGCCCGCGGCTACAAGGCGGGGGGCTTCAACCTCGATCGCTCGGCGCTTAAGGCCCCGACCCTGCCCTTCGGCGGTCAGGCCGGCGCTCAGGCGCTGGTCGGCAACCTCCAGTTCGAGCCCGAGCTGGTCGACAGCTATGAGCTGGGCGCCAAGTATGCGACCGGGCCTTTCAGTGTAAGCCTTGCTGCTTTCCGTTCGGATTTCAGCAACTTCCAGCTCAACACCTTCAACGGCACGGTGTTCCTCGTGCAAAGCATCAACGGCTGCAAGGGCGATCTTGTCGGCGGGCCGGACAGCGATACCGACACCAGCGCCGCCACCGGCGCCTGTGCTGCGGGCGATGTGAGCTGGGGTGTGCGCACCGAGGGCGTGGAAATCGAAACCCAGATCAACCCGATCGCAGATCTCAACCTCACCGCCGGTCTCACCTATGCCAACACCAGGTATCGCGATGATCTGGTCGGCAGCAGCGCCGGTGCCCCACTCGATCCGGCGCTGCGCAAGCTGCCGGGCGACAATCTGTCGAACGCGCCCGAATATGTGGTGACGGGCAGCATCGCCTGGACTCCGGCAATCGGCGGGAACGGGCTTTCGGCGCTGTTCTACTTCGACGGGCGCTACACCTCGCAGTTCAACACCGGGTCTGACCTGTTCCCGCAGAAGGAGCAGGATGATTTCGCGGTGTTCAACGCCCGCATCGGCCTGCGCGGGCCGGATCTCAAGTGGTCGGTGGAGCTGTGGGGGCAGAACATCTTCAACGAGGATTTTGCCCAGGTCGCCTTCAACTCGCCGTTCCAGGCGGGCACGGCCTCGGCGCCCTTCGTCGATCCGCAGTTTCCGGGCGGGCGGCAGATCTTCTCGCACTTCCTCGGCGAGCCGCGCACCTACGGGATCACCGCGAGGTTCAACTACTGAGCGGGCTGGCCGCGCGCAGGCCTTTCAAAAAGGGGGGCGCTCCGGCAACGGGGCGCCCTTTCCTTTTGGCGGGGCGGATCAGCCGCGCGGGCCGAACAGCGCGCTGCCGATGCGCAGGTGCGTCGCGCCCAGCATCACCGCGGCCTCATAGTCATCGCTCATCCCCATGCTGAGGCCGCGCACCCCATTGTCGGCGGCAAGCCTGGCGAGCAGCGCGAAGAAGGGCGCCGCCTCGATCCCTGCCGGGGGCACGCACATCAGCCCGGCGAGCGGGATTTCGGCCCGGCGCACCTCGGCAAGGAAGGCCGGCAGGGCCTCGATCGCGCAGCCGCCCTTCTGCGGCTCGGCCCCGATATTGACCTGGACGAAGCAGGGCACGCGCCGCCCCTGCCTGTCCATCGCCTTGGCGAGCGCGGCAAGCAGGCTCGGCCGGTCGAGCGAATGGATGCAGTCGAACAGCGCCACGGCCTCCTCGGCCTTGTTCGATTGCAGCTGGCCGACAAGGTGGAGCTCCACCTCGCCATGGGCCTCGCGCAGCGCCGGCCACTTGGCCGCGGCCTCCTGCACCCGGTTCTCGCCGAACACGCGCTGCCCGGCGGCGATCAGCGGGCGGATCGCCTCGGGGCCGTGGGTCTTGCTCACCGCGATCAGGGTGATGTCTTCGGGCGCGCGGCGCGCGGGCTTGCAGATGCGCGCGATATTGGCGCGCACGGTGTCGAGACGGGAGGCTGCCTTTTCCATGGCGGCGCTCTATAGCCGCTCGATGCGCCGCGCCAACACCCTGCCTGCCCTGTGGCTCTTGAGCGATGCGCGCAATGACCGCGTGCTCGAGCGCGCGCTCGTGCGCCTGCCGCGTGGGGCGGGGCTGATCTATCGCCACTATCACCTGGGCCGCCCGCAGCGCCGGGCGCGCTTCGTGGCGCTGCGGCGCCGCGCCCGCGCGCGCGGGCTGGTGGTGGTGCTGGCCGGATCGGCAGCCGAGGCCCGCGCCTGGGGGGCCGAGGGGGCCTATGCCAGCCCGCGCGCCCTCGGGGCGCGCCGCGCCGGCACGATCCGCCTCGCCACCGCCCACAGCCTCGCCGAACTGGCGCTGGCAGGGCGCTGCGGGGCCGATGCGGCGCTGCTCTCGCCGGTCTTTCCCACCGCCTCGCACCCCGGCGGCAAGGTGCTGGGGCCGGTGCGCTTCGGCCTTCTTGCCCGCCGCGCGCCCGTGCCGGTGATCGCGCTCGGCGGCATGGATGCGCGCCGCGCCCGCGCGCTCGGCTGGCCGCGCTGGGCCGCGATCGACGGCCTCAGCGCGCCGCGCCGCCCGGCGCAGATTGCTTGACCGGGACTCGCCGAGGATTCATCATGTGTTCCACCAAGGAGACGTGATCATGGCCAGCCGCGCGGCCCCGCCCGCCAAATCCGCCCGCCGCAGCGATGCCGAATGGCGCGCCGGGCTGCGCCGCAGCCTGCGCCGGCTGGCGCAGATGCTGGGCGCGGGCATGCTGCTGGGGGCGGCGCTGTTCCTCGTGCTGGCGCTGGCGAGCTACACCCAGACCGATCCCAGCCCCTCGACCGCGGCAGACCCGGCCGCCATCGCCAACTGGATGGGCCGCCCCGGCGCCTGGGCGGCAGACCGGGTGCTGGCGATCTTCGGCCTGCCGGGGGTGCTGCTGGTGCCGCTGCTCTATGTCTCGGCGCGCAAGCTGTGGCGCGATGTCGAAAATGGCGATGCGCCCGAGACCACCCGCTGGTGGATGCCAAGCGCGCTGCTGCTGATTGCCATGGCGCTCATCGCCACGGTGCTCGCGCTGGCCTTCGAAGGGCCGATCGGCGGCCTTCCGGCGCAGGCCGGCGGGCTCACCGGCCTGCTTGGGGCCGCGGCGGTCAAGGCCGTGGCGGCGCGCTTCGGCGCGGGCGCGCAGGGCTGGGTGATCCTCGCGCTGGCGCTTGGCGCGCTGGCGCTGGCAGCCGCGCTGCTCACCCGCATCTTCGCGATCGATTGGCGCGCGCTCATCAGCCTGCCCGCGTTTCTCGGGGGCGGCGGGCCGCGCCGCCTGCCGCTGCGCCTGGCGCTGCCGGGCCGCCGGGCGGTGCCCGCGCTTGCCTATGCCGGCGATGACGATGCGCAGGCCGCCGGGCCTGGCGCAAGGCCGCGCCGCGCGGGCCGCGCCGGGGCCGAGGCGGGCGTGATCCTCGATCCGCCGCGCCGCGCGCCCGAGATCAGCGATCCCTCTGCCCCGCCGCGCCGGGCCGAGACCGCGCCGCGCGCGCAGGGCGACATGTTCGCCGCCTATCGCCTGCCCAGCCTCGATCTTCTTGCCGAGCCGCCTGCCGACCAGGCGCCGCGGCTCGACAAGCTCGCGCTCGAGCGCAACGCCCGCCTGCTCGAGACCGTGCTCGATGATTTCAACGTCAAGGGCGAGATCACCGCGGTGCGCACCGGCCCGGTGGTGACGATGTACGAGCTTGAGCCCGCCCCCGGCATCAAGGCCAGCCGGGTGATCGGCCTGGCCGAGGACATCGCCCGCAACATGAGCGCGGTCTCGGCGCGGGTTTCGCCGATCCCGGGGCGCACGGTGATGGGCATCGAACTGCCCAACCAGGATCGCCAGACGGTGATGCTCAAGGAACTGGCCGCCTGCGCCGCCTTTGCCGAGGCCAAGGGCAATCTGCCGATCATCCTCGGCAAGGACATCGCCGGCGATCCGGTGATCGCCGATCTGGCCGCCATGCCGCACCTCTTGGTGGCGGGCACCACCGGCTCGGGCAAGTCGGTGGGGCTCAACGTCATTCTCTTGAGCCTGCTCTACCGCTTCACGCCCTCCGAACTGCGCCTCATCCTCATCGATCCCAAGGTGCTCGAACTCAAGACCTATGACGATATCCCGCACCTGCTCTCCCCCGTGGTGACCGAGCCGCACAAATCGGTGCGCGCGCTCAAATGGGCGGTCGAGGAGATGGAGCGGCGCTATCGCATGATGAGCGCGATTTCCTCGCGCAACATCAATTCCTTCAACGAGAAGGTCGCCGCCGCCATCGCCAGGGGCAAGCCCCTGGGTCGCCGGGTGCAGACCGGCTTTGACCCCGAGACCGGCGAGCCCTTGTTCGAGGAGCAGCAGCTCGATTACCAGCCGCTGCCGCAGATCGTGCTGATCGTCGATGAACTGGCCGACCTGATGGTGACGGTGGGCAAGGAGATCGAGGTGTTGATCCAGCGCCTGTCGCAAAAGAGCCGGGCGGCGGGCATTCACCTCATCATGGCCACGCAGCGCCCCAGCGTCGATGTCATCACCGGGGTGATCAAGGCCAACCTGCCCACCCGCATCAGCTTCAAGGTGACGAGCCGGATCGACAGCCGCACCATCCTCGGCGAGCAGGGCGCCGAGCAGCTGCTGGGCAAGGGCGATATGCTCTACAAGCCCAACACCGGCGCGATGATGCGCGTCCACGGCCCCTTCGTCTCGGACGAGGAGGTCGAGGCGGTGGCCGATTTCTGGCGCGCGCAGGGCAAGCCCGACTATGTCGATGCCGTGACCGAGGAGCCCGAGGACGGCAGCTTCGGCTTTGACGATGATCTTGCCGCCTCGGACAATCCCGAGGAGCGCAAATATCGCCAGGCCTGCCAGATCGTGTTCGAGAACCAGAAGGCTTCGGGAAGCTGGCTCCAGCGCCAGATGGGGGTGGGCTACAACACCGCCGCCAAGTGGATCGAGCGGATGGAGGCCGAAGGCCTGGTCGGCCCGCCCAACCATGTCGGCCGGCGCGAGATCTTCCGCGACCGTGACGGCAATCCGATTTGATTGGCCGATCTGACTGGCCGATCTGACCGGCCGACCCAAGCGGCCCATCTGCCTTGCCCATCTGACCTTTCGCCTCACCCCGGCGAGCCGGGGCGGGTGATGCGCGCTGGCCACGCCTTCAAACTGTAAATCGCCGGTCATCTGCGCGTCACGCGCGCGTCAAACCCGCGTCACCATCGCCTGTCAGGGGCGAGGGCCTCTCTCCACTTGCAGAAGGGAAGCCCAAGCCATGAACCGCACCCTTGCCCTGCGCGCCTCGCTCGGCGCGCTTGCCGCCGCCCTTGCCCTTGCGCCCCAGGTCGCCCTGGCGCAGGACGCCGCATCCGCCGAGCAGGCCGGGGAGGACAGCGGCGCGCTCAACGAAATCATCGTCACCACCCAGAAGATCGAACAGCGCGCGCTTGACGTGCCGATCACCATCAGCGCGCTGAGCGGCGAGCGCATCCGCGCGCTCGGCGTCACCGATCTCGACGAGCTTTCCTATTACACCCCGGGTCTCAACATCCAGGAGCAGAGCGCCAACAACCCCGGGGTGGTGATCCGCGGCATCACCTCGGATTCAGGCTCGGCCCAGCAGGGCCCGCGCGTCACGCTCTATTACAACGGGGTCGATATCTCGCGCTCGCGCGGTTCCTATCAGGCGATCTACGATCTCGAACGGGTCGAGGTGATCAAGGGCCCGCAGGCGACGCTGTTCGGCACGGCAAGCGCGGTGGGCGCGATCAGCCTGGTCTCGGCCAAGCCCCGTCCCGGCTTTGCCGCCGAACTGCGCGGCGGCTATGGCAATTTCAACCAGACCCTGCTCGGCGGCTTCGTCAATCTCGGCAGCGATGCGCTGGCCTTCCGCCTCGCGGGCGAATGGCGCACCCGCGATGGCTATGCCGAGAACCTCTCGCCCAATCAGGAAAAGGAGCTTTACGCCCAGAACCAGCTCGGCCTGCGCGCCTCGCTGCGCTGGACGCCCACGCCTGACCTCACCGTCGATCTCATCGGCACCTATGACCAGCAGAGGAACGGTGGCACGCCCTTCGTCTCGGGCCGTTTCCCGGCCTTCCTCGGCGCGCCGGGCGGGGCGGCCAATGCCTTCCGCCCGGCCAATCTCGGCGGCAATCCTGCCGCCGCGGCGGTGCTCGGCGATGACCAGCTCGGCCTCAACCGCGAGGTCTATGATCTCAACCTCACCATCGCCCACCAGTTCGACGAAGAATGGACCTTCACCACGGTCAATGGCTATCGCCGGTTTGACAGCCGCGAGGTGTTTGACGCCGATGGCTCGGCTGCGCCCTTCCTCGAATTTGCCGAGATCGCCGATGGCTGGCAGGTCAGCCACGAGGGCCGCTTCACCTATACGGGCAAGCGCCTGCGCGCGAGCTTTGGCTGGAACGTGTTCATCGAGGACGGGCGGCAGAACGTGCCCTTCGCCACCGAGGAGGGCCTGTTCCTGCAATGCCTGACCACGCTGTTCGGTGTTCCGCCCGCCGGTCGCCCCTTCGGCGCCACTCCCTGCGTCGCCCCCGACGGCAGCGTTCCGGCGCAGGGCATCACCAATTTTGCCTATTCCTCGGTGTTCGAGAACCAGGGCCGCAACGAGGCCTATTCGGTGTTTGTCGATGCCACCTGGATCCCCTTCCCCAGGCTCGAGCTCACTGCCGGGGTGCGCTTCCTCGACGAATACCGCCGCTCGGGCTTCTTTGCCCGGGTGCCCAATGCGCTTCTGAGCGGGGCGCCGCTGATCCCCGGGCAGATCGACACCCAGGGCCGCACCTTCCGGGCCGATGACCGCTTCGGCGCGGTGCTGCCGCGCTTCAACGCGCTCTACCGCATCAGCGATGACGTCAACGTCTTTGCCACGGTCTCGCGCGGGCGCCGCTCGCCGGTGGTGCAGGTCAATGCGCGGCGCAGCGGCACCCAGGTGCTGCCCAATGTCCAGGAAGTGGCCGAGGAGATCGTGTGGAATTACGAGGGCGGGCTGAAGTTTGCCGCCGGGGCGGTCTCGGGCGCGCTCGGGGTCTATTACCAGGTCTATAATGATTTCCAGGTCTCGGTCGCCCAGCTCGACCAGAACGGCAATCCCACCGGGGCCTTCGTCACCGCCAGCGCCGGGCGGGCGAGCAACCTCGGGGTCGAGGCGGAACTGGCGCTGCGGCTGGCCGATTGGCTCAGTCTCTTCGGCAATATCGGCTATATCGACGGGGGGATCGATCGCAACAGCGCCTTCTCCCCCGCCTTTGCCGGGGCGCGCTTCCGCCTGCAGCCCGAAGTCCAGGCCTCGGGCGGGCTGACGCTCGATTATCCGCTCGCCGATGGGGTGCGCCTCTTTGCCACCCCCAGCATCACCCACCGCAGCCGCATCTTCTTCGAGGTGCCCAACAATCCGCTCATCAGCCAGGGGCCGGTGACGCTGGTCAATGCCCGCGCCGGGGTGAGCTTTGCCGACAACCGCTATGAGCTGGCGGGCTTCATCCGCAACGCCTTTGACAAGGACTTCCTGCTCGATGCGGGCAACACCGGCGGGGCCTTCACCATCCCCACCTTCATCCCGGGCGAGCCGCGCTTCTATGGGGTGGAGCTGACCGCGCGGTTCTGATCCCCGCCCGGCCTAGCGCGCCATGATCGGGGGTGGGGGGCGGGTGCTTCCCGCCCCTTCGCCTTCCGCTTCGCGCGCTTCCCGCTCGGCCGGGGTGAGCGGGCGGAAGCGGATGGCGATGGGGGTGAAGCTGCCGTCTGCGCGCTGGCGGATCGTCACCATCCCGCGCTGGTCCGGGCGCTGCAATTGCTGCTCGACCATGGCGGCCTTGTCCTGATCCACGTAAAGCCGCCCGCGCATCAGCCTGTCCCAGCCCTCGCCCTCGGCCCGGCTGGCGAGCAGGCGGTGGGGGCAGGGGGCGCTGGCGCCGGCGGGGCGCACCCGCACCAGCCGCGGGGCCTTGCCCTCGAGGCACAGGGCCTCGGGCGGCGGGCCGTTGAAGGGCTCGACCCCGGGCCAATCATAGGTGAAGGCGACAAAGTGCCCGCGCAGCACGTCGCGCGGGTCATAGCCCGCGATCGGCACCTCCCATGCGGTGCCTTGCTGATAGTGGCGCGCGCCCGCCGCCCAGATCAGCGCAAGGCCGGCAAGCGGCAGCAGCGCCGCGGCGAGGCGGGCGGCGCGGATCATGGCTCACCCCCCGCCGCAGGGGCAAGGCGCTGCGACAGCCTGACGGCGAGCCAGGCTATGCCAAGGATCATCAGCCCGGCAAGGATGAGGCCGAGGCCGCTGGTGAGCAGATCGCCTGCGAGTTCGAAGCTGAGGATGATGAGGCGCACCGCGATCACCCCCACGGCCAGCTGGAACACCCCGCGCCACGCCGCGGCGAGCGCGGCCGCGGCGATCCCCGCCCACAGCGCCAGCAGCAGCGCTGCGGCAGGCAGGGTGTGGCCATTGGCAAAGGCCGCCAGCGCCGCTGTGAGCCCCGCCCCGGCGATGATCGCGCCGGCCATCCGCCCCGAGGCGCCGGGCCGCAGCGCCGCCACCCCAGCCCCGGCGACAAGGCCGACCAGCGCGCTGGCCAGCAGCTGGAGCGCCGTTTGCTGCATCTCCCCCCGGCCCAGCTCCCCGGCGCTCGCCAGCGCGCAGGCGAGCGAGGCCCCGGCCACGCCATAGGCGAGCGCGAGCTGCTCGAGCCGGCGCCAGAAGGAGCTGCGCGCGCTGCGGGCGCGCAAGGCAGCGGCGAGCGGGGCGAGGAGGAGCGGCGCGGCGGTGGCGAGCCCGATCCACAGCCGCAGGGCGGCGTCCGGTTCATCACCGCCAAGGGCCGCGCCGGCATGGTCCCAGGCGCACCAGGCAAGCCCGCCGACGAGCGCGAGCGCCACCGGCCAGCCGCGCCCCGTCAGCAGCATCAGCGGCGCAAACAAGGCGAGCCACAGCCCCAGCGGCTGCCACAGCGGCGCGGCGCTCTGATAGGCCTGCCCCAGATGGCCGAAGAAGGTGAGGCCGAGCGCCGCGATCACGAACACCAGCGCCTCTGCCGCCCAGGGCGATCTTGCCGCCAGCCGCGCCTCGCGCGCCACCAGCAGGCCCACGAGCGCGGCGATCAGCGCGAGGTGGATGCCCAGCCGCACCTCCGCCGGGATCGCTTCCCAATTGGCCGCGATCAGCGAGATCAGCCCGAGGCCGATCGTCAGCGCGCCGATGCCCCACACCGCCCAGATCAGCAGCGGGCGGGCATGGGCGGCTTCATGCGCGAGCAGCCGGTCGCGCGTGGCCGCATCGATCAGGCCAGCCGCGTGCCACTCGGCGATCTTGCGCGCGCTCATGCGCGGCAGCCTAGCGCGGCGCGGCGCGCGCGGCAATCGCGCAGGCCCGGCTATTTCCCGGCCAGCTCCTCGCGGGTGAGGATGGTCTTGTCGCGCACCTTGGCGGCGTTGATCGCCATTGCCTCCTCGGGCATGGCGACCATGCCCACGCGCGTCAGCGGCCCGCCCTTGCCCCAGCTCTTGGCCCATTCCTGCATGAAGGCTTCAAGCCCCGGGATCGCGCGCAGGTGCGATTTCTTGACATAGACATACATCGCCCGCGCGCCGGGATAGGCAAAGCTCGCAATGTTCTCGTAGGTCGGCGCCACCCCGTTCATCGGCAGGCCCTGCACCCGATCGAGGTTTTCCTCCATGTAGGAATAGCCGAAAACCCCCACGGTGCGCGGATTGCCGACGATCTTCTGGACGATCAGGTTGTCCTGCTCGCCCTGATCGACATAGCCGCCATCGCTGCGCACCTCGGTGCAGATCTTCTTGAACCTGTCCTCGTCGGCCTGCTTGAGCGCGGCCATCTCGGGATTGGTGAGGCAGCCCGCCTCGAGCACCAGCTCCTTGAGCGCATCGCGCGTGCCCGAGGTCGAGGGCGGGCCATAGACGATGATCGGCTCGGCCGGGAGCTTCGGATCGACATCCTTCCAGGTCTTGGCGGTCTGCGGCTTGCCATAGGGATTGGCGGCGAGCGCCTCGTAAACCGTGCGCGGGCTCAGATCGAGCATGATCCCGCCCTTGGCCGAGGCAAAGGCGATGCCGTCGAGCCCCACTTCAAGCTCGATGATCTCGTCCACCCCGTTGGCCACGCAGGTGTCGAACTCGGACAATTTCATCCGCCGCGAGGCATTGGCCATGTCGGGGGTGTTGGGGCCGATGCCCGAGCAGAACAGCTGGATGCCGTTGCCGGTGCCGGTCGATTCGATCAGCGGCGAGGGCATGTCGGGATTGGCGCGGCTGAAGTTTTCGGCCACCACCTTGGCGAAGGGATAGACCGTCGAGGAGCCGACCGCGTGGACCGAGTTGCGCGTCGCTCCGCCGCCATCGCAGCCGGCCAGCGCGAGCGCGGCAAGGCCGAGCGCTGCGGCACTGCGCGTCAGGGTGGAGAAGGGCTTGGTCATCGGCAATTCCCGCTTGTGGCCAGCCTGCCCGCTAGGCGCGATTGATGACAGGTCGGTTACCATCGGCGCCGCTTGCCTCCGCCCGCGCGCGGTTGCGCCCCGGCGGCCCTGCGCAACATTCCGAGGGGGCGCATCAGCGATTCGGCAAGCCCATGGATTTGAGGGATTTTCCTTTCGGAATTGGGATGGCCTCCTTAACAGCATCGTAAGGGCTCTCTGGCTATGCTCGCGCCCATGGCCTTCCCGCGCGATCCTGTCCGGCTGATTCTCGCCGCCGTGCTGCTCGCGCTGGCATGGGCCGCGCCGGCGGCGGCGCACTCCGCGAAGGAGATGGCCTATGCGCCCACCTGCCATGCCACCTCCGCACCCGCGCGCGATCTGGCCGCGATGGCGCCGCGCACGGCCTGGACCTGCGACGGGGCACCCACCCATCGCAGCCCGCCGGTGGCCTGGCTGCGCTTCGAGGCCGAGGCCTGGGCCGATGGCGCGCCCCCGCGCTTCTTCTACTCGCGCACCGCCCGGCACGAGGCCATCACCCTTGCCGTGCTCGATGCCGATGGGCGCATGGTGAGCCGCCGCTTTGCCGAGAGCGAGGGGACGCCGATCGGCGCCGGGCCGGTGTTCACCCTGCCGCTGCCCGAGGTCACGCCCCGGACCCGCGCGGTGATCGTGCGGATCGACAAGCCCCATTCGATCCCGCTGCTCACCGAGGCGCGCCTCGCCGATCATCCCGAGGCGGTAGCGCGCAGCCAGGTGGAGATCATGCTGCTGGCGCTGGTCCTGGGGATGCTGGTGCTGCCGCTGCTGTTCGACATCACCTTCTATCTCGTGCTGCGCGAGCGCTTCGTCATCTATCACGCGCTGCTGGTGACGGGGATGATCGGCTATGTGCTGTTTGCCGGGGGGCTGATCAATGTCTTCGTCGCGCTGCCGGTGCCGCTCTTGGCGGTGCTCGCGCCGCTGTGCTGGGCGCTCAGCAGCGGCGCGGCGCTGCTGTTTCTGAGCGCCTTTCTCGAGGCCGGGGCGCTCGCCCCGCGGGTGCGGCGGCTGATCTATTGGTGGGGCTGGTTCAGCATCCTCGTGCCGGGGTTCTTCACCCTCCAGTTCGAGGCCACCCAGTCCTTCGATGATCTGGCCTATTTCCTCACCATCACCCCGGGCGCGGCGGTCACCCTGTTTGCCATCGCCCATGCGATCCGGCGCGGCAGCCGCTCGGCGATCTTCGTGGCTGTGGCCTGGGTGCCGATGATCGCCGCCGCGCTCGAGCGGGTGGTGCGCGGGCTTGGCCTTTATGCCGGGCCTGCGAGCCTCGATACGATGATGTTCGTCGCCGCCGGCATCGAGGTGGTGGTGATCAGCCTTGCGATCGCCGACCGCTTCCTCGCCATCCGGCGCGAGCGCGATGCGGCGGTGAGCGAGGCGCGGATGCTCGAGCAGCTCTCGACCCGCGATGCCCTCACCGGGTTGATGAACCGCCGCGCGATCGAGGCGCGCTTCGACGAGCTCCTGGCGCAGGGCTTTGACACCTTCGCCCTCGTTGATCTCGATCGCTTCAAGGCGATCAACGACCTGCACGGCCACCAGGTCGGCGATGCCGCGCTGATCGCCTGCGCCGGGGCGCTGCGCAGCGGCAGCGACCGCGATTCGATCGCGGTCAGGCTCGGGGGTGAGGAATTCGTGGTGCTGCTGCGCGGGCCGCGCACGCTCGAGCGCGCCGAGGCGCTGCGCCGCGCCATCCCGATGCGCATCGCCCAGGAGGTGCCGGGGCTGGAGATGCCGGTCACCGCCAGCATGGGGGTGGTGATGCTGGGCGATGCGGCGCGCCACAAGATGGCCTTTGCCGAGTTCTACGCCCGGGCTGATGCGCTGATGTATGAGGCCAAGGCCAGCGGGCGCAACCGCCTCGCCTATGAGCGGCTGACGGTGTTCAGCCCTGCGCCGGAGCGGCGCCGGGACGAGCGCGCGGCGTGAGCGGCCCCTGGCCCTTGGGCGAAGGGGTTGGCGATCGGGCGAGGCAGCCGCTGACGGTGTGAGCCCCACCCCCCGGCCCCCTTCCCCGAGCGAGGGAGGAGGCCACGCCCTTCAATCGAGGAACGGCGCGAGCACCTCGGGCCGCACCCGCGCCAGCCGTCCGCTGGCGCGCTCGAGCATCGCCCAGGTGGTCGCGGCGCTGACGAGGCGCCTGCCCGATGCGTCGCTGAACTCCACCCGGCGCAGTGATTTGGCTCCCTTGGCGGGGCCTTCGATCCAGGTTTCGGCGTGGACGGTCTCGCCGAGGCCCACATTGCCGCGGTAGTCGATCTCGTGGCGCACCACCACCCAGAAGAACGCCGCCCGGTCCTCGGGCCGCGCCGCCGCATCCCAGTGGGCGGTGGCCATGTCCTGAATCCACTGCACCCACACCGTGTTGTTCACATGCCCGAGTTCGTCGATGTGCTCGGGCAGCGCCACGAAGGTGCAGGCAAGGCGCCTCATTCGCCCTCAGCTCTTGGGGGCCATGCCCATCTGCCACAGGATGAAGGCATATTCCTCCGCCGTCTCCCTGAGGCTGTTCCAGCGGCCCGATTGCCCGCCGTGGCCTGCGCCCATGTTGGTCTTCAAGAGCAGCAGGTTGTCGTCGGTCTTGAGTTCGCGCAGCTTGGCCACCCACTTGGCCGGTTCCCAATAGGTGACGCGCGGATCGTTGAGCCCTGCGGTCACCAGCAGCGGCGGATAGGCCTTGGCGCTCACCTGGTCATAGGGCGAATAGGAGAGCATGTAGGCAAAGGCCTCCTTGTCCTTGATCGGATTGCCCCATTCCTGCCACTCGCCCGGGGTCAGGGGGAGCTTCTCGTTGAGCATGGTGTTCACGACATCGACGAAGGGCACGTGCGCCACCACCGCGCCATATTGCTCGGGGTCCTGGTTGATCACCGCCCCCATCAGCTCGCCGCCGGCCGAGCCGCCGCTCGCCGTCACCATGCCTTCTGCCGTATAGCCCCGGGCGATGAGGCCGCGGCCCACATCGACGAAATCGTTGAAGGTGTTGCGCCGGGCAAAGAGCTTGCCCTGAAGATACCAGCGCCGCCCGAGATCGTCGCCGCCGCGGATATGGGCGATGGCATAGGCAAAGCCGCGATCGACGAGGCTGAGGCGCGTGGTCGAAAAGCCCGGCGGCACGGCATAGCCATAGGCGCCATAGGCATAGAGGTGGAGCGGGCCCGGCCCCGCGATCCCCGCCTTCTTCAGGATCTCCGCCCGATCCTTGCGCATCACGATGCTGACCGGCACCATCGTCCCGTCACGCGCTTCGATCATCAGGCGTTCGGAGACATAAAGCGAGGGGTCATAGCCGCTCGGGATTTCCTGGGTCTTGAGAGTGATGAGCTTGCCGCTCGCCACCTCGTAATCATAGACCGTCGCGGGCGTCACCATCGACTGATAGGCGAGCCTGAGTGTGCGCACCTCGTATTCGGGGTTGTTCGAAAGCCCGGCGGTGTAGCTCGGCTCGGGAAAGGCGATCGGGGTGGCGCGCTGCGGATCGGCGTAGCGGCGCAGCTCGATCTGGTCGAGGCCCTGGCGGCGCCCCTCGGTGACGAAGAAATCGGCAAAGAGCTGGAAATCGGTGAGATAGAAGTCGTTCGACCCGGCGATCACCGTCTCCCATGCGTCCGGCCGGTCGAGCGGCGCCTTGGCGAGGCGGAAATTGATGTGCTCGTCATTGGTGAGCACCCACACTTCGCCCTCGCGCACATCGACGCTGTATTCCACGCCCTTGCGCCGCGGCTTCACCAGGATCGGCGCGGCGGTGGGATCGGCGGCTCTCACGAGGCGCACCTCGCTGGTCTCGTTGTCGCCGGTCGAGATGATCAGCCAGTCCTTCTGCGCGGAAAGGCCGGCGCCGACGCCGAAGCTCTGGTCCTCCTCCTTGTAGAGCGTCACGTCCGCCGCGATCGGGGTGCCGATCACGTGCATCTTCGCCTCGAGCGTGCGCCATTCCTCGGTCGAGGGGCCATAGACGAGCGCGGTGTCGTTCTTCACCCAGACAAGGTCGCTGCGCAGGTTGGGGATGATGTCGGGCAGCAAGGCGCCGGTCTGCAAGTCCTTGATCCGCGCGGTGTAACGCTCCGAGCCATCGGTATCGACCGAAAAGGCCAGATAGCGCCCGTTCTCGCTCACCGAGGCGGCGCCGAGGCGGAAATATTCGTGGCCCTCGGCCAGTTCGTTCTCATCGAGCAGCAGCTGCGGCTCTCCGCCGCCCACGGGCCGGCGATAGTGCTTCCTGTATTGCGCGCCTTCCTCGAACTCCGACCAGTAGAGATAGTCGCCATCCTTCTGCGGCACGGTGGAATCGTCTTCCTTGATGCGCGCGCGCATCTCGGCAAACAGCGCCTCGATGAAGGGCGCTTGCGCGGCCATCTGCGCCTCGAAATAGGCGTTCTCGGCCTCGAGATGGGCGAGCACCTCGGGATCGTCGACCTTGGGGTAGGACTTGTCGTAGAGCCAGTCGTAAGGGTCTTCGACGGTGATCCCGTGCACGGTGTAGCTGTGCGCGCGCTTGGCGGCGACGGGGGGCTTGATGGCGTGCTTGGCAGGGGCGGAAGACGTGGTCACGCGGGTTTGATCCTCTCGGGTGGTGGCAAGCGCGGCGGCAGGCGCAAGACTGGCGGCGGCAAGCGCCGCGACAAGGGCAAGGGCGCTGGCAGATCGCGTCATCACGGGCAATTCCTCGTTGGCGGCCCGGCAGCAGGGCCGCGGGTGGAAAGAGGCGCGGCGAGGGCCTATGATGCGCACTACTAGTGCCCCGGCCGCCCAGCACAAGGCCCCGGCGCAATCCTGAAGGATCAAGACCATGCTGATGCACCCCCATGAAGCCCGCCTTGCCGCCCTGCGCGCCGAACTGGCGCGCCGCGGGTTTGAAGGCTTCATCGTGCCGATCTCGGACGAGCACATGAGCGAATATGTCGGCGCCTATGCCCAGCGCCTCGCCTGGCTCACCGGCTTCGGCGGCTCGGCCGGCTTTGCCGCGGTGACGCAAGCCCGCGCGGCGATCTTCGTCGATGGGCGCTACACCGTGCAGGTGCGCGCACAGGTGGCAGGCGAGCTGTTCGATTACAAGAACATCCCGGCTGACAGCCTGGCGGGCTGGCTCGCCGAGGTGTGCGCGCCCGGGGCGCGCATCGGCTATGATCCCTGGCTCCACACCGCGCGCTGGGCCGCCGATCTTGCCGCGGCGCTGGCCGGAAAGGGCATCGAACTGGTGGCAAGCGAAGGCAACCCCATCGATGCGGTGTGGGCCGATCGGCCCGCCCCCTCGACCGCCCCGGCGCTGCCCCATGACGAGGCGCTCGCGGGGCGCACCAGCGCCGAGAAGCGCGCCGCCATCGCCGAGTGGCTGGCGCGCGCGGGCGATGATGCGCTGGTGATCAGCGCGCTCGATGCGATCGCCTGGTTGCTCAACATCCGCGGGAGCGACATCGCCCACACGCCCGTCGCGCTCGCCTATGTCATCGCCCACAGGGACGGCAGCGCCGAGCTGTTCATCGCGCCCGAGAAGGTCACCCCCGCGCTCGCGCGCCACCTCGGCAATGCGGTGACGATCCGCAACCGCGCCGATTTTGCCCCGGCGCTTGCCCGGGAACTTACGGGCAAGCGCGTCGTGCTCGATCCCGATTTCTCGGTCGCGGCGATCGCCCAGGCGCTCGCGGCGGGCGGGGCGCAGGTGTCGTTCAAGACCGATCCCACCCTCCTTGCCAAGGCGATCAAGAACCCGGTCGAACAGCAGGGCCAGCGCGAGGCCCAGGCGCGCGACGGGGCGGCCGTGGTGCGCTTCCTGCGCTGGCTGGAGACGCATGCGCCGGGGGGCGGGGTGGACGAGCTCGCCGCCGCGGCGCGGCTCGAGGCCTTCCGCCGCGAGGATCCGGACCTCGTCGATCTGTCCTTCGACACCATCTCCGCGGCCGGCCCCCACGCCGCGCTGCCGCATTACAAGGTGGATCGGCACAGCAACATCCCGATCCCGCCTTCATCGATCTATCTCGTTGATTCAGGGGGGCAATATCCCGGCGGCACGACCGATGTCACGCGCACCGTGTGGATCGGGCCGGGCGAACCCACGGCGGAAATGCGCGATCGCTTCACCCGGGTGCTCAAGGGCCATATCCAGCTTGCCCGGGCGGTGTTTCCGCAAGGCACCTGCGGGGCCCAGCTCGATGTCCTGGCCCGCCAGTTCTTGTGGGAGGCGGGGTGCGATTATGCCCACGGCACCGGCCACGGGGTGGGCAGCTTCCTTGCGGTGCACGAGGGCCCGCAGCGCATCGCCAAGCCCGGCGGCGGGCAGGCGGGCACCGGGCAGGAGCTGCACGCCGGCATGATCCTTTCCAACGAGCCGGGCTATTACAAGCAGGGCCACTATGGCATTCGCATCGAGAACCTCGTGCTGGTCGAGGAGCGGACAATCGAAGGGCAGGAAGGCCGCTGGCTCGGCTTCGAGACGCTCACCTTCGTGCCGATCGACCGAAAGCTGATCGACAAGCGCCTCATGACCGCCGAGGAAGTGGCCTGGCTCGATGCCTATCACGCCAGGGTGCGCGAAGTGCTCAAGGCCCGCCTCACCGGCGATGATCTCGCCTGGCTGGAGCGCGAGACGGCGCCATTGTGAAAAGCCCAGGCCCCTTCCCCTCGAGCGCAGGGGTGGGGATGGGTGTTCAACCTGCGTGCCCACCGTGCCCGCTCCGGCCCCTGCGCACGGGGGAGGGGGAGGAGCCTTGTTGCCCTGCCAATGTTCATGTAATGTTCTCATCCATCGAGTCGCGTGGGAGGAGCATCGATGATCGGCTATGTCACCCTTGGCACCAATGACCTGCCGCGCGCGGCGGCCTTTTATGATGCGATTGCGGCCCATTTCGGCGTGGGGCGGATGATCGAGGCGGACAGCTTCATCGCCTGGGGCGCGTGGGGCGGGGCGCCGGGGATCGCCGCGACGCTGCCCTTCGATGGTCAGCCTGCCACGGTCGGCAATGGGGTGATGGTGGCGCTCGAGGTCGAGACGCCGGAAGCTGTCCACGCGCTCCACGCCACCGCGCTTGCCCATGGCGGCACCTGCGAAGGCGCCCCCGGCCCGCGCGGGGACGAGGGCTTCTATGCCGGCTATTTCCGCGATCCGGACGGCAACAAGCTCAATGCCTTCTGCATGGTGGCGCGGCAGGGGGATTGATCGTGCCGCCCTTCGCCAAGGCTCCCCCCGGGCTTTGGCGGTGCTTTGATGCACCTTTGCCGTTGTTTTGCCGTTCGGGCGCATGTTTCACGTGAAACATTCACCGCCCGGCAAGGCGCTCCTGCTCCCGTCGCGCCCTAGCGCATCAGCCCGCCGATGAGATTGCGCACGAAGCGCCCGACGATCGGCCCGGCGAGATCGCTGGCGATCGAACCGGCCACCGAGGTGACGCCCGAGGCGACCGGATTGGCGCGGGACTTCGTGCCGGTGATCTTGCCCGCCGCCACCGCCGCCGCGCCGCCAAGCGCCACCTTGGCTCCCTTGCTCAGCGCCTTTTCCCACAGCCCCGGACTGCGCCGCGCCCGCGCGCGCACCGCTTCCTCGCCCAGTTCCTCGACCTCGGCAGCGGTGGCCGCGGCATCGGCGGCCTTGGCGGCGAGCACCTCGGCGGCGCTCTCGCGGTCGATCCGTTGGTCATACTTGCCGGCGAGCGGGCTGACCGACTGGATGATCGCGCGCTCCTTGGGCGTCACCGGCCCGAGGCGCGAGCGCGGCGGCTTGATCAGGGTGCGCTGCACGATCGTGGGCGCGCCTTTCTCATCGAGCGTCGAGACCAGCGCCTCGCCCACCTTGAGCTCGGTGATCGCGGTGGCGACATCGAGATCGGGGTTGATGCGGAAGGTCTCCGCCGCGGCCTTGATCGCCCGCTGGTCGCGCGGTGTGAAGGCGCGCAGCGCATGCTGCACCCGGTTGCCGAGCTGGCCGGCGATGCGCTCGGGGATGTCGATCGGGTTCTGGGTGACGAAATAGACCCCCACCCCCTTGGAGCGGATCAGCCGCACCACCCGCTCGATCGTGTCCATCAGCGCCTTGGGCGGATCGTCGAACAAGAGGTGCGCCTCGTCGAAGAAGAACACGAGGCGCGGCTTTTCCGGATCGCCAACCTCGGGCAGGCTTTCGAACAGTTCGGCGAGCAGCCACAGCAGGAAGGTGGCATAGAGCTTGGGGCTGCTCATCAGCTGGTCGGCGGCGAGCACGTTGATATAGCCGCGGCCCTGATCATCGCATTTGAGGAAATCGTCGATCTCGAGCGCGGGCTCGCCGAAGAAATTGCCCGCCCCTTGCGCCTCGAAGCTCAACAGCTGGCGCTGGATCGCGCCGACCGAGGGCCTGGTGACATTGCCATACTTGCCCGAGAGCGCCGCGGCATTCTCGCTCGCCCATTGCAGCAGCGCCTGGAGATCGGCAAAATCGAGCAGCAACAGCCCGTTGTCATCGGCGTGGCGGAAGATGATCTGGAGCACGCCTTCCTGGGTCTCGTTGAGATCGAGCAGGCGGGCAAGCAGCAGCGGGCCCATCTCGGAAACCGTGGTGCGGATCGGGTGGCCCTGCTGGCCGAACAGATCCCAGAAGATCACCGGATTGTCGGCATAGGCATAATCGGTGATGCCCAGCTCCCTGGCCCGCGCCTCGAGGCTGGCGGCGTGCTTGAAGCTGGGCGAGCCGGGCATGGCGATGCCCGACAGATCGCCCTTCACATCAGCCACGAACACCGGCACCCCGGCAGCGGAGAAGCTTTCGGCAATGCCCTGGAGCGTCACCGTCTTGCCGGTGCCGGTCGCCCCGGCGATGAGCCCGTGGCGGTTGGCCCGGGCGAGGCTGAGCATCTGCCGCTCGCCATTGCCGCCCAGCCCGAGATAGATCGCGGTCTCGCTGTCACCCATGCGCGCCCCCTCGTGTCGCCGGTTGTGTGGCCGCTTCGGCCCCTTGGCGCTGCTGTGGCAGCAGGCGGGCGGCGCGGTCAAGTTCTCGACAGCGGCGCGGCTTTGGGCCAAGGCTTGGCGCCATGGGTCACTCCGCGCCTTTCGTGCTGCTCGACGATGCCCGCCCCGGTTCGGCGGCGGCCGATGCCTTGCTCTACGAAGCGCCGCTGGAGGTGTTCCGCGCCAGCCGGCCCGAGGAGGTGGAAGCCGTGCTCGCCGCGGCCGAGGCGGCGCGCGTGGCGGCCGGGGGTGCAGCGGCGCTCGCCGGTTACATCGCTTACGAGGCGGGCCTCGCGCTCGAGCCGCGGCTTGCCCCGCTCGCGGCGGCGCGCGCCGGGGCGGCCGGGCCGCTGGTATGGCTCGGCCTGTTTGGTGCGCCGCGCACGATCCCCGCGGCCGAGGTGCCCAGCTTCCTCGCCGCGCGCGCGGGCGGGCCGGGCAGCATCGGCCCGCTCACCCCGCAGCTTTCCCCCGGGGGCTATGCCGCGGCCTTTGCGGCGCTCAAGGCGGCGATCCACGCGGGCGAGATCTACCAGGCCAATCTCACCTATGCCCTGGCCGGCAGCTTCCGCGGCGATCCGCTGGCGATCTATGCCGCGCTGCGCGATGCGGCCGGGGCGGGCTATGGCGGGCTGGTGTTCGACGGGGCGCATTGGCTCTTGAGCTTCTCGCCCGAGCTGTTTTTTGCGCTTCACGGCGATGGGGTGAAGGTCAAGCCGATGAAGGGCACCCGCCCGCGCCCGGCCGATCCTGCCGCCGCGCCCGAGGCCGATGCCGCCATGGCCGCCGAGCTTGCCGCCTCGGCCAAGGACCGGGCCGAGAACCTGATGATCGTCGATCTCATGCGCAACGATCTGGCCCGCGTGGCCGAGCCGGGCAGCGTCGTGGTGGAAGCCCCCTTTGCCATCGAGACCTATCCCACCGTGCACCAGATGGTCTCCATCGTGCGCGCGCGCCTCGCCCCGGGGCGCGGAGCGATCGATCTTGTGAAGGCGCTGTTTCCCTGCGGCTCGATCACCGGCGCGCCCAAGATCCGCGCGATGGAACTGCTCGTGCAGGCCGAGCGCGATGCCCGCGGGGCCTATTGCGGGGCGATCGGGCGGATCGATGCGCCCGACGCGGCCGGCCTTGCCAGCGCCGCCTTCAACGTCGCCATCCGCACCTTGCGCCTCTCCCCGATCGAGAACGGCCAGGGCCGCGCGGTGCTCGGGGTCGGTTCGGCGGTGGTGGCCGACAGCGAGGCCATGGCCGAGCGGCGCGAATGCGAGGTCAAGGCCGGCTTTGTCCGCCGCGCCGGGCCTCAGCACAGCGCCCCGGCCTTCGATCTCATCGAGACCATGCGCTTTGCGCCCGAGCACGGGATCGCCCTGCTCGAGGCGCATCTGGCGCGGATGAAGGCGAGCGCCGCCGCGCTCGGCTTTGCCTTTGATCGCCACGCCCTGCGCAACCAGATCCAGGCGCTGTGCTTTGAACTCGAGGCCCCGGCGATGGTGCGCCTGCTGGTGGCGCGCAGCGGCGCGGTGGCGATCGAGACCGGGCCGCTGCCCGCGCCCTTGCCAGAGCCGGTGCGCGTGGCGGCGCTGCCCCATCCGCTCGATCCGGGCGATTGGCGCCTCGCCCACAAGACCAGCGAGCGCGGCTTTTATGAAGACGCGCTGGCCGCGGCGCGGATGCTGGGCGCGGACGAGGCGCTGCTGGTGCGCGGCGACGGGTTGGTGACCGAAGGCAGCTGGACAAGCCTCTTTGCGCAAGGCCCGGACGGGGTGCTCCTCACCCCGCCGGCAAGCCTTGGCCTTTTGCCCGGGGTGCTGCGCGGCCACTTGCTGGGCGAGGGCCGGGCGCGCGAGGCGGCGCTCACCCTTGCCGATCTCGAGGGCGGCTTTCTCATCGGCAATGCCCTGCGCGGGCTGATGCGCGCGGTGCTGGTGTGAGCCTGCCGATCCTGTTCGAGGATGGCGAGGCGCTGGTGATCGACAAGCCCGCCGGCCTGCCGATCAGCCCCCCGCGCCGCGGCGGGCCGAGCCTCGAGGATCACCTTGATGCCCTGCGCCTGGGCTTCCAGCGCCGCCCGGCGGCGGTGCACCGGCTCGACACCGATACCTCGGGCTGCCTGCTCATGGCGCGCAATCCCAAGGCGCTCGCCCGGCTTTCCCGCGCCTTTGAGGAGCGGCAGGTGGACAAGACCTATCTGGCCATCCTTGCCGGCCATCCGCCGGGCGAGCGCGGCACGATCGCGCTCGCGCTCGCCAAGATCAGTTCTGCAGGCAAGGGCTGGCGGATGATCGCGGCGCGGCGCGGCAAGCCGGCCGTCACGCATTGGGAGGTGGTGGAGACGCTCGGCCCCCATGCGCTCATCCGCCTGCGCCCCGAAACCGGGCGCACCCACCAGCTGCGCATCCATGCCCTCAAAGGCCTTGGCGCGCCGCTGCTCGGCGATCCCATCTATGGCGCCGGGCCGGTTGCCGGCGCGCGCCGCACCATGCTCCATGCCGAGAGCCTCACGGTCACGCGCCCCGGCAAGCCGCCGATCGCCGTGCGCGCGCCGCTGCCCGAGGATTTCCGGGCGCTGGGCGCGCGCGATGGCTGAGGAGGTGCCCGAGGCGCTGGCGTGCGAAGCGCTGGCCGCGCGGGCGCTGCGGCGCGCGCGCGAGAGCTTCCTTGCCGGCTCCGGCCCCGGCGGGCAGAACGCCAACAAGGTGGCAACCGAGGTCGAGCTGCGCGTCAATGTGTTTGCCCTCGGCCTCGCGGCGCCGGTGTTGGCGCGGCTCAAGGCGCTGGCGGGATCGAAGCTTGCGGGCAATGGCGATCTCATCATCACCTCCAGGGCCCACCGCACCCAGGAAGCCAACCGCGCCGACGCCCGCGCCAAGCTTGCCGCGCTGCTCGAGGCGGCCGCGCGCCAGCCGCGGCGGCGGGCCAAGACGCGGCTCAACCGGGTGGGCAAGACCCAGCGGCTCAAGGCCAAGAAGGCGCGCGGCGCGGTGAAGGCCGGACGCGGCAGGCCCCGGCCGGCAGACTGGTGAGCCGCCTTGACTTTTCCCGGTGAATCGCCCAATGGCGCCCCGGTGTGCGGCGGGCCGGGCCATCCGGGCGCGCCGCGCTTTGCTTTTCACGCCCTGCGAACCGCAAGCGCCGGGCCGATCCAGTTGACAGGAACCCGCCATGGCGAAGCCCACCACCGTCAAGATCCGCCTCGTCTCGAGCGAGGGCACCGGCTTCTTCTATGTGACCAAGAAGAACCCGCGCAACATCACCGAGAAGCTGAGCTTCCGCAAGTATGATCCGGTGGCGCGCAAGCATGTCGAGTTCAAGGAAGCCAAGATCAAGTAAGGCTTCGCGCGCGCCTGCCAGTGCCGGCGGCGGGCGCACAAATTCATCGACAGTTCAAGCCCGCCGCCCTACCGGCCGGGTCATGATCACCATTTCCCGCACCGCCCGCGCAGCGCTCGTCGGCCTTGGCGCCGGGGCGTTCGCGCTCGGGCTTTACCCCGTGCCTGCCACCCCGCTCACCCCGTCCGCGACGGCCCAGGCGGCGAGCGATCTCGACCGCATCGTTGCCGCGCTGCGCGCGATCACCACCATGCGCGCCGACTTCACCCAGACCGATCGCCAGGGCAACACCCTGCGCGGGGTGATGACCTTGAAGCGCCCGGGCAAGATCCGCTTCGATTATGGCAAGGATGCCGATTTCCTCGTCATCTCCAACGGCAAGTCGCTCTATGTCGTCGATTACGAGGTGCGCCAGGTGGAGCGTTGGCCGATCGGCAATTCGCCGCTCGGGGCGCTGTTCGACCCCGACAAGGACGTCAAGCGCTATGGCAAGCTGGTGCCCACCGGCAATCCCGATGTGCTGAGCGTCGAGGTGCGCGATCCCAAGAAGCCCGAATTCGGGATGATCAACCTCATCTTCGTGCGCAATCCCGCCGCCCCGGGGGGCTTGCAGCTCACCCATTGGGTGGCGCTCGATGCCCAGAACAACCGCACCCGGGTGCAGCTGTCGAACCAGCGCTACGGGGTGGCGGTGGATGATGCCACCTTCACCTTCCGCGATCCGCGCCGCACCGGGCGCCGCCCCGGCTGAACCGGGCAGATGCGCGCGCTGCCATCGACGAACGGTTGTATGGAAACGACAGGAATCGATCCGCGTTCATCTGAATGAAAGCCTCCAGCGGCTAATCATTCGCAACAAGGCGGGCCGAAGGGCGGTTTCCCCCCCTGTTGCCCACCCTTCGCGAAGGGCCTGCCTTGCACAAGCGTGACGAACGCTCCACGGAACCCTCGACCCATCGCCCCCGGGTCGAGGGTTTTTTGCTGGGCGGCAGGGCAGCGACCGGCAGGCGCGCCGCGCGCCCCCGCCAGCCCCCGCGCCGCCAGCCTATTCGGCCCAGCCCAGCGCCTTGCGGATGATGGTGTGGATGAGGTTCTGCTCGATCACCCCGCGCACCGCTTCGGCCCCGGGGCCGGTGGCAAACAGCGCCACGTCCTCGCCGCCGTGGGTCTCGCTGGCGAGCGGCACGGCGGCCTGCTGGCGCGCGGCCAGCCCGGTCATCGGCAGCGGGCGGCCATGTTCGCCATCGCCATCGGCATCTCCGACAATCGCCCCCGGGCCATTGGCATAGCCGAGCGTGGTATAGGGCTTGCCATCGGCGGCGAGCAGCGGCGAGGTGCCGTCCCCGCCATCCTCGCCGGTGCCCTTGGGCGGCACCACCAGGCCGAGGATGTCGTTGCCGCGCCGCGGATAGCCGGCGATGGTGAAGACATGGCTGTGATCGGCGGTGACGAGGATCAGCGTCTCGGCCGGATCGGTGTGCTCCACCGCCCATTGCACCGCACGGGCCAGCTCCACCGTCTCTTCCAGGGCATAGCCCGCCTGTCCGGCGTGATGGGCATGATCGATCCGCCCGCCTTCCACCATCAGGAAAAAGCCATCGGGATCGCGCTCGAGCCGCGCGATCGCGGCGGCGGCCATCTCGGTCAGGGTCGGCTCGGGCGAATCGGGCTTGCGCTCGGCCATGAAGCTCATGTGGCTGGGGTGAAACAGGCCGAGCAGCGGCTTGTCGAGCGGCGCGGCCTTGAGCGCGGCGGCATCGCGCACCACCACTCCGCCGCTGCGGGCCGCCCAGGCGCCGGGCAGATCGGCCCCGGGCTCGCCCCGGCGCCCGGCCGGGTCCTTGTCCCTGCCATACATCACCGCCGCCCCGCCGCCGAGCGCGACATCGAAATCGGCTTCGGCGAGCTGGACGGCGATATCCTTGCAGCCCAGCCCGCGCTGGTCAGAGGGAATGGCAGTGTCGCTCTCCCAGTCGCGATCGGCGCTGCGGGCATAGACCGCCGCGGGCGTCGCATGGGTGAGCCTTGTGGTGGTGACGATTCCGAGCGCGAGGCCGCGGCGCTTGACCTCCTCGCCCAGCAGCGGCAGCGGGTGGGCGAGGGCATCGCGGCACACGCCCTTTTCCGCCTCCGGCCCGATGCCGAGCACACCGATGCGGGTCTTGACCCCGGTGTTCATCGCGCTCGCGGTGCCGGCGCTGTCGGGCACCTGGGCATTGGTGTTGTAGGTCTTGACCAGCGCGACATTGCCGAAGCGTTCAAAGCTCAGGCTGTTCTCCTCGCCGCTCTCCCCGCGCTTCTGCCCGTCATAGATGCGCGCCGCGGTGATGGTGGAAATGCCCATGCCATCGCCGATGAACAGGATCACGTTCTTCGCCCGCGGCCGCTCGGGCCGGGCGCCGGTGGTGTCCGCAGCCGGGGCGGCGGCGCCTTCGGCCAGCACCGGGGCAGCAGGGGCGATGAGGGCGCTTCCGGCAAGCAGCAGCGCGGCAATGAGGTGGCGGGGCATGGCAAGATTCTCCCTTGGCAGGCGCCTGCGCGCCCTATCCGCTCCGATTGCGTCAATAAAGTGAAAGGTGGAAAGATCGGCCCAAGCCCCCTAAGTGCGCTCGCCATGCTCAGCATCGCCACCTGGAACATCAATTCGGTCCGCCTGCGGCTGGGCCTCGTCGAACATTTCCTGCGCGCCCATGCGCCCGACATCCTGTGCCTCCAGGAGATCAAGTGCGAAAGCCACCTCTTTCCGGCCGAGGCGTTGGCGGCGCTCGGCTATGTCCACCAGGTGGTGAGCGGGCAGAAGGGCTATCACGGGGTGGCAACGCTTGCCCGGGTGCCGATCCGCGAGGCCGCTCGCCACGATTGGCAGGCCAATGGCGAGGCGCGCCATATCGGCGTGGAGGTGGTGGGGCGCGATGTGTGGCTGGAAAATGTCTATGTCCCCGCCGGGGGTGATGTGCCCGACCGCACGCTCAATCCCAAGTTCGGCCAGAAGCTCGATTTCCTCGGCCGCATGACCCGCTGGGCCGAGACGCTCGACCGCCCGACGCTGCTGGTTGGCGATTTCAACATCGCCCCGCTCGAATGCGACGTGTGGAGCCACAAGCAATTGCTCAAGGTGGTGAGCCACACCCCGATCGAGGTCGAAACCCTGGGGCGCCTGCAGGATGCCCATGGCTGGGTCGATCTCGGCCGCACCCATATCCCCGCGCCGCAGCGCTACTATTCCTGGTGGAGTTACCGCAATCCCGGCTGGCGTGAGAACGACAAGGGGCGGCGGCTCGATCACATGTGGGCCTCGCCCGCATTGGCCCGCCAGGCGCGCGCGCACCGGGTGATCGAGGAGGCGCGCGCCTGGGAGCAGCCTTCCGATCATGTCCCCTTGATCACGGAGCTCGATCTCTGAGCGCGCCCCCGCCCCCACCGCCGCCCCCACCGCCGGCCTCGCCCGCGCGCCGCGCCGCCCAGGCGGTCGATGCCCTGCGCCACGGCTGGCCGCTCGCGCTGGCCAGCGCAGGCGCAGGGACGATCACCCTGCTGCCGGTTGAAACCGCGGCCGCCCCCGGCGCGTGCGCGCCACGGATGCTGATCTCGGCCGCGCGCGCGGCGACGCTGAGGCTCGCCAACCAGCGCGAGGCCGCTGCCCCCCATGCCCCGGTGCTGATCGCGGGCGCTGCGGATTTCACCCTTGCCGAGGCGCTGCCGATCGCCGATCCCGCGCTTGACCTTGGCCATCCCTTCAAGGGCCCGTTCAAGGCCCTGCCGCTCGAATGGGCCGATGAGGCCGCCGCGGTGCTCGATCTTGCGCGCATCGCCGGAATCCTGCCCGCCTTCCTCGTCGCTCCGGCAGAGGCGGGCGAGCCGGTGCCCTTTGCCGCGGCTGACCTTGCCGCCTATGCCGAGGCCGGGGCCTTGCGCATCATCACCCGCGCGCGCCTGCCGATCGCCGCGAGCGAGGAGGCCGAGATCGTTGCCTTCCGCTCACAGGCCGATCTGCGCGAGCATGTCGCGCTCATCATCGGCCAGCAGCGCGGCGATCGCGCGCCGCTGGTGCGGCTCCATTCGGAGTGCCTCACCGGCGACATCCTCGGCAGCCTCAAATGCGATTGCGGCCCCCAGCTCGATGCCGCGCTCCACGCCATGGCGCACGAGGCGCGCGCGCGCGGCGGCTGGGGCGTGTTGCTCTATCTGCGCCAGGAGGGGCGCGGGATCGGCCTCATCAACAAGCTGCGCGCCTATCGCCTGCAGGATCAGGGGTTCGATACGCTCGAGGCCAACCAGCGCCTCGGCCTTCCCGATGAGGCGCGCGATTTTCCGGTGGCGGCGCGGATGCTGCACCTTTTGGGGGCGGGCGAAATCCGCCTGCTCACCAACAACCCGGCCAAGGTCGCCGCGCTCGCGGCTGCGGGGATCCGCGTGGCCGAGCGCGTGCCCCACCAATTGCCCGAAAACCCGCACAATGCCCGCTATCTGGCGACCAAGCGCGACCGCTCGGGCCACCTGCTCATCTAGCGCTGCTGGTATTGCCGCAGGCCCTCGGCGAGGCGGTTGCCGCGCATCACGATGCGGCTGGCGGTCCAATCGGCGAGGAAGGTGCTCTGGCGCTGGATGCCGGGGACGAAGCGGGCCTCGTTGTCCACCACCTCGAGCCCGTCGGAAGGGTGGAGCAGGTCTTCGGCACCAAGCGCGATGAAGGCCGAATAATTCTCCTTGTCGCGCCCCTGGATGAACCAGTTGCCGGCGATCCGCCCGACGCTGCCGGCGGGCAGATCGATCATGTAATTGGTGGCCCTGCCGCCGGCATCATCGAAGCTGTTGTTCTCGATCGTCACCGTGCGCGCGCGGGCCTTGAGATAGTGCCCGCCCGTGCCGCGCTCGAAGCGGCTCTCGCGCACGGTGAGCGCGCCATAATTGCCGACATAGAGCGAATGCGCGCAGCCTGCCGCGTGCTCGCAGGTGCCAAGCCCGGAAAAGGTCGAACGGGTGATGAAGATGCGGCCCGAAGGATCGTCGGCGGTGAGGATGCCCTGCTGGCTGTTCTGGAAGCGCGCATGGGCGATGTTGAGATTGCCGCGCTCGAGCCGGATGCCCGCGCCATTGCCATCCTCCACGGCAAGGTTGGTGAAGGTCAGCCCGCGCACCTCGGCGGCGATGCCGCGCAGCACCAGCGCCGCCTTGCCCTCGCACGAGCGGCCATGGAAGATCACCGTGCCGGGGGTGTCGGCGGCATAGGTGATCACCCCCTGTTCCTGCACCGCGCATTGGCGATAGGTGCCCGGGGCGATGCGGATGGTGGCGCGGCCACCCCCCACCGCATCGACCGCGGCCTGCAGCGTGGCAAAGCGCTCGCCGGTCTCGATGATGGTGAAGGCACCCGGCACCGGCTGGGCGTGGAGCGCGGCGCCGCAAGCGGCGATCAGGGCCAGCGCCGCGCGGCGAAGCGCGCGGGGGGCAAGGCGGGGCAGGGGGCTTGTCATGGGCGCAAGGATAGCATCGCCGGGGCATGCCGCCAGCGCGGGCTTGGCCGCTGTGCCCATTTGGCACTTGGCGGGTGGCCTTCGGCTTGGCTAAACCGCGCGCGCCATAGGAGAGATCGAGGAAGGAGAGAGACCTCATGCGCCGAATTGCCCCCCTCGCCCCGCTTGCCGGTGTGCTGCTGCTGGCCGCTTGCGGCAGCGCCGATGACGCCGCGACCGAGGCCAGCGCCGACACGGTCGAGATGCCCGCCGATGAGGCGCTTTCGGGTGTGAGCGAGGAGCCGGTGGCCGATCCCACCGCCAGCGCCACCGATGCCCCTGCGCCCGCGCCAACCGCGGCGAGCGCCGAGGATGCGGGTGAGGCCGCGGCCAATGTCGCGGCTGAGGCCGCCGCTGCGGCAGGCGCGGCCGCCGACCAATAGGCCGCCCCGCCATGGCCCGCGCGCGCCTTGCCGGCCTTGCCCTGCTGCTTGGCAGCGCGGCGCTGCTCGCCGCGTGCGAGGCGCGCGAGGCGCGCGGGCCGGGCGCAGTCAGCCCGGGCGAGGCCAAGGTGCTCGAGGAAGCGGCGCAAATGCTCGATCAGCGCCGCCTGCCGCGCGAAGCCCTGCCGCCCGAGGCCGCCCCCGCGCAATCGCCAGGCGACAGGCGCGCCGCACCAGGCCAATAGGGCCGCAGCCGGCTGGCGCGCCCGCCTTCACCTGCTCTTGTCAACGCCAAGGATCACCGCCGCCATGAATGCCCCTGCCACGCGCGCCGAACCCGCCAATCCCGGGATGGATGCGGACAGTTTCGAACAATTCGCCGAGCAGCTCACCCGCTATGTCCGCGAAAGGCTGATCCCGGCCGAGGCGCGGGTGATCGCCGAGGACAAGGTGCCCGATGATATCCTTGCCGAGATGCGCGAGATGGGCCTGTTTGGCCTCACCGTCCCGGTCGAATATGGCGGGGCGGGGCTCAACATCAGCCAATATGCCCGGGTGGTGCAGATCATGGCCTATGCCGCCCCGGCCTATCGCTCGATCTTCTCGATCAATGTCGGGATGTTCGCGAGCGCGCTCAGGAACGGTGCTACGCAAGCCCAGAAGGCCGAATGGTTCCCGCAGATCGCTGCCGGCAGGATCGCCTGCTTCGGCCTGACCGAGCCGGGATCGGGCAGCGATTCGGCCGCGATGCAGACCACCGCCGTGCCCGCGGCCGATGGCAATGGCTGGGTGCTCAATGGCACCAAGCGCTATATCACCAATGCGCCGCATGCCGATGTCGCGCTCATCATGGCGCGCACCAGCAAGGAGGCCCTGCCCAAGAACGCCCATGTCTCGGCCTTCATCGTGCCGATGGACACCCCCGGCGTCTCGCGCGGCAGCCCCGACAAGAAGATGGGCCAGGCCGGCAGCCATATCGGCGACATCATCCTCGAGGACGTGCGCCTGCCCGGCGAGGCACTGCTTGGCGGGGAGACCGGCAAGGGTTTCGTCTTTGCGATGAAGAGCCTCGACAATGGCCGCATCTCGGTGGGCGCGGCGGCGACCGGCTATGCCCGCCGCGCGCTCGATTCCGCCTTGCGCTATGCCAACGAGCGCAAGGCCTTTGGCGAGCCGATCGCCAATTTCCAGCTGATCCAGCAGATGCTCGCCGACAGCGAGATCGAGATCTACGCCGCCGAGAGCATGATGAAGGATGTCACCGCCCGTGCCGATGCGGGCGAGAACATCCTCGTCAAGGCCGCGGCCTTCAAGGTCTTCGCCAGCGAGATGTGCGGCCGCGTGGTGGACCGGGTGGTGCAGATCTACGGCGGGGCGGGCTACCTGGCCGAATACGAGGCCGAGCGCTTCTACCGCGATGCGCGCATCTACCGCATCTACGAGGGCACGACCCAGATCCTCCAGCTCCAGATCGCCAAGCACATGCTGCGCGCGTGGAGCGCCAATGTATAGGCTGCTTGCCGACCTTGCGATCGTCGAGGTCTCGAGCTTCGTCGCCTCACCCACCGCGGGCCTCTATTGCGCGCAGATGGGCGCCGAGGTGATCCGGGTCGATCACAAGGCCGGCGGGCTCGATTACAAGCGCTACATGCTCACCCGCGAGGGCCGCTCGCTCTCGTGGGAGAACCTCAATCGCGCCAAGAAATCGCTGGCGCTCGATCTGCAATCCCCTGAGGGGCGCGAGCTGCTGGTGGAACTGGCGGCCAAGGTCGGCCAGTGCATCACCAACCTGCCCGAAGCAAGCTTCCTCAGCCACAAGGCGATGCAGGCGCGGCGGGCAGACATGGTGTCCCTGCGCATCATGGGCTGGCACGATGGCCGCCAGGCGATGGATTTCACCGTCAACGCCGCCACCGGCTATCCGCTCATGACCGGCCCGGAAGACTGGGACCCGGCCAGCGCCCCGCCCGTCAACCAGGTGCTCCCGGCGTGGGATTTCATCACCGGGGCCTATGGCGCCTTTGCCCTGCTCGCCGCGCTCCACCACCGGGACCGCACCGGGGAGGGCAGCGAGGTGCGCCTGCCGCTCGGCGATGTCGCGATCGGCACCATGGCCAATGCCGGGCTCATGGCCGAGGTGCTCTATCGCGGCGGTGATCGCGAGCGGCTCGGCAATGCCATCTGGGGTGCCTTCGGGCGCGATTTTCGCAGCCGCGATGGGGTGCGCTTCATGGTCGCCGCGCTCACCCCCAAGCAGTGGCACGGGCTCGTCAGGGCCTTTGCGCTCGAGGAAGCGATCGCCGCGCTCGAGGCCGAGCTTGGCGTGCGCTTTGCCGAGGGCGATACGCCGCGCTTTGTCCACCGCGCGGCGCTGTTCGCGCTGTTCCAGCAGGCAGCCGGGGCGATGGACTATGCGGCGCTCGAGGCGCGCATGGCTGCCGAAGGCTGCACCTACGAGCGCTATCGCACCGCCTTCGAGGCCGCCACCGATCCGGTGCTGGTGGCCGATAATCCGCTGTTCGGTCCATCGCCGGCCAATCCCAGCGGCTTTGCCTATCCGGCAACCCGGAGCTTTGCCAATCTGCCCGGCCATGCCGCCGGCGATCCGGCCCCGGCCCCCTATCTGGGGCAGCATTCCGAGGAAGTGCTGGCCGAGAGGCTCGCCCTGTCCTCGGGCGAAATCGCCAGGCTCGTCGATGCCGGGATCGTCGCCCTTTCAGACAAGGATGCAAAATGATGAGACGCCCAGACAATCGCCGGGTTGCCATCTGCACCCCGCTGCGCACGCCGGTGGGCAAGTTCATGGGCGGGCTGGCCAGCCTGACCGCGGGCGAGCTTGGCGCGGTGATCCTCAAGGCCCTCATCGAACGGTCGGGGATCGATCCGGCGCGGGTCGATGATGTCGTCTTCAGCCAGGGCTATGGCAATGGCGAGGCCCCCGCGATCGGGCATTGGAGCTGGCTGGCAGCCGGCCTGCCGCTCGAGGTGCCGGGCTTCCAGCTCGATCGGCGCTGCGGCTCGGGCGTGCAGGCGATCGCCACCGCGGCGATGATGGTGGCCACCGGCACCGCTGACGTGGTGGTCGCCGGCGGGGTCGAGAGCATGTCGAATGTCGAGCATTACACCACCGATCTGCGCCGCGGGGTGCGGATGGGCGAGATGACGCTGCACGACCGGCTCACCCGCGGGCGGCTGATGAGCCAGCCGATCGCACGCTTCGGCATCATCACCGGAATGATCGAGACCGCCGAGAACCTCGCCAAGGACTACAGCATCACCCGCGAGGCGGCCGACGCCTATGCCGTGCGCAGCCACCGGAACGCCGCGCGCGCCTGGGCCGAAGGCCGCTTTGCCGAACAGCTCGTGCCGGTGCCGGTCCCGAGCCGCAAGGGCGAGCCGGTGATCTTCGACCATGACGAGGGCTATCGCCCCGATGCCTCGATGGAGACGCTGGGCAAGCTCGCCCCGATCGATCTCAAGCGCGATCCGCAGGCGATCGTCACCGCCGGCAATGCCAGCCAGCAGAACGATGCCGCGGCTGCCTGCCTGGTGGTGGCCGAGGACAAGCTCGCAGAACTGGGGCTCGAGCCAATGCTGTGGTTCGCTGGCTGGGCGGCGGCGGGCTGCGATCCGGCGCGCATGGGCATCGGCCCGGTGCCGGCGGTGGAACGCCTGTTCGCCCGCTGTGGGCTGGGCTGGGATGATATCGGCCTGGTCGAACTCAACGAGGCCTTCGCCCCCCAGGTGCTCGCCGTGCTCAAGGGCTGGGGCTGGGGCGAGGATGATTCGCGCCTTGAAATCCTCAACGTCAATGGTTCCGGCATCAGCCTTGGCCACCCCATCGGGGCGACCGGCGGGCGCATCCTGGCCGACATGGCCCATGAAATGCGCCGGCGCGGCGTGCGCTATGGGCTGGAGACCATGTGCATCGGCGGCGGGCAGGGGATCGCCGCGGTGTTCGAACTGGCGCGCTAAAGGGGAGGTGTGATGGGCGATTTTGCTGCCTGGATCGGGCGCGAGAGCCGCGCCAGCGACCAGCTGGGCGAGGCGCTGGCGGCGCGCTGGCTGGCGACCTTCGATCTTGCCCGTCCCGATCCGCGGCTGATGCCGCAGGGCATCCACTTTTGCCTGTGCACCCCCGAGGTGCCAGGCGCCTTGCTCGGCGAGGATGGCCACCCGCGGCGCGATGACAGCCCCCAAAGCTTCCTCCCCCCGGTGCCGCTCCCGCGGCGGATGTGGGCGGGTTCGACCATCCACTTCCTTGCCCCGATCGCGGTGGGCGCGGCGATCGAGCGGGTCAGCCGGGTGGCGGCGATCCGCGAGAAGGAGGGCAGCAGCGGGCGGCTTGCCTTTGTCGATGTGGAGCACACCACCTTTGCCAATGGCACCGCGGCGGTGCGCGAGACCCAGACGCTGGTCTATCGCGAGGCCGCCGCGCCCGATGCGCCGCTCAGCCCGCCGCCGCCGGGGGAGGGCCGCTTTGACCCGGAAGGCTGGGACGCGCACCGCTGCCTGGTGCCCGATGCCCGGCTGCTGTTTCGCTATTCCGCGCTCACCTTCAACACCCACCGCATCCATTACGATGCCCCCTATGCCCAAGGGGTGGAGCGTTATCGCGGCCTCGTGGTGCACGGGCCGCTCACCGCCAGCCTGCTGCTGCAACTGGCGGCGCGCGTGGTGGGCGACAACCGCCTGCGCAGCTTTGCCTTTCGCGGCCTTTCCCCGGCCATCGCCGGCGAAGTGCTGCATCTGGTGATGCGAAGGGGCGAGAAAGGCTATGAACTTGCCGCCTTTGCCGAGGACGGGCGGCAGATCACCGCGGCCAGCGCCGCGCTCTAGCCGATCGGATAATCGGGAATCGGGCGGAGCACGCCATAGCTCTCCTTCACCGGCGCGCGGCCGAGCGGGGGAAAGGCGATCGGCTCGGGCTCTTCGTGGGTATCGGGGATGCGGGCGAGCAGATCGTTGATCAGCGTCAGCCGCCCGCGGCGCTGATCGTTGAAATCGACGATCGTCCAGGGCGCATGGGGGGTGTGGGTGGCGGCCAGCATCGCCTCGCGCGCCGCGGTATAGGCATCGTAGCGTTCGCGCGCGGCAAGATCGATCGGCGACAATTTCCAGCGCTTGAGCGGGTCTTCCAGCCGCTCGCGCAGCCGCTCCTCCTGTTCGGCCTGATCGGTCGCCAGCCAGTATTTGCACAGCAGGATGCCGTCATCGACCAGCAGCTTTTCAAACACCGGCACCGCGGCCAGGAAGGCTTCGACTTCCTGAGGCGTGGCATAGCCCATCACCCGTTCCACACCGGCGCGGTTGTACCACGAGCGGTCCAGCAGCACGATTTCGCCCCGCGTCGGCAGGTGGGCGACATAGCGCTGGAAATACCACTGCCCGGCCTCGGTCTCGGTGGGCTTGGAGAGCGCCACGGTGCGGCACTGGCGCGGGTTGAGCTTCTCGCGCACCGCGGCGATCGCCCCGCCCTTGCCCGCGGTGTCGCGCCCCTCGAACAGCACCACCACCCGCGCGCCGCTGGCCTTGACCCAGCGCGCCATGCTGACCAGCGCGAGGCTGAGCGGCGCGAGCGCGGTTTCGTAATCCTTGCGGCTGATGCCCATGATCGCCTCTCCCGGTTTGTCCTTGCCCGCGCAGGATGGTATCATCTGCAACGAGATGGCAACCCTTGCACCCCCCGTTCCCGATTTTGCCACCCTGCCAGAGCTTGCGGCAGATGTCTTCACCGCGCCGCTCAGGCGCCCGGCCCATGTCGGCGAGGACTGGCTCGAGCCGCGCCAGGCGGATTATTCAGCCGAAGAACACCGCATCTGGGACGATCTGTTCGCCCGGCAGATGGAGGTGCTGCCCGGGCGGGCGTGCAGCGCCTTCATGGCCGGGCTCGACAAGCTCGATCTCGGCCGCGGCGGGGTGCCCGAGTTCGGCCGGCTCTCCGAACAGCTCGGCCGGCTCACCGGCTGGCGCGTGGTGCCGGTGCCGATGCTGATCCCCGATCACGTGTTCTTCTGGCACCTGGCCAACCGCCGCTTTCCCGCCGGCAACTTCATCCGCCCGCGCGAGAGCTTCGATTACATCGAGGAGCCGGATGTGTTCCACGATGTCTTCGGCCATGTGCCGATGCTGACCGATCCCACCTATGCCGATTACATGCAGGAATATGGCCGCGCCGGGTGGAAGGCGATGCGTTACAACCGCTTGAAGGCCCTGGGGGCGCTCTACTGGTACACGGTCGAGTTCGGGCTCATCCTTGAAGGCGGCACGGACTTGCGCGCCTACGGCGCCGGTATCCTCTCCGGCCCCACCGAGGCGCGCTTTGCGGTCGAAGGGCAAAGCCCCAACCGCATCATGCTCAATGTCGATCGGGTGATGCGCACCGATTACGTGATCAGCGATCTGCAGCCGACCTATTTCGTCATCGAGAGTTTTGCCGACCTCTATCGCCAGACGGTCGAGCGTGATTTCGACCGGCTCTACCGCAGCCTCGCCCCCGGGTTCACCTATGCCAACAGCGCGGTGATCGACGTGGATGATGTGCTCCACCGCGGCACCCAGGAATACCATCTGCGCGGCGGGCGCGGCAGCGGGGCGGTGCCGGTCTAGCCGCGCCTCACGCCCTGGCGCGGCGGCGGGCAAGCGCGTGGTAGAGCACCAGCGCCGCGATGCAGGCAGCCAGCGCCACCCCGAGGCCGAGGAGCGAGAGGCTGCCGATCACCGTGCCCCGATTGGCGATCTCGCCCGCCACCACCGAGACCACGAGGCCAAGGCCGATCTGACGCAGGATGTCGCGCGGGGCTTCGGTCCGGGCAAGGATCGAGGCCAGCCAGCCCAGGGTTGCGCCCAAGAGGATCAGCACCAGAAGCGCCATGTGCGTCACATTCTCCAACAAGCCTTGTCGCGCGCGGGCACGCGCCCCATCAACCAGCGGGCGCGCGGCTGGTTCCGGGGATGGGGTCTTCAGCGCAGGCTCAGCCAGGCAAGGCCCAGAAGGCCGATGGCGATGCGATACCAGGCAAAGGGGCCAAAGCCGATGCGGGTGACGATGGCCACGAACAGCTTGACCACCACCAGCGCGGTGACGAACCCGGCGGCAGAGCCGATTGCGATGAGGGCGAAATCATCCCCGGTGAGTTCCGAGCCGCGCTTTGCCAGCTGATAGACGGTTGCCCCGGCGAGCGTGGGCACCGCGAGGAAGAAGCTGAATTCGGCCGCGGTCTTGCGATCGACCCCGAAGGCAATGGCGCCAAGGATGGTGGCGCCCGAGCGGCTCACCCCCGGGATCATCGCCAGGCACTGCACCAGCCCCACCAGCACCGCGGTGCCGAGCGGCACCCCGGCCACCCCCGGCCCGGTGGCAGGCGGCCTGGCCCAGCGCTCGATCGCAAGGATCGCAAACCCGCCGAGGATCAGCGTCCAGCACACCAGCACCGCATTGCCGAGCAGGGTTTCGATCACATCGCCAAGGGCAAGTGCGAGCAGCACCGCCGGGAGGAAGGCCACGAGGACGTTGCGCACAAAGGCAAAGGCGCCGCGATCGCGGGTGACAAGACCGCGCGCCACATCCCAGAAGGTGCGCCAGTAGAGCACCACGATCGCCATGATCGCTGCCGGCTGGATGGCGATGTTGAACACCTCCCAGGCGCGCTGGTCAAAGCCCAGCAGCTCGGTGGCAAGGATGAGGTGCCCGGTCGAGGAGACGGGCAGGAACTCGGTCAACCCCTCGAGTATGCCGAGCAGGATCGCGGCGATGGTCTCGTTCATCGGCTGAGCGCATCGACGAGGGGCACCCGCATGTCAAATCGAAAAGGCCCGCCCCCATTCGAGGGGCGGGCCTTTGCGTTGGTGCTTTGGCGCGTTGGGGCGCCGGGCGGGGCTTACCAAATGCGCACGCGCTCCTCGGGCGGCAGGTAGAGCTTGTCCCCCGGCTTGACGCCGAAGGCCTCGTACCAGGCATCGAGATTGCGCACCGCGCCATTGGCCCGATATTCCTCGGGGCTGTGCGGATCGGTGCGCAGGCGGTTGCGGTAATTCTCCTCGCGCTGGGTCGATCGCCACACCTGCGCCCAGGCGAGGAAGAAGCGCTGATCGCCGGTGAAGCCGTCGATCACCGGCACCTCCATGTCCTTGGTCGCCAGCTTGTAGGCGCGCCAGGCCATCGACAGCCCGCCGACATCGCCGATGTTCTCGCCCAGGGTGAAGCGCCCGTTGACGCAGGTCTTGCCCTCATCGAGCGGGCAGAAGGCGTCGTATTGCGCCACCAGCCGATCGCCCAGCGCATCAAAGGCCTTGCGGTCCTCCTCGGTCCACCAGTTGCGCAGCGCGCCCTTGGCGTCGGACTTGGAGCCCTGGTCGTCAAACCCGTGGCCGATCTCGTGCCCGATCACTGCGCCGATCGCGCCATAGTTGACGGCGATGTCGTGTGAAAGCGAGAAGAAAGGCGGCTGCAGGATCCCGGCGGGAAAGACGATCTCGTTCTTGGTGGAATTGTAATAGGCGTTCACCGTCTGGGGCAGCATGAACCACTCGGTGCGGTCGATCGGCTCGCCGAGCTTTCTGACATTGTCCTCGCGCTGCCAGCGCGCCGCGGCCATGCGGTTGGCCAGCGGAGCGCCCGGGGTGATGGCAAGGCCTTCGTAGGTTTCGAGATTGGGGCGATAGCCGATCTTGGGATCGAAGCTGGCCAGCTTGGCGCGCGCCTCGGCCTTGGTCGCCTCGCTCATCCAGGTGAGCTCGTCGATCGACTGCGCCAGCGCCCGGCGCAGGTTGGCCACCAGTTCCTCCATCGCCGCCTTGTTTTCGGGCGGGAAGTGGCGCGCGACATATTCCTTGCCGATGAGCTCGCCGATCAGGCTTTCGGCCTCGGTGATCGCGCGCTTCCAGCGCGGGCGCTGCTCGGGCTGGCCGCGCAGGGTCTTGCCGTAGAGCGCGAAATTGGCCTCGTCGATGCGGCGCGGCAACACGCCGGCGTGGTTCGAGAGGAATTCCTTGACCGTCCAGGCCTTGAGCACGCCGAGCGGGGTTTCGCTAAGGAGCGCGAACATGCCCGGCAGGCCCGTGCCGATCTTTTCGAGCGTCGCCGCATCGAGCTTGAGCGCGGCGATCTCCTCGCTGCTCGGTGGCATCAGCGCAACGACAAAGCCCGGGCTGGCCGAAAGCCCCAGGGCTTCGATCATCGCCGCAACCGGCACCTTGCCGCCGATCGCCGCCAGCTCATCAGAGGAAAGCAGGTTGTAGGTAAGGTCGCGGTTGCGCCGCACCGCCCGGTCCCACGCCACTTCGCGGGCGATGCGCTCCTCGAAGGCATAGACCGCCTCGGCCTCGAGCTCCGGGTCCTCGTAACCGGCTTCGGCGAGCAGGAAAGCGAGATAGGACTTGTAGGCCTGCTGGATCGCCCGGCCCTTCTCGCTGGTGTCGAGATAATATTCGCGGTCAGGAAGGCCCATCCCGCCAAAGCCGAAATTGGCGATGTGGCGATCGGGCTGCTTGGCATCGACGCTCACTGCCCCGCCGATCGGCGCGGCATAGCCCGGCTCGGCCCAGAGCAGGGCCAGCGCCTCGAGCGTTGGGGCGGCAAGGATGCGATCGAGATGGGGCCGCGCGGGCGCCAGGCCCGCCGCCTCGATCGCGTCGCTGTCAAGGTAGCTCATATAGGCATCGAGGATGCGGCGTTCATCGCCCGAGAGGCTGGCCCGCTCGCGCGCGGCGAGCTCGTCCATGATCGCGCGGACATCGGCGGTGCTCTTTTCACCCAGCAGGGTGAAGGCGCCGAGGCGACTGAACTCGGGCGGCAGCGGGTTGGCCTCGATCCAGCGGCGGTTGACATAGGCGTTGAAATCATCGCCGGGCTTGACCGCAGGGTCGATCAGCGCCGGATCGACCCCCCAGGTGCCAAAGCTCATCGTCGGCAGGGGGGCAGCGGCGGCATCGCCCGCGTCTTGAAGCAGCGGATCGATGGGCGCATCGGCGCCTTCGTCAGGCGCATGGGCAAGGGCCGGTGCGGCAAGGAGCAGCGCGGCAAGGCTGGCGCCGCGCAGCGCGGCGGAAATGGTCTTCATGGTTCTTCTGTCCCCGAAAAGCCTGAGCGGGCGGGAGCCCGGCGGGCGCCACCATAACGCCGCGTGAGGCAAAATGTTGCGCTTGATCAGACGCGCCGCGCGCTTGGTCGAAAAAGGCTCAGGCCGCTTCGGTGAACTGGAGCCGCGCAAGGCGGGCATAGAGCCCGCCGGCCTTGATCAGCGCCTCATGGCTGCCCTGTTCGACGATCCGGCCCTCATCCAGCACCACGATGCGGTCTGCCGCGCGCACCGTGGCAAGGCGGTGGGCGATCACCAGCGTGGTGCGCCCCTGCATCAGCCCCTCGAGCGCCTGCTGCACCAATTGCTCGCTTTCGGCATCGAGCGCGCTGGTGGCTTCATCGAGCAGCAGGATCGGGGCATCGCGCAACAGCGCCCGGGCGATGGCGATGCGCTGCTGCTGCCCGCCCGAAAGCTGCGTGCCGCCTTCGCCCAGGTGGGTGTCGAGCCCCTGCGGCAGGGCGCGCAGGAAGCTTTCGGCATTGGCGGCCCGGGCGGCTTGCCAGATCTCCTCGTCGCTCGCCTCCCAGCGGCCATAGCGCAGGTTGTCGCGGGCATTGGCGCTGAACAGCACCCCATCCTGCGGCACCAGCGCCATGCGTGCGCGGATTTCGGCCGGATCGGCAGCGGTTAGCGGCACGCCATCGAGCCTGATGGTGCCCCCTTGCGGATCGTAGAAGCGTTGGGCGAGCTGGAAGATGGTGCTCTTGCCCGCGCCCGACGGCCCGACGATCGCCACGGTCTCGCCTGGCTCGATCTCGAGCGAGAAGTCCCTGAGCGCGGCAGTTTCGGGCCGGGCCGGATAGCGGAAGGTGACATTGCGGAACGAGAGGCTCCCGCGCGCCGGCACCGGCAGCGGCTGGGGCCGGGCCGGGGGGGCGATATCGGGCTTGGCCTCGAGCAGCTCGGCAAGCCGGCTGGCTGCACCCGCGCCGCGCAAGAGATCGCCATAGACCTCGGTGAGCGCGCCGAGCGCGCCTGCCACCAGCCCGCCGGTGAGCACGAAGGCGGCGATGGTGCCGCCGCTGATCTCGCCCGCCGCCACCGCCAGCGCGCCGCGCCACATCACCAGCACCACCCCGCCGAACACCAGCAGGATCACCACCGCGGTCATCGCCGCGCGCAGCAGGATGCGCCGCCGCGCGGTCTCGAAGGTGTTTTCCACCACCCGGGCAAAGCGCTCACCCTCGCGCCGCTCCTGCCCGAAGCTCTGGACGATCTTCATCGCCGAGAGCACCTCGGTGACATAGGCGCCGACATCGGCGATGCGATCCTGGCTGCTGCGCGAAACCGCGCGGATGCGCCGCCCGAAATAGACGATCGGGGCGATCACCAGCGGAATGCCGATGAGCAGGCCCAGCGTCAGCGAGGGCGCAAGGAACAGCAGCAGCCCGATGCCGCCGATCGCGGTAAGCGCATTGCGCAGCGCCACCGAGACCGTGGTGCCCACCAGGTTCTCGATGATCGCGGTGTCGCTCGTCATCCGGCTGGAGATTTCCTTGGGGCTGTTGACCTCGTAGAAGCCGGGCGAGAGGCGCAGCAGGTTTTCCTGCACCTTGAGGCGGATATCGGCCACCACCCGCTCGCCCAGCCAGCTGACGAAGTAGAAGCGCAGCGCCGTGCCGATGCCGAGGATCACCACGATCATCAGCAGATATTCAAAGGCGCGGCCGATCTCGGCCGGGCTGGCCGCCTCGTTGAAGGCGCGGTCGATGATGACCTTGAAGCGATAGGGAATGGCGAGGGTTGCCGCCGAGGTGATGACGAGGGCGGTGAGCGCCAGCGCGATCTGGCGCGGGTAGGCGAGCGTGGTGGCAAACACCATCCGCAAGGGTGCGAGCGAGCGCCCCCGGCGCGCAGCCTCCGCCTCCGGCGGGGGCGTGGCCGCGGCAGAGACGCTCTGCGCCCCGGCGTCCGGGGTCTCATCGCTGGCGGCGGGGCTGTGGTGGGCGGCTTCCTGGTGCATTCTCGCGCGGGCTTAGCCCGAAGACCCCGCGATTTCACGTGCAAAAAGTGGTGCAGCCATGCCGATGGCCGATCGCCGGTGCAATTGTGCATTGCACAATCGGCGCCGAGCGCCCATCCTTGTGGGCAAGCGGGCCCGGCCAAGAGGCCCGCGTGGTTCGTCACGCACAAGGAACGGGCTCGTCATGCTCTATTTTGCCTATGAGCTGCAACGCAGCTGGATGAACAGCGCCAGCGCGCTCGCCTCGATCGGGGCCGAGATGCTTGCGCACCCCGCCAACCCTTTGGGCTATACCGGGATTGGCCCGCTGGCGGCGAGCGCGCTCGATGTCTTTGCCCATGCCACCGCCAGCTATGACAAGCCCGAATTCGGCATCCGCGAGGTGGTGATCGGCGGCACCGCCTATCCGGTAAGCGAATCGACGGTGATGCGCCGCCCCTTTGGCGATCTGAAGCGCTTCCGGGTCGAGGGCCTTGGCAAGGATCGCCCGCGCCTGCTGATCGTCGCGCCGATGAGCGGGCACTATGCCACGCTGCTGCGCGGCACGGTGGCGCGGATGCTCGAAAGCTGCGAGGTGTTCATCACCGACTGGGCCGATGCCAAGATGGTGCCGCTCGATCGCGGCAGCTTCGACCTTGATGACTATATCGATTACCTCATCGCCTTTCTCGATCACATCACCGCCAAGAACCAGGGCCGCCGCGCCCACATGATGGCGGTGTGCCAGCCGAGCGTGCCGGCCTTTGCCGCCACCGCGCTGCTCAATCTCCACAAGTCGCCCTCCACCCCGCTGACGCTGACGATGATGGGCGGGCCGATCGACACGCGCGAATGCCCCACCGTGGTCAACAACCTGGCGATGCAGCGCCCGATCGAGTGGTTCCGGCACAACGTGATCGCCACCGTGCCGTTCAAGTATCCGGGCAAGGGGCGGCGGGTCTATCCCGGGTTCATGCAGCTTTCGGCCTTCATGAGCATGAACCTTTCGAGCCACATGATGAGCCACTACGAGATGTTCAAGCACCTCACCATGGGCGATGAGGCGAGCGCCCAGGCGACCAAGGATTTCTACGACGAATACCGCTCGGTCTGCGACATGACCGCCGAGTTCTATCTCCAGACGGTCGAGGAGGTGTTCCAGAAGCACTCGATCCCCAAGGGCGAGTTCCGCCACCGCGGGGAGATCGTCGATCTGGGCGCGATCACCGATACCGCCCTGCTGGCGATCGAGGGCGAGCGCGATGACATCTCCGGCCTCGGCCAGACGCGCGCGGCGCTGGGCCTCACGCCCAACCTGCCCGAGGACAGGAAGCGCTATTTCATGGCCGAGGGCGCCGGGCACTATGGCATCTTCAACGGCAGCCGCTGGCGCAGCAAGATCGCGCCCGTGGTCGAGGAATGGATCGCCGCCCATCCCGGCTAGGGCGAGGCCGCCTCTCAGCGCCGGGTGCTGGCGAGGGCGGGGCTGGTGGTGCGGGTTTCGAGCAGCAGCAGCGAGATGCGCCGGTTGCGCGGATCGGCCGGATCATCGGCAACCAGCGGCTCGGTGTCGGCCACGCCCTCGATCCGGGCGATGCGCTGCTGCGGCACCCCGCCCAGCACCAGCGCCTGGCGCGTCGCCTCGGCGCGGCCGGTGGAAAGCGACCAGTTGTTGGCCGCCACGCCCTTGCGCCAGGGCAGCGAATCGGTGTGGCCGCGCAGGATCAGCGGGGTGCTCTCTTCCTTGAGCGTCTCGGCCATCACCGCCAGCAGCTCGCGCGCCGGGCGGGTGAGGATGGTGGTGCCCAGTTCGAACATCGAGAAATCGGCATCATCCATGAGGTCGATGCGGATGCCCTCGGGCGCGCGCATCACCCGCACCTGCCGGGCAAGATGCGCGATGTGGCGGCGTTCGGTGAGTTTCTCGGCGATCCGCTCGCGCAGCTTGCGCAGCTTCTCGCTGTCGGCCTCGGCCCTGCCGCCTGCTTCCTTCGGCCCGCCGGTGACCCCGCGCGGAATGGTGATCGCCCGGGTGCCGGTCTGCCCCATGGCATTGGGATAATTGTCAACCTCGGTGAGCGAGGAGCCACCGAGCAGCCCGTCGGACCCGGCGCTTTCCTGGCGCAGCTTGACCAGCGTGGGGGTGAAATAGTCGGCAATGCCCTTGCGCTGCTTTTCCTCGGTCGCGCCGAGCAGCCACAGCAGCAGGAAGAAGGCCATCATCGCGGTGACGAAATCGGCATAGGCAACCTTCCACGCCCCGCCGTGGTGGCCACCTTCGACCACGGTGATCTTCTTGACGATGATCGGCGCGGGGATGGTGGTGGCCGCGCCCTCGCCCGATTGGGTGGGATCGGAGAGCGCCACCTCACCGCCCCCGCATCAGATCGAGCAGTTCGGTCAGCCCCGGGCGGTGCGCGGGCGGCAGCCCCGAGCGCGCCGCCTCGAGCACCAGCGGCTGCGGATAGCCGTGCAGCGAGGCGATGATCACCTGCTTGATCGAATGGAAGATCCGGCTGTCATGGGCATTGATCTGCTTGAGGCGTGTGCCCAGCGGCCCGGCAATGCCATAGGCCAGCAGCACGCCGAGGAAGGTGCCCACCAGCGCCGAGCCGATCATCTTGCCCAGCACCGCCGGGGGCTGGTCGATCGCCCCCATGGTCTTGATGATCCCCAGCACCGCTGCGACGATCCCCAGCGCGGGGAAGGCATCGGCGAGCGACTGGATCATGTGGGCCGGCTCTTCCATCTCATGGAGCTGGGTCTTGATCGCATTGTCGATCACTTCCTCGACCGCGTGGGTATCGAGCGTGCCCGAGGAGACCACCATCAAGGTGAGCGGATCGCAGATCATCGCCCTGACCACCGGATCGGCCTGGAGCCGGGGATATTCGGAAAAGATCGCCGAACTTGCCGGATCGGTGACATGGGCTTCGAGCGCCACCGCCCCTTCGGCGCGCAGCAGCTTCATCAGCTTCGAGGTCAGCGCGATCGCATCGATGTGATCGGCGTCGGTGTATTTCGGCCCCTTGAACACCTTGGCCAGCCCGGCGCCGAGCAGCTTGATCGCGTGGAGCGAATTGCCGATCAGCGTTGCGCCCAGCGCCGCCCCGCCGATCATCATGAATTCAAGCGGCAGCGCCGCCAGCACCGGGCCGAGCGCCCCGCCGGCGAGCAGGAACCCGCCGAACACCATGGCGAGCAGGACAAGAATGCCGATGGCAACGAACATGGGCGATCATTCCCTCAGCGCAGCGAGCGGAACAGGGTCAGCTCGCTCACCCGGGCAAAGGCCGCCTGGCTCGCCTCGAGCGCGGTGAGCGTCTGCTGGAGCCGGGCGATCGCCCCGGCGACGTCGGTATCGCCGGCGCGGCTGCGCCTTTCGGCGAGCGCGACGCTGCGTTCGGCCTGCTGCGCCTCGACCGCTTCGAGAAAGGCCATGCGGGTGCCGAAGATCGTCTGCGCGCGGCTGAAGGTGTCGAGCGCGGCATCGAGGCCCTCGAGCGCGGCGCTGGCCGCGGCCACCGGGTCGGGCGCGCCGCCCTGCAGCGCGGCGGCAAGGCCCTCGATCACGGCAAAGGCGCTCGTCGGGGAGCCGCCCAGCGTGAAGGCGAAGACCGCGCTGCCCGGCAGGCCCCGCTCGATCGCGGTACCCGGCGCCACTTCCACCGCGCCGCTGGTGGGGGTGCCGGCATAGACCACGTTGCCAAGCCCGTCGCGGGTGAAGGCGGGGCCGGAGGCAAGGCCGGCAAACAGCGGCTCGCCCGAAAGCGAGGTGGCATTGGCGCGGGTGAAGAGTTCGGCGCCAAGCTGTTCGAGCTCGGTGGCGATCGCCTGGCGCCCGTCGGGGCCGGTGGCGGTGCTGGCCGCAGCGGCGGCAAGTTCGCGCGCGCGCTGGAACAGCGCGGTCACCGCGGCGATCTCGCTCGCGGCCGAGGCCAGGTCCTGCCCCAGCCTTGCCGCCTTGTCGCGCTCGGCCTGCGACAGCGTCTCGCGCCGGGCGATGCTGCGCAATTGCGCCGCGGCTGCCGGATCGTCCGAGCCGCGCGCGATCCGCTGGCCGGTGGCGATCTGGCTGCGGGTGCGCTCGATCTGCCCGCGCAGATCAGCCATCTGGGCGAGCGCGCGGTTGAAGAAGGTTCCGGTGGCATTGGTGATGAGGCCCATGGCAGCGCTCCCCTATCTCAGGCCCAGCAGCGTATCGAAGATATCGGCGGCGACCTGGATCACCCGGCTGTTGGCCTCGAAGGCCTGTTGCAGGCGCACCAGATTGGCGGCCTCGGTGTCGAGATCGACCCCGGTTTCGCGCAGAAGCTCGGCATCGGCGCTTTCGGCCACCACCGCCAGCCCGTCGCGGCGGATGCGGGTGGCGGCCACCTCGCTCGAAAGCGCGAGCAGCAGCGCATCGGCCCCGGCCGCCGGGCCGCTGGGCGCGGCCAGCGCGGCGAGGAAGGCGGCAAGATTGCCCGTATCCCGGCTGCCGGCGGGCGCTCCGGCAGGCGCGGTGGCGAGGCCCTCGGGCGCGCTCAGCACCACCGCGATGCTGCCGGCCCCGGAGCCGGCAAAAAGCGGCTGGCCGGGGCTGCCATCGGCGGCGCTGCCCGCGGCCTGCGCACCATTGGCAAGCGTGATGGTGGTGTTTGCAAGGCCATCGAGATCGTCCTGGAGCACCGCCATGCGCGCCAGCGCTGCGGCGCGCCCGGCCATGGCCCCGCCCGCGGGCACAAGGCTGCTGGCGCCCACGGCAAAGCTCGCCGTGCCATCAGCGGCAAAGCTGACGCTGACGGTCTCGGCGCTCGCCCCGGCAACCAGCGCCACCGGCGGCGTGCCGGCAAGGGCCACGTCCACCGTGCCATTGGCATTGATGGTGGGCACGATCGCGAATTCTTCAGCAAGGCCGCGCAGCGCCTTGTCGCGCGCATCAAGCAGCGCCGCGCGCCCGGCGGTGCCCTCGCGGGTGGCAATGATGTCGCGGTTGATCCGCGCCAGCTCGCCCGCCAGTTCGTTGACCTTGGCAAGCTCGGCGCTGGTCTCGCCCTGCACCAGCCGGCGGGCATTGGCGAGGCTGGCATCGGCGACGCGGAAGCTCGCCGCCAGTTGGCGCGCGCCTTCAAGCGCGGTGATCCGCAGCGCCGGTTCGAGCGGATTGGCCTCGAGCCGGCTCAGCGCCGCCTCGAAATCGGCAAGGCTCTGGAACAGGCCGGCGGTCTCGATCGCGCTTTCGGCATCGCCGAGCGCGGCCAGCGCGGCCTCGGCCTGGGCCAGCGCCGAGGCGGCATCGCGCGCCTGGCGCTGCACCAGCGCGCTTTCGGCCCGCTCGATATTGCCCGGGCGCACCCCGCCGAGCGAGGCGGCGCTGTTGACCCCGATGGTGCGGGTCATCACCAGTTCGGATTGGGAAAGGCTGCGGCGGGCATAATCGGGATTGGTTGCATTGGCGACGTTCTGCGCCGTCAGCTCGAGGCTGGTGCGGGTCGCTGCAAGGCCGCTGCGGGCAATGGTGAAGATTGCGGTGGGCATCAGCTTTCCTTGTCGATGGGAGTGTGCACGGGCAGGTGTTGCGCGAGGCTGGCCTCGATGCTCCGGGCAAACCCGAAGGCGCCGCTGCGCGCGGCGATATCGGCAAGGTGCTCGTCGCGCAGGGTGCGCCACTGTTCCATCGCCCCGCCGGTGAGCGGGGTTTCTTGCATCCAGGACGAGGCACGCGCGCTCGCCAGCAGCTGGCGCAGCAGCATCGCCTCGAAGCCCTCGGCGGCCTGGCGCAGGGCGGCGCGCTCCGGGGAGAGGGAGGCGGAGCGCGCCGCGCTGCTGGTGGGGCGCGGGGCGGCAGGGGCGACCGGCCCGCTCACAGCACCACCATTTCGGCCTGCAGGCTGCCGGCCTGCTTGAGGCTTTCGAGGATCACCACCAGATCGGCCGCGCCCACGCCAAGCAGGTTGAGCGCATCGACGATCTCGCCGAGCGAGGCGGCCGCGGGCATATAGGCCACCCGGTCGGCTCGCTCCTCGACGCTGATGGTCGAGGCTTCCTCGACCGCCGTCTCGCCGCGGCTGAAGGGCGCAGGCTGCACCACCGTGGGGCTTTCCTCGATGCGGATCACCAGCTTGCCGTGGCTGACCGCGGCGGGCGCGAGGCGCACCGCATCATTGATGACCACCGTGCCGGTGCGGCTGTTGACGATCACCTTGGCGGCCACCGGGGCTGGGGTGACGGGCAGCATCTCGATCTCGGCCAGCATCGCCGCGCGCAGATCATTGCCCGAAGGCAGGGCGAGCGCGATCGACACCCCGTCGGCGATGCTGGCAAGGCCAGGATAGCGCGTATTGATCGCATCGCGCACCCGCGCCGCGGTGAGGAAATCGGCCTTGTGGAGGTTGAAGCGCAGCGCCGGGGCATCCTCGAAGCCGGTGGCCACCGCGCGTTCGACCGTGGCGCCATCGGCGATCCGCCCGACCGTGGCGATATTGACGCTGACCTGCGAGCCATCGCGCCCCGAAACCCCCAGCCCGCCGACCGCAACATTGCCCTGCGCCATGGCGTAGATCTGTCCATCGGCACCATAGAGCGGGGTGAGCACCAGCGCCCCGCCGCGCAGGCTCGAGGCCTGGCCGAGCGTGGACACGGTGACATCGATGCGCTGGCCCGGCTTGGCAAAGGGCGGCAGTTCGGCGGTGACGATCACCGCTGCGGCATTGCGCAAGGTCGGGCTGATCCCCGGGGGCAACGGCAGGCCGAGCCGCCCGGAAATGCCGCGCATCGCCTCGGTCACATATTGCAGGTTGTTGTCACCCGTGCCCTGGAGGCCCACGACCACGCCATAGCCGGTGAGCTGGTTGGCGCGCAGCCCTTCGAACTGGCCCAGATCGCGGATGCGCTCGGCCCCGGCGGGAGTGGGCACGAGGCCGGCGGCGAGGGCCATGGCAAGATAGATGAGGCCGGCAAGAAAGCGGATCATCGCTCCCCCCTCAGAACGGCGAGATGAGATTGAAGAAGCGGCTGAGCCAGCCCGGGCGGCTTGCCTGCTGCACCGCGCCCTTGCCCGAATAGATGATCCGGGCATTGGCCACCTGCGAGGAGGCAAGGCGGTTGTCGCCATCGATATCGACGAGGCGGATGCGCCCGGCAAACTGCACCCATTCATCTCCCTGACTGAGCAGCATCTGCTTTTCTCCGACCACTTCGGCGGTGCCGTTGGGGTAGATCGCCGCGATCGTCACCGCGATCGCGCCGTTGAGGCGGCTCTGCTGCGTGGCATTGCCCGATCCCGTGAACGACCCTTCGGCCGCGGCTTTAAGGGCCTCGGGATTGAGGAAGGAGAGCGGCCCGGCGCTGGGCGGGGTGATCGCAAAGCCGCCCTCGCGCGCGGTGCGCCCCTGAGCGCTCTTGCTGGTGGTGGTGGCTTCGGTGAGGATGATCGTCACCATGTCGCCAAGCTGGCGGGCGCGCGTGCCGGTGACGAGGCCGGCATAGCCCTGGGCGCTCTGGAAGATCGCCCCCGGGCTGTGGCTGGGCGCGCTGGCAGGCGGCGGGGGCGCGCTCGCCGCGGTCAGCGCCGCGCCCGGGGGCGGCGGGGCGGCAAAGCCGGCTTGCGGCCCCTTGCCGCCCACGCCCATGCAGGCCGAGAGCAGCAGCGGCGCGGCCAAGAGCAGCGTCGTGTGGCGGTGCATCGCGGGCCTCACAACGTCTGGTTGGCGTTGCGCAGCATTTCATCGACCGCGCTCACCATCTTGGAATTGATCTCATAGGCGCGCTGGGCCTCGATCATCTCGACCAGTTCCTCGACCACGTTGACATTGGACTGCTCGAGCATCCCCTGGCGGACCTGCCCGCGCCCGTTTTCCCCGGCAAAGCCGATCTCGGCCGGGCCCGAGGCGGCCGTTTCGACGAGGAAATTGTCGCCAATCGCGCGCAGGCCGGCCGGATTGACGAAGCTGGCGATCGACAATTGGCCCAGCAGCGTCGGCTCGGCATTGCCGGGCGTGATCGCGCTCACCGTGCCATCGGGCGCGATGGTGAGCGCCTGCGCGCCCTGCGGCACCTGGATCGGCGGCTGGAGCGCATAGCCCTGGGCGGTGATCAGGGTGCCATCGGCCGAGAGGGTGAAATTGCCCGCGCGGGTATAGCCGATCGCGCCCCCCGGGGGCAGTTCGACCTGGAAAAAACCATCGCCATCAAGCGCAAGGTCGAGCACATTGCCGGTGGCGTTGAGCGTGCCTTGCGTGTGGATGCGGCTGGTGCCCTGCACCTGCACCCCGGTGCCGAGATTGAGGCCGAGCGCATAGGCGGTCTGCCCGGTCGATTGCTGCCCGGCGATGCGCTGTTCCTGATAGGCCAGCGTGGCAAAATCCACCCGGTCGCGCTTGAAACCGGTGGTGGAGATATTGGCAAGGTTGTTGGCGATGACGCGCATCCGCGCATCCTGCGCCTCAAGCCCGGTGCGGGCGACGTGAAGGGCGGAAGTGGGCATGGGGTTACTCCTTCAGGTGGGTCAGCGCAGCGCCATCAGGCTGCTTGAGGCCTCGTCGAGCTCGCCCGCGGTGCGCATGATCCGGGCGCGCTGTTCAAAGGCGCGCTGGGCCTCGATCATGGCAACCAGCGTCTCGGCGGTCTCGACATTGGACATCTCGAGCGCGCCGGGGGTGAGGCGCGCCGTGGGATCAGGGGGCAGCACCCCGGGGGCGCCGCCGGGGGTGGGCACCCGCAAGAGCCCGTCGATCCCCTTGGCAAGCGCGCTGCCCTGCGGATCGACGAGGCGCAGCCGGTCGATCGCCTCGGCGCCGGCATCTGGGGCGGCCGGATTGCGCGCCAGCACCGTGCCATCGGGCGCGATGCTGAGGGCAAGCCCCGGGGGCACGCTGATCGGCGCTCCGCTTTCGCCCAGCACGAGCAGGCCCTCGCCGTTCTCGATCAGGCCGGTGGGGCTGACCTTGAGATCGCCGCGGCGCGAATAGACCTCGCCCTGGCCATCGGGCGCGCGCAAAGCGAGCAGCGCGGCGCCCTCGAGCGCCACGTCGAGCGGGCTTCCGGTCTCCACCACTTGCCCCGCGCGCATATCGGCGCCGCGGACATTGCCGCGCGCCAGCGCCCGCGCCTCGAGCGTGGCCGCAGGCGCGGGCTGCCGCAGCACCGCCGGGGTGACCGCGAAGATTTCCTGGCGAAAGCCGGGGGTGGAGGCATTGGCGAGATTGTTCGCCACCACCCTCTGCCGGTCCATCGCCGCGTTCATCGCGGTGAGCGCGGTGTAGATCAGCCGGTCCATCTTACTGCTGGCGCAGGTTGATCGCGGTCTGGGTGATGACCGTGGCGGTGTCGATCGCCCGGGCATTGGCCTGGAAATTGCGCTGCGCGGTGAGCAGCGCCACCAGCTCCTCGGCGAGTTCGACATTCGAGCGTTCGAGCGCCCCGCTGATCATCCCGCCGAAATTGCCGACCCCGGGATTGCCGAAGGTCGGGGGGCCGGATTCGCCCGAGGCCTGCCACTTGGTCTGGCCGATCGCGCGCAGGCCCGCGGGCGCGCCGAAGATCGCCAGCGCCACCTGGCCCACCGGCGCGGTGGTGCCATCCGAATAGGCGGCGATGATGGTGCCGCGCGCATCGATGCTGACATTGCTGAGGGTGCCCGGGGTGGGGCCGACCGGAACCGGGCTGAGCAGCGGCACGCTGACATCCGCCGGGGTGGTGCTGGTGGGGTTGCCGGCGCTGTCAACCGGATAGGCCTGCAGGCGGTTGCCCCAGGCATCCTCGATCGCGCCGCTCGCGGTCAGGCGAAAATTGCCGTTGCGCGAGAAGGCGATGTCGCCCGAGACCGGGTTGGCAAGGGCAAAGAAGCCATCCCCGTCGATCGCAAGGTCAAGCGTGCGCCCGGTCTGCTCGAGCGGGCCGAGGGCGAAATCCTGGGTAATCGCCACCACCGTGGCGCCAAGCCCGGGGGTGCGGCGGGGATCGACCGACGCGCCCTTGGCGACGAGGTCGGAAAATTGCGTGTTGCTTTTCTTGAAGCCCACGGTTTCGGCATTGGCGATATTGTGGGCGATCACGCGCAGATCGGTTTCGGCATTGCGCATGCCGGAAAGCGAGACGAAGAACGACATAGCACACTATCCTTTCAGCTTCAGGTCAGGGTCAGGGCTGGGCGGGGGCGGCCGGATTGGCGGCCTCCTGCGCGGCGATCAGGCGATCGAGCTTGGCCGAGATCTCCTCGAGCGTGGCGCCGCTCGCGGTGGTGGCGGCGAGCGCGGAGAACTGCGCCATCTGCGCCAGCATCGCCTCGTTGTCGGCCGGCTCGAGCGGGTCCTGCATGGTCAGCTGGGTGGTCAACAGCCGCAGGAAATCGCCGCCATCGAGGCGCGCAAGGCCATTGCCGGCAAGGCGCGAGGGGGTGTTGAGCCGATCGAGCGTGGCCTGGGCAGCGGGGGGAAGCGCGGGGGTCTCCATCAGGGGTTCCTCAGGGTTTCGAGCATCAATTGCTTGGCGGTCTGGAGCGCCTGGACGAGGTTCTGGTACTGGCGCGCGCCTTCCATGATCTCGACCATCTCGGCGGTCTCATCGACCGGCGCGGCGAAGACGAAGCCGTCCTTGTCGGCGAGCGGGTGGGTGGGATCGTGGCGCCGGATCGGGGCCTCGTCGGCGCGCACCAGGCCTTGGGCCGAAACCCCGACGAGGCCCGAGGCGCGATCGAGTTCGGCGGCAAAGACGACGCGGATCGGGCGGTAGGCCCCGGCCTCGCTCGAGGCGACCGATCCAGCATTGGCAAGGTTGGAGGTGGCCGCGTTGATCCGCACCAGCTGCGCGCTCATCGCGCGGGTGGTGAGGCTGAAGAGCGTCATGGGCGTGCGCTCGGGCATGGTCATTCTCCCTTGAGCGCGCGGGTGATGGTATTGACCCGGCCCTGCACGAAGCTGAGGCTGGCTGAATAGGCGAGCGCATTCTCGGCAAACGCGACCTGCTCGCGCGCCAGTTCGACGGTGTTGCCATCAAGCGAAGGCATGGTCGGCTGGCGATAGACCAGCCGCACCGGTGCCGGCGCCCCCGCCGCGCCGCGCGCGGGGGCGAGGCGCGCTTCGAGCGCCGCAGCAAAGTCAATGTCGCGCGCCTTGTATCCGGGGGTGGCGGCATTGGCGATGTTGGCAGCGATCACCCCCATGCGCTGCGAACGCAGCCTGAGCGCCGCTGCGTGAATGCCGAAAAGTCGCTCGCTCACGCCGATCATCTCCTGCTCGTGGCGGGGCGGGTGTGCCCCTTGCCCCGGAGGATCAGCATGAAGCGTGCCAAGTGCCCCCGCGCGGGGCGCCAAGCGGCGGGCGGGGGAAGGCGCGCGGCAAGCCCTTGCCGGGAGGCTGGCAAGCCCCTGCCGCCTTGGCCGCTGCACATGGCGCGCCGGGCCGGGCTTAATCCGCCCGCGCCCCGGCCGTTCTGCCCTTGCGCGACTGGTCAGCGAAGGGATCTGTCATGGCTGTTACCACCACCGCGGCGACCTCGGCCGGGCTGCTCGATCCTGCTGCGCTCGGCCTCGTGGTGGTCGGCACCGTGCTCGCCACCGCGGCGCGCTGCGGCTGGCCCGAGAGCCGTGGCGCGCTGCGCGCGGCGGCGCAGCTGCTGCGGCGCGGATTTGATGTCGAGGCCAACCGCAAGGCGCTGGCGCAGGCGCTCATGGCAATCGCGCGCGAGGGCGCGCGCCGCGCCGATCCCGCGCTGCCGCCCGATCCAGCGCTCGCGCGGCTGGTCGAGACCTCTTTGCGCGAGGCCACCCCCGCAGCGCTGGCCGAGGCGCGCCGCGCCGCCCGCGCCGAGGCGCATGGAGGGACGGCGGGCGCGGCGCAGGTTTTCCATCTGGCAGGCGAGCTCGCCCCGGTCTGGGGGTTGATCGGGACGCTCTATGGCCTTGCCCAGCTTGGCGCGCCGAGCAGCGCCGGCGCCACCGCCTCGATCATGGCGGCGATGGCAAGCGCGGTGCACACCACGCTGTATGGCGCGCTTCTGGCCCATCTCGTGTGCCACCCGCTCGCCGCGGCGATCGCTCGGCGCGCGCGGGCCGAGCAGCGCGCGCGTGCCGCGCTCGCTGAATGGTTCCTGGCCCAGCTTGCCCGCTGCACCCCGGCCGCGCCGCCTGCCCGCGCCCATCTGCGGGGGGTGGCATGAGCGTGGGCATTCCCCAGCGGCGCCTCGGCCTTGGCTGGCAGGTGATCCTTGCCGATCTGGCGCTGATCCTGTTCCTGCTGGCGCTCTCGGCGCTGCCCGCTGCTGAGGCAGAAAGCCGCGCTGGCCCGGCCCGGCCCGAGATCGCCCCGGCCCAGGCGCTCTTTCGCCCGCTCCCCGGCGGCCCCAGCCTTGCCCAGTGGCTTGCAGCCCAGCCGCGCGATCCGCGCGCGGCCCTCACGATCTTCGCCAGCCACACCCCGGCCGGGGCGCACCAGGCCTGGGCGCGCGCCGCCGCGCTCGCAGCCGAAGCGCGCGCCAGCGGGGTGCGGGTGCGCACGATCATCAGCCCCGGGGAGGAGGACGATCTGCACGCCAGCCTTGCCTATGACATGGCCGCGCCGGGCCGGGCAGCCGATGCTGCGGGCGCGGCAAAGCCACAGCCGGAGGGTTGATCAGCCCACCATCACCCGGTTGCGTCCGGCCTGTTTGGCGCGGTAGAGCGCCGCATCGGCGCGCGCCAGCGCGCTGCGCGGATCGCGATCCTCGCTGACATCGGCCACCCCGGCGGAAAAGGTGACGCGCCCGAAGGGCTGGCCGCTGTCGCGATTGATCAGCACCTTGGTCGCCTGGACGGCGCGGATCGCATCGAGCTTGGCGCGCGCGGCGTGCTTGTCCATGCCGAAGAAGATCAGAACGAATTCCTCGCCCCCGTGGCGCGCGACGAAGCCGACATCGCCGGCCTGCTCGGCAAGGTTCGCCGCAAGCGCGCACAGCACCCGGTCGCCGGCTTCGTGGCCGTGGCGGTCGTTGATCGCCTTGAAGTGATCGACATCGCAGAAGGCCAGCGCCAGCGGCTCGCCCTTGGCCTGCGCCTCGAGCGCGGCCGAGGCAAGGCGGCGCTCGAAGGCGCGGCGGTTGGGCAGGCGGGTGAGATGGTCGATATCGGCCTCGATCCGCGCCTTGGCGAGGCTTTCGCGCAGCGCTGCGGTTTCGGCCTCGCTGCGCGCCATTGCCGCCTCGGCCGCTTCCATCCGTGCGAGCATCGCGCGCGAGAGGTTGAGCACCTCGGCAAGCGCCGGCACCTCGGCCAGCGCGGCGAGCTGCGTGCCGATCGCGCCGCGATGGTCGCTCGCCTCGCTCTGGGCTGCGCGCGCGGTCTGGGCAAAGCGCATCAGCGCATATTCGAGCCGGTCCATCAGTTCCTCGAGCGCGGCGATGCGGCTGTGCCCATCGGGATCGAGCCGCGCGAGGGTGTCGAGCCAGCGCTGGTCGATCGGTTCGCCCGCCACCTCGCGCGCGGCAAAGGCGCGGGCAAGCTCGGGGTGCGAGCCCGACAGCGCCCCGCACACCGCGGCAAGATTGGGGCCGGTCACGGCGAGCTGGTGGCGGATGATGAAGTCGCTGATGCGCGCCAGCAGCGCCCGGCGGGCCTCCTCGGCGCGGCTGTCGTCCGCGGCTTCGCCGCGCGGCGCGCCGGGCGGCGCGGGACTGGTGAGCGCGGCGGCGCGGGCGGCACGGGAAAGGAAGCGCGAGGCGATCGTCATGGGCGTGGCGCGGCAAGAGCATGGACAAAGGGGGAAGGATGGCGCGAGCCTAGCCGGGCATGGTCAAGGCCGGCTTGGCCCACCCCCTCGTAACAGTGCCTAGGCGCGGCTGGCATGCCGCTTGCTTGTGGGCGGGGGCAACCTGCTGCAAGGAGCCTTGCCGATGCTGCCCATCCATCCGCGCCTCGCCCGCCGCGCGCTCGCTGCGCCTGTGCACCCCCGCTGGCCGGGGGAGAGCTGGCGCCTTGCCCCGCTGGTGCTGCCCATCCTGCTGCCGCTGTGCGATCCGGCTGCCGAGGCGCGCGAGATCACCGCGCCGGCAGCGATCGACCGGGCGGTGACCGCCTTCACCGGCGTTCCCGTTGGCGCCCCCGGCGGTGCGCGCGCCCCTGCCGATCCGCGGCTGCAACTGGCGGCCTGCGCGGCGCCACTGGCGGTGCGCTGGCACGGCGAGGCGCGCGCCGCGGTGGCGGTGGAATGCGCCGGCCCCGAGCCGTGGCGCATCTTCGTGGCCCTTGCCGGGGAGGCGCCCGGTGCCGCCAAGGCGGCGCAAGCCGTCCGCCGCGGCGATGCGCTCACCATCCTGGTGCGCGGGCGCGGCTTTGCCATCCAGCAGCCGGGCGAGGCGCTCGGCGCAGGGGCGGTGGGCGAATGGATCGCGGTGCGCCCCACCCGCCCCGTGTCCGGTGGCGCCGCCGGCGCGACGAGCGCCCGGGGCGAGCCCCTTCGTGCGCGGATCGAGCGGCCGGGGCTGGTCGTCATCCCGCTCGGCTGAGCCTTCGTGCCCGCCCCCCCTTAAACCGGCCCCCGCGCGGCCGTTCTCGCGCGCAGGAACCCAGCCAAGGATCATCCCCATGTCCTTTGTCGAACTGAGCAAAACCGCCGCGATCGGCGCTGCGCGTGCGCCCGGCCCCGGCGATCGCGCGCAAATCGATGCGCGCCTGGGGCCGAAAGAGGCGCGCACCACCAGCGTGCCGGGTGGGGTCAGCCTCGAGGTCGAGGCGCCGGGCCCCAGCGTCGCGGCAACGCCTCCGGTCGATGCCGAGCGGGTGCGCCAGATCCGCGCGGCGCTGCGCGACGGCTCCTATCCGCTGGTGCCGACCAAGATCGTCGATGCGATGATCGCTGCGCAGGTCAGCCTGTCGCTGCCCGAGCGGGACTGAGCCGGTGGAAGACCACGCCCGCCCCGCCCCCGCGGCGCTCGCCGCTGGCCTCAGGCAAATGATTGCCGTGCTCGAGCGCGAGCGGCAAGCGCTTGCCGCGCTCGATGCCGACGGCCTGTTCGAGGCCGCGCGCAGCAAGGAGGCGCTGTGCGACGAACTGGCGGCCCTCGGCCCGCAGGCGCTCGATCGCGAGACCCGCGGCCTGGCCGAGACCGCGCGCCAGCTCAACGAGGTCAACCGCCGGGTGCGCAACCTGCTTGCCGCCAATGTCGCGGCGCGGATCGAGGCGCTCGCCGGGGCACGGCGGCCTGCCCGCATCGCCTATGCCCCCGCCCGGCCTGGACCGCTTCCCTAGGGCCCTGCCCGCCTAAGTAGCTTTGCGGAGGCGATGCCCCGCGGCGGCTGGCACGGGCTTTGCAGCATCCCGCCCGAAGGCGCCGCATCCCGCGGCGTCCGGCAACAGGCGGAGCTTGCGTGAGCCACTCGTCCACTCCCATCAGCCTTCCGGCCGGATCGGTGCGCGCCGGGTTCGAGGCTGCCGCCCGCGCGCATGAGGCGGCGCGCCAGGGCCGCAGCCTGCCCGCCGCGCGCCAGATTGCCGCGTCCGGCGCCCCGGTTGAAGCCGCGATCGCGCGGGCTGCCGAGGCCACCGGGGTCGACTTCAACTATCTGCTCGCTCAGGCCGAGGTCGAATCCGCGCTCGATCCCTCGGCCCGGGCGGCGACCTCGAGCGCCACCGGGCTCTATCAATTCATCGAGAGCACCTGGCTTGGCACGCTCAAGCGCCACGGCCACCGCTTCGGCCTCGGCGCGCTGGCCGACGAGATCGCGCTCACCCCTTCGGGCAGCGCCTTCGTGGCCGATCCACAGCGCCGCGCGGCGATCCTGGCGCTGCGCGAGGATCCCGAGATCGCCGCGCTGATGGCGGCGGGGCTCGCCGAGGACAACCACGCCCATCTTGCCGCGGTGCTTGGCCGCACCCCCAGCCATGCCGAGCTTTATCTGGCCCATTTCCTCGGCGCCGGCGGGGCCGGGCGCTTCTTGGCCGAACTCGCCGCCGATCCCGGGCAGAGCGCGGCGGCGCTGTTCGCCCGGCCCGCTGCGGCCAACCGGGCGATCTTCTACGACAGCGCCGGGGCGCCGCGCAGCCTTGGCGAGGTGATGGGGGTGATCGGCGGCAAGCTCGAACGCGCGCTCGCCCGCGCCAGTGGCGGCGCCGCCGCGCCGCGCATCGCCGCGGCTGGCGCCGGTGCCGGGCGCAGCGCGGCGAGCGCCCAGTGGCCGCAGGCGTGGCCGCAGGCGTGGCAGCAGCCATGGCAGGGCGCGCCCCACATCATCGCCGATGAGGCGGTGTTCGGCCCCGGGGAGCCGCCCGCGCTCAGCCTTTCGCGGGCCAGCACGGCACAGCCGGGCGCGGCGCCGCCGGGCCGGCGCCTGCCGATGTCCGAGGTGCTCGCCACCACCTTCGGCACCGATCCGGCGGCCGCACCGGCGCAGGTGCGGCGCGCCTATGAGCGGCTCAAGGTCTTTGGCCTATGACCACCGGCCTTGCGCTCCCACCCTTTCGCCTCGGCGCTGTGCCTTCCGCGCTCGCGCTGCCGCTCGGCATCTTTGCCCTGATCGCGCTGATGGTGCTGCCGATCCCGGCGCTGCTGCTCGATGTCTTCTTCGTGCTCAACATCGCCATTGCCGTCGCCGTGCTGATGGTGGCGCTCAACGCCCAGCGCCCGCTCGATTTCTCGAGCTTTCCCACGATGCTGCTGTTCGCCACCCTGCTGCGCCTCGCGCTCAATGTCGCCTCCACGCGGGTGGTGCTGATGAACGGGCACGAGGGCGGGGCGGCCGCCGGGCAGGTGATCGCCAGCTTCGGCGCCTTCCTCGTCGGCGGCAATTTCGTGGTCGGCCTGTTTGTCTTTGCCATCCTGATGATCATCAACATGATCGTCATCACCAAGGGGGCGGGCCGGGTGTCGGAAGTCTCCGCACGCTTCGTGCTCGATGCCCTGCCGGGCAAGCAGATGGCGATCGATGCCGATATCGCCGCCGGGCTCGTCACCGCCGAGGAAGCGCGCGAGCGCCGCCGCGAGGTGGCGATCGAGGCCGATTTCTACGGCTCGATGGATGGCGCCAGCAAGTTCGTGAAGGGCGATGCGGTTGCCGCGCTCCTCATCCTTGGCGTCAACATCATCGCCGGGCTGGCCATCGGCATGGCGAGCCACGGCTTGAGCCTCGCCGAGGCGGGCGCGGCCTATGTCACTCTGGCGGTGGGCGATGCGCTGGTGGCGCAGGTGCCCGCGCTGCTGCTGTCGATCGCGGCCGCGGCGATCGTCACCCGCGTGGCCGACAGCCGCGATCTCGCCGGGCAGATCGGCGGCCAGTTCGCCGATCCGAGGGGCTGGCTGCCGGTGGCGCTGATCCTCGGCGCGGTCGGCCTGGTGCCGGCCATGCCGCAGGCGATCTTCCTGCCCGCCGCCGCGCTCGCAGGGGGCGTGTGGTGGCAGCTCAAGCGCCGCCAAGCCACCCCGCCGGCGCCGCAGCCGATCGTCGAGGAGGCGCCCGATCACATCGCGCTTGCCGAAGTCGCCGATGCGACGCTGGTGACGATCGAACTCGGCTATGGTCTCATCGGCCTCGTTGATGCCGAGGCGGGCGCGCCGCTGCTGGCGCGCATCACCGGCATCCGCAAGCAGCTCTCGCGCGATCTCGGCTTTGTCCTGCCGCAGTTTCGCATCCGCGATTCGCTCGATCTTGCCGCGCAGGACTATGCCGTGCTGCTCGGCGGGGTCAGCATCGCCCGCGGCAGCCTGCGCCCGGGCAAGCTGCTCGCCATCGATACCGGCGAGGTGCGCCCCAGCCATGGCCTTGTCGGCGAGCCGACTCGCGATCCCAGCTTTGATTGCCCGGCCTTGTGGATTGCCCCGGCGGCGCGCGATCATGCCGTGGCCGAGGGCTTCCTGGTGGTCGATCCGGCCACGGTGATCGCCACCCATGCCAATCAGGCACTGCTGGGCGAAGCGCACCAGCTGCTCGGCCCGGATGAAGTGCGCGCGTGGGTCGAAGGGATCAAGGAGCGCACCCCGGCGCTGATCGAGGCGGTGCATCCCGATCCGCTGCCGCTCGCCGCGCTCACCCGGATGCTGCGCGCGCTGCTCGCCGATGGGATCAGCCTTGCCCATCCCCAGCCGCTCATCACCAGCCTTGCCCTTGCCCTGCAGAAGACCAGCGATTTCGACGCGGTGATCGACGCCGTGCGCGCCGATCTTGGTGCGCGGCTGGTGGCGCGGATCGTCGCCCCGGGCGAGGTGCTCAAGGTGGTGACGCTCGATGCCGGGCTTGAAGCGGCGATCCTCGGCGGGATGATCGATCCGGCGAGCGGCCAGCCGCTGATCGCGCCCGAATGCGGGCAGATGATCATCCGCGAGATCAACGCCATCAGCGCGGTCGAGCAGACCGCAATCGCACTCATCGTCCAACCCCCGGCGCGCCGCGCGCTCGCCGGGCTGCTCAAAGGGCGCGCGCCGCGCTGCCTGGTGCTCTCGATCGCCGAATTGCCCGCCAGCCAGCCGATCGCGGTGGTGGGCACGATCGGCGCACCAGGTCCGGGCGATGAGCAGGCCATGCCCGCGGCTGATGCGCCGCGGACCGAGGAGCTCGCTGCATGAAGCACGATCACGCCGCCTTTGCCGCTGCCCAGCCCTATGCGCCCACGCGCGCCGAGGTGGAGGCCCGGGTGCGCCGTTTCCTGCCGCTGGTGCGCCGCACCGCCTGGCATGTCCATGGCGCCGGGCGTGACGGGCTGGAGATCGAGGATCTGATGCAGGCCGGGATCGTGGCGCTGACCGAATGCGCCCAGCGCCACGCCGCCCCGACCGAAGATGGCTTTGCCGCCTATGCCAAGATCAGGGTGCGCGGGGCGATGATCGATGCGGTGCGCCGCGCTGCCCACACCACCCGCACCGCCCGCGCCCGCCGGGCGGCCTATGAGCAGGCGCTCGCCCGGTTGCGCGCCAGTCTGGGGCGCGAACCGAGCCGCGCCGAACTCGCCCGCGCGCTCGGCGTTGACGACGCCGAACTGAGCGCGATCGAGGCCGCCGGGGTGACGCTCACCTCGATCGAGGAGGCCTATGACGAGACCAACCTTGCCTTTGCCAGCGCGGATCCCGATCCCTTCGAGGCGCTGTGCGCCGCCGAGGATCGCGCGCGCCTGCTCAAGGCGATGATCGCCCTGCCCGATCGGCTCAAGCTGGTGCTGCAACTCTTTTTCGTCGAGGAAATGAACCTCACCGAGATTGCCGCAGTGCTCGAGGTCAGCGTGCCGCGCGTCCACCAGCTGCGCGCCAAGGCGCTTAAAGACCTGCGCGCGCTGCTCGAGGCGGGCTGAACGAAAAGCGCGCCTAGCCGGCATCGCCATCGGCATGGCCGCGGCCCTCGGCCGTGGCCTCGGCCGATCCTGCAGCGCCCGAGGCGCCCGCGCGCTCCCACCAATGGGGCCGCCGCCGGGCATTGCCGGTGCCGACCTCGTTCATCGTGCGCGCATCATAGAGCCGCCCGCCCAGCATCACCTGCTCGATATCGTCGGAATGGGAAATGTCCGCGCTCGGATCGGCGGCAAGGATCACGAGGTCAGCGAGCTTGCCCGGCTCGATGCTGCCAATGTCGCGCGCCATGCCGAGCGATTGGGCCGCGGCGATGGTGCCGGCCTTGAGCGCCTCGACCGGGCTCATCCCGCCGCGCACGAAGCTCCACAGCTCCCAATGCGCCCCGATCCCGGCCTGCTGGCCATGGGCACCGATGCTGACCTTGACCCCGCGGCGGCTGAGCTTGCGCGCCTCGCGGGCGTTGTTGTCATCGACAAAGGCCCAGTCGGGCGCCTTGGTGCGCCGGCCGGTCTCGGCCAGCAGCAGCTTGGGCGGGGTGTGCACCATCAGCGGGTTTTCCCAGACATTGGTGGCCTGGCGCCAATAGGGATCGCCCGCCAGCCCGCCATAGGTGACCACCAGCGTCGGGGTGTAATTGCTGTTCGCGCTGCCGAAGAATTGCAGCACGTCCTCATACATCACGTCCACCGGGACATTGTGCTCGATGGTCGAATTGCCATCGGCAACCAGGTTCATGTCCATCCCGAACAGCGATCCGCCCTCGGCCACCACCAGCATGTTCTCCGCCGCGGCGGCGCGCGCCACCATCTGGCGCTGTTCGCGTCGCGGCTGGTTGTAGTTCTTGACCGAGATACCGCCCTGGGCCTTGATCCGCCGCACATGGGCCAGCGCATCGGCATAGCTGTCGATGCGGGCATAAAAGCCGGGGGCCTTGGCGCCGTAGATCACCTCGCCGGTGGAAAAGATGCGCGGCCCCAGCGTCAGCCCGGCGCGTTGGCGCTCGGCCGCGGCAAACACGGTGCTGGCCTGGCTTGAAGGGTTGTGGATGGTGGTCACCCCCATGGCCAGATCCTGCACCAGCGACCAGTTCTGCTGGGGGATGAAGTCCCCCACCCCATAGGCGCCGTGGGCATGGGCATCGATGAGGCCGGGCATGATGGTCTTGCCGCTGGCATCGATGAAGCGGGTGCCTTCGGGGAATGAGAGCCTGACCAGGGTGGCATCGTGCACCCCGGTGATGCGATCGCCTTCGATCACGATGAGGCCGTTTTCGATCACCCCGGCATCATCGGCAGCAAGCCCGGCGCGCATGGTCAGCACCCTTGCCCCGCTGATCACCGTGGTGCCGCTGGGCTTGGCCTTGTCCACGCTGATTGCCAAGGAAATGCCGCCCGCGGGCGGGGTGAAGGCAGCCGGCTTTGCCCCTTCGGCCGTGGGCGCGCTCGGAAACAGCGCGCTGACGCGGGCGGTCTTGAGCGTCGGGCCGATCGACCAGAACAGGGTTTCCCCGCCATTGGCCCAGCCGAGATAATCGGCCCCACCGCTGCTTACCTTGGTCACCGGCAGCGGCCCGCCGGTCTCGCTGACATCGACCGGCTTGCCGCCGGGCAGCAGCGGCATGGCGAAGACCTCGTAGTTCTGGCGGAAGGCAATGGTGCGGCCATCGGGCGCGACGCGCAGCTCGCTGGCCATGTCGCCCTTGGCGTGGATGCGCCGCGCTTCGCCATTGAGATCGGTGGAGACAAGCGCAATGCCACTGCCTTCGCGCGCGATCAGGAACAGGCGGTCATTGGCGGTGCCCCATTGCGGCGCGCTCCCGTTGCGGGTGACGCGCCGCGGCGGGGCCGAGCCATCGACGGGCATGACATAGAGGCCCGGGCTCTCGGAATGTTCGGGCGCGGTGAGATAGCCGCCGGCGCGCTTTTCAAAGGCGATCAGCCGGCCATCAGGCGAAAAGGCGATCGGGCCATAATGGCCCGGGCCGGTGAGCACCCGGCGGTTCTGCCCCGCGGCATCGGCGATGACGATCTCGCCGAGGCGCTCGTCGCTCCAGCGCACATAGGCAAGCGCGCTGCCATCGCGGCTGAAGGCGGGGAAGGCCTCGATCACGTCGGCCGGATCGCCGGTGAGGGGGACGGGCGGCTCGGCCCCGCTGGCGAATTTCACATGGAGCCGCCCGAGGCTTTCGAACACCACCCGGCTGCCATCGGGCGCCAGCGTGGCAAAGCGCGGCATGGTGGTGGCAAAGCGTTCGGGCGCAACCGCGATCACCGGGTGCGGCGCATCGGCAACCCCGCGGGTGTCGTTGATGGCAAAGGGAATGATCCGGTGGCCGCTGCCATCGCGATTGACGCGGTTCAATTTGCCCCCGGCCCAGAACACGATTCCCGAGCTGTCGGGCAGCCAGGCGATATTGGGATAGACCCCGGTGACCGCCCAGGTCTCCTGCACGTCAAGATCAAGCTTGCCATAGATCATCCGCTCCTGGCCGCTCGCCAGATCCTTGATCCACAGCTGGCTCTGATCCTTGTCGCGCCGCACGAAGGCCAGCTCCTTGCCGTCGGGCGAGGGCGCCGGGCGCACCGCGCCGCCATAGCCCGAGACCGCGGTGGTCACTTCGCCGGTGGCAAGGTCATGGCGCTCGATCGCGAAGATGCCGGTCTGGGAATCCTGAGCATATTCAAACACATTGCCCGGTGTGATGTTGCGCGTGTAATAGACCGCGCTGCCATCGGGCGCGAACACCGGCTCGCCCAGTTCCTTCTGCAGCTTGTCATTGGCGCGCTCGACCACCGGCACCCCGCCGCCGCCCGAGACATGGTAGAGCCAGATTTCGCCGGTGCCGGCGCTGCGCTCGGTGGTGAAGTGCTTCTTGGCGGCGATGAAGCGCCCGTCGGGTGACCAGGCCGGCTGATTGAGCAGGCGGAAATCCTCGCGCGTCACCTGCCGCTTGTCGCTGCCATCGATATTCATCACCCAGATATTGTCGCCCCCGCCGCGGTCGGAGGTGAAGGCGATGCGCTTGCCATCGGGGGAAAAGCGCGGCTGCACCTCCCAGGCGAGGCCCTCGGCGATGCGCCGCGGCGTGCCGCCGGTGATCGGCATGGTGTAGATATCGCCCAAGAGGGTGAAGGCGATGGTCTGGCCATCGGGAGAGACATCGACATCCATCCACGTGCCTTCCTCCACCCGGATCGGCACCTGGCGGATGGTCGCGCCCTTGGGCGCCTCGACATTCCACTTCTCCTCTGCCCCCTTCTCGGCGGCCTTGCTGTCCTGCTTGGGCGCAGCGGCAAGCGGGGTGGCAAGCATGGCGGCCCCGGCGAGCAGGGCGGCGTGAAGCAGGCGCATCGAAAGTCTCCCTCTGTCGGCGCGGGAGACTAGCGGCGCGCAAGGATATTGCTAGGGGTGGCAATGTCGTTGGTCGAGCTGGGGCGGCCATTTGCGGGGAAGGCGATGCTGCGCATCATCACCAACAATTTCGCGCTGCTCACGATCGCGGGCGTGGGGCTGGCCTGGCTTTATCCGCCCGCCTTCACCTGGATGACCGATGGCAGCATCCGCCTTGCCGGCCAGCCGCTGCTCAGCCTGGCGCTGGGGGTGGTGATGCTGGCGATGGGGCTGACGCTCACCTTTGCCGATTATCGCGCCCTGGCGCAGATGCCCCGCGCGCTGCTCGTGGGCGTGGGGCTGCAATTTCTCGTCATGCCCTTGTCAGGTTTTACCATTGCCAGCGCGCTCGATCTCGAGCCGGGGCTGGCGGTTGGCCTTATCCTTGTGGCCTGCTGTCCGGGGGGCACGGCCTCCAACATCGTCACCTTTATCGCCCGGGGCAATGTCGCGCTGTCGGTGGCGATGACCATGGCCTCGACCCTTGCCGCGGTGGCCCTCACCCCGCTGCTCACCGGCGCGCTTGCCGGGGCCTATGTGACGATCGACCGGCTCAGCCTGCTGCTCAACATGGTGGGGATCGTGCTGGTGCCGGTGGTGCTGGGCACGCTCTTGAACCGCCTGTTCCCGCGCGCTGCGGCGCGGGTGAGCGCGGGGCTGCCGGCGGTGGCGATCGTGCTCGTGATCTGGATCGTCGGCGGGATCGTCGGCGGGGCCAAGGCGCAAATCATCGCACATGCGGGCGCGGTGCTGCTCGCCACCTTCCTGCTCCATGCCAGCGGTTTTGCTCTGGGCTATGTGCTTGCCAAGGTGCTGGGCCTTGGCGAGATCGAGGCACGCACGATCAGCATCGAGGTCGGGATGCAGAACTCCGGCCTCGGTTCAGGCCTCGCCAAGACCCCCGCCTTCGCCGCGCAATTCGCCACCGCCACACAGGCCGCGCTCGCCCCGGTGCCGGCCGCGATATCGGCGGTGTGGCACGTGGTGATCGGGAGCCTGCTGGCCGGCTGGTGGCGGCGGCGGGGTTGATCCTTCTTGCTCCCCTCCCCCGGGGGAGGGGCTTAAGCGAACATCCCCCGCCTGGGCCCGAGATAGCCGAACAGGTACGCCGCCACCTTGCGCATCTGGATTTCTTCGCTGCCTTCGGTGATGCGATAGCGGCGGTGGTGGCGATAGATGTGCTCGAAGGGCTTGTGGCGCGAATAGCCGATGCCGCCGTGCACCTGCATCGCCCTATCGGCCGCCTCGCAGCACAGCCGGTTCGCCCAGTAATTGCACATCGAGACCTTGTCGGAAATGCGCCGCTCGATCTCCTCGTGCGGCATGTTGTCCATCTCCCAGGCCGTCTTGAAGATGAGGAGGCGCAGCATCTCCGCCTGCGTTGCCAGCTCCACAAGCGGGAACTGGATCGCCTGGTTGCGCGCCAGCTCCTCGCCGAAGGGCTTCCTCTCGCGGGCATATTTCACGCTCTCGTCGATGCAATAGAGCGCCGCGCCGCAGGAGCTGGCCGCCTGGCGGATGCGGTTCTGGTGCACGAAGCTCTGCGCCAGGGCGAGGCCGCGGCCCTCCACCCCGAGGATCGCGCTGTCGGGCACCCAGACATTGGTGAGCGACAGGCGCGGGTGATCGGTGGGCATGTTGAAGGTCCACAGCCATTCCTCGATCTTGAGGCCCTCGGTGGGGTTGGGGACGAGGAAGCAGGTGATCCCGCTGGCATCGCCATCCTTGCCGCTGGTGCGCGCAAACAGCGCGCAATGGGTGGCCACATGCATGCCGGTGATCCACATCTTCTCGCCATTGATCAGCCAGCCATCCACCCCGTCGCGCACCTCGCGCACCGCGCGGGTTTCCATGTGGGTGGCGTCCGAGCCGTGGCGCGGCTCGGTGAGGCCGAAGGCGACGCGCCGGGTGCGCTCGAACCCGCCGAGGATGAACTCCTGCTTCTGTTCCTCGGTGCCCCATTGCTCGAACATGGCAACGAAGGGGAAGTTGCCGACAATGCTGTGCTCGTTCTGCAGGTCGTTGTGGAGGCCCAGGCCCTTCCGCGCAAAATGCTCGCGGATCACCGCCATCCACAGGTTGGAGCCATCCTTGCCGCCATAGCGCCTGGGCGCCGAGAAGCGCCAATGCCCCGCCTCGTCGGCGCGGCGCGTCGCCTCTTTCAGCAGTTCCTCCCACTCGGGCCGGGGCAGCCCGCCGCGTTCCCAATCGGTGCGCGAATGTTCGCGGCGGTGGTCGAAGAAGCGGATGTTGTCATCCTGCTGCTCCAAAGGCTTGATCTCGGCCTCGATGAAGGCGTCAAGCTCGTCGAGATAGGCTTGCAGGTCGGCGGGGATGGCAAAATCCATGGGGCTATTCCTCTCTGATCCATCGTTGGCGCGCGGCTTCAAGCGCGGGATATTTGGGCACGTCGGCAGCGAGCTTGGCGAGCGCGCGGCGCTTGAGGCGGGCCAGCAGGCCGGGCGTGGCCAGCCCCTCGCGCCCGGCAAGCAGCGCTTCGGCCAGCGCGCGATCATGCACCTCGGCGATGATCGCGGGTTCCTCGCGCGCGATCATGCCGAGCGCATTGCGCGCCACCGCCCATTGAAAGCGGTCATGGCCTTCGAGCCGGGGCTTGATCGTGGCGAGCCATTCGGCCACGGCGGTGGCGATCTCCGCGGCGCTGGCCTCGCCAAGCGGCGCGGGCCGGCCGGCAGCGGGGGGCAGGGGCCGCGCGCGCTCGGCAGCCGGGGCTTCCTCCTCGAGCAGCAGCAAAAGATCGAGTTCCTGCTCGCTGGTGCGGCGGGAGATCACCACGCGTTCGAGCATCCGGTCGGCACCGATGCGCCATTGCGCCGCCATTCTGAGGCAGCCCAGCGCCCACCACACGGTGCGGTAGATCGTCCAGAAGCGCAGGCGTGCAAGGTCCACCTTTACGCCTGCTTCGGCCTCATAGGCGGCGATATAGTCCTCGATGCTCCCCAGCCCCAGGGCCGGGCGGTCGTAGCGGTGAAAGCGCCACACCGCCATGCAGCCGAAGGCGAGGTCCTCGTGGCGGTCACCGAAATGGGCGATCTCCCAGTCGAGCACGCCGGTGAGGTGCGAGCCTTCCACGAGGAGGTTGCCCATGCGGTAATCGCCGTGGTTGAGCACGGGTTCGGCCGCAGGCGGGCAATTGTCCTCGAGCCACTTGAGCCCCAGCGCGATGATCGGGCGGTCGCCCCCCGCCTCGAGGAATTGCCGCTTGAGCTCGGCAATCGCGGCGCGGGTTTCCAGCACCGGCACGCCGGCGGGCACGTCGGTCTGGCGCAAGCGGTGGATGCGCGCCAAATCACGGGCAATTTCGCGCAGCAACCCGCCGGGATCCTCGCAGGAGAGGATGATCTTGGGATCGGCCGTCCCCGGCAGGGCGCGCATGATGAAGCCCGAGCCGAGCCCGTCCTCCGGCGCCAGCACCGCCACCACCTGAGGCGCGGTCACGCCCCTGGCGCGCGCCGCCTCGATCAGCGCGGCCTCGACATGATGCCCGTAGGGCCGCCCCTCCATGAAGGCGAGGCTGGGCGCGCGGCGCAGCACGAAGGCCTCGCCCCCGCAGGCAAAGCGCCAACTTTCCATCACCGCCCCGCCGGTGAGGCGCTGGGGCGGGGCGGAAAGGGCGCCAAGCCCGGCGCGGGCGCACACCCGCGCAAGGCCCGCGCGCAATTCGTCAACCGTGATCGCCACCGGATCAGGCGGGGACGTTGTCTCTCCTCACGGTGATCACCTGGGGATAGGTGAACTCCTTGAGACCCTCCTTGCCATATTCGGCGCCAAAGCCCGATTGCTTGTGCCCGCCAAAGGGCGCGAAGGGCGAGAGGTGGAGATATTCGTTGATCCACACCGTGCCGGTTTCGAGCTGTTCGGCAATCTTCACGCCCTTCTCGGGATCGCCCGTCCACACCGCGCCGGCAAGACCATATTCGGTGTTGTTGGCGCGCGCGATGACCTCTTCCTCGCTCGAGAACTTCATCAGCGGCATGACAGGGCCGAACTGCTCCTCGGCCACGATGCGCGCGTCCTCGGGCGGATTGTCGAGGATGGTGATCGGCACGTAGAAGCCGGTGCCCGAGGGATCGACATCCCCGCCGAGCAGGAACTTGTAGCCATTGGCCTTGGCATCCTCGATCAGCTCGATCACCCGCTCATATTGCTTGCGGTTCTGGATCGGGCCGACCCCGGTGCCCTGCTCGCTGCCATCGCCGACCTTCACGGTCTTGGCATATTCGACGATCGCGGCCGAAAGCTCGTCATAGATGTCCTCGTGGATATAGACGCGCTTGGCCGCGACGCAGATCTGCCCGGCATTGGAGAAGCTCGACCAGAACAGCTGCTGGGCGACCTTCTTGGGATCGGCATCGGGCAGCACGATCGAGGCATCATTGCCGCCAAGCTCGAGCGTGATGCGCTTCAGATCCGCGCTCGCCCCTTCCATGATCTTCTTGCCCGTGGCGGTCGAGCCGGTGAAGGTGATCTTGTCGATATCGGGATGGCTGGTGATCATGGGCCCCAGATCATCCTCGCCGGTGATGATGTTGACCACGCCTGCGGGCACCTTTGCGGCGATCAGCTCGGCGATGCGCAGGGTGGTGAGCGGGGTGAAGGGCGAGGGCTTCAACACGATGGTGCAGCCCGAAAGCATGGCCGGCACGATCTTCTGGATCGCCATCATCACCGGGAAGTTCCACGGCACGATGCCGCCGACCACGCCCACCGGCACCCGCCGCACGCGCATCAGGCGGGTGTCATCATCCTGGACGATTTCTTCTTCGAGGCTCAAGGTCGATTGGGCTGCCGCCATCCCGGCGGCGCCATAGATTTCGCCCCGGGCCTGCTCGTGCGGCTTGCCCTGTTCGCTGGTGAGCAGGCGATAGAGTTCCTCGGCGTTCTCCTTGATCGCACCCGAAATCGCCATGATCGCGGCGCGGCGCTCCTCGATCGGGGTGTTCTTCCACGTCTTGAAGGCCGCGCGCGCGGCAGCGACCGCCTCATCAAGCTCGTCCTTGCCGCACACCGGCACCTGGCCGATCACCTGTTCGTTGGCGGGATTGATCACGTCCATCCAGCGGCCGGTTTCCACCATCTTGCCGCCGATCAGGTTCTTGTATTGGGTGACCATGGTTCTTCCTCTCTCGTGCGTGGGGGGACTCGTCTCTCGCCCACAGGTTGGCGCGTTGCATTGAAAAACGCAATCGCCCGCAGCCGTGCGACTGTAGCGGGCTGGCCCCGGCGCAGCGCCTGACAATTGCGCTATTCCCGCGCGCGGCTATGGAAGCGGCAAAGTGCCTGCAGAGAGGATGTCCCGATGAGCGATTCCCGTCCTGACCTCGTCATCTATGGCAGCCCGATCTCGCCCTTCGTGCGCAAGGTGGCGGGGGTGTGCCTTGCCAAGGGCGTGGGCTACGAGATCGAAGCGGTCAATGTCTTCGATCCGCCCGCATGGTTCCGCGCGATCTCGCCGATGAAGCGCATCCCGGTGCTGCGCGATCGCAGCGTGGCTGAGGAGGGCGTGGCCGGCACGATCGCCGATTCGAGCGCGATCTGCGCCTATATCGAGAAGAAGCACCCTGCCCCGGCGCTCTATCCCGATGCGCCGCTTGCGCTGGGCGAGGCGCTGTTCATCGAGGAATATGCCGATACCGCGCTGGCCATGGCCGCAGGCATGGGCATGTTCCGCCCGATCTTCTTTGCCATCACCAAGGGTGAGGCGCCGGGCCTCGACAAGGCGCGCGAGGCCTGGAGCACGCAGGTGCGCCCGATCCTCGACGTGCTCGAAGCGCGGCTTGCCGGGCGGGCCTTCTTCGCCGGCGAGGCGCTCTCGATCGCCGATATCACGGTCGCCTGCGTGCTCGGGCAGATCGCGCTGGTGGCGAGGCTCGATCTTGCCCCCTGGCCCGGCCTTGCCGCCCATTATGCGGCGCTGCAGGCCCTGCCCGCGATTGCAGGGCCTTTTGAGGCGGCGCAAAAGGCGGTGCGGCAGAGCTTGCCCACCCCCTTCGACCTGACCTAAGCCCCGGCCACCAGCAGGAGGACAGCAGCAGGCATGGCCAGCGAATGGTGCATCGGGATCATCGGCGGATCGGGCCTCTATGCCATCGAGGGGCTGGAGGATGAGCAGTGGATCGCGATCGAAACCCCCTGGGGCGATCCCTCCGATGAGATCCTGTGCGGCACGCTCGGCGGGGTCAAGCTGCGCTTCCTGCCGCGCCATGGCCGCGGGCACCCGATCTCCCCGAGCGAGGTCAATGCCCGCGCCAATATTGATGCACTCAAGCGCGCCGGCTGCACCGATATCCTGGCGATCAGCGCGGTCGGCTCCTTGCGCGAGGAGCTTGAGCCGGGGCGTTTCGTGGTGGTCGAGCAGTTCATCGACCGCACCGTCAGGCGCGAGAGCACCTTCTTCACCAGCGGCTTTGTCACCCATGTCTCGATGGCCGATCCGGTGTGCCCGCGGCTTTCGCAGATGGCCGCCGAGGCGGTGGTCAAGGCCAGGGGCAAGGTGGCGGTGGGGGCGACCTATCTTGCCATGGAAGGCCCGCAATTTTCCACCCGCGCCGAAAGCCGGATGTACCGTGCCTGGGGGGCGGACGTGATCGGCATGACCGCCATGCCCGAGGCCAAGCTCGCGCGCGAGGCCGAGCTGCCCTATGCGCTTGTCGGCATGGTCACCGATTATGATTGCTGGCGCGAGGGCGAGGCGGTCGATGTCGCCGCGGTCGTCCAGCAGATGCAGGCCAATGGCGCGCTCGCCCGGGCGATGGTGAGGAACTTCATCGAGGCCCTGCCGCCGACCCGCGCGCCCTCCCCGATCGACACCGCGCTCGACAACGCGGTGATCACCGCGCCTTCCGAGCACGATCCGGCGCTGCTGGCGAGGCTCGACGCGGTGGCCGGGCGGTTGTTTGCCTGAGGCTGGCCCGGCGCAGCTCCACCCTCAGGCGCCATTGCCTGCACGGTGCAACAATGCGATGCCAAATCGCCCCCGAATCGCAAGCGGCTGTTCGCTATTGGAGAGGGGGCATGGCACGGGGTGTTTCGCGGCGCGGCGTGATCAGGGGGGCGGCGGCCGGTGCGGTGGCCGCGGCAACTCCGGCAGTGGCAGCTTCGCGGAGCGAGCGGCTGCTTACCCGCATCGCCTTTGGCTCATGCGCCCACCAGGACAAGGACCAGCCGATCTGGGACCGCGTCAATGCCTGGGAACCAGAGTTGTTCATCTTCCTCGGCGACAACATTTATGGCGATACCGAGGACATGCAGGTGCTGCGGGCAAAATATCGGCAGCTTGCCGAAAAGCCCGGTTTTCGGGCGCTGCGCCGCCGGACCGAGGTGATCGCCACCTGGGATGACCACGATTACGGCGTCAATGACGGCGGCAGCGAATATCCGATGAAGGCTGAAAGCGCGGCGATCTTCCTCGATTTCTGGGGCGTTCCGGCGGATCATCCGCGCCGCGCCCACGCCGGCATTTATGGCAGTTATTTCTTCGGACCCGAAGGACGCCGGGTGCAGGTGATCCTGCCCGACAACCGCACCTTCCGCACGCCGCTGCTGGGTTACAGCGTCGAGCCACAGGACAGGGGGCAATACTTGGTCAATCCCGATCCGAAGGCGACCATGCTGGGCGCGGCGCAGTGGGATTGGCTCGAAGCCGAACTGCGCCGCCCTGCAGATCTGAAAATCCTTGCGTCCTCAACCCAGGTGCTTCCCGATGCGCCCGGCTATGAGGCCTGGATCAATTTTCAGGCCGATCACCAGCGGCTGCTCGACCTCATCGACTTTGCCCAGGTGGAAAACCTGCTGATCATCTCCGGCGATACGCATTATGCCGAATTGTCGTGCCTGTCTGAAGGCGTGCCCTATCCGCTCTACGAACTGACCTCCTCGGGGCTGACCGAAGTTTGGCCGGTGTTCGGCCCCAACCGCAACCGCATCGCCCAAGCCCCGCTGATGCCCAATTACGGGCGGCTGACGATCGACTGGGACGCGCCCGCGCCGCGCGTGCTGATGGAGGTGGAAATGCTCGATGGCAGCATCGGCATCCGCCACCAGATCAGCCTGGCGCAGCTAAGGCAGCCCGCCACCCGCTAGGTCGGGGCGGCATCGGCGATGGCCTGCGCGGTCTTGTAATCGGGCTTGCCGTTGTTGAGCCGCAGCGAGGCATTGGTGAAGAGGTAGCGGCGCGGGATCTTGTAACCGGCAAGCCCGGCGCGCGCATGGGCATCGAGCGCCGCCTCCAGCGCGGCACTGTCGCCGGGCGCGGCGCCCTCGGCCGGCTGCACCACCGCCACCACCTTGCGCCCGAAGCGCGGATCGGGGAGGCTGACCACGCGCACATCCTGCACCGCCGGATGGGTGATCAGCACCGCTTCGACCTCCTCGGGAAAGACCTTCTCGCCCCCGGTGTTGATGCACATGTTGTCGCGCCCGATGAATTCGAGCGTGCCATCGGCGGCCCAGCGCGCCCGGTCGCCGGTCATCAGCCAGCGCTTGCCATCGATGACCGGGAAGGTCTGGGCGTTCTTTTCGTCCTCGCCGAGATAGCCCAGCGGCAGGGGGCCGGTGCGCGCGACGATCCCGACCCCTTCCGTGCCCGGGGGGATTTCCTTGAGGTTCTCGTCGAACAGCTTGGTCTCGCGTCCGGGCAGCGGCTGGAACTTGCCCCCGCCGCTCGATCCCTGGGCGGTGGTGATGACGATGCCGGTGCCCGAGCTTTCCGAGGAGCCGAGCGCATCGATGATCATCAGCGATGGGTGGTAGGCGATGAGCCGCTGCTTCAAGGCTGGCGAGAACACCGCGCCCGAGGAGGTGATGCTGCGCAGCGAGGCGAGCACCTTCGCGCCATCGCCGCGGGCATCGAGCCGGTCGGCCAGCGGCAGGGCAAAGGCGTCCCCGACGATGAAGATGCCGCGGGCGCCCAGCCGGGCGATCTCGTCGAGCGCGAGATCGGCATCGAACCTGGGCGCCGGCAGCAGTGCCAGGGTGCCGCCCTTGAGCAGGTGGATGAGCGCGGTGAACTGCCCGGCGCCGTGCATCAGCGGGGAGAGCAGCAGCAGCGGCGAGGTGCTGGCCGGGTGCTCGGGGCCGATCCGTGCCGCCTCGGCCACCTGGTCTTCGAGCGAGGCGGCGACGAATGGCGCTGTGCCGGGCGCGCGCTGCCACACCCCGATGCTGAAGGCCGCCCAGGCCTGGTCCATCGGCCACATCACCGCCTTGGGCATCCCCGTGGTGCCGCCGGTGGCGGTGAGGAACAGCGCCGCGCGGTCATCATGCACACCAAAGCCTTCGCCAAGCGGGCTCTCGCACAGCGCCGCCCACTCGGCCCCGCCCACGTCGATCGTGTGCGAGCCGGCCGGCATGGCGCCCTCGGCCAGTTCGGCAAAGTCGCTTTCGACGAACAGCGCCTTGAGGCCAAAGCGGGTGAAGATGTCGGCAAGCTCGCGCGCCTTGTAGTGGTAATTGACGTTGACCGGCACCAGCCCCGCCTTGACGCAGCCGAACCAGGCAAGGAGGTATTCCGGGGTGTTGCGCAGCATCTGCCCGGCAATGTCGCCCGGCTTGAGCCCGCGCGCCTTGAGCCCCGCGGCAATGCGATCGGTCAGCGCGTCGAGTGCGCCCCAGGCAATCACCCGCTCCCCGTGCACCAGCGCCGGGCGATCGGGCGGGATCGCCGCGGCCAGCTGCTTGAGCACCACCCCGAAATTCGCACCTTCAAACACCATGCCTTGCTCCACCTGACATGTCATTTTCGCTAGCCCCGTCTGCGTCCGGCTTCCCCTAGGTAAATGATGAGGCATTTGCCGAAAATTGCGCTAGTGTGAGCGCGCGGGAGAACATTGGAGAGGAGCAAGGCTGACAATGGCCAACAATGTTGTCGAATTGCGCACGCCGCAAGGCCGCGAATCGCTTGAACAATATCTCGAATCGGTGACCATCCGCTGCCCGGACGACATCCACGATGCCGCGGTGAACCTCGCGCGAATCGCGCAAGAGCGGGGGATGCAGGTGGCTGTGTGCGACGATATCTCGTCGAAGGAGCCGATGGTCGATGCCGAGGGCACGATCCTCAATGCCGACATCTTTCGCTGGCTCGATGACGGGGCGCGCTGGTGGGAGGATCACCGCCTCGCGCTGCATTCGCCGCTGCCGCGTGCCTGCCGCTATGAGAGCGAGCCCTTCTGGGTCAACCGCCACGGCTTTCACACCCGCTGGCGCAACCACTATCTTGACGAGATGGACCTTTCCGATTTCGAGCGCCGGGCCCTGTGCAAGGCGGCGATCGTGATTCCGGTGCACCTGCCCTTCGGCCAGATCAGCGCCTCGAGCTTCATCTCGATGGATCGCGACAAGGAAGACCTCAGCCGCGAGTTTGCCGAATATGGCACGCTGTTTGCCATGGTGATCCGCTGCTTTGTTGCGGGCTATGTCCAGGCCAACCGCACCAAGCGGCGCATCCCATCGGACTGCGTGCTCTCGAAGCGCGAGGTGGAATGCCTGCGCTGGGCGGCGATCGGCAAGACCGACAAGGAGATCAGCATGATCCTCAACCGGTCGCACGCCACGATCCGCTATCACATCCACCGCGCGGGCGAGAAGCTCGACAGCGTCAACCGCGCCCAGACGATCTTCAAGGCCGGGCAATTGGGCTATCTCGGCGCGTCTGACTGACCTTGAGGGTCGGGGCGCCTTGTCTGGCCCAGCCCCGCCGCCCGATCGCATCGCCGCGGGCGCGTGCCGAAGGGGGCGCGGCTAGCCCAGCTTCCGCAGCGGCTCGCTGCCGTCCCAGCCGATGCTCGCCGCCTTGATGATGGCAAAGAGGTCAGGCCCGTCCTTGGCCTGCTGGAGGATTTCGACCAGCGTGCCGGGGCCGGTGCCGGGATCGACATAGATCACCTCGCTGGTGCCGAAGCGGCCCTCGATCACCACCTCGGCGCCTTCGGCCTCGCACACTGCCCGGGCAGCGGCGAGATCATCGACCAGGATGCACACGTGGTGCAGCCCGTTCCCGGTGCTGCCATAGGCCCCGCGGTAGATCGAGGGGTGGTCATCGCGCGGGCGAATGAGCTCGATCTGCATGTCGCCCCAATAGGCAAGCGCAAGGTCAAAGGCCGCCGCGGTGGGGGCGCCGCGATATTTCATCCCTTCAAGGTGGATGTTCTCGATCAGGAAGAACGGCCCCACCCCCATGACTTTCGTCCAATGGGCAAGGGCGGCGTCGAAATCCGCAGGCACGAAGGCAAGCTGCATGATCTGCCCAAGCGCTGCGATCTTGCCGGCCAATGCCATCTCACTCTCCAATCCGCTAGGGTGACCCTTCCGGCAGACTGTGTGATATTCCTTGCTCGAGACACTGCGCAAAGTGCGAGGGACGGACAGGCAGCATGAACGAGATCAAGGACATTGCCCGCGGCGATCGCTGCCCTGGCATCAGCTATACCGACATGCTCAACGGCGATACCCGCCGTCCGCCTGATTACCTGTTCGAGGAAAGCTTCATCGAGATGGGGGACGAGCCGCTCTCGGTCGAGCCCTATATCTCGGAGGAATGGGCGCGGCTGGAGCGCGAGCGGATGTGGCCCAATGTCTGGCTGTTCGCCGCGCGCGAGGATGAACTGCCCGATCCGGGCGACAGCGTGGTGTTCGACATCGCCGGCAAGAGCTTCCTGCTCATTCGCCAGAAGGACGGGAGCGTGAAGGCCTTCTACAACGCCTGTCTTCACCGCGGGCGCAAGCTACGCACCGAGAGCGGGCCCTCGGTGCAGCTGCGCTGCCCCTTCCACGGCTTTACCTGGCGGAACGATGGGAGCCTCAAGGAGATCCCCTGTGCCTGGGATTTCAAGCACCTTGAAGGCAAGGACATGAGCCTGCCCGAGGCCCGGGTGGAGCTGTGGCAGGGCTTCGTGATGATCACCGAGAACCACGCCCTGCCTGATTTCAAGACCTGGCTCGGCCCGGCGGCGGCGCATTATGACCGCTATGATTTTGCCAATCGCTACACCGGCATGTGGGTCAAGAAGAAGATCCCGGCCAATTGGAAGGCGACCGCCGAGGCCTTTATGGAGGCCTGGCACTCGATCACCACGCATCCCCAGCTGCTCGCCTTCCTCGGTGATGCCAACACCCGCTATGACCTCATCGGCGATCACTTCAACCGCGCGATCACCCCTTCGGGCGTCCTTTCCCCGCACATGAAGGGCAAGGATTCGGACTATGTGCTCGAGAAGATGAACGAGTTTTCGGGTGGGCAGGATGCGCGCACCAACCGCCGCTTCTCGGCCACTGAGGGCCCGGCGGAGGATTATGATCCGGCCGATCCGCTGGCGGCGCGCCGGGTGCTGGCCGAGGCCGGGCGCAAGGGCTTTGCCGAGCAATATGGCTATGACTATTCGCAGGCCTCGGACGCGGAAATCCTCGACAATTTCACCTACAACATCTTCCCCAATTTCTCGCCCTGGATCGGTTTCCTGCCGACGCTGGTTTATCGCTGGCTGCCCGGAGACACGCCCGATTGGTGCATCATGGAAATCCGCCTGCTGTTCCCGACCCCCAAGGGCGAGAAGCGCCCGCGCGCGGTCGAGCCGACCTATATCCCCGATGACCAGCCCTTTGCCTGGGCGGCTGACAAGATGGGCCCGCAGCTCGCCAATGTCTTCGATCAGGACATGTCCAACCTTCCCTACGTGCAGGAGGGGATGAAGGCGATGCGCGATGGCCTCATGGAACTTGGCCACTATCAGGATAGCCGGGTGCGGCATTTCCAGCGCACGCTCAAGAAATATATCGACGGGGAACTGCCGGCGGTTAAATGACCGCGCATGGCGGGGTTCTCCTTCGATCTGTCGGGGCGCAGCGCGCTCATCACCGGGGCTTCATCGGGGCTTGGCGCGCGCTTTGCCCGCCTGCTCGCGGCGAGCGGGGCGCGCGTTGCCCTGGGGGCGCGGCGGGCTGACCGGCTGGCGGCGCTCGCGGGAGAGATCGGCCCGGCGGCCCAGGCCATAAGCATGGATGTGGCGCGCGAGGCTGATATCATCGCCGGCTTCGATGCCGCCGAGGCGGCCTTCGGCGGGGTGATCGACACGGTGATCGCCAATGCCGGGGTCGATGGGGCGGGGCTGGCCACCGCGATCAGCGAGGCCGAGATCGAGCAGACGCTGGCGATCAACCTCAAGGGCGCGATCCTCACCGCGCGCGAAGGCGCGAGGCGGATGATGGCGCGCGGGGCCACCAAGGGGCGCATCGTGCTCATCGCCTCGATCACCGCCTTCGAGCCTTCCCCTGGCCTCGTCGCCTATGCGGCCTCCAAGGCCGGGGTGGTGCAGGCCGGGCGCACCCTCGCGCGCGAATGGGCGCGGGCGGGCATTTGCATCAACACCATCTCCCCCGGCTATATCCGCACCGCCATCAATGCCGACTGGTTCGAGACCGAGGCGGGCAAGAAGCAGATCGCCCGATTTCCGCGCCGGCGCCTGATGGGTGAGGAGGGGCTTGATGCCCTCGTCCTGTTCCTGTGCTCGGATGCGGCCGAGTTCGTCACGGGCAGCGATTTCGTGCTCGATGACGGGCAGACCTTGTGATGCGCCTTCGCTTCAGCCTGACGCCAACGCGAGGCCCTGCGCACAGGCCGCGCGGGGCGCCTCGCGCCATCCCTTGGCCAGCCGCCTGCAATGCCTAGACGAGCGATCTCGCTCGCCGCCGGGGTGCTGCCCGAGGCCGGCCCGGCCGAGCTGATCGACTGCGCGGCGGCGGCCGAGTTCGATTTCGGGGGCATGTGGGCCGAGCGCGAAAGCTGGACCAGCGCCACCACCCGCGCCGTGCGCCGGCAGGCGCGCGATGCCGGGGTGCACCTGCTCGACCTCGAGGTCGCCTGGATCATGCCGGGTGCGCCCGATCCCTGGCTCGCCGAGCTGGTCCACATCGCCGCCGAGATCGGGGCTGCCAACCTGCTGGTGGTCTCGAGCGATCCCGACATGGCCGCCACCGCCGCCAAGTTCCAGGCGCTGCTCGATGCCGCGCGCGGCACGCAGGTGCGGGTCAATCTCGAGTTCGGCCTGTTCACCGCGGTCAAGACCATTCACATGGCCCGCGCCGTGCTCGATGCGGTCGAGGGCGAGGCCAAGGCGCTCCTTGTCGATACCCTGCACTGGGCGCGCTCGGGCGGCACGTCGGCCGATCTTGCGGCGATCCCGCGCGAGTGGCTGTCCTATTGCCAGCCCTGCGATGCGCCCGCCAAGGGGCCAGAGGCCGATGATTTCGACGCGATCATCGATGATGCGATCAACCGGCGCATGCCGCTGGGGCAGGGCGGCCTGCCGCTCGGTGCAATGCTCGATGCCCTGCCCGAAAGCCTGCCGCTGGCGGTGGAGGAACGTTCGGCAGCGCTGCGCGCGGCCTATCCCGATCTTGCTGAACGTGCCCGCGCGGTGGCGCGCACCAGCCGTGCCTGGCTTGCCGCGCGCGGCTAGGGGCGCGCCATCGTGGGCAAGGCGCCCGCCCCGCGTTGCATTTCCGTGACGGAGCGCTAGGCGGGGCGCAGCAGCCGCAACGGGGATTCGCGCGCGATGAAGATCATGTCCGGCAATTCCAACCTGCCGCTCGCCCGGGCGATCGCGGCCTATCTCGAGATCCCGCTCACCGATGCCAGCGTGCGCCGCTTTGCCGACGAGGAGGTGTTCGTCGAGATCCACGAGAACGTGCGCGGCGAGGATGTGTTCGTGGTCCAGCCGACGAGCTATCCGGCCAATGACAACCTCATGGAACTCTTGATCTGCATCGATGCGCTGCGCCGCGCTTCGGCCCGGAGGATCACCGCGGTAGTGCCCTATTTCGGCTATGCCCGGCAGGACAGGAAGCCCGGCCCGCGCACGCCGATCTCGGCCAAGCTGGTGGCCAACCTCATCACCGAAGCCGGGGCTGACCGGGTGCTGGCGGTGGATTTGCATGCAGGGCAGATCCAGGGCTTCTTCGACATCCCCACCGACAATCTCTATGCTGCCCCCGTGATGGCCGCCGATATTCAGGCGCGCTATGGCGATCAGGCGCTGATGGTGGTGTCCCCCGATGTCGGCGGGGTGGTGCGCGCCCGCGCGCTCGCCAAGCGGCTCGACAATGCGCCGCTGGCGATCGTCGACAAGCGCCGCGATCGCCCGGGCGAATCGGAAGTGATGAACATCATCGGCGAGGTGAAGGACCGCCATTGCATCCTCATCGACGATATCGTCGATTCGGGCGGCACCCTGTGCAATGCGGCCGAGGCGCTGCTCGAGAACGGGGCAAAGTCGGTGGCCGCCTATATCACCCACGGGGTGCTCTCGGGCGGGGCGGTGGCGCGCATCAACGGCTCGGCGCTCAAGGAGTTGGTGATCACCGATTCGATCCGCCCGACCGAGGCGACCCAGGCCTCCGAGCGCATCAGGGTGCTGCCCATCGCCCCGCTGGTGGGTGAGGCGATCCGCCGGATCGCCGATGAAAGCAGCGTCAGCTCGCTGTTCGACTGATGTTTGATCCGGCCGAGGTGCGCGGCCTGCTGATCGCAGCGGCGCGCGCCCGGCAGCCGCTCACCTATGCCGCGCTGCTTGACCTGCTTGGGTCTCGCTTCACCCGCCCGCTGATGCGCCAGCTGTGCAAGGTGCTCGACCGCATCGACGAGGACGGGCGCGCCTGCGGTGAGCCGGGCCTTGCCGTGCTGGTGGTGCGCCAGTCGGACGGGCTGCCGGGCCAGGGCTGGTTTGTCAGCCGCGCTGGACTTTACGCCGATCTGCCGCTCGTCTGGGAAGGGCCGGAGGCGCGGCGCTATGTCGAGGCTCGACAGGCCGAGGCCTTCGACTATTGGAAGGGCCCATGACCAGCAGCAGCAATGACCGCGATCTCGCGCTCGCCTTGGCGCTGGCCGATGCCGCCGGGGCGGCAATCCGCCCGCTGTTCCGGGGGCAGTGGAGCGAGGAGCGCAAGGCCGATCGCTCCTATGTCACCGAGGCCGATCGCGCGGCCGAGGCGGCGATGCGCCGGCTGATCGAGGAGACCTTCCCTGCCGACGGGATCATCGGCGAGGAATATGGCACGCGCAACGAGGGCGCCGGGCGCCAATGGGTGCTTGACCCCATCGACGGCACCACCAGCTTCATCGCCGGGCGCCCGATCTTCGGCACGCTGATCGCGCTGCTCAAGGATGGCTGGCCGGTGCTCGGCATCATCGACCAGCCGGTCGCGGGTGAGCGCTGGGTCGGCCAGCTGGGCCGGCCGACGCTGTTCAACGGCAAGCCGGCACGCGCCCGGCCCCTCTCCGATCTCGCCGAGGCGGTGCTCGCCACCACCAGCCCCCACGCCTTCACCAACGAGGAGGCCGATGCCTTCATGTCGGTGGCCAAGGCCGTGGCCGAGCGCAAGATCGTCTATGGCGGGGATTGCTACAATTACGGCCTCGTTGCGAGCGGCCATATCGATATCGTCATCGAGGCGAACCTCAAGCTGCATGATTTTGCCGCGCTGGTGCCGGTGGTCGAAGGGGCCGGGGGGATGATGAGCGACTGGCAGGGCCACCCGCTCGATGCCGGGTCTGATGGCACGGTGATCGCGCTCGGCGATCCGGCGCGGCTCGAGGATGTGCTCGAGGCGATGGGCTAAGGGTGCATCTGTTCTTCTACGGCGTGCTCTTGCAGGGGAGCGCGGACTGGCCCTTCCTGCGCGGCCTCGGGCCGGGGCGCCCGGCAACCACATGCGGGGCGCTTTACGCCCTTCCCGATCCGCTGGGATGGTATCCGGCACTGATCCCGGGCGAGGGATCGGGTGCGGGCGTTATCCTTGGCCGGGTGCACGAGGCCGGCGGGATCGACCTTGACGCGCTCGATGCCTTCGAGGGCGCCGCTTATGCGCGCCGCCTTGTGCCGGTTGTCGTGAAAGGAGGGAGTCTCTGGGCTGAGGCCTATGTCTGGGCCATGCCTTTGCCGCTGGGGGCAGAGCTGATCGCGCATGGCGATTTTCCGCGCTGGCTCACCGAGACCGGACGTGCGCCCTACTGCGGGCCATGATGCCCCGCTTTGCCGCGCGGGCAATGGCCCGAACCCTTGCCTTTTGCCCGCTGCGCGCCTAAGCGCGCGCACTTCACCGACACGAATCAATCAGCCAGCCTGGCGAGAAGGGCTGCCACGGCCGGTTCCGACGTGTCCTGTAAAGGAGATGAAAATGCCCAAGCTCAAGACCAAGAGCGGTGTGAAGAAGCGCTTCAAGATCACCGCCACCGGCAAGGTCAAGCACGGCGTCGCCGGCAAGCGCCACCGGCTGATCAGCCACAATGCGAAGTATATCCGCCAGAACCGCGGCACCAGCGTGCTCTCGGAACACGACACCCCGGCGATCAAGCGCTGGGCGCCCTACGGCCTGGATTGATGCGCCGGGCCGCAAGGGCCCTTCGCGCATCCTCAAGACAAGGATAGACTGATATGCCTCGCATCAAACGCGGTGTTACCACCCGCGCCAAGCACAAGCGGATCCTCGATCAGGCCAAGGGCTATCGCGGCCGCCGCAAGAACACGATCCGCATCGCCCGCCAGGCGGTCGAAAAGGCGGGCCAATACGCCTATCGTGACCGCAAGGTGAAGAAGCGCAATTTCCGCGCGCTTTGGATCCAGCGCATCAATGCCGCGGTGCGCATGGAGGGGCTGACCTATTCGCAGTTCATGCACGGCATCAAGCTCGCCGGGATCGAGCTTGACCGCAAGGCCATGGCCGATCTCGCCATGAACGAAGCGGGTGCCTTCAAGGCCGTGATCGCGCAGGCCAAGGCCGCGCTGCCGGCCTGATCTGCTTTACGCCGCACCCCCGATGGGCGCGGCGGGCACGGGCTGACTGCCACGAAAACGACGGGGTGGCTGGCATGGCGCCAGCCGCCCCTGTTCGCATAGGCCTTGTAAGAAGGCGTCAACACGCTTGTAAAACCGCGCCACCTGCGGCAAGCGACGCGCATGGGGGACATGTTCGATCACAGCGGCGTGCTTGCGCCCACGACGGTTGCGGGCGAGCGCCTGCGCGCCGAGTTCCGCGAGCCGCCGGGCGAGTTCGATGGGTGTTTCACCACCTTCTATCACCTCAGCCTCGATCTGCCCGAGGGCGCGCCCCCGGTGATCGACTATCTCCAGCCCGAATGGGCCAATATCCGCTTCTTCTGCGGCAGCACTCCCGATGCGACGATCGGCACCACCGCGGTGAGCGGTGCGCGCTTCGTTGCCACCGGGCCGAGCGCCTTGCCCTGCCGCTTTGCGCTCGGGCGGGTGCGGATGTGGGGGGTGGGCTTCCTGCCGCTGGGCTGGGCGCGCTTCTTTGCCGCCAGCGCGAGCAGCTGCGCCAACATGATCTGCGATGGCGCGTCGCATCCCGCGTTCCGCCACTTTGCCCCGCTGGCCGAAACTCTGTGCGATCCCGAGGCCAGCCTCGATGACCAATATGCCGCGATCGTGGCGATGATGAGGCAGGCGATGCGCCCCTGCCGCGACGAGCAGCGCATCGCCCGGGTTCATGCCGCGCTGGTCAAGGGCGACTTCGTCTCGGTGCACGAACTGGCCGATGCCTGCGCCATGAGCATCCGCACGCTCGAGCGGGTGTGCATGCGCTATTTCGGCTTTTCACCCAAGCTGCTGATGCGCCGCCAGCGCTTCATGCGCTCGCTCACCACCTTCATGCTCCAGCGCTCCAGCCGCTGGACCGAGGCGATGGATGCCCATTACCACGATCAGGCGCAGTTCACGCGCGAGTTCCGCGAGTTCATGACCATGAATCCATCGGAATATGCCGCGCTCGAGCATCCGATCCTCACCTCCTTCATGGAGGCGCGGGCGCGCATCTGGGGCAGCCCGGCGCAGACGCTCGATCCGCCGCGCGGGACGCGCTGATGGGGCAGGGCCAGCGGCGGGCCGCGCCGCGTCAAGCGCTCATCCGGCCCGAGGGGCATTAAACCATGCGCAACCGCGCCGGCCCTGCGATCAAGGTGCATTTCGTCGCACCCCCACCGGCGCTGCGCGCCTATGTCACCGCGCTCTATCGCACCCAAGTCACCTGCCCGCCGGGCACGGCGTGGGTGGAGGACTGGCTGCACCCCGAATGGGCCAATCTGCGCTTTCTTGGCGCCGCCCGCGCCGAGGCGGGGATCGGGGCAGAGGCACTGCAGCCATGCCCGGCCCTCGCCGTCACCGGCCCCACCAGCCGGGCGATCCGCGTCCGACTCGGCCCGGGGCACAGTTGGGGGATCGGACTGCTGCCGCTGGGCTGGGCGCGGCTGATCGGCGCTCCGGCCGATGCCTATGCCGACCGGATCGTCGATGCCAAGGCCGATCCGGTCTTTGCCCCCTGGTTGCCGCTCGCCGCGGCGCTGGCGGCGAGCGACGGCGAGGCGGAGCGCGAGGCGGCGCTGATCAGCGCGCATCTTGCCCGGCTTCTTGCCGAGGCTGCACCCATTGATCCGGCGCAGGAGACCGCGATTGGCGCGCTCAATGCCGCGCTGGTCGATCCCGAAGTCGCAAGCGTTGCCGATCTTGCCTCTAGGCTCGGCATGACGGTGCGCTCGCTCGAGCGGCTGTCCTACCGCGCCTTCGGCTTTGCCCCCAAGCTGCTGATCCGCCGCCAGCGTTTCCTGCGCAGCCTGGCGCGGGTGATGCTCGATCCCGCGCTCACCTGGCTGGGGGCGCTCGATTCGCGCTATCATGACCAGCCGCACTTTGTGCGCGACTTTCGCCGCTTCATGGGCATGAGCCCGAGCGCCTATGCGCGCGCCGACAAGCCGCTGCTGCGCGCTGCGGCGCAGGCGCGCGCGGCCACGCTCGGCGAAGCGGTTCAGGCCCTCCACGCCCCGGGGGCGGCAGAGCCCGGCTGAGCGGCTTGCGCTTTGCAATCCGCCCGATTTGCCGCTAGCGCGCGGCGGCAACCCTTCTGCTGCTTTCCAACCATCCCTTGGGCCATGACCGACATTACACGTGATACCGAGGCCGCGCTCGCCGCGATTGCCGCCGCCCCGAGCCTCGCTGCGCTCGAGGCGCTGCGGCTCGAGACGCTGGGCAAGAAGGGCTGGGTCAGCCTTGCCCTCAAGACCCTGGGGACGATGAGCCCCGAGGAGCGCCAGCAGGCCGCCCCGGCGATCCAGTCCGCCCGCGCCGCGATTGCCGAGGCCATCGAGGCGCAAAAGGCCGCGCTCGAGGCGGCCGAGCTCGAGGCGCGGCTTGCGCGCGAGACCATCGATCTCACCCTGCCCGCGCCGGTGCAGCCCAGAGGCTCGGTGCATCCGGTGAGCCAGGTGATGGACGAGCTTGCCGAGATCTTCGCCGATCTCGGCTTTGCCGTGGCGAGCGGCCCCGAGATCGAGGACGATTGGCACAATTTCACCGCGCTCAACATGGACGAGACCCACCCGGCGCGGGCGATGCACGACACCTTCTATTTCCCCGACCGCACGCCCGAGGGCCGCGAAGTGCTGCTGCGCACCCATACCTCGCCGGTGCAGATCCGCGCGATGATTGCCGAGGGCGCGCCGCTGCGGATCATCGCCCCGGGCCGGGTCTATCGCTCGGACAGCGATGCCACCCACACGCCGATGTTCCATCAGGTCGAAGGGCTGGTGATCGACAGGGACATTCACCTTGGCCACCTCAAGTGGACGCTCGAGACCTTCTTCAAGGCCTTCTTCGAGCGCGAGGACATCACCTTGCGCTTGCGCCCCAGCTATTTCCCCTTCACCGAGCCGAGCGTCGAGGTCGATGTCGGCTATTCCACCGAAGGCGGGCGCCGCGTGGTCGGCGGGCATGGCGATGCGCCGGGCCATGCCTGGATGGAGCTGGGGGGCAGCGGCATGGTCAACCCCCGGGTGCTTGCATTTGCCGGGCTCGATCCGGGCGCATGGCAGGGCTTTGCCTTCGGCCTTGGGATCGACCGGATTGCCATGCTCAAATACGGGATGAACGACTTGCGCGCCTTCTTCGATGGCGATCCGCGCTGGCTGGCGCATTACGGCTTTTCACCCTTCGATCAGCCGACGCTTTCTGCCGGGGTGGGAGCGCGCCCATGAAGTTCTCGCTCGCCTGGCTCAAGGATTGCCTTGAAACCGATGCCAGCCTCGCGGAAATCTGCGATGCGCTCAATGCCATTGGCCTGGAGGTCGAGGGCGTGGAAGACCCGGCGGAGAAGCTCGCGGGCTTCCGCATCGCCCATGTGCTCACCGCCGCGCGCCACCCCGATGCAGACAAGCTCCAGGTGCTCACCGTGGATACGGGTGAGGGCGACCCGCTGCAGGTGGTGTGCGGCGCGCCCAATGCCCGGGCAGGCATGAAGGGCGTGCTGGGCCTGCCCGGCGCGGTGGTGCCGGCCAATGGCATGGTGCTCAAGAAAAGCGCCATCCGCGGGGTCGAATCCCATGGCATGATGTGCTCGGCGCGCGAGCTTGGCCTTGGCGAGGATCACGCCGGGATCATCGAACTGCCCGATGATGCGCCGCTGGGCTTGGGGTTTGCCGAATATCACGGCGCCGATCCGGTGATCGAGGTCGCGGTCACCCCCAACCGGCCCGATTGCATGGGGGTCTATGGCATAGCCCGCGATCTTGCCGCCAAGGGGCTGGGGCGCCTCAAGCCCATCACCATCCCCGCCTTCACGCCCGCAGGCCCGTGCCCGGTTGAAATCCGCACCGACGACCCTGAAGGCTGCCCGGCCTTCTATGGCCGGGTGATTACGGGCGTGCGGAACGGTCCTTCGCCCGACTGGCTCCAGGCGCGGCTCAAGAGCGCTGGCCAGCGCCCGATCTCGCTCCTGGTTGACCTTACCAATTACCTGATGCTCGGCTTTGGCCGCCCTGCGCATGTCTATGATCTTGCCAAGCTCAAAGGCGCGCTGGTGGCGCGGCGGGCAAGGGAGGGCGAGCAGGTCCTGGCGCTCAACGAGAAGACCTACACGCTCGATGCCGAGATGACCGTGATCGCCGACGAGAGCCAAGTGCACGATATCGCCGGGATCATGGGCGGGGAGGATTCGGGCGTTGCGGACGAGACCAGCGACGTGCTGCTCGAGATCGCCTATTTCGATCCGGCCCGCATCGGGGCGACGGGGCGCAAGCTCGGCCTTGCCACCGATGCGCGCACGCGGTTCGAACGCGGGGTTGATCCGGCCTTTCTGGACGAGGGGCTTGACCTTCTCACCGGCCTCATCGTCGAACTGGCGGGCGGCCAGCCGAGCGAGGCCGCGCGCGCCGGTGCGCCGCCTGCGCTGCCCAAGGTCGTTGCCTTCGATCCCGGCCTCACCGCCCGCCTGGGCGGCGTTGAGGTGGCCGAGGCCGAACAGCGGCGCATCCTTGAAAGCCTCGGCTTTGCCGTGAGCGCTGACTGGCAGGTAACCTGCCCGCTGCGCCGCCACGATATCGAGGGCCCGGCCGATCTGGTCGAGGAAGTGGTGCGCATCCACGGGCTCGACAAGGTGGCCAGCGTCGCGCTGCCGCGCCCCGAGGGCGTGGCCCGACCGACCGCGAGCGAGGAGCAGCGTCGCGATCGCCGCCTGCGCCGCGCGGCTGCGGCGAGCGGGCTCAACGAGGCGGTGACCTGGAGCTTCCTGCCCGAATGGGCGGCGGCCCACTTCGCCCCCGAGGGCGATGCGCTGTGGGTGCTCGCCAACCCGATCAGCGAGGACATGAAGGCGATGCGCCCCTCGCTCCTGCCCGGCCTGCTGCTCGCGGCCAAGCGCAACGCCGATCGCGGCGCGGCCTCCTCGCGCCTGTTCGAGATCGGGCGGCGCTACTTGCGCAGCGGCAATGGCCTGAGCGATGAAAGACCAACGCTGGGCATCGTGCTCGCGGGCGAGAAGACCCCGCGCGGCTGGCAAACCGGCAAGGCGCAAGGCTTTGACGCCTACGACGCCAAGGCCCTGGCGCTGCAGCTGCTCGAAGCGGCAGGCGCGCCGGTGGCCAATCTGATGGTGATGGGCCCTGACCCGCTGGGGCCGGGGCCGCAGTTCCACCCCGGCCAGTCGGCCACCCTGCGGCTCGGCCCCAAGACGGTGCTGGCGCGCTTCGGGATGCTGCACCCGGCCACGCTCAAGGCCTTTGATGCCGAAGGGCCGATTGCGGCAGTGGAGCTGTTCCTCGATGCGATCCCGGCACGCAAGCAGGCCGGCTTTGCCCGGCCCGGCTTTGCCCCGCCCGCGCTTCAGGCGGTGCGGCGCGATTTTGCTTTTCTCGTGCCCGAAGCCCTTGCCGCCGGCGATCTGGTGCGCGCGCTTTCAGGGGCGGACAAGGCGGCGATCACCGCGGTGCGGGTGTTCGATGTGTTCCAGGGGCCCGGCGTGCCCGAAGGGCGCAAGTCGCTTGCGCTCGAAGTCACCTTCCAGCCGGGCGAGAAATCCTTCACCGAGGCCGAGCTCAAGGCCCTGTCCGACAAGGTGGTGGCCGCTGCCGCCAGGCTCGGCGCGGAGCTGCGCGGATGAAAACGGCACTCGTTACCGGCGCGACTTCGGGGATCGGCCTTGCAACCGTGCGCCGCCTTGCCAAGGAGGGCTGGCGCTGCATCGCCACCGGAAGGCGGCAGGAGCGGCTCGATGTGTTGGTGGCCGAGCTGGGCGCGGACAAGGTGCACCCGGCCTGCTTCGACGTGCGCGACAGCGCGGCGATGGACGCAGCGCTCGCCAGCCTGCCCGAGGGCTTTCGCGCCATTGACCTGCTGGTCAACAATGCCGGCCTTGCGCGCGGCCTTGCCCCGGCGCAGGAGGCGCGGCTCGAAGACTGGCAGACGATGATCGACACCAACGTCACCGCCTTTGCCGTGCTCACCCGCAAGCTCTTGCCCGGGCTGATCGCGCGCAAGGGCGCGATCATCGCGATCGGCTCGGTGGCGGGCAGCTATATCTATCCCGGCGGCAATGCCTATGCCGGCACCAAGGCCTTCGTGAACCATTTCACCCTTGCCCTGCGCGCCGATCTCCACGGCACCGGGGTGCGGGTGACCAGCATCGAGCCGGGCATGGTCGAGACCGAGTTCACCCTGGTGCGCACCGGCAGCCAGGAAGCGTCCGACCGGCTCTATCGCGGCATGAGCCCGATGACCGGCGAGGATATCGCCGATGTGATCGCCTGGGTTGCCGGCCTGCCGCCGCATCTCAACATCAACCGCATTGAATTGATGCCGGTCAATCAGGACTTCGCGGGCTTCCGCGTCGCGCGCGAGGGCGAATGACCGGCAGCTTTGTTTCCAACCGCCGCACCTTCGCGATCATCTCGCACCCTGACGCGGGCAAGACCACGCTCACCGAAAAGCTGCTGCTGCAGGGCGGCGCGATCCACCTTGCTGGCGAGGTCAAGGCGCGCGGGGCGGCGCGGCGGGCGCGGTCGGACTGGATGAAGATCGAGCAGCAGCGCGGGATCTCGGTCACCTCCTCGGTGATGACCTTCGCGAAGGATGGCATCGTCTTCAACCTGCTCGACACCCCGGGCCACGAGGATTTTTCCGAGGATACGTACCGAACGCTCACCGCGGTCGATTCGGCGGTGATGGTGATCGATGCGGCCAAGGGTATCGAGCCGCAGACGCGCAAGCTGTTCGAGGTGTGCCGGTTGCGCTCGGTGCCGATCCTCACCTTCGTCAACAAGGTCGATCGCGAGGGCCGCGATCCCTTCGAGACGCTCGACGAGGTGGCCGACATGCTCGCGCTCGATGTGTCTCCGCAAATGTGGCCGATCGGCATGGGCGGGGAGTTCGAGGGCGTGCTCGATTTTGCCAGCGGCCTGGTCAGCCGGCCCGAGGGGCCAAGCCGCGAGTTTGCCGGTCAGCGCGAGGCCGATGCTGCGATCCCGACACGCTTTGCCGAGGAGATCGAGCTGGCGCGCGGCGGCTATCCCGAATTCGACCTTGAAGCCTTTCGCCATGGCGATCTCACCCCGGTCTATTTCGGCTCGGCCCTCAAGAACTTCGGGGTGGCCGAGCTGATCGATGCGATCGCCCGCTACGCTCCGCCGCCCCGGCCCCAGCCGGCGGGCGAGGTGCTGATCGCGCCTGACCGCGATGAGGTGACCGGCTTCATCTTCAAGATCCAGGCGAACATGGATCCCAACCACCGCGACCGCATCGCCTTCATGCGCCAGGTCTCGGGCACCTTCAAAAGGGGCATGAAGCTGATCCCCTCGGGCCTGGGCAAGCCGATCGCGGTGCATTCGCCGATCCTGTTCTTCGCGCAGGACCGCGAGCTTGCCGACACGGCGGAGGCGGGCGACATCATCGGCATTCCCAACCACGGCACCTTGCGCGTGGGCGATACCCTGTCCGAGCGCAACCAGGTGCGCTTTACCGGTCTTCCCAACTTTGCGCCTGAAATCCTGCGCCGCGTGCAGCTCAAGGATCCGACCAAGACCAAGCAATTGCGCAAAGCGCTCGACGACCTTGCCGAGGAAGGGGTGATCCAGGTGTTCCACCCCGAGATCGGCGCACAGCACATCGTCGGCGTGGTCGGCCAGCTCCAGCTCGAGGTGCTGATCAGCCGCTTGGAGGCCGAATACAAGGTCGCCGCGGTGCTCGAGGCTTCGCCCTTTGCCACCGCGCGCTGGATCAAGGGCGAGGCGCGGGCGCTCGAGCAGTTCGCCAGCTTCAACCGCGCCCATCTCGCCCGCGACCGCGATGGCGACCTCGTGTTTCTTGCGAAAAGCGCCTGGGACGTGAATTACCAGATCGAGAAGAACCCCGATCTGACCTTTTCGGCCACCAAGGAACGCTAGTCTTGCAGGGCCGCGCCCTTCGCGGCATGGCGCTGGCCCATGGAAGACACCGGCCCCACCTCACAGACTTTCATCTCGCAGCGGCTGCGGCTCAACTATCTCGACTGGGGCGGGCGGGGAAAGCCGCCGCTGGTGCTGGTGCACGGTGGGCGCGATCATGCCCGCTCGTGGGATTGGACCGCGCGGGCGCTGCGAGCCGATTACCACATCATCGCCATGGACCACCGTGGGCATGGCGATTCGGACTGGGTCTCGGACGGGGTCTATACCGCGGCCGACATGGTCTATGACCTGGCCCAGCTCATTCACCAGCTTGGCGTTGGCCCGGTGCGGATCGTGGCCCACTCGATGGGGGGCAATGTTGCGCTGCGCTATGCCGGGGCCTTCCCCGAGATGGTGACCAAGCTGGTGGCGATCGAGGGGCTTGGCCCTTCGCCCGAGCTGCGCGCAAGGCAGCGCGCCGTGCCCTATCCCGAGCGCCTCGCCGAATGGATCGGGAAAAAGCGCGCCGCGGCCGGGCGCACCCCGCGCAAATACGAGAGCATCGAGGCGGCGCTGGCGCGGATGATCGAGGAGAATGCCTATCTCACCGAGGAACAGGCGCGCCACCTCACCGTCCACGGGGTCAACCGCAACGAGGATGGCACCTATAGCTGGAAGTTCGATCCCCACCTCAATGTCTGGCCGGTCGAGGACGTGGCCGATGAATTCATCGAGCAGCTCTGGGGCGCGATCACCTGCCCGACGCTGCTGCTCTACGGGGCGGATTCCTGGGCCTCGAACCCGGAAAAGGACGGACGCATCGCCCATTTCAAGACCGCGCGCGTGATCGAGTTCGAAAAGGCCGGGCACTGGCTCCACCACGACCAGTTTGACCGCTTCATCGCCACCTTGCGCGATTTTCTCTGAGCCGCAGCGGGGCGCTCGCCCCCCGGCGCACGCGCGACGGGCGCGTGATGCCGGCCAAATCTGCCTAAAAATTAAGCATACGATTAAGGATTAGGCAGGGATTCTCCCGCAGGTGCGAAAGAACGCGCTGATTCCGCTGTGTCAGGCGCGTTACCCAAAAATGGCACGTTTGTTGCTGGTCTCTGGCTGACCGGAATGATCCGGCACAACAGGGGCCAGAGATGAAGTTCATCATCGCCATCATCAAACCGTTCAGGCTCGACACCGTGCGCGAGGCCTTGAGCGGCATCGGCGTCACCGGGATGACCGTGACCGAAGTCAAGGGCTTCGGTCGGCAGAAGGGTCAGACCGAAATCTACCGCGGCGCCGAATATTCCACCAACATGCTTCCCAAGGTGAAGCTCGAGATCGCTGCGAGCGACGACATCGCCGCCCAAGTGGTCGAAACCATCCAGCAGGCCGCCAACACCGGATCGATCGGCGACGGCAAGATCTTCGTGCTCGATCTTGCGTCTGCCACCCGCATCCGCACCGGCGAGTCCGGCGAAACCGCGCTGTAAGGGGACCCAATCGATGAAATCCATGCTTTTCAAGGGTGCAGCGCTGGCGACGGGGGCGGTGATGCTGGCCGCGCCCGCTTTCGCCGCGCCGGTGGCCGAGGCCGCCGAAGTCGCTGCCGAAGTGGCGAGTGCCGCTGCCGAGGCGGCTCCGGCTGTGCCCAATCCGGGCAACAATGCCTGGATGATGACCTCCACCATTCTCGTGCTGCTGATGATCCTGCCGGGTCTCGCGCTGTTCTATGGCGGCCTTACCCGCTCGAAGAACATGCTCTCGACCATGACGCAGGTGGGCGCCACGGCGGCGCTTGCCATGCTGATCTGGGTGATGTGGGGTTACAGCCTCGCCTTCGGGCCGGAATCGACCGGGGCGCTCAGCCAGTTCATCAGCACCGGAAGCTATTTCCTCTCCTCGGTCAGCCCCGACACCACCGCGGCGACCTTCAGCGAGGAGGTGATCAGCGAATATGTCTTCGTCTCCTTCCAGATGACCTTCGCCGCGATCACCGCCGCGCTGATCCTCGGCGCGACCGCCGAGCGCATGAAGTTCTCGGCCACCATGCTGTTCGTGGCGGTGTGGCTGACGATCGTCTATTTCCCGATCGCGCACATGGTGTGGGCCGGCGGCGGGCTGCTGTTCGAGATGGGCGCGCTCGACTTTGCTGGGGGCACGGTGGTGCACATCAACGCCGGGGTTTCGGGGCTGGTGCTCGCCTACCTGCTGGGCAAGCGCAAGGGCTATCCGACCGAGCCGATGCCCCCGCACAGCCTGACGCTGACCATGGTCGGCACCGGCCTGCTGTGGGTGGGCTGGTTCGGCTTCAACGCCGGCTCCGAGCTCGAAGCCGATGGCACCGCGGGCCTCGCCATGATCAACACCTTCGTTGCCACCGCGGCCGGCGGCCTTGCGTGGATGCTGGCCGAGAAGCTCGCCGGCCACAAGGGTTCGGCGCTGGGCTTCTGCTCGGGGGTGATCGCGGGCCTGGTGGCGGTGACGCCGGCGGCCGGCAATTCCGGGCCTTTCGGCGCCATCCTGCTCGGCATCATCGCCTCGGTGATCTGCTACTTCGTGGTCTCGAAGGTGAAGGCCAGGCTCGGCGTGGACGACTCGCTCGATGCCTTCGGCATTCACGGCGTGGGCGGCATTGTCGGCGCGATCGGCACCGGCATCGTCTATTCGCCCGCGCTTGGCGGCCCTGGCGATCCGGCCGAATATGTGATGGGCGCGCAGGTCACCACCCAGATCATCGCCGTGGCGGTGGCCATCGTCTGGGCGGCGGTGGGCACACTGATCGCCGGCTTCCTGGTCAAGGCGACCATTGGTCTCAGGGTCGATGAGGAGGCCGAAGTCAACGGCCTCGACATCTCCGAACACGGGGAGCGCGCCTACAACTAAGCGCCCCCTCAACAGCTTGGCGGGGGGAGGCTCCTCTCTCCCACTCCCTCTCCCCTCCCCCCGCCTCACCACGTTCCTCCTGCGAACGAACAGACTGGACAAGGCCGGAGCGGCGATGAGCCCTCCGGCCCTTTTTTGTTTCAGGTCTTTGGTTTGCGCCGCTGCCTCTGCGGGCTCGTCCTCAGCGCGTTTCGCACTGCGCGTGAGCGCCAGCGGCGCGCGCGCCTGTGTGCGCGGCCCGTCCTGTGGCGGGCCGGATCAGCGCGATGGCGGGGGTGGGCTTATCCCCGCTCGGCGGCCATCACGAAATCGGCGCAGCGTTCGCCGATCATGATCGAGGGCGCATTGGTGTTGCCGCCGACGATCCTGGGCATCACGCTGGCATCGGCCACCCACAGGCCCTCAAGCCCATTGAGCTTCAGGGTCGGATCGACCACGGCCCTTTCATCCGCGCCCATGCGGCAGGTGCCGACCGGGTGATAGACCGTGTCGGCCCGGCTGCGGATGAGATCATCGAGCGCGGCATCATCATCGAGATCCACCGGGTGGCGATCCTTGGGTCCGAAGGCCTGCAGCGCCGGGGCCTCGACGATGCGGTGCGACAGCCGCACCCCGGCGCGCAGGCAGGCGATGTCGCGCGGATCGTCGAGGAAATTGGGGTCGATCACCGGTGCCGCGGCCGGATCAGGCGAGGCCAGCCGCACCGTGCCGCGGCTCTCGGGGCGCAGCACGCAGGCATGGAGCGAAAAGCCATGCCCCTTGACCTTCTCGCGCCCGTGATCCTCGAGCACCGCGGGCACGAAGTGCCACTGCACGTCGGGGGCGGGGCTGTCGGGCATCACCTTCCAGAAGCCCCCCGCCTCGGCATAGGGGGTGGTCATCACCCCGGTGCGCTTGCGCCGGTGCTCGATGATCGCCGCGGCCATCCGCAGCGTGCCCTTGAGACTGCTGCCGATCGGCACGTCGCTGGCGGTCTCCCAGCCCGAGACATAGTCGATATGATCCTGAAGGTTGCTCCCCACCTCGGGGCGATCGAGCACCACTTCGATGCCGAGCTCCCTGAGGTGCGCGGCCGGGCCGATTCCGGAGAGCATCAGGATCTGCGGCGAGTTGAAGGCGCCCGCGGAAAGGACCACCCCGCGCCGCGCCAGCACGGTCTCGCTCGTCCCGTCGCGCCGCAGCTTGACGCCCGTCACCCGCCCGCCCTCGATCACCAGCCTTTCCACCAGCGTCTCGGTGCGGATGGCGAAATTGCCGGCCCCGCGGATCGGCTCGACATAGGCGCGCGCGGCTGACCAGCGCTCGCCCTTGTGCTGGGTGACCTGATAGAGTCCGAAGCCCTCCTGCGCGGCGCCGTTGAAATCGGGATTGGGGCGCAGCTGGAGCGAAGCCGCCGCCTCGATGAAGGCGTGGCTGGTGGGGTTGGCGTATTTCTGATCCTCGACGAACAGCGGCCCGCCGGCACCGTGGTAATCATCGCTGCCGCGCTCATTGGCCTCGGCGCGCTTGAAATAGGGCAGCACCTCCTCATAGCTCCAGCCGGTGCAGCCCATCGCGGCCCAGTTGTCATAGTCCCAGCGGTGGCCGCGGATATAGACCATCGCATTGATCGCCGAGGAACCGCCCAGGCCTCGCCCGCGCGGCTGATAGCCGATCCGCCCTTTCAGCCCCTTTTGCGGCACGGTTTCATAGCGATAGTTCGATTTTTCCGGGATGAAGGGCATGAAGCCCGGGGTCTTGATGAAGATGTTGTCGTTGCGCCCGCCGGCCTCGATCAGGCACACTCGGCGCGTGCCATCGACCGCGAGCCGCCCGGCCACCGCACTGCCCGCGCTGCCGCCGCCGATGACGATGTAATCGAAACGTTCCATGGTCTCTCCCTTGCTTGGGGAAAGACTAGGCAGCTTCGGCGCTTCCGGCAATCGGGTTTCGATCCGCCACTGAATGGGCAGCGGGCTGCCCCGCCGCCTGGCGCGCCTGCCAGCGGGCGCGGATCATGTCGCTCGTCAGGCGGCTGCCATCGTGGCTCCACCCCGGTTCGCGCAGCAGGTAGGAGAGCTTGTGCCGCCAGGGCGCGCGGATGATGTCGGTGATCATCCCGATCCACTCGTGGAACACCGCCCACAGGAGGTTGAAGCTGCCCAGCTGCTTGACGATGCCATACCGGATCGGCTCGTCATCGACCTCGGGGGTGAAGGTGCCGAACAGCTTGTCCCAGATAATGAACACCCCGGCATAGTTGCGATCGAGATAGCGCGGGTTGGTGGCGTGGTGGACGCGGTGGTGGCTCGGCGTGTTCATCACCGCCTCGAACCAGGCGGGCATCCGCCGGATCGCCTCGGTGTGGATCCAGAACTGGTAGATGAGGTTGAACCCGCCGCAGATCGTGATCATCGCCGGGTGGAAGCCGAGGAGCACCAGCGGCACGGCAAAGAGAAAGCCGAAGGTCAAGGCCCCGGTCCAGGTCTGGCGCAGCGCGGTTGAGAGGTTGTAGTGCTGGCTCGAATGGTGGTTGACATGGGCCGCCCACATCCAGCGGATGCGGTGGCCGGCGCGATGAACCCAGTAATATTTGAGATCATCGAGCACGAAGCAGACAGGCCAGGCCCACCACACCTTCCACCATTCGGGCCCGAAGTCGAACAGGCGATGGTCATAGGCCTCGAGGAACACCGAAAGGGCAAACCCGCCGAGCAGCGCGCCCGCCACGGTCGAGCCGAGGCCGAAGGCAAGGCTGACGAGCGTGTCTTTCGGCTCATAGGCTTCAGGCGCGCGGAATTTGGCCCAGATCATCTCCGCCAGCACCGCCAGCACGAACAGCGGCACGGCATATTGGGTGGGGTTGAAATCAGGCATCCTGCCGCTCGCCTAGCCGATTGATCGCCTCGGCCCAAGCCGCGGCGTCGGGTATGTCGAGGGCCACCTCGCCGAAGCGCGGCTCGCCCGGATCGACGACCAGGTGGCCAGCGCTCGCTGTGCGCGCGAGCCGGGCCGCGGCGCCGGGGCCGAGCACGCGCCCGGCAAAGCGGTTGCCGTGGCGCTTGATCACCATGATCCGCCCCTCTTTGTCGCGGGCAAGCGCGCCCGCGCCCCCGGCATCGCAGGCGGTGGCGACCGGGGCAAAGCCATCCTCGACCTCACCTGCCGCGCGCGCCGCCGCCTCGGCGCTGTCGAGCCGCGGCGTCCCGCCGAGCCTTAGCCACCAGGCCAGCCCAGCGAGCGCGAGGATCGCGACCAGCGAAGCGGAGGTCTGGACGATGAGATCCATGCCGCTTTCAGCGTCAGCCCTGGCTGAGCATGTCGAGCATCGGGCGCACCGGGCTCACATCATAGCCGGCTGCGGCAGCGATGCGGGCAATGGTCTCGGGGCTTTCACCCTGCTTGGCAGCGGCCAGCGCCCACAGCAGGGTGGAGCGGGTGCCCGAGCGGCAATAGGCGAGAATCGGCCCTTCGGCCTGCTCCTGCGCGGCGATCATCGCATCGACCTGCGGCTGGCTGAAGCCCGCATGGCCGACCGGAATGGCAACATAATTGAGCCCTGCGGCAGCCGCGGCAGCGGCGATCTCATCGCCCTGCGGCGCGGAAGGGTCTTCGCCATCGGGGCGGTTGTTGATGATCATGGCCACCCCAAGGGCTGCGGCCGCGGCCACATCCTCAAGCGCAAGCTGCGGGCTTACAAGCATATTTTCGGTCAAACGGCGAAAATCGCTCATCGCGGCTCTGCTCCCTCGCTGATCCTGCCATGCGCTTCATGCCCAAGCCTCGCGCGCTTCACAAGCACCGCGGCGCCGCGCCGCGGGCCATGCCGCCGCGGGCGCTGGCACGACCCGGTAAAATCGTTCGCAAATCGCCCGCTGGTGCGCTATACCCTTGCCCGGTGCGCACCGCTAAGGAACTTCGGCGCGTCGGCGACCGGTGCGGCTCACTGTCCCTGCCACCGGCGCCTTGGAGGACGGGCAGTGTGACAAGGTACGTACTGATCTATGGGTTACGATAGGGGACGCCGGCGCGGTCGCGACAAGCGCGACGGTTTCGGCGAAGATGGTTTCGATCCGTTCGGCAGCGGGCACGAAGGGTTCCTGCCGCCGCGTGATTTTGGCGGCGATCGCTTTGGCGGGGGAGACCGTTTCGGGGGTGGTGACCGCTTCGGTGGGGGTGATCGCTTCGGCGGCGGCCCGCGCGGCGGTGGCGGCGGGCGTGGCCCGGGCGCTGGCGGATTCAACCGGATGCCGCCCCAGATCGTCGGCACCGGCAAGGGCACGGTCAAGTTCTTCAACGCGCAAAAGGGCTTCGGCTTCATCCAGCAGGAAGGGGGCGGGGATGATGTCTTCGTCCACATCAGCGCGGTCGAGCGCGCCGGGCTTGATGGCCTCGCCGAAGGCCAGGCGCTCCAGTACAATCTGGTCGATCGCGGCGGCAAGGTCTCGGCGCAGGATCTCCAGATCATCGGCGAGGTGATCGCGGTTTCCACCCGCCCGGCTGCTCCGCAGCGCGAGCTGACCGGGGAGCGGGTCACCGGCACGGTGAAGTTCTTCAACAGCATGAAGGGCTTCGGCTTCCTCGTGCGCGATGATGGCCAGCCCGATGCCTTCGTCCACATCAGCGCGGTCGAACGTTCGGGCCTGCCCGGTCTCAACGAGGGTGAGCGCTACGAGTTCGATCTCGAGGTGGATCGACGCGGGAAGTATTCGGCCGTCAATCTGGCACCGATCCAGGGCTGAGCCCGGCCCTTTGCCCCGCAAGCGCGGGTTTGACGCGCGGGCGCGGCAAGATTAACGGATGGCAGTGGCGGCCTTGGCTCAGGGCCGCCATTTGCTTTTGGCACACCCGCACGTCTCGATCAGGAAAGCAGCCCATGTCGATCACCCCGCTCATGCCCGTCTATCCGCGCTGCGGTGTTAGGCCGGTGCGCGGCGAGCACTGCCATCTCATCGACGAGGATGGCACCCGCTATCTCGACTTTGCCAGCGGCATCGCGGTCAACCTGCTCGGCCATTCGCACCCGGGCCTGATCGCGGCGATCCAGCAGCAGGCGGCGACGCTGATGCACGTCTCCAACCTCTATGGCAGCCCGCAGGGCGAGCGGCTGGCCCAGCGGCTGGTGGATGCGACCTTCGGTGATACGGTGTTCTTCACCAATTCGGGGGCCGAGGCGGTGGAATGTGCGATCAAGACCGCGCGCGCCTATCACCAGAATGCCGGGGATGCGGGCGATCCGGCGCGGTTCGAGATCATCACCTTCCACAATGCCTTCCACGGCCGGACGATGGCGACCATCAGCGCCTCGAACCAGGCCAAGATGCACCAGGGCTTTGCCCCGCTGCTCGATGGCTTCAAATATGCCCCCTTCGACGATCTCGAGGCAGCACGGGCGCTGATCGGGCCGCGCACCGCGGGCATCCTGGTCGAGCCGATCCAGGGCGAAGGCGGGATCCGCCCAGCTTCGCCAGACTTCATGAAGGGCCTGCGCGCGCTGTGCGACGAACACGGCATCCTGCTGATCCTTGACGAGGTGCAATGCGGCGTGGCGCGCACCGGCAAGCTCTATGCCTATGAGCACTATGGCATCACGCCCGACATCATGGCCACCGCCAAGGGCATCGGCGGCGGCTTTCCGCTGGGCGCCTGCATTGCCACGGAGAGGGCCGCGCGCGGCATGACGATCGGCACCCATGGCTCGACCTATGGCGGCAATCCGCTGGCCATGGCCGCCGGGCTGGCGGTGATGGATGCGGTGGCCAATCCCGAGTTCCTTGCCGCGGTTGCCGACAAGGGCGAGCGGCTGCGCACGGGCCTCGAACAGTTCATCGGCAATTACCCCGAGCTGTTCGAGCTGGTGCGGGGCCAGGGGCTGATGCTCGGGCTCAAGATGCGCATGGAAAGCCGCCCCTTCTACGTCCACCTGCGCGACAATCACCAGCTGCTGACCGTCGCGGCGGGGGACAACACCATCCGCATCCTGCCGCCGCTGGTGATCGGCGAGGCCGAGATCGAGGAGTTCTTCGACAAGCTTTCGGCCGGCGCGGCAAGTTTCCGGCTGCCCGAGGCGGCCTGATGGGCGGGGGCTTGGTTCGCCATTTCGGCGCGCTCGGCGATGCCGGGGCCGATGCGCTGGCGGCGATGATCAATGATGCGATCGACCGCAAGGCCGCCCGCGCCGGCAGGCCGCGCGGCGCCAGCGATGCGGATGCGCCGCTCGCCGGCCATGTGCTCGCCATGGTGTTCGAGAAGAACTCGACCCGTACCCGGGTGAGCTTCGACATCGCCATGCGCCAGCTGGGAGGCAGCGTGCTGGTGCTCGATTCGGGCTCGAGCCAGCTCGGGCGGGGCGAGACCATCGCCGATACCGCCCGGGTGCTGAGCCGCATGGTCGATGCGATCATGCTGCGCACCGATGATCATGCCAAGCTCGAGGAAATGGCGGCCCACGCGAGCGTGCCGGTGATCAATGGCCTCACCGACCTTTCGCACCCCTGCCAGATCCTCGCCGATCTGCTCACCGTGATCGAGCACGGCAAGGCGCTGCCCGGGCTGGAGGTCGCCTGGTTCGGCGATGGCAACAATGTGCTGCACTCGATCCTCGAGGCCGCCGGGCTGTTCAAGTTCAATGTCCGGGTGGCGACCCCGGCGGGCTATGAGCCCGATCCCGCCTTTGTCGCCCTGGCGCGCGCGGGCGGGGCGCAGGTGATGCTGACGCAGGATGCAAGGGCTGCGGCGCGCGGGGCGGACGTGATCGTTACCGATACCTGGATCTCGATGGGGCAAGCCGATGCCGCCGAGAAGAAGGCGGCGATGCAGCCCTATCAGGTCAACGCCGCGCTGATGGCCCAGGCCAAGGGCGATGCGCTGTTCCTGCATTGCCTGCCCGCCCATGTGGGCGAGGAAGTGAGCGCCGAGGTGTTCGAGGGGCCGCATTCGGTGGTGTTCGACGAGGCGGAAAACCGCATCCACGCGCAGAAATCCGTGCTGCTGTGGTGCCTCGGGCGGCTTTGACGGGCGCCGGGTCTTTCGCCTGCAAGAATCGCACCCCATATCTGAGGGCATGAACGCGACCAGCGCCAGCGCCGAGACCCATGCCGATGCCCTGCTTGGCTTCACCATCCCCGCGCGCCATGCCCGCGGGCGGCTGGTGCGGCTCGAATCCGTGCTCGAGGAGGTGCTCGCGGCCCATGCCTATCCCGCGCCGATCACCCACCTGCTCGGCGAGGCGCTGGTGCTTGCTGCGCTGATGGGCGGCTTGCTCAAGGGCGAGCGGGCACAGATGACCATGCAGGCGCAGACCGAGGGCGGGATCGTGCGCCTTTTGGTGTGCGACTATCGCGCCGGGGCGGTGCGCGGCTATTGCGATTTCGATGCCGAGCGGCTGGCCGGGCTGGGAGCCAACCCCACGCTCGCCGCACTGTTCGGCGAGGGCTACCTTGCCATCACCTTCGAGCCCGAGGGCGGGCGGCGCTATCAGGGGATCGTCCCGCTCGAGGGGGACAGCCTCGCGGCCGCCTGCCAGAACTATTTCAGCCAGTCCGAACAGGTGCCCACGCTCATCCGGGTGGCCAGCCGCGCCGGCGCCACGGGGCGCATTGCGGGCGGGCTGCTGATCCAGCACCTTCCCGATGGCGAGGAAGGGCGTGAGCGCCTCCACGTGCGGATGGACCACCCCGATTGGGAGCATGTCGCTCTGCTCGCCGGCACGATCAGCCACGAGGAACTGCTCGACCCGGCGCTCTCGCTCGAGGCGATCGCCTGGCGGCTCTTTCACGAGGAAGCGGAAGTGCGCACCTATGCCGCCGTGCCGCTCTCGCGCGGGTGCCGCTGTTCGAGCGCGCATTACGCCGCGATCATCGCCCGCTTTCCGCCCGAGGAACAGGCGGCGATGCGCAACGAGGAGGGCATCATCGCGGTCGATTGCGCCTTCTGTTCGCGCAGTTTTGCGCTGGCGATCTGACCATTGGGCGAAAAAAATCGCACCGAGCGCATATTTCGGGCAGGATTTTACAACACTGCACGGCAAAATGGGGGCATGATTGCGACCATGAAGCAAGCACCTGCGATCCTCGCCATGGCCCTCGGGCTTTCCGCCCTTGCCCTCGCCGGGTGGGGCGCTTTGGGCACGGCCCCGCTTGCGGCCCAGGGCAATGGTCTGGCGCTGCTCGGCACTTTGGCCAAGGGCGAATGGACCTTGCGGCCACGCGGCGATGCCGCCCCGCGCAAGCTGTGCCTGCGCAGCGGGGGCGAGCTCATCCAGATCATGCACCAGGAAAGCGGCTGCAGCCAGTTCGTGATCGAGGACGCGGCAAATCGGGTGACGGTGCAATACACCTGCCCCGGCAACGGCTATGGCCGCACCAGCATCCGCCGCGAAACCCCGGCGCTGGTGCAGATCGAAAGCCAGGGCATTCACGATGGGATGCCCTTCCAGATGACCGCCGAAGCGCGGCGCACCGGCAGCTGCTGAACCCGGCCGATTGCCTTTGCCGCGCGCCGTGTTAGGGCCGCGGGCCATGAGCGAAACGGGATCAGGCAAGGCCCGCCCGCTGGCGGTGGTGCTGCTTTCGGGCGGGCTCGATTCGATGGTGAGCGCCGCGCTGGCGATGGAACGCGGCTTTGCCGTTCACGCGCTTACTGTTGATTACGGCCAGCGCCACCGCTGCGAGCTGGAGGCGGCAGCACGGATCGCTGGCGCGCTGGGGGTGGCGCGCCACACCACCATCGCGCTCGATCTGCGCGCCTTTGGCGGCTCGGCGCTGACCGATGCGATCCCCGTGCCCAAGGGTGGGGTGGGCGCGGATATTCCGGTCACCTATGTGCCGGCGCGCAACCTTGTGTTCCTCGCGCTGACCACCGCCTGCGCCGAGGCGGCGGGCGCGCGCGACGTGTTCATCGGGGTCAATGCGCTCGACTATTCAGGCTATCCCGATTGCCGGCCGGAATTCATCGCCAGCTTTGCCGAGACCGCCCGGCTCGGCACCAAGGCCGGGGTGGAAGGCGCGCCTTTCACCATCCACGCCCCGCTCCAGCACATGACCAAGGCCGAAATCGCCCGCGAATGCGCGCGGCTCGGCCTCGATCCGGCGTGGAGCTGGTCATGCTACGACCCGACGCCAGAGGGGCTGGCTTGCGGCCTGTGCGATTCGTGCCGCCTGAGGAAAAAGGGTTTTGCCGAGGCCGGAATTGTCGATAGCACCCGCTATCACGCCTGAGGGCGCGCTTGTGCGCGCCGTGTATCACATCACGAGAGAGGGGAGAGGTTCTTGAGCCAGGACAATGCTGCCGCCGCGCCCGACGCGGACGCGCCGGTGCCCGCCTACAGCTGGTATGCCTTGGGCGTCTTGGTGCTGGTCTATGTGCTGAACTTCATTGATCGGCAGATCCTCTCGATCCTCGCCAACGACATCAAGGCCGATCTCGGGGTCGATGATGCCTATCTCGGCTTTCTCTACGGCACGGCCTTTGCAGTGTTCTATTCGCTCTTCGGCATTCCGCTCGGCAAACTCGCCGATGGCTGGAAGCGCACCCGCCTGCTGGCGATCGGGCTTGCGCTGTGGTCGACGATGACCGCGCTTTCGGGCTTTGCCCGCAATGCTGCCACGCTCACCGTGGCGCGGATCGGGGTGGGGGTGGGGGAGGCGACCGCCAGCCCATCGGCCTATTCGCTGATTTCCGACTGGTTCCCGGCGCGCCTGCGCGCCACCGCGCTCGCGATCTATTCTTCCGGGCTCTATATCGGCGGAGGAGTGTCGATCTGGATCGGGGCGCTGATCGTCGAGAGCTGGAACCGGGCCTATCCCGATGGCGGCCCGCTGGGGCTTGCGGGCTGGCAGGCAGCCTTCCTCGCGGTGGGGATCCCGGGGCTGGTGCTGGCCTTGTGGGTGCTCTCGCTCAAGGAGCCGGTGCGCGGCGCGATCGATGGCCTGCCGACGCCAGAGAACCCGAAACCCTTTGCCGGCTTCCTGCGTGAACTGGTTGAGGTGATCCCGCCTTTCACCTTGATCGGCGCGGCGATGCGCGGGCCGCGGGCGCTGGCGCTCAACCTTGCCGGCCTTGGCTTCTTCGCGCTGGCCGCGCTTGGCCTGTCGCAGGCGGTGCCGGCCTCGGCCAATCTCCTGCCCGGCACCGCCGCGGGCGCCTGGCGGGTATCGGACCAGTGGCTGTTCCTTGGCCTTGGCTATTACGCCGTGTTCAGCTGGGCGATGGGGCTCAAGGCGCGCGACCTGCCGACCTTCCGCCTGACCTGGGGATCGCCCGCCTTCCTCTGCGTGATCCTCGGCTATGGCATGGTCGCCTTCATGGCCTATGCCAATTCCTATTGGGGCGCGCCCTATGCCGAGCGCGTGCTGGGGGCGTCGAAGACCGAGCTTGGCACCTTCCTCGGCGCGCCGGCCGCGCTGGCGGGCTTTCTCGGCGTGGTGCTGGGCGGAAGAATGGCCGATTACCTGCTGCTGCGCCGGCCTGACGGGCGCATCTGGGTGATCCTGTTCGGCTTGGTGACGCCAGTGCCGGTGGTCTATGTGGCCTTCACCACCCACGATCTTGCGGTGTTCTACCCCTTGAGCTTTCTTGCCAACATGCTCACCGCATCGGCGCTCGGTGCCGCAGCCGCCTCGAGCCAGGCGCTGGTGCTGCCGCGGATGCGCGGGGTGGCGACCGCGACCTTCTTCCTCGCCACCACGCTCGTCGGCCTCGGGCTGGGGCCCTTCATCGCCGGCTATGTCTCGGCGATCAACGGCGATGATCTCTCGCGCGGGGTGCTCTCCACCCTCGTGGTGATGCCCTTGGGGGTTGCCATGCTGATCGGTGCCTTGGTGCTGTTCCCGCGGGCGATGCGCGAGATCAGGCAGCGGGCCGCGGAAGCGGGCGAGGTCTTTGCCGACACGCCCTGAGGCGCGCCGCGGGAAAGCGGCGCCCGCCCGGGCGGCGCAGGCACGGGGCTCCGGCGCCGTGGCGACCTTGCCGTGATGGCTCGATTGAACCGGGATGATCCGCCGCCGGGCACGCTTCTCTAGATCAGTGGCCTGCACGCGCAGCAAGCGCTTGCCCCGCGGGAAATGGCGATCGGAGGCTAAAGAAACGCGGGAGAGCGGGCGCGCTCGGTATGGCCGCGCCTGCTCGGTATGGCCGCGCCTGCCACGGACGCAACAAAAAGGGGGCCGGATTGCTCCAGCCCCCTCTTGCTTAGCCCGGGAAGGCTAGGCTTACATGCCCGAGCCCGGGCCGTAGGTCACTTCCACGCGGCGGTTCTGCGCTTCGCGCACACCGTCAGCGGTGGGAACCCGCGGCTTCGATTCGCCGAAGGCCTCGCTCATGATCCGCGCCGCGGGGATGCCGCGACCGGTCAGGTAGTTGCGCACCGCCATGTTGCGACGCTCGGCAAGGCCGATGTTGTACTTCGGCGTACCGGCGCGGTCGGTGTGACCGGCCAGCATCACGCTCGCCGTGCCGCAGTTCGCGTAGGCGGTGACAGCACCGTTGAGGATGCTGGCGGCCTCGGGCGTGATGTCCGACTTGTCGAAGTCGAAGAACACGATGTACGGGCCGGTGTTGCACGGAGCCTTCGGCGGCGGAGGCGGCGGAGGCGGAGGCGGCGGCGGCGGCGGCGGAGGCGGCGGAGGCGGCGGCGGAGGCGGCGGAGCTTCTTCGCCACCGAAGTTGTAGGTGATCGAACCGAGGATCGAGTGCGAGCGGAACTCGGTGTCGAGCCTGCGGCCAAGCGGATCGACCAGGTTCACGTCGGGCGCGTTGAAGAAGCGGTACTTGAGGCCGACATCCCATGAATCGCTCAGCGGGGTGCGCAGACCGGCGATCACCTGCCAGGCAAAGCCGGTGTCCGAATCGTTCCAGATGCCCGGGCCGTTGGCATTCACGCGGCCTTCCATGTCGATGCGCGCGACGCCCACGCCAGCGCCGACGAAGCCCTGAAGCCCATCGTCATCGCCGAAATCGGCAAGCCCGTTGAGCATGAAGCTCAGCGCATTGGCTTCACCCAGCGCATCGCGCTGATCGGTGAAGGTGTTGAACACTTGCGGCGGGTTGGTCGGGTTGAGCACCAGCCCATTGGTCCCGCCGAACGCGCTGGTAAGGTCAGCCGCGCGATAGCTGGCTTCGGCCTCGAGGCGGAACCCTCCGAAGTCATAGCCGATGACAGCGCCGAAGTCATAGTCGGTGTCATAGTCGGCGCGAGCGTCCTTGGGACCACCGTTCACACCGATCAGCTGGTCTTCGACGATCATCACGCCGCCGTCGCCCTGAATATACCACTGGCCTTCACGGGCCAGGGCAGGCGAGGTCAGCGCGGTCGAAGCCATCGCCATGCCAATGACGAGTTTGCGCATTATGAATTTCCCCTTTGCTTGAGACTTGAGGCTCGTTTTGGTCTCTATCTTTTCCCCTTGGCAGAGGCAAGCCATCAATGCCGTTATGGTGTTGCAAGAATGTCGCTATGGTGCGGTTGCGGACAAAAAAGAAATCGCGGCAAAGCTGCCAATTCCGCCATTCTTGCGATCGCATTCTTGTTCAGGCGAGGATGCCGAGCGCCTGCAATGCCTGCAACACCTGCGTGATCGCCGCGCGGGCCTCGGCATCGACTACGCTGCCGCCGGTCGGCGCCACGGGCGCGGCCGCGCTCTGCCAGGTCGTGCGGAACACCAGCAATTGGCCGGCGCTGCGGTCGAACACGCTCATCCCCTCGCGCGGAGCGACGAAATGCCAGGCCTCGCCGATCCTCAGCGCCAGCTGGTCCGCGCGCCCTTGCCAGGCATCGGTGGCCGGCGCTGTGACGCGATAGCTTGCGCCGTCCGGGGCATTGGCCGGTGGTGCGGGAAGCGAGCCGTCGATCCCATGGGCATAGACCGCATCGAGGATGCTGAGCGCCTCGTTGAGAAAGAACTCCTTCTGCGCCTGCCCCGGAACGAGCAGGGGCAGCCCGAGCGTGGCGGTGACAGCGGGAAAGGGGAAGGGGTCGGGCATCGCAAGCTCCAGCGCATCAGGACAGGGTAGCAAGAGTGAGGGGAAGGGACAGATCGAAGGTGCCGACCTGCCGCACCCACAGCGGGCCGGGCCCGTGCTGGGTGACGAGGCCGGTCACCTCGGCGCTGCCGAGGCGCAGCCATGGCTCGCTGCGCGGCCAGGTCGCATGGGGTGCGTCCGGCGGGCCGAAACCGACGATATAGGCCTCGCGCTCTTCGATCAGCGGCACGTCGATCCCGTCCTCCCAGCGCCATTGCCCGCGGGCGCGCCGCGTCCATGCAAACAGCCGCGCGCCATCGGCTTCGATCCGCAAGCGCGGGTGCGCCGGGCAGGGGGGACGGCGTGACAGCCCGGGATTCGTGAGGGTGGCCAGCACCGGATCGTGATCGCCCGTCCCGATCGCGGCGATACGCGAGGCGGCGAGTGGCGGCACGAGGTTCGTCTCCAGCGCCACCAGCGCATCATCGAGCAAGATCACAGGGGTATCGGCTCCGTGGCCTCGCGCTGCAGCGGGTTCGGTGCCGCCGCGCCCGCGTAGCAGGCCGGAAAGACGCCAGCGCCCGGCACCAAGCGGATCGGCGCCGGCAAACTGGATGATCTCATCGCCCACCAGCATCCGGTTGGCACCCGTGGCAAGCCCGGCAATGTCCGTTTCGGAAAGCGCCAGATCATCGGCCACCAGGTCGACACGCGCGCTCGCTTCGCGCTCGAACAGCAGCGCCCGCGATGGGCCGAGCGGCTCGGCCAGCCGTCCCATCAGGCTGCGCTGGGTGCCGCTGCTGGCGATTGGGGTGAGCGCGCTGCCTTGCACCGCGAACAGGGCGGCCCCCCGCCAGGCCCGGTTCTGCGCCGAGGCCGCCGCAAAGATCAGCGGCTGGCCCGGATTTGTGCTGCCATCGGGGGGCACTTCGATGAGCGCCAGCCGGGTGGGCGGGATGACGAGGTCCACGGGGCTCAGGCTCTCGCCGGGATCGCTTGCCAGCGGCGCGGCGCCCGGCGGTGCCAGCCGCTCGAGCTCGAGCAGGATGCCGCGATCAAGCCATTCCCAGCTGCGCACCAGCCAGGCGCCCGGTTGATCGGGCAGGCGCACGATGCTGCCGGGGATGACGCGCGGATCGAGCTCGCCGACCAGCCAGGAAAGGCGTTCCTGCTGCCAGCGCGCGCGCTGCGCCGCACCGCTGGCAAGCTGGCGCGCGCCCTCGGCGGTGAGCGTGGCGGGCAGGTCGATCACCTGCTCGCGTCCGGCATCGCGCGCGCCCACCGCGCGCTGGATGCCCGGCTGGTAATCGCGCTGCTCATCGTAATAGCGCAGCGCGGCCGGGGCGCGAACGGGCGGGCCGGCGCGCTGCTTGTGCCGGGTTTCCTCGCGCGCGCGGTCCGCCTCGGCAAGCTGCTCCGGCAAGGCCAGGGCTTCGCCGTTCGGTTCGGCGCGCGGGGCGATCAAGAGCCCCTCGCCGCCAGCCGTGCAGACCAGCGGGATGACCTGATCGATCGCCGCCAGCGTGCTGCCGAGCGGCCCGCCTTCATCGGCAAGCCCGCGTGCGGGCGTGAGCGCGGCGCTTTCCGCCATGCCTTGCGCCACCGGCACCAGCGCGCCGAGCGGCACCGAATCGGCAGGGCCCGCGGCGAAGATCTCGAAACTCAGCGCCGGGATGCGGTTGCCGAAATCGGCCAGCTCGAGATTTTCGAACACCACATAGGCGCAATCGCGAAAGGCCGGGGCCTCGGCGCCCCGCGCCGCGGCGATCAGCGGATCCACCGGATCATCACCGTGGCCGGGATAGAAGCGCATCGCCCCGCCGGTCTTGAGGTCTCCCGCGCTGCCGCGCAGCAGGTTGCCATCGGCCCAGATCCGCCCGATGCCGGCGAGCGGCGTGCTCGACAGCGCCACGGCAAAGGAGGCTGAGTAGGAATAGGTGACGGTCGATGGCTGGCCCTTGCGGCCTTTGTCCTTGCGCCTCGTCTCGATGAGGTCGGTTGACCAGATCACCGTGCCCGGCACCCGCATCCGCCCGAAGTGGCGCGGGATCGGCGTGCCATAGCTTGAGGTGCTGACCGCAAGTTCGCGCAGCCGCGGCCCCTGGCGCGTGGGGGCAAAGAGCATCGCATCGGCCTGTTGGCCGACCAGCGCGCCGATCGCCCCGCCGATCGGCCCGCCCACCGCCGTGCCGATCGCTGTGAGGAGCAAGGTTGCCATGGGGTCAGACTCCCACTGGAGGGGCAAGGCGCCAATGGGCGCAGATTATCCAGCCCGGGTCGAAGGGTTGCTGCACCACCCGCCCGAGGCCAGCATGGGCATGGATCACGCTGCCGGCCTCGGCGGCAATCGCAAGATGATGCTGGCTGCGGCCGAGGCCAAGCAACAGCACGTCGCCCGCGCGCACCGCGCCGCTGGCTTTTGTCAGTCCAGAGCGTTCAGCACAGGCGAGCCAGGCGCCGATCTCGAGGTTGCGCAGGCCATAGCCGCGCGGCGTGATGGGAGCGAGGCCGCAAGCCGTGATGGCGGCGGCGACCAGGCCAACGCAGTCGAGGCCCGTTGCCGGGTCGCGCCCGTGGAGGCGGAAGCGGCAGCCCAGCAGCGCCTGTGCGGCACGCAGCAGGCGTTCGCGCTCATCGCCCATCGCCGAGGTCCTCATGGCTGGCCATAGCGGGCCAGCAGGTCATTGCCCGGCAGGAAGGGCTCACCCCGGAAATTGATCGCATTGGCAAAGCGCGCCGCGCAGGTGGCGATGGTGTGGTCGCAGCCTTCGCGCAGTTCGATGCGCGTGCCCGGCTGCGTGCCGGCAACCAGCGGGCGATCGAGCACCAGCCAGGCCCCCGCAGCCGCGATCACGCCGAAAGCGATCCCGGTCTGCGGCCCGGCCAGAAAGCGAAGCCTGCCATCGACGAACAGATCGCCCGCGATTCCCTGAACCTCGACCCGATTGCCGTCGAGGTCGATTGTGGTGAGGTGATGATGATGCGTAAACCGCACGGGCGAAAGCCCGCAGCCCGGGCCGCAGAAAGCCGCGCGGCAGGTGGGGCTGGTGCGCGGCACCAGGTCGCGCTCCAGCAGGCTCTTGGCCGATCGCAGCTCGGCGGCAAACTGCCGGCGATCATCCTCGATCCTGCCGATTTCTCCGGTGTAGAGCGTGGCGTGTTCGAGGGTCAGCCAATCGACCGCGCCGATGGCGATGGCGGCTTCGTCGAACAGCCCGGCGGCAAGTTCCTCCTCGCGGATCGCCTCGTGGCTGAGCGCGCCCTCGACCTCGGCGCTGTCATTGGCAAGATCGCTGGTGAGGCGCACCGCGGCCGGGATCATTCCCGGGGCGGCCATGTGCCGCACGCCGCCGAAGACGAGATCACGGTCATGGCTGGTAAAGCCCAGGGCCACGCCGTCGCGGCGATAGATGCGCCAGAAGGTTGCGACCGTATCGAGATCGCGGTCGAAAAACACCCGCATCAGGCACGCTCGCGCAGTTCGATCAGCGGGATCGAAGGGGCTTCGCCCGCGGCGAAATTGACCGAGGAAATATCGAGCCGGTCCTCGGCAAAGCGCACCGGCACGTCGAACAGGAAGCCGGCGCGCACCTCGGCGCCCGGCGGCGGCGCTTCGGCAAAACGCAGCACGCCGAGCGGTTCGAGCGTCCAGCCGCTGCTCGGCTCACCGCCAACGCTCACCAGCAGCGTCTCGGCGCGCGGGCGGGTGATCGGGCGCACCTGCGGGTCGGCGGTGCCATAGGTCTTGATCAGCGGAAAATCCGCGCGCAGCCCATCGCCCAGCCCAAGCAGCTGGTCGAACATTGTGGGCGTTCCGGTCATGCCATTGGAGCTGTGATCGAAAGGGTCCATGAGGCGAAAGCCGCGCCCCGGGCCGCGCCGGGCGCGGAAGAAGGCGATCAGCTGGCTGAGCTCGGCTTCCGAGCGGATCCCGGCGCCCACGTCGAAATGCAGCCTTGCGTCGGACCACAGGGCATTGCGCCGCTCGTGGCCCGAGGCGGTCACCGCGATCGAGGTGGAAAACTCGGGCGCGACCGAGGCGCCCCGCCCCAAGGCAAAGGGATAGAGGACATCGTCGAAGGCATCCATGGGTGGCTCCGGAAGCGGGGGCAGACGGGTGTAGCCATCGCGCGCCACCTGGGGCAGCGCCCAGACATAGCGGCGGGCGATCCCGCGCGCGGCGGCTTCATCAAGGCCGTGGTCGATACGCGGCCATTGGGTATCGGCGTCGGCCGGATCGAGCACGAAGCCGGCAAAGTAATCCTGGCTTGCGCGCGGATAGCCGAGCCAGGCATCAACGAAGGCATAGGCCGCGCGCCGCGCCGCATCGGCGCCCGCAGTGAGCCAGTCATAGTCCTCGATCTGCAGCCGGTCGAAGGCGGGGTAGGCCCAACCAGCCGGCAGATTGGCGCGGTAAAGCTCGGGCCGCGCGGGGTCGAGGATGGTGGGCGTGAAAGCCAGCAACAGCACCTCGGCAGCCCCTTCGGCCGCGGCCCGCACCGCGGCGGTGAGCGCCGCGGTTGATTGGGCAAGGAGCGCGCCGGCCGCATCGAGCAGCGCAGTCACAGCTGCATCGAGCGGGCCGGAAAGATCGGAGATTGTCGGCGGATTGCCGCCGAGGGCAAGCCTTGCCGCATCATCATAAAGGCAGATTTCGCCCGCGGGCGTGACCCACCACCACGGCTCGCCAATCTGGAAGCGCACTGGTTGCTCGGCAGCTTCCAGCAAGGCGACGAAGACCCGCGCGACATCGGCAAGCCAGGCCATCGCCTCGGCATTGGCCGGTGACAGGAGGGTCGAGGGCGGCACCCAGCCGGTGAGCGCCGGGGTGCCGCTCGCCGTGCGCTGCTTCCAGCTTTCGGGGCAATAGGCGTCGAACAATTCGTAGGACAGCGAGGCGATCACCGAAAAGCCGGCTGCGCGCGCCCGGGCGAAGTAATCGCCATGCCAAACCGCCGCCGGGGTGCACAGCGCGCCCGGCTGCGCCGCCAAGAGCGCGCCCCCTGCCCCGCGCGCCAGGCGCATGAAGTGGCTCATCCCGACATAGTGGACGATGTCGTCGCGATAGCCGAGGCCGACTAGATTGCGCAGCAGCCGCGCCGGGGTCTGGTTGTAGCCATCGTCATAGGCGGTGGCGATGCGCGCACCATGCGGGGGAACCAGCACGTCGCCGATCGCCAGCATGGCCCGGGCGCCATCGGCACTGATCTCGGACATGGTGACCGACCCGTTGAACCGCGCCGGCAGCGGGGCGGTGCTCCCCGCAACATAGCCGGGCGCTACCAGCGAGATGAACATCCGGTCGATATCCGAAGGGTGGATCGGCTCGCCGGGCAGGCCATAGCCGCTTTCAAGCTGCGAGAAGGGCAGAGTAATGCGCGCATCGGTGGGCGTGCCCTGCGCATAGTTCCACAGCCGCACATACCAGGTGCGCGGCGCGCCGCTCGCATCGCGCCCCTCGATCGTCAGCGTCGGGCCGTTGGGCTGGTCGAGCGCGATCACCCCTTCCGACTGCCAGCGGAAGCTCAGCGTGGTGTGGGCATAGTCCCGGTCGGTCGCGTAGGCGAGCAGCGGGTGATCGAGCGCATCGACACTGTCCCAGATCAGCCCGACGAGTTCGCCGGCATGGTGCAACTCGACTTCGACCCGCAAGGCATCGGGCCCGGTGGTGACCACTGCGGCCATTGCCGGGCGGGGGAAGTTCACCGTCCAGAAGCGCGGATCGAAGCGCTGGATGAAGCTGCTTTCCTGCCCGCGGGCCTCGCGGGCGAGCCAGAATGCCATGACGGTTCCTCATCAGGCCTGTTCGAAGCTGCGGCGCACCGCGCTGGCGATCTGGCGCGCAGAACGCTGCATCGCGGTTGGCGCGGCCTGCCCGCGTGGCACGGCAAGCTGGATGGCCACGCGAACATCCTGAGCGGGGCGTGCAGCCGGACTCGTCTCGATTCGCACCGCAGGGGGCCGCACAAACACGACCGGCGCGCGCTCCTGCGCCATGATCGGCGCTTTGGGCGCTTCGGGCAGATTGTCGATCCGGCCCGCGCTGGTGGGCACGAACACCTCAGGCCCTCGTTCACCGACGAGGATCGGGCGGCCGGGTGAAACCGGGCCGCCGGTGGCGCGCCCGGGCAGGCCGAAAAGCGCGCCAATCGTCTGGCCAAGCAGGCCGCCAAACCCGCCAGCGCCACCGCCGGCACCGCTGCCGAACAGGCTGGCCATGCCCGATTGCAGCGCAAAGGCGGCAATCTCGCTGAGCGCGCTGAAGGCGATGCGCTTCAAGTCGTCAAAGCCGAGACTGCCGCGCCGGATCGCTCCCAGCAGGCCGCGCTCGAGCACATCGCCTGCCCGGCCGAAACCGTCGAGCAGAGACGTATCGAGGGCGCGGCGCATGGTTTCCAGATCGCTGGCAAAGCCCTCGGTGCGGGCGCGCACGTCGATCACCAGCTCCTCAAATCCTTCGGTCATGGGCATCACGCTCCATCAAGCGGGCTATGGTCTCGCGGCTCGGCGGAGCCGGTGCGCCAGGATCGTCCGGCTGGGTGAGCGCCATCGCCAGCTCGGCGGGCGTCGCGCTCCAGAACTCGTCAGGCCGCCAGCCCAGCCAGCGCGCGGCGAGCGCCCAGCAGCGCTGCGCGGCGGCGGCGAAGGTGGCGCTCATGCGCGGCCCTGGAGCACCTGGGCGAGCACCGCGCGCACCGGCCCGGTCGCCGCGACAAGACCGATATCGAGCAGCGCTGCGCCGACCGCCTCGCGCTGAGGCCGGTTCTCGGTTGGCAGGCAATGCCACAGCAGCGCGGTCATCTCCGACAGTGTCAGCGCCCCCGCTGCAGCGCGTTCGACCACAGCGAACAGCGATCCCAGCTCTGCCTCGGCCTCGACCAGATGTTCAAAGCTCGGGCGCAGCACGTAGTCGGCGCCGGCAACCCTTAGCCTCGCTTCCCCGCGCAGGGGATTGGCGGGGCGGTTCATGCCGGGATCACCGGGCCGGAGCTTTCGAGCTGCAGCGTGTAGGTGCGCTCGCCGTTGAAATCCCCGGCATAATCGAGCCGCTGCACGAGAAAGCGCCCGCGCAACCGGGCGCCGTCCTCAAACGACAATTCGTAGTCATCGAGCGTGCCGGCCAGCGCGTGGGCGCGCACCGCTTCCTCGGCTGCGCTGCCGAGGAAGATCCCGGCGGCGCTGACCGAGACCGAGCGGGTGCCCGCCCCCGACAGGAGCTCGCGCCAGCCGCCCGATTGCTTGTGGGTGATGACCACGGTGTCACCATTGATCGACATCTGCGTGGTCCTGAGCCCGGCGACGGTCTGATAGGAGGGCGGCGAGGCTCCGTCGGAGATCTTGAGCAGGAAGGCGGCGCCGGATTGAGCGGGCATGGTTGTTACTCCGTGGCTGGGGCAAACAGGCGAAAGCGGAATTCGATGAGCGCGGCACGCAGATTGTCGGGGCGTGCCTCGCTGCGGGCGCGCAGGAAGCGGATGGTGGCGACCTCGAAGCCGGCATGAAGGCGCGGCAGGCCAAGCACCCGGTGCTCGATTGCGGCGAGCAGCGCGGCATCGGCCTCGGGCCGGTCGATGCGGGTGACGAGTTCGAGCGCGATCCGGGTCTCGCGCCCGGGGCGGTCCTTGGTGCCCCAGTCAGCCGAGGCGCTGGCCGCGATCCCGAGCCAGGGCGGGCTGACGCTCAGCGGGCTTTCCTCGGCGATGGCATTGATCCCCGCGAGCGCCGGATCGGCGCCCAGCCAGGCGATCAGCGCGGCGCGCAGCTCATTTTCCATCCTGTGCCTCCTCGAACAGGTCGGGCCACAGCGCTCTGGCCGAGCGCCAGCCAGCCCCCATGTCGTGGGCGGTGCGGCGCGCCGCCCTGCTGCGCCTTTCGGCGATCCGCCGGGCGCGGGCGGCAAGACGCGCGATCAGCCGCGTCGCGGCGGCGCTGGCGCGGATCACGCCAACCTCACCGCGCGCCAGGGGCGCCACAGCGCCGTGACGCTTGCCGGGGGCACCGCGGCGGCCTTGCTCTCGCGATCGCGATAGGAATGGGCGGCAAGGCGGATGATCCCCTGACGCAGCGGTGCGGGGAGGCTCTCCCAGTCATCGGCGATCCCGGCCTCGAAGCGGACAGCCATGCCGCGACCCGTGAACACCTGGAGCAGCTGGACGCAGGCGCTCGTGCCGATGCGCCATTCGATCGCCTCGCTTGGGGAGGCAAAGGCCGAACGGCCACCCTCGGCATCGATCAGCGCCGCGGCGGTGATCGTCCTGACCGGGCGCGAGACGAGTTCCTGCCAGCCGCGCGCCAGGGGGATGGTTTCCTCCACCTCCTGGCGCAGCGGCGCCTTGCCGGTGAAGGCCTCGCAGATCGCAAGACTGGTATCGAGCAGCCCACTGAGCGCTGCGTCATCATCCGGACGGGTGATCCCCAACCAGTGCTTGAGCTCGGCCAGCGCCAGAGCGCCGGGCACCGGCGGCTGCACGATAATCCGCTTCATCGCGGTGTCTCCCGTTTCTTGATCACGGAAAAATGCGCCCGCATCCCCGGCTCGGCGGAGAGGCAGTCCGAGCGGGATGCGGGCGCGAGAGGCCGATCGGCGCGCAAAGGGGGCGCCGCGCCGATCGGCGCAGCGAAGCTGGGGCGCGGCGGCCTCAGGCTTCGATCTTGAGCAGCTTGATCGCGTTCGAATCGAGCACCTGTCCGCCGAGGCGCCGGGTGGCGTAGAAGTGGACGAAGGGCTTGTTGGTGAAGGGATCGCGCAGGATCCGGGTGGCCCCGTGTTCGGCGATCAGATAGCCGTGGCGGAAATTGCCGAAGGCGATCGGGAAGGCCCCGCCCGCCACGTCGGGCATGTCCTCAGCCTCGATCACCGGATAGCCCAGCAGCCTGTCAGGCTGGCCTTCGACAAGGCCTGGCTGCCACAGGAAGGCGCCATCGGCGGTCTTGAGCTTGCGCACCAGCGCCAGCGTCGCTGCGTTCATCACGAACACCGCGCCCTGGCGGTGCCCCGCCTTGAGCGCATGGATGAGGTCGATGAGCTTGGCCTCGGGCGTCGAGCCCAGCCCGGTGGCATTGCCCGAGCCGATATATTGCACCATGCCGAAGGCCCGCACCCCATCGACCGCGGCGCTGGTCGGGGCGGTGAGGAAGCCGGCCGGCTGGTTGATGCCGGTGCCATTGACGAAGGCCGCGCCCTCGGCCCGGGCAAATTCGAGCGCGATCTCGTTGGCGAGCCAGGCCTCGACATCGAAGGCGGCATCATCGAGCATCGCCTGGCTGGCGGCGGGATTTGCGTAGAGCTCGCCGCTGGGGGGCGCGATCTCGGCGAATTGCGGCGTGCCGGTCTCGGGCCGCGGCCCGGTTTCGCTGACCCAGCCCGAGGCGATCCCGCCGGTCGCCACCAGCTTGCGATAGCCGGTGGTGCCGGTCTGCACCACCTGGGCAATGGCACGGATCGGGCTGATCTCGACCAGTTCGGCGGTGATCGCCGCGTCGATCGCGCGTGGCACGGCATAGCCGCCATCACCCGGGGTGGCGCCGCTCAGCGACTTCACCTCGCTTTCGCGTCCGCGGCGCAGGTAGCCATCGACAAAGCCCTTGATCTCGGCGCTCTCGCTGGCGCCGCCCGCGCCGATCGCAGGTCGGCTGGCGGCGGCACGGGCGACCTTGTCGAGGCGCGCCTTGACTTCATCGACATCGCTGCGCAGCGCGGCGATATCAGCCTCGGCGCGGTCCTGGCGGGCGATGATGTCGAAGCTGGCATCGAGCGGATCGGTGCCGGTGAGGGGGGCAGTGGGGGTCGTTTCCATGGGGCAGGGGCCTTTCGGTTGGGCAGAAGGAAGGCCGCCCCGTTCGGCGGCCGGTGGGTGAAGGGGTGGGGCGCGCCGATCAGGCGATCAGATGCACCCTGGCGCGGTGCTGGAGCGGGTGGGTGACAAGGCTGACCTCGAAGAGATCGATGTCGATCAGCTCGCGCCCGGCGGGCGAGTGCCGCGCCGCGCGGGTGCGAAAGCCGAAGCTGAGGCCATTGACCGCGCCGTTGGCGAGCAGCGCGGCGGCGCGGCTTTCCGGCCGCTCGATCCGGGCGATGACGCGCAAGCCGCGGGCATCCTCCTCGGCTTTCTCGACCACGCCGATCGGCTGGTCGGCGCGGTGCTGCCAATAGAGCGGCAGCGGCGCGGTGCGCGCGGCGAGGCTGCGGGCAAAGGCGCCGCGACGGATGGTGTCGCAGCCCGCATCGGGCACGTCGAACAGTGCGGCATATCCGGCAAAGCGCATGGCCTGGCCCTGCCTCACAGCCGATCCCAGAAGCCAAGCCGCACCGCGATGCCGATCAGCAGCAGGGCCAGCAGCCCGCGGATGATCCATTCGACGATCGCCTTCCAGGCGCTGTTCTTGGCGTCGCGCCAGGCCTGGAGCAGCTCGCGCAGCTCCTCGAGGTCATCCTCGGCGCCGGGATCGCCGAGCCCCAGCCGCTCGAGCGTGCGGTGGGTGGCAAGCGCGCTCGCCTCCTCGACAATCGCGCGCAGGGTGAGCAGCGCTGCTCCTTCCTCGCGCGCCTGGGCCATCAGGCTCGCCAGCACATCTTCGTGGCTCATGGGGCTGTCTCCTCGGGGGGAAGGCCGAGCAGCAGGCGCTTTTCGGCACGGGTCAGGAAATCGGCATCGCAGACCTGGGCCCAGAGCCGCTCGCGGTCTTCCGACAGGGCTGGAATGCGATCGAGGTCGATGCCGAGCACCGCCTCGGGAAACCACGGGGCAAGCCCCTGGCGCAGCGCGGCGAACAGCTTTTCCGCGAGCGGCAGCAAGGTCAGCCGCCAGAGCGCGCGGTTGGCCTCGCGGTAATTGGCATAGGTGTTGTCTCCCGGCAGGCCGAGCAGCATCGGCGGCACGCCGAAGGCAAGGGCGATGTCGCGCGCGGCAGCGCTCTTGAGCGTGGCAAAGTCCATGTCGGCCGGGGAGAGCGCCATCGATTGCCACTTCAATCCGCCATCGAGCAGCAGCGGGCGTCCGGCATTGCCGGCGCCGGCGAAGGCATGGTCCAGCTCACGCCTGAGGCGCTCGAACTGCTCGTGCGTCAGGCTGGCGCCGTCGGCGGTCTCATAGACCAGCGCGCCCGAGGGCCGTGCCGCGTTCTCGAGCAGCGCCCGGTTCCAGTGGGTCGCGGCATTGTGGATCAGCACCGCCTGCCAGGCCGCCTCGAGCGCCCCGGCGCCGTGATGGTCATCGCTCGGGTGCATCGCCCGGATGGTGATGATCTGGGGCCAGCCGTGCTCATCCTCGCACGCAATGCGGGTGGTGCGGCCTTGCACCGTGTAATCATAGGCGCAGGGCCAGCCATCGGGCCCGGTCACCACCTTCACTCTTTCGGGCCGCAGCGCGAACAGCTCGATCGGGGTGCCGGCAGCATCCTTGAGGATTTGGACATAGCCATTGCCGTGCAGCAGCAGGTGCGCCGCCAGCGTTTCGACCAGCGATTGCCCGGCGCTGGTGGCGGTGACCAGCGTGGCAAGCCGCGGGTCGGGGCAGGCGAGCGGCGCCTGGCCCACCCCCTCGGCCACCAGCCGCACCGAGCGCTGGACGATGGGATTGGCAAGGAAGCCCTCGGCAACCGCGCGGGCATAGTCATAGGGGCGCGGGCCCGGGCCGCTGTCACAGGCGGCAAGCCAGCCGTGAACCAGCGCCGGGGAGAGCGGCACGCGGTTGCGCGCCGCGCCCTTGAAGGCGGCGCGAAGCAATTCAAGCACAGTCATGGGCAATCCCTGGTTTAAGGCGCGCAGGGCCTCACAGCGGGCGGACACTCGGAAGCTGGCGGCGTCCCAGCAGCAATTCGCTCAGCGCCCAGACCAGCGCGTCGGCGCGGTCGGGGCTGCGGCCGGGGCCGGCATAGCCGCCACCGGTGAGAAGGCCGCACAGCTGATCCTCGAGCCGGGCAAACATGCCGACATGCCGCACCCGACCCGCGGCATAGAGTGCCGCCACCGGCTCGGCCCGGGCAGTTTTGCCGCGCGCGGCATGCACCAGCTTGACCGGCAAGGCATGATCCGCCGCGCGCAGCACGCTTTCGACCATCGCGCCGCCCTGGTTGGCCTCGGCCACCACCCGATCGGCCTGCCAGGCCTGCGCCGCCTCGGCGACGGCCTTGGCCCAGGCGGCGGGCGGTGCGTCGCTGGTCGAGCAATCGGCCAGCACACGTGCGATCCCGTCGGCGCCGAGCGCGGCCACGATGATCCCGCATTCATCCCCGCCGCTGCCGGCGGGCGGATCGACCGCGACCACCACCCGCAGCGGCTCGGGCACCTCGCCGTGCTCGCGCGCCGCCTCGAGCATGGCGCGGGTCCACAAGGCGCCCTCGATATCGTCGATGAGCTCGCCGCCGATTTCCTGGCGGGCGAGCGGGCTTCCGGCAAATTCGCTGGTGATCGCGGCGAGGAACCGGGCCGGCAGGTTGGCGGCATTGTCCTCGGTCGTTCCGCGGGTGATCACCACCTCGTCTGAAGTGCCAGCCTGCCCCACCAGCCGCCGCACCAGCGGGACAGCGCGCGGCGTGGTGGTCACCACGATCCTTGGGGTCTCCCCCAGCCGCAGGCCCAGCAGCAGATTGTCCCAGCAGCGCGTTGCCCGCTCATGCGCGAGCGGCCACTTGCCGACCTCGTCGCACCAGGCGTGGCTGTGCTGCGGGCCGCGCAGCGCCTCTGGCTCGGCGGCCGAGAACAGCTGCGCCTGCGCCCCGCCGGGAAAGGTGAGGCGGTGGAGCGAAGGCTGGTAGAGCGGCGCCTCGCCCGCAAGGCAGATGTGCAACAGGCCGCTCTCGCCCTCGACCATCACCGCGCGCGCCTCGGCCAGTGAGGCGCCGACAATCGCGATCCGGGCATTGGGATCGCTGGCGGCGATCATCCGCACCCATTCGGCCCCGGCCCGGGTCTTGCCGAAGCCGCGCCCGGCCATGATCATCCACACCCGCCAATCACCAGGAGGGGGAAGCTGCTCCTTGCGGGCCTGGAACTCCCACAAGAACGCCAGGTGATCGCGCTCGGTCTGGCTGAGGCGGCGCAGCAGGTGCTGCCGCACGCGCGCCGCCTCGTCGGTCTGGTCTTCGAGCAGCGCGGCCAACGCGCTGGTCATTTGCCGCTTGCCTCGGCCGCGGCCTTCTCGCGGGCGATGCGCCGGCGGATGTCCTCGATCTTGCGGTCGATCGAGGCGCGCACCTCGGCGGCGCTGACATGGCGCACCGTGGCGGCGGCGCGCCCGGCGCTCTCGCGGTGGGCGGCGAGCAGGCGGATGGCATTGGCAAGGTCGAAGCGCTCCTCGCCTGCGGTCTTGCTGTCGCCTTCGCGCAGGCGGCGCACCACCTCCATTTCGAGATGAAGATAGCCCTCGGCCAGCGCGGCCTGCCACTGGCGGGCGAATTCCGCATCTTCGCGCCGCACCTTGTAGGCGCGGCTGGGGCAGACCCCGGCCCTCGCGGCCGAAGCCTTTACATTCGAGGTCTCGGCGAGGTGATCGAGAAATTGCCGGCGCCAGTTGGTGCTGACGCGCGCGCACTCGCCATCCTTGAGATCGGGGCGGATGGCGACGCGCTTGCCCGGCGACTTGGGCATGGCGGGAACTCCTCGAGCGGCAACGACGAAAGGGCGGCTCCCCGAAGGAAGGGCCGCCCGCTGGCGAATCACAATTTTCCGATGATGCCCCCTCTTAACCAAAGAGCGTGACGATGTCAAGAAAAATAACCAAATTGGTTATCGCTCGGGCTACATCGCAGCGAGGGGCGAATGGCGCCTGAAACAAAATTGCCATTTTTCGATTGACGGCAATCGGATTCGTGCGATTTTCTGGGTCCAGCCCTTTTCTTCATGGCGCTTGCGAGGAGAGGTGATGACGGATCGCGCGTTCCTGGCCCAGATGGCGGGCTACGGCCTGTCCACCGTGGAAATCCACTATTACATGCCCGATCATCGCAGCCTGCTGCAGCAATTCGTGATGCAACAATATGACGTGGCGCCGCATTTTCCCGAGCTTGACCGCTTCCTTGCCTTCTGGCGGCGCGAGATCGACGCGGTGCTCCATTCGGTCCGGGTCGCGCACAAGCACCTGATCGGCCCGCAGGAATGGCGCGCCGTTGACGGGATCATCTCGATCCATTGAGGCGCAGCGGGGCACGGCCCCGTCGGCCCTGGCTCAAATGATCCCAATCGCCTTGCCGGCACGGGCGAACATGCCGAGAATGGTGGTCACCTCCTCGGCAGAATGTTCCGCGCACAGCGAACAGCGCAGCAGCGTCATGCCAGCCGGGGTTGCGGGGGGGCGCGCGAGATTGACGTAGAGCCCTTCCTTGAGCAGCGCTTCCCACATCATCGCGCCCTTCTCGAGATCGGGCATGATGACGGCGATGATCGCGCTCTGCGGGGTCTCGGTGCCGAGCTTGAAACCGAGCTCCTTCAGGCCCTCGTGCAGCTTGCGGCTGTTCTCCCACAGATGCGCGCGCTTCTCACGGTTGTGCATCAATTTGCGGATCGAGGTGGCGCTCGATGCCATCACGCTCGGCGGCAGGGCGGCGGTGAACACGTAAGGTCGGCACACCAGCCGCAGCACCTCGAACTTGGGGTGATTGGACACGCAAAAGCCCCCGACCGTGCCGACGCTCTTGGAGAAGGTGCCGATGATGAAATCGACCTCGTCGATCACCCCTTGCTCCTCGGCAACGCCGCGGCCATGCGCGCCGATGAAGCCCATCGAATGGGCCTCGTCCACCAGCACCATCGCGCCGTGGCGCTTGGCGATCGCCACCATCTCCTTGAGCGGCGCGACATCGCCGAGCATCGAATAGACGCCTTCGAGCACCACCAGCTTGCCCGCGCCTTCGGGCACGCGCTTGAGCCGCTTTTCGAGCGCATCCACATCATTGTGCTTGAAGGGCACCACCTCGGCATCGCCCATCTTGCAGCCATCCCAGATCGAGGCGTGGCTGTCGATGTCGAGGATGATGTAATCGCCCTTGCCCGCCAGCGTCGAGATCACCCCGAGATTGGCCTGGTAGCCGGTGGAGAACACCATGGCGTGATCCATGCCATAGAATTCGCGCAGCGCCGCCTCGACATCGCGGTGATCGCGGAAGGTGCCGTTGAGCACGCGGCTGCCGGTGGTGCCCGCGCCGAAATCCTCCATCGCTGCCTTGCCCGCCGCGATCACATCGGGATCGAAGGTCATCCCCATGTAGTTGTAGGTGCCAAGCAGGATGGTGTCGCGCCCATTGCAGATTGCCCGGGTGGGCGAGAGCACCTTGTCCATCACCAGGTTGAAGGGATCCTCCACCCCAGCGGCGAGCAGCGCCTCGCGGGTCTGGATGATGGGATCGAACTTGGCCAGCAGGTCAACCGGCGCGGGGGCGGGGTTTTCGCTCATCGCGGTGGCCATGATCAGCCTTCCTGCAGCTTGTGAACCGCCGCCACCAGCTGGCCCCAGTTCTCGATCTCGGCCTGCTGGTTCATCGAGATGATGACATCGAAGGCATCCTCGATCTCGGCGACGAAATCCATCACCGTCAGGCTGTCGAACTCGAGATCGCCGGCAAAGGTGGTCGAATCCTCGATGGCGATGCCCTTCTTGTTGAAGGGCTGGATAAGCTCGCGGATGCGCGCGTCGACTTCGGCTGGGGTCATGCGAAAGGGTGCTTTCGTGGCTGGGGCCTGGCTGTGGGCGTGGCGTTGGTTGTGCGGCGCTTTGGCCTCATATACTACGCGTGCAAAGCGGCGGATGGGGCTGCTTGTCAAGTTTTCGGCGTGCCGGGGGGCGCAAGGAGGTGGGTAATGGCCGATGCCGCTCGTCAGTCTCAGCCCGCAAAGGCGCCGCCGCCCGCGCAGGACGCGCCGCTTTCCCCCCACGGCGTCCACCTCATCCGCACCGCGCAATCGCTTACCCTGTCGCTCTCGCAGATGGCCGATGGCAAGGCCAATATCCTGATCGGCGCCACCTTCGTGGTGTTCTCGCTGGTGATCACCCAGGCCTTGTCCGCCGCGGTGCAGTGGTCGATGATCTGCCTTGCGGTCACCGCCTTCCTCTCCACCATCTTCGCGGTGCTGGCGATCACCCCGCCGATGCGCGCCAAGGCCGTTCCCGAGGAACACAGGAACCTGCTGTTCTTCGGCCATTTCGCGCTCATGGACGAGGAAGCCTGGACAAAGGCGATGCTGGCGCGCCTCCAGGATGATGAGGCGCTCTACCGGGTGATGCTGCGCGATCTCTACCAGAACGGGATGGTGCTGCACCGGCGCAAGTATCGCTATCTTGCCTATGCCTACCACCTGTTCCTGGGCGGACTTGGCCTCACCCTGCTGGTGTTCCTGCTGGAGAACCTGCTCTAGGCTTTTGAGGCCATGCCCCTTGCGCTCCCCTAAGCCGCGAGAAGCGCGCGCACCGCGCTCATGAAGGGGCTGATCGAGACCGGCTTGGAAAGGTATGCGGCCGCCCCTGCCGCGCGGATGCGTTCCTCATCCCCCTTGGCGGCAAAGGCGGTGACCGCCAGCACCGGGATCTGGCGCAACACCCGGTCGCGCTTGGCCGCCTCGATGAGATCAACCCCGGAAACCCCGCCGAGCTGGATGTCCATGATGATGAGATCGGGCACCACCTGCCGCGCGGTGGAGAGCACCTTGTCGCCCTCGGCCACCGGTTCGACCTCGAAGCCATTGGCCTTGAGCACATCGCAGAACAATTTCCGGTTGAGGTCATTGTCCTCGACAACCATGATCCGCTTTGTCACATCGCGCCCCGCTCATGACCTGATCACCGACTAACCCGACAGGAAGGACACGGCAATCCCGCAAGGCCCCGCACAGCTTTCGGCAGACCCTGAGGCGCTGGCGCTGGCAGCGCTCGCCTGGGTGCTCGCCTGCGAGGAGCGCGCGGCGCGCTTCCTTGCGCTGACCGGGCTCGATCCGGCCCGGCTGCGCGCCGGGCTTGCCGATCGGGCGGTGCTGGCCGCGCCGCTCAACTTTCTGGCCGATCACGAACCCGATCTCCTCCGCGCGGCCGAGGCGCTTGCCGTCAGCCCCGAGGAACTCGTCGCCGCCAGGAACGCTCTCGACACATGACCCGCCCGCTCATCATCTCCGATTGCGACGAAGTGCTGCTGCACATGGTCGCCCCCTTCAAGCATTGGCTCGAGACCACCCAGGGCGTGGACTTCCACCTTGAAGGCCACAATTTTGCCCAGGCGCTGCGCTGGCAGGACAGCGGCGAGGTGCTTGCCCCGGCCGATATCTGGCGAATGCTCGGGCGCTTCTTCGATACCCAGATGGACGCGCAGACGCCGATCGCCGGCGCGGTCGAAGGGATCAACACGCTTGCCGAGAAGGCCGACGTGGTGATCCTCACCAACCTCATTGACGAGCGCCGCGACAAGCGCGCCGCGCAGCTTGCCGCGGTCGGCATCAATGCCCGGGTCTATACCAATCAGGGCCCCAAAGGCCCGGCGCTGCAGGCGATCCTCGCCGAATATGCCCCGAGCAAGGCGCTGTTCATCGACGATCTCGCCCAGCACCACGCCTCGGTCGCCGAGATCATGCCGCATGTCACCCGCCTGCACCTGTGCGGCGAGCCGATGATCGCCCATACGATTGATTGTGCGCACAAGGCCGGCCACGCCCATTCGCGGATCGACCGCTGGGACGAGGCCCTGCCCTGGCTGCTCGAACGACTGGAGGATTGAGACATGACCATCGCCGCCAAGCTCGCCGAACTCGGCATCACCCTGCCCAAGCCCGCCGCGCCGGTCGCCAGCTATGTCCCGGTGGTGGTGCATGGCGGCATGGCCTATGTCTCGGGCCAGATCGCCTTTGTCGATGGCGCGGTGATGACCGGCAAGCTGGGCGCCGATGTCAGCCTCGAGGAAGGCCAACGCGCCGCGCGCGCCTGCGGGTTGATGATCCTTGCCCAGCTTGAGGCCGCCGGCCTGCTCGAACAGGTCGAGCGGGTGGTCAAGCTGGGTGCCTTCGTCTCCTCGACCCCGGATTTCTTCGATCACCCCAAGGTCGCCAATGGCGCATCGGACCTGATGGAGCAGGTCTTCGGCGGGGCCGGCCAGCACGCCCGGGCGGCGGTGGGCGTGGCGGCGCTGCCCCTCAATGCCGCGGTCGAGGTCGATGCGATTGTTGCGCTCAAGTCATGAGCGAGCGGCGCGCGCCTGCCTGGCTGACGCAGTGGGAATATGCCCATCGCGGGTTGCATGGGCCGGGCGTGCCGGAGAATTCGCGCGCCGCGGCCGAAGCGGCGATCGCGCGCGGCATGGGGATCGAGTGCGATATCCAGATGAGCCGCGACAATGTGCCGATGGTGTTCCACGATTGGGAGCTTGACCGGCTGACCGGCGCGCGCGGCATGGTTGCGGCGCGCAGCGCTGACGAATTGTGCGAGCTTGCCCTGATGGAGACCGGCCAGACGATCTGGCGGCTGGCCGACCTCATCGCGCTGGTCGCGGGCCGTGTGCCGATCCTCGTCGAGATCAAGGCGCAGCCCCATCTCTCCTCGAGCGCGCCGTGCATGGCGATCGGCCGGGCACTGGCGGCCTATCAGGGGCCGCTTGCGGTGATGAGTTTCGATCTGCGCGTGGGCGAATGGTTCGCCCGCCATGCCCCGGAGATGGTGCGCGGGCTGGTCGTCACCGACACGCTCGATCACGGCTACAGGAGCGCCTGGCGCGCGCCCAAGGCGCTCGAGCGGGCAGCCCCTCACTTTCTCGCCGCCGATGTGCGCGATCTGCCCAATGCGCTCGCCCGGCTGTGGCGCGAAAGCGGCCGTCCGCTGCTCACCTGGACGGTGCGCTCGCCCGACACCCGCGCGCGCGGGGCTGCCCACGCCGATGCCCTGATCGCCGAAGGAGCGGGCCTCGCGTGAGCGATGCGGCCTTGACCGTCCGGATCGCCCCATCGGTCGGCGTCTTTGACCGCGCGGCGTGGAATGCCCTTGGCGGGAACGACAATCCCTTTGTCAGCCACGAATTCCTCACCGCCATGGAAGATTCGGGCTCTGTCGGGCCCGGCACCGGCTGGGAGCCGGCGCCCATTGCCATCACTGCGGCTGACGGCACCCTCCTTGCCGCGCTCCCTGCCTATGCCAAGGGGCACAGCCAGGGCGAATATGTGTTCGACCATTCCTGGGCCGATGCTTGGCACCGGGCAGGCGGGCGCTATTACCCCAAGCTCCAGATCGCCGCGCCCTTCACCCCGGCGACGGGGCCGCGCCTGCTGCTCAGTGACCCGGCGCTTGCCCCGCAGCTGCTCAAGGGCGCCGAGGCGGTGTGCCTTTCGAACCAGCTCTCCTCGGCCCATGCCACCTTCATCGACCCTGCGCAGCTTCCCCTGTTCGAGGCGGGCGGCTGGCTCATGCGCACCGATATCCAGTTCCACTGGTTCAACCGCGGCTATGCCAGCTTCGAGGATTTTCTCGGCGCGCTCTCATCAAGAAAGCGCAAGGACCTGAGGAAGGAGCGCGCCGCGGCGCTGGAGCGCCTGACCATCCGCCACCTCACCGGCGCCGACATCCGCGAGGAACACTGGGACGTCTTCTGGGTGTTCTATCAGGACACGGGCAGCCGCAAATGGGGGAGGCCCTACCTGACGCGCGAGGCCTTCAGCCTGCTCGGCGAGCGGATGGGTGAGCGGATCGTGCTGATCCTCGCCTATGACGGGGCCGAGCCGATTGCCGGCGCGCTCAACTTCCTCGGGCGCGATGCGCTTTACGGGCGCTATTGGGGCTGCACCCGGCAGGTGCGCTTCCTCCATTTCGAGCTGTGCTATTACCAGGCGATCGAGCTTGCCATTGCCCGGGGGCTCAAGCGGGTCGAGGCCGGGGCGCAGGGCGGGCACAAGCTCGCCCGCGGATATGAGCCGGTCAAGACCTGGTCGGCGCACTGGATCGCCGATCCCGGCTTCCGCGCGGCGGTCGCCGATTTTCTTGAACGCGAGCGCGCCGGGGTGGCGAGCGACCAGCTCTACCTCGATACCCGCACGCCCTTCCGCAAGGGCTGATCAGGCCGCCCGCAGCCGCCCCTCGGCCAGCCATTGCCGGGCCCGGCGCTGGGCTTCGGCGATCTCGCGCGCGGTCATCTCGTCGGCGATCTCGGCGCGGCAGCGCGCGGCTTCCTGGTGCCCGCGGGCGGCGGCAAGGTTGAACCACTTGTGCGCCTCGATGAGATCGCATTCGGCCCCGTTGCTGCCGGTGGAAAAGGCAACCCCGAGGTTGAAGCAGGCTTCCGGCTCACCTTCGGCGGCTTGCGTCAGCCAGGCGCCCAGCAGGCTTTCGCTTGCAGCGCCCCGCGCCCCCCTCGCGGCAATGGCAATGATCGTCATGGTCTTGTCCCCGTTCCTCACCCGGTCGCCCCCTGAGCGACCTTCCATGGGGCGAGACTGCGGCGATCATGGTCAAGAAATGGTTAACGCCAGCCCGGGCGGGCCGATCGCGCGCCCAATTGCCTGCTCACAAGCTGCCAAAGGCGCTTGTGCGGCTTGGGGGGCTTGCCTATAGGCCCGGCAGTGCTTCAACTTGCTGGGACCAAGTGAGCCAATGAAAAAATTCAGGCGGCAGGACGCAATGGTCAGCCCAGTGCCACACGGGATGAGGAAGCTTCATGCCATCTGCCGCGTCTGACGAGATCGACATCCTCGAGAAGGCCAAGCGCCTGATCGCTCCGGATTATGTGCCGAGCGAGGACGAGGAATACATGAACGAGCGCCAGCAAGCCTATTTCCGGATGCTGCTCACTGAATGGAAGCGCTCGATCCACTCGGCGGCTGGCCAGACGCTGCAATCGCTCCAGGACGGCCCGATCCGCGAGGCCGATCTGACCGACCGCGCCTCAAGCGAGACGGACTGGGGCATCGAACTGCGCACCCGTGATCGCCAGCGCAAGCTGATTGCCAAGATCGATGCGGCGCTGCGGCGGCTCGACACCGGCGAATATGGCTATTGCGAGGTGACCGGCGATCCCATCGGCCTGAAGCGCCTGATCGCGCGCCCGGTCGCCACCATGACGGTCGAGGCCCAGGAAGCCCACGAACGGCGCGAGAAGATCTCGCGCGACGACTAGGTCCTGTCTGCATTCATCTTAACCAATCGAGTGCTGAGATGAGGAAGACAAAGCCCATGAAGCTGGTCAGCGTCTTCTCGCAGCGCAGGGCGATCCTGCGGAAGCGTTTGATCC
>JBKBHR010000006.1:0-50546 GCA_046297575.1 Erythrobacter cryptus
AGGTGAGCGCGCCTGGCAAGCAAGGTGCGGCCAGCGCCCCGGCGTGGGCCCGTAGCTCAGTAGGCAGAGCAGCTGACTTTTAATCAGCGGGTCACAGGTTCGAATCCTGTCGGGCTCACCACTGTCTTGCGGCTGCAATCCTGCCGGCATGCCACCGCAGGCTGCCGGTGCCTCGGGCGGGGCTTGATGCGCTGCCCAGCCTTTCGGGCAAGCCGTGGACGGGCGAGAGCCTGAGGAAGCTGCGCAAGACCTCCTGAGCGGCCCCGCGAGGCCGGCCGTTCACATGCGCGGCACGGCGACCTTCTGGCAGGTCATCGGCATCATCCGCCCGACCGTCCAGGTCGCCTCATCGCCCTTCGACCAGAACTGGTGGGTCGCGCTCATGTATTTCGCGCCCGAGGCGGCCCGGTCTGCCGGCAGGATCACGGGCGCATTGTCGTTCATCTGCACGCGCACCCGGTTGCCCTTGAGATAATCGACCTTGAGCCGGGTGCCGCCGCCGCAATCATAATAGCTGCTCGCGCCCGGCCCGCCCCCGGTGGTCTGGCAGCCGGCAAGCGCGAGCGCGGCTAGCCCGGCGGCGATGATGGCGTGTTTCATGCGATCCCTCCCCCTTCGCAGCAATGGGCGAGAGGATACACGCCTTGGGGCGGCGCGCAAGGTGTTCAGGCGCTTGCCCCGCGGTCAAGCCAACGCGCCGCGCGCACGCCGAAGGTGATGAGGAAGGGCACCAGCAAGAGGCTCAAGGTGACCTTGGCGAGCACCTGGCCGATGACCAGATCGGTGATGTCGAACGCGCCATAAAAGGCAAGGGTGATGAAGATCACCGAATCGACCGCCTGGCTCAGCGCCGAGGCGATCGCGCCGCGCAGCATCAGCCCGATCGTCCCCTCGCCCGAACGGCCCCCACGCAGCCGGTCGAACAGCCAGATGTTGAGCAGGAGCGAGGCGATATAGGCCGCCGGGCCTGCCAGCCACACCCGCCAGGTGGCGCGGTGCACCCGTTCAAAGGCAGCCAGATCCTCGGGCCGGAAGGCCAGCATCTCGGCAGAGGCGGGCAGGGCAAGCACCAGCTGCATCAGCAGCGCGGAAAGCGCGAGCGGCAGGAACCCCCACCACACGATCTTCTGCGCCATCGCCCGCCCATAGAGCTGGGCGAGCGTCGAGGAGATCACCACCAGCAGCAGGAAGGCAAAGATGCCGCTTTCCACCGCCAGCGTGGTGGGCCACAGCCGCACCTGCTTGAACGCCAGCACCCCGGCGAGCACCGTCATCCCGCCATAGACCAGGGTGAAGACGAACAGCCCGCGCGCAATCGCAGGGCCGCTTGCCGTGCGATCGGCGAAGGGGGCGATGGCGGGCGCGGTGGGGGGAGCGGAGGTGGGCGCAGGCGGCGTCTCGTTCATGCTGCCGGCCTAGCCAGCCGCGCGGCAAAAGGAAAGCCGCGCCGCTGGCGCTGTCACGCGCCGGGGCGGGGGCGGGGGAAGGGGCAGGCCCCAGATCGCCGGGGCTATCGCGCGATCCGCGCTTGCCAGCGCGCACTTTAGCTGCCACGCCAGCGGCAATCGCGCGCCGGGCCACGGCCCTGCGGGCAGTGTCTGCCAACCCGCCTGTTGTGCCACGCAAGGGGCCAAAGCCGCCGTGAACGATAGTTTCGCGTCCATTCTGCTCAGCCTGTGCGGCGTGATCGCCATTCTCGCGATCGCCTTTCTCCTCTCCTCGGCGCGGCGCCAGATCAACCTCAGGGTCGTGGCGGCGGCCTTCGGCCTTCAGGCGCTCACCGCGCTGGTGGTGCTGCGCACCGAAATCGGGGTGGCGGTGATCGGTGGGCTTTCAAACGGGGTGATTGCCCTGCTCGACTTTTCCAAGGTCGGCATCACCAGCGTCTTCGGCCCGATGGAGAGCAATCCCTTTGCCAACACCTTCGTGATCGCGGCGCTGCCGGTGATCGTGTTCTTCGCCGCGATCGTCTCGATCCTCTATCACCTCGGCATCATGCAGCGGCTGGTGCGCTGGGTGGGCGGGGCGATCGGCTGGATCACCGGGATCGGCAAGGTCGAGGCGCTGGGGGCGGCGGCCAATATCTTCGTCGGCCAGTCGGAAAGCCCGCTGGTGGTGCGCCCCTATCTGGCCGCGCTGCCGCCTGCGGGGCTGTTCACGCTGATGAGCGTGGGCATGGCGGGCGTGGCGGGCACGATCCTGGCTGCCTATGCCAGCTTCATCGGCACCGAGGCGGTGCCCTTCCTGCTCGCGGCGGCCTTCATGTCGGCTCCGGGGGGCATCCTCATGGCCAAGATCATCATGCCCGACGATCCCGCCGCCCGCGCCGCGCATGATCACGCGGTGGCCGCCGCGGCGGTGGCGCTCGCCCGGGGCAAGACCAAGCCACTCACCCAGGCGACACGGGTGGTGATGTATGACGAGAACGGGCGTGAGGTCGAACTGCCCCAGGCGCGCATCAGCGCGGTTGGCCCGGCGGCGATGGTCGAGAGCGGCAAGCCCGACGAGGTGAGCGCGGCCGAGACCTTCGAGGAAGGCCAGCGCCCTGCCAACATCATCGAGGCCGCCGCCCAAGGCACGCAGACGGGCGTGAAGCTGGCGGTGGCGGTGGGCGCGATGGTGATGGTGTTCGTGGCGCTGGTGGCGCTGGCCAACGGGATGCTTGCCGGGATCGGCGGCGCCATCGTGGGCCTGGCCGAGCGCGCCGGCACCCCGCTTGCACCCGGGGCCGCCGCCTGGCTTGAGGGCCTCAGCTTCCAGCGGCTGCTCGGCTATGTCTTTGCCCCGGTGATGTTTCTCATCGGCATTGCCGATTGGCAGCAGGCGCAGATCGCCGGGGGGCTGTTCGGCACCAAGATCGTGCTCAACGAATTCGTCGCCTTCATCGATCTGGGCGCGCTCGGCGAGGGCGCGCTCACCCAGCGCAGCCGGGCGATCGTCACCTTTGCCCTGTGCGGCTTTGCCAATTTCTCCTCGATCGCGATCCAGATGGCGGTGACGGGGGGCCTTGCGCCCAACCAGCGCCCGGTGATCGCGAGGCTCGGGCTCAAGGCGCTGGCCGCCGGGAGCCTTGCCAACCTGATGAGCGCGGCGCTCGCCAGCCTGTTCCTGCCCCTTTAGGCCCTTGGCAGCGCCGCGCGCGCGGGTGTAAGGCCGCGCCCATGACCATTACCGCCCCCGAGATCGCCCCCGGCATCGCCAGCGTCTCGCTCGCCCAGCCGCTCGAGACCATCGCCGATGAACTCGGCCGCTCCTTTGCCGAATATGGCTTTGCCGTGGTGCGCGATCACGGCATCCCGGAAGACCTGATCGCCGCGGCCGAAGCTGCCTCCCGGGCGTTCTTCGCCCTGCCCGAGGCGGTCAAGCGCGCCTATCACATCCCCGGCGGCGGCGGGGCGCGCGGCTATACCCCCTTCGGCACCGAGAAGGCCAAGGACGCCGAGGTCTTCGATCTCAAGGAGTTCTGGCACGTCGGGCGCGATCTGCCCCAAGGCCACCCGCTCGCCTCCTACATGGCGCCCAATGTCTGGCCCGCCGAAGTGCCGGGCTTTCAGGAGACCATGCAGGCGCTGTTTGGGGCCTTCGAGACCGCCGGGGGCCGGGTGCTCGAGGCGATCGCGCTCCACCTCGGCCGGCCGCGCGATTTCTTTGCCGCAAGCGTCAAGGACGGCAATTCGGTGATGCGGCTGCTGCACTATCCGCCGCTCGGCGAGGATGCGCCCGAAGGCGCGATCCGCGCCGCCGCGCATGGCGATATCAACACCATCACCCTGCTATTGGGGGCCGAGGAAGCCGGGCTCGAACTGCTCACCCGCAAGGGCGAATGGCTGCCGATCCCGGCGGTCAAGGGCGCGCTGGTGATCAATGTCGGCGACATGCTCGACCGGCTCACCAACGGGCGGCTGCGCTCGACCACGCACCGGGTGGTCAATCCGCGCGGGGAAGCGGCGCGGCGTTCGCGCTATTCGATGCCCTTCTTCCTCCATTTCCGGCCCGATTACGTGATCACGCCGCTGCCCGAATGCGTGGGCGATGACGATCCGGCCCCGCCGCCCGCACCGATCAGCGCGCATGATTTCCTGCTGCAGCGCCTGCGCGAGATCAATCTCGCCTGAGCCCTCGCTGCCCCGGGCAGCGCGGGGCGAGGGCGGGGTGGCGGGAAATTCCTCAAGGCGTTGCTGCGTTGCAACACCCTGCTCTTCAGGCCTTTGAAAAACCGTAATTTTTTGCAGCAGGCTTGGCCGCGCCCGGGGGAATCGCCCGGCCCTGAGGCGCTGTTTCATCAAACTGTCACAGAACAGTCGCTTTGGCGCAAGCATCGCGGCCTAGGGCCGCCGGGCATGTGACTCTCTCCATTTTGATCAGGGGCCTCATCCATGAAACTCAAGTATCTGCTTGCCGCGAGCATCGTCAGCCTCGCCGCGACGACCACCATCGTCACCCCCGCCTTCGCGCAGGAAACCACCTCCTCGGTGCGCGGCACCGTGACCGACGAGAACGGCCAGCCGATCGCCGGGGCCACCGTGGTGATCACCCACGTGCCCTCGGGCACCCGCGCGGTGCAGACCAGCGATGCCGCCGGCGGCTTCAACGCCACCGGGCTTCGTCTTGGCGGCCCCTTCACCGTCAGCGTCGCGGCCGATGGCTATGAATCGGTCGAGCAGGAAATCGGCTTCCTCGCCGCCGGCCAGGCCCAGCGTATCAGCGTCCAGCTGGCCGAGGTGGGCAAGACCATCGTGGTCACCGGCGCGCGCACCCGTTCGGCGATCACGCTGGCGACCGGCGCTGCCACCGTGCTCACCGCCCGCGACATCGCCGGGGTGGCCAACATCAACCGCGACATCCGCAATCTTGCCGCGCGCGACCCGCTGGTGACGCTCGATGCCACCAACAATGGGGCGATCAGCATCGCCGGGCAGAACAACCGCTTCAACCGCTTCACCGTCGATGGCGTGGCCTTTGGCGATCCCTTCGGCCTGGAAGCCGGCGGCCTCGTCTCCAACCGCGGCCCGGTGCCGCTCGATGCGATCGGCGAATTCTCGGTCGAGGCCGCGCCGGTCGATATCCAGCAGGGCTTCTTCCAGGGCGGGGCGATCAACACCCAGCTCAAGTCGGGCGGCAACCGCTTCACCTTCCTTGGCGCGGCCTTTTATCAGAACGATGATCTGCGCGGTGACAAGGCGCGCGAGCTGACCCGCGTGGGGGCCTTCGATTCGCAGGTCTATGTGGCGCAGGCCACCGGCCCGATCATCAAGGACAAGCTGTTCTTCGCCGTCACCTACGAGCGCACCCGCGACACCGTGCCGGCCGATGTCGATCCGAGCCAGCTCGGCATCACCCAGGCGCAGATCGACCAGATCAGCTCGATCGCGCAGAACGTCTACAACTTCGACACGCTGGGCGTGGCCAATGACATCGTCGAGAAGGACGACAAGCTCGTCACCAAGCTCGACTGGAACGTCGCCGACGGGCACCGCCTGACCGCGACCTATATCTGGAACGAATCGGCGCAGCTTGCCGGGCAGACTGGCACGGCGCAGATCAATGCGACCAACCCGACCTACAACCTGCTGTCGAACAACTACACCCAGGGCGCCAAGAACCACTTCGGCATCATCCAGTCGAACAACCAGTGGTCCGACAGCTTCTCCACCCAGCTGCGCGTCTCCTATGCCGATTACACGCGCCTGCAGGTGCCGGTGGGCGGCAACCGCGATTTCGGCCAGTTCCAGGTCTGCCTCGAGCCGATCGCCTCGGGCAACCCGCTGCAGTGCCCCTCGGGCGTGCGGCGGCTCAATTTCGGCCCGGACATCAGCCGCCAGGCCAACGAGCTTGAGAGCCAGAGCCTCGCGATCGAGTTCCAGGCGACGCTCAAGCTCAACAACCACACCGTCAAGCTGATCGCCGAGCGCCGCCGCCAGGACGTGCGCAACCTCTTTGCCCAGCGCGTCTCGGGCGCCTGGCTGTTTGACGGGATCGACCAGCTCCAGCAGCGCCGCGCCGCGGAAGTGGATATCGCCGTGCCGCTGCGCGGCGGGATCGACACCGTCACCGCCGATTTCCAGAACAACAGCTGGACCTTCGGCATCATGGACACGATCGACGTGACCGACACGCTGACGGTGGTGGCGGGGATGCGCTACGACCTGTTCGACACGCCCGACATCCCCTTCGCCAATATCGACTTCCTCAACCGCTTCGGCTTCTCGAACACCTCGACGCTCAACGGGCGTGACCTGTTCCAGCCGCGCTTCGGCTTCAACTGGAAGCCGACCGACCGGCTGCAGGTGCGCGGTTCGGCCGGGCTGTTCGGCGGCGGCAACCCGCTGGTGTGGATCTCGAACAACTATTCGAACCCCGGGCCGACGCTGGGCCGGGCGCAGGTTCGTCGCAACCAGGACGGCACCTTCTCGATCGCCGGCATTTCGGGCCTCACCCCGGCGCAGGTGCAGGCGATCGGCGCGGCCACGCTCAACAATGTCTCGGGCGGCACCGGCATCCCGCAGTCGCTGATCGATGCGATCCGCACCGCGGGCACCGCGGCGGCCCCGACCAATGCGCTCGATCCCAACTTCGATCCGCCCTCGCAGTGGCGCTTCTCGGGCTCGGTCGATTACGAGGCTGATTTCGGCTTCCTCGGCGATGGCTGGAACCTCGGCGTCGACGTGATCTATTCCAAGGTCGAGGACGCGCTCGAATGGACCGACCTGCGCTCGGTCGCGGGCAATGTGACCCTGCCCGATGGCCGCCGGCGCTACAACATCCTCACCGGCTTCACCGGCACCAACACCGACATCCTGCTGACCAACACCAGCTATGGCGATAGCTGGAACGTGATCGCGCGCTTCAACAAGCGCTGGGATTCGGGCTTCTTCCTCAACGGTTCCTACACCTACCAGAACGTTGACGATCAGAACCCCGGCACCAGCTCGGTGGCGTTCTCGAATTACACCAACACCGTGTTTGCCGATGATCCCAACTTCTCGGCGCAGGGCATCTCGAACTACCAGCGCGATCACCAGTTCCGCCTGGTGGCGGGCTTTGATGGCAACATCTTCGGCGACAACAACACCCGCGTCGAGCTGTTCTACAACGTCCGTTCGGGCCAGCGCTACAGCTACACCTTCGTCGATCAGGCCTCGGGCAACAACCGTTCGGCGATCTTCGGGGTCACCGGGCGCAACAACCGCGGCCTTCTCTATGTGCCCAATGTCAGCAGCCCGACCGCCGATCCCAGGGTGAGCTATGCCCCGGGCTTCGATTTTGCCGCCTTCCAGGCCTTCGTGCGCAATTCGGAGCTGGCCGATTACGAGGGCCAGATCGCGCCGAAGAACATCGCCAAGACCCCGTGGGTGCACAAGCTTGATCTTTCGGTCCGGCAGGAAGTGCCCTTCGTGCTCGGCGGCAAGATCGAGCTGCTCGCCGATGTCGAGAACGTGCTCAACCTGATCGACAGCGACTGGGGCACCATCCGCCAGGTGGGCTTCCCCTACACCGCCCCCGTGGTCAACGTGCAGTGCGTCCAGAGCGTCGGCGGTGCGGCCACGACCACCCCCTCGCAGCCCTGCGCACAGTATGTCTATTCCAGCTTCCGCACGCCGGTCGAAGCGACCCAGATCAACGGTTCGCTCTGGGGCGTGCGCTTCGGGGTGCGGGTCAAGTTCTGATCCGCGCCGCCAGGCCGAAACAAGACAGGCTCAGGGAAGGGCGGCCCGGCAACGGGTCGCCCTTTCTGCTGTGTGTGGGGGGGCTGAGGGGGCTGGCGCCGCCCGGTGGGAGCGCCTTCTAAGGCGTGGGGGCGCTGTGGGCCGCGGCTTCGGCCAGCAGGGCCTCGGCCAGCGCTTCCGGCGCATCCCCGGTGCCGTCGGCCTGTGTCAGGGCGCGTTCGAGCGCGGCGGCGCGGGCCCCGAGCGCGGCTTCGCCAAACAGCGCGGCGGTGCCGGCAAGCTTGTGGAGCTGCTGCGCCAGTGCGGCGCGCGCCGCGCTTGGGCCGGCACCAGCGGCAAGCACCCCGCCCGCGAGCGCCGCGGCCACGGCCTCGAGCGTTTGGCGCCGCCGCGCCTGCCAGCGCGCCATCAGCCGCGGTGAGTGCGTGAGCGCGGCCAGCTGCGCGGAGGGGCGCGGCGCGGGGGCGATGCCCGGCGCGCCGGTCTCGACGATCCGGGTGGGCAGCCAGCGCTGCAGCGCTCGGGCCAGCGCGGCGAACACCACGGGCTTGGCGAGGTGCGCCTGCATCCCGGCCGCCCGGGCCGCGGCGATGTCTTCGGGAAAGGCATTGGCGGTGAGCGCGATCACCGGCAGGAGCCCCGGCCCGATGCCCTCGGCCCGGATCGCGCGGGTGGCGGCATAGCCATCGCAGCCGGGCATCTGCACGTCCATCAGCACGAGGTCATAGGGGCGACCGCGCAGCAGCGCATCGATCACCATCGCGATCGCCTCGTTGCCGTCATGCGCTTCCTCGACCTCCTGCCCGCAGCGCTCGAGCATCTCGCGCAGCAGCACCCGGTTGATGTCGTGATCCTCGGCGAGCAGGATGCGTGAGGCCTGCGGCAGATCGCCCGGCGGAAGCGATTGGGCAGGATCGGGCGCGGGCAGCGGCGGCGGTGCGGGCGGGGCTAGGGTGGCCGGCAGCACCAGAGTGAAGCGCGAGCCGCGGCCCGGGGTGCTTTCCACCTCGATCCGCCCGCCCAATAGCGTGGCCAGCTGGCGGCTGATCGACAGGCCGAGCCCGGTGCCGCCAAAGCGCCGGGCGGTGTCGGCCTCGCCCTGGGTGAAGGGCTGGAAGATGCTCTCGAGCCGGCCCGGGCTGATGCCGATGCCGCTGTCCTCCACCATCACCCGCACCTCCTGCCCCGCGAGGGACCAGGAAATGCGCACATGGCCCGCCTCGGTGAACTTGACCGCATTGCCGATGAGGTTGAGCGCGATCTGGCGCAGCCGCAGCCCATCGGTCAGCAGCCGGGGGCTGGCCGGGCCAGCCTGAGCACCCGGGGCGCCTTGCCGACCGACAAATTCGAGCCGCAGGCCCTTGCGCTCGGCGGCGATGCGGTGCAGCGCGGCGCACTCGGCCAGGCTCGCCTCGAGGTCGACCGGGGCGTGATCGATGGTGAACTGCCCGCTTTCGATCTTGGACAGGTCAAGCACGTCGTTGAGCAGCATCATCATCGAGCGGCCCGATTCGACGATCAGCTCGGCAAAGCGGCGTTGCTCGGGGCTGAGCTCGCCCTGGAGCATCAGCTCGGCAAAGCCGAGCACGCCGTTCATCGGGGTGCGGATCTCGTGGCTCATGTTGGCGAGAAACGCGCTCTTGGCCCGGGCTGCCCTTTCGGCGTGGCGGCGGGCGCGGGTGAGCAGTTCTTCCAGCTCGACCCGCTCGGTCACATCGCGCGCGGCCACCACCACGCCTTCGCGCGCGCCGGTTTCGGGGTTGCGGATCACCGTGCAATCGGCCTCGAGGAACACCGGCGTGCCATCGGGCGCATCGGCAAAGCGACGATAGGTCACGCGCTCGCGCTCGCTGATGCCGCTGGTGAGCCGCGTCATCGCCTCGGTGGTGCGGGCGCGGGCCTCGGGGTGGAGCCGCGCGGTCAGCGGCTGGCCGAGATAGGTCTCGGGCGGGGCGCCCATCACCTCGCGCACCGAGGGCGAGGCATAGGTGCACACGCCGGCAAGATCGAAGCGCAGGATCGCATCGCTGATATTGGCGGTGAGCAGATCGATCTCGCGCTTGCCCGCCTCGAGCCGCGCCATCATCCGGTCGCGCCCGGCAAGGATCGCCGCGACCGGCAGGCCGGTGAGGAAATTGGCGGCGATGAAGGCCTGGAGCAGGTGCAGCTCGGCGATCTCGCCCGCGCCGACCGCGGCGATCGGCCCCTTGCCGGCCCAGGTCATCCCCCCGGCCACCAGCGCCACCCCCGCGACATTGAGCGCGCTGCCGAGGCTGCCGAGGCGAAAGGCATGGAGCAGCGTGATCGGCTGGATCAGGAACATCAGCGGATAGTGGGTCTGGTTGAAGACCAGGAAGGCGCAAGCCATGCCCCCGGCGAGCAGCGCCAGCGTCTCGGGCAGCGTGGCCGCCCCGCGCGCCAGGGTGCCGCGCGCGCGATCGACCAGCAGCAGCGCGGTGGGCACGATCAGCACCATCGCCATGCTGGCGGTGAGGAACCAGTCGATCGCCCCGGCGCGCAGGCTCTCGAGGCTGGTGGCATAGGCGGGTGCGGCGATCAGCGCCGACAGCCCCGGCCCCACCAGCCCCCCGGCCCAGACGAAGCGCGCGAGATCGCTGAGGCGGTTCATGTCAGGCGCCCGGCACCCAGGTCGGCGGGTGAGCGCCAGCACCGCGATGAGCTCGACCAGGTGCGCCGCGGCAAAGGCCAGCGCGTGGGCGAGGGGCAGGCCAAAGAGGGCATAGGCTGCAAACCCGCCCGCAAGGCAGGCACCAAGCAAGGGCAGCTCGCTTTGCAGGCGGGCGCGCAGCAAGAGCGCGAGCGCGCAGGCATTGGGCAGCCAGATCGGGCTGAGCGGCGCCTCGGCCCGGGCAAGCGCCAGGCTGAGCGCGGCGAGCGCGAGATAGGCCGCCCCGGCGATCAGGGCGGCGCCAAGGCTGGTCCGATCGACCGGCCGGGCGGCGATCCCCAACCGCGCCAGACCCCGCGCCAGACCCGGTGCAAGCCCGCGCCGCGCCAGGGACACCAGCCCCGGTGCGGCGCGTGGCCCCGCGCGCGCCGCGCCCATCCCGGCTGCTTGCGTGCGCGCGCTCATTCGGGCTGCTTGCGTGCGCGCCCCCATGTCAGCGGCATGGGTGCCCGCGGGCGCGGCGCCCGGGGTGGCCTCTACAGGCTGCGGCTCGACACACCCCGCCCTGCCGGCGCCATCGCCGCAAGCGCGGCACGGCGCGGCATCTGCGGGCGCCCCGTCTGCGCCCCGATCATGTTTCCACGCAAAGGCGATTCCCGGCGCTCCATCGCAATCGACCCACGCTATGATATAGGCGCAAGGGTCAGCCCGCCGCACAAACCGCATCCGCAATGGAGCAATCGCGCCCCGTGAGCATGCCACCGCCGCCCGAGGAGCAAGGCTTTCGCGCCCGCCGCCGGCGGCTGAGCCTGCCGCTGGTTGCGGCGATCGTGCTCCTTCATCTTGCTGTGTTCTATGGCCTCACCCGCGCGCTCGCCCCCGATCTCACCGCCAGGGTGGAACGCGAGGTGATCGCGGCCTTCAGTGTCACCGTCACCACCCCGCCCGATCCGCCGCCCGAAACCCGCTCCGAAGCGGAGCAGGGCGCGGCGGGCGATGCGGGGCGGCGGGCGACGCCCCGGCCCGAGGCCGCCCCATCGCCCCGGGTGGCGGTGCGGCCCGATCCGCCGCTGCCGCTTGTGGCGGCGAGCGGCACTGCCGCAAGCGCCGGGGCCGCCGATGCGGGCACTGGCACTGGCGCTGAAGGCAGCGGCGCGGGCCCCGGCAGCGGCGCTTCCGGCAGCGGGCGCGGCGCGGGCCTGGCGACCAAGCCGGTGCACATCTCGGGCCGGATCGACAATGCCCGCGATTTTCCCGTGCCCCCCGGCGGGCGCGCGGCGCGGCGCGGCACCGAGGTGATCGTGCGGGTGATCGTGGGCACCGATGGCCGCGCGCGCAATTGCACCATCTATCGCCCCAGTCCCGATCCCGAGGCGGACCGCATCACCTGCCAGCTGGTCGAGACGCGGCTCGGCTTTCGCCCGGCAACCGATGCCGCGGGCCGGCCGGTGCCGGCGCCCTTCTACTGGCGCCAGCAATGGTTCTGATCCTGGCCCAGCCAGCCCCGGGGGCGGCGCAGCCTGCCGCTTGGCGCTGGCATCGCTGGCCGCGCCTGATATAGCGCTGCAGTGCAGCAAAGGGGGAGGGCACGTGCCGAGCATCCATCCGGTAATCCTGTGCGGCGGCAGCGGCACACGGCTGTGGCCGATGAGCCGCAAGGCCCGGCCCAAGCCGTTCCTGCCGCTCCTCGGCGAGGAAACCCTGTTTGAACAGGCGCTGCGGCGCCTTGCCGGTGATGCGCGCTTTGCCCCGCCGCTGGTGGTGGCCGGCGCCGCCCATGCCGATCTCATCACCGCCGCGCTGGGCGAGGTGCCGGGGGCGCGGCTGGTGATCGAGCCGGCGGCGAAGAACACCGCCCCGGCGATCGCGCTCGCCGCCGCGCTGCGCGCGCCCGATGACGTGCTGCTCGTGTGCCCGAGCGACCACCACATCGCCGATGCGGCCGCCTTCCGCGCCGCGGCGCTGGCCGCGGCGGCGCTGGCGCGCGAAGGCTGGCTGGTGGCCTTCGGCATCACGCCTGATCGGGCCGAAACCGGCTATGGCTATCTGCGCCGGGGCGCACCGCTGGCCGGGGGCTATGCCATCCGCGAATTCGTCGAGAAGCCCGATGCCGCGCGCGCCGCGGCCTATCTCGCCAGCGGGGAATATAGCTGGAACGGCGGGATCTTCGCCTTTGGCGCCGGGCAGCTGCTCGCCGAACTTGCCGCCCATCGCCCGGCCATGGCTGCGCAGGTGGCCGAGGCGGTGGCGGGCGGGCGCTGGGACGGGGCGCGCTTCCACCCGGCCGCGGCGCCCTTTGGCGCAATCGCCGGTGAATCGATCGACTATGCGGTGATGGAAAACACCGCCCGCGCGGCGATGGTGCCGGTCGAGATGGGCTGGTCGGATATCGGCAACTGGGCCGCCCTCGCCGAGGCGCTGGCGCATGAGGCCGATGCGGCGGGCAACATCACCCGCGGCGCAGCGGCCGACCTGATCGCTTGCCGCGGCGTGCTGGCGCTGAGCGATGGCCCGCGCATCTCGGCGGTGGGGCTTGAAGACGTGTGCGTCATCGTATCGGGCGGCGAGGTGCTGGTGACCACCCGCGCAGGCGCGCAGGCGGTGGGCAAGCTGCCGGGAGCGCAGAATCAATGAGCGCCGCCTTTCCCGTCCGCCAGCTTGACAAGCGGATGGTGGCCAAGGTCTGGGGCCGCGAGGCGCTGCCCGCCCCCTTTGCCGCGCCGCCGGGCACGCGCATCGGCGAGATCTGGTTCGAGCCGCCGCCCGAACTGCCCGAGGTGTTGGTCAAATACCTCTTCACCTCGGAAAAGCTCTCGGTGCAGGTGCACCCTTCCGCTGCCGAGGCGCGTGCAGGCGAGGCGGGCAAGGAGGAATGCTGGCTGGTGCTCGATGCCGAGCCGGGGGCGCGCCTTGCGATCGGCTTCACCCGCGAGGTCAGCGCCGAGGAGATCGCCGCGGCGGCGCGTGACGGCACGATCGAGGCGCTGCTCGCCTGGCACGAAGCGCGCCCCGGCGATCTGTTCTATCTGCCCGCGGGCACTGTCCATGCGATCGGCCCGGGGCTGGCGCTGGTCGAAGTGCAGCAGGCGAGCGACACCACCTTTCGCCTCTATGATTATGGCCGCCCGCGCGCGCTTCATCTCGACCGCGCGCTGGCGGTGGCGCGGGGCACCCCCCATCCGGCGCAGCACCGCCGCAGCATCGCCGATGGACAGGTGCTGGTGGATGGGCCGCATTTCCGGCTCGATCGGGTCGAAGGCGTGCCCGACGCGGCGACCCATGCCGCCTATCAAGGGCCGCTGCTGGCGCTGCCGCTTTCCGGCGAGCTGGCCGCGCGCGACGGATCGCTGCGCGCCGCGGCGGGCACCTGTCTCGTGGCTGACGGGCTTGCCAGCCTCGATTTTGCCGCCGCGGGGGTGACGCTGCTCACCCGGTCGGCCTAGGCATCGGGCAGGAGCCGCGCCAGATCGGCCAGGCCATAGGGCTTGCGCAGCACCGCTGCGGCCCCCAGCCGGGCGAAATCCTCGGTGTCCTCGGCATAGCCGGTGGCGAGCACGAAGCGCACGCCCGCCGCGCGCAGCGCCGCGGCGATGGGTTCGGCCGATTCGCTGCCGAGGTTGAAGTCGATGATCGCAAGCTCGGGCGGGCTGGCGGCGATCGTGGCGAGCGCCTCGGCGACGCTCCCGGCAATCGTGACTTCGGCGACACCCAGCCGCTTGAGGCTTTCGGCGGCATCGAGCGCGATGATGATGCTGTCTTCCACCACCAGCGCGCGCGCGGGGCGGGCCAGGGTGGCAGCGGGCCCTGCGGCAGCGGGCGCCGCGGCGGACGGCGGGGTTGCGGCGGCAGGGGTGGCCGGCTCGGCCGCGCGCGGGGCGAGATGGCGCGCAGGGATGACGAAATCGGCCTCCAACCCGGTCAGGCGAAAGCTGAGCGCGGCACTGCCGCCAAGCTCGTGTGGGATCGCCCGGGTGATGATGGTCGCGCCGAAGCCCTCGCGTGCCGGGGCGGTCACCGGCGGGCCGCCGCTTTCGCGCCAGGCGATCGCAAGATCGCCCATGGCGGTGCGTGCGAGGCTGACACTGACGCACCCGGCGCGGGCTGAAAGGGCGCCATACTTGGCCGAATTGGTCGCCAGTTCATGCACCACCAGGGCCAGCATGGTGTAGGCGGCCGGGGCCACCAGCACGTCCTCGCCGGTGAGCCGGAAGCGCGCCGGATCGCCCCCGGTGTAGGGGGCAAGTTCTTCGGTGATCAGCCGGGCGAGGCTGGCCGGGCCCCAATTGTGCGCGGTGATATTGTCATGCGCGGCGGCGAGCGCGGCGATGCGCCCGCCGAGGATCGCGGCAAAGCCCGGCACCGAAAGCGCCTCGGCCTCGGACTGGGCGACCAGTGCGCGGATCAGCGCGAGGATATTGCGCATCCGGTGATTGAGCTCGGCGATCAGCAGGTCCTGCTGCGCGGCGGCGCGCGCGCGCGTGCGCGCAAGATCGGCGCTGAGCCGCAGCACCACCTCGATGAGGGTGCGGCGCAGCCCTTCGGCGATCGCGCATTCCTCGGCGCTCCACTCGGCCGAATGGCCGCGCACGGTCTCCACCCAGGCGGCAAAGCTGGCGCGCGGCTGGAGCATCTCGCCCGGGGGCGCGGCGGCCTTGGCCGGATCGCCCGCCCAGGTGACGACCCGCTCGAGCGGGCGACGCCACAGCACCAGCACCTCGCGCCCGCCATGCGCCAGCGGCAGCACCAGCGCCCCGGTGGCGCGCTCGGCAAAGGCGGCGGCCTCGGCGATCTGCTCGGCGAGCCGGGTGGTGGCCAGCACCGCACCGCTCAGCGCCGGCGCGAGCAGCGGGGCGATGGCCGCAAATTCGGCCTCGCTGGGGGCGGCGCCGCTGGCTGCGTAGCGGCCCTCGGCCATGAGCGAGAGGCCATCATGTGCGATCACCCCGCCAAGGAGCTCGCCGATCAGCGGCAGGCTGTCAGCCAGGCTCGCCCCGCCCGAGAGGCGCAGCAGCAGCCGCTCGTTGAGCAGCCGCGCGCGCTCGCGCAGCCGCTCGCTCTCGGCCAGGAGGATGCGGTCGAGCATCAGCGAGAAGCTCTGGCTCAGCACCTCGGCCACGGTGCGCAGCGAATAGGGCGGCAGGCGCGCAGTGCGGTGGTGGCAGGCGATCATCCCCCACAGCCGCTCGTGCCGCACGATCGCGATCGCCAGCGAGGCGCCCACCCCCATGTTGCGCATATAGGCAAGGTGCATCCTGGAATGGGCGCGCAGCATCGACATCGACAGGTCGAGCGGGGTGTCATCGGCCCCGCGCGCCGGGATGATCGGCACCGGCTCGGCGTTCATGTCGGCGATCACGCGAAAGCGGTTGCGGCGGAACAGCTCGCGCGCCTGGCGCGGGATATCGGCAGCCGGGTAACGCAGTCCGAGATAGGGCTCGAGCGCCGCGTCGCGCTCCTCGGCGATCACCTCGCCGCTTTCATCGGGGTGGAAGCGGTAGATCATCACCCGGTCATATCCGGTCATCTGCCGCACCAGCCGCGCCGCGCTCTCGCACAGTTCGGCAAGGCTCGCGGCCTGTTCCAGCCGGGCGATGGCAGGCACGATCAGGCTGACGTGATCGGCAAAGGCATCCGCGGCGTGGGGTTCCAGCTCGATGATCTGAAGGCCGCCGCTGATGTGCAGCGCGCAATCGAAGCGCGCGCCATTGCCGGCAAGGTCAAGCCCGAAGCGCCTCTCGCAGTTGTCCGGCCCGAGCGGCTCGGCAAGCGCGGCGGTGATGGTCTCGATCGCGGCCGGGGCGAGGATCGCGGCGAGCGGCGTGCCCGCCGCCGGGGTCGCCTCAAGGCCGAGCATGGCGCCGAGATTGGCCGAGGCATGGGCGATCCGCCCCGCGGCATCAACGGCGATGAGCGCGCCGAAGCCCTGGATCGCGGCGATGTGGTGGATCGGCTCGCGATCGCATTCGGTGAGGGCATCGCCGCGCGGCTGGAGGTTCATGCGCCCGCGCCCTGCGTTGCAAGGTCGCCCTGCCCGGCCCGGGCGACATCGAGGAAATGGGCAAAGACCGCCTCTGCCGCAGCGGCGGCGCCCTCGGCCTCGCGTGGCCCGCAAGGCCGCTCGATCCGGGCGCGCAGCGCCTGCCAGAAGGCGAGCATCGCGCCATCGCCGAGGAAGGCGACCGGCCAGGCGCCCGCGCCGATGCGGGCAACCGCGCGGGCGATGGCGCGATTGCCGAGCGCCGATCCGGCAAGCACCCAGGCCACCCCCAGCACGGTTCCGGCCCCGCGCCCCAGGGCCGCGATCCGCGGGGCCGGGGCGGGCGGTGGCACCGCCGCGCCGAGCGCGGCCAGATCGGCAGCGATCAGCGGGGTCTGCGGCGGGGGGTGAAGGGTCGCGGGAGCATGGGCGGCGAGCCAGGCCTCGACCGGCGCGCGCGCGGCGTGCTGAAGCGCGAGGAAGCGGGCATAATCGGCGCGGCTGTGCCAACCGGCCGCAGCCTGCATCGCGGCATCGAGCAGGTCATGCGCGGCCATGGTCGCACCGCGCAGATGCACCCTCAGATCCGCGGCCCCCGCGGCGTGGTCACTGGAATGCGCCATCGCCCCCGTCCTTCCTGCCCGATCCGGCTGCGTCCCGCTCTGCCAGGCGATCCCGAGTGTAAGGCAAATGAAACGCGAAAAATGTCCAGCCGCAATGACACATGGCGCCGCGCTTGGCAATTGCGGCGCATGGATGCGGGGGCGCTGGGGCGCAAGGCCGCCGCGCGCCGAGACCCGAGGCTTACGGCGCGAGGAGGCGCCCGCCTTCCTTGCGCACCGCTGCCTCGAGCGGGGCCTTCATCACGCTCAGCATCAGCGGCAGCTCCATGGTGATCACCACCTCGCCCTCGCGCACCTCGACCGCACCGGGGATGGCAATGCCCATCACCTCGGCGGTGAGGTCCATGCGGTCCTCGCTCGGCCAGGCGGTCGTCACCCGGGCGAGGCCAGGGGGGAAGAAGCCGGCGATCTCGTCGGCATGGGCGCGCATCCGCCGGCGCACCTCGTCCTTGCCCAGGCTGTGCGGCAGGGTGACGCGCATCGGCCTAGCGCTCCCTTGCCGAGGGCGCCGGGGCAGCGGTGAAATCGGGCAGGGGCACGCCGGTATCGGGCATTGCGGAAGCATCCTCGAGCGCGGCGGCGCCGCCATAGCGATATTCGAGATAGCGGCTCTTGATCGCAAGGTCATCGAGCGCGCCCTCGGCCAGGCGGCGGGTGACCCGATCGACCTCGCCCGAAAGCTTCTCGAGGCTCTCGAGGAGGCGCGCGTCCGCGGTCTTGCCGGCATATTCCTCGGCGCGCAGGTGCTGGGGGATCTTGCGGTAATTGTCGATCGTCTCGGGGATATATTCGCCCACCAGCTCGCGCACCTCGGCCATGGCCGGGTGATCGGCGGCGACATGGGCCATCTGGCCGGCGAGCGCATCGAGCCGGGCGCCCAATTGGGCGATGATGGCCTGGGCCGCCGGGGGCAGGGCTGCGCGCTGGGCCTCGAGCCACAATTGCGTGCGCGCCACCATCTGGGCGGGATTGCCCTCCTTCAATTCGGTGCGCCGGGGCACCCTGGTGCGCGGCACGAACAGGAAGAACAGCACCGCCGCCACCACCGCCGCTGCCGCCAGCATCACCCCGGCAAAGCCGATCCCGTCGATGACGATGCCGGTGGCGATCACCGCCGCCATGATGGCGAGCAGCGTCGCGCCGAGGCCCTTCATCCGCCTGACGAGGTTCTTGCGCTTCAATTCCGCCGAGCCGCGCCCGATGCTGCCGCGCAGGGCCGCCCGGTGGGTGCCGCCTTCCTGCTGGCGGATGAGGCTCTGGCGCGCCTCTTGCAGGATGCGATCCGATTGGGGCGTGCTGTCGGGCATTGCCTATTTGTCCAGCGCCAGCAGCGAGGGGGTCTGCGATGCGACCTTGGCCTGGGCCTGGGCCTGGCCTTCGGCGCGGGCGATATAGCCCTTGGACTTTTCGACCTCGGCGGTCAGCACGTTCACGGTCTGCTTCATCGAATCGAGCGCGCGGCTCTTGAAGTCATCCACCGCGTCCATGGTGTCATAGATGTTCTGGAAGGCGCGCTGGAGCGTTTCGAGCGGGATGGTGCTGGCCGCGGCCTGCTCGTGGATCTGCGCGGTCTGTTCGCGCAGCAGGGTGCTGGTCGAATCGATGATGTCGCTGGTGGTCTGGTTGAGCGCGGTGATCTGGCCGAGCACGAGGCGCTGGTTGGTCATCGCCTGGGCCACGGTCACTGCGGTGCGCAGCGCCCCCACGGTGGTGGTGCTGGCCCGATCGACGCCCTTGACCAGTTCGATATTGTTCTTCTTGACCAGATCGAGCGCGAGATAGCCCTGCACGCTCACCGCCATTTGCGTCAGCAGATCCTGGGTGCGCTGGCGGACATAGAACAGCGCCGATTCGCGCAGCGCCTTGGCCTTGGCCGGATCGCTGCTGTCGAGTTCATTCGCCTTGGCCTCGAGCCGCTCGTCGAGCCGCCGGGCGATGTGGATCATCTGCTCGAGCTCGCCCATCGCCGCCCACAGCTTCTGCCGCTCGGTGTCGATCGCGGCATTATCGAGGTGCAGCTCCTTCTTGCCGCTTTCGAGCCGCTTGAGGATTTCGGCGATGTGCCCCTGGGCGCTGGTGTAGCTGTCGAAATAGTTCTTGAGCTTGTTGCCGAAGGGGATGAAGCCCAACAGCTTGCGTGGGCCGGAAAGCTTGCCCTTGCGGCCCGGATCGAGATCCTCGATCGTGCGGCGCAGCTCGGCCAGATCCTTGCCCACCCCGCTGTCGGCATCCATCGCCCGCACCGGCCGGTCGAGAAAGCGGTTGGACATCGCCGCGGCGGCGCGGATCTGCTCCTGGCCCATGCGGGTGATCTGATCGACCTTCTCGCCGAACTGGGGGGAATTGGCATCGACGCTGACCAGCTCGTTGACGAAGGCATCGACCTTCATGTCGAGCTTGGATTTCTGCTCCTCGCTCACCGGCACCAGCCCCGCGGCCTGTTCGGGCGCCACCTGCGGCACCGGATCGGGCGGGGTGAGCGAAAAGGCGCTCGCGGTGGCAGTCGCGGTCTCAGGTGGCGTGCTCATGCCGGTTGTGCTCCCTTGGCGGCGCCGCGGCGCCCTGCCGATGTGTATTAGTCATCTAAAACACGCCTTTCAAGCGCGCTGCCATGCTAGGCGCGAAGCGGCCTTGCGTCCATTGCGCAGCAGCGCGCTTGGCAAGCCGGCCCGGCGCGTTCTATCCGGGGGGACAATCGCGGCGTAAACGCAAGGGGCAAACGAGCCGATGGACAGCACCACCAGCAGCAGCGAGGCCGGCGCGGCGCGCCTCGGGCTGCTCCGGGCGCTGGCCCGGGTGCGGCGCTGGTGGAAGGCGAGCGTGACCGGCGCGATCGATCATGCCGAGGTGATCGACCGCCGCAAGCAGGACAGCGCGCTCACCCAGCATTACCTGTTCATGATCGCGATGAGTGCGGGCATCGCGGTTCTCGGCCTGCTCTTGTCCTCGCCCGCGGTGGTGATCGGGGCGATGCTGCTCTCGCCGCTGATGGGGCCGATCATGGGGCTGGGCTTTGCCCTTGCCATCGGCGATTGGGACTGGCTCAAGCTGGCGCTGCGCACGCTGCTGATCGGCAGCGCCATGGCGGTGCTGCTGTGCGCGGTGCTGGTGTTTTTCTCGCCGATCCAGACCGTCACCAGCGAGATCGCGGCGCGCACCCGGCCCAACCTGTTCGATCTGTTCGTCGCGCTGTTCTCGGCGCTGGCCGGGGCCTATGCGATGATCCGCGGGAGGGAGGGCGCGATCGTCGGCGTGGCCATCGCCACCGCGCTGATGCCGCCGCTCGCGGTGGTGGGCTTCGGGCTTGCCACCTTCAACTGGACGGTGTTTTCCGGCGCGCTGCTGCTGTTCGTCACCAACTTCATCACCATCGCGCTCACCGCCTTTGCCATGGCCAAGCTCTATGGCTTTCGCAATGCGCTGAGCGCGCGCAACACGCTTTACCAGAACCTCGCGCTGCTCGCGGTGTTTGCCGGGCTCGCCGTGCCGCTCGGCTTCTCGCTGCAGCAGATCGCCTGGGAGACGAACGCCCAGCGCATCGTGCGCGACGAATTGCGCGCCCACTTCCCGCGCCCGGCGCAGCTCGATGCGGTCGAGATCGATTTTGCCGCCGATCCGCTCGATATCAGCGCGATCGTGTTCACGCCCGAGATCCGCGGCGAGGCCGAGGCGGCGATCAGCCGCGCGCTGACGGCGCGGCTGGGACGCCCGATCGCGCTGACCTTGACCCAGACCCAGACCGAGACCGGCGCCAGCGCCGCCCAGCGCGCCCAGCTTTCCGCCACCCGGGCGGCAGAAGAAGCCGCGGCGCGCGAGCGCAGCCAGTTGCTCATCGCCCGGCTGGCGCTGGCCGCGGGGGTGGACGAAGGCGAGGTGATGCTCGACCGGGTGCGCCGCCGCGCGCTGGTGCGCGCCCAGCGGCTCGAGGGCGCGGGGCTGCCAGCCTATCGCGCGCTCGAGCAGCGCATTGCCGCAAGCGTGCCCGAATGGCGGATCGAGCTGATCCCGCCTGCCCTGCCGCTGCCGGCGAGCATCCCCGGTACGAGCGAGCCGGGCGCGGATGAGGCGCTGGAACTGGTGGGCTGGGCGTCCCAGCGGCTGGGGCGCGGTGTGGTGCTGACCGGCCCGGCCGAAGCCGCCGAGGCCGCCGCCGAAACGCTGCGCGCCGAGGGCGTCAGCGTCACCACCCGCCCCGGCACGGCGCCGCTGCGCGCCGGCTGGGCCGAGGAGCAGCCCTGAGGCTCAGGCCGCAAGGTCGATCGGCACGATCTCGCCCGCCAGATAGAGCCTCTTGGCCTTGGCGCGGCTGAGCTTGCCCGAGCTGGTGCGCGGCAGGGTGCGCGGCGGCACCAGTTCGACGATGCAGCTCATGCCGGTGACCGAGCGAACCTTATCGGCGATCTGGTCGCGCAGGCGGATGCGCTCCTGCGGGTCGGAGACCTTGCAATGCACCAGCACCGCCGGGGCTTCCTCGCCGTTTTCCATCTCGATCGCAAAGGCGGCGATGTCGCCGTGGTTGAAGCCGGGCAGCTGCTCCACCGCCCATTCGATATCCTGCGGCCAGTGGTTCTTGCCGTTGATGATGATCATGTCCTTCGCCCGGCCGACGATGAACAGATAGCCATTGGCGGTGTAGCCCATGTCGCCGGTGTCGAGCCAGGTCTTGCCCTGGTCATCGGGCACGAGGCAGGCCTCGGTCGCCTCGGGATTGCGGAAATAGGAATGCATCACCGAGGGCCCGCGGCACCACACCTTGCCGATCTGGTGATCGCCCTTGGGCCGGCCATCCTCGCCGCGGATTTCGACCTCCATGTCGGGCAGCGGCTTGCCGCAATTGACGATCGCGCGATAGCGCGCCGGGCGCGAGAGGTCGCGCGGGGCGCCCGAGAGGCGCTCCTCCTCGACCAGTTCGACGCGGATGCCCTCGCCCGGGGGCATCACCGTGACCGCCAGCACCGCCTCGGCGAGGCCATAGGAGGGGGTGAAGGCGCTGGCCTTGAAGCCCGCCGGGGCAAAGGCGTTGACGAAGTTCTGCATCACGTCCGGGCGGATCATGTCCGCGCCATTGCCCGCCACCCGCCAGCGCGACAGGTCGAAGCGTTCGGCCACGTTGCTCTGGCTGGAGATGCGCCTCGCGCAGATGTCGTAGCCGAAGGTGGGCGAATAGGACAGGGTGTTGCCCGGGTTGCGGCTGATCATGTCGAGCCAGGCGAGCGGGCGCCGGGCGAAGGCATCGGGCTTGATGAAATCGCCCGAGACCTGGTTGGCGATCAGCGAGAGCAGGCAGCCGACGAGGCCCATGTCGTGATACCACGGCAGCCAGCTGACGCAGCGATCATTCTGGCCAAGGTTCATCGTCTCGGCATGGCCGTAGAGGTTGTGCAGCAGCGCCCTGTGGGTGACGGCGACCCCGGTGGGAAAGCGGGTCGATCCCGAGGAATATTGCAGGTAGCAGATATCATCCGGGCGCGCCTGCGGCAGGGTGCATTCGGGCGCGGCGCGGGTGGCGAAATCCTGCCAGCTCTGCGCCGCGCAGCCCGCGCGCGCCGCCGCTGCGGCGGCCATTTCGGCGATCTCCTCGGGGTAGAGCAGCAGCTTGGGATCGCAGCTCGTCAGCTGGATCGAAAGCTGCTCGATGAAGTTCTCCTTGCCCCCGAAGGTGGTCGGCAGCGGCAGCGGCACCGGCCAGGCGCCAGCATAGACGCAGGCGCAGAACAGTGCGGCAAAATCCGGCCCGGTCTCGGCGATCAGCGCCACCCGGTCGGCCTTGCCGATCCCGGCGGCGACCATGCGCCGCGCCATCATCAGCGCATCGGCGCGCAGTTCGGCATAGGGATAGACCCGCGCGAGCTGGCCGCGCATGTCGTGGAAGTTGAGCCCCTTGCGGCTCCTGGCGGCATAGTCGATCGCTTCGCCAAAGGTTGCAAACTGCGCACGGATTCGCGGCAGCTCGCAGTCGTTCGGCGTCGGCGTGAGAACGGCGTCGGTCATGATTTTTCAGCGAAACCCGTCAGTTGCAGCGCTTCTCGCGGGGCGTGCCCACGGGCGCTCTGGCTTTACCCCACAAGGCCGGGCATAGTCCGGCCGCGTCCTGATGTTGCGCATTTGATAAGCAAAGTGGCACGAATAAGGCGAAATGGTTTCAGGTAAAGCGAATTCGTCATCCCGCGGTAGCCGGGCCGGGCGCCGGGCGCGCGCGCCGCTGGATGAGGCCGCGCTTGGCGATCTGGCGCTCGCCTATGCGGCGCGCTTTGCCACCACCGCGGCCCGGCTCGAGGCCTATCTCGCGCGCAAGATCGCCGAGCGGGGCCTTGCCGAAGGCACGAAGGTTGATGTGCCCGCCCTCGTCGGCCGGCTGGTGGCGCTCGGCTATGTCGATGACGCGGCCTTCGCGCGGATGCGCGCGCGCGCGCTCGTTCGGCGCGGCTATGGGGCGCGGCGGATCGCGGCGGCGCTGCACCATGCCGGGGTCGCTGCGCCCCTGCGCGCCGCCCACGCCCCGGGCGAGGCGGCGGCGCGCCGGGCGGCGGTGGTGATGGCAAAGAAGCGCCGCCTTGGCCCCTGGGCCAGCGGCGCGAGCGGGGATGGGCGGCAAGGCGATCCGGCGCACATGCGCGCGGCGCGCGAAAAAGCCGTTGCCGCGATGCTGCGCGCAGGCCACCATCCCGATCATGTGCGCTTCATCCTTGCCGCCAGAGGTGAGGAGGAGGTGGCCGCGTGGCTAGGCGAGGTTGCCCCGGAGGAGGAAGGAATGGGTGAGGCATGGCAAGCTTGATGCGCCATCGGGCGGCGATACTGGCAGGCGGGGCGGCGCTGGTGCTCGGCCTTGTCGCCTGTTCGCCGGGGGAAAGCGCAAGCGCGCGGGCGCAGGCCTCGGCTCCGGTCGCGGCCGCAGCGGCGCGTCATCCGGTCTCGGGCCTGCCGGTGATCGACCTCGTGGTCGAGCGCGCCGGCCAGCGCCTGCCCTTCCGGGTCGAGGTCGCCGCCAGCCCCGAGGCCCAGGCCCGGGGCTTGATGTTCCGCGATCGGCTTGGCGAGAACGAGGGGATGCTCTTTCCCTCTGCCGTGCCCGAGCCGCGCAGCTTCTGGATGAAGAACACCCCGCTCTCGCTCGACATCATCTTCATCGGGCCCGATGGGCGGATCACCAATATCGCCGCGAACACCGTGCCCTATTCGCTCGAGCCGATCCCCTCGGCCGGGCTGACGAGCGCGGTGCTGGAACTGCGCGGCGGACGCGCCGCGGCGCTGGGGATCGTGCCCGGGGATCGGGTGCTCTATACCCTGCCGCGCTGATGCTGCGCTGGCGAGAGGCGGGCGGGGGGGCGCACAGGCCCCTTGGCGCTCCCGGGCAAATCGGCTAGGCGCTGCGCCCATGGGAATCCTCAAGCAGATCTTCACCTGGTGGGATGGCGCCACCATCGGGACCCGGCTGTGGGCGGCGCGCGTCGGGGCCGAGCATGTTGGCACCGATGCTTCAGGCAACCGCTACTATCGCGCCCGGCCCAAGGGCAGCGGCGCCAACACCGGCTCCTACACCGGGCGCGAGAAGCGCTGGGTGGTCTATAACGGGCCCAACGATGCGAGCCGCGTGCCGGCCGAATGGCATGGCTGGCTGCATGGCACCTATGACGAGGTGCCCGAAAGCCACCTGCCACCGCCCAAGGTGTGGGAGGCCGAATACACCCCCAACGCCACCGGCACCGCGGCGGCCTATGTTCCGCAAGGCGCGCTTGAACGCGGCGGCAAGCGCGCCCGGGCGGTGGGCGATTACGAGGCCTGGACCCCGGGCAGCGCCGAGGGCTGAGGCGCGCTCGTGGCGCTTCATCGCCTGGCCGCGCCGCTCGCCGGAATGCTCCTCCTCGCCGCTTGTGACGGGACGAGCAATGAGGAGGCGGTGCGCGTCAAGCTGGGCGAGGCGAGCCCGGCGCCTGCGGTCGGCGCGCCTGCCCCGGGCAGCGACAATGGCGGCACCCCGATGGCCGAGCGGGTGGCGGTGCTGGGCCTGCTCAACAAGCGCAACAACCTCACCGAGGAAATCCGCCTGAAGCCCGGCGAGGCGCGCGAGATCGGCCCGGTGATCATCCGCCTGTCCGCCTGCGAGCGCACCGCCCCCTGGGAGCTGCCGCAAGAGACCGGGGCCTTTGTGCAGGTCGATATCCGCGAGCGCGGGGAGCCGCAGCACCGGCGGGTGTTCTCGGGCTGGCTGTTCCGGGAATCGCCCAGCCTCAACGTGGTCGAGCACCCGATCTATGATGTCTGGGTCAAGGATTGCATGATGCGCTTTCCGGGGGAGGAGGGGCCGGCTGCCCCATCGCCTTCGCCGGCTGCGACCGCGCGGCCTGCGGCGCCGCCAACCCCCGCGCCCGCGCCTGCGCCCGCCCCGGCTGCCACGCCCGGCCCGGGGGCATAGCCCTCGGCAAAACGCCGCCAGGCCGTCCCCAGGCTGATGCGCGGCTGGCCGGCGGCGGCCTCGAGCAGGGCGCGATATTCGGCCTGCGGCAATTCGCGCGCGCCCATCGAGCGCAGATGCTCGGTCATGAACTGGCAGTCGAGCAGCACGAAGCCCGCCTCGCGCAGCAGCGCCACCAGCCAGGTGAGCGCCACCTTGCTGGCATCGGTCACCCGGCTGAACATCGATTCGCCGCAGAACACCCGGTCGAAGGTGACACCATAGAGCCCGCCCACCAGTTGCGGCGCGCCGGCCGCATCGGCCTGCCAGCATTCGAGCGAATGGGCATGGCCGGCCCGGTGCAGGGCGAGATAGGATTGCACGATGCGCTCGGATATCCAGGTTTCGGGATGGTCCGGGCGCGGCTCGGCGCAGGCGCGGATCACCGCCTCGAAGGCGCGGTCGATCGTCACCGTGAAGCGATCGGCGCGCACCACCTTGCGCAGCGAGCGCGAGACATGCAGGCCATCGAGCGGCAGGATCGCGCGCTCGCGCGGCTCGACCCAGAACACCTCGGTGTCCTCGCGCCGGTCGGCCATGGGAAAGATGCCGCTGCGATAGGCCAGCAGCAGGGTCTCGACCGGGATCGGCGGGCGGGGCGGCGCGTGCATCGGCGCGGCATGATACATGGCCGCCCCACGCCAGGCAAAGAGGATTGCCTCGCGCGCCCGCCTCGATTAAGGGGCCGCCTCGGCCAGTGCAGGGGTGTAGCTCAGCTGGTAGAGCATCGGTCTCCAAAACCGAGGGCCACGGGTTCGAATCCTGTCACCCCTGCCAGGCCCTTCCCGGCCATCCCGTCCGACCATCTGCCGCCCGGCGCGGGGCCCATCATGCCGCGGCGCGCCAGGCGGGGCCGCGCACCAGCTTGCCCGGGCGCGCGCCGGTGCTGGCGTCATCCCGGCGGATCGCCTCGCCGGCAACGAAGGTCGCCACGTAGCCGCTGGCGCGCTGGTGCAGCCGCCGCCCGCCGGCGGGCAGATCGCGCACCACCTCGGGCAGGTGCAGGCGCAGGCGATCAAGATCGATGACGTTGAGATCGGCCCGGCCGCCAGGCGCAATCGTGCCGCGATCATCAAGGCCCACCGCGCGCGCCGCCTTGGCGCTCAGCATGTGCACCGCCTCGGCGAGATCGAGCCGGAGCGGCCCATCGGTCTTGACGAACTGGGTGAGCAGGTAGGTCGAATAGCTTGCATCGCAGATCGCCCCATAATGCGCCCCGCCATCGCCAAGCCCGGGCACGCAGTGCGGGTGGCGCAGCATGGTGTGCGCGCTTTCGAGCGAGGCGTTTTCGTAATTGCCGAGCGCGGCGAGGAACAGCCCGCGTCCCTCGGTGGCAAGGATTCGCTCATAGGCCACTTCCTGCGGGGTGCAGCCGCGCGCCGCGGCCTGGGCGGCCATGCTCATCGCCGCAGGCGGGGCATAGTCGGGCGGATCGTCGAGCGGGAACAGCCAGCGCCAGTTGCGCGCCAGCTCGTTGAAGGGGTGCCCAGGGGCGAAATCCTCGGTCAGCAAGGCGGCACGCAAGGCGGGATCGCGCATCGCCGCGACCTGCTCCGGAACCGAAAGATGCGCGATCTTCGCCCACGAGGGGCACAGCACGAAGGGGTGCACCGTCAGTTCCAAGCCGGCGATCAGCCCGATCGGGCGCGGCATCACCTGCGCGGTGGCACGGGCGCCGCGGGCATTGGTGGCCTCGAGCATCTCGAGCACCCGGCGCCAGCGCGGCGGCGCATCATTGCCCGAGGCAAGGGTGAAGGTGGCCGGGCGGCCCGAGGCGGCGATCACCCGCTCGATCACCTCATATTCCCTGTCCCAGCCGACAAAGGCATCGAGCACCACCTGGAAGGTGCCGGCCCCGGCATCGGCCATGCCGCGGGCGATCGCCTCGAGCTCGGCAATGTCAGCCGCGAAGGTGGGGATGGCATCGCCATCGGCGGTCTTGTGGATCGACAGGCGCGAGGTGGCAAAGCCGATCGCCCCGGCGCGCATCGCCTCGGCGGTGAGGCGGCGCATCAGCGCCAGATCGGCCTCGCTCGCCGGCTCGCGCGCCGCTCCGCGCGCGCCCATGGCATAGACCCGCAAGGGCGAATGGGGCAGGTAGGCGGCCACATCGATATCGCGCCGCCGGGCGGCCACGCGGTCGAGATATTCGGGGAAGGTCTCCCAGTCCCAGGCGAGCCCCTCGGTCATCACCACGCCGGGGATGTCCTCCACCCCCTCCATCACCTTGACCAGCATCTCCTGATCCGCGCGGCGGCAGGGGGCAAAGCCGACCCCGCAATTGCCCATCACCGCGGTGGTGACCCCGTGGGACGAGGAGGGCGCGAGTTCCTCGGCCCAGATGCATTGCCCGTCATAATGGGTGTGCACATCGATGAAGCCGGGGGTGACGATCAGCCCGCGCGCATCGATCTCCTCGGCGCCGCGGCCCTCTACCTTGCCGATCGCGGCGATGCGCCCGCCGGCAAGGGCAAGATCGCCCGCGAAGGCCGGTGCCCCGGTGCCATCGACGATGGTGCCGCCGCGGATCACCCAATCATAATCGGCCATCGCCTCATTCCCCTTTGCCCAGCCGCACCAGCCCGCCGATGAGCGCGCCGAGCACGAAGATATAGATCGGCGGCATCGAGATATAGAGCGGGATCAGCCGCTTTTCGGCCGCGCGGTAATAGCCCAGGGCATAGAGCACGCGCATCGGCGGCCAGACAATGCCGATCGCCGCGGCCCAGATCGGGCTGACGACATAGGCAAACAGCCACAGGCCCGGCAGGAACAGCACCAGGTGTTCGAGCGTGTTGTGATGTGCGCGCACGTGGCGGACATATTCCTCCGGCCCCTCGTGCGAGGGTGCGGGCACCTTGAAGCGCACCCGCGCCAGCCCCGCCTTGAGCAGGGTGAAATAATAGGCAAGCAGCGCCAGCGCGCTGACGATCACGACATAGGTGTAGGGATCGCGCATGATGTGCCTGGTCTCTCCCTGAAAGGTGGCAAGGCTGGCGCCTGCCCCGCGGCCGGGCAACTGCCACTTTTGTGTCCCGCAAGCCTTGGCTAGGGTGGGGCGATGAGCCTTGCTGCATCCCCCGCGCGCCGCGTCGTCCTTGCCGGGGCGAGCGGCACCATCGGCCAGGCGGTGGCAGCGGCCCTCGCCGCGGCAGGACATGAGACCCATGCCCTGGCGCGCGCCGATTTCGCCAGCCCCGCCGCGCTGGCCCAAAAGGTGGCTGAGGCGCGGGCAGAGGTGGTGATCTCCTGCATCGCCTCGCGCAGCGGCGCGCCCAAGGATGCCTGGGCGGTCGATCACGCTGCCAACCTTGCGCTGCTGGCCGCGGCCGAGGCGGCAGGCGCCCGCCAGTTCATCCTCATTTCGGCGATCTGCGTGCAGAAGCCGCGGCTTGCTTTCCAGCACGCCAAGCTCGCCTTCGAGGCGGCGCTGGTGGAGAGCCCCATCACCCACACCATCATCCGCCCCACCGCCTTCTTCAAGTCGCTCTCGGGCCAGGTCGCGCGGGTGCGCGCGGGCAAGCCCTTCCTGCTGTTCGGCGATGGGGAGCTTACCGCCTGCAAGCCGATCAGCGATGCTGACCTTGCGCGCTTCATCCTCGCCGCGATCGACAATCCCGAGGCCGCCGGGCGCATCCTGCCGGTGGGCGGGCCGGGCCCGGCGATCAGCCTGCGCGAACAGGGCGAGCTGCTGTTCGCCGCAGCCCGGCGCCCGGCGCGGTTCCGCTCGGTCAGCCCGGGGCTGTTTGCCGCTGCGGCGCGGGTGCTGGGGCTGGGGGCGGGGCTGTCGCAATGGTGCGCGGCCAGAGCCGAATATGCCCGGATCGCGCATTACTATGCCACCGAATCGATGCTGGTGTGGGATCCGGCAAGCGGACGCTATCGCGCCGATCTCACCCCCGAATTCGGCAGCGAGACCCTGTTCGATCATTACCGGCGCCTCATGGCCAAGGGCTAGGCGAGACCCCTTCTGCGCCCTGCTGTGATGCAGATGATTTACAGATATAAAAATATCTTTATATGGCTTTGGCGTCATGGTGATCGAGGACATCTTTCGCGCGCTCGCTGATCCCACCCGGCTGCGCATCGCCCGGCTGCTGGGGGCGATGGAGCTGGCGGTGGGCGAGCTGGCGCAGGTGCTGGGCCAGAGCCAGCCGCGCGTCTCGCGCCATGTCGGCATCCTGTGCGATGCCGGGCTCGCCGAGCGCCGCCGCGAGGGCAGCTGGGTGTTCCTGCGCCAGAGCGAGGCGCGCGAGGGACTTGTGGGCGCGGTCCAGCAATTGCTGGCGCTTGCCGAGGCCGAGGAGCCGGGCTTTGCCGCGCAGTGCGAGGCCGATCGGCGCAAGCTCGCCGCGATCCGCGAGGCCCGGGCCGCGGCGGCCGCGCTTTACTTTGCCCGCCACGCCGGGGAGTGGGACGAGCTGCGCGCGCTCCACAGCCCCGATGCCGAGGTCGAGGCGCACCTGCTCGCCGCGCTGGGCGAGGCGCCGCTCGGCACCCTGCTCGATATCGGCACCGGCACCGGGCGCATGGCCGAGCTTTTCGCCCCCCATGCCGCGCGCATCGTCGCGCTTGACAAGAGCCTCGAGATGCTGCGCGTCGCCCGGGCCAAGCTCCAGCACCTGCCAGCGAGCCAGATCGAGCTGGTGCAGGGCGATTTTGTCGATCTGCCCTTTGCCGCGGCGGGCTTTGACACGGTGATCCTGCACCAGGTGCTGCACTTTGCCACCGATCCTGCCCGGGTGCTCGCTGAGGCCGCGCGGGTGCTGAAGTCCGGCGGGCGGATTGCGATCGTCGATTTTGCCAGCCACGACCGCGAGGAGCTGCGCACCCGCCACCAGCACGTGCGGCTGGGCTTTTCCGATCGGCAGATGGCCGCGCTGCTGCGCGCGGCGGGCTTTTCCGCGCCTGCGCCGATCGCGCTCGCCGGGGCAAGCCTGGTGGTCAAGATCTGGGTCGCCCGCCGCCGCCCCGGCGCCGCCGCTGCTGCCGCGGCGGCTGCCACCCCCGCTCTGGAACCTGCCCCATGACCCCAACGCTTTCCCAGCTGCACGAATACCGCACCGCCACCGATGCCCCGCTGTTTTCGGGCCTGCCCGGCGATGTGGCGGTGAGTTTCGAGTTCTTCCCGCCCAAGAGCGAGGCGATGGAGCGCCAGCTGTGGGACGCGGTGACGCAATTGAAGCCGCTTGAGCCCGCCTTCGTCTCGGTCACCTATGGCGCGGGCGGATCGACCCGCGAGCGCACCCATGCCACGGTGGCACGGATCATTGCCGAGGCGCGGCTCCCGGCCGCGGCGCACCTTACCTGCGTGGCCGCGAGCAAGGACGAGATCCGCGCCGTGGCCGAGCGCTACTGGGAGGCCGGCGTGCGCCACATCGTTGCCCTGCGCGGCGATGCCGGAGAGCCGGGCGCGCCCTTCACCCCGCACCCCCAAGGCTATGCCAATGCCGCCGAGCTGGTGGCGGGGCTCAAGGAGATCGCCCCCTTCGACATCTCGGTTGCCGCCTATCCCGAAACCCACCCCGATGCCGCCAGTCCCAAGGCCGATATCGACAACCTCAAGCGCAAGCTCGATGCCGGGGCGAGCCGGGCGATCACCCAGTTCTTCTTTTCGGCCGAAACCTTCTTCCGCTTCCGCGATGCCTGCGCCGCGGCGGGGATTGCCGCGCCGATCCTGCCCGGCATCCTGCCGGTCACCAATGTTGCCCAGGCAAGGAAGTTTGCCCAGGCCTGCGGCGCGGCGATCCCGGCGTGGATGGACGGGCTGTTCGAAGGGCTTGATGAAAAGCCCGCCGCGCGCCAGCTGGTCGCCGCCACCATCGCGGCCGAGCTGTGCCGCCGCCTCTATGCCGGGGGCGTGCGCGATTTCCACTTCTACACGCTCAACCGGCCCGAGCTCGCCTATGCCATCTGCCATCTGCTCGGCAAGCGCCCCCAGAATGGCAACAAAGCCACGGAGACCCCTGCATGAACGCCCGCCAACGCCTGCTTGCCGAAGCTGCCGAGCGCGTGCTGATCTTCGATGGCGCCTTCGGCACCCAGATCCAGCTGCGCAAGCTCACCGAGGCCGATTATGCCGGCGAGCTCGGCCTTGCTGCTGACCAGAAGGGCAACAATGATATCCTCGCGCTCACCCGCCCGGATGTGATCGCCGATATCACCCGCGCCTATCTCGAGGCCGGATCGGACGTGGTCTCGACCAACACCTTCTCGGCCAACCGCATCAGCCAGGCCGATTATCGCGCCGAGCACCTGGTGGGCGAGATCAACCGCGCGAGCGCGCGGATCGCGCGCGGCCTTGCCGATGAATATGCCGCGCGCGATGGCCGCCCGCGCTTTGTCGCCGGGGCGATCGGCCCGACCAACAAGACCTTGTCCTTGAGCCCCGATGTCGAAGACCCGGGCTTTCGCGAGATCGACTTCGATCACCTCGTCGAGGTCTATCACGAACAGGCCGCCGCGCTCGTCGAAGGGGGGGTGGATTTCATCCTCATCGAGACCGTGTTCGATACCTTGAACGCCAAGGCCGGGATCATGGCCGTCAGGCGCCTCGAGCGCGCGCTCGGGCGGGAGATCCCGCTGATGATCTCGATGACCCTCACTGACCTTTCGGGCCGCAACCTTTCGGGTCACACGGTCGAGGCCTTCTGGTATGCGGTGCGCCACGCCCGCCCGCTCACCATCGGCCTCAATTGCAGCTTTGGCGCCGCGCAGCTGCGCCCGCACGTCAAGACCCTCGCGCAGATCGCCGATGCGCTGTTGCTGGTCTATCCCAATGCCGGGCTGCCCAACGAGCTCGGCGAATATGACGAGGCGCCCGAGACCACCGCGGCGCTGGTGGCCGATTGGGCGGCGGATGGCCAGGTCAACATGCTGGGCGGCTGCTGCGGCTCGACGCCTCAGCACATCGCCGCGATTGCCCGCGCCGTTGCGGGTGCCCGCCCGCGCGCGATCCCCACGCTCACGCCGGCGATGCGGCTTGCCGGGCTTGAAGCCTTCGTTGCCGCCTGACCATCCGCGAAAGCACCAAAGTGACCCTCTCCTCCTCGCGTTTCATCAATATCGGCGAGCGCACCAATGTCACCGGCAGCGCCGCCTTCAAGAAGCTGATCCTCGCGGGCGATTATGCCGCCGCGGTCGAGGTCGCGCGCCAGCAGGTCGAAAACGGCGCGCAGATCATCGATGTCAACATGGACGAAGGCCTGCTCGATGCCGTCCATGCCATGACCACCTTCCTGAAGCTGATCGCTGCCGAGCCCGACATTGCCCGGGTGCCGGTGATGATCGACAGTTCCAAGTGGGAGGTGATCGAGGCCGGGCTCAAATGCGTCAGCGGCAAGCCGATCGTCAATTCGATCAGCATGAAGGAAGGGGAGGAGACCTTCCTTGCCCAGGCGCGCGCCTGCATGGATTATGGCGCGGCGGTGGTGGTGATGGCCTTCGACGAGCAGGGCCAGGCCGACACCAAGGCGCGCAAGGTGGAGATCTGCAAGCGCGCCTATGACCTTCTGGTCGCCGAGGGCTTCCCGCCCGAGGACATCATCTTCGATCCCAACATCTTTGCCGTGGCGACGGGCATCGAGGAGCACAATTCCTATGCCGTCGATTTCATCGAGGCGGTGCGAACCTTGCGCCAGCTGTGCCCGCATGCGCATTTTTCCGGGGGGCTGTCAAACCTCTCCTTCTCCTTCCGCGGCAACGAGCCGGTGCGCCGGGCGATGCACTCGGTGTTCCTCTATCACGCCATTCCCGCCGGGCTCGACATGGCGATCGTCAATGCCGGGCAGCTTGATGTCTATGACCAGATCGACCCGGTCTTGCGCGCGGCCTGCGAGGATGTGATCCTCAACCGCGATGCGCAAGCGACCGAGCGGCTGATCGCGCTGGCCGAAAGCTACAAGGGCAAGAGCGCGAGCGATGACAAGGCCGCGGCCGAATGGCGCGGCTGGCCGGTCGAAAAGCGGCTCGAACATGCGCTCGTCAAGGGCATCGATGCCCATATCATCGAGGACACCGAGGAAGCCCGCCAGCGGGCCGCACGCCCGATCGAGGTGATCGAAGGCCCGCTGATGGACGGGATGAACGTGGTCGGCGACCTGTTCGGCAGCGGCAAGATGTTCCTGCCGCAGGTGGTGAAATCCGCCCGGGTGATGAAGAAGGCGGTGGCCCATCTCATCCCCTATATCGAGGCGGAAAAGGACCTGCTGGCGCCGGAGGAGCGCCGCGCCAAGGGCCGGATCGTGATGGCCACGGTCAAGGGCGATGTCCACGATATCGGCAAGAACATCGTCGGCGTGGTGCTGCAGTGCAACGGCTATGAGGTGATCGACCTCGGGGTGATGGTGCCCTGGAGCGAGATCCTCAAGGCCGCCAACGACAACCAGGCCGACATGATCGGGCTTTCGGGCCTCATCACCCCTTCGCTCGACGAGATGGTGACCGTGGCCGAGGAAATGCAGCGCGCCGGCATGACCGTGCCGCTGCTGATCGGCGGGGCAACCACCAGCAAGGTGCACACCGCCCTCAAGATCGATCCCGCCTATGATGGCCCGGTGATCCACGTGCTCGATGCCAGCCGCGCGGTGGGGGTGGCTTCGCGGCTGCTCTCCGACACCCAGCGCGAGGCCTATGTTGCCGAAGTGGCGGGCGAATATGCCGCGCTGCGCGAGGCGCGCAGCGGCAAGGGGCAAAGCGAGCTCCTGCCGCTCGCCGAAGCGCGCGCGCGGGCCTTTGTCATCGATCCGGCCGAAAAGCCCCCGGCACCAGCCCAGCCCGGCCTGCACGTGTTCAGCGACTGGGATCTGGCGCAACTGCGCGGCTTTATCGATTGGACCCCGTTCTTCCGCGCATGGGAGCTGCACGGCACCTATCCTGCGATCCTCACCGATCCGGTGGTGGGCGAGACCGCAAGCCAGCTCTTTGCCGATGCCAATGCCATGCTCGAGCGGATCATTGCCGAAAAATGGCTCACCGCGCGCGGTGTGGCCGGGCTGTGGCCCTGCCGGCGCGAGGGCGATGACGTGGTGCTCGAGAATGGCACGCGCCTTCCCTTCCTGCGCCAGCAGGTGCGCAAATCGCGCGAGCGCGCCAATATGTGCCTTGCCGACTTCATCGATTCCGAAGGCGACTGGATCGGTGGCTTTGCCGTGGCGATCCACGGGATCGAGCCGCACATCGCGCGCTTCCAGGCGGAAAGGGACGATTTTTCCGACATTCTCTTGAAGGCATTGGCGGATCGTTTCGCGGAAGCCTTTGCCGAGGCGCTGCACAGCCACGTGCGCACCACCTTGTGGGCCTATGCCCCGGGCGAGCAGCTCACCAACGAAGCGCTGATCCGCGAGGAATATCGCGGCATCCGCCCGGCGCCGGGCTATCCGGCCTGCCCCGATCATTCGCTGAAGCCGATCCTGTTCGATCTGCTCGATGCGCCTGCCAATGCCGGCCTTGCGCTCACCGAGAGCTTTGCCATGCTGCCCACCGCGGCGGTTTCGGGCTTCTATTTCGGCCACCCTGAGGCAGAATATTTCGGCGTCGCCCGCATCGGGCGCGATCAGCTTGAGGACTATGCCAAGCGCCGCGGGGTGAGCCTCGCGCAGGCCGAACGCTGGCTGAGGCCCAATCTCGATTGACGCTGCGCGCCGGGCGGGGATGATGGGGGCCATGATCCACCGTCTCGCCGCTGCCCTCGCCTTGATCGCCGCGCCTGCCGCCGCGCAGGACATCCAGCCGCCCGCGTCGGTGGTGGTTGCTTTCGACAGGCACGGCATCCGCCCGCTGATCGTCGAAGGGCTGGCGAACAAGGAAACCGGCCGCCCGGTGGAGGCCAATGATCCGGTGCGGATCGCCAGCATCTCCAAGCTGATCATGGCGATCGCGGCCTTGCGGCTCAAGGACGAGGGCAAGATCGGGCTCGATAGGGACGTTTCCGATTTTCTCGGCTGGCGCTTGCGTTCACCCTATCACCCGGATGCCCCGGTCACGCTGGCCCATCTGATGTCGCACCGCGCCGGGCTGTCGGACGCGGCCGGCTATGTCATCCCACTGGGGGAGAGCCTCGCAGCGAAGCTGGCCGATCCGGCGTCCTGGCGCGATACCGGGCCGCCCGGCGAAGCGCCATTCCAATATGCCAACCTCGGATCGCCGGTGGTGGCGACCGTGCTCGAGGCGGCAAGCGGCGAGCGCTATGACCGGCTGATCGAGCGGCTGGTGTTCAAGCCGCTGGGGGTGAAGGCCTGCCTCAACTGGACCCTGTGCGATGCCGACATGCAGGCCCGCGCGGTCACGCTCTACCGCCATACCGGCGAGGTTGCCGCCGATGCGCCCGAGCGCCTGCCGCCGGCCTGCACCATCCCCGTGGCCGAAGGGCAGCCTTGCGATCTCGATGCCTATGTGCCCGGCACCAATGCCTCGATCTTCTCGCCGCAGGGCGGGGTGCGCATCGGCATGATGGACCTCGCCAGGATCGGACAGGCGCTGATCGATCTTGAGCAGGGCGGGCGCGATGCCTTCCTCCTGCCTGCCACGGGCCTCAGAGCGATGTATGAACTGGCCGATGGCCGGACGCAGGAAACCGTGTTCTTCTGCTCCTATGGCCTTCATCTTCAGATCATCGAAGTCCCCGAACGTCCATGCAGCGATGATCGATTGGTCGGCGATGGCCGGCCGCGCATCGGTCATTCGGGGGAGGCATACGGGTTGCAATCGGGACTGTGGATCGATCCGAAGAACGACGAAGGCTTCGTCTATTTCACGACCGAGGTTCCCCCGCCCGTGGGCGGCGAAGATACGGGAGGTTTCACCGACCGCGAGAAGGCGCTGATAAAACGGGCGCTCGGGATCGCGGGGAAATAGGGCCGCATTCGTCCCCTGCCCTTGCGGGCGGGTGGGAGTGGGGTTCCCATCTCCGATAGGAGCGAGCTGCCACCTTCCGGCCCCCACCCCGGAACGGCGGTCGCTAAGCCTCCGCCCCCACCCGCGCCCCCAGTTTCGCGATGAGCGGGGTGGCGAAGGGCTTGGTCAGCATCGTGCTTGCCACCGCCATCAGCAGAAGCGCGGTGAAGGTGGTCGGCGTGATCACCGCCTTGTCGAGCAGGATGTTGGCAAAGATGATCATGATCAGCGCCTTGGTCTGGAGCAGCCAGCCGATGAGGCGCGCCTCGGCTCGGCTCCAGCCGAGCAGACGCCCGGCGATATGAACGCCAAGGAGCTTGCCCCCCACCGCTGCGGCGAGCAGCAGCCCGGCCACGGCAAACACGGTGAGCCCGCCGCCTTCCCACTGCGTGCGAAGCCCGGTGGAAAGGAAGAACACCGGCATGATGGTGAGCAGCACCACATCGCGGAAACGATCCATCGCCGCGTGGCCGAACCATTCGGCATCGAGCACCACCCCGGCAAGGAAGGCGCCGACCATGAAGTGCAGCCCCGCCCAGTCGCCAGCCAAGCCGCACACCGCGAGCCAGATGAGGCCCACCGCCCAGCGATCCGCCGCGCCGATGCGCGCCATCACCCGCCGCATCGCCCAGGCGGCAAGGGCAAAGCCGAGGATGAACAACGCCTGGCGCGCCAGCCGGTCGAAATCGAGCAGGATCAAGGCCAGCACGCCCCAGATCGCGATGTCATCGAGGCTGGCATAGCGCAGGATGCGCTGGCCGAGCTGTTCGCGCAGGATGCCGAGCTTGTCCATCAGCAGCACAAGGATCGGCAGCGCTGTCACCGCGCAGGACATGCCGATGCCGAGCAGCGCCTGCCAATATTCCCCCTTCGGCCCGCGCCAGCCGGGAAACTCCAGGATCAGCGCCGCCGCCACCGTGCCGGCCAGCAGCGGCACGCCCAATGCAAGGCCCGCGGTCAGCCCGGTCTCGCGCCGGTGCTTCCAGGCCTGGCTGAGATCGAGTTCGATCCCGGCGATCCACACGAACAGCATCACCGCCCACCAGGCCACCCCATTCAGGGCCATGATCACTTCCGGGCGGAACACGAAGGCGTAGTAATCGGGAAACACCGCCCCCAGCACCCCCGGCCCCAGCAGGATGCCGCCGACGATCTGCACCACCACCAGCGGCGCCCAGTGATCGGTGCGCCCCACGCGCCAGACCAGCCAGGGCACGGCAAAGATGATGGCCAGCGCGATCAGGTAGATTTCGGTGATGTTCATCGCCGCGCGGTCTTATTGTCCTTCAAAGCTGTGCGCAAACGGCTTTGCGCCGCGCATCGCGCAAGTGCAGGCGATTGACGCGCTGCAGCATTTGGCGCATGCCGCAGGGGTCTTCCGCAGCGGGTGCGAATCTGCTGCGGGCGGCCGCGCGGGAGAGCCCGTCGGCACCCCTTGGGGTGCCGCGGCGCCGAAGGAGCAACCGCCCCGGAAACTCTCAGGCCACCGGACCGCCCGGCCGCATGACACTCTGGAAAGCGCCCGGGGCAGGTGCCGCGGGCCACCGAAGGGGAGGCGGCGCGCGCCTTGCGGGCCTGCCGAAGCTCTCAGGTCACCCGACAGAGGGGGCAGCGTCACCGCGGGGCCACAAGGCCCCGTCTGGCTGCCTTCTGATGCCGGGGAAGACCATGATCGTCAGCGACCAGGAGACCGACGAAACGCTCGAGGACCTGCCGCTCGCCGCGCTGCCGCTCGATGCCTGGCACCGCGCCCGGGGTGCGCGCATGGTGCCCTTTGCCGGCTATGACATGCCGATCCAGTATGAAGGCATCATCGCCGAACATCACTGGACGCGCAGCCATGCCGGCCTCTTCGATGTCTCGCACATGGGCCAGCTGGTGCTTTCGGGCGAGGGGCTCGACGCTGCGGTCGAGGCGGTGCTGCCGATCGACCTTTCGACCTTAAAGGCGGGCGCCCAGCGCTATTCGCTGCTGCTCGACGCGGCGGGCGGGGTGCTCGATGACCTGATGGTCTCGCGCCTGTCCGATGGCGCGCTCTACCTGGTGGTCAACGGCGCGACCAAGTGGGACGATATCGCGCTGCTGCGCGAGGCCCTGCCCGATGCGATCACGCTCAACCATCTCGATGACCAGGCGCTGCTGGCGCTGCAGGGGCCCGAGGCCGCCGCGGTGCTCGCGCGCCACGTGCCCGAAGTGGTGGGCCTGACCTTCATGCGCTTTGGCCGCTTCGCGCTTGCCGGGCACCCGGTGCAGATCGCCCGGGCGGGCTACACCGGCGAGGATGGCTTCGAGATTTCGCTCCCCGCCGAAGCCGCCACCAGGATTGCCGACCTGCTCTGCGGCGAGCCCGAAGTGAAGCCGATCGGCCTCGGCGCGCGCGATTCGCTGCGGCTCGAGGCCGGACTGCCGCTCTATGGCCATGACCTTACGGTTGAGACCAGCCCGATCGAAGCAGGGCTCACCTTTGGCATCAACAAGCGCCGCCGCAGCACCGGCGGCTTTCCGGGCGCTGAACGGATCATCCGCGAGATCAATCAAGGCACGCAGCGCAAATGGGTTGGCCTCAGGCTCGATGGGCGCCTGCCCGCGCGCGAGGGCGCCGCGGTCCATGCCGGGGCCGACAGGATCGGCACCGTCACCAGCGGCGGCTTTTCGCCCACGCTCGGCGTGCCGATCGCCATGGCCTATGTCGCCAGCGCCCATGCCGCCCCCGGCACCGCGCTCGAGGTGGAGGTGCGGGGCAAGCGCCTTGCCGCCACCGTGGTTGCCACCCCCTTTGTCCCGCACCGCTACCATCGAGGGAGCTGATCACATGCCGCGCTACTACACCGACGAACACGAGTGGATCGAGGTCGAGGATGATGTCGCCACCGTCGGCATCACCCATTATGCCCAGGGCCAGCTGGGCGATATCGTCTATGTCGAACTGCCCGAGGTCGGCGCGCTGATCGAGCAGGGCAAGGATGCCGCGGTGGTCGAGAGCGTCAAGGCCGCCTCGGATGTCTATGCCCCGATCACCGGCGAGGTCACCGAGATCAACCCGGCGCTCGAGGACAATCCGGCGCTGGTCAATTCCAGCCCCGAGGACGAGGGCTGGTTCTTCCGCATGACCATCGCCGATGCGGGCGAGCTTGACGCGCTGATGGACGAGGAGGGCTACAAGGCCTTCATCGAGAGCCTGTGAGCCGAACCCGCCCGTGAGCGCCGCCCCCGCCCCCCAAGCTGCCAGCCTGATGGTTGCCACCCCGCTCTATGCCGGGGCGGCGGCGGACTATCTGCGCAGCATCATCGGCCTGGTTGGCGCGGCCGAGCGGGCGGGGCTGGGCTGCCGCTTTGCCTGGCTCAGCAACAATGCCGTGATCGACCGGGCAAGGAACGCGCTCGCCGCCGCCTTCATGCAGAGCGAGGCGCGCTACCTCGTCTTCATCGATGGCGATATCGGCTTTGATCCCGATCAGCTCATCGGCCTCGTCGCGCGGATGGAGGCCGATCCCGCGCTGGCGGTGGTGGGTGCGCCCTGCCCCAAGCGGCGGATCAACTGGAACCTCGTTGCCGCCGCCGCCGAACGTGGCCTTGCCGCTGGCAACCCGGCCGCGCTCGAGCGCTTCTCCGGGGTCTTCGCGCTCGATCTCGTCGATCCCAAGGGGCAGTTCCGTCTCGATCAGCCGATCGAGCTGACCCGGATCGGCACCGGGCTGATGGCGATTCGCCGCGAGGTGATCGCCGGCCTCATCGCGCGGCACCCCGAGCTGCGCTATGCCCCTGACCAGCTCGACCGTGACAGCGGGCTGGTGGGCGATCATCTCCACGCGCTGTTCCAGCCGCTGATCGATCCCGAGACCGGGCACCTGCTTTCCGACGATTACGCCTTCTGCCACCGGGTGCGCGCGGCGGGCTTTCGTATCTGGCTCGCCCCGTGGATGCGCACCAGCCACACCGGCCCGGCGCGTTTTGCCGGGGCTTTGGCCGATCTCGCCGCGCTTGGCACGGCGCCGCTCGCCGCGCCGCCCGAGCCGCCCCCGTCCCCCGCCTGATCCTCATCCTCTCCCGCCCAGCCAAGGAAAGCCACACACCATGCGCTACCTTCCCCTCACCGATGCCGACCGGCAGGCGATGCTCGCCCGCATCGGGGCGACCAGCATCGATGACCTGTTCGTCGATGTGCCCGAGGCCGCCCGGCTCGACGGGCCGATCCCCGGCCTGCCGCTCCACGCCAGCGAGATGGCGGTCGAACGCCACATGAAGGCGCTGGCAGCGAAGAACCTGGTGGCGGGCGAGGTGCCGTTCTTCCTCGGCGCCGGGGCCTATCGCCACCACGTGCCGGCCAGTGTCGATGCGATCATCCAGCGCGGCGAGTTCCTCACCGCCTACACCCCCTACCAGCCGGAAATCGCGCAGGGCACGCTGCAGATGCTGTTCGAGTTCCAGACCCAGGTCGCGCGGCTCTATGGCTGCGCGCTCGCCAATGCCTCGCTCTATGACGGCTCGACCGCGTGCTGGGAGGCGGTGGCGATGGCAACCCGCATCACCCGGCGCAAGCGCGCGGTGCTTTCGGGCGCGCTGCATCCCCACTATGCCCAGGTGGTCAAGACCATGGCGCACTTCACCGGCGATACCATCGCCGATGCCCTGCCAGCGATCACCCCCGAGCCCGATCTTGATGGCCTCATCGCCCGGATCGACGACGAGACCGCCTGCGTGGTGGTGCAATATCCCGACATCCTCGGGCGCATTTCCGACCTTGCCCCCGTGGCCGAAGCCGCCCATGCCCGGGGCGCGCTGCTGGTGGTGGTCAACACCGAGCCGGTGGCTCTGGGCGCGATCAAGGCGCCGGGCGAGATGGGCGCGGATATCGTGGTGGGCGAGGGCCAGGCGCTCGGCGTTGGCCTCCAATTCGGCGGGCCTTACCTCGGCCTCTTCGCGGTGCGCGATCCCAAGCACGTGCGCCAGATGCCGGGGAGGCTCTGCGGCGAGACCGTGGATGCGCAAGGGCGGCGCGGCTTCGTGCTGACGCTCTCGACCCGCGAACAGCACATCCGCCGCGAGAAGGCGACGAGCAATATATGCACCAATTCGGGCCTGTGCGCGCTCGCCTTCTCGGTCCACATGACGCTGCTGGGCGAGAAGGGGCTGCGCCAGCTTGCTGCCGAGAACCATCGGCTGGCCTGCCTTGCCGCCGATCGGCTGGCCAAGGTGCCCGGCGTCGCGGTGCTCAACCATGCTTTCTTCAACGAGTTCACGCTGATGCTCGGCGGCAAGCCGGCGCGGGCGATCGTGCGCGATCTGGCGGGTCGCGGCGTGCTCGGCGGGGTCTCGCTCGGGCGGCTCTATCCGGGCGTCGCGGCGCTCGAACATGCGCTGCTCGTGGCCGTCACCGAGACCACCAGCGAAGCGGATATCGAACGGCTCGCCTGCGAGCTTGAAGCCAGCATCAAGGAGGCCGCGCAATGAACGCCCCCAACAAGAGCGGTTGGAAGCCCGAGATGCCGGCGGCCGATCAAGCACTGGCCGGGCTGGCGGCGCCCACCACCACCGGCAACCGCGCGCTGATGCTGGAAGAGCCGCTGCTGTTCGAGATCGGCCGGGCCGATGTGACGGGCGTCGATCTGCCCGAGCCCGACCCCAATGCGCCGAGCCGCCTCGGTGGCCTTGCCCGCAGCGCGCCGATCGGGCTGGTTGGCCTCACCGAGCCTGAAACCGTGCGCCACTACACCCGCCTGTCGCGCCAGAATTATGGCATTGATCTTGGCTTCTTCCCGCTGGGCTCGTGCACGATGAAGCACAATCCGCGGTTGAACGAGAAGATCGCGCGCCTGCCCGGCTTTGCCGATATCCACCCGCTCAGCCCGCAGAACGCGGTGCAGGGCGCGCTCGAGGTGATCCACCAGCTCGGCGAATGGCTGTGCAAGCTCACCGGCATGCCCGCCGTCGCCATGAGCCCCAAGGCCGGCGCGCATGGCGAGCTGTGCGGGATCCTGGCCATCCGCGCCGCGCACGAAGCGCGCGGCGATGCGCGCGAGGTAGTGCTGGTGCCCGAAAGCGCCCATGGCACCAACCCGGCGACCGCGGCCTTTGCCAATTACCGGGTCGAGAACATCCCGGCGACCCCTGAGGGCCGGGTCGATCTCGCGGCGCTCGAGGCCCGCCTTGGCCCCGATGTTGCCGCGGTGATGATCACCAATCCCAACACCTGCGGGTTGTTCGAGAAGGATTTCCGCAGGATCGCCGATGCGGTCCATGCCGCGGGCGGCTATGTCTATTGCGACGGGGCCAATTTCAACGCCATCGTCGGCAAGGTGCGCCCCGGCGATCTTGGCGTTGATGCCATGCACATCAACCTGCACAAGACCTTCTCCACCCCGCATGGCGGCGGCGGGCCGGGTGCGGGGCCGGTGGTGCTGTCCGAGGCGCTGGCGCCCTATGCCCCCTTGCCCTTCATCCGCCGCCGGGCCGAGACCGGAGAGTTCTACCTCGTCGAGGAGGAGGACAGCGCCGAGCGCGGCCCCAGCTTCGGGCGCATGACCGCTTTCCACGGGCAGATGGGGATGTTCACCCGCGCGCTCACCTATATCCTCAGCCACGGGGCTGATGGGCTGAAGCAGGTGGCCGAGGATGCGGTCTTGAACGCCAATTACATCCTGCGCAGCATGGAGGACATTCTCCATGCGCCCTTCGCTGCCAGCGGCCCGTGCATGCACGAGGCGCTGTTTGGCGACAAGGACTTTGCCAATGGCCTTTCGACGCTCGATGTTGCCAAGGGGCTGATCGACGAGGGCTATCACCCGATGACGGTCTATTTCCCGCTGGTGGTGCACGGGGCCATGCTGGTCGAGCCGACCGAGACCGAGAGCAAGGCCGCGATCGACCAGTTCATCGCCGCCTTCCGCGCGGTGGTGCGCCGCGCGCTGGCGGGGGATGAGAGCCTGAAGCAGGCGCCGCTTCACGCCCCGCGTCGGCGGCTCGACGAGACCGCGGCGGCACGCAAGCCCAGGCTCGCCTACGAGGGGTGATCAGCGCTCGGGCGGCGGGGCGGCGGCTGGTGATGCCGCTGCCGCTTCCTCCTCGGCATCCGGCTCGACCACCAGGCGGATCTGCTTGAGGTTGAGGATCGCGATATAGAAGCCGATCACCGCAAGGCTGCTCGATCCCAGCAGCGCGAAGGCCGCGCCCTTGGCCCCGTTCCAGGCGATCGCGGCATCGAGCAGCACCAGCGCCAGCAGCGTCGGCACCGCGCGCACGATGAAGGCAATATGCGCCTTGCCGGCCGAAACCAGCAGCGATTCAAGGCTCGCCCCCACCAGCTCGACCGCCCCGGCAATGGCAAGGATCACCATCGCCCAGTAGAACACGCCGAAATCCTCGCCCGCGATGAGCTCCAGCCCGATGCGCCCGAAGGCGAGCGCGGTGACCACCGCGATCACCCCGCCCACCGCGGCGATATTGGCCATGCGCCGGGCGATGGTGAGCGCGTTCTGGCGCGAATGGACGAGTTCGGGCAGGATCGCCTTGCTCACCGTCTGGGCAAGGCTGATGAGCGCCTGGCCAAGCTGGCTGGCAACGCGGAAGCCCCCGGCAAGCGCGGCCCCGCCAAAGGTGCCCACCAGCAGGATGATGACCTGCTTGCCCGCGACCGAGAGGCTGCCCGAAAGATTGGTGGAAACCACGAAGCGCCAGGCATCGCGGTGGCGCGAGGGGATGGACTTGAGGCTGATGGCCGCAAGGCTGATCGGCTGCACCCGCGCCGCTGCCACCCACAAGGCCGCGGCAACCGCGATCTCCGAGGCGGCATAAGCGAGGATGAAGCCGGTGACATTGGGCATGAAGACAAGCGCCAGCGCGGCGCCAAGCGTGCGCACCATGGGCTGCACCGCCTCGGCCATGGCAGCCCGGCCATACTGGAAATGCAGCCGCAGGATGCCGGTGGGCGTGGTGCGGATCGCCGCGAGGCTCACCGCGCAATAGGCAAAGGCAAGGCCCAGCAGGTCGCGCGGCACCTCGAGCCACCAGGGCGCGCTGGCGATCACCGCGCCGGCGAGCGCAAGGCCCAGCGCCACCGAGACGACATCGAGCGCCATGGCAAAGCCGGTGGCCTCGCGCGCCTTGTCTGGATCGACGCTGCCGCCATCGCCATTGGCGCCCCAACGCACGATGAACTGCCAGGTCTGGAAATTGGCAAGGCCGGTGACCGCCTGGCCCAGCGCCACGATCAGCGCGAAATGGCCAAAACCCTGGGTGCCCAGGGTGCGCGCGGCAATGGCAAGATAGACAAGGCTGAGCACCGCGTTGAACCCGCGCCCGCCCAAAAGCCAGCCCATATTGGCAAACACCCGCTTCATGATCCTGCTCGGTCAGCCGTTCGCGGGAGCCTCGGCGCGCCGGGCGGGAAGGGGCGGGGTGTGCATGGTGCGGCGCCCTTAGCCGCATGGGGCGGCAAAAGCCAAGCGCCGAAGTTGCCGCTTGCGCAAGCAGCCCGGTCGCGCGAAGCGTGGCAGCCATGCGGATCGTGCTGTCACGCAAGGGGTTTGACACGGCATCGGGCGGCGGGCCTTCGCCGATCGTGGACGGGCGCCCGGTCAGCCTGCCGATCCCCGACAGCAAGGGCCTCTCGCCGATCACCTATGGCGCGCTCGGGCTGGGCGCGCTGGTGGCGCGGGCGAGCGGCGGGCGGCTGGGCGCGGGCGATGCCTGCCACCACGATCCGCTGTTCACCGGCGATGGCCGGGCGATCCTCGGCCAGTGCCATGCTGCCGAGGGGCACCTGGCGCGTCAGGGCGTGGGGGTGGGGGATGTGTTCCTGTTCTTCGGCCTGTTCGACAGTCCGGACGAAGGCCGCCATCACCGCATCTTCGGCTATCTCGAGGTCGCCGAGGTGATCGACGTGGCGACTGCCGATACCCCTGTCCTTGCCCCTTTCCGCGCGCTTGGCCACCCCCATGCCTTTGGCCTTCATGCCGGCAATGACCGGCTCTATCTCGGGCCGGGCGCAGCAGCGCGCCGCGCGCCTGCGGGGCTGCGGCTGACCGCGCCGGGAGCGCGCCCAAGCCTCTGGCGCGTGCCCGGCTTTTTTGCGCGCACCGGGCTTTCCTATCACGCCAATCCGGCGCGCTGGGGGCCGGACGGGCAGCTCAACGCCGCCTCGCGCGGGCAGGAGTTCGTGGCCGATGTGGGCGCGGATGCCGAGGCGCGCGCCTGGCTTGCCGAGGTGATCGCGGCGATTGCCGCGGCATGAGCGGCGTTCTCAGGCCGGGCAGCGCTTCAGCCGGATCGGGCGCAGCACCACCTCGCCATCAGGATCGATCAGCGCAACCAGCCGCTCCCCGGCGCCGGCGCCCGTCACGGTGAGCGTCAGGCCCATTTCCCATTCCTCGCCTTCGCCGCGCATCGCGAGCACCACCCGCGCCGCGCCGTCCTTGCCCTCGCGCACCTCGAGGACGCTCCCGCGGCTTTCGTAGAAAGCGATCTCGTGAGCCGAAATTTCAAGCCGCGCGTCCGACCAGCGGTCGCAGCTGCCGCCCTCGGCATCCCAAACCCCGTGAAACCGCGCGGGGATGGTGTTGGCGACGGGGGTGTCGCGCGCCAGCGAAGGTGACGGTGCCGGCGCCGGGGTTGCGGCCGCGGGCGTGCTTGCGGCGGGCGCGGGCGGCGCTCCCGCTGCCGCGGCTTCGGGAGGCTCGGGCGCCTCGGCGCGGCAGGCCCCAAGCCCCAGCGCCAGCGCCACTGCCAGGGGCGCCGCGCGCACCGGCCTCAGCCCATGGTGGGGATGACGAAGGCGTTGGAGCCATCCCCGCCGCCATCGGGCCAGCGCTGGGTGATCTTCTTGTTCTTCGTCCAGAAGCGCATCCCCTCAACGCCATATTGGTCGATATCGCCAAAGCCCGAGCGCTTCCACCCGCCGAAGGAGTGATAGGCCACCGGCACCGGGATCGGCACATTGATGCCGACCATGCCGACATTGACCCTGGCGGCAAATTCGCGCGCGGCATGGCCGTTGCGGGTGAAGATCGCCACGCCATTGCCATATTGGTGCTGCGAGGGCAGGCGCAGCGCCTCCTCGAAATCGGCCGCGCGCACGATCTGGAGAACGGGTCCGAAGATCTCTTCCTGATAGGATTTCATCTGCGGCGTCACCCGGTCGATCAGCGTCGGGCCGACGAAGAAGCCCTTCTCGTGCCCCTGCAAGGTGAAGCCGCGCCCATCGATGACGATCTCGGCGCCTTCTTGCTCGGCCGTGGTGATCCACTGTTCGACGCGCGCCTTGTGCTCAGGGGTAACCACCGGGCCATAATGCGCATCGGGATCGCTCGATACACCGATCCTGAGGCCATGGATCGCCGGGATCAGCCGTTCTTTCAATCGCTCGGCGGTCTGCGCGCCCACCGGCACCACCACGGGCAGCGCCATGCAACGCTCGCCCGCCGAGCCATAGGCCGCGCCGACCAGATCGCTCACCACCTGGTCCATGTCGGCATCGGGCATCACGATCCCGTGGTTCTTGGCCCCGCCAAAGGCCTGCACCCGTTTGCCGAGCGCGCTGCCGCGGGCGTAGATGTAATGGGCGATGTCGGAGGAGCCGACGAAGCTGATCGCCGGGATGTCCGGGTGGTCGATGATCGCATCGACCATCTCCTTGTCCCCATGGACGACCTGGAGCAGACCCTCGGGTGCCCCGGCCTCGAGGAACAGTTCAGCCAGGCGCACCGGCACGCTGGGATCGCGCTCGGAGGGCTTGAGGATAAAGGCATTGCCTGCAGCACACGCCATGCCGAACATCCACATCGGGATCATCGCCGGGAAATTGAAGGGGGTGATGCCCGCGCCCACCCCGAGCGGCTGGCGCCAGGAATAGACGTCGATCCCCGGCCCGGCGCCATGGGTATATTCGCCCTTCATGATCTGCGGAATGCCGCAGGCATATTCGATCACCTCAAGGCCGCGCTGAATATCGCCCTTGGCATCTGCGATGGTCTTGCCGTGCTCGCTCGAAAGCAGTTCGGCAAGGCTCTGCATCTCGGCCTCGACCAGCGCCTTGAAGGCGAACATCACCCGCGCGCGGCGCTGCGGATTGGTGGCGGCCCATTGCGGCTGGACGCGCTTGGCGCTTTCCACCACGCGGGCAAGCAGCGCCGCATCGCCAAGCGCAACCTCGGCCTGCACCTCGCCGGTCGAAGGGTTCCAGACCTGGTGCTTTCGGGTTGCGGGCGGGGTTTCGCCAAGGATGAAATGGTCGATCTGGCGTAAGGCTTGCGGCATGGGGGAAGCTCTCCTGTCCGGCCTTCCCTTTGGCGCCCAAGCCGCGCCCATGCAAGGCCCGCCGAGGGCCGCGCCTCCCCTCAAAAGTGCTCAAACGGGGCGCGGCGTCGCGGCGTTCAGGCGACCGGCGCGAAGGCGATGCGCGCCGCCGCCGCGCCCGACATGACGAAGCCGATCGGACGCTCGGTCTCCTCGGTCAGGTGCGCGATCAGGCTGGCGGTGCGCGCGAGCAACGAAATGCCCTTGAGCGCGGCGAGCGGGAAGCCGGCATCGAGCATCACCGCCGGGATCGCGCCGTTGACATTGATCGGCAAGGCGCGCCCGATCGCCTCGGGCAGCACCGCCTCGATGGTGCGCAGCATGGCGATGTGCTTGCCCTCCATCCCGTGCTCCTTGGCGAGCGCCAGCAGCCGGTGCGCGCGCGGATCGCCGGCGGAGTGCTGGGGGTGGCCAAAACCCGGGATCGCCTGCTTCTCGGCCCTGAGCGCCTTGACCGCGGCGCTTGCGGCCTGAGCGGGATCGACCCCGCTCGCCTCGGCCTCGGCAACCACCCTGGCATAGAAGCGCCCGGCCACCTCGGCGCTGCCCAGCACCACGCTGCCGCAGCCCAGCAGGCCCGCGGCCACCGCGCCGTGGAAGGCCTCGGGCGCCGCCGCAAAGGTCATGCGCGCAGCCACCACCGAGGGCACGAGGCCATGCTCGGCGATCGCGCAGAGCACCGCATTGGCAAGCGCCTGCTGCGCCGCGCCCGGCATCGCGCCGGTGACGAGCAGCCAGAAATAGCTGGTGAAGTCGAGCTCGCCGATCACCTCGCTGCACAGATCCTTGCCGCGCACGGTGATGCTGGCCTCATCCGAAGTGCAGATCGAGCTGACGGCATTGTCTTGCTTGCCGATGCGCATGATACATCCTTTCGATAATCGAAGTTGATTTCGATATACGAAGTCTATAGAAGGCCGAGGCAGGCAAGGCAAGCAAATGGGATCACGGGGATGACCGCTCGGCCACTCGCAGGCGTCAGCGTGCTCGAAATGGGCACCTTCATCACCGGCCCGGCAGCAGGGATGCTGCTGGCCGACATGGGCGCCGAGGTGATCAAGATCGAGCAGCCCGGCACCGGCGATCCCTTCCGCGCCTTCAACGGCGGGCTCTACTCGCCCCATTTCCAGACCTATAACCGGGGCAAGCGCTCGATCACCATCGATCCCAAGAAGCCCGAGGATCTCGCCGTGCTCGACCGGCTGGTCGAGGATGCGGACGTGTTCATCCAGAACTTCCGCCCCGGGGTGGCGCAGCGGCTCAATGTCGATGCCGCGCGGCTCCAGGCGATCAACCCGCGGCTCGTCTATGCCTCGATCTCGGGCTTCGGCAGCGAGGGGCCCGACCGGGACCGCCCGGCATTCGACACCGTGGCCCAGGCCGCGAGCGGCTTTTTGAGGCTGCTCGTCAATCCCGAGCATCCCCGCGTCGTCGGCCCGGCGATCGCCGATGCCATGACCGGCTTCTACACCGCGCTCGGCATTCTCGCCGCGCTCAACGAGCGCCACACCACGGGCAAGGGCCGGGTGGTGGAAACCTCGATGTTCGAGGCCATGTGCCACTTCAACCTCGATGATTTCACCCACCTGCTTTCGGCAGGCGAGGTGATGGGGCCCTATTCCCGGCCCCACGTGTCGCAAAGCTACGTGTTCCGCTGCGAGGACGGCAAGTGGCTGGCGCTGCACATGTCCTCGCCGCCGAAGTTCTGGGAGAACCTCGCAACCGCGGTCGAGCGGCCCGACATGCTGGCCTTGCCCGCCTTTGCCACGCGCGAGGCGCGCATCGCCCATTATGAGGACGTGGTCGCCTTCCTCGCCCCGATCTTCGCCACCCGCCCGCGCGCCGAGTGGTGTGAGCGGCTGACCCGGCTCGAGGTGCCCAATGCGCCCGTGCATGACAGCGCCGAGGTGCTCGCCACCGAGCAGGCCCGCGTGCTCGGCCTCGAGGTCAGCGATCCCGACGGCCCGCACGGCCCCTTCCGCACGATCCGCTTTCCCGTGAGCTTCGATGGCGCGCGGATGGACAGCGTCACTGCGCCCCCGTTATTGGGGGCTGACGATGCGGCTGTCCGCCGCAGCATCGAAAGGCCAGTGCATGGGATTCGAAGGGTCTGAGCCGGGAGGGAGCAAGAACCCCGAATATCTCTCCACGCTCGAGCGCGGCCTGCGCGTGCTCAAGGCCTTCGACGAGGATCACCCCGAGATGACCCTCTCCGAAGTCGCCGCGCGCACCGGCCTGCCCCCGGCGGTGGCGCGGCGGTGCCTCATCACCCTCGTCGATTTGGGCTATATCGGCCAGCACGAGCGCCGCTTCCTGCTGCGCCCCGCGGTGCTGACGATCGGTTCGGCCTTCCTTGCCTCGATGCAGATCGAGCAGGTGGTGCTGCCACCGCTCCAGCACCTGCGCGACCAGACCGGTGACAGCGCCAGTCTCGCGGTGCTCTCGGGCAGCGACATCCTCTATGTCGCTCATGTTTCGACCGACCGGCGCTTTCGCGTTGCCGCCGGGGTGGGCACGCGCTTTCCCTTCCACGCCACCTCGATGGGCAAGGCCATGGCCGCGCACCTCCCCGCTGCCGAGCGCGAGGCCCTGCTGTCCGGCGCGCCCTTCCAGCGCTTCACCGAGCGCACGGTGACCGAGCCGGCAGCGATGGCCGAGCGGCTCGCGCTGGTGGCCGAGCGCGGCTATGATTCGGCGCTCGACGAGCTTGATTATGGCATCGTCTCGGTGGCGGTGCCGATCTTCGGGCGGGCGGGCGCGGTGATCGCGGCGATCAATTGTTCGACCTCGACCACGCGCATCTCGCAGGACGAGCTGGTGCGCACCCGCCTGCCGCTGCTGCGCGCCGCAGCCGGCGAGATCGAGGCGGCGCTCAAGCGCTGGCCCGCGCTCGAGGCCTCGCTGCGCCCCTGAGCGCGCGGCGCGCCGCACCGCCCGGCACGGGCCCTTTCACTCCGGACTTGCAACCGCCCTGGCGCCGCGGCGGGGGGGGGGGGGGAGGCGGGGGGGGCGGGAG